>CAZSUY010000001.1:0-19906 GCA_964610155.1 uncultured Demequinaceae bacterium
CAAGGGGCCGACCTGTAAACACAGAAACGGACCGAACCCGTAGGTTCGGTCCGTTGCCTATGACTTGAGACACGACAGGGTGCCCCCGACAGGATTCGAACCTGCGGCCTACGGATTAGAAGTCCGGCGCTCTATCCAGCTGAGCTACGGGGGCGACTTCCCACGCCTCCAAGGGTAATGGTCCGCGGTCGGGGAACATCCCGCGTGGTAGACGTAAAACCGACCGATAAGACGGCACGCTAGTGGCATGAGTATCCGTCCCGTGCGGTCGTGGGGTCATCCTGATACTTTCATGGACGCCCTGCGCGATACCCGTGCGGCCGTAGCATCGGTCGAACTCCCCTTCGACTCCGAGGCGACCGAGCAGGCGCGTGTCCTTGTCCGGAACATCCTGGAACAACTCGACCAACACCTCATCCCCCGCATCCTGGAGAACTCGGCACCGGCGATCGTCGTCGTAGGAGGCTCCACGGGGGCGGGCAAGTCGGCCATCGTCAACGCCCTCGTGGGGGAGGAACTGACCCCGGTCGGCGTCCTCCGTCCGACGACGAAGGAGCCTCACCTCTTTCACAACCCCGCGGATACTGACCTGCTCAGCACGGTGACAAGACGCGCGATCCTTCACCCGCACGACTCCATCCCCCGAGGCCTCACCCTGGTCGATTCCCCCGACCTGGACTCCCTCGTTGGGGAAAACAGGGAGATGGCACAGGAATTGCTCGACGCCGCCGACCTCTGGGTATTTGTAACCACGGCGGCACGATACGGCGACAGCGTGCCCTGGGAGGCCCTACGATCTGGAACCGGGCGGGGGGCGTCGATCGCCATCGTCCTCAACAGGGTGACCGCGGACGTCGCCGCTCATGTTCGGCGAGACCTCGTCGAACGACTCCGGCGCGAGGGCCTAGAGTCACTCCCCTTCTTCGTCATCCCCGAGCAGGCGCAGGGATTGACGGAGTTGCCTGCGGAGGTGGTCGATGGTTTGCGACGCTGGCTTTTCTCGGTGGCGGCCACGAGTTCCCACACGATCATCGAGCGGACGCTAGGGGGCGCTTTCGAGGCCCTCAAGGAGTGGCTCGAACGACTCGCTGAACTCATGGATGAACGCGCCGTAAGCATCAAGGCGGCCCGTGGCGCCATCAGGAAGGCCGCCGCCCACTCGGAGCAGGAGGGGGGAGAATTCTGGTTCACCGAAATCGCCCTAGGGCCAGTGTCGACCTTGTGGACGAAAGCCGCGACTGCGGGTGGACCCCTGTTCCGCATTCGATCGTCCTCATGGGCAAAACGGAAAGCCGCGCGCGAGCAGCGAGACGCCACTCTCATCGCTATCCGGGCGGAACTCCTGGCCTCGGTCGAGAGCACCCTCGGTTTCGCCGTCTCGCAGGCGTCGGAGAGGATGGTGGCCGCTCTAGGCTCCGCCGACGATGGGCCGGGGTCCTGGCTGATCGCCCAGCGTGACGTAGAGGAGGCTGTCGCGGCCCGCTCCCGCCTTACCCGCGAAGTCGCACACGGATGGATGTCTCAGTGCAAGTCGCTCGCCCTCGCCCTGCCAGGAGCTGCGCACGCGGTGGACATCATCGGAGAGGACGGGCTCTCGACGACGTTTGCCTCGGCCGTGCTCGGCGTCCCTCAGGCAAGGCAGGTTCTCGCCCTGCTGATCGGATCCGGAATGCAGGATTCCTTCGATCAGGCGAGGGCGTTCCTCACGAACACCCGTCGTCACGCGATCAACCGCGAGGCCCTCGCCATGATCAGCCCAAGTGACCTTCCGACCCTCGCGCCCGATGAGTCCGCAGGAATTCGGCTTCGGCGTGCCGAACTCCGGAGCCTCTTGTGAGCGTGTCCTTCACCCACCTCGAGCCTCCCAGCGAGACCACCTATCTTCTCGAGCGAGTGGCGCGCCTACGATCATCCCTCGAGTGGGCGGGTGACGCCATCTCCCCGCGCCTCAGGGAGAGGGTCGCGGAAGCGATCAAGAGGATCGATGAGAGGCTCCGGCTTGGTGTGGATTCGACCATCGTGGCCCTCGCCGGGGGGACGGGGTCGGGCAAGTCGTCTCTCTTCAACGCCATCACGAGGATGGATTTCGCCATCGTCGGGGTCTCGCGGCCAACCACGGCTCATGTCAGCGCGGCGACCTGGGGCGGAAGGCCGGACGCCCTCCTCGATTGGCTGGGGGTGGATCCCGAAAAACGCCTCCTCTGCGAGACCGCCCTCGATGCCGACGAGGAGGCCTCCTTCAGGGGCCTCATCCTCCTCGATCTACCTGATCACGACTCCGTCGATGGGGCCCACAAAGAGATCGTCGACCGCGTCATCCCAATGGCCGACCTCGTCGCCTGGGTGGTCGATCCGCAGAAGTACGCAGACAACGCCCTGCACTCCCAGTACCTCGCGGGTATCGCAGCCGTGCGGGCCCCTTCGACCCTCATCCTCAATCAGGTCGACCGACTGACGCGCGCCGACACTGACGCCGTGATGTTCGACATTCGTCGGCTTCTCGCTGAGAAGGGGATCGACAACGCGCCGGTACTCCTGACATCGGTCAAGACCGGAGCCGGAATCGACAGCCTACGCAGCGTGCTTTCGAGCGTCGTCAAGAAACGATCCGTCGCGGCGGAGGCGGTGCGTTCCGACCTCGTCGCCACCGGGCGAGACCTCGCCTCTGCCCTCGCCAAGGGAGCGGAGCCCGCGATCCCCTCCGTCGACACGCTGATCGAGGACCTGGCTCGGGCCGCCGGTGTCGACGCCTTCGCGGAAGCGGCCAATGACGTGGCGACGGGGAAGGGCTCGGTCGCGACGCGGGGTCGGCTCACGGCCGCCGCCGTCGAAACGATACGAGAGCGATGGCTTGCCGCCGCGACCGATGGGCTTCCGCGTCCATGGAAAAAAGTCCTCAGCGCAGCCATCCCCAAGTCCAGGGCACTCGCCGAAACGATCGCGGCAGCCCTCGACGCAATCGAGTGGCCAGAGGCGGTGCCGCCCAAGTCTCGTTTCAGGAAGCCGAAGGGTCAGGACACCGAGGAGAGGTTCCTCGCGCTTGGACGAGTCGCCGTCCGGACGGCCGTCGAGCCAGATGTCGTGGAACCGACATCGATGATGCACCAGGCATATCGGGCGCTGGATGAGTTGACCAACCTAGCCGTACAAGACCCATCCGAGGCAGCTCCCAGTGAACCAGAGAGCTAGCCGCGAAGGCCCATAGAGATGTCATGATTATGTACTCGACTCTTGTATGCAATAGCGTGCCGGGTAGCCCAGAGGAGGATCTCATGTCCAACGTTCCCAAGATGGTAGCCAAGGGAAACGTCAATGACCTCATCGATGCCCTTTATGACGAGAGTGAGCATGTGCGCTTCATGGCGACCGTGGGACTCGGCCTCCTTGGCAAACCGGCCGCCATCGCTCCCCTCACCGCAGCCCTTACCGACAAGAGCGAGTTCGTACGTAGGGGAGCGGCCGAAGCGCTTGGCAGGCTCGGTAGGCCCGTCTCCGCCGAATCCCTCACCATGTACCCGAGAGACGAGGCGGACTCGGGTACCCCCTAGCGCCCCCCTCCTCACCTCCTATGTCGGTAGCACCGCGCCTTCGCCGAGTTCACCAACGTCACGACGGGCAAGCCCGCCGGCAACGAGCAGCCGCGTGCCGATGTCCCCAGGGTGTGTGACCATGCCAAAGGAGGGCGCGATGAATGACCTGATCATGACCATCAACGGCTGGGTGGCGACCGAGCCCAGCCAGCACGTCGGGCCGACGGGGGCGAGGCTCACGAGCTTCCGCATGGCCTCGACCTCGCGGTACTACGATCGCGAGAATACTGGTAACACACGTTAATCGAATACACGCAATTCCCCCCACGCTTCCGTGATCATCCCAGGTTGCCGTTTGCCACCATCTGCCCTATGGAGCCCGGACGCTCCTCGGTGCGGTTATACGCGACGCGACCGCATGGCCAACTCATCCCCTTTCCAAGGTAGGTAATCGTCGAGACCTGAATCCAAAGCGGAGAATACCCACCAGCGTCTTCTCCTCACTATGCTGTCATATTGAGAGATTTCTCTCCGCCGTGTCGCCACACCGTCGGAGTGAGCCTCGTCGCCTAGGGGAGGTACGACATGCCCAACGTCTACAAGATGAAAACCGGAGGCGACGTCAAGGGCCTCGTTCTGGCCCTCACAGACGAGAACCGTGACGCGCGTCGGGAAGCCGCTGAAGCGCTCGGTAGCCTCGGCGACCCCGCCGCCGTCAAACCTCTTATCGTCACGGCCCTCACGGATACGGACTCGCGCGTGCGCCGACAGGCGGCCACCGCGCTTGGTAGCCTCGGCGACCCCGCCGCCGTCCAACCCCTCATCACAACCCTCTCTGACCCGGAACCGGAAGTTCGCATGGAGGCGGAGAGATCCCTCATCAAATTCGGCTCCGCCGCCGTCAAACCCCTCATTACATGCCTCACAGGCGAGAACGAGTTTGTGCGCATGCAGGCAGCCCGAGCGCTCGGAGTAATCGGAGACCCCGCCGCTATCGAACGTCTCATCACGACCCTCTCTGATTCGAAACCTGTGGCACGCAAGGCGGCAGTTGGAGCGCTTGAGAACCTCGGTGACCCCTCCGCCGTCAAGCCCCTCATCAAAGCCCTCACAGACAGGGATGAGGATGTTCGGCAAATAGTGGCCGTCGCACTCGGTAACCTCGGCGACCCCTCCGCCGTCAAGCCCCTCATTAAGGCCCTCACAGACGAGAACAAGATCGTGCGCAAGCGGACAGCGGAAGCGCTCGGTGGCCTCGGCGACGCTGCCGCCATCAAACCGCTCATCAAAGTCCTTTCTGATGAGATCCTTCAGGTACAGATCACGGCAGCCGAAGCGCTCGGCAAACTTGGTCCCGCTGTCTTCAACCCCCTCATCGCAACCCTCACAAACAAAGATCCCCAGCTACGCGCGGGGGCAGCCCATGCGCTCGGCAAACTCGGTGACCCTGCCGCCGTCCATCCCCTCATAACCGCCCTCACAGACCAGAACCGGGTCGTGCAAACATCAGCAGCCAGAGCGCTCGGCAACCTCGGTGACCCTGTCGCCGTCCAACCCCTCATTGCATCCCTCACGGACGAGGACTTTTTCCTACGCAGTGCGGCTGCCTGCGCGCTTGGCAAACTCAGTGACCCTGCCGCCGTCCAACCCCTCACTGCAGCCCTCACAGACGAGCATCCGCACGTGCGCAATGCAGCGGCCGAAGCGCTCGGTGACCTCGGTGACCCCTCCTCCGTCCAACCCCTCATCACCGCCCTCACGGACTTATCCATGCGCAAAGCGGCGGCCGTAGCGCTCGGCAAACTCGGTGACCCCGCCGCCGTCAAGCCCCTCACCGCAGCCCTTACAGACGCAGAATCGGACGTGCGCAATGCGGCGGCTGTAGCGCTCCGCATTCTCGGTCCCCTCACTCCCTAGCAGTATTGGGCTGGACTCGGCGATCACGATACTGACGATCGGCGAGTGGGAGGCAATTCCCTGCCATGCGAGCTTGCGATGTCGGACCGGGGTGTTTCCTAGCAGATGTCCCCAGGTCGTCGCCGCGCGATAGCGCCCGACGAGACCGGCGCTCGTCGCGCCTTGTCTTGCCCCACCTAGCACCCTGGTCGCAGGCCGCAGGGTGCGGCCGTGCCAAAGGAGTGTGCAATGAATGACCTGATCATGACCATCAATGGCTGGGTGGCGACCGAGCCGAGCCAGCACGTTGGACCGACGGGGGCGAGGCTCACGAGCTTTCGCATGGCCTCGACCTCGCGGTTCTATGACCGCGAGAAGGCAGAGTGGGCCGACGGTCGCACAGAATGGTTCACCATCAAGGTGTTCCGCTCCGCGGCCATTACTGTGGCGAACTCGATCAAGAAAGGCCAACCCGTGACCGTCCACGGGCGGTTCCGTACCGCCGAGTGGGAGGGCGAGGGCGGCTCTCGAGTGGACCTCGTCATCGATGCGACGAGCGTCGGCCACGACCTCACCCGCGGTTATGGCGTGCTGCAACAAGTATCAGATGTCACGCCGCACCTCGCAAGCACCCCATCGAGGTGAGTGCTCTCACTCGGGCCGACCCGCCACCCCGCACTCCGATGCGTTAACCAAATTCCATTGGCGCTGCGACACCGAACCACCAGGTCACAAACCCGATGAAACTCCCCGCCACCGCAAGCGCAACACGCTCGCCGACACCGAAACCATCAAGAAGTCCTACCCACCACAGCACCGGCGTCACTGCCATCGCTGCGAGAAGCCCGAGGCCTCCGATGGCATACCTCATTCTTCGAGATAGACGGGCGTAGGCACCGTGCCCATGATGGTAGTTATACGCGCTGCCAGCCGAAGCACCGGAGACACGGGTGCCGTCGGAGTGCTGCCACTCGTAGCCCGGCGCGGACCGAGATCCCGCCCAATCTTGCTGACGGCGTCCCGGAGTATTGGCTCGCCGACCGTAGGTCGGTTGAGCGCTCGTTCGGAGCGAGCCAGCCCAGCGATGGGAAAAGGCGCGAGACTGCGTGCGGCGCAGCGGCATGGTGGGCGTGTTTGTGGGGCTTCGCGGGAAGTCGCGGGAAGTCGCGGGACTTCGCACGGCCACGGTTCGATAGCCTCGAGGCATGGCCAAGGCACTCTCTCTTCAGGCGATTCATACCAACGCTTCGAGCTTCGCGCGGGATTGGCGCGACGCCGAGGGGTATGAGCGCGGCGAAGCGCAGACTTTTGTGCGTGACTTGCTGGCCGTCTTCGGCGTCACATCGAGTCGAGCCGCGGTATACGAAATGCGCGCTCGGCGTTCGTCAACGGCGCAGCAGGGTTTCATTGATGCGCTCGTGCCGGGTCTGGCAGTGATCGAGATGAAGTCTGCGGGAAGGGACTTGGACGCCGCCGAGCGTCAGGCTCTCGACTATCTCGACTCGCTTTCAGATGCCGAGATGCCCAGGTACGTGCTTACGTCGAACTTCAAGCGTTTTCGTCTGCTCGATCTAATTGAGCCGGACACCGGCACGTTCGAATTCTCGCTCGAAGAGCTTCCTGCGCAGTCGGACCGGTTGGCGTTCTTCGCGGGTTACGGGCTGCGCAAGTTCGGGTCGGCTTCCCAGGAGAAGGCGTCCATCAAGGCTGCCCAGCTCATGGGAAGTCTGTGGGAGCAATTGGAGGAGTCTGGATACACGGATCATGAGGCTTCGGTCTTCATGGTGCGAACCCTCTTTGCGCTATACGCCGACGACTCCGCCGTGTGGGAGCGGGACCTGTTCCTTGAGTTTCTCGAGACCCGCACAAGCGATGACGGTGCAGACCTCGGCGCTCAACTGGCGGTCTTGTACCAGGCTATGTCAACGCCGATCGACGAGCGCTTCGCAAACCTTGACGACCTCGCAAAGCGTTTCCCGTACGTCAACGGAGACCTCTTCACCGAGCAGTTGAGCATTGCTGCGTTCAGCAAGTCGATGCGAGACACGCTGCTGGACTGTTGCGCGTTCAACTGGTCCGAGATTTCGCCTGCCATTTTCGGTTCTCTGTTTCAGGCCGTCAAGGATGCGGCTGCCCGACATGACCTCGGTGAGCATTACACGACCGAGACCAACATCCTCAAGGTCATCCGACCAATGTTCCTTGACGACCTGCGCCAACGCTATGAGGAGTCCTTCAGCGACACTGCACGGCTCCGCGCACTCCGTCGTGACATGGGCAAGATGCGATTCCTCGATCCCGCCGCAGGTTGTGGCAACTTCCTCGTGATCTCCTACCGGGAGATGCGGAGGCTTGATCTTGAGATTCTCGTGCGCCTCCAGGAGTTGGGTTCACGGGGTTCAGAAATCACCCTCATGTTCGACGCTGACGATCTTCCGGTTCGGCTTGAGCACTTCCACGGCATCGAGATAGAAGAGTGGCCCGCGCAAATCGCGCGAACGGCGTTGCACCTCGCGGAACACCAAGCCAACCAAGCGATGGAACTCGCGCTCGGCCAAGGTCCCGAAACGTTGCCGCTTAACAAGTTCGACACGATGTATGTCGGCAACGCAATCACGACTGATTGGTGGTCCGTGGTCGAGCCTTCGAAGCATTTATACGTGTTGGGCAATCCGCCGTTCCTCGGCCACGCGATGCGGACGCCTGAGCAGGCGGCGGAACTGCGATACGTGTGGAACAGGAACGACGTCGGACGCCTCGACTACGTAACGGCGTGGTATGCCAAGGCGATTCAATTGTTCGCGCGGCCGGATTTCGCTGGGGAGTTCGCCTTTGTCTCGACCAACTCAATCACGCAAGGTGAGCCGGTTCCGGCGCTGTTCGGGCCAATCTTCGCGGCCGGTTGGCGCGTCAAGTTCGCGCACCGAACCTTCGGGTGGAGTTCTGAGGCGCCCGGGGCCGCCGCCGTGCATTGCGTGATTGTGGGGTTTGACCAGCACCCGCGTCGGCCTGCCGCGCTGTATGACTACGACCAGCCGAAGGGCGAGCCGCGACGCGTCGAGGTGCTCAACCGCATCAATGGGTACTTGGCGGACGGAGAGATCGTCTTCGTCGAACAGCGCCGCCAGACCTTGTCTCCAAGTCTCCCTCCGTTGGCGTTCGGCAATGTGCCGCGAGACGGGGGCAACTTGATCGTTGAGGCCGACGAAAGGGCGCTCTTCGAGTCGGATCAGGTGGCGGAGAAGTACTTGCGAGAGTTCGTCGGTGCTCGCGAACTGATCGACGGTACGAAGCGCTCGTGCCTTTGGCTTGTCGCTCTTGATCCCTCAGACATCGCTCACTCTCCTCTTCTCCGCGATCGCATCGATGCGACCCGTGCTTGGCGTCTCTCGAGGAGTGCACAGCAAGTCCTCGACGCTGCCGCCACGCCGCACTTGTTCTGGCACCGGCCACACAGGGACGTTCCGCACCTTGTGGTTCCCAGGGTCTCCAGTGAACTTCGGCAATTCATCCCGTGCGGTCTCGTTCCGGGCGAGACGATCGTTAGTGACGGCGCATTCACATGCGAGGATCCCGAGGGATTTGCCTTCGGCGTTGTCTCATCTTCCGCATTCATCACCTGGCAACGAGCGGTGGGCGGTCGCTTGAAGTCTGACCTCCGTGTGTCGAATACGCTCACGTGGAACACTTTCCCGCTGCCAGGTTCGAATGCCGAACAGCGCGAAGCGATCATCGCCGGTGGCATCGGCGTACTTGACGCCCGTGCGCGCCACCCTGATCGATCACTGGCCGATCATTACAATCCTCGCGCGATGGACCCGAGGCTACTGGCCGCCCACAAGGCCCTTGACCGCTCCGTTGACGGAGTCTTTGGGTTGAGCGGCAAGGTCGATGAAGACGCGAGACTCCGCGCCATGTTCGCGTCCTACGTGGGTTTGATCGGCGGCAATCAGTTGCAGTTGCATGGTCGTCTGCGTCGCTGACACGCGGCGCCGTGGGCACAACGGGCGAAGCCGCGCGTGGCGCGGAGCGCCGCGCACTTCACTTGAAGCAGCAACACAACTCGTATACAACACGGGGCAATCAGCGGATAGTGCGGCGCAACCAATGTCGGCAACCCCACTTGCTGGTAACACGTCGTGTTGCAGAACGTCGAGTTGTCGGAGGATTTCTGGTTGAGGACCATGCGCTGGATAGTCTGGGTGAATGACTGAGGATCGGTGGCGCCCTCCAACTGCTGCTGAACTCGCCTTGATCGAACAGTGGGTAGGGGAGTGGAACACCCAGTTGGGGGATGGTGCGATCGTCAACAGCGACTTGGCGGTTCGCTCAAGTTGCCAATGTGGGGTCTGTCCAAGCTTCTCTGCAAGACCCCTATCGGTCGATCCCGCCCATTCGAACACGCGTCCTCTTGCGGTTGAGGCTGACGCTCGTCGAATAGAAGGGGAGGCCCCTGTGGGAGGTCTAGTTGTATTCAAACTTGACCATGACGAGGTGGACTTCGAGATCTATCTGTATGACAAGGTGCCCACAACACTGGAAGATCTGGTATTCGACTTCTGGAGCAGTCCTAGTCGAGGCCGACCCGAGAAACCCGACTAGTTAAACGCCGACAATGCGCACATCGATAAGGCCTCATGAAGAGATCATTCGACTTGAGTGAAGCAACGGCACGATGCGGACAGATGTATGCAACCCGGGCGGCACATACCCATGAGTCGCCCTTCTGCTTCATCAACTCGTCGCCTAGTTCAAGAGACTGTTGCCCAGTGAGCCCTGTCCACGGTGATCTCCCCCGCATACGGCCTACATCGGCAAAAGGGGCAAATGGGTCGAGAGGAAATGAGATCAAGGACTGCGAGGTTCGAAGAAGCCACGATAGTGTCAATACGTGGGGAGTAATGCCGCAGCAAGCCAGGTTCTCATTGTCGTAGATGGGGCCAATAATGGATCTGCATTTGATGTATGGGCAAACCTCGTATTGCCAGGATTTCTTGGAACGGTGACTCTGGTCGTCGCAATTGCGTCGTGGCGGGTAGCACGTGCATCCCACAGACTGGCGGAATCAATAGTCGCAGACAGAAGCGCGAAGGAAAAAGAGAATCTTCGACTTTCACTCACTGAGAAGGTGCATACCTGGAGCGCAACGAGGTGGAATGCTGCAAGGCCAAAAGTCGAAGAATCGGCAAGACGAAGCGCCGAACTCAGTAGTCTTTCGGTCGCCCTATGCGAATCTGGGATACCTGGAAGCCAAGAATTGCAGGATTTCCTGTGGACCTTGGACAAGGTCAAGGTTCCTAGTTCAGCGGACCCCATTCAGTACGATTTTGTGTTGGCCGCTGTGGGAGGGAGATTCGCCCGGCTCACAGAGTTGGCAGTTCTCATGTGGCATAGGGATCCAGAGAACCTGGAAGCGTTCACGAAAAAGTTGGAAGAGACTATTGAGAAGTTGGTTGAGGATTCAATAACGTATGCGGCATCTCAGGCGGAGGGCTTCAGGAAGCTCATCAAAGACGAGGAAGGAGAGAAGAGTCGACAGGATCCAAAAGAGTAGGCAATCGTGAGGGCTTCTTGATCTGACAACTGAATCTGGCAAAACTCGGCACGATGAAGTATCGATTAGGCGTGGTCTCAGATCCGTTTCACGCGACCCCACTTCGATCTGGCGCCCTCAGCCCCGCATCTACTCGCCAATACACCCCCTTACGTTGCCCGCTACGCTCGCCCCATGACACCGTTCGAAGTGCAAGGCTTGATCGAATCCCTTGACGTGAAGATACGCGACGAGTTGCCGTTGCTCGAAGCTGCTGCGGAAAACGTTCGAGTTCTGCAGGGCGCTGAGACTGAGCCCCTTCGGTGGTATGCCGACGCGATGTTCCTCGTGCTCCAAGTTGATTTCGACATGATGGTCAACCTGCGGACTCTCATCGCCTACCCCGCCATGCGCGTCGCGACTGAGCGAGAGCTCGCGCTGCACCTTTGCGAGGCCGAATCGGCGGTTGGTCCGGTACTGAACGGCCTCGCGCGGACGTTGCGCGCCGGGGGCACGAAGTCCGCAAGGAACTTCGATCGTTCGGGCGTGGATGCCGCCATGGCGACCTTCAGGGACGCGCTCAAGTCGATGCGCGCCGACACAGAGTTCATGAAGACGATGACAACCGTTAGGAATACGACGGCGGCGCATCTTTGGGGAAAGGAAGGCGGGCGACTCAACGGTTCGTCGCAGTGGGTGCTTTCGCGGAAGGGCAAGGCGTCGTCAGTCGACGATGTCTTCAAGAGCACTTTCGTCACCTATGGCCTCAGCACGCTTGAGGCACTTCATGCGCTCTCCGCAGGCCTGCAATCCTCGTTCTCAGCGGCCGCATAGTCCCGGGCGAGAAATGCAGTGGGAGTCAGCACGTACGCCGCCAACCCGACTAGTTGCCAATGCACCCCCTCGGTTCGTTCGGAGCGAGCCACCACCAATCGCTAGGGTTGAGCATGGGCAATTCTGAGAGCAGGAGCAGCGACCCGCCAAGAGACAATAGGGCTCTCACCGCGGCTGAGTTTGTAATGGCGACAACACCCTTCGCTGGCGGCGGAGCCGTTTTGGTGAATCGGATACGGCTGGCTCGCTTGCAGAGATTTTTGGAGGACAAGCTCGAACTGATCGAGGCCACTATGGCAAAACTACAAGCGAGGCTCGGGGAGGACGAGTTAGCGAAGCGTCTCGATACAGATGAGTACATAGCCGCGGCAGCTCGCACGTGGGACGCAATGTGTAAGGAACCCAATCCCGATCGTCTCGATCAGTTGCGTAACGCGCTAGTGAATGGATACATACTCGAGCGTTCAGTTCGCGATAGGCGCCGGTTCTTGGACCTTGTTGAACGGCTTGATCCGGACGACATTTCCGGGCTTGCTTCATTGGTCAAAGTTGAGAAGAATCACGAGGATGTGATCCGCGGCGCTGATCGTATTGTCGCCGATGCAGTGGGTATCGAGCAGGGCGATCACCGCTCTTTCGTTGTTCTGCGTCATCTTGTTGCGGAAGGGCTGCTCAGCGAGCACCATGAGGAACGTGTCGAAGCGCTAAATGTGAGTGTCCCGAAGGTCACGACTAATCTGCCTCGGCCGCAAGGAGTTCAACGCATCTATCAGTACACCATTCCTCAGATCGCTCGCGACTTCCTTGCACAATTGTCTGATCCGGAGTTTGACTAGGCGCACTTGACTTGAACTAGCAATATAACTCGGGAGTCTCCTGCGAGACCTTGAATCCCCATCCGGGTGACCATCTTCTTGGCGCTAAGGCGTGTCGTCGCGCATGGGTGCCCCTTGAGGGTGGAGAGGGGGCATCGTAGCCTGGCTCGGGCGGGGGCCACTCGGCCCCCCGGCAGGGCCTGGAGTGGTGCTCTGGAGGCTCGACGGTCAAGGGGTGGGCCCCGTGGGTTACGTCGCGCCGGACGGTGCCGGAGTTGCGTCGGCGGAGAGCCGACGGCCTCCCGCCGACGCAAGCTGGCAGGGCCAGCGGGTGCCCGATCGGACACTCAGGGAGGGGATAGATTAGCGCCAAGTCGGCAAACCGACCTAGGTCGCTCCCCTACGGCGTGAAGGTCTCATTCGACGCGCTTGCGTTCGCGGGGGCCTAGCACTTCTCACCTGGAGAGTCTGGTCAGGGTTTCGGATGGCAGCAGACGTAAACCGTGGATAGAACCGCGAGACTCGTCCCAGCCCGGAAGCGATAGAAGGTCTCCTTGTTCATCCGGAAGTTCGGCGTGAACGCCCGACTATGGACGTGACATTCTGTGAAGCTTCCAGTTCTTGCCGAAGCTCGATGTTTTCAATCGTGAGGCGTCGAATCTGCTCTGCATAGGTAGCAAGTTGGTGCTCCATATCCTTGCGGGTGCGAGTGGCCAACGTGATCGTATTCCGCAAGTCCCCAATCACTGCGTCTCGTGGCCGACCCTTCAACTGTGCACCGTTCGATGCGCGCTCTGCGTTGAGTTCCACGATGAGTTCCGGGAACTTCGCGTAGAGGGTGGGGCGTTTTAATCCGAGTCTCTTGGCTAACGCCGATGCGGTAGGCGTTAGTCCTGCCTTGCGCGACTCTTCTGTGAGTTCCTGTAGCGCGGTTCGCGCAGTCTCTATTGACAGGTCACGAGTGGTCACTGTGATCCTCCTTTTCTCCTTCGAGAAGGCCAACTATGTGTTGCCGGCGCAGGCTGAGTTGCTCGGTCCAGTATGGGGTGACGGCGCCATCTGCAAGGTGTTTGTCGATTTCGGCGATGAGGGTCGCCCACTGCTCCCGATTGTCCTTCGTCAGGGCGACGTTGTTACACGACATCGGGTCGCAAGTGCCAAAGTCGGGAGATGAACTGTCTCGCCGTATGCATTGCGCTCTGTTCGGATCGAAAACGCAAGTGACGAACGTGCCGGGGTATACGTGGGGGTCGTCGGTGTTGAGTAGGCGCAGCAACTGGCGGGGGCTCTCCGCGACAACTCCTGCGTATCTCGCGTGCTCCTTGAAGGACTGGAGGCGAACTGCAGCTTCTCCGGCCGCTGGCCCGGAGAGACCTTTGAGTTCGTGCTGCTCCGCAGCACCAAGTAGGTACTCCCCGCGTTCGAGGGCTTCTTCGCCCTCGATTTCGGGACGGAAGCCGGAATCCGACGTTCCTGCGTAGCCTTCGAACATTTGGATACTCAGGTGACGGAACTGGATTGCCCCGGTGATCGAGCCGCCGGGTCGTCTGGCAATGAACCATGCGAGCGTCCGTCTGAATTGCCTGGTCGTGAGTCGCCATTCCCCAGTTGAGCCAATGGGAAATCCCTCGTCGGGACAGCGTTCAGCGCAGTACTCGCGGATCCAGTCGGCAAAACGGTTCAGTGCCACATTTGTGTATGAGGTGGCATCGACCTTTGTGACGTGCCCGGTGGTAAGTCCAATCTTGGACGTTGCGAAGAGGAATTCCTGATCGGGTGGCAGGATTCGTTCAAGAATCTCAATCGCCTTGACTGCTGGCATCCCAATCACCCAACTTGCCGGAACTCCAGCAGGAGAAGATTCGCCCTTAAACGCGAGACTGGTGATCCTCCTGCGGGTCACTTCTCCGGTGGAGTCGGTCAACGATGATAAAGACGATCTGCGCAGATGCTTGATCTCGCTATCGCGCATCCCGCTGTAGAAAGCCACCAACACGTAGCAGGCCGCCTTGAGCAATTCGACTAAATGGGGTGTTTCCCAGAAGGGGATCTTGGGTAACCAAGCTTCTCCGTCGATACATCCTTGAGGTTTGAGCCAAAGGTATGTGTCGTCGTCGATGCCGAGTTCGTCAACCGCTTGCTGGATCTGGGTGGTAGCAATCATGTTCACCACCGTCAGGGAGCATCCCGCCTCGCGTGCCAAGTGTTTTCGATTGAGATATCCCAGCCACTTGTCCCCGAAGGTCTTCCCTATAGCTGGCAATGGTCGGGCATCGTCCTTGTACCTGGCAAGGAGTCTTTGCAGGCATTCGACCCCTTCAGATGTGTTTCTTTGGCCAGTCAACCACCCCGGTGAACGATACCTTTGCTCCAGGAACTCATCACGAGCATTGAGCACATCTTGGGAGAAGTCCTCCACCCAGCGACTGGCCCACGTCACCAAAGGAATCAGAATCTGCTCCGGGATGCGGGCCGTCTTGTTCTCTCCTGTCGACCTTCGAGAGGGGGCGGCCCATCCCTCGATCCGTTGGGGGTCGAATCTCAGTCGATCGGTTTGCAGATCTGCACGATAGAGGTAGAAGAGACGTACCCCCGCAAGGCGTGCATGTCGGTATCCATCGCTTCCTCTCCGTTCGCTGGCGATCGCCATCTGGTACTTGTTGATGTCAGCGAGTTCGAGTTCATCGAGTCGCCCATAGGAGTTCTGATCTAGCCACCGGAGGAAGGACTTGACGTTGGCGAAGCGTGAGCAAACGCTCTTGGCGGTCAGTTGCCTTTCGCCATGGGGGGGGGTCGAGCGCAAGGAGTGCGAAGAAGAGTTCCTTCGCGACACCTTGATACGCATCTGGAAGGCTCGCGAAGTTGAGCGCCGCATTCTTCAGGTGCTCCTGGACAAGTAGGGGTGCAAGGTTCCACACGTCATCTGAGTACTGAGATCTACTCCGGGTGTATGCATCGGCCCTGATGGGTCGGGTCCCGAAGATCGACGATGACACCACCTTGTCTGCTTGCCAAGGCAGTCCGCGGACCCTTTGACTCAGAGGTCCCATGTGTCCTCAAGAAGCCGCAGCGGAACCCGACCGGTCGCGACGCTACTCGCTGCGTCAACTTCCGCTGGGGTGAAGCGCGGCAGGATGTCCTCGTTGATTGCGATCCAGGCTTGCCCAAATGCCGAGAACCAGTGTCCCAAGGGGAGTTGTTCTGAACGTTCGCGGAGTTCCCCCCGAAGTTGAATCAAGGCCGGTAGGTTGGCTTCGCTTACAACCGCGTTGGGACAGGAGAAGCAGGCAAGAGCGGACTCCCAACACCACTCGTCGTTGTGTGGCTCGCTGTCAGTTTCCATGCAACCAAGGAACGCTCCCTCGGTGTATTTGGAGCCATTGGCGTCCATCAGCCTCCCACCATGACTTGCGAGTCTTCTCTCCCTTTGCGTTCGTATCGCCTTCTCCATGTCACTGTAGGTTTCGGTCATGCGGTCCTCAGCCCACTGTCGAACCGTGGCGTCGCCCGAGAGGTAGTTCTGGTAGAGGACTTGTTGTGAGTTTGACTTGGCGGCTGTCGGGAGGTGCCCCCCCGCGGCGAAGGTCTGCTTCCTGAGAACGGTTGTCCGCAGCCGATTGAATGAGAGTTCGAGCGGTAGCCCATCTTCGAGGAAATCGTGTGAACGAGCCCATCTCGAAAGACTGAGATTCACATACGAGAGGTCGCGTTCCCAGGGGAATCCGTGGCCAGGGGATCCTTTTCGGATGTCCGTCCAAACGCTCCAGAGTGCAAGAGTACCCGAGTGTCTCCGACTCGCACTCGTCATGTCATGCACGAGCAGATAGACGCCAGCCGTGGTGTGGAGTTGTTGATCGGGTGTACCGATCTCCCAAACGTCTGTCCCGTGCCAGTTGTCTGGACCCCGGCGCCTCTTCGTAGTCTCTATCCGGAGGATTCTGTCCCCATCTATCGCGTGAGCCGCTGGAAGCTCCTTTGCTGTCTCGGAGTTGATACCCGAGCTCCCTACAAGGAGTATGAGGAGTGGCGTGAGATCGCGGTTCGTGAGGAACAAGCGTTGTGCGATTCCGATTCGTTCGTGACCCTTATCCGGTCCGATTTCTGGAGGAACATGGACGACTCCTGTGCGCTCCGCGCGGTCAAGGCTTGCGCCGATCACGCTATCTCGTAGGTCCGTCGATCGTCCTTCCCGGAAACGGGCAAGAGTCGCCCGCCCCTCGACGAGTCGGTCGCGGATTGCCGCGACATCAGATCTCGCAGCTTTCATGATTTCGTTGAGGACGCCGTCGCTGTAGCCGCCGACACCCAACCCTCTTGGACGTGGCCACCTTCGATTGAGGACGCCCCAAGCCTCCTCTGATAGGCGATCCCTCCCTTCGAGACAAGACAGACCCGCTCTGAGAATCTTGATGCTCCTGCCAACACTCGATTCGGAACTTGCAGAGAGTCGGCTATCGCAGTACCCCCGCACATGGCTGCCATCGATGTCCGCCAGGGTTCGTGGTGGGTGATCACATGTCGCGAGGTAGAGGACGAAGCGACGAATTGCACGCCACAGACCGTCAGCGCTTGCCTTGGTCCGGATTGAACCGTCATACCCCGTCCTTCGAGCGAAAGCCATCGCCAGCGGTCGCCCCATCTCCGGAAGCGGCCAGTCCTGCATCCGATAGACACGCGAGCGACCATCTAGTCCCTCGAAATGGACTTCGACGACTCCGCTTGAATCGACCGTGACACGCTCCTCGGCCTCATACCGGCCGTGCGGACTCGGGGACCGTCGTCCACGCCCCGTTGTGTTCATAGGTGGTTCGCTCAACTGAACCTCTCAAGCGACTCGGAGCCATCCTCAGGTTCGGGAATCGACCAACTGTCTCCGATCAGGAGCAGTTTGGTCTCATTCTCAAGTTCGTCAAGAGTGTGGAGGTATATGTGAGTTGTCACCACGGATTGATGCCCGAGCCTTGATTTCACAAAATCGAGGGGATCGCCGTAGACCATTCGATAGTGGCTTCGGTAGGCCTCGCCGTGCTCCGCGAGAATCTGGAGATGCTGGCGCTGAAGCTGCTCGAGGGTTAGCACCGCATACGAGTGGCGCAGCATGTGTGGGTGAACCCTCGTCTGTACTCCTTGCCGTTCACATCTCGCATTCGCACGCGTTAGGACGCTCTGCCAACTCTTGCTGGCCATGGGTTGCCCGCCAATTCCAAGCCATAGTGACCCGGGCTCGAGGCCTCGCTCCCCCGCGATCAGCAGTCTCGCGCGCTCCTTGGGAAGCAGTTTGGACACCTCGACTTTCGTGCCTTTCAGATTCACGGCAACGGGACGGCTGAGATCCTCCATGACCCAGGAATCAGGCCCAACCACATAGCCACCTGCAGAGCGTGCCAACTCGATTGCTTCTCGTCTCTCTCCGCGAAGATAGGCATCAATAGATAACAGGACGCTACTTGGGTAGTAGATGTCTCTCCCTGCGAAGTTCTTCGCGATTATCGCTGGCAGTTGCTTGCGGACGAACGCCCTCTCCGGGTCGCGCTCCGGAATGTCCAACGTGAGAAGACTGGATTGTTCGGTCAGGCGCAGTCCGGTCCGGAACATCAAGTCAACGAAGGCCGCATCTCGCCCCGACTGAGAGCGCCTCGATGCCTCGTCTCGCAACCCCGAGGGTAGATACCCTCGGATCCCCACGTCGCGCCACTCTCGGAACATCGGTCCCGAAACCCACTGTGCTCTCTGACGATGTTGGTCCGGTCTGCGCTCCCCTCCCGCTGAACGAGCCCAATTGCGTCGACCCCGCATCCTTGCTCCGGAACCTACTTCCCCCACGTCCATCGGTGCCTCCGGGATATGACCGACTCCTTGGGCCCAGGTGTAGAACTTGGCGACGGTGGCCGCCTCCCTGTTCCAGGTCGCAGGCGATATTCTCGGTCCCTGGGGGTCCTCGTTTCGCCATTGGTAGTACGCACGTCGATCATCACGTGTAGCGTCACGCCAACTCCGTGGGGTCATCGACTCCTTGCCGTTGGGAACTTGACGCGCACTCGAGATGAACGTGAAGAAGTTCACCAAGTCACGCGCGTAAGCCTCCCGTGTGTGTGGTGAGCAGTTCGTCATCTGCATTGTCTGGAAGAACGAATTCAGGGCGACATCGTATGAACCATCCGGTCCGATCAGGAACGGAGTCCCCTCAGGCACTCCACGCTCACCCAGCCAGTCGCCACCATCCCCAGGGTTTCCGGGGGCAGATCTTGCCGCGCTCTCGCGCGACGTGAACCAGACTCTCCAGCGACAGTCGCGGTCTTCGACGTCCACGAGTCCATCATCCCTGACATGTCAGAGAATACGTAAGGGGCGCCGGGGCTGGGGGCCACTAGACGGCCACACACCCTGGGGACATCGGCACATGACCACTCGTCACCGGGGGCCTCATCCATCATGATCCCGGTGACCTCGTTGAAGATGAGGTACTTCCGGTTCCTTGGGCGTCCGAATCCCGTCCCCCCAGTTTTCACCGAAACGAGTGGGAAGGTGGAATCCTGGCTCCGAATGTCCAGAACTCAAAGGGCGCCAAAGAAGGCATTGAGCCCGATGGTCCAAGGAGAACTAACTGAGGGTGCCACCGGCGGTGTCACCGAGTTTGTCCAGCGCTTCAGTTGCCGCCTTGCGCACGTCCTTGCTTTTGTCTGTGAGTGCTGTGGTAAGGGGGTCGACAGCGGCAGGGTCGCCTAGCATGCCGAGTGCTCCGGCTGCCCCCCCACGCACGGAATAGTGTTCGTCTGTGAGGGCATCGATGAGGGGTTGGACGGCGGCAGGATCACCGAGATCGCCGAGCGCTTCGGCTGCCCCCCAGCGCACGCCCGAGTCTTCGTCTTTATTTGTGAGGGCGGTGATGAGGGGTTTGAAGGCGGCAGGATCACCAAGATTGCCAAGCGCTCCGGCTGCCCCCCTACGCACGCCCGAGTCTTCGTCTGCGAGGGCCGTGATGAGGGGTTGGACGGCGGCAGGATCACCAAGTTCGCCTAGTGCACCGGCTGCCCCCCTGCGCACGTACTTGTCTTCGTCTGTGAGGGCGGTGACGAGAGGTTTGAAGGCGTCGGGGTCACCAAGTTCACCGAGCGCTTCGGCTGCCCCCAAGCGCACGAAGCTTGCTTTGTCTGCGAGGGCGGTGACGAGAGGTTTGAAGGCGGCAGGATCACCAAGTTCACCGAGCCCAACGGCTGCCCCCCTACGCACGCCCGAGTCTTCGTCTTTATTTGTGAGGGCGGTGATGAGGGGTTTGAAGGCGGCAGGATCACCAAGTT
>CAZSUY010000001.1:20006-381006 GCA_964610155.1 uncultured Demequinaceae bacterium
TCTTTATTTGTGAGGGCGGTGATGAGGGGTTTGAAGGCGGCAGGATCACCAAGTTCACCGAGCGCGTCCGCTGCACACCAGCGCGCTGTCTCGTCTTCGTCTTTGAGGGCGGCAATAAGGGGTTGGACGGCGGCAGGATCACCAAGTTTACCGAGCGCACGGGCTGCCTCCCTGCGCACGGTCTCGTCTTCGTCTTTGAGGGCGGTGAGGAAGGGTTGGACGGCGGCAGGATCACCAAGTCTACTGAGCGCACGGGCTGCCCAAAAGCGCACGAGCCGGTCTTCGTCTGCGAGGGCCGTGATGAGGGGTTTGACGGCGGCAGGATCACCAATTTGGCCGAGCGCTTCGGCGGCCCCCCTGCGCACGTCCTTGTTTGCGTCCTTGAGGGCTTTGGTGAAAGGTTGGACGGCGGCAGGATCACCAATTTGGCCGAGCATATAGGCTGCCCAAATGCGCACGCCCGAGTCTTCGTCTTTGTCTGTGAGGGCATCGATGAGGGGTTTGACGGCGGCAGGGTCACTAAGTTTGCCGAGCGCTGCCTCTGCCTCCAAGCGCACGTACTTGTTTGCGTCTTTGAGAGCGGTGAGGACGGGTTTGACGGCGGCAGGATCACCAAGTTTACCTAGCGCACGGGCTGCCTCCCTGCGCACGGTCTCGTCTTTGTCTTTGAGGGCGGTGACGAGGGGTTGGACGGCGGCAGGATCACCAAGTTTACTGAGCGCACGGGCTGCCGCACAGCGCACGTCCTCGTTTGCGTCCTTGAGGGCTTTGGTGAGGGGTTTGACGGCGGCAGGATCACCAAGATTGCCAAGCGCTCCGGCTGCCGCCGAGCGCATGTACGCGTTTTTGTCTGCGAGGGCCGTGATGAGGGGTTGGACGGCGGCAGGATCACCAAGTTCGCTGAGCGCTTCGGCTGCCGCACAGCGCACGTCCCCCCCTTTGCCCGTGAGGGCTTTGATGAGGCCCTTGACGTCGCCTTTCGCTGCCATCTTCGGAACACTGGACATGTGGCTTCTCCCATTGATCGTGGTTTTCAGCCTACTAGCGCTACTTCGTCACTGAAGGAAAGACTCTCAACGTTGGAGCCTAGTACGGAGAAGGCTCTCATGGAATTCGCGGTCTTCGACATCCAAGAGTCCACCCTCCCTGACATGTCTGTGAGTACATAAGAGGGGAACCGCCGAGTTCACCAGGGCTTACGGCGATGCCACCCTCGCTGCGGAGGACGCCGACGCCGCCGAGGTGGATTCCGATTCGTCGAATGAGCCAATCGAGAATGAGCCAGATGAAATCGCCGAGGCCGATGAGGCGGCCTAGAACGAGGAGAAGGCCGAGCTCGCCCTGACCGCGTAGGCTGGTCGCGGACCGTCAGCGTGCCCCTCCCTCGCGGCGGGGGCGCCGACGGACGCGACGACTACCCAATTCGGAGATATTCAGTGGCTGAGTTCATTTACCAGATGCATAAGGCGCGCAAGGCGCACGGCGACAAGGTCATCCTTGACGACGTCACGCTGGCCTTCCTTCCGGGCGCCAAGATCGGCGTCGTCGGCCCGAACGGGGCCGGAAAATCGACGGTTCTAAAGATCATGGCCGGTCTCGAGACCGCCTCGAACGGCGAGGCGCGCCTCAGCCCCGGATACTCAGTCGGCATCCTCATGCAGGAGCCCGAACTCAACGAAGCGAAGGACGTGCTCGGGAACGTCGAGGAAGGCGTCGGCCCCATCAAGGCCAAGCTCGACCGCTTCAACGAGATCAGCGCCCTCATGGGCGAGCCGGACGCGGACTTCGACACACTCCTCAAGGAAATGGGAACCCTCCAGGAGGAACTCGACCACGCCGATGCCTGGGATCTCGACTCCCAACTCGAACAGGCGATGGACGCCCTCCGCTGCCCTCCCGGCGACGCCTCCGTCGCCACCCTCTCCGGTGGCGAGCGCCGCAGGGTCGCCCTCTGCAGGCTGCTCCTTGAGAAACCCGACCTCCTCCTCCTCGACGAGCCGACGAACCACCTCGACGCCGAATCCATCCAGTGGCTCGAGCAGCACCTCGCGAAGTACTCGGGCGCCGTCCTCGCCGTCACCCACGACCGGTACTTCCTCGACAACGTAGCCGAATGGATCCTCGAGCTTGACCGCGGGCGTGCATACCCGTACGAGGGCAACTACTCGACGTACCTGGAAAAAAAGAGCGCACGCCTCGAGGTCCAGGGAAAGAGGGACCAGAAGCTCGCGAAGAGGCTCGAGGAGGAACTCGCCTGGGTCCGACAGAACGCCAAGGGCCGCCAGACCAAGTCCCGATCGCGCCTGGAGCGATACGAAGAGATGGCCACCGAGGCGGAAAAAACCCGGAAGATGGACTTCGAGGAAATCCAAATCCCGCCAGGCCCCCGCCTCGGCAACATCGTGCTCGAGGCCAAGGCGATCAAGAAGGGATTCGGCGACCGAACCCTCATCGAGGGGCTCTCCTTCTCGCTCCCCCGCAACGGCATCGTCGGCGTGATCGGTCCGAACGGCGTCGGCAAAACAACGCTGTTCAAGGCAATCCTCGGACTCGAGCCCCTGGACGCGGGTGAACTCAAGATCGGAGATACCGTCTCCATCGGATACGTCGATCAAGAGCGAGCCGGAATCGATCCTAAGAAGACGCTGTGGGAAGTCGTCTCGGATGGTCTCGACTTCATCCAGGTCGGGCGCGTCGAGATGCCCTCCAGGGCGTATGTCGGCGCCTTCGGCTTCAAGGGCCCGGACCAACAGAAGCCGGCCGGAGTGCTGTCTGGCGGGGAGCGAAACCGCCTCAACCTCGCGCTCACCCTCAAGCAGGGCGGGAACCTGCTCCTCCTCGACGAGCCCACGAACGACCTCGACGTCGAAACGCTCGGCTCGCTTGAGAACGCCCTCCTGGAATTCCCCGGTTGCGCCGTGGTCGTCTCCCACGATCGCTGGTTCCTTGACAGGGTCGCGACACACATCCTGGCCTATGAGGGCACCGCCGAGGATCCCGC
Organism: uncultured Demequinaceae bacterium; assembly: GCA_964610155.1. Lineage (GTDB taxonomy): Bacteria > Actinomycetota > Actinomycetes > Actinomycetales > Demequinaceae > JAFGBM01. The sequence continues at coordinate 23,008 of CAZSUY010000001.1, forward strand.
ACGGTGGTTCTGGTTCGAGGGAAACTTCCAGTCCTACGAGGAGAATAAAATCGAGCGCCTCGGCCCTGAGGCCGCCCGTCCGCACCGCGTGACCTACCGCAAGCTCACCCGGGGTTGACGGTTCTAAAAGGGCCTAGGACGAGACGGCCTAGGACGACCCCTCGATCTGGTCGGCGAGTCCCCCACGGTCATCCGAGACCCTGAACACGCCCTCCTGGGCGATGCTCGCCACGAGTCGCCCATCCTCCGTGAAGACCCAGGCTCCCGTGAGGCCACGCCCTCCCTGCGCCGTCGGGGTGTCCTGGACAAACAGAAGCCATTCGTCGGCCCGCGCGGGACGATGCCACCACATGGCATGATCGAGGCTCGCGACCGTGATGCCTGGGGTCGCCCATGACACCTCATGACGCCGAAGGAGGGGTTCGAGCATCACCTGGTCGCATCCGAAAACGATGAGCGCCCGATGGGTCAGTTCGGGCACGTCGATCGGGCGACGAATCCTCATCCAGGCTGTCTGAAAGGCCCGAGGTCTGGGATCGACCCGGTCGAAAAGTGTGCCCTCGACATGACGCACATCGAAGGGGGCGTCCTTGAGCCAGAAGTCGGCCCACGGCTGACCCGAATACCCGCTCAGCACATCTACCCCGGACCGTACAGAATCCGGCGGCGGAACCTCGGGCATGGCGATGGAGTGGTCAAACCCTTCCTCAACCTCTTGAAAAGACGCAATCATGCTGAGAAGCGGCCGTCCATCCTGGAAGGCATGGGTGCGACGGGCGGAGAACGAGCGCCCGTCCCTCAGGAGCTCGACCTCGAAGCGAATCGGGCGTCGGGCATCTCCCGCCCGAAGGAAGTAGGCGTGCAGGGAGTGGGCGTGCCGCTCTACGGGGATGGTCCGTCCGGCTGCGATCAAGCCCTGGGCAAGCACCTGACCCCCGAAGACGCGGTCACTCGGGACCTTGAGGGATATGCCCTCGAACACGGTGGGTCCGATCTGGGTCAGAGAGAGGGTCCCGAGCCCAGAAGCGACGGCGGCCTCCGCCAACGGATCGTCCGATTGCGTCATCCTCTCCCCTTCCTGTTGACCCCTCCGAGGCTACCTCCTAGCGACACCCGATTCCGCTAGTGTGGCGATATGGCATCCGACTCCGAGTGGCAGGATCCCTTCCTGGCCAAGCCGGATCAGCCGACGCGAACCGGAAAACCCATCGACGCCCCGCCTCCGATGGGTCCGAGGTTCGATGGCCCACCGCTTGCCTCGTCCGTCACGCCTCAATATCCTCCAGTCGATTCCACCGGCTATTCCCTCAACGCACCTCCTGGACTCTCCTATGGATCGTTCTCTCGAACGTGGCGGGTCACCTTTCGCAGGTGGGGCCGGGCGTGGCTCGCTTTCGCTGCCCTCGGAATGCTGGCTGGCGCCATCCTCGCCTCGATGTATCCGAGTCCCACATTTGTTGGCGACGGCGGGTCTACCCCCTATTACATAGGATCGTTCATTGGGGCTGTTGCCGCGTATCTGCTGCTTTTTGGATGGTGGCTCGACCACGTTCTGGCGTCCTCGGGGCCGGTGATATCGCTGATTGTCCAGGGCCTTGTCGCTGGGGGCGTAGGGCTGATGGGAGGCTCCGGGTCTGAGGGAGCCAACGACCCTTTGATGACCATCCCCCTGTTCTACTTCGCCCTCGTGGGGGTCGCATCCGTGGCGCTGGCCCATGCCATCGGGAACAAAGTCGAGGGCTCATTCAAGCCCGAGGAAGAGCCGCCCTACTCCTCGGATTCCATGTAGACCCGGTTCTCCGAGATTGCCAGCCGGATCTTCCGCGCCTTGAACACCCGCTGAATCTCGGCTCGGATGGCCCGCTCGACGTCCCACTGATCACCGGGATGCACCTGCACAATGACCCTGAGCATGATCGCGTCCCTGGCGATGCTCTCGGCCCCCGGGACGATCGGCGGAGCGAGCACTCTCGGGGCGATCTCCTCCCGGGCGATCGCCGCGGTCGCCGCCTCAAGGAGGGCCTCCTTTGCTCGCCCGACATCAACGCTGGAATCGATCCGTACGTCAACCATCGCCCTCGACCAGAGGAGAGATTTGTTGCCTACGCGCCGGATCTCGCCATTGGGTACGAACCACACCGTCCCATCGAGGCTCCTCAACCGGGTGACACGAAGCCCGACCCCCTCGACCGTCCCGATGGCCTCACCCAGGTCGATGTTGTCCCCGACCCCGTATTGATCCTCATAGAGGATGAACATGCCGCTCAACAAGTCCTTCACGACCGATTGCGCGCCGAATCCGAGCGCCACGCCGACTATTCCCGCGACCGCGATGATACCGCCGAGATTGACATCGGCGGCATCCAGGACTCCAAAAAGCGCGATCGCGAACACGAGTATGCCGAGGACTGAGCGGAGCGCGTTTCCGATCGTCTTCGCACGCCGACGGCGACGCTCTGCCTCGAGAACGTTGAGGAGCATGCCCGTGGCGGACTTGGCCTGCACCCGGCGCGGGAAGCGATGTAGGCGACGCTCGCTCTTGGGAAGCCCCTCGCGAATGCCCTTGATCGCTCCTCTGATCGCCAGGCGCCCAAGGATCCAGATGATGAATGCGGTCCCCAGGATAATCACGAGACGCGTGAGCGTTTCCTGGTGAAGTTCGAACCACGAGGCGACCTTGTCCCACCAATCGGAAAGGGTAACGCCTAGGCCGCGTTGGATCATAGGGCCAGCCTAACCTAGGGGCCCGTCCAGGCTCTGGCAGGATGGAGAGGTGAGCCAAGCCGAGGACAACCAGGCTCCCAGCGAGGCGCCGGGCGCAAAGGTGAACGCACCGTCCGCGGCGCTTATGAGACTCGCTGAGGCATACGGGATCTCCATCAGCTACATGGGATGGGATCGCGAGGAGCACCGATGCTCGTCAAAGGCTATCCGCAGCGCCCTTGCGGCCATGGGCGTCGCTTCGGACGACGACAGGACGTGCCAGCGCGAGAGTGATCGACTCGCGGCCAGTCGCGCCCTACGGGTCGTTCCCCCGGTCGTGGTAATGCTGGCAGGCTCCACGATCGAGGTACCGGTCCACGCCCCGCGGGACACAGCCATCGCTGCGACGGTCGTGCTCGAGTCGGGGGAAACCCTCACCCCCGAGGCCATCTCGGCGGCCATCGAATCGCCAGACGGTGCGGATGGGATGCTCCAGACAACGGTCCTTACCCTGCCGAACGACCTTCCCCTCGGCTATCACAGCCTCGAGGTGCGGGTGGGGACCAGCCCGATCTCGGCGACCTGCTCTGTCATCGTCACACCGGAACACCTCGACCTCCCTAAATCCATCCAGAAACGGCGCCCGTGGGGACTCATGGCCCACCTTCCCTCCCTCCGCTCCTCAGCCTCCTGGGGCATCGGCGACTTTGCCGACCTTCGCGACCTCGCGATCCTAGGCGCCTACAGAGCCGGAGCGGACTTCGTCCTCACCACCCCCCTACATGCCGCCGAACCCGTGCCGCCCCTGACCCCGTCGCCCTATCTGCCGACATCGAGACGGTTCGTTAACCCCCTGTATATCCGAATCGAGGACATCCCAGAGACCGCCTACCTCGACTCCGCCGACAGGGCGCTCATCGCGTGGTTGGGAGAGGCCCCCCGCGAATCGTCTCTCAATCGCCTCAACCTCGATCGCGACGCCCAGTGGGCGGCCAAGAAGGCCGCACTCAAGGAGGTATTCAAAGCCCCGCTGACAGTCGCACGCCAGGCTGCGTTCGATGCCTTTATCACCGAGCAGGGGCAGGAACTAATGAAGTTCGCGACCTGGTGTGCCATCGCGGAGACCCGGGCCGATTCGGAGGGAGAGGAGCCATGGCCGGAGTCTCTCTCCTCACCGACGGCGTCGGGCGTCGCGGAGTTTCGGGCCACTCATCATACACTCGTTCGGTTCTACGAGTGGCTCCAATGGGTGGCGGATGAGCAGAGAGCGGATGCCCATGAGGGGGCCCTCAAGGCCGGGATGCGGATCGGTGTCATAACCGACCTCGCCATCGGTGTACACCCGCGAGGAGCCGATACATGGGCTCTGAGGGGCGTCCTGGCGCGTGGGGTCGAGATTGGGGCACCCCCAGACATGTATAACCAAGTGGGTCAGAAATGGCTGCAACCTCCGTGGAAGCCCTTAGCACTTCAGGAGGCCGGCTACGTACCCTTTCGAGACACGGTGCGGACGGCTCTCCGGCACGCCGGGGCGGTGCGCATCGATCACGTCGCCGGCCTATTTCGGTTGTGGTGGATTCCCGATGGATGCCCGCCCAATGATGGCGTCTACGTGCGGTATGACTTTGAAGCCCTCGTCGGCATCCTCGTGCTCGAGGCGACGATGGCCGGGGCGATCGTCATCGGAGAGGATCTAGGGACGGTCGAGCCCTGGGTCGTTGAGTACCTAGCTTCCCGCGGAATCCTGGGGACATCGGTCATGCGGTTCGAGAAGAGCGAAGACGGCGCCTTGCGATCACCAGAAGACTACCGGGCAGGGGTCCTCGCGACCGTGACCATGCACGACATCCCCCCGACGGCGGCATATCTCGCCGGTGAGCACGTCAACCTCAGGGAGCGGCTCGACCAGTTGGCGGGACCGGTCGGGGAGGTACGGGCGGCGGCTGAAAGGGAACGGGCAGACATGATCAGGATTCTCGTTGAGCACGGACTCCTCGATTCCGATGCCGCCGACGATCCCAACGAGATCCTCGTCGGCCTATACCGGGCGCTCCTCGCGTCTCCGTGTGCCCTAATTGGGGTTGCAGTGCCAGATCTCGTCGGTGACGTCCGGACCCAGAACCAACCGGGCACGGACACCGAGTATCCCAACTGGAAGGTACCGCTGTGCGATGGACGCGGCGTTCCGGTCACGCTCGACGGCCTCTTCGACCACCCACGTGCGCAGGCGCTCCTTGCTGTGATGCTCGCGGGTCCGCAACCCCCTACCGGCCGCGACGGCGCTGGCGCAACGAGTACGAACGCAGTGCACGAAGGAAATCCACCCGCCTGAAATCGGGCCAATACGCCTCGCAGAAGTAGAACTCGCTATGGGCGCTCTGCCACATCAGGAATCCGCTCAGTCGCTGCTCCCCCGAGGTTCTGATCACCAGGTCTGGATCGGGTTGTCCTTGGGTATAGAGATGCTGGGTAATGTCCTCCACCGAAAAATCAGCCGCCACCTCCGGAAGGGTCTGCCCCTCCTCCGCAGCCTCGAGGAGGAAGACCCGGACGGCTTCGGCGATCTCGTCCCTTCCCCCATACCCGACGGCGACGTTGACATGGAGACCACCCCGCGATTCCCGTGGCTCCAAGGCGACCTTGAGCCTATCGGCAATATCCTTGGATAGGAGGCGAAGATCTCCCATGAGTTGGAGGCACCACCGTCCATCGGCGGCGAGTCCCTCGATCGCCTCGGCGATGATCTCAAGAAGGGCCCTGAGCTCGGCTGGCTCGCGCTCGAGGTTATCGGTCGAGAGCATCCACAGGGTGACGACCTCGACTCCGACTTCGTCCGACCAGACCAACATCTCGGTTATCCGGTCCGCACCCCTGCGATGCCCCACCGAGGCGTCCGCTCCGGAATGCCGTGCCCAACGACGATTCCCATCGAGGATGACCCCGATATGCCTGGGCAGACGACCGCATGACCGGAGCGAACGAAGTAGCCGTCGTTCGTATAGGCCGTAGAGCGGTTGGAGCATTCGCATGGGCATTCCTCCCGGCCACAACCGTATCCCGAGGGCATAACCTACGGTATCGTAGGTTCATGACGATGACCGAAATCCATCCCGCCGATGCGGCCTCCGCTCCCGGCCAGGAGAAACCCCTCCTGCGTGGCTGGTTTCACCTGTGGACGACCCCGGTTGCCCTGCTAGCCGGCATCGTGCTCACCGCGATCGGACCCACCCTTGCGGGGCGCCTCACCGCGGCGGTCTTCACCGTCACGGCCGTGCTGCTCTTCGGAATGTCCGCGGTCTACCACAGGGGCAACTGGGATACCGGGGTCCGCGGAGTGCTCCGCCGGATCGATCACGCCAACATCTTCCTAATCATCGCTGGCACCTATACGCCGCTCACGGTCATGCTCCTACCCCAAAGGTCCGCGACTATCGCACTTGTGATTGTGTGGTCAGGTGCGATCGGGGGACTGCTCCTCAGCGTCCTCTGGCTCAATGCCCCCAGGTGGCTATACGTGCCCCTGTACCTGGCACTGGGATGGGTCGCGGTCGCCTTCATGCGACCGTTCTACGATGCTGGCGGGCCCGCGGTCTTGTGGCTCGTCGCCGCTGGTGGTTTCGCCTACACGGTGGGGGCCATCATCTACGGAACCAAGTGGCCCAATCCCAGCCCTCGGTACTTCGGCTTCCATGAGATCTTTCACTCGCTGACGATTGTTGGCTACGTTTGCCACTACATCGCGGCTGCCATCGCCATCCTCAGCGCCTGAGCCCGACTTCCCCAAGGAGGTCCCCCTTGATATCCTGTTTGACTTGCCCTAAGGAGCGATTGTGACTGACACCCGTGCCTGGCTCACCCAGGAGGCTTTCGACCGCCTCGCGGAAGAATATGCCTTCCTGATGGGAGAGGGCCGTGCCTCGATCGCCCGGGAGATCGACGAGTGCCGCAGCGAAGGGGACCTTAGCGAGAATGGTGGATATCACGCCGCCCGCGAGGAGCAGGCAAAACAGGAGGGGCGCATCGCCCAGCTCCGCCACATCCTCGACCAGGCCATCGTCGGGGAAGCCCCGAGCGGTGATGGCTCGATCGAGCCTGGAATGGTCGTGACGGCCGAGGTGGATGGTCGTGAGATGCGGTTTCTCGTGGGTTCGCGCGAGGTGGCGGAAGGCTCGGACACCGACGTGTTCTCCCCCAACTCCCCGCTCGGTGCGGCGCTCCTGGGAAAGCGACCGGGCGACGAGGCAACCTACTCCAAGCCAAATGGGCAGGAAATCGCGGTCAAGATCGTGAAGGTCGAGCCCTTCTTGTCCTAGGTTCATATTTCCGCGGGGTAGAGCGAGAATCGAGAATGCCCCGCATCTCCCTCAGATCGATCTCCGTCGTCGGCCCGAGTCCCGTCCGCCTGAGCGCATCGAAGAAGGTCTTAATCAACGCGGCGACTGGCACGGCAAAGAAAGCCCCGGGTATCCCGGCGATGAGGGTGCCCGACCCGATGGTGAGCAGGATCGCCACCGGATGCATCGCGGTCGCCTTTCCGAATAGCCACGGATACAGCACATTCCCCTCGACGAACTGAACGATCATGACGATGCCGACCATGATCAGCGCCTTCACCCAGCTTCCTTCGACAAGCATGACGAGGACGGCGACCGATCCCGAAATCGTGGCTCCGATAAGGGGAAGGAACGACGTGAGGAACACGAGGATCGCAATAGGAAGCGCCAGGCTGCTACCAAGAATCCACGCGCCCAACCCGATCCCCGTCGCGTCGACGAAGGCGACGAACACCGAGGTCTTTGTGTAGGCCGCGAGCATCCGCCACGCGGCGATGGCGGCGTAGTCGACCCTCGCCCGTGAACGCTCGGGGACGATGGTGACCACCTGGAGCCACAAGCCTCGTCCCTCCTTGAGGAAGAAGAAGAGGCAGAAGAGCGCGATGACGGCACCGGCCGTGAGGGCTCCCACCTGGGTCGTGAGGGATAGGGTCTTGGAGATCAGGCCCGATTTGCTAGCCCCCAGAGTCTCCCCGGCGCGGTCGCGGAAGTCCTGGATCTGCTCGGGGCTCATGTTGAGGGGGCCGTCGGCCAGCCAACCGGCTACGGTATCGAGGCCCCTACTGGCTTTTTCTCGAAGATCGCCAAGGCTCGCGACCACCGAGGTGCTCGCTACGGCGGCGAGGCCGAGAACCGTAACCACGATCCCAAGGACAACCGAGATAGCCGCGAGGGCCCTCGGTATCCGAAAGTACTCCAGTAGCGTTACCACGCGCTCGAGGGGTGCGGCGATCAGCAAGGCGATCGCCACGGGAATGACTATGGGGGCGAGGGTCGCGAGAACGCTGAGTATGGCCAGAGCAACGACACCGATGACGATCAGTCGCCAGGACCAGGCCGCCGCGATCCGAAGGGGGGATGGAACCAGGTGAAGGATGTGAGGCGCCTCGGCCTCGTCTTCGGTCAACGACTCGTCTGCCATGGATCGAGCGTATCGCCCGAAGCATCATCCCTCACCCCCGTGTAGTAGAAAACATGGAACAGAAAACGCCGACGCCGCGTTGCCCAAGGAGACAACCGGAAGGAACACCATGGCCACGACCGCTCCCCACCTGCGCCACGCCGTCCTCGACACCACTCTCAAGGGCCCCTGGCCAGAGGGCCACGAGGTCCTCTACCTGGCGATGGGTTGCTTCTGGGGGGCAGAACGCCTCTTCTGGCGGACGGAGGGCGTCTATTCGACGGCCGTTGGATACATGGGGGGACAGGCCCAGAACCCCTCCTACGAGGAGGTATCGACTTCCCGCACCGGTCACGCGGAGACCGTCCAGGTGGTCTTCGATCCAACCAAGGTCACGGCGGAATCCCTTTTCGCGATCTTCTGGGAAAACCACGACCCGACCACCCTCGATCGTCAGGGTGGCGACATCGGCACCCAGTACCGAAGCGCCATCTTCACGACGACGGAAGCGCAGCATACCGAAGCGTTGGCGTCTCGGGACCGCTACCAGCGGGCGCTATCGGAACGAGGCTTTGGGACGATCACGACCGAGATCAAGCATGCCGACGAGGCGGGCGACGGCGTCTTCTACTACGCCGAGGAGTACCACCAGGGCTACCTCCACAAGAATCCCGGCGGCTACTGCAACCACGGATTCTGTCAGGTCGCGTACTAGCAGGTCGCGTACTAGGGCGCGCTATCCGTCGCTACCTGCCCCGCATGATGGCTAGGATCCTCAGGAACTCAAGGTAGAGCCATACGAGAGTCACGATGAGGCCGAAGGCGGCCGCCCACTCGTACTTCGCGGGAACCCCCTTCTCGACTCCGCGCTTGATCCCATCGAAGTCCATGATGAGGCTCATGGACGCCAGGATGATCGCGACGGCTCCGACGATGACCCCGAGCGGAATGCCGGCGATCGTGACCTCCGAGCGCATGCCCCACCCGCCGATGTCCGTGAAGAGCATCATGCCGATATTGACGAGGCAGAAGATGCCGTATGAAACGAGCCCAATCATGAGCACTCGAGTGAAACCCTCGGTCACCCGGACGCGACCGGAACGGTACAGCCACAGGCAGACGCTGGCCGTGATGCCGGTCGCGAGGAGCGCCTGGAGGGCGATGCCCTGCATACCCTCCTGATCCTCGATGAGAGCGCTTATTCCACCGAGGAACACACCCTCCGCGACGGCGTAGGCGGCGATGAGGCCGGGATTGATCGACTTCCTGAAGATAATGATGAGGGCCAGTACGAAACCGACGATCAATCCCACCAAGAAGATCTCCGGAGCGATGAGCCACGTCACGGCGGCCGCGGCGAAGAGGGCGATGAGGAGGCCTGAGGTCTTCGCAACCGTGCCCTCGTAACTCATCCGTCCGGTATCGAATCCTGTGGCCGAAGGGGCGTTGTACGTCGCCTCAAGGGTTTCGGCACTTGGGGTCGTGGTCCCACGCTTTTGCGCGGCGAATACGGAGTTCTTCGTAAAATATGGATTGGCCATCCCAGGCTCCTTCGTCAGTAGAAACAACTCAGACAGCGTACCTTGCAAGAATCGATCCTTGGTGCCCCCGGCGGGAATCGAACCTGCACTTGACCGATTTTAAGTCGGCTGCCTCTACCGGTTGGGCTACGGGGGCCCTCGACGATTCTTCCAGGTTTCCCCGCCTAGCGGGAGGAACCGCCAGCCTCGGCGAGCGTCCAGGCGATCCCATCGAGGATGTCATGTTCGCTCGTGACCACCGTTTCCAGCGGAGTGCCCAGCCTCTCCGTCTCCCGGTGGACCCGAAGGATTACCTCACGCCACACAAGCGCACCCCCTCCTATGACGTCGATCCTTCCCAAGTGCATGAAACCGAGTGACGCCCGAGATGCCTGGGTACGGCCGAGCAGGTCCGTGGCGGCGGCACACACGTCGCCCGTGGAGATGATCGAACCGTCGATGATCTCCGGCCGATAAGACTCGAGCCCCAAGGCATGCGCCGCCACCGTCGTCACCGATCCCGCGAGGCCGACAAGGGTGCGGGTGCTCCCAAGCGGGACGTCCGCCGCGGCCAGATCCAGGGCGGCGTGGATGTCCTCCATCGCCGCGGCGACCTGCTCCTTGGTTGGGGGATCCGACTTCAGGTGCCGCTCCGTCATCCGTACGCATCCGATGTCAACGGAGCGCATCGACTCCGGGGCGTCCGATCCCATGACCAACTCGGTCGAGCCCCCTCCGATGTCGACTACGAGGAAGGGGGAGGGATGGCCGGTGGCCAATGCCGCAGTCGCGCCTCTGAAGGCCAGGCGTGCCTCCTCCTCACCGGAGACGACCTCGGGGAGGATGTCCAGGCGCTCCTCAATCCCGTCGACGAAGGCCTGTCGATTCGACGCATCCCTCGTCGCGGAGGTAGCGATGAACCTGGACGCCTCCACGCCGAGGCGTCGGCACGTCACCGCGTACTTGTCGGTCGTGTTGAATGCATTCTCGAGCGCCTCGTCCGAGAGGCTTCCAGTCCGGTCGACTCCCCGGCCGAGCCTCACGATGGTCATCTCCCTGACGACGTCGGTCAGGGTTCCCGCGTCGAGGTCGACATCGGCGATGAGGAGGCGGAGCGAATGCGTCCCACAGTCGAAGGCGGCGACCCGAGGCATGCGCCCAGCGTAATGGCGGGACGAGTGATAGCAAGACTATGGTTGTGGAGCCGCGCAGGTGCATCGGTCGATGCGCCATTCGGCGCGAATGGCCTCGAGGGTCTCGTCACCGAAGGGATTGACCCCGGGTCCCGCCGCAAGCGCATGCGCCACGAGCACGTGAAGACACTTGACCCTGTCCGGCATGCCCCCCGCGCTTATCCCCTCGATCTCGGCGACCTCACCGATGGCTCGCCTCGCCAGAAGGTAGGCCTCGTGGGCGGCCCGGTACCGCGCCGCGAGTGCCTCGTCGGTCCCGAGGCGCCCCTCCATGTCCCGCATGACCCCGGCGGCCTCGAGCCGTGACACGGCCGCAACCGCCCCCGGGTGGGTGAGGTAATAGAGGGTGGGGAATGGGGTTCCGTCCTCGAGGCGAGGGGTCGTCGTGACGACGACGGGGTTGCCGCACACGCACCGCGCGGTAACGGCGACCACGCCCCGCGGCTCCCGTCCCAGTTGGGTGGTTAGGACGGCGCGGTCGGCGTCCCTCACGCCCCCCCAGGATTCTCGATCGAATCCCACACGACGGAATACCACGGCACCCCGTCCCGGATGGCTGGGACGTCCGGCTGGGTCTCAGGCGGAACATCACCCGTCACCGTCTCCGGATCGACGACTCGGTAGGGAGTCTCCCCCGGCACCACATACGACAACCGTTCCCGAGCTTGAGCTATGACGTAGGCGGGATCGTCCCATCGGGCGAGCTCCGCCTCAAGATCGGCCACCTCGGTCCGGGCGAACTCCGCCTCCGCGCGAAGTTCGGAGAGCCTGTCCCGCTGACGGGTGTAGGCCCGGAGAGAGGGAAGGACGACGGCGAGCGCCATGACCAGGACCAGGATGAGGACGACGACGCGCCAGGAGGCCGTCGCACGACCGGTCGATCCTCCCCTCATCCGGGTGAGGGGCTGCGCCCTGCCCAGGGGCGAAGGAGAGGAAGACGGGGGCTTGGGCGGTGGGGGCTCACTGGATCTAGGAGACACGGGAACAGCCGTCGAGCGGGTCACGCGCCGGGGAGAAGTCCGACGCGGTGCGCTGGGACGAATCGGGGCGTTCACGCCCTCCATTGTCCCGACGCACCGCGTCGAAAACCGCTACCGAGGTAGCGAGTCGGCTATTTAGGCCCGAGTACTTAGGCCCCGAGCTTCGGGAACGCGGACCGGCCAGCGTAGACGGCGGCGGATTCGAGTTCCTCCTCGATGCGCATGAGTTGGTTGTACTTCGCGATCCGCTCGCCGCGGGCTGGGGCGCCGGTCTTGAGTTGCCCCATGCCGTAAGCGACACTGAGGTCGGCGATCGAGGTGTCCTCGGTCTCGCCCGAGCGATGGGAGACCATCGCCGTGAAACCGGCACGCGCCGCCATGGTCACGGCGTCGTTGGTCTCGGACACGGTGCCGATCTGGTTGAGCTTCACCAGTAGCGAGTTCGCCGACTTCTCGGCGATGCCCCGGGCGAGGCGGACGGGGTTGGTGACGAAGATGTCGTCCCCAACGATCTGGATGTTTCCACCCATCTGAGCGGTCATCGCCGCCCAGTTCTCCCAGTCCTGCTCATCCAGCGGGTCCTCGATGGAGATGAGGGGGTAGTCCTTCACGGCCTTCTTGTAGTACGTGATCATCTCTGCCGCGGTCTTGGTACCACCCTCGAACTGGTACGCGCCGTCCTTGTAGAACGCGGAGGCGGCCACATCGATTGCGAGCGAAACGTCGGCGCCCGGCTTGTATCCGGCCTTCTCGATCGCCGAGACGATCAGGTCGAGTGCCTCGCGGTTGCTGCCCAGGTTCGGGGCAAAGCCACCCTCGTCACCCAGACCCGTTGCGAGGCCCTTGGCCTTCAGGACGGACTTGAGGTTGTGGTACACCTCGGCGTTCCAGCGGATGGCCTCGCGAATGGTCGGGGCGCCGATGGGGGCGATCATGAACTCCTGGATGTCGACATTGGAGTCGGCATGGGTTCCGCCGTTGAGGATGTTCATCATCGGAACGGGGAGGATGTGGGCGTTGGAGCCGCCGAGGTACTTGTACAGCGGCAGGTCGGCGCTGTCGGCGGCGGCCTTCGCCACCGCAAGCGAGACGCCGAGGATGGCGTTCGCGCCGAACTTCTCCTTGTTGTCCGTGCCGTCCAACTCGATCATCGTCTGGTCGACGAGCCTCTGGTCCGCGGCGTCAAGCCCGACGACCGCCGGGGCGAGCGAATCGATGACGGCGTCGACCGCCTTCAGGACACCCTTGCCCAGGTAGCGGGCCTTGTCGCCGTCACGCAATTCGACGGCTTCGAAGATTCCGGTCGATGCGCCCGAGGGGATACCGGCGCGTGCGAACGTGCCGTCCTCGAGGGCGACCTCGACCTCAACTGTGGGGTTGCCGCGCGAATCTAAGATCTCACGCGCGCCGACGGCCTCGATGGCGGCCATGTTTCTCCTTGCATTGTTGGGATGATCCGACGTAAGTCTAGTCTTCACAGCCCATGTCACGACGGCCAGAAGTCCTAGTCCGGCGAAGCCTCGGCCTCACGGAATGCCTCCTCATACGCGCGTATGGCCGCACGCAGCTCGCCCTCGGCGTCGCGACCGTCCGCCTCTGCGCGAGCGACAACCTCCATGAGGCTCTTTCCCACCCCGACCCCTGCGGGATCGTGGACCTCTATCCCCGACCTCCTGGCTCGAGCGAGAACCTTCTGGGCCCGGGCAAGTGCCGGGAGATCGCCGGGGATGCCATCGAGCACCGAGGCGGTATCTCGCGACTCGACCTTGAGCCTCTCCCATTGCTCGTGGACCTCCCGCGCGTCCCGGGCGGTCGCGTCGCCAAACACGTGAGGGTGGCGGGCGATGAGCTTGTCGGCGATGAGGCCGGCGACCTCGTCAAGGTCGAAGGGGTCTGAGGGGTGTTCCTCCGCGACGCGGGCGTGAAAGACCACCTGGAGGAGCACGTCACCGAGTTCCTCCCGTAGACCCCGGCGATCGCCCCCCTCTATCGCATCGACGAGCTCGTAGACCTCCTCGATCCCGTGCTTGGCCAAGGACTCGTGGGTCTGCTCGGCGTCCCACGGGCATCCACCCGGAGAACGGAGCCGATCCATCACCTCGACGAGGCGGTGGAGCCCATCAGCCACCAGAGATCCAATCCGGGCCGTCCATGGCAGAGAATCCATTTACTTCCTTGAAGACGATGAATTCCGCTGGTCCAAGTCCGGTCTGGTTCTCCTCTGTGTACTGGATGATCGCGCTGATGGATTCCGCAAAACTCGTCAGCGTGAACTCGCCGTACTTCGGGCTTGCGACGGTGTGGGCCTCCACATCCCTGGCGAGCTTGAAGAGCGCCTCGAGCCCCTCTCCGCTGGGCTCCTCCATGAGGAGGAAGATCGACATGACCACTCGAACGATCTCCTTGGCACCTGGAGATGGCTCGGCCCAGGGACCCTCCACAAACGACACCCACAGATTCGCGGCCGACCTAACCTCGTCGTCGGTCATGCCAAGCTCATGCTGCTCGGCGGTTGCGACGACCTCGGGCCCAATTAGGAGAAGGGTCAGGTCCTCCCCAGCATCCACCCACGTGTGGAGGTCATCAAATCCCGTGCGGATCGCAGTGACGTCATCCTCGGTGATGACGCGGTCACGATATTCGGCCGCGACTCCCGGTTCCCCTTTTCCCGGGACCGCGCAACCGCCCATCACGAGAAGTGCGGTAGCCATCAAGGTGACGGAGCGTAGCGACGAAACGGTCATGGCGTCATCCTAGTCACCGCCAATGGTGGCGATAACGGTTCGCACCCAGTCGAGGACCGAAGGCCCGTGAAGCCTCTCCCCTCCCGCCCTGCTCGTCGTCGGTGCCGGCACCAGGACCTGTCGGACGGCCGGTTTGACGATCGCCCCCGGGAAGACCCGTCGAAGCCGAAGGGCGGCGCTGTCGGCGAGGATGACGGGGAAGAACCGTACGTATCTACCCTGCGCGAAGGCCTCCTGAAACCCGTGGGCGCCCATCTCCAGGCGGAGTGTGGTGATGGAGAAGAGGTTCCGAACGACCTCGGGCAACTCGCCATAGCGGTCGATGAGTTCCGCCTCGACGGCCACGACGCCGTCCGCATCCTCTATCGCAGCGATCTTGCGGTAGGCCTCGAGTCGAAGCCTTTCGTGCTCGATATAGGTCGGCGGAATATGGGCATCGATCGGCAGATCGATTGTTACCGGAGGAACCTCCTCGGGCCCTCCTCCCCTGAACGACGCCACCGCCTCCCCCACCATCCGCATGTACAGGTCGAACCCGACCCCCTCGATGTGCCCGGATTGCTCGGCTCCGAGGAGATTCCCAGCGCCACGGATCTCCAGGTCCCGCATCGCGACGGCCGTCCCCGACCCCAGGTCGGTGTGGGCGGCGATGGTCTGTAGGCGATCGTGGGCCGTCTCCGTCATGGTCTGCTCTGGCGGGAACAGGAAGTAGGCATATGCCCGCTCCCTTCCCCGGCCGACCCTGCCCCTGAGTTGATGCAGCTGGCTGAGCCCGAACTTGTCAGCCCTTTCGACGATGAGGGTGTTGGCGTTCGGGATGTCGAGTCCCGACTCCACGATCGTGGTGCACACCAGGACGTCGTATCGCCGTTCGTAGTAGTCGACGATGACCTTCTCTAGCTGGTTCTCCGCCATCTGCCCATGCGCGATGCCGATCCTGGCCTCGGGTACCAAGTCAGCGAGCCGAGAGGCCGCCCGGTTGATGGTCGCGACGGCGTTGTGGATGAAGAAGACCTGACCGTCGCGGAGGAGCTCTCGCCTGATGGCCGCGACAATCTGGGCGTCCTCGTTCGGGCCCACATAGGTGAGAATGGGGAGCCGTTCCTCCGGCGGAGTCGCGAGCGTGGAGAGTTCTCGGATGCCTGTGACGGCCATCTCGAGGGTCCTCGGGATAGGGGTAGCCGACATCGCCAAGACGTCGACATTCGTCCGCATCGCCTTGAGGGTCTCCTTGTGCTCCACCCCGAACCGCTGCTCCTCGTCGATGACGACGAGTCCAAGACGCTTGAACCTCACCTGCCCCGTCAGCAGCCGGTGGGTCCCGATGACGATGTCGACCGTGCCATCGGCAATCCCCTCGATGACCTCCCGTGCCTCCTTGTCCGTCTGGAAGCGCGAGAGCGCCTCGATCCGGACGGGGAACTGGGCTAGCCTGCCGGCGAAGGTATCGGCGTGCTGCCGAACCAGGAGGGTCGTCGGCACGAGAACGGCGACCTGCATGCCGTCCTGGACAGCCTTGAAAGCCGCCCTGACCGCAATCTCCGTCTTGCCAAATCCGACGTCCCCGCACACGAGGCGGTCCATCGGCACGGGCCGTTCCATGTCGGCCTTGACCTCGTCGATCGTCGCAAGCTGATCGGGGGTCTCCACGTACGGGAAGGACTCCTCGAGCTCGCGTTGCCAGGGGGTGTCCTCTCCGAAGGCGTGGCCCTCACTGGCCATCCGGGCGCTATAGAGCCGGATGAGCTCGGCGGCGATCTCACGGACGGCCTTACGGGCCCGCCCCTTCGTCCGCTCCCAGTCCGCGCCCCCCATCCTGCTAAGGGCCGGGGTCTCCCCTCCGACGTACTTGGTCACTCGGTCGAGGTGATCGGTCGGAACCGAAAGGCGATCCCCAGGCAGGCCCCGCCGCGAAGGGGCGTACTCGATGACGAGGTACTCCCTCTCGACGCCCCGGACGGTCCGACGAGCCATTTCGACGAACCGACCGATCCCGTGCTGTTCGTGGACAATGTGGTCCCCGGGTCGAAGTGAGAGGGGATCAACGGTCGTGCGCCGACGGGCAGGGGTCCGCCCGGCCTGTGAGATGGGAGCCGCCCGTCCCGTCAGGTCCGATTCGCTGAGAATGAGTAGGTGAGAGGAGGGCAGCGTCCAGCCTGCCCCGGAGACGTATGGGACGACCGAGACGACCGACTCGACGGGCAGGTAGGTCTCTTGGACCCTCGCCGGAATTTCCTCCTCGGCGCATCGCTCCACGAGCCGCTCCGCGCTGCCCTGGCCGGCCGCGACCACCACCACGCGCCACCCCTCGACAAGCCTGGACTTCAGGTCCTTGAGCGCCCGGGTCGGCTGACCCCGATGCTCGTCCACACCACCGATCCCCGTGTCCGTCGCTCCGGTCGACCCGAAGGGACCGATGCCACCCCAGGGGAGCCCACGGGTAGTACCCAACACCCTAAGATCGTCGAGCCTCCGGAAGGCCCCTACCGAAAGGTCAATGGGGGAGGCCGCCCCGGACGTCGCCGAGACCCACGCGGCCGCAAGGAACTCCGCCGCGGTCCGGGAGAGATCCTCCTCCCTCCTAGCAAGCCTCTCCGGCTCAACCTCGACGACCCTGGTCCCAACGGGGATCTCCTCTACGAGGGAGGTCAGGCCGTCCGCAAGCACGGGAAGGAGGCTCTCCATACCCTCGACGGCGACTCCTGAGGCGACCAGTCCCAACAGGTCGGCGGCGGCTGGAATCGATGAGACGAGGGCGGCCGCTTTCGACCTCACGTCCTCCGTCATGAGGAGTTCCCGGCAGGCGGGGGCCCACAACAACTCGGTGTCGCCCAGCGACCGCTGATCGGCCACGCTGAACGATCTGATCGATTCCACCTCGTCACCCAGGAACTCGATCCGCACGGGATGCGGATCAACGGGGACGAAGACATCCACAATGCCTCCCCTGACGGCAAAATCGCCGCGGCTTTCCACCATGTCGACGCGAGAGTATCCGGAGTCCACAAGCGAGGCCGCGAGCGCCGTGAGGTCGAGCCGGTCACCAGGTCGGGCCGTGATGGGGACGAGCCCGGCGAGCCCGGTGACGAAGGGCTGGATGATCGCCCTGATCGGGGCGACAACGACCAACAGTGGGGGCAGCCCCGATTCTTCCGCGGCGGCGGAGGGATGGACGAGTCGGCGAAGGGTAGAGATACGGCGGCAAACGGTGTCAACCCGGGGGGAGAGCCGTTCGTGGGGAAGCGTTTCCCAGGAGGGAAAGAGTCCGATTCGCCTGGGATCGATGTATGCCCCGAGAGCCTCCGCGAAGGCCTCCGATTCCCGTCCCGTAGCCGTGATGACCAGGGTGACCGGGGTGCCTGCGTCCGTGGCGCACGCCTGGGCGACTAGGGCGGGTGCCGAGGCCGTCTCGGCCACCACCCGCCCGGAGGCAGGGTCGAGGCCGTCGAGCACGGGGTCTACACGGAGGAGGTCAAGGATCGCTCGAAGGGGAGGCTCGGCGGGCATGGCCCCGCTATCCCGTGGTGTGAAAGCGCTGCTGGGCCGCCTCCATGCCGTCCGTGACCACGGCCTCGATGGCATCGGCCGCGTGGTCGATGAGCCAGGGAAGGTCCTTGCGCTCCCTCGCACTGAAGGCACGTAGCACGTATTCGGCGGCGTCCATGCGGCCTGGGGGCCGACCCACTCCTATCCTCACCCTGATGTACTCAGGTGTATCGAGCGCCTTGCTGATGTCCCTCAGGCCGTTATGACCCCCCTCACCACCGCCTCGCTTGAGACGCACCGTGCCGAAGGGGAGGTCGATGTCGTCGTGAATGACGATGACATCTTCGGCGGGGATCCGGTGATAGCGGGCGAGGGCCGCGACCGGGCCTCCACTCAGGTTCATGTATGACAGGGGGACAGCGATGACAACGGCGAGCCCCGGATCCGCTCCCCCTCCAGGGAGCCGGAAACTCGCGACAAGGGCGTTCGACTTGTGCCTCGAAAGCGTCTCCCCATGCCGGGAAGCGATCTCGGCGACAACCGTCTGGCCGACGTTGTGGCGCGCGCCCGCATACTCCGGTCCCGGGTTCCCGAGACCGACGACAAGGGCGGCCATGATATCCCTCCCCCTCCCTATTCTTCGGAAGCTTCGGATGCCACCGACTCCTCGTCATCAGTCGTTTCTGCCGACTCCTCCTCTTCCTCCTCGGCCACAGCCACGGGCTCCTCGGCGCGTGTCTGGTGCGTGATCCCCACGATGAGGGTCTCCGCATCCAGAAGCAGTTCCACACCCTCCGGCAGCGCAATCTCGCCCGCATGTATCTTGTCGCCATCGACCAGACCCTCGATGAATACCTCGATGACCTCGGGCAGGTGAGTGGCCTCGGCCGACACGCGGAGGGTGGTGTGCTCCAACATGTGTAGGGTGCCTGGGAACGATTCTCCTTTGAGGCGAATGGGAACCTCCACCGCCAACTTCTCGCCCTTCTTCACGATGAGGAGATCGATGTGCTCGATGACCTGGCGCACCGGATCCCGCTGGATGTCCTTGGCGATCGCCAACTGGTTGAGCTTCCCGACGACGATGGTGAGGAGGGCGTTCGAGTGTTTGAGCGCCATGGATGTGGCATGGCCCGGTAGAAGCACGTGCAGCGGATCCGCGCCATGGCCATAGAGCACCGCAGGGATCTTCCCGGCGGCACGCGCGCGCCTCGAGGCCCCCTTGCCGAACTCGGTCCTCTGCTCGGCCTCGAGCGTCAATTGATCGGACATGGGACTCTCCTCATCTGCGGTTGCGTCGTGGCCTCGACCAGGCAGGGCCGCCCAACGCGACCGCGTCGATCACGGGGGGTGGAACCCTCCCTCGCCGAGGAATGACACGCAGTGTACCCGCCCGGACACCATGCATGCGAGTCGCTATGATAATGACGGGGACGGAGGTGCCCTCATGCCAGTTCGCGGGATGCGCCACAGCGTCGTGGGAATCATCGCAACAACAGCCCTACTTCTGGCCGGATGCTCTTCGGGCGATCCCTCTTCAACCGGATCCCAGGGACCCTCGACGTCGGCAAGTCCGACTGTGGGACCAAGCGACTCGCCGAGCGGGGATGCCCCCTTCGATCGCCGCGATCCCGGTATGACGGACCTTGAGGCGCAAGGTCGCCTCGTGGCCCCCCTCACGGGCGAGACCTGGCATGTCACCCCCCAGAAGATCGCGACCCCTGCCTGGGCGGTCGGCGACCCCGACCTCGATTCGGATTATGGATCCTGGTACGAACTGGGCATACGTGGGAGCATCACCATCATCGGGTTCAGTTCGGTAGCCGTTGAAGAACTGTTCGAACGGGCTGGCGACGGATCCTGGGAGTGGATCTCCTTCCCCTCGGGTCGCGATGAGGTTACCCCGACGGCCGATTCCTTCGGCTACGCCGAAGCCCCCGTGAACACGACCATCTACTATGACTCGCTCACCCTGCCGGCGGCCTTCACCCTCCCCAGCGGCGAACCCCTCATCGTCCCCGATTACGACTGGGGGAGCATTGAGATGCCGGGACGCGAGGACTACTCCTTGAAGGACCAGGACATCGTAGATCGTCTCGGTGGCTACAAGGTGGCCCGAATCGCGGAGCCCTCGAGATGGATCTGGTCGGATCCCTACCCGATTTCCAAACCGGAGGGCCTCACCTACGAGGAGTTCTTCTACGTGTTGGTCACCCCATACGGCATGATCATCCCGCTCGAGTACGCCCCCTTGGGTGAGATCACCGACATCTCCTGGAGCATCTCTACGAACATCGCCACGGACGGCTACACCTCGCTTGCGGACCTCAACGACATCGGATGCGGGCCTCGCGATAGCGATCACAACACCACCGTGTTCGGAACCGAAAACTCCGATTGGGTCTCGGCCGGAACCGCCCCAAGCGGAAAGTCTGTCTATATCCCCAGCACGAACAACCCACTGACCCGGCCGATGTATGACGTGTACAGCGCCTTCAAGCAGGATTTTGGAGAAACACCGGTGTCGCTCAATCAGTTCCTGAATGGCCCGGCGTTGATCGGATACAAAACGCCGGGTACGGGTGATTGGGTCGTCTACCTCAACTCGCCATACTCCGGCCGGGCGTGGTGCTAGAAGTTTCCGCTGAACAGGCTCGTAACGGAGCCGTCGTCGAAGACCTCTTTGATGGCACGCGCGATCAGGGGCGCAATCGGTAGAACCGTCAAGCCATCCCATCGCTTGTCTTCGGAGATGGGAAGAGTGTCGGTCACGACTACCTCCGAAATCGACGACTCCCGCAACTTCTCCACCGCTGGACCCGAGAGCAGACCATGGGTCACCGCGACGAGGCACGCCTCGGCCCCGTTCTCCATGAGTGCCTCGGCGGCCAGAACGATTGTTCCTCCCGTATCGATCATGTCGTCGATGATGACGCAGGTACGCCCGGCAACATCACCGACGAGTTCGTGAACCTGTGCCTCGTTCGGGACGCTGGGATCGCGTCGCTTGTGGATGATGGCGAGCGGGGCCCCTAGGTGATCCGACCATTGGTCTGCTAGCCGCACACGTCCGGCGTCGGGCGACACGACCGTGAGGTTATCGGGCGCGACTCGCGTACGGATGTAGGCGGCAAGGAGCGGCATGGCCCACAGGTGGTCAACGGGGCCGTCGAAGAAGCCTTGGATCTGTGCCGTGTGAAGATCGACGGCCATGATCCGTTCTGCGCCCGCGGTTCTGAAGAGGTCCGCCATCAGACGCGCCGAGATCGGCTCACGACCTCGGTGCTTCTTGTCCTGACGGGAGTAGCCGTAGCAGGGTGTCACCACCGTGATGCGGGCCGCCGAGGCACGTTTGAGTGCGTCGACCATGATGAGGTGCTCCATGATCGAGCGGTTGATCGGGTCTGCGTGGGACTGAATGACGAAGGCGTCCGTTCCCCTGACACTCTCCCCGAACCGTACATACAACTCTCCGTTCGCGAAGGAAAAGGCGTCCATCGGCACCACCTCGGTGCCGAGTTCCTCCGCGATTGCCTGGGCGAGTTCGGGATGGGCTCGCCCCGAGGCAAGGATCATCCGGTGCTCTCTCCTCGTCGACGTCACGGGGTCCTCCCTTTCTTCTTCGTGTCGTGCTTCTCGGCCTTGGCCGCGGCCTCCGCTGAAGGGGTCCCGGGTCGATTCTTCACCACCCATCCCTCCCTGTTCTCCTGAGGCGCCACGTTGAAAGCCAGCGCCCCTGCGGGGACATCGCCTCGGATCGTCGATCCCGCACCCGTGTAAGCTCCATCACCGATCGCGACCGGTGCGACCAGGGTGTTGTCCGATCCGATGCGCACGTGATCGCCGACGGTCGTGTGGTGCTTGGTTACACCGTCATAGTTCACCACGATGGTCCCCGCACCGATGTTCGTGTGCACACCCACGGTCGCGTCCCCGACGTAGGAGAGGTGCGGCACCTTGGACCCCACCCCGATCGTTGCGTTCTTCGTCTCTACGAAGGCGCCGATCTTGCCATCCGCCCCGAGCCGCGTCCCTGGCCTGAGGTAGGAGAACGGCCCGACCTTCGCCCTGGCGTCGATGACCGCCCCTGACCCATGCGATCGGATGACACACGCGCCCTCCCCGACCACGACATCCTTGAGCGTCGTATCCGGGCCGATGCTCGCACCCGTCTCGACGGAGGTCGCCCCTAGGAGTTGGGTACCGGGGAGGAGCGTGATGTCGGCGGCGAGCTCAACCTCGACGTCGACCCAGGTGGTGGCGGGATCCACAACGGTCACCCCTTCGGCCATCCAGCCTGCAAGGATACGGGCGTTGAGCGCTGCCCCAGCCCGGGCCAACTGCTCACGGTCGTTGACCCCCTCCACCGATTGGGGCTCATCACAGATGATCGCCCTGACGCGGCCGCCGGCGGTCCGTATCCCGACGATGACGTCCGTTAGGTACACCTCTCCTTGGGAGTTGTTCCGATCGAGTCCGGCGAGAGAATCCCTCAGGGCGCCCGCGTCGAACGCATAGAGACCGGCATTGATCTCGGAGATTGCGTGCTCCTCCTCTGTGGCATCGCCCTGCTCGACGATGCGGAGGACCTCCCCCGTCGCGGGTTCTCGGACGATCCGGCCATACCCCTCCGGCTCGGGGACGATCGTCGTCAGGAGTGTCGCGGCGTTGCCGCTGGCGACATGGGCGGAGACGAGTTGGGCGAGGGTCCCACCATCGACCAGGGGCACATCGCCGGACGTCACCAGCACCGTCCCCGTTATCGGTTCTCCCGCGGCTTCATCGAGCGCGGTGAGGCCACATTCGACCGCACGTCCCGTGCCCGGAACCTCATCCTGTTCGGCCACGACGACTCCAGGCGCGATCTGACCAAGATGAGCCACAACCGCATCCCTCTCATGGCGCACAACGACCGCCACTTGTTGGGGACGAAGACCGGCGACGGCGGAGATGGCGTGGCCGAGGAGGCTCCGCCCTCCTATCGCGTGGAGGACCTTGGGTGTGGCCGACTTCATCCGCGTCCCCGCCCCCGCGGCGAGGATGATCGCCGCGGACGGTCGCTCGTCGGTCAAGGTCCCCTCCGCTCGGGTCTTGTGCGGGATTCGCCCCGCGGGTTCAGTCTATCGGCCTCACCCGGAACCGCGGTGGGGCTCCGCCCTCAGGATTCGAACCTGAACCGCAAGGCTCCAAAGGCCTGCATGCTGCCATTACACCAGGGCGGAACGGGGCCGAGGGGCCCAAGGGGACAGTCTGCCAGGATTCACGGCACACTATAAGCGTGTCCAAAGAAGCCAAGCGGCCCTCGAGGTCGCGCATGACCGCCCACGATCGCCGCGAGCAGTTGCTCGTCGTCGGTCGCACCCTCTTCGCAGAGAAGGGATTTGAGGGCACTTCTGTCGAGGAGATCGCCGGGAGAGCCAATGTCTCGAAACCCGTAGTCTACGAGCACTTCGGCGGCAAGGAGGGTGTCTACGCCGTCATCGTCGACCGAGAGGTTCAGGCCCTGCTTGGCGCCCTCACCGGTGCCCTATCGATGAGGGGACACCCCAAACAACTCGTCCAGAGAGCCGCCCTCGCCCTCCTCGGCTACATCGAGGAATCCCCCGACGGGTTCCGTATTCTGGTGCGCGACTCGCCAGTCGCGCAGGCGACCGGGACATTCTCCAGCCTCATCGGAGATGTCGCCACACAGGTCGAGGGACTCCTCGCCGCCCAGTTCGCCAAGCGGAACCTCGATCCTTCGGTCGCGCCGATCTACTCTCAGATGCTTGTCGGAATGGTCGCCTTGACAGGCCAGCACTGGTCCGAGGTCCGCGGCCCTTCCAAGCGGGTCGTCGCCGCACACCTTGTCAACCTTGCCTGGAACGGGCTATCGACCCTAGAGCGACAACCAGAACTGACGCGCGACGAGAATCCTGTCACTCCTCATCGTCCGAAGCCATGATGGTCGCCCCCGATGTGGGGCCCGTAGCCACCAGGATGGCTTCCGCCGTACCGGAGGCCGTGAGTCCCGCTGCGATCGCAAGGGCGTGCTGACGGGAGCGGGCGAGGGCGGCCACGGTTGGGCCCGAACCCGAGACGACGGCCCCCAGCGCCCCCGAGTCCCTCGCCGCTTCGAGTACCAGATTTACTTGAGGGTTGAGGGCAAGCGCGGCATCCTCAAGATCGTTCGACAGCCGGGCCGCGACCCCCACCGCGTCGCCGATGCGCAAGGCCGCCATGAGTTCCTCGTCGATGTGCTGCTCCCGTGCGAGGCGGTCCCCTGAGGCGATAGAACGATCGAACTCGGCGAAGACAGCCGCGGTCGACAACCCCTCGGCCTGCGTGGCCAGGACCCAGTTCAGTTCGCCCTTCGTCATCGCCGGCGTGAGGACGTCTCCCCTTCCGAGGCCAACCGCAGTGTGGCCGTGAATGCAGAACGGCACATCGGCCCCGAGCAGAGAGGCGAGTTCGGTGAGATCGGACCTGGTCGCTCCGACTCCCCAAGCCTCCGCGCAGGCGACCAGGGCCGCCGCGGCATCCGCGCTACCGCCGGCCATCCCCCCGGCTACAGGCACCCTCTTCACGATCCTGAGATCGACCCCGCCCGTGACGCCAAAGCGCTCGGCTACCGCGCGGGCTGCACGCACGGCCAGGTTCGTCTCGTCGAGCGGGACCCCCTCTAACCGAATCGTCGGATGAGCATCTACGACGATGGTGATCTCTCCGTCCTCCCTCGGGGACGCAATCACCGTCTCCCACAACGATATCGCCTGGAAAACCGTCGCCAGGGGATGGAAGCCATCCGCGGCCTTCGGCCCAACAGCCAGTTGGAGATTGAGTTTGGCCGGCGCCCGGACGCCCACCATGCGCGCCGCGGTCCCTCCATTCATGTCCCCACCGTGCCAGATGCTTCCCCGCTACGGAAGGGTGCCACCTGCTCGGCAAGGCGCGCGAAGTCGGCTATCCCGAGCCTTTCCCCTCGGGTCAGGGGATCGATGCCTGCCGTCAGGAGGGCGCGCCCGGCCGCATCGGCTGTCCCCACGAGGCGCGCGAGGGCGCTTCTGAGTCCCTTGCGCCGTTGGGAGAAGGCGGCATCGATCAGGCGGAAGACGTCTTCTCGACGCGCTGTAGTAGTGGTGGGAGCCTCGCGGCGTTCGAGCAGGACGAGGGCGCTATCCACGCGGGGAACGGGCCAGAAGGCCGATCGGCCGACGGTGCCTACCTGCCGAGCCGCTGCGTACCAGGCGACCTTCGCGGACGGAATGCCGTAGACCCGCGAACCGGGCGGGGCCACGATCCTTTGGGCCACCTCCGCCT
This sequence comes from uncultured Demequinaceae bacterium, assembly GCA_964610155.1. Classification (GTDB taxonomy): domain Bacteria; phylum Actinomycetota; class Actinomycetes; order Actinomycetales; family Demequinaceae; genus JAFGBM01. The sequence goes on from CAZSUY010000001.1 coordinate 48,387, forward strand.
GAACCATGACGAGGACGCGCCCAAGACTCGGAAACGCCTCGAGGGCGTGGAGGATGACCGGGACCGCGACGTTGTACGGAAGGTTGGCGACGAGCGCCGTCGGGTCCACCATCGACTCGTCCTCCCACGCCCCACGCACCGCTTCCGGCGCCGTCTTCATGGCGTCCCCGTTGATCACAACGAGGTTGCTCGCCTCCTCGGGGGCTCGAGTACTAACGGTCTCGGCAAGAGCCCCCGCGAGAGCCGGATCTATCTCGACCGCAGTGACCCTCGCTCCCGTTTCAAGCAGCGCCAAGGTCAGGGACCCCAGACCCGATCCCACTTCGAGGACGTGCTCCCCCGGCGAAAGGCTTGCGCTCTTCACGATGCGTCGAACCGTCCCCGCATCGACCACGAAGTTCTGTCCCCACCGCTTGGACGGCCGAATCCCCAACCGCTCGGTTAGAAACCGGACATCCGTCGGGCCCAGGAGTCGCGCCATGATCGAGGCCTAGTACCAGTGGGGTGAGTGGTTGCTCCAGACCCCCCACGCGTAGCACGGGGTTCCATAACGGCCCTCGATGTATGTGAGGCCCCATTCGATCTGCGTGGCGGGGTTCGTCTCCCAGTCGCTCCCGGCGGTCGCCATCTTGTACCCGGGCAATGCCTGAGGAATCCCGTAAGCACCGGAAGACGGGTTGGCCGCCAGGTGCCTCCAGTTCGATTCCCTCTCCCAGAGGTTGTCCAAGCACTGCCATTGGATACCCGTCCAACCATGGTTGTCGGCTATCTCCTGACCAATCGCGCGATTGGATCCGGCCACGATGGCGGGGCGTCCCGGAACATCGAGAGTTCCCACGGTCACCACATTGTCGACGGGAGCCACTATTACGATGTTGGTCAGTTCAACGCGCGCGATCTCCACTCCATCCGAGTACGAAACGGAGTAAGTCACAAGAGCCGCACCGGGCTCCCCCCTACTGACGATCCTGGTCAACCCTTCGGGTAAGAAGGCATCCGTCCGCCGGAACGACTCCGGGGCCAGGCCCTGCTCGACCGTCTCGATAACCACCTCAAACTCCAATCCCGGTGCCACGATGGGCGGAATCACATCGAGGCGGTCCGCGGTAATACTGGAGTCGGTCGAGGGGTCGGTTGGGGGCTCACCGGTGGAGGCGAAGGCCGCAACCGCGACGCCCGCAGAGAGCGAGAGCGCTGTGATCGGACCGGCCAAGGCGAGCCGCACTGGGCGCATCCACGTGATCCTGCGCCTCGTCTCGCTGGACGTCCGCGCGAGGTCACCCTGGGGAGACTCGGCGGTGAAGGCCACGGTGTCGCTCCTTGCCTCGATCGGTACCCGGGCGCGCAGTCACACCCGTTCTCCCTGCCTATCGGCATAACGATCGAACATCTGAAGACGTCACCACGGTCCGTAGAGGTCGTCGGTCGTCGCCGACACGACCGCGCATGCCTCGGCAATCGGGACATCCTGGACGCGGGCGATCTCCCGCATGGTCAAGGGGATGAGGTAGGAAGCATTGGGCTTCCCCCGGTGAGGATGCGGGGCAAGGAAAGGAGCATCCGTCTCGACGAGTATCCGGGAGAGTGGGGTGACGGCAAGGGCGGCACGTAGTACGTCGGCGTTGCGGAAGGTCAGGTTTCCCGCGAACGAGAGATACCAACCTCGATCGACACACAGGCGAGCCATGGCCGCATCACCGGAGAAGCAGTGGAAGACCGTGCGTTCCGGGGCGCCGTCCATGTCGAGGACCTCGATCACCTCCACGTGAGAGTCGCGATCGTGTATCTGCATGACCAAACCGAGCTCCTTCGCGAGCGCGATGTGATCCCTGAAGGCCCGCACCTGCGCGCCTTGTCCCTCCGGTCCCGTTCGGAAACGGTCAAGGCCCGTCTCCCCGATGACCCGGATGCGTGGGCGAGAAGCCAGCGATACGATCTCCGCGAAGGCATCGTCGTAGCCGACCCCGGACTCGTGAGAACCGTCGGCATGGCTGGTCGCGTCGTTGGGATGAAGGGCGACCCCTCCCAGCAACGTGGGATGTTCGAGGACGGCTTCGACGGTCCAGCGGGCCGATTCGAGGTCGCATCCGATCGTGATGATGCGATCCACTCCAACGGCGGCCGCGTCCGCGATCCGACGCTCGACCGAACGAGGCACATCCCCAGCGGGGAAATCGATGTGGGAATGGTTGTCCCCGACGGGGACGGGAAGCGGCTCGGGAGCCTCAGGCCATTCCCCCGGGCGGGCCATGCTCCTATCCCTCGGACATCCGGGCGAGTTCAGCCTCCACGATGTCATCGTCGAGCTTGGTGAACACCGGGCTCGCGGCCGGGACCTCGGTGCCCGCTTTGAGGACGTGTCGCCCCCAGATCCCAGCAACCGCCGAGTAGTCCCCAGTGATGATGGGATAGCGACGATCTGGCAGGTCGAGATCGTCCACCTCTTGGATCACGGGCATCGGCGAGAACACCCCCGACCCCCCCAAGGCCTCATGAACCTTCTGCGCCGAATGCGGCAGGAAAGGGGCGAGGAGGGTATTGGCGTCCGAGACGAGTTGAGCCGCGACCCCGAGAACCGTGGTCATGCGATCGGGGTCGGTCGCCTTGATCTTCCACGGGGCCGTCTCGGCAAGGTACTTGTTGGCATCCGACACCACCCGCATGGCCTCGGAAACCGCTTGCCGCTGGCGGTGCTGACGGATGAGTCCGCCGACCGTCTCAAAGGCCTCCCGCGACCCCTCGAGTGCCGCAAGATCAACAGGTTGCATCTCCCCGAGCGCGGGAAGGGAACCAAGGTTCCTATGGATGAGCGAAACCGTCCTATTAACGAGGTTCCCCCACGTCGCGACGAGCTCATCGTTCGTTCGCCGCTTGAACTCCGCCCACGTGAAGTCGGAATCCGAGGTCTCTGGCCCCGCCACGGATATGAAGTACCTGAGGGCATCCGGTTGATACCGACTCAGCATGTCCCGGACGTAGATGACGTGGCCGCGGGATGACGAGAACTTCGACGACTCCATCGTCAGGAACTCGCTCGAGACGACCTCCGTGGGCAACTGAAGGTCGCCGAACGAACTCATCTCCCCGCCCTTGGAACCCTGTCCGTTTGCTGCGAGCAACTCACCCGGCCATATCTGGGAGTGGAAGGTGATGTTGTCCTTGCCCATGAAGTAGTACGAGAGGGCCTCGGGATCGTTCCACCATTGGCGCCATGCCTCGGGATCGCCTGATCGACGCGCCCACTCGATCGAGGCGGACAGGTATCCGATGACCGCGTCGAACCATACGTAGAGGCGCTTGTTCGGGTTCTCCTCCCATCCGGGTAGCGGTACGGGTATCCCCCAGTCAATATCCCTGGTCATCGCCCGCGGACGCACATCGTCAAGAAGGTTCATCGAAAAGTTGAGGACGTTCGGACGCCAGCCCTGCCGCGATTCCAGCCAGATCGCGAGTTGAGCAGAAAGGGCCGGAAGGTCAAGGAAGAAGTGCTCGGTGTCGATGAACTTGGGCGTTTCACCGTTGATCCGACTGCGGGGGTTCTCAAGGTCGACGGCGTCCAACTGATTGCCACAGTTGTCGCACTGATCTCCGCGGGCACCGTCTGACCCGCATATCGGGCACGTTCCCTCAATGTAGCGATCGGGAAGAGTGCGCCCCGTCGATGGGCTGATGGCTCCCCGCGTCGTCTTTTCGACCATGTAGCCGTTCTTGTGAAGCGCCTTGAAGAGTGTCTGGGCGACGCGGTAGTGATTGCCGGTCGTCGTCCGGGTGAAGAGATCATAGGTGAGCCCGAGGGCAGTCAGGTCCTCGACGATGACCCGGTTGTATCGATCGGCGAGTACCTGGGGATCCACCCCCTCGTGTTCCGCTTGGACGAGGATCGGCGTGCCGTGCTCGTCCGTTCCGGACACCATCAGGACGTCATGCCCTGCCCTCCGCGCATACCTGCTGAACACGTCTGAGGGCACCCCGAATCCGGCCACGTGGCCGATGTGTCGGGGACCGTTGGCATACGGCCAGGCAACGGCGGAAAGGATGCGGGACATGGCATTATCCTACTGACGCGGCTAGGAGGGAGGCGCCTCCCGTCGGGCGAGCACCTCACCGTAGAGATCCCTGGATCTGACACCTGCGGCACCGGCGATGTCCGCGATCGCGTCCTTGAGCCTTTCCCCGGCATGCGCCCTTGCCTCGGCCTCCGCGGCGAGGGTCGCGAGGTTGGGCGCATCGCCCCGTGCTCCGGCGACCACGATCGCTACCTCCCCGAGCACGTTCCTTGTGGCCGCCCATTCCTTGAGGCCACCCAGGGTTCCCCGACGGACCTCCTCATGGGTCTTGGTCAGCTCCCGCGCGACGACCGCCCTTCGGCCGATCCCGAACGTCTCCGCCATCGCGGACAGGGTCCCAGAGAGCCGCCGGGGCGACTCGAAGAACACCATGGTTCTCCGCTCGGATTGAAGATCCCCGAGGGCCCTGGCCCTCTCCCCAGCCGCGCGGGGTGGGAATCCCTCGAAACTGAACCGATCGCTCGGCAGGCCGGACACGGCGAGGGCGGCGAGAACGGCGCTCGGCCCGGGAAGAACCGTCACGTCGATACCGGCCGCGATAGCCTCCTCCACGATCCTGTACCCGGGATCGGAAACCGTCGGCATGCCCGCGTCGGTGACGACCAGAACCATCTCGCCCTCCGCGGCCCTGGCGACAAGACCCTGGGCTCGGTCCCGTTCGTTGTGATCGTTGACCGCGACCACCCTCCCGGTGATCGTGACCCCGAGGCGCCGGGCGAGGTCCCGTAGGCGTCGGGTGTCCTCCGCGGCGATGGTATCGGCAACCCCCAGGGCCTCCCGCAACCGGGGCGAGGCGTCACCAATGTCACCGATGGGCGTCGCGGCGAGGACGATGCGACCGGTCATGCGTCCAGCGTGTCACATCCCAGACACCGACAGCCTCCCACCATTCCTATGTGTAGGACGGCGCTGGAGGCAATCCGAAGAACTCCTCGAGGATCGCGATGCCGCTCTCGTGCATCTCGGTAGCAAGCTCGATTCCGACATAGCGAAGGTGCCAGGGTTCCCAGATGAAGCCGGTGACCTCATCGGAATCCTCGGGGTAGCGCAGGATGAATCCATACTCCCACGCATGCTCGGCCACCCAGAGCCCGGCGGCTTCTTCTCCGAAGCAGTACTGGAGCCTGCACTCATCCGTGTCGTAGATGTCGAGGGCCCAGCCCGTCTGGTGCTCGGAATACCCCCCACGCGCGGAGGAGCGATCCGCCCACCACTGCCCCTTCTCCTCGACCCATCGCCGATAGATCACCCGCTGATCGCCGTAGCTCCTTTCGGCCGTCGCCACCTTGAAGGAGGCCCCATCCGCCTTCGCGGTGGCGTACAGCGCTCGGAGGGCATCCGCGGCCTCCGTCCTCATGTGCTGCCATGACCCGCCCGGGACGGGCGAAAGGTCATCGACGTCGGTCGGGGCGTAGTCGATCGGATCGAGGGGCCGGGTCTTGTTGACGATGATCCAGATCGATGTCGGATCGTCGATCGAGTGTGCCTCCATATCGAACGACGGAGATGGTGAGGGCGATGGACTCGCTGACGGAGAGGGAGGTGGGGTCGGGGAGGGGCTCGGCGATGGGGAGGGGGACGGGCTCACCGATGGGTTGACGGATGAAGGCGAATCGGGCCAGAGTTGCGCGGCGGTCGCATACCCAGCCCCGCCTGCGGCAACGAGTGCTACCACCATCCACGTCGCGCGAGCCGTGATGCGCATACACCAACGGTACGGGAGCGAGCCCATTCGTGCCGGTCGGCGTAACGTCGCTAGGCTAGCCCTCGTGCTCCTGGAAAGGCTGTGGCGGCTTCGACTAGCCCTCATGCTCACGTCGGTGGGGGCACTCGCGGGCGCCCTCCGATTCATCGGCCTGTCCGAACCCCGCGTCCTCGTCTTCGATGAATTGCACTACACCAGGGCGGCCTATTCCCTCCTCCAGTTGGGCTACGAAGGCCATTGGGGTGGCGAGAACGAGGACTTCGAAAACGGGAACTTCTCTGAGCTCGCAACTCGGGCCGACAAGGTGGTCCATCCCCCGCTCGGAAAGTGGATGATTGCCGCCGGGATCAAGGCCTTCGGGCCCAACCCCTACGGTTGGCGCTTCTCCGCCGCCGTCATCGGGACCGTCACGGTTGTCCTGGTGGCCTTGATTGCACGCCATCTTTTCAAGTCCGTCCTGTGGGGAGGCGTCGCCGGCCTCTTCCTCGCGATCGATGGCGAGCACATCGTCCTGTCACGATCGGCCCTCCTCGACATCTTCCTGACCTTCTTCGCCGTCGTCGCCTTCGGGCTCCTGCTCCTCGATCGAAGACGAAACCGCCGAGTCCTCCTCGAAAAGGCCGCCCGGGCCCGAGAGCGGCTCGGGCTCGACAAAGACCAGCCCCTTCCCGGGTTCGGGCCCCGCTCGGGAATCCGGTGGTGGCGGATCGCCGCAATCGTCTCCCTGGGTCTCGCGACGGGCGTCAAGTGGTCGGGGCTCTACTTCGCCGTCGCCTTCCTCGCCCTCTCCATCGTTTGGGACATCGTGGATCGCAGAGCGGTCGGTGTCGGCCGGTTGAAGCCGCTCTCCTTCATTCGTATGACAGTGCCCCTGACCCTTCTGACCCTGTTCCTCCTTCCCGCAACCTACGTCGCCTCCTATTCCTCCTGGTTCATCGCTGACTTGAGCTACATGCGGCACTGGGCCGCGGCTCATGAGGACGAGGGCATCCAGTGGCTTCCAGAGACGCCGCGTTCCTTCGTCGCCTATCACGAGGTGATGCTCGATTTCCACACCCATCTGACCTACTCCAGCGGTGTCACGCACCCCTACGGCACGAGACCGTGGGGATTCCTCCTCCAGGCAAGGCCCACGGCCTTCTACTGGGAAGAACTCCCCCCCGGGGAGGGTGATCCCCCGAGCACGGATAAGCAAGTCTCCGAGATCATCGCCCTCGGGAACCCTCTCCTTTGGTGGAGCGGAGTCGTCGCCTTTTTCTACGCGCTTAAACGCCTCTTGTTCCGCCGGGAGGGGCTCGCCGGAGCCGTGATCATCGGCACCCTTGGCGGCTGGGTGCCCTGGCTCTTCTTCCCCGACCGAGTGATGTTCACGTTCTACTCCGTGGCGTTCTCCCCCTGGGTGATGCTGACCGTCGTCTGGGCGCTCCGGCGCATCGCCCAGCCGGACCGATTATTGGGGGGATGGTCCCGTCGCGGGAGCCTTGCGGTCGGAGGCTTCATCGCCCTGGCCCTCCTCGTCGCCGCGTACTTCCTGCCCCTCTGGAATGGGCAATGGATTCCAGACTGGTACTGGAACGCTCACATCCTGGATATCAATGCCTCTGGGTGGAATTGGATCTAGCGGCGCGACCCCATGGGAGGCCGCTCCGATTCCACCAGGCCCCCATTCGGACCTATTGGATAATCCCAATCATTGCGCCGTCCAGCTCAACGGCGTAGCGTTCCGCCAGAGGCGTTGAAAAGCGTACTCGGAAGGGGGAGGTCCAGAGTGGAAACCACCATCAACCAAGCAGACCTCGAGATGGTCGAGGCTACGTTGCGTCTTGCGCGATCCGCCCGAGGAGGCGTCGGGACGAAATCGGAACCGCACCTGCCCGCCACCAAGGCCCCCGCCACCAAGGGCGGAGGGAAGCGGGCCACGAAGCCCGCAAAGGAAGGTTCGAGCCGTACCGCCATCGGAGACGCGATCATCGAAGTGCAAATCCGGCACCTTGACGCGCAGATCGGAGCCGCCGAAAAACTCCTCAAGCAGTGGAGGACGATCCAGTTGGCCCTTGGCACCCTCGCGGTGCTCCTCGTGGCCTTCCTCGTCGGCAAGTTCCTCATCGCAGAACCGCAACTCCAAGATCTCGTCGCCGGTTCAGGGGTGGTGTTCAGCGGCGGGGCGGCCGCGTGGATCCACAGCCGTGTCACGGAAGTGAAGTCCGACCTCAACTCCAAGAACGACGCCTTGAATCAGCTCCGCAAGGAACTCGACTCGTAGCCGACTGGGCGTGCCGACAGAGAATGCTGGTGGACCTGAGGTGCCCGCTCATGAACACTGGAATCCAGTTTTGATGAGCCGAGTCGCTGACGATCGCCTCGAGCGAGTCCGAAAACTCAACGATCAGCGAGCCGCCGACATCGGATCTTCGGAGAGAGCCCCTGTGTTGTTCCCTACAGTTGACGCAATCCGGTTGCAGGCTCAATCGCCCTCGCCCGCCAAGCGGGATACAGCGAGAACAGCCCTCCCAGGAGGCTTGAACCGCCAAGCAAACCGCTCTCCACAGCGGAGACTATGGCACGCCCACCCGGATCAAGCCCAGAGAGACATCCGACCCAGGAACCCACCGAGCAGACACTAAACTCCGCAGGAACCTCGACGGTCAGTCGGTGGAACTGACCTCGTCGCCAAGTCCACGAGCACAGTCAAGTCTCTCGGCCAACAAAGACCGTTCCGATGGAAAACGGATGCCGTCCGGTGGCGACTCAATAGCGACCGGAGCACCAGCCGCCCTGACCCACCCTTCGTCGATGTTGAAGGCGCGGGGCCAAACATCGGGCGCGGGCCCTTGCCCCGCTGTGATGATGGCGGCTGGCTCAACGGAGACGTGAAAAGGTACCGCGTCTGGAGCGGACTTGTGATGAACCATCGACCAGGGTCTAACCTCATCCGTGCAGTATTCGACCGTCCGAATTAACGGACCCCATCTCAGCGTCAACGTGTGCGGGACAGCTCGTTCAGGGGTACAGCGCAACCAGACACCTCCGACATACTCTTGTGGATGCGCCAGCACCCACTCGACTGCCGGTTCACGAGCGAATAGTTCGGCAATACGCGAAGCAATCTTCGCCACACCGAAGTCCCACGACAAGTACAACTTATCTTCGAGTATCGGGAATGCCTCGAACCACCGTGACTGCTCTACGTCGAGAACCGGAATAATGATCATTCGTTCCAGCCGCACTTCGCGCGACAAGGCCGCATTCAGCTCCTTTCGCGCCCAGCGGCGTGAGAAGAAATCGTCCGTCACGATAGGTACGACGTAGCGCGCGAGCTTCAGCCCATCGTTTATCGCATCAATAATGCTTTCGCCCGGACGAATGACACCCTCATCAAGCCAAGCGCTCACACCCCTCAAGTCGAGCGCATCGACAAGTGGCCTAGCGTGCGTCTCCTTGCTAGTGCTGGCGTGACAGATGAAGACATCTCTAGCCGTCATGTGTCAAGGGTATGCACGAACTATCTCTGTGAAAACCAAGCGAAACACCCGCCAACAACTCCGCCGTCCGGGAAAGCGGGATTGGCTCCCAGGCCCCATTCCGATGCCTGTTCCGGCGACTGCCGGGTTTTCACTTTACCCAGCCCCACCCAGCGGTGATTCTTCAAGCCCAATAATATATGCTCATGTCCGAAGCGAAGCCGGACGCGATGTCGATCGGCGCGCCAATCCTCGATGGGCTGTCCATGCGATCAACTGGTTCTCCGGACGGCCACACCGAGGAGGCTCTGATCGATATCGGCGTCTGGAAGCATCTCGTGACGACTGCGTATGATCCTGGGCATTGGAGCCAACTCGCGGGCGACGACAATCACCGTCGAATAGTTGAGAGGATCGGCCGACCGCTTCGCGTCAAACTGTTGTATGACTCATACCTGTGGAAGTGGCTTCTGGCTGGTGGCGGAGTGGCCATGGCGCACCGTGTTGTCGAACTCCTGCCCGGATGGTCCCACACCATCGCAGTCGCACTCGAGAGCCTGGACTTCAAGGGCACACTGGCTCAGGTCGACCTGAAGAGACCCGAGTCGAGCCGGACTCCGTTTCCGTTCCTCCGAGTCTGGTGCCGTCAGGATCTGTTGTCGATTCAATGCGGGTTCGATGACGCGTCACTTATCCTCGGCAACCATATTGCCGACGACCTTCTGATCTGCCTTGCACTGACCACGGAGGCGCGACGTCAGGAGTACTACTCCTCGCCCGTGTACTCGCGCGCCACCTGGCAAGCCCTCGCCATCGACCCTCGCCTCGATGACTTCATCGAGCAAACGGTATCAGTCTTCGAGAGCATTTCACGCGGTCTCCGTCACGGTCAAGTGATGGTTCTGCGCGAGTACCCGTCAACGACGGCAACCCAACAGGGAGATGCTGTCCGGTGGGCTCTGGAGCGGAGGGTCCAGGAAGCGGTGTTTCGGAGACTCGGCGAAGTCGAGGACCTGTTTATGCAAGTGCCGAACCTCAGTGGCGCACCCGTGCCCCCAGGAAGTCGATTTCCCGGAAGCTTTGCTCTGGTCGGGAGGGCAACCAACACCTGACCCTGACTCCGGCGGGGCCCCACTATTAGCTTCGAAGAGGTTCGAAACTAGTTGGTCAAGGTCCCAAGCGCCGGGCAGTATCACAAGACCCTGCTGATCCATCCACCTGTGGCGAGGTTGCTGGACGCGAACGTCGACATCGTCAGCAGCCTTGGAAGTGCATTTGTGGTGGAGCTGAGGGGACTCGAACCCCTAACCCCCTCGATGCGACCGAGGTGCGCTACCAATTGCGCTACAGCCCCAAAAACGGGTATCAGGTTACCATCCCACTACCCGGGGTCGCCTATGCGCTCTTGCGTCGACGCCTCTGCAGGATGTCGTCGAGCGTCTGGGTGGAAGCCTCGGCCTCGCGCTGGTCGGCCACCCCCTCTGCCGCCCTGATCCCTGCCGCCAGATCCTCCTCCGAGATCGGTCGGGGAGTCTGAACCTTGGCCATGGGCTTGAGGGTGTAGGTCGGGATCGGAAGCATCCCCGGTGACCATCCCCGATCCTCCTCCTCGGGAAGGCCGACGGACGGAAGGTCGGGTGCCACCCCCGGAGCGACGGCCTCCCGGGTCACGACCTTGATGGCCTGGGTTTCCTCGTTCGACGTCTTGGCCTCGTGCCCGGCGGCCCTCTCGATCGCGACCCTCTGCAGAGCGGCCGTGGCCGTGGCCGCGATCGCCACCTCCTTCGCCACCGGCACGAGCCGGTTATCTGCCTTCACCTGTGCTCGCACAGCTCGGCGTCCCGCGATGGTGATGCCCCCGAGCGCGGTGGATGCCGCGATCGCCGACCACAGCGGCCAGGCCGTGGCGACGACAAACCCCCAGGTCACGGAGGCGGCGAAGACCGAGAGCACCCCTACGGCGGCACGACGACGAGCCTGCGCGGCTCGCCGAGCGAGGGCCCTACTGCGATCCCGTTGCATGGTAACCATCTGACGGCGGGCGACGACAGCGGCTCGATCGAGTGGAGCGGCGGGACGAGACATGACGGTTCCCCCAAGTGCCTTGATGGATGCCCGGGCCTCGCGTGGGGCGAGCCCTCGGGTGCTCTTCTTCTTCTTTGGGCGGACAGGCTCCAACTCGACGCGAGCGGCCGAGGAGCGAATCACCTCAAGGTCGGCGCGGTACCAGCCCTCCGTACGGACGACCGCATACTGTCCGGCTTCTCGGATTCGATCTGGAAGGGCATAGAGCAAAATAAGGCCCAGTGCCGCAATGGCTAGAAGCCCGACCGGTGGCATACACCGACGGTACGGCCAGCTCCGCGCTCTCCCCCGGAGCGCCATCGGCGTGTCAAGCGAGTCTTCGCTATATTGCCCCTCCCCCGAGGGATTCCCAGCACTCCCCCAACCGCTTCTCGTCCACCGTCAGAGCGAACACTCGGTGATCTCGCCATCCACCGTCGACGTATAGGTATCGCTTCCGTATGCCCTCGTCTCGAAATCCGAGCTTGTTGGCCACCCTGATGCTCGACTGGTTTTCCGTGCGGGTCGCGACCTCGACACGATGAAGTCCAAGGTCGAATCCCTGCTGGGTGAGGAGCGCCGCGGCTCGCGGAACGATTCCTCTGCCGGTGTGCTTCTCATCGATCCAGTACCCCAGGGATCCCGTCCTCGCCGAGCCCCACTCGATTCCTGTGATACACACCCGGCCCACGAATTCCCCATGGACGACGATCACCATGTTGAGGGATCGTCCATGCTTCCACTGTCTCCGGTCTTTGCGAACCAGCGCCTTGAAGCGTATGGGCTTCGCCATCCGTCCCGGCGGTACCGTCGCCTCCCATGGACGCAGCCACGCCCGATTCCGCTGCCGAAGATCGAGCCACGCCCTCTCGTCCCCCGGAGCCAGCGCACGAATGACCACGTCGCCATAGGCGAGGGCTCTCGGACGGCGATAGGACATGGCACCCGTTTCTAGTCGTCCCACAGAAGGCAGGTCAGGGCATCCCCGACCTCCACCTTGGTCGTCTCTTCCGGGACGATCGCTATCCCATTGGCGCGAGCCATGTCGACCAGGGACGGTTGCCAAGGATGCCCGACAACCTGCGCCTTCGCGTCGCGGGTCCTCGCATTCTCGATCATCACAGGTACGCACTGGAGCACACCGCTCGGGGATTCCCAGGACTGAGTAGCCCTTGCCTTGAATCTCGGCCGCTCCTTCTCCGCATACGCCGACATCGTCCTGAGAACCGGACGCACATACATTTCAAAGGCGATGATGGCCGCAGCGGGATGCCCCGGGAGCGCAATCACCGGAGTGGAAACCCCTAGTGCACCCGAGGAGATCTCCCCATGACCATGGAGACGTCCGGGCATCATCGCGACGGAGAGCACCTCGAATGGTCCCAGTTCAGCGAGGACCTCGGGAAGAGTGTCGTCCTTTGCCCCGCTCAAGCCACCGGTCGTGAGAAGCAAGTCCGCCCGCACCAACTGATCCTCGATCGTCGTTCGTAACGTGATGCGGTCATCAATGACGGCTCCGACTCGATAGGCCCGCGCTCCCGCTTCCTCTACCATCACCGCAAGCGTGTGGGAGTTGGACTCCGGAACCCCGGCGTCCCTAAGGCGAGAGCCGGGTTCCCCGAGCTCATTCCCGACCGAGAGGACAACGACGCGAGGGGTCGGGTGCACGCTCAATCGTCGGCGACCCACAGCGGCTGCTATCCCCAACTGGCGGGCCCCTAACCTCGTTCCCGCGGAGACAAGGACCTGCCCGGCCTTGGCATCCATACCCCGCTGACGCACGTTGGCTCCTTGGCGCGAAGCGGTGAGGATCGAGACCTTGGCGACGCCCCCGTCCGTTGCCCCCATGGGCACCACGGCGTCCGCGCCTTTTGGCATAGGCGCCCCAGAGACGATGCGCGCGGCGGTCCCCGGCACGTGTCGACTTGGGCCGCGTATCTCCCAGGTGACGTCGTGCGATACGGAGAGGATCACGGGCGTGGCCATGGCCGCCTTCGCCACGTCGGCAGCGACCACCGCGTACCCATCGCATGTCGCTATCGCGACCGGAGGGATGGGGCCCTCGGTGATCAGGTCCTCCGCCAGAATGGATCCGGCCGAGTCTGCAACAAGAACCTCGATGGCGGCGATGCGTTCGATTCCCTTGAGCAACGTCGCGCGATACTGCGCGAGGGTTACCTTAGACACCTACCGCTCCTCCCTGTCCGATACGAAGGCCTTCAGCCAGGCGCAGAACTCCGGCCCTATCTCCGGGCGATCCGATGCAATCGAGACCATGGTCTTGAGGTACTCCAGTTTGTCACCTGTGTCGTACCGACGACCACGGAATACGAGGCCAAGCACCCCTCCCCCCTCATCAACCGAAAGGTGCGCAAGTCTGTCGATGGCATCGGTCAACTGAATCTCCCCCCCCTGCCCGGGGGTCGTTGCGCGGATGGCCTCGAATACAGCGGGGGTGAAAAGGTATCTGCCGATGACGACGAAGTTGCTGAGTTCTTCCCCGGGCTCAGGCTTCTCGCTCAGTCGAAAAAGGCTATGGACCTCGGCGTCGACGGGGATTCGAGGCTCGCCCACCGCCCCGGGGATATCGGTGAGCGGAAGGGGAACGGGATCGACCGAGCCGTAGAGCCGAGCCTTCTCCCCTGGTACCTCGAGGAGGAGGATGATCGACATTCCCGTCAACTCATGGAGGGCGATCATCGCCGGAAGCGCGGAATCCCGCTCATCGCACAAATCGTCCCCAAGCATGACGATAAATGGCTCAAGTCCGACGAAGTCAGCTGCGACACCGACAGCGTGCCCAAGGCCGTTCGGTTCGTGCTGTGTCAGGCAGGCAAGCGGCCCCAGGCCGGACACCCGCCGTACCTCATCGAGCAGACCTGTTTCACCCCTCTCCTCGAGGTATGCCTCCAAGTCAGCATCGCGTAGGAAGTGAGTCGCGACAGCATCCTTGCCCTCCGCCGTGACGAGCGCGATGTCGTGAAGACCCGCCGCGATGGCCTCCTCGACCACGTACTGAATCGACGGCCGATCGACAACGGGAATCAGTTCCTTGGGAATGGCCTTGGTCGCCGGGAGGAACCGAGTCCCCCTGCCCGCGGCCGCGACGACCACCTTTCGCACCTGTGCCATTCCACGAGACTAGCCTTCGGTTCGCGTGTAGCGAACCTCCTGGCTTCTCGGGCTCATTCCAGGGAGAATGGGTCCATGGCCTCCTCTTCAGCGTCTCCAGCCTGGGTGGACGCGGAAGCCCTTGAGGACGCCAAGATCGCCCTCCGCGCCGCAACAACCACCGCTCGCTCAGTCAGGAAACTCAAGAAGCGTGCCGACGCGGCGGAAGCGATCGCCGCCCATCTCCTCGCGCTTCCCGAGTTGGAAAACACGCGGTGCGTGTCGATCTATGCCTCGAGGCCGACAGAACCCGGCACCCTGCCCATCATCGAAACCCTTGCTGCCCGAGGGGTTCGTATCCTGATTCCCGTCCTCGGCGAAGGGCTTGAGAGGTGCTGGGGGTTGTTCCAAGGGATGGAGGACCTGGTTCAGCACGCCCCAGAGCGACCACCGGAGCCCTCGGGTGATCCACTCCCCCCGGAAGCGATCGCCGAAGCCGATGTTGTGATTGCACCCGCCCTCGCGGTAGATGGCGCGGGGACGCGCCTTGGTCAGGGGGGCGGCTGGTACGACCGGGTGCTCAAGGGGGTCCGACCCGATGCCTTGATCGTTGCTGTCACCTTCTCCGATGAGGTCCGCCTTGGCGGGGAACCCCTTCCACGGGCGACCCACGACGTCCCCGTGCACGCGGTGGCCACTCCCGATGGCGTGACGCGGTTCTCCCACTGACGAGCCGACATGCCCACCTACACCTATGCCTGCCGCGACTGTCACCACCGTCTTGAAGTAGTGCAATCGATGAAGGATGCCGCCCTCACCGATTGCCCCCGATGCGAGGGACCACTGAGAAAGGTATTCGAGGCCGTTGGGGTAGCGTTCCGCGGACCGGGGTTCTACCGCACCGACTCCCGCGCGGACCCCCCTCCCAAGCCGGGTTCCCCTTCCAAGCCGAGTTCTGACTCCCCTCCGGCCTCCGACGCTGGCTCAAAGGCCCCCTCTGGCGCACCAACCCCTGCCAAGGAGCCAGCGTAGGCCCGCCTACCAGTGCGGGGGGCGATCGCGTTGTATCTCTTCATCCCGGCTCGGACCCCCGACCTCCCCCCACCCCACATCGGTGTCGTCTACCGACCTAGACGGCAATACGTCACCGGGGCCAGGCTCAGGCTCCGGGTCGGGCTCAGGTTCCGGGCCAGGCTCAGGTTCAGGTTCTGGTTCGTGAGCCCCAGGGGGAGCGCCCAACACCCCTCGGATCTGGTTTGCCGCCGCCTCGGGATCCATGAAGACATCAAGGGTGAAGAGCGGCACCACAACCCAGCCAAGAGCCTCTAACCGGGTCCGTTGCCATCGCACCTGGTCTCGGAGGCTCGTCCCCGGCCTCGGGGGGACCTCGTCGGTGATGATCGCAACCGTTGGCCTATCCTCGACCGTTCCCACGACGAGAGGGATGATGTCACCACCGGTGCCGTAGCGCTGACGAACCACAAGCCCCCCATCCCGAAGGCGTCTGGCCAAGTCACCTAGTAGCCAGTCCCCCTCCTCGCTCCCGGGCGTAGGAGGGCCTACACCAGCGAGCGCGACAAGATCGGCGAGGGCCTCTACCCCGTGTCCGGTTTGTCCCTGCTTAGCAGCCCATCCGAGGTAGTCGGGGGAAAGGGCGGTCACGACGACGACATCTCGCCTTGACGCCACGAGAGCCTGTCGAAGAGTTCTCACCCCGAGAGATGTCGACAGAATTCCGAGGCTCTCCGGATACTCCCCCCGGGTGTCCGAACCATATCCGAGGGAGAGGACGACTAGGTCGGCCTCCGCCCCGGCGGCCCGGCCAAGTGTCAACACCGGGACGTCTCTATCCGCACCTCCATCCCAGTCTTCGAGGGCCTCCCGTATCCGCCCCGCATGAGTATCATTCGCGGCGATGATGAGCCGATCCTGTCCGCGTTTTGCCGCGACCTCAACGCAGGTTGCCGTGACCTCGGCCTGCGATGTCTCCACCCCTATCGATCCGGGAAGAGCGGTCGATACAGCGTCAACAGACACTACCTCGAGAGAGCCTTCGATACCGGCTGCAGGAAGCGACTCCAGTTCGTCTCCGTATCCGTACTCCGACAGCACCGCCGTCACGCGCGCGTCCCGGGGCTGAGGATGAGCATGAAGGACGAGGTCTGGCAGGACCTCCTTGAGGCCGGGGATGGCTCCGCAGGTCGCCGCATGAGCATCCCCCATCGCGACCACCTGGGAGGAGCGCGCGATAGCGGGAACCAGCTCGGCAAACGATGTCGACTCGATTCCAAGAAGAACGATCGTATCGACTACCCGCGCGGGGGGGATGATCTCGGAGGCTTGTTCCGCCGTACAAAGGACGACGGGGCGAAGCGCCCCGACGAGTTCTGGAAAACGAGCCCACTGATCACGGAACGGACCGTCCCCACCCTCGACGAGGGTCGCGAACAGGTCGCGAGCGTCGTCCTGCCTCTGGGCGACCGCTAGTCGCCGGCGCTCACCTATCGCCCTCATGAGAGGCTGGACCCTCAACTCGGCGAACTCGCGGTCGCAGGTCAGGAACTGCTCGGCCGCACGCCCGATCACCCCGTACTCGGTCAGCCGGGGAGCCTCGGCCAGAATGGCCTCGAATGCGGAGGCCCACCACGCGAATTCGATCTCGACGGCGGCTGCGGCGGGTGGTACGGATCTTGAGGCCATCTCGTCGTAGAGCGTCTCGAAGCCAAGACCGACAAGGTGCTCCTTCGTATCCCTCACCTCGGCCTCTTCAAGGGGAAGCCGTCGGGTCTCGGTCAAAGACTCAAGGGTCGCCTGGAGGACCTTCCACGGCTGATCCGCCAGGTGAACGCGACCCGTGACGGCCTCGACGACGGGAGCCAATCGAGACCAGAGAGGCCCTGCCTCCGCTATGCGGCGACCGTACGAGTCGAGCTCGTCCGGCACGCTTGGCCAGCCCCCGCCTCCACAATGGCCGCGCCATCGGATGGCGCGGTGGTGGGCTTCGACGAGCGCCTCGTGAAGCCCCTCCGTCGGTCGTCCTGGACGAAGAAGTGCCTCGGCCCGACGCCTCGATGCCTTGATCTCCCGCTTGGGCAAAGTGGCGGTGAGGCTCGACCCTTCCGGAGCGGTCGCGGCAATCAGGTCGTTGAGGGCCCCCTGGAAGACAGCCGGAGAGAAGGTCTCCAGGGTCGTTCGAATCTCATCGAATACCCGCACTTGATCGACCCACTCCGTGAGCGTCGCGGCCTCGTCGACTCCCACCTCTTCGGAGGCCTCGGCGGCGGCTTCCCTAAGCCGGGGAAGGTGCCGGAGCAGAAAGGTCGCGAGCACCTCATCCATCTCCGCACCGCGTTCCTCATCCAGGATCGTTCCCTGCCACCATCGCCTGGGCGGTTCTGTCTCGGGGGGGGCGATATCGTCTTCTTCTTTGGCGGAGGCTTTCGGCTCCGGTGAGGGGGCGGGGTCGGGACTACCTCCCCCAACCGTCTCCTCGGCAAAGAGAGCCCCCTGGATCTCTGCGGCCACCCTGGCCTCGTACTCCAACGCGGCAGCCGCCGCGACCACCTCGATCCCCCTTTCCAGGATGTATACAGCGGCCGTTTCCGAGATTCGGATGGGTGTCGATGGAGGCTCGGCCACCGAGGTCAGTCGAGCGATCTCCTCGACGGCACGGTACGCGCTGACACCCCAGGGGGTCCGCTTGCGGTGAAGTTCCTCGACCCGCTCGCGAAAGACCGTACGCGCTGAAACCAGACGCTCACCCACCTCCCTCAGCGCCACCTCATCCAAGGGCGGCGCAGAGGACGTCATCGATTCCAGAAGCCTTGATCGGGCCACCGAGTTCCATCGGTCGGTTGCACCGCTAACGTACACATCACCGGCACCTGCCGCGTCTAGCGCGTTGGCCACGGCCTCGATGGCCCGGCCTGTTCCACCGACGACGGCGACCACCCTGCCCGAAGCCGCACCATCGGCCGCGATCGCGACGACGGTCCCAATCGCGTCCGCCCCCGGAGGCATCTGGATGAAGACGCTCCTCCCCGTAGCTACCACATCGAGAGCCGCGAACTGGACATCGTCCAAGTCTCCGAGGCCCCTCTCGGCGAAAGGATCCCTATCCCCATGCGGCGGTGCAGGAAGAGGATCGATCAACTCGTCCCGAATCGTTCGATCCCCCGCAACCGCCGCGAGCACCGCGTTCGAAGCGATGAGGTGCTCGGATTCGTCCAAGTCATCGAGGAGTCGCTGCTCGGGATCATCGAAGGATCCCAGCAGAAGCACCTCCTCAACCGAAACATCCTCCCCGAAGACGTCGGTCAGTCCACGAATCTCGTCCCACAGGGGGCGCGGATCGAACTGCGGCCCAGCGAGGGTGGCTCGAACCGTCTCCTCAAATGACCTCTCTGGAAGCCTCGCTCGTAGTTCGGCCGCCACAACCGGGTTGAGGGCGACGGCTTGGTGAAGCGTCACCTGGGTGTCGGATCCGCGTGAGGGTTCAAAGGTCACGGGACGCACGAGCAGGGGCATCTCTCGACGCAGGGGTCCATCCGACCACTCGATTGTCCCGACGGCTAGCCCCCCGGTTGCGACGCCGGCCGCCATGCGGGCGGCCGCCACGTGCTCCTGAGCGACGCGTGCGATGGCGAGCGCGGCGGCGCTGCCCTCGGGATCCCGAAACAGGCTCGACACCAACGTAGGCCTGCCTGCAAACAGCTGGGCGAGGCCTCCCGGATGCGCGTCGGCGAGGTTGAGCACAGCCCCCTCCGACCGCGCAAGGTCCCGGAGCGACGACGGAGTCCCCTCCCTCTCCAAATCCCTACGCCAGTCACGCAGGGCATCAGTGACGAGGGAACGCCCGATGTAGTCCACCACTCCACCACGGTAACGAGGCTGGAGCGGACGCACGTCGTGCCACGCCGCCGGGACGCACGCGACCGAAGCACCGCGGTGCCGAAGGACGGGACATCGCTAGCGAGACAGTGCGCGCCGCACTAGGGAGCAGGCGACGCGCACCGTTGGAAAAATTGTTCTCTGAGAAAGAGGGAAGGTCAAACAGCCGCGCGGATCACGACGTGATAGGGGAAGACGCCGGAAAATCGCCTGAGAGTGCGCCTGACGCGAATCGAACGCGCGACACCCGCCTTAGGAGGGCGGTGCTCTATCCTCTGAGCTACAGGCGCCTGACCCGAGAAGCCTACCCGGCCCACAAGACTCCGGCGCCCTACCAGCGGGAGTGGACGTGCTCGCGAATCGTGTTGTGATACACCTCGGCTAGCGCGGCAAGGATCTTCTCGCTGATCGGAGGAAGGTCGGCGACGGCCGCGTTCGTGCGGGCCTGATCGGGGTGCGATGCGCCGGGAATCACGGTCGTCACCCCCTGGTCAAGCACCCACCTGAGGGCGAGTTGGGCGGTCGACCAACCAGGTGGGGTCAGCGACGCGATTTCCTTCGCAGCGGTGACCCCGACATCGTAGGGAACCCCGGAAAAGGTCTCCCCAACATCGAAGGCCTCCCCGTGGCGGTTGTAGTTGCGGTGGTCGTTCGATGGGAAATCCGTGTTCGTGGTGTAGCGACCACTCAAGAGACCACTCGCCAGCGGAACCCGCGCGATAATCGCGACACCCGCATCCTGGGCCTCGACTAGGACCCTCTCGAGTGGCTTACGGCGGAAAAGGTTGAGGATAATCTGAACACTCGCGATCCTCGGTTCCCTGATCGCCGACAAGGCCTCCTCGCAGGTCTCCACCGAGACTCCGACCTTCTCGACCCGGCCCTCCTCGATGAGGGTGGCCAGGTCATCGTAGGTTCGAGGCGTCGAAAGGACCTCGCTCGGGGGGCAGTGGAGTTGGACGAGGTCGAGTTTGTCGATCCCGAGATTTTCACGAGAGCGATCGGTCCAGGCTCGGAAACTGTCAAGGGTGTACGCCTCAGGTATATGGGGTGTGGCCCGCCTCCCCATTTTTGTCGCGACGAAGAACCTCTCCCGATCGGACCTTGACCTCAGGAATGCGCCGATCGACCTCTCGGATCGGCCATCGCCATAGACATCTGCCGTATCGAAGAAGGTCACCCCGGCGTCGGCCGCGGCCGTAAGGATCTCTTGCGACCGGTCCTCCCTGACGTCCCCCCAGTCGCCCCCCAACTGCCAGCATCCCAAACCGATCACGGAGATCGGTCGACTGAATCGCGTCGTGCGGGCCGTCAGCATGATTCGACGGTACGCCGATTTCTTCTCACTTGCAGAGCGAGTCTTTCCCCTACTAGGAGACCCTGACAAAGATGTACGAGGTCTGCCATATCCCCCGGAACTGGATGGTTTTACCCTCCCTGGGGGCATCGATCTGCAGGTTTCCACCCGCGTAGATCCCGACATGCCCACTCGACACGATGAGGTCTCCCGGCAAGGCGTCCTGCGGTGAGACGCGCGTCCCGATGTTCCAGTAGGACGATGAGGAGTGGGGAAGGTATATCCCAAACTGGGCATAGACGTAACTGACGAACCCCGTGCAATCGAATCCCGCAGGGGTGGTTCCTCCGTATACGTATGGGGTGCCGACATACCTGGCAGCCACTTCAAGCACCGCATTCCCAGCCACCGAAGGTGGGATCGCACTATTCGTGACAGTCCTTCTGGCCACGGGCTTCGGCTGCTCCACCTCCTGAACCGTGATCACGGGAACGCTGAAATCGAACTCCACCTGACTGGAAGCCACGATCCGGGAACGGTCGGGGGCGGGGTCAGCCCCGGTGGGCGCCCCCCCTACGGCAGCGACATCAACTGCGGCAGCAGCATCCTGCGCTGAAAGAGCCACTCCCGCGCTAACCCCGCCGGTAGAGACCAGGACGGCTCCGCCCACCATGGCATGCAAGATGATGAGGCGCAGAGAAGCGCGCCAAGTGTATGTATTCACGGTCATCCTTACTGCGCCTCAGCGCTGGTCTCTACAGTTCTCTCCCCTCAACGAGCGGGAGCGCTATACCGTTGCCGAGACGAATCGATGCGGTTGCGCGCCTAAACGGGCTCCAGGAAGACGTGTCGAGCCACGACACCGCCAAGAATCACCACACCGGATCCCGCATCGAGGGCCACCCCGTCAGCGTGCGTGGCGATGGTGACACTCGCTCCCGGGACCAGGGAGGCGGCGATCATCTGCCCAAGGACGCCCGGAGAGGCCTGTGCAGGTTCTCCGATCCGAGCCAGGCGACCGGCTTTGATCTTGGTCGCTGAGGCCTTCTCGACCGAGATCTCCTTGATCGAAGGCCTTAAGGACGAGGCATCTGTGCCGAGTTCCTCCAAACCGGGAACCCGATTCCCAAATGGCGACCTTTCGGGGGCCTTCAAGATGTCGAGGAGTCGCTCTTCGACCAGGTCGCTCATGACGTGCTCCCACCTGCAGGCCTCATCGTGAATGTGCGAGAGGCTCAGGCCAATGACATCGGTGAGAAGCCGTTCCGTGAGCCGATGCTTCCGTATCACACGGGTGGCGAGCGCTCGTCCCGTTGCTGTGAATTCCAGGTGGTGATCCCCATCGGTCACGACGATAAGGCCATCGCGTTCCATCCGGGCGATCGTCTGGGAAACGGTCGGCCCCGAATGCCCCAACTGCTCGGAGATGCGAGCCCGCATGGGGACGACTCCGTCCTCGATCATCTCGTAGACGGTACGAAGGTACATCTCGGTCGTGTCAATGAGATCGCTCATGCTGAGTGCCTCCCTAGGCCCTGGTATCGCCACCCTGCGGCACGCCAAGCAACCACATCAAGACAGTTCCTGGCGTCAATCACCCAACGCTCCGCAACCAGACTCCCGAGGACCACAGGGTCGGCTTCGCGGAACGCCTTCCACTCCGTCGCAACGATGATGACCTGCGCGCCGGTCACCGCCTCCTCGATCGACTCCGAAAAAACAAGAGTAGGCCACAACCTGGCGGCGTTCTCCATTGCCTCAGGATCGAAGACCCGGACGTCGGCACCCTCGAGGTGGAGCCTTCCGGCCACATCGAGGGCAGGCGAGTCACGGATGTCATCCGAATCGGGCTTGAATGCCACTCCGAGGACCGCGACCCTCGCTCCGTCGAGTCGTCCCCCAACGGCTTGGCGCGCCAGGTCGACAACCCGGGACCTCCTCCGGGTATTGATGTTCTCCACCTCCCTAAGGAAGGCGAGGGACTCAGAGACCCCCAACTCTCCTGCGCGGGCCCGGAAGGCCCGAATGTCCTTGGGAAGGCAGCCTCCTCCGAAGCCGAGTCCCGCACCCAAGAATTGCCTCCCGATGCGTGCATCGTGACCGATCGCATCCGCGAGGTCCCCGACATCCGCCCCGACGACCTCGCACAACTCGGCCATCGCGTTGATGAAGGAGATCTTCGTAGCAAGAAAGGCATTGGCCGCGACCTTGGCCAATTCGGCCGTCGCGAGGTCCGTGACGATGAAGGGGGTCCCGGCTTCAATGATTGTCGAATAGACACGACGCGCGGCCGCCTCGACGGTGCCCGGTCGGGCGGAGTCCACACCAAGGACGATCCGATCGGGATGAAGGGTGTCCTCTACAGCCAAGCCCTCGCGGAGGAACTCTGGATTCCACCCCAGCTCAACCGCATCGCCAGCCGGGGCGAGGTCCTTGAACCGCTTCTCCATCGCGGCGGCCGTCCCGACGGGAACGGTCGACTTCCCCAGGATGACCGCGGGCCGGTCAAGCAGGGGGGCGAGGGTATCGACGACGGCATGGATCTGAGAGAGGTCGGCTGCGTTCCGGCCGCGTTTCTGGGGTGTCCCCACCCCAATGAAATGGATGTCCGCAAAAGAGGCGGCCTCCGCTGGATCGGTGGTGAATCGCAGGCGACCGGAATCGACGTGCTTTGTAAGCATCTCCGTGAGGCCTGGCTCATAGAACGGAGTCTTCCCCCCCTTGAGAATGGCGATCTTGGCCTCGTCGATGTCGACACCTATGACCTCATGGCCGATTTCTGCCATGCCGACGGCATGGGTGGCCCCCAGGTATCCCGTTCCGAACACCGAGACGCATTCCATGCCGTCAACCCTATCCTTCGAGCGTCGCGCCTCTGAGGATCGAGGTCAGCGCACCGAAGCCACTGCCGTCTTCCCAACCGACTCGACAATCGCGGGTCCATCGGAGTGGGGAATGAACGCGGCGTCGCCCTTGGCAAGGGTCATCTCACCGGTGCTGGACCGGACGGCGGCCTCACCCTCGAGGGACAGGACCATGCGAGGCCCGGCCACGAACTCGACGCTTCCTCCCTCGACAACCGCGAGGCGGTATTCCTCGGCTACCGGCGTGTAGACAGACTTCTTGCCCTCGCGCGATACCTCCGGTCGATCGGGGGTGGAGGGCATGGTCTTAGACACCGCGAGCAGGCCTTCAACATCGATGTGCTTGCTCGTGAGGCCCGCGCGAATCACATTGTCGGAGCTCGCCATGATCTCGAGCCCCACGCCGCTGAGGTGGCCGTGGATGATGCCATCCGAGGTGAAACATGCCTCACCGGGAGCGAGGCGTACGACGTTCATGGCGAGGGCGATGAGCACCCCACGGTCTCCTGGAAAATGAACCGCCGCGTTTGCCGCGACCGTGAGGCTGGGGCTCGCTCCTTCCCATTCCCCCACGCGGGCAAGGTCCGCGACGAGGCCGGGGACTCCTTCATTCGCCATCACTCCCTTGAGGAACGGGACGAACCCTTCCGGGACGCCACCGGAACAACACAGCGTCGCCAGCTCGTCCGCGACGGGACCTCCGATGCGGCCAAGGTCCTCCGCCACACGCTCGGCCTCCCTGAAGCCAGATAGGAGGACCAAGGGTGTGAGGGCGACAATCATCTCGGGCTTGTGACTGTCATCGCGGTAAACGCGATCCGGAGCGTTCCGCGGTATCCCTGCCTCTTCCTCCCTGGCGAAACCCACCCGCGCGGCCTCGGCGCTCGGGTGAACCTGGATCGATAGCGGCTTGGCGATCGCGAGGATCTTGAGGAGGAAGGGGAGCTGGCCGTCGTAGGCGGCGACGACATCCTCACCGAGCATGCCGACGGGGTCGGCTGCGATCACCTCGTCAAGGGGCACCCTCTCACCGTCGACCTCGACGACGGCCGGTCCACCGGGATGGGCTCCCCACCAGGCCTCCGCGTACGGGCCTCCATCGGGCTCGATCCCTAGGAGGCCTGGAAGGTCGGTTGATGAGCCCCAGGCGTAGCGCTTGAGGGCCGGTCGCGCAAGATACATGGACCCATCATCCCAGCCCTTAGGAGGGCATTAGACTCATGCCATGCCGAACGACCTGGCGATCCCCGCAACCCTCCTTCCCCGCGACGGGCGCTTCGGTTCTGGTCCATCCAAGATACGAGACGAGCAGCTCGACGCCATTCGCGCCGCTCAGCCGGGCATCCTCGGAACCTCCCATCGTCAGGCGCCGGTCAGAAACCTTGTGGGCGATGTCCGCACGATGCTGTCCGACTTCTTCCGCCTCCCCAATGGCTACGAGGTCATCCTCGGCAACGGGGGTTCCACCCTCTTCTTCGATGCGGCGGCCTTCGCCCTCGTTCGTGCCAAGGCCCAGCACTGTGTGTTCGGGGAGTTCGGTGCCAAGTTCGCCAAGGCAACAAACGGCGCGCCCCACCTAGACACCACGAGCGTGATCGAGGCCGAGGCGGGCTCTATTGCCCTTCCTGTGGCCAAGGAGGGCATCGACACCTACGCCTGGCCTCACAACGAGACCTCTACGGGAGCGATGGCTCCCGTGACGCGGCCCGCGGGCATCGGCGACGCCCTGGTGCTCGTCGACGGGACGTCGGCGGCCGGTGGAACGGTGGTCGACGTCTCCCAAACCGACGCCTACTTCTTCGCCCCGCAGAAGAACTTCGCGTCCGACGGTGGGCTGTGGTTCGCCGTGGTGTCTCCCGCGGCGATCACCCGGATCGAGGAGATCGCGGAGTCGGGACGCCACATTCCTGCCACTTTCTCCCTGAAGGACGCGATCGACAACTCCCGCCTCAACCAGACCCTGAACACACCAGCCATCACGACACTGCTCCTCATGAGGGCTCAGTTGGAGTGGCTCCTGGCGCAAGGGGGGATGGACTTCGCTGTCGCCCGCACCGCCGACTCATCGGGACGCCTATATTCGTGGGCGGAGGCTGCCGAATTCGCAGAGATGTTCATCACTCAGCCCTCCCATCGATCTAGTGTCGTGGGTACCGTCGATCTTGTGGGTGTCGATTCCGGCACCCTACGCAAGGTCCTGAAGGAAAATGGCATTGTCGATATCGATCCGTATCGGAAGCTCGGTCGGAACCAGATCCGGGTGGGGATGTTCCCGGCGGTCGATCCCGACGATGTCTCGGCCCTGACGGCATGCATCGATTGGGTGGTGGAGCGCCTTGGCAAGCAAGAAGGTCCAGGAGAAGCCTCACCTGCGTAGAGCGCGGGCTGGTTGGTTGGCGCTCACCGCTGCATTCACCGGGTTTGCGGTCGTCGCCTCTGTGCTGGGCGTGGTCGTTGCCGGACCCCTCACGGTCGAGGCACACACCGGGAGCATCCTGCCCCCCGTCGCCCCCGTCGACGACCCGGCGCCCGCCCCCGCGGTCACGGCCTCCCCGGCGGACTCCTCGGCACCAGCGGTCGCCGAGATGTTCGACGCCCCCGATGTCACTGTCGTTCCGCCGCCTCCACCCAAGGCATCGTCATCCGGGGGTCACGGGTCGACCCCCGCGATGCTGGCATTCGTGAACTCTCAGCGTGCCGCCAACGGCCTTGCACCGCTGAAGTGGTCGTCATCGCTCGCCAGTAAGGCTCAGGCGTGGTCGAACTCCATGGCCGCGACCGACGACGCCGTACCCTGCAACGCGGGTGCCGCGCTCGCCCACAATCCAAATCCTCCATCAGGAGGAGAGAACGTCGCGCAGAACTATATGGGGACGGGTGGCTGCGCCGTGTACGGCCTCCTCTCCTGGACGGCGTCTCTCAACGTAGCGGATTCGAGATGGATGGCGTCTCCGGGTCACCGAGCCAACATCCTCAACCCCTCCTGGACGAGGATGGGCGGCGGCGGCAAGCAGAGCGCAGAGGGCGTCTGGTACTGGACCCAGGACTTCCAGTAGGGACTAGGTCTCGAGGCCAAGCCCGCGTTCATGCGCCCGCCCGGGCGGGATCCATCGCTGAAGCATGACCGTCGAGCCCAGGCTGACCGCCCCCACTCCGGCGATCCCCACTGGAAGGGCCACAAGCGCGCCAAGAGAGACAAGCACGGGTCCCGTCAACAACCCGATATCGGCCAGGACCATCCACAACCCCAGGAAGACCGACCTCGAGTGAGACGGGGCGATGTCCGCGCCCAAGGTCATGACCAGACCCGAGCCCCAGCCATTGCCGACGCCCAAGATAATGGCCGCGACGGTCAGTCCCACGGCCCCGGTCGACAAGGGCAGGAGGAGGAACCCGAGAGCCAACGCCACGTTCGAGGGCACGGCGGACCATCGACGCCCCCACCGATCGCTCACCGACCCGGCTGGGTAGAAGAGCAGCATGTCGACGGCCGCAGAGACCGCGAAGATCGCGGTGGCCTTCGAGTCGGGGAGCCCCAGGTGATCGGCCCACAAGGGGATCGCCACCAACCGGACGTTCCGCACGGCGGTTGTCAGCGCGATGGCCACACCGAGGGTCGAGAAGATGTGTCGGTTCTCACGGACGACCGTGAGCGTGGATGCGTGCTCGCTTCTGGTGTGATGCCGCCCCTCGTGCCACCCACCAGACACCACCAAGTCTGCCGCGGCCGCTGCGATGACAACCGCCGCGAGAACATACGCCGAACGCAATCCATAGAGGTGAATGACCATCGCCCCGACGGCAGGTCCGATGAAGTTCGAGATGCGCCACATCCCCGCCAGGGTCGTCAATGCCCGGGCCTTTCTTGATCCGTGGACGAGGTCAATAGCCTGGGCCTGACGGGCGATATGAAATATGGAATGACCGACGCCGAACACCATGATCGCCATGATGAACGGAAGGAGCACCCCGCTCCCCGCACAGCCGCAGGCCGCACCGGCCATGCCCACTAGTCCGATCACGGCGGTTCGGCTGGCTCCCCGCCTAGCCATGAGAGCCCCACCAACCACGCTCCCCACGAGTTTCCCGGCGGCAAAGACTCCCACAACCGCCGACGAGATCATCACGGATGCCCCCATGCGAAGAGCCGACAAGGCGATGATCGGGTACATGGCGCCGACGCCGACCTCGGCGAGGAGGGTAGGGATGTAAACAGGTCGAAGGAGCGGGCGGTACCACCGGAGAGGGGACACGGAAGGCCCCCGAACAGCGCTACTCAGCGGGAGTCGCCTCCTCGGCTTCCTCCGGCAGTTCAACAGCATCGGGTTCGACAACAACAGGTTCGACAGCCACAGGTTCGACAGCCACAGGTTCGACGTCCTCAAGGTCCTCGGCGGTGAGGTCGACCATCATGGCGGCCACGGTATCGACCACGGGGGCGTTCGCGGGCCAGAGACCACCATGTAGCTCCACGTCCGTCTCGGAATGGGCGCCACAACCGTGATCTACGCTGACCACCTTGCCGTCGGACGGGGACCACTCGTTCGCGCACACACCAAAGACCATTCGCCAAGAACCGGGGAGGGCGGCGAAGAACCCGCAGTTCGCACAGGCTGCCGTCGCCGCGATGGCCTCAGGAGCCTGTGGCCCGTGCGAACCGGCATACCAACGCTCGGCCGCGTTATCTCGTCCATCCGCGCCCAGCACCCTCGCGCGGCCCAATCCGAGCTCCCACAGGGCGACCGCATCGGCATCCTCATCGTCGGTGACCTCGTACCCCGGAACCAGCCGGGCATCCTCCGGGACCAACGGAAGGACCATGCCGGGTTCGAGGTCGCCCGGTTGTATCCGATCCGACCACGGCACCCAGGCCGGAGCGAGAAGGGCATCATCCGCTGGAACGAGGTTCGCCTCGCAGATCCTGGCCGTGTCATCCTCTGGGCACCGGGAGACGGTCACGGCCCATACCCACCCCCGATACCCGGGGACGCGAGCACCGAAGAGATGGGTAACGAGCAGGTCTCCGGCTTCACCCGAAGCCAGGTGGTCGCCAACCTCGTCATCGTCGGAGGCAACCTCGAGTGCGGCCTCACGGGCAATGTCGATGGCGGAATCTAGGATTGTGTCGGTCACTACGACTCCAGTTGCTCGGCGGCGCCTCTAAGGACAGACGCGATCTGCTTCGCCTTCTCGGGGTCGGGATAGCGGCCACGACGAAGACCGGTCGACACGCCATCGAGCATCTTGATGAGGTCCTCGATGATGACGGTCATGTCGTCCGTCGGCTTCCTATGGGCGGCCGCCAGGCTCGGAACCGGCTCAACGACGGTCAGGGTCAAGACGGAAGGGCCACGCCGTCCATCGACGACGGAGAACTCAACCTTCGTCCCTGGCCGGAGCGCGGCGACTCCGTCGGGGAGCGCGGCGGCACGAACGTGAACGTCGCTGCCGTCGTCCCCGCTGATGAATCCAAACCCCTTCTCGGGGTCATAGAACCTGACTTTGCCGGTTGGCACGTCACCCTCACTGACCATCGGGGCGGCCGCACGCCGCGGGCGCCATTGGAGACCAGTCTAGCCGTCGGCCCGACTCGATACACCTGACCGGTGTCCCACGGGTGTTCGCCCGGCGTTCTCGTCCACCGCTGATGCCAAGGTGCCGCACCGGCTCCGAGGGCCGTCTAGCTTCGGTTTACCAACCTTGAGTGATCTGAATCTGGAGGAGACATGACCCAGTACCACGTGAACGCCGCGGATATCGCGCAGGCCGGTTCCCGAGCGACTGCATCCGCCGCCGCCATCCGAGCGGAGGTTGCCGCGATGCTGGCCAACCTTACGGGGCTCGAGGCCACCTGGCAGGGAGGCGCCTCACACGCCTTTGCGGCCCTCCTGTCCGAGTGGCGAGCCGCGCAGGCGCAACTCGAGCACGCCCTCGATGCGATCTCCACCGGACTTGCCCGGGCGGCGACCGAATACGACTTCGCAGAATCCTCGGCGATGCGCCTGTTCTCTCGCTGACGCTGGATAGGTCGTGACAAAACGAGGGGCCCAGGGTTTCCCCCGGACCCCTCGTCAGTTTGGAGGGGGCTTAGAAACCCATGCCCCCCATGTCTCCGCCACCACCGGCAGGCATCTTCGGTTCGGGCTCTGGCTTGTCTGCCACTACGGCCTCGGTTGTGAGGAACAGCGCGGCAATCGATGCTGCGTTCTGAAGCGCCGAACGAGTCACCTTGACCGGATCGTTGATGCCAGCGGCCATCAGGTCCTCATACAAACCGGTCTCAGCGTTGAGCCCATGACCGTGAGGGAGGGACCGAACCTTCTCAACCACCACTCCGCCCTCAAGGCCGGCGTTGACCGCGATCTGGCGGAGCGGAGCGGACAGGGCCGACTCCACGATCCTGGCGCCGGTCGCCTCGTCACCCTCGAGTTTGAGGTTCTTGAAGGCCTTCTCGCCCGCCTGGATAAGAGAGACGCCACCACCGGCGACGATCCCCTCCTCGACGGCCGCCTTCGCATTGCGTACCGCGTCCTCGATCCGGTGCTTGCGCTCCTTGAGCTCCACCTCGGTGGCTGCACCCGCCTTGATGACGGCAACACCGCCGACGAGCTTGGCCAGACGCTCTTGGAGCTTCTCCTTGTCGTAGTCGGAGTCGGAGTTCTCTATCTCCTGCCGAATCTGCTTGACCCGACCCTCGATCTGCTCCGTGGCTCCGCCTCCCTCGATGATGGTCGTGTCGTCCTTGGTGACGAGCACCTTGCGGGCGGTTCCCAGGAGGTCGAGCGTAGCGTTCTCAAGGGAAAGGCCGACGGCCTCGGAGATGACCTGGGCCCCCGTGAGGATGGCCATGTCCTGAAGCATCGCCTTGCGTCGGTCACCGAAGCCCGGTGCCTTCATGGCGACGGCCTTGAAGGTGCCACGGATCTTGTTGACGACGAGGGTCGCAAGAGCCTCGCCCTCAAGGTCCTCCGCGATGACGACGAGGGGCTTGCCTGCCTGCATGACCTTCTCCAGCAGCGGGAGCAGGTCCTTGATCGAGGAGATCTTCGTTTCGCACAACAGGATGTAGACATCCTCCAGCACGGCCTCCTGGCGCTCCGGGTCGGTCACGAAGTAAGCCGAGAGGAAGCCCTTGTCGAAACGCATGCCCTCGGTCAACTCGAGTTCAAGTCCAAGACCACTCGACTCCTCGACGGTTATGACGCCTTCCTTGCCGACCTTGTCCATCGCCTCTGCGATGAGGTCGCCAATGACGGGGTCACCAGCGGAGATGCCCGCGGTCGCGGCGATCTCCTCCTTGGTTTCGACCTCCTTGGCGTCCGCGAGGAGCGCCTTGGTGACGGCCTCGGTGGCCTTCTCGATCCCGCGCTTGAGCGCGATCGGGTTGGCACCGGCGGCCACGTTCCTCAAACCTTCGCGAACGAGGGCCTGGGCAAGAACCGTCGCCGTCGTTGTGCCGTCACCGGCAACGTCGTCGGTCTTCTTGGCGACCTCCTTGACGAGTTCGGCGCCGATCTTCTCGAACGGCTCTTCGAGCTCGATCTCCTTTGCGATCGACACGCCATCATTCGTGATAGTGGGGGCTCCCCACTTCTTCTCCAACACCACGTTGCGACCCTTGGGTCCGAGGGTAACCCTGACCACATTGGCGAGGGCATTCATCCCCCGTTCCATGCCACGGCGGGCCTCTTCATCGAAGGCAATTGTCTTTGCCATAGGGATGCGCTCCTCCACGATCGTCGGTGGGCTCCGCAACCGATACGATCACCGTCGTATCCGCGCGCTAGCCATACGTTCCTTAGCACTCTCGGCCTGAGAGTGCTAACACGATTCTGGCACTCTCCCCCCGAGAGTGCAAACCCCATTCGCCTCGGTTCTGCCTAGGGCGAAGCCGATGGCGTCGGCGAGGGAGGCTCCCCGAGCGTCAGTCCCTCAACGAGAATGATCGCGATTTCGGCTCCCTCCGTTGGCCCGACCCCCACGGTCAAGATTCCGAGCAGATCCGCGAGGTACCGGGCCGAATCCTCAAATTCCGGTGTCGAGTACCGGACGACGTTGCCCGGTGGGCTTGCCCCCTCCCAGTCCCCGGAGGAGACGCCGGTGAAGCCGCTTTGACCCAGCACATAGCTCTGCACCTCATCGGCTAGACCCGTCTCACCGCTGTTGTTGTACACGACGATGCCTGCATCGAGCACGAGGTCATACGTTCCTGTCTGGCTCGGAGACGGACTCGGGGATGGGGTGACAGACGGGCTAGGGGACGGGGTTACAACCGGTGGCTTGTCATCCACCAACGGTGCGCGTATCCAGTTCAACCACGACACGTCGGGCGCGATACGGATGAGTTGGGCACCCCCCCAAGCCAGGCCAATACAGGTCAAGAGGACCGCGCCGAAGACCGCGAAACGAGTCCAGGTTCGAGGCACCCGTCGATGCACGCCAGCGGGGCTTCCCTCGGGAAGGCGATCGAATTCGTCTGGCGGATATCGGTTCCGTGCCACTGGATGACCCTACCTTGTCGATGCCGGCCCGAGGTGGCGGGTCTCACGCTCGTGCTGACGTATGTCGCGCATCCGACGGAGCCGCTTGACGAGCATCGGGTCGTGGGCGAGGGCTGCCTCGCTCTCCAGGAGGGCGTTGAGAATCTGAAAATACTCGGTCACCCCAAGCCCGAATCTGGTGCGGATTGCGCCCTCCTTGGCCCCTCCATGCCGCCACCATTCACGCTCAAAGAAGAGGATCCTCTCCTCGCGTTCGGTGAGCCTCGGTGCGACCCCGCTAGCCTCCAGCGCCTGCTCCGACATCTCGCCTCCCCGCCTGATCCACCCGGGTCATCGCCTCCACTGTACCCCTCGAATCACACCGTTGTCATTCGCTCGCCGCGGGGCTCCCGATACTCTAACGGCATGTCCGACGCGTGGCGATCCCAGGTTGCCCCCGATTGGGTCGATGCCCTCGAACCCGTCGCGCCCCTCCTCACCCGTATTGGCACCTTCCTTCGAGACGAGATCTCCTCTGGACGGGGATACCTGCCAGCTGGCGAGAACATCCTGAGATCCTTCCGGACCCCCCTGAGCGATGTAAGGGTTCTCGTCGTGGGTCAGGACCCCTACCCCACCCCGGGAGACCCTGTGGGGCTGTGCTTCTCGGTCGCTCCCGGGCGCCCCATGCCCCGTTCACTCGTCAACATCGCTAGGGAGCTTCGGGACGACACCGGGGAGACCTTGGTGGACGGCGACCTCTCCCCGTGGGCCTCCCAGGGGGTCATGCTCCTCAACAGGGTGCTGACCGTCAGGCCGGGGGCGTCGAGCTCGCATCGGGGGCGAGGATGGGAGGAATTCACCGAACACGCGATCCGTGTCCTTGCGGCCCGCGGGGGGCCGCTCGTCGCCATCCTGTGGGGCCGGGACGCGCAATCACTCAAGCCGATCCTCGGGGACGTTCCGGCCATCGAAAGCGCCCATCCGAGCCCCCTCAGCGCCTCGGCTGGCTTCTTCGGCTCCCGACCGTTCTCCCGCGCCAATGCCATCCTCGCCGAGCAAGGCTCGGCACCGATCCGCTGGGCAACCTAGGGAAGCCGAAGGCAAGAATTCCTTGAGCTACGGGCAGATGGTCTGACCTCCCCACCACGTGGGCATACCATTTTGGCCGATGTAGATCGTGGCGCCCCAGAACGCCGTGTCGTCCTCGACCACGAGCGTGTTCATCGGGCTCGAGCACCCGCTGTACATGAGCTGCACCTGGTTGCTGTATTGACCTGCCCACACGGGAACCCAAGGGAACCCCGCAGCCGTGAAGTCGATCGTCGCGCGCCAGTGCGCGCCATCCGTGGTCACGTTGAACGTGAAGTTCATCATCTGTCCACCGGGAGGAATCGAGTTGGGGTACATGCCCGAGACGGAGATATTCGTCACCGTGCATGTGTGGTTTTTCCACGGGTTGCGCCCGTTGTTCAGGGCAATACAACTGATGGTGGGAGTCACTGTCGGAGGCGTCCAGGTGGCGCTAATCCCCCAGATGTCGATAATAAGGGCGACGCTCTGGGCGGCGGAGGCGTTGAAGTAGGCGGTGGTCGTGATCGTCGCCGTTCCCGTCGCTCCGGTGGCGCCTGTCCCCTCTGCCAACTGGGTCTCCCCGGTTCCAACGACGGAAAGGAGAACGTCGAGGTTGTAGCAGGTTGCCGGAATGTCCGAGACCTGTACCTGGTTGTAGGTTCCCCCAATAGACGTCCCCGTAGCCGTCGTGGAGAGCGTCGCGGTCGTGCAAGGCCCTTTAGTTTGTGTCAGGGGATCGTCGCTTCGGACGGAGAGTTGGGCGGCCGAGGCAACCGTGACCACCGTCACCGCGACCGTCATGCTCGCCGCGAGGGCCCAGGTACGCCAACGCCGCCGGTGCTGGCGGCTCGCTCCTCGGGACGATGGCTGTTTCACCGATCCCCCCGGTTATCCGATCCCCGTTTCTTCACAGGGAGCGCCGCGAATGCTCTTGATACCTTCGCCCAAGCGGCGAATCCGCAAAGGCCCGCGGCAACCAACAAGGCGGAGGTCACGGAATTCTCCGACCGACCCCCATCGCGGTAACGCTATTGACTTCCTGAGAATCGTTCGCACGAGAGGCGACGGCAGGGCGAACCTGGTCGTCCTCTTCGTCCTCAAGCTCCTTTTCGGGCCAGAGGATGAGGACGATCGCCGCGAGCAACACGAAGCCCCACAGGAAGGGTTGGATGAGGAATTCGGTGATATAGCCAGCGCCACCGAAGCTAATCTCAACCGGGCCGAGAATCTCGCCGTCGGTGGGTGACCACTGGTCGATCCACGAGTTGTTGTCTCCCTGGACCTGCCACCCGTTCACCCCGTCACCGCCCACAACCCGGTGAACCACGTGCGCCCCACCGAAGTCGGCCGGGGTGTAGACGACGACGTCGCCGACCTCCACCGGACCCTTCCGGGCCACCACAAGGTCACCATCTTCGAAGGTGGGTTCCATGGAATTTCCGGAAACGATGACGAGGGTGGTCGACCCTCCAAGGGAGGACGGCCAGAGGAACCACGCGTCAATCGCTATGACGACCCAGAGAATCACGTTGCCAAGGACCGACAGGTACCAGCGCCCGGTGAACCGGGCCCCGATACCTGTCGAGTGGCGAATCATGAATTCCTCAGTCTTGGTTAGTCCTACTAGCCGATCGCGACAGCAATGCCCTCAATCAAAGCGACGGACACTGGGCCCGAGAAGGGCACCACGACGGTATCGACTCCTACGCCGGGGTGAGCGATGGACCCACTATCCAGATTGGCACCTGCGGCGCCGGTCGCGGTCGCGAACACCATTCCTTCGCAGGAACCATCAATCAGGTCACCAATGGTGACCGAGGAGACGGTGTAACCCGTACCTACCGTATAGGTGGGGGAGTAGGTGACAGTGACACCGTCAGCGTCGCATGCCCCGACCGTGTCGACGCCTGCAACCACATCCGTGCTGTTCACTGTCAACTGCGCCGCCGAGGCCATGCTGAGACCAGCAACACCAACGATGGCGAGTGCAAGGGCAAGAGATTTGCGCGAAGAGCGCCGATTGATAGTAGCCACTTTTAAAACTCCTTTTCATTATTAATGCGAGACCGGACCTGGGTGGAATTACTTCTTTGTGGTCCGTCCCGCTTGATATCGGCATGAATCCGACACCTCATGAGAGGGGTCACACCCCGGAGTATGACGCAGGTCACACTCCCTCAGCCGAACCCTCTTTGTGGACCCAAACAGGATACGTGCCCATTTCGGGTTCTACAAGGGACCATTGGAGCTGGCAGCGGGACTCGAACCCGCAACCGCCCGATTACAAGTCGGGTGCGCTACCAGTTGCGCCATGCCAGCATCACCGCCTAAACACGTCACCGCCCACGCACGTCAACACATTCGCACATCACTGTATTCGCACGTCAGCACCTGCCGTGTGAAACCACCGATCCTCGGCACTCATTGGCCGGAGGTCCAGCGGTTCCGATCCTAGACCGAGGGCGTGGGTTCAGGATCGATGGGCGTCGCCAAGTAGTCGGCGAGCGCGGCCGCGCCATGCTCCTTGACATACGCTACAGCCGCAGTGATAGATCCCGTCGTGGGTTGTCCCTCGTAGTCCACCCATTGTGTGAACTGGACCCCACCGATGAGAAACATCGGAGTCTCCGTCACGCCGTCTTTGGATGCCTGCTCCGTCGCGGAAGCCACCCACCGTGTGAACTCCCCATCGGCAATCTTGACGATGGCCTCCTCCGAGACGTCGACCTTCCGCGCGATATCGGCAATCTCGTCATTCGTCAGGCCCGGCCCCCCCTCTGGTGGCTGGTTGGCAAACACCTCCTCGATGAAGACCCAGAAGTGCTCGGGGTCGTATTCTGCGATGGTTGCCATGGCGCTCGCGGCACGGGTCGAGTAATGGGTGTCGGCGGAATACTCATCAAAATAGGAAAGGGGATGATAGTGAAGGGCTATCTCACCATCATCTGAAAGTGCGCCGACTTCCTCCGACGTGTACAGGGTGAAGACCCCACAGTATGGGCATATTGGGTCCTCGTAGACGTCGACCCGCACGGCGTCAGCCGCCACCGAACCCCGACCAACCCCGCCGGGTCCAACGATAATTCCGCCGGATCCGTCGGCCGCGGTGGGCACCTTCATTTCCCCACTGTCGTAGACGCCATACGGCCCGGAATCGTCCTTCTCAGCCTTGACGATGAAGGAGACGATCACCGCGAAGACGGCAACAATGACCAGGGCCCCGACGGCCGCGACGATGGTGTTCCTCCTGGACGCGGCCCGCTGCTTGGCCCGAAGCGCTGCCGCTGTCTTGCGTGCGACGGCCGCCTTGTCAGCGGCGGATCCCTTGGACGCCATGGAGCTCCCTTCCACTCGGAGGTTGTAGCCCTCGCATTACTCTAACCGTTCACTCGGAGGAAGCCCTCAATCGAAAGGGCTCCCTACCGGGTGCGCCATATTTACGATTCGGGGAATCGAGGACCTGGTAATCAGGACTCTATTCCGAGGGCAAGGGGGAGGGTTCGACGGGGGTCGCCAGGTCTTCCGCAAACGCCTCGGCCCCGTTCTCCTTGATATAGGTCACGGCCGCGGTGATGTTTCCTGGAGTGGACCAGTAGTTGAAGCGAACGCCGCCGACCAAGACGGTCGGGGTACCGAATCTTCCTTCCTCGGAGCTATACACAATGGCTGCTCGCTCAGTAGAGTCCGCAATCCATAAGGTGAACTCCCCGTCCGAGAACCTGGCGATGGCTGCCTCGGATACCCCGGCTCCACGGGCAAGGTCAACGATCTCGTCGTTCTTCAGACCCTTGGTGCCCTCATCCGGCGGATCGGCGTAACTCGCTTTGACCATGGCCCAGAAGTGGCTGGGGTCATATTCGGCAACCGTGAACCAGGCGTTGGTCATGCGGGTGGAGTAGTGAGTACCGACGGAGTATTCGTCAAGAATAGACACGGGATGAAAGTAGAGCGCAACCTCTCCCTGGTCCACCAAGACTCCGACCTCTCCGCTCGCGGTCTCATCGAAGATGACGCACCATGGGCACAACGGATCCTCTATGAGGTCGATGCGGATGGCATCCGCCGGAGCGACCCCCCCCGCAACCCCATTGGGGCCGACGAGTATCCCGTCGGTCTCGTCGATGATGCTCGGTGCCTTGAGCACGCCATTGTTGTAGACCGTGTAGGGGTCCGATTCATCCTCGGTGTGGATGATGAACATCACGACAACCACGAAAACGACAACGAGGGCTAGCGCTCCAATTGAAGCCAGGATCGTATTCCTCCTGGCATTCGCCGCCTGCTTAGCCCTGAGATCGGCCGCCGTCTTGCGAGCCGCCACCGCCTTCTGATGAGCAGATTCCTTGCCGACCACGGTGTTCCTTTCCTTCCGGGATGCCCCCCGGTATCTTACTGGGTTGGACGGAGCCATCCGTCGACCGAGAAGGGACTCTTGGGAAAGAACACGAGCCACACCCCAAGCGAGGTAAAGAACGCCTGATCCCTCAGGTGGCCGAAGTAGTCCGCCTTGGGGACCGGCCCACCCCCACCGAAGCACCCACAACTAATCTCAAGCCCTCGCGCCTGGACCCACAAGGTCCCAAAGATGAAAGCCGCAAAGAGGAGTAGGTAGAAGACGGCCACCCATCGGGTGAGAAGGCCAAGCACGAGGAAAAATCCGAGGGCGACCTCGACAAACGGAAGGGCGTAGCCAGCCGGGGTCACCAGAACCTGGGGAAGAATGTCATAGGACCTCACCGCGTATACAGACATGTCCAGGTCAGCCAGTTTGAGCACGCCAGCCACGATCATGATCAATCCCGCCGCGACCCGCATCACCAGAGACACCCAGGGCTGAATCAGCCCAAACCGATCCTTCGTCATCATCACCATTCCCGAAGAATAACCCGCAATCCCCTATGCCACCTGCACCGACTCGGGTATGGGAGGCAGCGGCCAGAACCATGGCTCGGTCCTCCACACCAGGGCGAAGATGGCCACGCCAATTCCGAAGAGGGCAATCGTCACCCAGACCCTGGCCGCCGTCGATGTCGGCGCCACGATCGCCACCGCCCTCCTCACCCCATCGCGGGTTCCATAGGACCAGGGGCCTCTCCAGACGAATACGGCTACCACGATGGCTCCGATGACAAGCGCCCCGGTGTGCCCCCACGCCTGATGAGCCTCGTCGGCCGTAAACCCGGCCTTGCCAGAGCTGACGGCCTGCCACCCGAGGACGGCGAGCCCGCCCCCAGCCACCGCACCGATTGCGGCCGATGGCAGAACCTCCGCGATCGCACGAAGGAAATGCCACGGAATCCCCACGGTCGCGAGCGCCGTATCGCCCCTTCTTGCCCCGCGCTTGGCCCGCATGGAGGCGATCGCCGCCACCCTCCGGTGTTCGACCCTCCCCAGGGACACAATCAGGATGAGGGCCATGAAGACCACTAGGGGGGCCAGCGCTGCGAACACCACGAGGGCAAGCGCCCATATGGCGATCACTCCCGTCCGCTTGATCATGATCGGGGGGAGCCGCAGGCCCTCCTTCCCTTCAGCCTTTCTCGATGCCTTCGGCTCATCCCCTAGATCGAAGATGCGGGTGACGGGTAGGTGGGTGCTGATGGGTGCTCCGGGACGCGAGGCTCCGCGCGATCCCGAGGGAAGACGCACGGTCTTGCCCCTCAGTGCCGCGACGACCTCCTCTGGCTTGATGCGACGCTTGACATCCAGGGAAAGCGCCGCGGCGACGGCTTCGGCTCCCGGTATATCCGGCAACACCACCTCACCCGCGAAGGTCTTCCCCAGGGCCCCCCTTCCCAGCCCGAAGGGTGCCTGACCCGTCATCGCAAACGCGATCGTCGCTGCCCAGGACCACAAATCCGCCTGCATCCCAGGATCCGCCCCATCGATGACCTCGGGCGCCACGTATCCGGCGGTACCGCTGACGAGCCCCTCCCGCGTCAGGCGAGGGTCATCCGTGCGGTGGGACAGGCCGAAGTCGATGAGCGCTGGCCCCTTCGACCCCATCATGATATTGGCCGGGGTGACGTCCCTGTGGACCACGCCAACCGCATGGGCCGTGGCGAGCGCCGATGCGAGCGTCTCGGCCAAGTCCGCGAGCTTCTTCCCCTTAAGGGGCCCGTGGGCCTTGACGTGGCTGGCGAGGCTCACCCCGTCGATGAAGTCGAAGACCACGTAGGTTTCCGGGCCGTCCGTGTCCGCATCGAGCACGCGTGGGACACCGGGGTGACTGATGGATCGGAGGGCGCTGACCTCGCGGCCGAGGCGCGTGCGAGCGGCGGGGTTCGTACTCGAGTCGACGAGTTTCAAGGCCGCCGGCAGCTCCGCTGGACCAATCACCTTGTAGACGTCACCCGAACCTCCTCGGCCGAGGACGTCCGTCACGACATATGGCCCGATCCGCGACCCCGGGCGACGAAGGCGCATTCCCATGGCGTAACCGTATCGCGCCAGCGGTTGGATGGCGCACCTGCCTGTGGCAGGATGAGACTATCCACACTCATGGCGGGCGTGTCAGTGCAGACACAGCATCGACACTCTTCTCCACGGACCGTCCGGCACGGACCTGCCGGTGAGGAGATCAGCGATGGCATCCATTACCTACGATCACGCGACCCGCCAATACCCGGACACCGATCACCCCGCGATTGACCAACTCGACATCAAGATCAAAGACGGCGAGTTCCTTGTCCTGGTCGGACCGTCGGGCTGCGGGAAATCCACCGCGCTGCGCATGCTTGCCGGCCTCGAGGACATCGACAAGGGCACGATCTGGGTGGGCGACCGCGAGGTGACCCGAGTCCCGGTCAAGGAACGCGATATAGCGATTGTGTCCCAGTCCTATGCGGTCAACCCCAATGCGTCCGTCGCGGACAACATCGGCTCCGACCTCAAAGCAGCGGCGGTCCCCAAGCCCGAGATTCGTGATCGGGTCGAGGTTGCTGGGAAGATCCTTGACCTGAGCGAGGTGCTCGACCAGCGCGCTCGAACGCTCTCCGACGGCCAGAACCAGCGCGTGGCCCTGGGTCGAGCGATCGTGCGTCAACCCCAGGTGTTCCTTTTCGACGACCCCTTGTCCTTCCTCGACGCCAATCTCCGCGCCCACACCCGTGCCCAGATTTCTGCGCTCCAGCGGCGCCTCGGCACAACCACCGTCTACGTCACAGCCGACCAAACCGAGACCCTCACCATGGGTGACCGGATCGCCGTGCTCAAGGATGGGGTGTTGCAGCAAATCGGCACACCCCGAGAGATCTTCAATTTCCCTCGGAACGTCTTTGTCGCCAGCTTCGTCGGCTCCCCCGCGATGAATATCGGCATCTTCCAGGTCTTCGATGGTGCGGCCCAGGTCGGACGCGCCCAAGTCCCCTTGACCAGGGAAGCCCTTGCCACCCTGAAGGCGGAGGACATGAATACGGTAATCCTCGGCTTCCGTCCCGAGGCGCTCGATCGGGCCTCTCCCAATGCTGAAGGCGCACTCCCCATCCTGGTCGAGGCGGTGGAGGAGTTCGGCACCGACGCCCACATCTTCGGTTCCATCTCGAACGAATTTGGCGCCTTGGAGTCGTTCCACTTCGCCGCGGGCGAGTCCCAGATCACCGTCCGCATCGACCCCCACGATGTTCCAAGAATAGGCGACACCCTATGGGTGACGATCCGCCCTGAGGAGCAACACACCTTCTCCCCGGCGTCGAGCCTACGCCTGACGGGTAGGAAGAAGTCCGCATAGGCCGCCTTCGCAGAAGGTGGCTTTCAGCCCTTCCGCGTCCTCGCCACTTCGTACAGGGCGAGCGAGGCGGCGACCGAGGCGTTAAGCGACTCGGTGGAGGCCGAGATCGGGATGGACAGCACCTGGTCGCACTCCTCCCGAGCAAGCCTGGATAGCCCTTTGCCTTCGGACCCCACCACGATGACGAGCGGCTCCTCTAGGAGGGGACACTCAGCGATCGGAATGTCCCCACGAGCGTCCAACCCGACGACGAAGCAGCCCGCCTCCTCGAGTTCGTGGATCGTTCGGGGCAGGTTCGTCACCCTGGCCACCCGGATGCGAGCCGCTGCCCCCGCCGAGGCCTTCCATGCGGCGACCGTCACGGCCGCCGCACGACGCTCCGGAATGATGGCTCCGGTCGCCCCAAACGCAGTCGCCGAGCGGAGGATCGCGCCAAGATTGCGGGGGTCCTGAATCCCGTCGAGGGCGAGGAGAAGGGGCGTCGCATCCGAGTCGAGGAGGTCGTGAGGGTCGACGTACTCGAAGGGAGCGACAATCAGGGCGAGGCCCTGGTGAGTGGCCCCGTCCGTCAGGGTGTCGAGTTCTGACCTTGAGACCTCCCGAACATCGACACCCGCCGCGACGGCGAGGCTGATGACCTCGCGGATCCGATCGTCGGCATCGATGCGAGAAAACACCCGTAGGCCCTCGGTCTTGACTCCGGCGCGCAGTGCTTCGAGGACGGGG
Organism: uncultured Demequinaceae bacterium; assembly: GCA_964610155.1. GTDB lineage: Bacteria > Actinomycetota > Actinomycetes > Actinomycetales > Demequinaceae > JAFGBM01. Next base: position 89,855 of record CAZSUY010000001.1, read on the forward strand.
TTACGACCGGCGATCACCTCGGAATGGTCGCGTGTTCGACGACGGGGTCCCGGCCGCCGCTTGTCCGCGGTCTTGGTCCGTGCTCTTTCCTGGGCGGGATGCCCCGTGCGCGCCTCGGCCTTCGGAGTCGGCCCCCTTCCCTCCAGGGCCCGACGACCGTGTCCTCCGGTGCCGACGACCGCGCCCTTCTTCGATCCGGCCTGACGGATAGCCCCGCGACGCCGCGAGTTGCCCGTCACCGCCCTAACCCCCCTCGGAGAGAGACCACCGCGCGCCAGCGGCGGAGTCCTCAATGAGGATGCCAGCGGCGGCGAGCCGATCTCGAATCGCATCGGCGGCGGCCCAGTCCTCAGCCTCGCGTGCCGCCTCCCTGGCCTCGAGTTCAGAGCGGACCAGGGCGTCGAGGGCGACCCGCGCCCCCGCATCATGCCCACCGACGTTCCATGGCTCACCTAATGGATCGAGACCCAGGACCGAAAGCATGGCACAAACGGAGACAAGGGTTGCATGGATGTCATGATCGTCGCCATCGGCGAGCGCGGTGTTCCCGTCACTCACCGCTCGATGGATGACCGCTAGGGCCCGGGGAACCGCGAGGTCATCGTTCATTGCATCCTTGAAGGTCTTGGGGAGGGGCGTCTCCGCGATCTCCGAAGACGACACGCGGCCCACGATTTCGGTCGCCCGTTTGACGAATCCTTCTAGCCGCGCCCACGTCGCCTCCGCGTCGCTCATGGTGGTGTCTGTGTATTCGAGCATCGAGCGGTAGTGGACCGAGACCAGGGCGAGCCTCAGAGCCGCTGCGTCATGACCCTTAAGGACCTCGGACACCAGGAGCGAGTTTCCCAGGGACTTTGACATCTTGGAGCCGGATTGTGTGAGCCATGCCGAGTGCATCCAGAGTCGCGCGAATGCGTGCCCGGCCGCCCTCGACTGCGCCTGCTCGTTCTCGTGGTGGGGAAACCTCAGGTCTAGCCCACCCCCATGGATATCGAACTCGTCCCCGAGATACCGCCCCGCCATGGCCGAGCACTCGATGTGCCATCCCGGACGCCCGGGTCCCCACGGCGATTCCCAAGAAGCGAGTGCGGGGTCACTCTCCTTGGTGGCCTTCCACAACGCGAAATCCCTGGGGTCCTTCTTATCGTCAGAGGTGTCCTCGGACGGCTCGAGGTCTCCGAGCCCCTGGTTGGTCAGCGCCCCGTAGTCCGAGAAGGATCGAACATCAAAGTAGACGGAGCCAGAACGCTCATAAGCGTGGCCCCTCGCGACGAGCACCTCGATGAGGGCGCTCATGTCAGCGATGTGAGCCGTGGCTCGCGGCTCAAAAGCGGGGGGAAGACAGCCGAGGGCGTCATAGGCCGCGGCGAACTCCCGTTCGAAGCGTGCCGCCCAAGCCCACCATTCCACCCCGGCCTCGGCGGACTTCGCGAGGATCTTGTCGTCGACGTCGGTGATGTTGCGGATCATCGTTACCTTGAGTCCCTGGCGTTCGAGCCAACGGTGAAGGACGTCGAAGGCCACGACCGCGCGCATGTGACCAACGTGAGGAGCCCCCTGGACCGTCGGCCCGCACACATAGATCCCGACCTCGCCGGGACGCACCGGGTTGAGGTCACCCACCTCTCGGGTGGCGGTGTTGTAGAGGCGCAACGTCACGCGTTCAGGCTACCGGCGTGATCAGCGCGGTGGCGACAGCCGCCACGCCTTCTCCGCGACCGGTCAGACCCAGCCCATCGGTGGTGGTCGCGGCCATGGAGACCGGTGCACCGACCGCCGCGGCCAACGCGGCCTCTGCCTCGGCTCGCCTGAGGGCGAGCCTGGGATGATTCCCGATGACCTGAATCGCGACGTTTCCGATCTCAAATCCCGCGGCGGACACCAGCCGGGCGACCTCCGACAGCAACGCCGCTCCAGAGGCTCCCGCCCACTCCGGGCGGTCTACTCCGAACACCGAACCGAGGTCGCCGAGGGACGCCGCTGAGAGCAGGGCATCGCAGGCCGCGTGGGCGGCGACATCGCCATCCGAGTGACCAGAGAGCGCACGCTCCTCAGGCCACGCTAGCCCAGCCAAGTGGAGCCCCAACGCGTCCTCAAACGCATGAACGTCCACTCCGATCCCCACCCTCGGCGCGCTCACGCGAACCTCGCGACGTGTTCCGCCATGGCTAGGTCTTCCTCGACCGTCACCTTGAAGCCCCATGGGTGGCCTTCCGTCGCTACCACCCGATACCCGTAGCGCCGCACAAGACCGGCGTCGTCCGTCGCATCGTCCACACCCTCCTCATCCGCTCGCGCATGGGCATCGATGAGAGCCTTGGCACGGAAGGCCTGCGGGGTCTGTGCCGCATGAACCATGTCACGATCCACAGTCGCTCCCAACGTGCCATCCTCCTCAGGCGAGGCCACCAGGGTATCGACAAGGGGAACGATGGGAACGGCTCCATCAGCTCCCGCCTGAATCGCGCCGATCGCGGCGAGCATGGGCTCGACTGGCATGAAGGCCCTCGCGGCGTCGTGGACCAGGATGATCGACGGTAGAGGCCCTGGGCCTTCCACCAATGCCCTGATTCCAGCCGCCACGGACTCGCGGCGACTCAAGCCACCCTCGACGACCTTGACGTCCAGCCGAGGCCGATCGGCCCTCACCTTGGATATGGCACTCTCGAACTCCGCCTCATGCCCCGGGGGCGCGGTTACGACAACCGTATCGGCGACGTCCGCGATGCGATCAAGTGCCCACTCGACCAGGGGTCGCCCGGCGATGACGACTAGAGCCTTGGGAAGATCGGCCCCGAGTCGTGTGCCAAGACCGGCGGCGGTGACGACCGCCGCGATCGTCACGACGTGAGAACCTCGTCGAGGTGGCCTTCCGCCTCGGACTCCGTGCTCTTCTCGGCCAGCGCGAGTTCGGACACTAGGATCTGGCGCGCCTTCGAAAGCATGCGCTTCTCTCCGGCGCTCAGTCCCTTGTCAGTGTCGCGTCGGCTGAGGTCGCGCACGACCTCTGCCACGCGGATCACATCCCCGGAGGCCAGCTTCTCGACGTTGGCCTTGTACCGACGCGACCAGTTGGTCGGCTCTTCGACATAGGGCTCTCGGAGCACGGCAAACACCTTCTGGAGCCCGGCTCTATCCACAACATTGCGGACACCCACGAGGTCGATGTTCTCGGCGGGCACCTCTATCGTCAAGTCGCCCTGGGCGACCTTGAGCCTGAGGTAGGTCTTCTCCTCGCCCCCGACTGTACGAGTCTTGATGTCTTGAATCTCGGCCGCACCGTGATGCGGGTAAATAACCGTCTCGCCGACAGCAAAGTTCATAGATGTAGCCATCCCCTCTGCGCAGACAACAATTCTACCATCGCCTGCCGACCCAGAGGGATGGGACTTTTCCGACCCCGAGGGCCTAGCCGAATCGCCCTGAAATGTAGTCCTCGGTCGACCTCTCCTCAGGTGCTGAGAAAATGACCGATGTCGCATTCATCTCGATCAATTTGCCCGGCATGCTAGCTCCAGCAATGTTGAAGAAGGCCGTCCGGTCGGAGACGCGAGCCGCCTGTTGCATGTTGTGGGTGACGATGACGATCGTATAGTTCTCCTTGAGTTCCGCCATGAGGTCCTCTATCGCGAGGGTCGAAATTGGATCGAGGGCGGAGCACGGTTCATCCATGAGGAGCACATCCGGCTTGATGGCGATGGCTCGCGCAATGCACAGACGCTGCTGCTGGCCTCCACTGAGCGACGAACCGGGTCGCTGCAGGCGATCCTTAACCTCGTCCCACAAGTTCGCGGCCCGAAGCGTTGTCTCAACGACTTCCTCGGCCTTGCCCTTGTGAAGGCGCCGGTTGTTGAGGCGCACGCCTGCAAGCACATTGTCCGCGATGGACATGGTAGGAAACGGGTTGGGTCGCTGGAACACCATGCCAACGTGGCGCCTGACAGCGACGGGGTCGACGTCCGAGCCATAGAGATCGACACCATCCATGAGGACCTCACCCTCGATCCTCGCCCCGGGAATCACCTCGTGCATGCGATTGATGGCGCGGATGAAGGTGGACTTCCCACAACCGGATGGCCCGATGAGGGCGGTCACAGAATTGGGCTCGATCGCGAGCGACACTCCCTCCACGGCGAGGAATGCGCCGTAATAACAGTTGAGATCATTTACGTCGATTCGCTTGGCCACGACTTCTCCGTTTTCCTAGCGTCCGGTCTTGGGGGACAGGTATCTGGCGATGAGGCGCGCGATGAGGTTGAGCGCCATGACAATGAGGATGAGCACGAGGGCCGCTGCCCACGCCCGGTACACCGCGATGTCGGCCACGCACGGCACAGCGGGATTATTGCAGGGCTGGGTGTTCTTCCTGTACTCGGACACGATATAGACGGGCAACGTCATCGTCCGCCCATCGAGCGGATTCCAGTTCATCGAGTCGGCGACTCCGACGGCGATCAGGAGCGGTGCCGTCTCCCCGATGACGCGAGCCACGGCGAGCATGACGCCCGTCGTAATGCCCGCGAAGGCCGTGCGCAAGACGACCTTCAGCACGGTCAACCACTTGGGTACCCCGAGCGCGTAAGCGGCCTCGCGCAACTCATTCGGAACGATGCGAAGCATCTCCTCGCTCGACCGCACCACGACGGGGATCATCAGAACCGAGAGCGCGACCGCCCCGACCAGGGCCGTCTTGGTTCCCGGTCCGGCAACGACCGCGAATAGTGCGTAGGCGAACAGGCCAGCGACGATCGATGGAATCCCCGTCATCACGTCGACGAAGAAGGTCACGGCCCGCTTGAGCCACCCACGACCGTACTCCACGATGTAGATCGCGGTGAACAGCCCGACGGGCACGGAGATGAGAGCGGCGACGAGTGTGATCATCAGCGTGCCAGAGGCCGCATGGGCGATACCGCCCTCCGGCATCCCACCGTAGACACCCCTCATGGTCTGGGTGAAAAATTCGAAGTTGAATCGGTGATCCCCGTTCGAGTCCACCATGAAGCGGTTCACGCCCCGCGCGGCCACCGTGATGATGAGCCATAGGAGGGGCACCAGGGCCAGAACGAAGGCCACGTAGACCGCCGCCCGCATGACCTGGTCGACCAGGCGCCTTCGCACCGAGATGGACTCGAGGGTGACTCCAGGCGCCTCCGCGATGCTCGTGGCCATCAGTTGGCCCCCGAAAACTCGGCGCGGCGCGAGACCACCCAGCGAGCGAGCGAATTGACCAGGAGGGTGATAACGAAGAGGGCCAGTCCCATCGTTATTAGAGCCGAAACGCCTAGGCTATCGGCCTCCGGGAACTTCAAGGCGATGTTCGCCGCGATCGTGTTGTGCGAGGACGGTTCGAGGATGCTCGCGGCGATCTTGGGAATCTGCCAAGGCGAAAGGATGAGGTAGATCGCCATCGTCTCCCCCAGCGCCCGCCCCAGGCCGAGCATCGTCGCCCCGATCATCCCGGACTTTCCGAACGGGATGACGGCCATGCGAATCATCTCCCACCGGGTAGCCCCAAGGGCGAGCGCGGCCTCCTCGTGGAGCACAGGAGTCTGGAGAAACACCTCGCGGGCAATAGCGGTAATGATGGGAAGGATCATGATGGCGAGCACGATGCCCGCCGCAAGGGCCACCCGCCCCGTGCCGACGCTCATCACCTGGGTGACCACCTCGTGGCCGTCGACCATGGTCGTCGATTCAGATACCAACCGACCCCTGAAGAGCGGTATCCACCGGAAGTTCCTCTCGATCCATTCGAGGGCTGGAAGTATCGCGGGGACGAACACCAGCACTCCCCAAAGCCCGTATATCACGGAAGGTATGGCCGCGAGCAGGTCGATGACGTAGCCCAGGCCAGAGGCGATGCGGCGAGGGGCGTAGTGGGAGACGAAGAGCGCGATGCCGTACGAGATGGGGGCTGCGATGAGCAGGGCCACGGCCGAGATGATCAGCGTGCCAAAGATGAGGGCGGCCAGAACGGCGGGCAGGTCTCGACCCGGTTCGGCCTTGAGCCAGTCAACCGAGATCGCCAGGTCGTCCTGGCTGGAGGTCATCGCGGGCAGCGCCTCATTGATGAGGAAGACGGCTACGGCCGCGAGGGCGACAAGGATGAGGATGGCCGCACCCCGGGATAGTCCGGAGAAGACGGAACTAGCCAGGTTGCGACCTCGGGCGGTGAGCGAGTCCAACGTGGATTCCGCACCCGCAGAAGCCTTGGTCACCCGGACCCTCCGTTGAGACTAGTGAGACGAGATGGACGGCGGCGGACCCATCCTTGCGGAGAGGTCCACCACCGGTCCAGTCGGGATCAACTCAGTCGGTCGCAATCGCATCGAGGATGCCTTCGATCTCGATGCTGAGGTCGGCTGGGATCGAAGAGGAGCCTGCCGCGTACTCGGCAATCGTCTGGCCCTCTATCGACGCGACGTACTTGAGGTACGACGTCACGAGCGCACGCTCGCTGGCGTTGTCGTACTGCTGGCACATGATGATGTACGAGACGAGGACCAGCGGGTAGGCGCCGTAGGCCGAGGTCGTGCGGTCGAGCTTGTACGCGAGGTCGTTGACCCCGTTGACACCCTCGGCAAGCGGAGCGGCGGCAACGGCCGCCGCGGCACCCGCGGGAGAAAACTCCACCCATTCGCTGCCGACCTTGATCTTCACGGTGCCGAAAGTGCCGGCCCTCGACGCATCGACGTAGCCGATGGTGCCCTGCGTGCCGGTGACGAGATCGATCACGCCGGACGTTCCGGCGCCGCCCTCACCCACGTTGTTCGGCCAGCTGCCGCCGTGCGGGTAGGCCCACTCGGTCGACGCCTTCTCCAGGTAGTCGGTGAAGTTGCTCGTGGTCCCGGACTCATCGGAACGGTGAACGACCGTGATCGCGAGGTCCGGAAGGGCCTCGCCGGGGTTGTCGGCTGCGATGGCCGCGTCGTTCCACTTGGTGATCTTGCCGTCATAGATCCCGGCGATCACGTCGGGGGACATGTTGAGGTTCAGGATCCCATCAATGTTGAAGACGATGGCGATCGGCGAGATGTACACCGGTAGGTGGATGGCCCCGTCGGTCCCGTCGCAGCGGGTCACGGCAGAGGCATACTCGTCCGCACTCATGAGAGAGTCGGAGCCGGCGTACGAGACGGCACCGTCGAGGAACTGGGTGCGGCCACCGCCCGAGCCGACCGGGTCGTAATTGAGGGTGGTCGCCGGGTTCGCGTTCTGGAACTCGGCTCGCCAGGCCTCCGACGCCTTCTCCTGCGACGAGGCGCCAGCACCATTGAGCTCGCCCGACAGTGCGGACGAGTCCGTGCCGGGGTCAGCGCTTGAGCATGCCGCGAGCGCCAGGGTCAACACAGCCACGGAGGCGACCGCATTGAAACGGGTTGCGATCTTCACGTGGAATCCAATCTCTGTTCGTTGTCCTGGCAGTCCGCCGGACACCGCCAACGCTACGGAGCGAAGGTAACGACCGGACCGGGCCACGGTGAATGTTGAATGAACGTTTCGTAAACGGGGAGACGTCTCGCGCGCTAGCCCTCGACAAGATCGAGCGTGTAGCCGACACCCCGGACGGTCTTGATGAGCGCGGGCTCGGAGGTATTTTCCTCAATGCGGCCTCTGAGCCGCTTGATATGAACGTCGAGGGTCTTCGTATCCCCGTAGTAGTCGATGCCCCACACCCGGTTGATGATTGTCTTCCGGGGAAGCACCCGTCCCGCGTTCGCGGCGAGCAGATAGAGCAGCGAGAATTCCTTTGGGGGAAGAGGGATCGTCTTGCCGTCCCTGGTGAGGGTGAGGCGTTCCGGATCCAAACCCAGCCCAGAGACAACGAGCCGCCCGGGCTCGGCATCGAGGTCCGCCGGGAAACCCGACGTGCGCCGCAGGACCGAGCGGATGCGAGCGACGAGTTCGCGACCGGAGTAGGGCTTGGTGATGTAGTCGTCTGCGCCCAATTCGAGCCCGATGATCTTGTCTACCTCTTCGTCTTTGGCTGTCACCATGATGATTGGCACGTTGGAATGCTCGCGGATTTTCCGGAACACAACCGTTCCGCTCAGCCCGGGCAGCATGAGGTCGAGGAGGACGATATCCGCCCCAACCCGCGCGAAAGCCTGCACACCGTCGGGTCCCGTCGCAGCGACGGCCACACGGAACCCCTCCCGGGAAAGCAGCACCTTGAGGGAATCTCGATACGATTCCTCGTCCTCGATGACGAGGACACGTGGAGGGCGGGCGTCCGCCATCAATGACCTCCCTTTCTATATCGCGGCAAACGCAGGGCAAAGGTCGATCCGATCCCCGGCCGCGACCACACCGTCACCTCGCCATCGTGTTGGGCGACGATGTGCTTGACAATACTCAGCCCCAACCCGGTACCACCCGTTGCGCGGGAGCGGGCCGGGTCGGTCCGATAGAACCTCTCGAAGATCCGCGCCTGTTCCGCCTCGGCGATCCCAATCCCCCGATCGACCACGACGATGGAGGCCACGTCGCCGTCGGCGTCAACGGAGGCCGTCACCAGCCCGCCCTCGTTCGAGTAGGCGACGGCGTTGTCGATGAGGTTTCGGACGGCCATGACGAGAAGGTCGTGGTCGCCGATGACTTTCGCATTGGCAGGGAACGCTGTGACGAGGGTGATCTTCCTAGCCTCTGCGGAGGTCCTAACAGCCTCGACGGCCTCGGTTACGACCTTTTTTAGGCCGACCACCTTGCGGACGATCACACTCTCCGCCCCCTGGATCCTCGAGATCTCGATGATCTCCTGGATGAGCTTGGACAGGCGGCGCGACTCCTTTTCGATCTTCGAGGCGAACTCTCTCACCATTTCGGGATCGTTGGCGGAGGCCTCGATTGTCTCCGCGAGGAGGACAAGCGCTCCGATCGGCGTCTTGAGCTCATGGGAGACGTTGATGGCGAACTCCCTCCTCGTCTGCTCCGCCGCGCGCTGTTCGGTTCGATCGTTTGCCACGACGAGGGCGAGGGAGTCGTCGAGCGGCGCCACCCTCACGTATACGGTGGCACACGCCCCGAGGACCCCACGCTTAACGGAAACGTCGCCCTCACGCGGCTCGCCCCGCTCCCATGCTTGTTCGGCGAGATCGGCGACCTCCGAGTGGAGGGCCCCGTCTGGACGGGCGAGCCCGAGGCCGATAGCTATCGCGTTGCTCGCGGCCGCCCTTCGTCCACGATTGACGACCAAAACGCCGCTTTCAAGCGCCTCCATTACTTGGCGGGTGCGGCGGGGTACGAGAGTCTTTGACGACGTTTTCTGCCGCGTTCGGCGGTGGTCGGCGACCATGGCTACGGCCACCACCACGGCCCCAACAATGAACGCGAACGTCACCTCAAGGGGCATATGCCTACACTATCCGCCCCCCGGAGCGTTCACCCAATATTCACGATCCCCCTGCCCTGTCCGCCTGCCGGAGTCGGCGTCGAGGTGCCAAACTAGGATCGAAGCAACGACATCGGACGGCGAGGAGCGCCATGCGCACGATCTTCACGGCAGAGATGTCCCAACTTGCCGACGACCTGGTAGAGATGGCCGAACACGTCAGGTCGGCGATCCACCGTGCCACGAAGGCACTGGCGAAGAAGGACCTCAACCTCGCCCAGGCCGTCATCGCGGACGACGCGATACTCGATGACATGGAACACCGGGTCGATGAACGGTGCGTCCTCCTCATCGCGAGGCAACAGCCCGTCGGCATGGACCTTCGCACGCTCGTGACCTCGCTGCGAATCTCGGCAGGGTTGGAGCGCATGGGCGACCTTGCCCAACACGTCGCCGAAGCGGTGCGGCGCTCCTACCCGGACTCCCCTGTTCCCACTTCTCACCTTGATGTCATCAAGCAGATGTCAGAGGCCGCGAATCACACCTCCAACCTCATCGTCGACCTTATGAAGGACCGGGACCTCAACGTCGCGGCGCAGATCGTCAGTGACGACGACACCCTCGACGCCCTCCATGACAAGGCCTATTCCCTCCTGCTCGGCAGTAAATACAAGGGCGGAACACAGGAGACCCTCGACATCGCCCTCCTCGTCCGCTTCCTCGAACGCTTCGGCGACCACGCCGTGAGCGTGTCCCGCCGTGTCGTCTACCTCGTGACTGGCGATCTCGACGGCGGGCGCTCGGCTATCTAGCTCTGTTTCTTCCCCTGCGCGGCTACCGCCGCCGCACCCGCGGCCGCGGCCTCGGGGTCGAGGTACTCGCCACCCTTGACGATGGGCTTGAGGTTTTCGTCAAGTTCGTACTTGAGAGGGATCCCCGTGGGTATGTTGAGGCCAACGATCGTCTCCTCATCGATGTCATCGAGATACTTGACAAGCGAGCGCAGCGAGTTTCCGTGCGCCGCGATCAGGACGACCTTGCCAGCCTTGAGGTCCGGCACTATATCGCTGGTCCAGTACGGAAGGGCCCGCGCGAGGACATCCTTGAGGCACTCGTGTTTGGGGACGGGCTCTCCGACGTAGCGGGGGTCGCCTGCGGAGGAGAACGGACTGTCGTCGGCGATGGGTGGCGGCGGCACGTCATAGGAGCGTCGCCAAAGCATGAACTGCTCCTCGCCGAACTGCTCGAGCGTCTCCTTTTTGTTCTTTCCCTGGAGGCCGCCGTAGTGACGCTCGTTGAGGCGCCAGTTGCGCTTGACAGGAATCCAGTGGCGGTCGGCGGCATCAAGGGCGAGGTTAGCGGTCGTGATTGCGCGTCGGAGGACGGAGGTGTGAAGGATATCCGGTAGCAAGCCCTTTTCCTTGAGGAGTTCTCCGCTACGGATCGCCTCGGCAGTGCCCTTCTCGCTGAGCGGGACATCCACCCATCCACAGAAGAGGTTCTTGGCGTTCCATTCGCTCTCGCCGTGGCGGAGCAGCACGAGTGTATAGGTCATGCCCTCATCCTAGGCAAGGAAGATTGGCCTTCGGGTGTCGAAGGTCCCAACCGATCCACACCCCTCAGGCCGCGCAGATACAGGCGGGGCTTGGGATCGGCACATCGACGTGGGGCAATCGGCTCGGCACGCTGGGGTCCTCAGTGGGACCGAGCGCCAACACGTCGGCCAGGTCGAAGATGGATGCCCGGTGAGACTTCTCGTTCCCGACCACCAGGCGTTCCCCGATGATCGCGAAGTGCCGGGGATGCTCTCCCCCGGTATCGAATCCGCTACGGTACACAGGAAGTCCCCCCGAGTCGAGGTCGAAGATCGAGATGACATCGCAGCCCCTAATAGAGGCGAGCACAATATCGTTCACGACAACTATGTGGGCATCTGAGATCGAGTCGCCGCTGCGGAGGGGTACGAGCGTCGAAGGAAGCGCTCCCACGAGGCTAGCGGTGCGGGAATCGACATCCCACCTCAGGGTAGTGACGGTGTGGTCGAGCTCGCAGGTGACATAGATGAGGTCGCCTCGAACCGCGAAATGCCGTGGACCCGAACCCGGTGGCAGGTGTACCGCGACCCCATCGGGTCGGAGCGATCCATCCGGCAGGATGGCATACCGTCGACACTCATCGGTACCGAGGTCGGTCACAAGGAGCGTGTCAGTGCTCGGCGCGTACCCGGCAAAGTGAGCGTGAGGTCCGACTTGCCTCAGGGGCACCGGGCCCCCGCCCGAGTTGGGGAGTACCTGGATCGGGACATCGACGGCGAGTCTCCCGTCAGCCGACAGGGGAATGACCGCCACCTCGCCACTCGTATAGTGCGAAACGTAGAGGGTCAGGGTGTCGCGTGAAAGGAGAACGTGGCAGGCATCGGTTCCCCCGGTCGTGACGCTCCCAAGTGGTGTCGGTCGGTCAGGTTCACTGATATCGACGGAGACCACCGTCGACCGCTCCTCCTCGGTAACGACATACAGGAGGGGGAGGTCGGGATGGGCGACGATGAAGGTAGGAGCGGGTAACTCAAGCGCGAGGACTGCCTCCGTGCCCCCCGGGGTCATGCTCCATAGGCCCTCACCAAGGCCCGTCGGCGTACCGAGGCCTGCCTCGGGATACGTTCCCCACCACCACCGTGCCGACATGTTGCACCCTCAGTCTGGTTGGCCTGGGCGACGCAAGGAGCGGACCCGGTCTAGACCGAGCGTGCAGCATACGCCTGACGCACTTCGGCCGGGATGCGGCCGCGCTCGTTGACGGCCAACCCGTTGGACTTGGCCCACGCCCGGATCATGGCAACCTCCGGAGATCTCCCCGGACGCGACCCCCGGGTCGACCGGGTACCGACACGCCGTGCTTGCGTCACCCACGGCTCGAGTGAGGCACGCAATTCCTCCGCTCGCGCGGTGGCGAGATCTATCTCGTATGACACACCGTCGAGCGCGAAGCTCACGGTCTCATCCGCATGGCCCCCATCAACGTCGTCGATGAGAATAACCTGGACCCTTTGCGCCATCGCATTACCTCTTTCGCTTGCTCCCCAGAATGGCATGACCTCGATGGGCCGTCAAAACCCGGCTCGTCGTCTCGCCTTTCTCCCTTACGCCCCATCGGCAGGTTTGACGAGAGGAAAGAGGATCGTCTCGCGAATCCCCAATCCCGTCAGAGCCATAAGGAGCCGGTCGATTCCGATTCCCATTCCGCCAGCCGGTGGCATCCCATGCTCCATCGCGGCAAGGAAATCCTCGTCGACACTCATCGCCTCGTCGTCGCCCTGGGCCACGAGATTCGCCTGTTGCTCGAGACGCTCACGCTGAATGATGGGGTCGACGAGCTCGGAGTATCCCGTCGCAAGTTCAGAACCCCGGACATAGAGGTCCCACTTTTCGACGACGCCGGCGATCATCCGGTGATCCCTGGTGAGGGGTGAAGTGTCAACGGGGAAGTCCCGGACGAAGGTGGGCGCAACGAGGTGCTCCCCGACGTGGTGCTCCCACAGGGCCTCGACGAGCATGCCATGGGAGGCTCGCTTTGGATCGAAGAGGACCCCTGCGGAGCGACACCGCTCCTTGAGCCATGTCACCTCGGTCTCGGGGAGAACCTCCTCGGAGAGCGCCTCGGACAGGGAGGGGTATAGGCCAATCTCAGCCCAGGTCCCGCCAAATTCGTAATTAGTGCCGTCGGCCAGTTCAACCGTCGTGTCCCCGAACACGTCACGCGCCGCGGTCTGAACGAGGTTGCGGGTGAGGGTGCCGATCGAGGAGTAGTCGCCATAGGCCTCGTAGGCCTCAAGCATGGAGAACTCGGGCGAGTGGGAAGAGTCTGCCCCCTCGTTGCGGAAGTTCCGGTTGATCTCGAAAACCTTCTCGATGCCTCCGACCACCGCGCGCTTGAGGAACAGTTCCGGGGCGATCCGCAGGTACAGGTCGATATCAAAGGCGTTCATGTGGGTGATGAAGGGGCGGGCCGTCGCCCCACCCGGCTGGGTCTGGAGCATGGGGGTCTCGATCTCAAGGAATCCTTGTGTGTGCAGGGACTCCCTTAGGGATCGGACCACACCGGCCCTGTGCTTCACCATTTCCCGTGCGAGGGGACGGGCAATCAAGTCGACGTGCCGCTGCCTGACGCGGGACTCCTCCGACAAGTCTTTGTGAAGCACCGGAAGCGGTCGCAGGGCCTTGGCTGCCAGACGCCAGTCGTCCACGAGCACGGAAACCTCTCCGCGCTTGGAGGAGATGACCCGACCGTGGGCAAACAGGTGATCGCCCAGGTCGATGTCCACCTTGAATGCGGCAAGAGACTCCGGCCCGACACCATCCTCGCTCGCCATGAGTTGAAGACGCTCCCCCTCTCCATTCTGGATGGTCGCAAAAACCAAACGGCCCGTATTCCTCACGAATACGACGCGTCCCGCCACTCCCACAACATCTTCGGTCTCGACCCCGGCCTCCAGGTGGGAATGTGCGGCCTTGACCGCGGAGATCTCGTCTGTTCGGGGGACGGCGACGGGGTACACCTCACCCCCGGAGGCAAGGATGCGGTCTCGCTTCTCCCGTCGCACGCGCATCTGCTCGGGAAGGTCGGGTTCGTCGCTCACGTCCCTAAGGGTACCGGCGGATAGCTCGGTCGCCGCCGCGCCTCAAGGGCTTTCAGTGAAGGTCAAGCGCGAGGTCGAGGCTGTCCGAGGAGTGAGTGAGGGAGCCGACGGAGATGTAGTCGACGCCGATTGCGGCGATGGAGGCGACCCGCTCAAGGGTCATGCCTCCCGTTGCCTCAAGAAGAATCGTCCCGTCCTCGACCTCCCGGGATCGCACATACTCGATGATCTCGAGCATCCCCGAGTCCGGCATGTTGTCGAGCAGCAGGAAGAGCGCCCCCGCCTCGATCGCCTCGATGGCCTGGGAGAGTCGCTCGACCTCGACCTGGATCGCGACATCGGGGAATCCTCCCCGCACCGACTTGATCGCATTCCCGACCCCTCCGGCAGCAATCACATGGTTGTCCTTGATCATCGCGACATCGAATAGACCCATACGCTTATTGACGCCACCCCCGCAACGGACCGCGTATTTCTCAAACTCTCGGAAGGTCGGGATGGTCTTGCGGGTATCCAACACCTTTGTGCCCGTGCCCTCGAGCGCATCCGCCCATCTCCTGGTGTGTGTGGCGATGCCCGAGGCTCGACACATGAAGTTGAGGATCGTACGCTCCGCGGTCAGGATGACGCGCCCATTGCCCGCAATCTCTGCGATGACGTCGCCTGGACCGACGCGGTCTCCGTCCTCAAGAAGCGCACCGACCCAAGGGATGTCGAGCCCAAAACGATGGGCCACCTGGGAGAGAACCTCGGAGATCACGGGGATTCCGGCGACCACCCCCGCCTCCCGGGCCACCATCTCGCCGGTCACGGACGCTTCTGGATCGATGAGCGCCTGCGTCGTCACGTCCTTCCCGGGGTTTCCCCCAAGGTCCTCGTCGAGCGCACGCGATACCGTATCGGTCAGCCACGTGGCGTCGAGAGACTCATTCTGGTCCTGGGTTTCCGGCATCGTCACGCGACCATTGTTCCCCTTCGTAGAGAATCCGCAACTCGGACACCATTTTCCTCGTATGCGTACCGGGGTATTCCGAGTAAATTTGGGATCGGTGTCCAACGGCAAGGAGCCTGGAGATGAAAGAAGTCCACCTTTCCAAAGACGACCTCACACCAATGGTTAACCGTCTCAAGCGCGCCCGGGGCCAACTCGATGGGGTTCTACGGATGATCGATGAGGATCGTGACTGTGGAGACGTTCTCGCCCAGATGGCTGCGGTGTCGAAAGCAATCAATCGGGCAGGATTCACCCTGATCGCCGCCGGACTTCAGCGCTGCCAGGTTGAGGGCGAATCCGGCCGTCAGGCGCGGGATCGCCTAGAGAAGATGTTCCTGTCGCTCGCCTAGGACCCCTCCCGCTCAAGGGGAACGGATGCCACCTGAAGCCGGTGATCGACATCAAAGTGAACGGCAAGCCTCACCTTCCATTCCTCATCATTGCGAGTGGGGAAGTCGCGGCGGAAATGACCCCCTCGACTCTCTTTCCTAACCTGAGAGGCCGAGATGATGCCCGCCGTCGTCTGTGCAACACTGGTCGTCTCCCACTCCGCCGTCTGAGGGGCTACCTCAACACTGGAATCAGTGAACCGCCCCGGACGCCGGATCTCTCTCAGTTCCTGCCAGGCCGCGTCGAGGCCCTCGCCGTCTCGCACCGGCCCGACCCCCTTGTGGGCCAGTTTCTGGATGCGCTGGCGATCGGTCGCTGGTAGAAGGCCTTGCGTGCCGGGTCGACTAACCGGATCGTGGTTGACGAGTTCCCCCGACGAGACCCTTGCCGCGATATCGTCGGCGGCTCGATGCGAGTATACGAGCCCTTCGAGTAACGAGTTTGATGCCAGGCGATTCGCGCCGTGAACGCCGGTGCAGGCGGCTTCTCCGGCCGCGTAGAGGCCCGTCAGATCGGACTGCCCCTTGAGATCCGTCAGCACGCCCCCGGAATGGAAATGCTGAGCGGGAGCCACTGGGATCAGGTCGGTCGCGAGGTCAAGCCCATGCTCGGCAAGCGCCTCCTGGATGGTCGGGAACCGATGCCTGATGAAATCCGGGTCTAGGTGACGAGCGTCGAGGAAGACGTTATCCTCCCCAGTCTCTGCCATCTGCTCGACAATCGCGTGGGAGACCACGTCCCGCGGCGCTAACTCCGCCATCGGGTGAAGGTCTGGCATGAAACGCCTGCCATCGGAGTTGATGAGGAAGGCCCCTTCGCCCCTGACGGCCTCGGAGATGAGGGGGAGTTGCCCCCTCGCCCCGGCCCCAAGCCAGAGGACCGTCGGGTGGAACTGAACGAATTCCAGGTCGGCAACCGTGGCCCCGGCCCGGAGGGCCATCGCGATCCCGTCTCCCGTCGCGCTCGCAGGATTCGTAGAGGATCTGTAGACCTGGCCGATTCCACCCGTCGCAAGTATCACGGCCTTCGCCGTTGAAGCCCCGATACCGTCCCTTGTCCCCTCCCCCATGACGTGGAGGGTCACCCCACAGACGGGACCCGGCCGGCCATCGGCATCGGGCTTCGCGGTGAGAAGGTCGACCACAAGGGCGTGCTCGATGACCTCGATCCCAGGGTCATTGCGCACGGCCTCAAGCTGGGCGATCAGGGCTCTGGAGACCTCCGCCCCCGTGGCGTCACCACCGGCATGCACTATGCGGTCCGCGTGATGGCCACCTTCCCTGGTCAAGGAGACGCCTCCATCGGTCTTGAGGTCGAACCGCGCCCCCCTCTTCATGAGTTCCCGTACCCGGTCCGGCCCCTCCCGCACCAGTACGTCGACGGCTGGGACGCTGCAGAGCCCACCCCCGGCCTCGAGTGTGTCGTCAAGGTGCGCCTCTGGGGTGTCCGTCGCATCGAGGGCTGCGGCGATGCCCCCCTGCGCCCAGATCGTCGACCCGGACGACAGGATCCCCTTCGTGACGATAAGAACGTGGTTGACCTTGGTTCGCAACTCCAGGGCCGCCGTCAAGCCAGCGACACCCGAACCCACCACCACGACATCCGCTTCCGCCACCCACCCGGGCTCCGGGGCGACAAGTCGTCGTGCGAAACTCATCCCTTGTACCCCGGCCAGCCGGACTTGTGGAAATCCGAAATCTGTCGACCGGAGCGTTCGAGATCGCTATCGACGGGGACCTCCCCCGGCTCGCTTCCCACCTTCACGATGTGGTTCTTGTCATCCACGAATACCACGACTGGCGTATACCTGCTGGCCTCGTCATCGTTCAGGTAGCCGTAGGAAAGGACGATAACGATGTCTCCGGGGTGGATGAGGTGCGCCGCCGCGCCATTGATGCATATCTGTCCCGTCCCGTGCGTTCCCGGGATTGCGTAGGTCGTAAGGCGATTTCCGTTGGTGACATCGAGGACATCAACCCGCTGACCGGGGAACAGGTTCGCGGCCTCCATGAGCGCTGCATCGATGGTGATCGATCCGACGTAATGGAGGTCGGCCTGCGTGACCGTCGCCCGATGAATCTTGGAGATCATCATTGGCCGCATAAGGGATTTGAACGTCACTTTGAGTCTCCCTGAATAGACGCAGGCATGTTGTCGATGAGGCGCGTTCTACCCACGCGAGCCGCAACTGCAATCACGACGTCTCCACGGTAGTCGCTCGGCGCGGCTTCCGCCGACACAGGATCGATCACGGCAAAGTAGTCGAGGCTGAGGCCCGGTACCCCCGAAAGGACGGCATGCCCAGCCGCGAGTACCCCTTCGACCGATTCGCCCTCCGTCGCCATCCGGACGCCCTCCATGAGTGCGCCGCTCAGGGCGCGGGCGGTCTCCCGTTCGCTTGCGCTGAGGAATCGATTACGGCTGGAGAGCGCTAGGCCGTCGGCCTCCCTCACTGTGGGTACCCCGACGATCTCTACGGGGAGGGCCAGGTCGCGCACCATCGCCCGTATGGCGATCAGTTGCTGCGCATCCTTCTCTCCGAAAAGGGCGACATCGGCGAGGGTGTGATTAAGCAACTTGAGGACGACCGTCAGGACCCCGTCGAAGTGGCCTGGACGATGGAGACCTTCGAAGATCTCTCCGATCCGCCCCGCCGATACCGTGACAATCGGATCTCCATTTGGGTACATGTCCTCGACCTCTGGGGCGTACACGACTTCGACGGCTTCCGTGGCAAGGAGCGCGCAGTCGGCTTCGAGCGTGCGTGGATAGCGGTCGAGGTCGGCTGCATCGGTGAACTGGAGCGGGTTGACGAAAATCGTGACGATGACGCTATCCCCGTATGTACGAGCCTGTCGTACCAGGGCGAGGTGGCCGTCGTGAAGGGCACCCATGGTCATCACGACGACGCGGTGGCCTTCGGGCAAGGCCGAGGTGAGCTCCGAGACGGTTCGCGCTACCCGCATCAGGCACCTCCCAACGCTTCCATGATTCCAGCGTATTCCGTGGCAGATATTCGACCGGATTCACGGGCGAGGAGCGCAGTCGCCTTGGAGAGCGCACGATACGTCTCGAGGGTATGGGGAAAGGGCTCGAGCGCGGCCATGTGTGCGGCAACCGTGCCAGAATCACCGCGAACAACGGGTCCCGTCAGGGATTCGAATCCCCTGCCCGCCCCGCCGACCCCCCCGCCGAGCGCCCCTTCGATCGATGCGAGAACGAGTGGGGTGAGGAGCCTTCCCGGATCCTCGATGCCGGACCGGGAGAGCGCCTCCGCGGCCTGCATCACCGCGGTCACCACGTGATTCGCCCCATGCACGATCGCCGCGTGGTACAGAGGTCGAGCCTCCTCGGCCACGATGACCCCCTCACCCCCGAACTCGACGACCAACGCTTGGGCAATGGGAATGAGCGCCGGCGGCGCGGTGATCGCGAAGACCGCTTCGCGCATGCGAACCAGATCGAGAGAGGTCCCCGTGAAGGTCATCGCCGGATGGATGGCGAGGCAGGCGACCCCCGCTTCCGCGGCCGGTTGAAGAACCCCGACCCCAAACCCCCCGGAGGCGTGAACCGCGATCTGCCCCGGCCTCCAAGCCCCGACGGAAGCCAGTCCGGAGGCGAGTCCGGCGATCTCGTCATCGGGAACGGTGAGTAGGACAAGGTCGGCCAGCCGGACGACGGCTTCGGGATCGAGGCGCGGCACCCCGGAAAGGAGCGCCTCGATTCGGCTGGAACTCTGGTCCGAGACGCCCGACGCCCCCACGACTCGATGACCAGCCCCTGCCAGGGCCGCACCCCACACGGCTCCGACGCGCCCCGCTCCAACGACGCCGACATCGAGACGGCCCGGCTTCAACGAGAGACCGCCTCCATCCACTGCTCGGAGGTCTGACGCTTTCGGCCTTCGCGCGCACGGTCGGCCTGGTCGGTGATGAGCGCAATGGCGTCAGAGATGTCGAGGTGTCCGGCGACGGGTGTGACTGCTCCCTTGGTCGAGTGAATCTCGATCGTCGCGAGACGAAGCCATCGCTGGAGAGGTCCCTGGCGGATCGCAAGGGACTGGGTACGTTCGTGTGGGACGACGAAGAACTCGTGCACGAAGAGACCCCTTCTAACGAGGAGTGCCCGCTCCGTCGCCCGAACCCCTCTATTCCTCCACTGGAACGGGTCGAAGATCCACGACCTCCCCGGGCTCGCCGTGAAGCCATTCTCAGATCCGATCCCAACCATCGCGGAGGAGATGGTCCCCGCCGGATCGGGGTCCCCAAGGTCGGGCAGGACGAGCCAGAGGGCGTCGAGCGCCTGTTGGCGTGGCCCCACAGGGAGCAGGGTCGAGACCGCCTCCTGCTGATCCTGGTAGCCCGCGACGTTGAGCGTCACCTTCCACCAGTCGAAACGCCTCCAGAGGAGCGATTGCTTGATGGCTAGAGCCTGAACCCGGCCTGGCGGAACGGTTTGACGTCGCGTGTCGAGTAATCCATGAGAGAGCCGGATCCCATCGGCCGCGATCCCCGCCGTGAAACTCGCGTTCGCGTTCAGTCGAGCCCACAGGATGAGGCCCGCACTGATGACGGCCACGACGGCACTTGCCCCACTTCCCGCATCGGAGGCGGACGAGTCCACATCGGAAAGCCAGGTCATCGACATTCCGACGAGCGAAGCGAAGACAATCACTGCCACGAAGGTCCATGACACCATGATCGAGCCGATCAAGCGTCCCAAGGGGACGGCGAATATCGGCCGTTCGGGTGCGGCGGCAACCAGGCCCCGCTTCTCGGATCGGGGCTCTACCGCGACAGCCTGGGGAATCCCTCCGCCGGCAACGGCCCCCGGGTGCCCGGCAGCAAGGGCGAGGACCTCATTACGGAGGTTCTCCGCATCGTCCACGGGGAGGAACTTGATGCTGATCGTCGACGATCTTCCGCCTGCGACCTCGATCTTGGTCTCGGCGAAGCCAAAGACCCTCGCAAGGAGCGGCTGGACCACGTCAACGGCCTGAAGTCGATTGAGCCTCGCCTGGCGTTGCTGCTTGAAGAGGATTCCCTTGCGCTGGTAGACAGCGTCGTCTCCAATGCGATACTCATTCACCCTCCAGGCGAGGAACGCGACACCAACCAGGATCAGCCCCCCGACGATGCAGCCAACGACGACGAGCAGAGCGGGCCCTCCCCCGAACCCCCCCGAGCCCTGACCCAGGCCAGCGAGAACGGCGACCGCCGCGACCCCCAGCACCTGGACGGCGTTGATGAAGGGGGTGACGACATGCGCTCGGGTCCAATCCCGCGGTGCACCGGATGCTGTTGTGCTCACAGCCCGGCCAGCTTCGCCTCACCACGGGTCGTCAGCCGGTCCCTGAGGCGTGCCGCCTCTTCGGTCGGCACCCCGGAAATATGGGCATCGCTCCCCGGGGACGCGGTGTGCAGCTGAACCCTCGCGATCCCGAGTCCTCGGGCGAGTGGACCCGCCTCGACGTCGATGAACTGCATACGACCGTACGGCACGACCGTGACCCGTCGGAAGATGCGGCCACGCCTCACCATAAGGTCGTCGTCGCGCTCGGCCCACGCATGCGCGGACACCTGCCGAACGATGATCCAGGAGACCCAGGCACCCAACAGCAGAAGCGCGGCCGGGATGGCCCACAACACGGCCGAATCCTTGCTCAAGGAGACGATGGCGGCAGGAACGAAGGCACAAGCCAGGAACAGCCACCACAATAAAAGGCGGGCCGTGGCCAACCGAGGCGAGACGAATGTCCAGGCGACACCGGGAGGAGAGAACCAAGTCATGTCGCAAGTCTGCCACTAAGCAAGGCCATGGTCATGCCGCGCTATGCGGCCTCCGGTGACGCCCCCGAATAGTCCTCATCGTCGCCCGACGTTGCGCACCACCGCTCAGCGATCCAGCCGGCCGAAAGGAGCAACCCCGACGCCACCGTGGCGAGGATGGCCGTCACAATGAGGGACCTCCTCGGGGGGTGCCCCCAGTCCGCCGCGAGGGCCGCGATGTATCCTCCATACACTCCAACGAGCGCCGCCCCAGTAAGTGCAGCGGCTTGAGAGAACATTGCCGTTCTTGCCGCCCGCAACGGATCGAGTCCGGGACGCCTCCCCGCACGGAACTGCCTCACCGCCCAACCGAGCCACAACGCCACACCGGACACCACGACCAGCGCGACAGAAACAGTCCAGGGAATAGGAACCGGGGACCTGGTCCCCACGACGAGGGTATTGACCGCCCAACTGAGGAAGCCGAGTCCAAGGATGACCGCACCTACTCGCCGCCACGTCAAGCGGGCCACGGTCTAGGCCTCTGGTCTGGGCATCCCGGCTTGAGCCGCCCTGGCCGCTAGGACGGCCGAGGGATCCCAAGGATTCTGTACGGCGGTCAAGGTCGCCGCATCGGGTGCCGCAGCCGCAAGATCTGCCACCCTTCCCCCGGCCGATCCATCCGATGCCGGGAGGACAGCATCTGGCTCGATGGCCGCCCATGGGGTCAGCACGAAGGCCCTCTGATTCGCGCCGACGTGAGGAAGGACCAGGTCGAGCGCCGATGCGACCAGATCCCCATACACGATGAGGTCGATGTCCAGGGTGCGGGGACCATCCTTGACCGATCGTTCTCGCCCGTGAATCATCTCGATCCCCTGGCAGATGTGGAGAAGGCTACGGGCAGATAGGGTCGTCTCGATCTTCACGACGGCGTTGAGGAAGTCGGGTTGGGGTGGCCCGCCGACCGGCTTGGTCGCCACCAGCGGTGAAACAACAGCGATCTTGACCCCATCGACCCTGCTTAGATCCTCGATGGCACGCGCGAGCGTGTACTCGACATCGCCGATGTTGCCGCCGATGGCGAGGACCGCATGCATGAGGGCCGTGGGCCGCTCATCGAGGATGTCCTTGGGGGGCGGAACGGCCTCCGGGGACCGGGGATCGTCCGCGAGGCCCGCCGACGAGCCGATCCGCTTGTCCGACCAGATGTCCCCGCCCTTTAGCTCCCGGCGGATCTGGACATAGACGTCACTGAAGGGGACCCCGAGGTCGACTCCCGACTTATGGACGACGACATCGACGGCGAGCGCCGCGCCCAACTCCAGGATGCCGCGGGCTATCCCCTCGGCGACGGTCTCGATGAGGTCGACGGGATCTCTAGTCAGCCGGGTAACAACCTCTTTCGCCACCATCCCATAATCGATGGTCTTGGCTATCTCATCCGAGCGGGCGGCCATACGGGTATCGAGGTGGACGACGACATCAACCAGGAACTTCCGTGGGGTTTCCTTCTCCTGTTGAGACACCCCGTGTCTGGCCATCGCTTCAATGCCCTCGATGACGACGATGTCGAGTTGGATTCCATGCCATAGGTACGGCGAGACGTTTACTCCCATGCCCCCATCCTTCCCCCTACCAGGCGGCCTGCCAAGCATCCGCGACGTGAACTGCGTCTCTCGCCGCTTGAACGTCATGGACCCTGACGGCCCATACCCCGCTCGATGCGGCAAGGGCCGTCACCGCCGTCGTCGCATGCTCGCGGGACAGGGGTCCCTCGTCGTGCGCCATGACGGTTCCCAGGAAACGCTTGCGCGATGCCCCGATCAGGACGCGATGTCCGAGGTCTTTGAGGCCGCCCAGGTGCGCGAGTAGCGGCCAGTTGCTCTCGGCGACCTTGGCAAATCCGAGCCCTGGATCCAGGATGATGCGATCAGTGTCGACGCCCGCCTCAACCAAGGCCTCGACGCGGGCCTCGAGCTCGTCCCGCACCTCCGTGACCACGTCCTCGTACCTATCGAAGGCATCCATCTTGCTGGATTGGGCCCGCCAGTGCATGGCGACATAGTCCACCCCGGCCTCCGCGACGAGAGAAGCCATGGCTGTATCTGCGAGGCCTCCCGACACATCGTTGATCATCACCGCGCCGACATCAAGGGCGGCGGCGGCCGTCGAGGCTCGCATGGTATCGACGCTTACGACGACTCCAGCTTCGGCGAGGGCCTTGACAACAGGACGAATTCGCCCCATCTCTACTCCCGGTTCGATGCGTTCGGCACCCGGGCGGGTCGACTCTCCCCCAACGTCGACGATATCCGCCCCGTCATCGCGAAGTTCCAGCCCCTTCGCGATGGCCAGATCGATGTCCTCCCATCGCCCCCCATCCGAAAACGAGTCGGGAGTGACATTCAGTATTCCCATCACCAGGCACAGCGGCGTGCCCATGTTCCCTCCTATTTTCCGACGATCAAGCTCATCGCCTCTGCCCGGGTTGCGGTGTCTCGCATGATCCCCCTGACCGCAGAGGTCACCGTTCGAGCTGAGGGCTTACGAACCCCCCGCATGGACATGCACAGGTGTTCACATTCGAGAACGACGATCACGCCACGCGCGCCGACCGTGTCCACCAGGGCATCGGCTATCTCGGTGGCGAGCCTCTCTTGGATCTGAGGCCTCCGCGCGAATACGTCGACGAGCCGTGCGACCTTGGACAGGCCCGTAATCCGTCCGTTCTCTCCTGGGATATAGGCTACATGGGCCACCCCGTGGAAAGGCAGCAGGTGATGCTCGCACACGGAATAGACCTCGATGTTTCGCACGAGAATCATCTCGTGGTGTCCCAACTCAAAAACCGTGGAGATCACCTCCTTCGGGTCCTGAGAAAACCCCGCGAACAACTCCTCGTACGACCGCGCTACCCGGTTGGGGGTCTCTTTGAGGCCATCCCTGTCCGGATCCTCGCCGATGGCGAGCAAAATCTCCCTGACGGCCTTCTCAATCCTCGGCTTGTCGATTCCTGTCATCACTTCCCCTTCGTCTCGACGAATCCGGACGACCAGGCCTTCCGTTTCGGCACCTTCTTCACGCTCTTGAAGATCACATCGAGCCGGTCCTGGAGGATCGATTCCGTCTCCAGGAGTTCATCGGCGAGCGTGTCGAGGACCTTCCGATTCAGGACAAGTGCGGCGCTGGCCTCCCGCATCGCCCCATCCATGAGGACCTTGACCTCGGCATCGATCTTTGCCGCCATCTGTTCGGAGAAATCGCGGCCGTGCCCCAGGTCGCGACCGAGGAAAACCTCACCCGTTTCGACCGTCAATTGGACAGAGCCAATCGTCGCGCTCATACCGAATTGGGTCACCATCTCGCGTGCGGTCTTCGTCGCTTCGGCGATGTCGTTCGAGGCCCCCGTCGAGGGATCACCGAAAACAAACTCCTCGGCGATCCGGCCCCCCATTGAGAGTGCAAGGTTGTCGAGCAACTGATTGCGGCTCTTGGAATACCGATCCTCCTGCGGCGTGACCATGGTGTAACCGAGCGCCCGACCCCTGGGCAGGATCGTGACCTTGTTGACGGGATCGGTGTGGTGGAGGGAAGCCGCGACCACCGCATGTCCGGCCTCGTGGTACGCAGTGACCCTCTTGTCGTGATCGTTCATCACGCGAGAACGATTTTGGGGCCCGGCGATGACCCGATCGATCGCTTCGTCGATTGCCGAGATATCCACAACCTTCTTGTCCCGGCGGGCGGTGAGCAACGCGGCCTCGTTCAGAACATTCGCGAGGTCGGCCCCTGTGAATCCCGGGGTTCGCCTGGCAACCGCCTCAAACTCCACCTCCGGAGCGATGGGCTTGCCCATAGCGTGAACCTCAAGGATCTTCTGTCTACCCTTGAGATTGGGGGCATCCACCGGTACCTGACGATCGAATCGCCCCGGCCTGAGGAGGGCAGGGTCCAGAATGTCCGGTCGGTTCGTCGCGGCGATCAGGATGACGTTGACGTTGACGTCAAAACCATCCATCTCGACGAGCATCTGGTTGAGCGTCTGCTCCCGCTCGTCGTGTCCGCCCCCGAGACCCGCCCCCCTGTGCCGTCCGACCGCGTCGATCTCATCGACGAAGATGATCGCCGGCGCGTTCTTCTTCGCCTGGTCGAACAGGTCGCGGACCCGGCTTGCCCCCACCCCGACGAACATCTCCACAAAGTCCGATCCGGAGATGGAGAAGAACGGAACCCCCGCCTCGCCGGCGACAGCACGTGCCAGAAGGGTCTTACCGGTGCCGGGGGCCCCATACAGCAGGACACCCTTAGGGATCTTGGCCCCAACCGCCTGGAATTTCGCCGGCTTCTCGAGGAACTCCTCAATCTCCCTCAGTTCCTCGACGGCCTCGTCTACACCGGCGACGTCCTCGAATTTGACCGTCGGGGTGTCGGGCGTCACGAGGGTCGCCTTCGATCGACCGAAACTCATGATGCGTCCACCGCCGCCCTGCATGTTCGACATCAGGAGCCAGAAGAGGCCGACGAGCAGAAGGATCGGGAGGAAGGTGAAGATGATCGTTCCCCAGATGTTGCCCTGAGGCACCTCCGCGTTATATCCAAGCGGGGGGTCGGCGGCCTCGATCGCCGCGACGATCGCCTCCCCCTGAGGGGCGAGGTAGAAGAACTGAACGCGCGTACCGTAATCCTCTATTTCCTCGGAGAACGTGATCTCCACACGTTGGTCGCCGTCGACCACCTTGACCTGCTCGACCTTGCTGGAGGCGAGCAACTCGAAACCCTTGGAGGTGTCGATCCGGGTGGCCTGTGGTGCGGTGAGGCCGGACATTGCCCACATGAAGATGGCTCCGATGAACAACCACGGAATGAGACGGCGGAAGAGGCTACGACGGTTCATGGTGAGACGACTCTACGCCGCGCGTCCGGGCTTCTCACTCCGCGCTATCGGCATACACGTGGGGGGCAAGAACGGCAACATAGGGAAGCCCCCGGTACCGTTCGTCGTAATCAAGCCCGAAACCGACGACGAAGGCATTCGGAATATCGATGCCCACGTACTTCACGGGGACGTCGATGACGGCCGCGTTCGGCTTGCGAAGAAGGGTCGCCACCTCGACGGATAGTGCCCCGCGCGACCTCAGGTTGCCGAGCAGCCACGAGAGGGTACGACCCGAATCAACGATGTCCTCGACGACAAGCACATGCCTCTCGTGGAGATCGGCATCGAGGTCCTTGAGGATCCTCACCACCCCGGAGCTCCTGGTCCCCGCCCCATACGATGACACCGCTATCCAGTCCATGCCCACCTCCGGAGGCAGGCGGCGAGCGAGGTCGGCCATGACCATGACCGCTCCCTTGAGCACCCCGACCAAGAGGAGGGATGCGGGATCCGGATAGTCCGCACGGATCTCGTTTGCCAGACGATCGAGGGCTAGGGAGATATCTGCCTCGGTCGCGATGATGTCGTCTAGGTCCGAGGCCTGGTCTTCCGTCGTCACGTCTCTTGTCTCCTCATGTCCTCTGGATTGACGACGACTAGCCTCCCATACTCCCGGTGAGCCTCGAACCCTCCCGGCAGGGATACCGATCCCTGCCCGCGGTAGTGCGTCACCAATTGGTCGATCGCCCGCACATGCGTCGACGTCAGGGGTCCTGCGCCTAGTCTCTCCACGAGCATCTTGAGTATCCTTCCCCGGATGGCCTCAGGGAGCGTCGCGAGCATGTCGATCGGCCAGGCGTCTATGGAGGCTGAGGAGTGAAGCGCTGTTCGTGCCTGGCGGTCGAGTTCGTCCGCGTCGGCTTGGAGAAGGGCCGCAGAGCGTGCGAGACCGGGGATCGCGCCGGGTCCAAGGACCTCGATGAGGGTGGGCATGGCCTTACCCCTCAAGGCTGATCGCTTCGACCCCCCATCTGGTTCGTTCGTCGGGTCAAACCATGGGCTGAGTTCCATCGCCTCACAGACCGCGACAGTATCACTCCTTCTGAGCCCCAGGAATGGCCTGAGGATGCTGCCCCTTCGCGGCGACATTCCGGAGAGGGCCCGCGCCCCCGAGCCCCTCGCAAGGGCTAAGAGGACCGTCTCGGCCTGATCATCCATCGTGTGACCCAGGAGGACGTGCGGATTGAGTCCTCCCTCCGCGATGACCCTTCTTTCGATCGCCTCATATCGGGCGGTGCGGGCCGCGGCCTCAAGCCCGCCGTCCCGGCCTACGGCCACCTTCTCCACATAGACGGTCGACATGCCGGCCAGGCGACACTGATCGATCGCCTTGAGCACTACTCGGCCGCTGTTCTTCTGTAGCCCATGGTCGACGACGATCGCCCCCGCGACGAAGCCTCTCTTCCTGGCAACGAAGGCCGTCGCTGCGGTCAGTGCCAGCGAGTCCGGCCCTCCGGAACAGGCGACCCACAGCCGAGTGCCGGCCTCGAGCCCTTCGAGCGCCTCGCGAACGGCCGACCGTGCCGCCGCCACCGCTGGGTGAGGACCGGTCATGCGCGACTTCCCGTCATGACTCCATTATCCGCACCCGCAGGCGGCCACGGCCGACAGAAACTCATCGATTGCCGCCTTTGGCTTCGTCTGGCCCCAGGGCAGGCCGTCCGCGAGAATCGAATAGGCCAACCACCTTCCGTCGGCGGTCACCACCGTCCCGCTCAGGGCGGTCACCCCGGACAGGCTCCCCGTCTTTCCCCGGACGACCCCTGCCCCCTCGGTCGACCTGAACCGGTCGTACAGGGTTCCCCTAAGGGCCGCAATCGGATACTGCTCCAGGAGGGACGCATGGTCCGGGTCACGTGCAAGAAGGACGATGAGGTCCGCCACCACACGGGGCGATAGCCGATTCTGCCTCGCAAGGCCCGAACCGTCGGCCAAGACGACGCCGTCCATGTCTAGACCCTTCGCCGTGAGAAGCCTGCGGATTTCCGCCAGGCCTGCCTCGGTCGACCCCTCCAGTCCACCCTCGAGGGCCAGGATCTTAACCAGATCCTCCGCAATGGTGTTCACCGAATACCAGATCATGTACGCCACCAGATCCGATATCGGTGCCGATTCCACCGACGCCAATTCGACTTCTCCTTTTCTCGCCACCCCCTTGGTCACCGAGTTGACGACGATGCCTCTCTCCTTGAGCTGGTCCGACAACACCTCCCCGACCTGCATGCTCGGATCGAGGTATCGCTCGGGATCGTCCTCGGTCCCGGGAACCAGCCCGATGTTGATCGCGAGTCCTGAGACCGGGCCGGCCCATCCCTCGGTCACGTTGTCCCACGTCCAGCTTTCGGGAATGGAGGCCCCACCAAAGGCGTGATCATCTACAACAAGGTCCACCGTGGTGACCCCGGTGGATTCGAGGGAGGCGACGACCCTGTCGGCAAGATCAGCCACTCCCGCATACCCATTGGGGCTTTCCTCCGTCCCGCTGTGGCCGTATCCCGCGACGAGGAGCATGTCCCCGCCCGCGACGAGCGTGAGCCGGGCCGGTCCCCCATCGGCTTCGCCGGACCAGGTCATGGAGGTGACGAGTCGCCGGTCGGGCGGGACGGCATACTCAATGGCCGCGGCGGTCAACATCTTGATGTTCGACGCCGGGACCTGGGGAATTCCTGCCCGGACGTCGGCCAGGACCTGACCCGATGCGATGTCGACGACGATCAGGCCGAGGTTGGTGCCGTTCCCAACCCTAGAGTCGGCATTAAGGGAGTCCGCCAGGCGTTGGATGCCAGCCGGTGAGGGCATCGGAGCCGTCGAATCGATGCTCGCGATGGGATGGTCAAGAATGAGCGGTAGGGAGGTCTCGGGCTCCGGAAACGGCAACGGCGAGGCCTTTGGGGGATCGTCAGTGATCCAGCCGGGTACGATGTCGTTGACGTCAGCTAGGGCATATCCCCCAAACAATGCGAGGATTACAACGCCAACCAATTCCGCCCTAGATCGCTTTTTCACCACACTCGCCTCCTCTATGCGTCACAATAGTGACCACACAGACTCGACGAAGGACTGGAATGGAATTCGACGTCATCATTGAAATCCCCAAGGGGAGTCGCAACAAGTACGAGTTCGATCACGAGACCGGTCGAATCCGGCTCGATCGAATGCTCTTCACATCGACCCGTTACCCGGACGACTACGGCTTCATCGAAGGGACGCTCGGGCTCGACGGTGATCCCCTCGACGCCCTGGTGCTCCTGGAGGAGCCCACCTTTCCCGGCTGCTTCATCCGATGTCGGGCGCTCGGCATGTTCCGCATGCGCGACGAAGCAGGCGGGGACGACAAGGTCCTCTGCGTCCCCATCGCCGATCAGCGGGCCGCGTGGCGCCGAGAACTCAGCGACATCAGCGACTACCACCGCCTGGAGGTGCAACGCTTCTTCGAGGTGTACAAGGACCTCGAACCCGGCAAATCCATCGAGGGCGCACACTGGGTCGAGCGCGAGGAGGCGGAGGAGGAGATCCGCGCCTCATACGAGCGCGCCAAAGACACTCCCCGAAAGGCACACCGATCCTAGAGGTCTCCTACGGCCGACCCGCATAGGGCATGAGGTTGTAGGTCGCCCAGTTGCGATAGTCCCTGGTCTTGACCGAATACCCCGGGCGTGGGGCCTCGACGATCATGTTGTTGCCGATGTACATGGAAGCGTGATAGACCCTGCTCGCGCTCCGGTTCGTTCCCCAGAAGATGAGATCGCCATTCCGGAGCTGCGCGTAGGTGACCTTGGCCAGGTAGTTGTATTGAGCCTTGGACGACCGTGGGATGTTCACCCCAGCGTTCCTCCAGGCAACCATGGTCAGGCCCGAGCAGTCCCAGGCGTTTGGCCCCGCCGCTCCGTACACATACGGTTCACCGAGTTGAGCCAGGGCAAAGGCCTTGGCTGTCTCGCCCTGCGCGGCACTCCCGCGGACAACTCCCCCCGTCGGAGGGACACTACCTCCCGTGTATGTCCCACCGGAAGATGAGCCGCCGGAAGATGAGCCGCCGGACCACGCCGCCCTCGCGCGCGCCAATCCGGCCTGTCGTTGACTCTCGAGCGAAGATGACACCCGGCGCAATTGGGCAAGGCGGGCCACGGCCTCCTCCCGTATCGCCGTCGTTTCCGCGAAGGCAATCTTGGCGGCCTTGTCCGCCGCGATGGCGGCGGCGTATGCCTCCCGAGAGGCGATTTCAGCCTCGACCGCGGTGTTCGCTGCCTCCTCGGAGAACCGACGCATGGTGCTCGCCACCAGTTCGGCCGCACGCACTTGCTCGATCGCGAGTGCGGCATCGCGCGATGCGCGGTCGATGGCCTCCGATCGAACGATGACATCCTCGAAACCATCCGCCGTCATGATCGCCTGGAACGAACCGGAGGAACCTCCCTCTCGGTAGGACAACATGGCGATGATGGCAAGGTCTGTTCGTGCGTCTTCTAGCGAACGCTCGGCCTCGTCGGCCCTGTTGTTTGCCGCGAACAACTGTCGTTGCGCCTCGATGTTCTCCCACTGAGCCTGGGTGTACTCCTCCTGGGTGGTGTAGACCGCGATCTCCGCCTCCTCCATCGCTTTCTCCAGGGTCACGATGGCGGCGTCCAGATCGGCGACGGTCGAGGCCTGATTACGTACCGCGGCTTTGGCCGCGTTCACCTGGGAGGCCCCGGGATAACTATCGGCGTCGGCTGCAGGAGAGACGAGCACGGTGAGCAGGCTCGCGAGTGCCAATGCTGTCGCAGCCCAAGTGAGGCGTGTTCGTACTCCCACACCCAACGAAGCGACGTTAACCCGATCCACTCTGCCCTCACTGGTCATTTCTCATCCGCCTTCGTCATCGGACGGGTGTCCCCGCCGTGCCGAGCACTACTCCCCAGCAAGCAGCGTGTTCCCTTCGATGGTACGTCCCCCACCCGGTAAGGCGAAAGGGTCACGAATGTGACCTGGCTCTCATTTGTGGCCTATGTGGGTCCTCGCCCATGCCCTCACCGGGGACTCCCCCGTGATTGGCCCAGCCGAGGAGGGGCATCACACCGGCGGGTGGTGGACCTCGATGGTCGGACCCGGTGGGCCGATCGATTCCGACAGGTACTTCGTCGTCTGCGCAAACGTCGTCGGAGGCTGCCAAGGATCGACGGGCCCGTCTTCCCTTCACGAGGATGGTCACCCCCTGGGGCTCGCGGTTTCCCTTCCTCGCCCTGCGAAACATGGTCCGGGCAGAGACCGCCCTTTCCGAGCGCCTCGGTATCGAATCTTGGCGGCTCATCACCGGGCCATCGCTCCGGTAGGGACAGCCGCCGCAACGACGGCCCGCACGTTGGCATGGGTATCGCCCGCATGATCGCCCACGCGACCTACCTCTCGGAAGGAGAGCTCGGCTCCCGCTTCGGCCGCTTATTTCAGGACGAGGAGGACCCTATTGGACGGGGAGGACGGTTCGCCACCCAGTCCTACCTTGAGCACCACGCGCGCAAACTCGCCCGACGTTTTGACGCCAACACCTACGTGACGCTGGCCAAGGCTATCCTGTCCCACGATGTCAGCCGTGACCGCGGGGGAATCGAGAAGGCCCTCGCTAGGGTTACGATCCCGGCCCTGGTTGTAGCCGTCGACTCCGACGTCGGGCATGACGGCTTCCTGGTGGAATCCGGGCAGCTAAACGCCCACATGGAGAAGCTTCTCGGATCGCTCGACTAGCGGCAGCGCGAGCGCCTCGCCGGTCGGCTACTTGGCTGGATTGCTGGTGGGCTCTACCTCGGCTTTGTTCCGATCCTCGATCCGGGCGGCCAGAAGCTGAGCCAGATGAAGACCCGAGACGTCAGCCAGGTCGTCCGCCTGGGTGCGACAGGAGTACCCGTCCGCAAGGTAGATCGAGCCCTTCGGCGCGTCCTTGAGTGCCGGCAGGAGCGAGTTGTTCGCGACGGCGACCGACGTCTCGTAGTGATCTTCAGTGGTGCCCCACATCCCGGCCATGCCGCAGCAGCCGGAGGCCTCCGTGACGGTCGCGCCGGCCTTGTCGAGCAGTTCGCGGTCGGCTTCGAATCCGATGACCGAGTAGTGATGACAGTGGGGCTGGACCACCGCGTTGACATCGTCCAGCTTTGGGGGCTTCCAGTCGGGGAGGGGGGCGACGGGGGCACGGCCCGTGAGGATTTCGGCGAGAGTGAAGGTGCCACTGGCGACGGCCCGTGCGCGGGGATCGTCCGGAAGGAGTTCCACCAGATCGCTGCGAAGGGTTGCCGTGCAGGACGGTTCGACCCCGACGATCGGAATCCCATTGACGGCGAAGGGGCCTAGGACGGTCAGAAGGTGGCTCAGCCTCTTCCGTGCCCCATCGAGCTGGCCGGTCGAGATCCAGGTGATGCCGCAGCACGCCTGACCCTCGGCGACGATGACTTCGAAACCCGCGTCTTCGAGAACCGTGAGGATCGCATGGGGAATCTCGGGGGCCATTCCGTCACTGAACGAGTCCGCCCACAGGAGGACCCGGCGCGGGTCAGGGGTGCTGTCGCTGGTGCGTCGGGTACGAGCGGCCGCGCTCCGGCGGAAAGGCTTCGTGGCGAAGCGGGGCATGTGGCGCCTGGTGTCGAGGCCAGCGAGTCTGACGATGATGCGTTCAATCCGCCTGGGTTTCATGAACTGGTTGACCACCCATGGGGCGAGGCCGACGACCTTGAGCCACCGGGGGAGCCATCCGAGCGAGTAGTGCATGATCGGCCGGATGCGACCCTTGTACTTGCGGTGGAGGACCTCCGCGCGGTAGGCGGCCATGTCCACGGCCGACGGGCAGTCCGCCGAGCATGCCTTGCAGCTCAGGCAGAGGTCGAGGGACTCGAGCACCTCGGGTGCTGTAAGACCCCCGATGAGCGAGCCATTGATGGCGTCCTGGAGCACCCGGGCCCGCCCCCGGGTGGCGTCCTTCTCATCCTTCGTCGCCGCGTAGCTCGGGCACATGAAACCGTCCCCCTGGGAGATCGAGTCCGCGCGACACTTGCCCACCCCCGTGCATCGGTGCACGGCCTCGGACAGATCGCCGTGGTCGTGAAGGAAGGCGAATCCCGTGCCCCGCTCGACGACAGGGGCGTACGGTCGGCGAAGGTCGGCGTCCAGAGGCAGGGGATCGACGATCAGGCCGGGATTGAGAAGGTTCGCGGGGTCGAAGAAGTGTTTGATCTCGGCGAAGGCCTGGATCGCAGTCGGCGAGTACTGCCGGGGTAGGAGTTCACTCCGGGCGCGT
The DNA here is from genome assembly GCA_964610155.1 of uncultured Demequinaceae bacterium. GTDB lineage: Bacteria > Actinomycetota > Actinomycetes > Actinomycetales > Demequinaceae > JAFGBM01. The sequence goes on from CAZSUY010000001.1 coordinate 123,177, forward strand.
CCATCGCCGTGCTCGCCGGTGATCGTCCCCTCGTGCTTGACGGCAATGTCCGCGGCGGCCTCCACGAAGTCCCGGAAGGCCTTGACGTCATTCCTAAGCGGGAAGTCCAGGCGCATGTGCACGCACCCCTCGCCGAAGTGCCCGTACCTCTGCCCCGAGATGCCGTGGCGATCGAAGAGGGCGTCGAGGTCCCTGAGGTAGTTGCCGAGGTTACGGGGAGGGATGGCGGCGTCCTCCCAACCCGGCCAGGCCTCGACGTTCTCCTCTGTCCGGCCGGCGAGGCCAGCCCCATCGGCGCGGATGGTCCAGAGCCGGGCGGCCTCCCTGGCGTCCGGGACGATCCGATACGCCAGCGCCCCCGAGTCCTTGGCGATACCCTTCATGGCCTCTGCGGCCTCCTCGGGCGTGTCGCCCCCGGTCTCGACAAAAAGGAAACTGGCAGCCCCGGGAAGCTCGGGGATGGACACGGAGCCTTTGGCGGCCCGGATCCTGTCGATGAGCGTGGCGTCGAAACCCTCGATCGCCTGGGGCTTGTACGCGAGCATGGAGACGACGGCGTCCGCCGCTGAGGGCATGTCCTCATAGCCGAAGGCCCCCATCAGGACGCACTTGAGGGGCTTGACCAGGCGGACCTCCGCCTCGACGATGGTCGCCAAGGTCCCTTCACTCCCGGAAAGGAAACGGCCGATATGGCAGCCGTTCTCGGGCAAGAGGTGTTCGAGGGAGTATCCGGCCACCTGACGCGTGGTCTTGCCAAACTCCCTCCGGATGAGGGCGAGGTGGGCCTTGACCCATTCCTCAAGCCCGGGGACGACTGAGAGGTCGTCCGCCGCGACAAAGCGATTCCCCTTCCCATCGACTACATCGAGGGAGAGCACGTTGTCCGCCGACTTCCCGTAGACGAGGGCGCGCGGCCCGCAGGCGTTGTTCGCGATCGTCCCCCCGATGGTTGCTCGGGTGACCGTTGACGGATCGGGTCCGAACCGGAGGCCGTACTTCCCGGCCTCGCGCTGCAACTGGGCGAGGACGGCACCGGGCTGGAGGCGCGCCGATCGCCGCTCGGGATCGACCGACAAGACCTTGTCCATGTACCGCGAGGTGTCAAGCACGATACCCGGACCGATGGCGTTACCCGCGATGGACGTCCCACCACCTCGCATTGCCACCGGCGCCCCCAGTTCCCTGGCGACGCGAAGGGCGGAGACAAGGTCGTCCGCGTCCCGGGGGAAAGCCACGACCTCGGGGACCACACGGTAGTTCGAGGCGTCCGTCGAGTACTCGGCCCGACGCCTCGTGGAGGCGTCGACCTCACCATCGATGGCTTCCTTGAGGGACGCGACCCAATCCGCGACGGTTGCCTGGGGGACGGTCATTCGCACATTCTCGCAGACCCTGGGGAGTCTCTATCCATGACAGAAGGCCTGGGTCAGTGGAGCCGCCGAGGAAATTCCCATGCGGCACCAACCACGACCCGCGCTGCGACGCACCTGCCGCGGATCAAGGGACGCTCGTATGGAGGACACAGCGTATACGCTACCGCCGCGCGCGCTACTCCCCCGGGTAGGTCAGTCCGATCTGTCGACGGATCTCGTCGAGACTGGCCATCACCTCAAGCGTCATCTCGGGCGTCATACCCGGGCTCTGCTTCTCGCCCGCGGTAATGCGCCGGGCGACCTCCGCCGCCTCGTACGCGTAGCCATTCGTGACGCCGAGGTAAGGGACCTCGCGGCTGCCGCTGGCGGTGAAGACCCGGAAGGAGGCCTCGCGGTAGAACGGCCCCGCGATCTCGATGCGGCCCTCGGTTCCCGAGACCGACGCGACGGTCGGGGTCTGTGACCACAGCGTCGTCTGAAGCGACGCCTGCGTCCTATCCCCGTAGCCGAAGATGATGCTGACCTGGCCGTCGACATCGGTCTGTGTCATCTGACCGGCGGCGGCGATGAAGCTCGGCACGCCGAGAATGTCGTGGGCGAAGGCAACCGGGTACACGCCGAGGTCGAGCAACGCGCCGCCCGCGAGGGTGGGCTCCCACCACCGGCTCCCCGGAACGAACGGAAAGACCTGGCCGTGATCAGCCTGCAGGGCGATGATCTCCCCGATCTCGCCGTCTGCGATCACCTTCTTGAGCGCGACCATGTGCGGTAAGTAGCGCGTCCACATGGCCTCCATGACGAAGACGTTCGCGGCGCGCGCGGCGTCGATCAACGTGCGGGCCTCGGCCACGTTGCGGCAGATGGGCTTCTCGACCAGGACGTTCTTGCCTGCGGCAATCGCCTCAAGCGCGTTGGCGAGGTGGTAGCTGTGGGGGCTCGCGACGTGGATCACGTCGATATCGGGGTCCGCGACGAGCTCCTCAACGGAACTGTACGCCTTGGCGACGGAGTTGCTCTGGGCGAAGGCCTCCGCCTTCTCAAGCGAACGCGACGACACGGCGTGAACGGTCGATTCGGTGAAGTCGTTGACCCCGTTGGCGAACTGATCGGCCATCCAGCCGACGCCGATTATGCCCCAACGAATCGAGGGTGCTGTGGTGGGATGGGGGGCTTCTACGGGCGAGGGTATGGTCATTACATCACCCTAACTCGTTCGGGCGCGGAAGACCTCCGGGAAGGCTTGGAGGGGAAACTCGCCGACGACCTTGTCTACCCGAGGCCAAGCTCATCCGTCGACCCACGGCTCCAGACGGGACCAGATCGAGTGGAACGATCGCACGGACGTCAACGTGTCCAGACTCGACGGCGGGTCTTCTCCCTGGGCAACCGCTTCGAGTGCCAGCGGCAGATCCACGTCGAACGCCACCTCGCCCACGAACTCGAGGCCCAGGTCTCGACACGCTGCCCGGATCCGCTCCGCTCCTGTTTCCGACAGGTCGGCCTTGTTCAACACGACCTTGACCGGGACCTGCAACTGATGCGCGAGCCCGACCAGTCGCCGCAGGTCGTGCTCACCCGAGAGGGTCGGCTCCGTGACGGCCAGCACCCCGTTGGCGCCGGTGATCGATGCGATGGCTGGGCAGCCGACACCCGGCGGACCATCGATGACGATGAGCTCGGTGCCAAGCTTGTTCGCGATCCCCTCGGCACGTTCCCGGACACTGGTCACGAGTTTGCCCGAGAGATCCTCACCCGGCCGTAGGCAGCCGAACACGATCGGCCCGGTCGGGCCTTCCCCGACCAGGATCTCGCCCGCCTGGTGCGGGACGAAGCTGATCGCGTCCACCTGGCATGCCAACGCGCACGCCCCGCAGCTCTCACACATCCAGGGATCGATGACGGCGAAGCCCTCATCCGACAGGGACAACGCGTCGAAGCGGCATCCGCCGAGACAATCCCCGCAGCCCTCGCAGATACCCTCATCGACGATGGCCCTCGGATTCCCCGCGAACGGCGATCGAGTTAGCACGTCCACCCGCAGAGCGACGGGAAGGTTGGAGGCCTCGACGTCGCAATCGGCGATTACCAACCGACGACTACGTGCAGCGAGGCGAACCAGTACGGCCGACAGGGTCGTCTTCCCAGTCCCGCCCTTTCCCGAGGCCACGACGAGCGTTCTCATGCCGGGACCTCCGAACCGATTAAGACCAGCTGCTCGCGTAAGGACTCCCACAGGTCCGAGAACCACTGGTGGCCGAGGCTATGCCCGTCGACCAGAAGCCCCCCGTCCGCATAACACGCAGCGACATCCCTGTCGAAGGGGAACTGAGCAATGATCGAGATTCCCTCCGACCGGCAGTACCCGGCGACATCGACGGCCCCGGTCCCGACCCGGTTGAGGACAACGGCCATGGGCAGTTCCAATTCCCTTGCGAGCTCGACCATCAACGTCAAATCGTGCAGGCCGAACGAGGTCGGCTCTGTGACGAGCAACAAGAAATCGACACCATGAAGTGTCGCGACGGCCGAACATGCCACCCCGGGCGGCGCATCGAGGATCACCACGTCGGCGCCCTCGGCGTCCGCCCGTACTCGGGTTGCCCCGATGACAGTCGGCGCCCTCATCTGGCCAACGTCGAGTTGCCCCATCACGAGCCCCAGGCCGTCCTGAACCGCCCCGGCCCCGGTCTGGCCGACCCGGACCTGGCGTTCTTGAAGCATCCTAGACGGACATGCGTCGACGCACGCCCCGCAACTGTGGCACAGGTCGGGGAACACGACCGGCCCGCCCCCGAGCATGCGGATCGCCCCGAATCGGCAGGTGTCGCGGCACACGGTGCATCCCTCCGGACAGGTGCCGGCGAGCACCTCGGGGATCGGGACCTCGACAACCCTCAGATCGGGGTGGACGTCGAAGAAGAGGTGATCATTGGGTGCCTCCACGTCGCAGTCCGCCAGCGTCACGCGCACCCCGGTGCGAGCGACGAGCACGGCCAAGTTGGTGGCCACGAGAGTCTTGCCCGTCCCGCCCTTGCCCGAAGCGACCGCGATCGTGATCGGCTTCATCCGCAACGCTTCATCCATGCCGCCTCATCCAAGATCGAGACGGGTCAGCTCGCCTCGGCTGAACGCGGTGACCGCCTCACGGACGGTCATACCCGCGGCCGCGTACACAGGGATGGCTGCGCGCCGGAAGGCGTCGGCCGCCTTCGGTCCCACTTTGGTCACGATCGCCGCCTGCGCCCCGTGCTCGGCAAGTAGCTCGACCGCCCCGATGCCTGCCCCCTCTGCTCCGCTCCGGTTCTCGTCGTTAGAGATGACGACGGCGGTCATGGTCTCCGGGTTGACCAACTGAAAGCACCCCGCGCGTCCGAAACGCTCGTGAACCGGGTCCGACAAAGCCGGCCCCTCGGCACACACGGCGATGGACGTGACAGAAACAGGCTCCCCGCCGATGGACTTGCTCGCCGTCGTACGTGCAGTCCCTTGGCTCGCGTTCTCTCGACGGCATGAGCCGTCGCCTCGACCGCGACCGCCCTTTCTACGACAATCGGCGGTCCCTCGATGCCGACAGTGACGGTCCCCCTCAGCGGTGCATTGTTCGTCCCTCGGTCCAGTCCCATCAAAATGAGTCATCGTGGTGCTCCTCACGAATCGTTGTGCTTTCTGAGTCCGCCAACACACGCGGCGGATCATCTGGTCAATCCAATCGGTCGATCGCCCGCAGGATTCCGTCGAGTGCCGTTCGCCGGGCGGCGAGCCTCTCAGCCCAGGCGCCCAATACCTCGCGCCCGTCATCGGTAATCCGGTAGGTGCGCCGTTGCGGTCCATGCTCGCCTTCCATCCAGGTCGAGGCCACGAACCCGTCGTCCTCCATCCGACGAAGTGCGCGATACAAACCCCCGGGATCGACGACTAAGAAGCCGCAGGTCAATTCCTCGACCGCAGCGCGCAGGTCATAGCCATGAGACGTCGCAGTCGTAAGGGCGGCAAGGACCGCCGGTTCGAGCAGACTGCCTCTCCCGGCGCCTCCGCCTCCTCCGCGACCTCCCACGCGGCCTCCGCCACCTCGACCACGCCCGTATGGCATGCATCCCTCCGCATCTAGATGTTTAAGACATCATGCCCCATTCCGAGGTTTGACGGCAAGGACCTTCGGCCCTGCTGCCGACCCACAGCGAGAGGATCATCGATCTAGTGCGGACCTACCTCGATTGCTACGCGTGTTTCCTCCGACAAGCCCTGAGCGCTGCCCGCATGGTCACCGACGACGAGGCTGCCCAGCAGGCCGTCATGACCGAAACGCTGGCGCTTCTCCAGTCCTTGCCGTCCGGCACCACCCCGCCCGAGATCGCCTTCGCGGTGCATCGCCTCGTACGAGAGCGGTTGGGCGACAGCGACCCGTACGCGACTGCCAAAGCAGAAAGCACGCGCGCGGCCCTAGCGTTGTATCCACAGCTGACGGCCCTCGTCGCCGAGAGCGAGGACCCGCTGGACGCGGCGATGCGTATCAGCATCGCCGGCAACATCATCGATTTCGGCGTCAGCGACGATGTGCCTGACCTGTGGTCAACGGTCGAGCGAATCATGGCGGCCCCGCTCGCGATCGACGACCGTGCCCAACTCCGCTCTGCGCTCGCCGTCGCGGACCATGTGCTGTACCTGGCCGACAACGCGGGCGAGACCGTGTTCGACCGAGTGCTCATCGAAAAACTAGAGCCGCCTGTGCTCTACGCGGTCAAAGGCGGCTCTGTGCTCAACGACGCGACCCGCCAGGACGCACTCGCCGCGGGCCTCGAAAAGTGCGCAAGCATCATCGAGAACGGCTCCCGTGCGCCCGGTACCATCCTCGACATCTGCTCAGCGGAGTTCCGCGACACCTTCGACAGCGCTCCGCTAATCATCGCCAAGGGGCAGGCCAACTATGAGACGCTGAGCGAAGCCGGACCACGGGTGTTCTGCCTATTGCAGGCCAAGTGCCCGGTCATCGCGGATGACATGCCCGCACCCGTCGGCAGCGCCGTCGTCAGGCAAAGCGTGGAGCGACCTAGCCAGTGACCGGATAAGGTCACCCGACGAGGTCCCAGACGATGACCGCCGCGAGCACCAACAGCAGCGCGCCGATGCCGTGCTTGAGGTGATCGGCCGAGATTCGGGACTGCATGATGCGCGAGCCCGCAAACGAACCAATGACCGCGAGTGCCGCCATAGTGCCGACGAACCACGGGTCGAGCCCGCCGAGGGCAACATGGCCGAAGAACCCGGAGAGCGAAGAAAAGACGACCGCCAGAGCCGTCGTCCCCACGGCAACCTTGGGCGCTAGTCCCATCCAGGTCAAGCCCGGCAGGATCACGTTCCCGCCGCCGACGCCGAGCAGCCCGCCGAGGAAACCGGCCGTCCCACCGACCCCCGCCCCGACGGCGGCCTCGGCCGGCGCTGACCGCTCCACCGACGCGGCCCGCGGCCGGTACAGGAACATCATTGCGCCGGCGAACATAAGGAATCCAGCGAAGAGGGCCAAGAGCACCCTGTGATCGACATGCGTGCTCATCACAGCGCCGACGGGCGCGAGCACGACAGCGGTGACGAGTACAGGGATCCCCGTACGCCAGCGGACGAGCCCCGCACGCGCATAGGAGATCGCCGCGGCGCCGAGGCTGACCGCATTCAGTAGGAGCGCCGTCGACGTCGCTTCGCCAAGGGGCATCCCGAGGTAGTAGAAGAGGGGCACGAAGATGAAGGCGGCACCCAGGCCGGCCATCGCCATGATCCCCGAGCCAACCAGGACCACCGCCCCACCCAGCAGGTACAGGATCACCGCTTCGCCTTCGCGGCTAGGCTCGGCGAGACGACGAGCAAGGCGCGAGTCAGGTTGCCGATGCCCTGAAGATGCTGCCGATCGCCGCATCGAGGGCGACGTCGAACTCGGTCTCGCTCTGCTGGGCGGACAGGCCACCGGTGAGTGCCCGGGAGAAGCTCGCGACCACGCCGCGATTCCTGGCTAGACGCGCATTCGCCTCCTCGAGGGAGTAGCCGCCGGACAACGCGACAACACGCAGCACCTGCGGGTGCTGCACGAGATCGCTGTAGAGGTCGTCCTCGTCGGGCAGCGTCAGTTTGAGCATCACCCGCTGGTCACCCGCAAGCTTGTCGAGCTGCGCCGTGATCGCGGCCGTCACCCACGCCTCTGCCTCGCCCTTCTGCGGGCTGTGGATGTCCACCTCCGGCTCGATGATCGGCACCAGCCCCGCGTCGAGGATTCGCCGTCCGATCTCAAACTGCTGGTCCACGACGGCGTCGATGCCAGCCCTGTCGGCCAGCAGAACGACCGAACGCATCTTGGTACCGAACACGCCGTGGCTCGTCGCTCGGGCGAGAAGGTCATCCAGTCCGGGCATCGGCTTCATCAGCCGCACGCCGTCGGACTCCTCAGCCAACCCTTTGTCCACCTTCACGAACGGAACGACGTTCTTGTCCTCCCACAGGTACTCGGCGGCACCCTTGCCAGCGACCTGACGATCCATGGTCATCTCGAACAGAATCGCGCCGAGGATCCTCTCACCTGTGAAAGCCGGGCTGGTCATGATCCTGCTTCGCATCTCGTGGATGAGATCAAACATCTGCGCCTCGTTCTCGTACGAGGTCTCATCGAGCCCATACGCCATCAGCGCCTTGGGCGTGCTGCCGCCGCTCTGGTCCAGAGCCGCAATGAAGCCGGCCCCGCTCTCGATCTTTTGAAGTTGTTCGGTGTTCATGACAGTCCTTCCGTCGCGATGGGTCGTGCCCGGCGATGCTGGGCGGAGATGCTCTGCTCACCGAGATTATCCTACGTTCCATTTGACTTCGACGGTCGTCCGTCGCCCCCTCTTCTGCGACCGTCGTCGCCCAACTGGTTCTTTCTCCGCTACAGCGCCGCCCCGATGGCTATATCTCACAGGGCTGGCTTTCGAGTCCATGCGGATTCTGGCGGCGCCGTCCACACCAGAGGGTTGTCATACAGGTCGGTACCGTACGGCTTGAATGTCATGTTCGGGGTGCCATTCACCGTGGCGTACACGAGAAGGAAGCAACCCTGGACGGTCTCTCCGTTGTCAAACTCCGTGCCCAACCAAAGCGGGTTGATGCAGCCGGCAATCTCGCCCCGAGAGTTGGAGAACCTGTGGGCGTTCCAGCCCTCGGGGTCGAAGTCAGAGCCAATGCCGCGACGCTCCATCGAGATGGCCGGGGTGCCAACGGCCTGCGCCTCGTACCTCACCGCGACGACGGATAGGTCATCCTCTGTCGCGCCAGTGAAGATGGTTCCCGAGGGAAGGTCAGAGAACGCCGCCGGAGTCATCGAGGTGACGGAGACCCGCATCAGCAGGTCGCCAGAGGGCGACAGAACGCCGTCCTGATCCAACCCGTTCGGGAACGTCATGACGCGGTAGTCCACGATGGCGTCCTCGCCGATGGCGAGAACGGTTCCGGGAGCCGTGATGTCTCCCGAGGCGAGCGCGTTATCCGCGGTCAAGGTGGTCTCATCGACATCAGGCGAAGCGCTGGGACTGATGGTGGGCTGATTGTCGGAAGTCGGCTCACTGGCGGTATCGCCTCCACAGCCAGACAGCGCTCCAACGCTGGCAACGAGTGCGCCAACGGCAAGGTAGTTGTAGATCTTCAAGAGGCTCTCCTCATCTCGGCATGAGCGATTCCCGCGAAAAGGTGTCCCACAAGAGTAGCCGTCAGCGAGCCGTTCATCCGATCATGACTGAACCGACGACGTTGACGTAGCGAAGGACATGGAGTCCTGGTGGAGCCGCCTATCGGAATCGAACCGATGACCTATTCATTACGAGTCAACGACTTAAGGTTTGCCGTCCCGGATGTAGGCGGCCCTACCGGCTGAAACAGCCCTAACCGGTCCGTCCGGACCCATCGGTCCGGCTGTCGTACGGACTTTTTACGGACTTCTTCGCGCCCTGGCCCGGTGTCTCTCTCGACTAAGGAGGACACCTCTACGTAGCCCTGGAAAGGCCGAAACCCCCGCAGTCTCTGGACGGGCCCGGAGGCTTCCAACCGAACATCTAGGGCCCGACTGGGGGCCACTAAGGAACCAAGACCAGTGTACCCGGAGACCTCCCGGGCGTTGGCTAGTGCGCCCATTTTCGCCTCGCATGTCGAGGATGTTGACGAGCCTGCGACCAAGCGTTTCGACGCACGCACCTCGGAACTCGCTCGTCGAGTTGCTCTTCCCATCCAGGGCAGGGACATCGAGTTGGGACTGACGTCCGAGCTCGACGTCGCCTCTCGCTTGTCGCTTCCCGATGACCTGAAACGGATCCTTAGTAGGGACGAATGGAAAGACGCCGTCTCCAGTGCCCTCGATTCGTCCTCTCGACGAAAGGACTTCCGAGACAACGTGCGTGTCGTAGCGCGCTGGTTGGCCAACCTCGAGAACGTCGACACCCACTCCAGCGCACCGGGAATCGACGAGCTCGTTCTCCTCACCAGGCTTCACCGATGCTCCGTCTACCGTTGCCTCAACTGGCTCCAGGGACACGGCTTCCTTCTCCGGCTCTCGACGGGACGCTCGGCCGGGCTTCCCGGGACCAATGGGCTCGCCTACCGCGCCCGCTACCTCCTCACCCTCCCCTCAACCGACAAGGACTGTGACTTCACGCCGGGAGATCGTCACCTGCGACGCCTCGCCCTCCAAACGATCGACCTCGCCACCCAGGTAACTGCGACCCCCTCTTGGTCTTCTTGGTCTTCGCTTGAAAAGAAACCCCCCTACCCCCCGCAAACGCAGGGGTTGTATTCAACAAAAAAGGCATCGACCTCAACCGCGGCACCTCGTCGACATCGTGCTACCCGACGAGTCCGCCTCTACGACATCGCCCACGAACTCAAGACCAACCCAGGATTCATCCGGGAGTTCCCGAACCTCGCAGAGCGAGACATCGCTCGCGTCATCAAGCCCTTTGTCGACGCCGGTTGGACAACGAACGATCTGAACTTGGCGCTCGAATGGCTGCCCGGCCCAAACGGAACACGCCACCCACACTCGGGTACCAAGGGAGTCCATCACCCCAAGGGATGGATCCGCTACCGACTCCACTTTTGGACGACCAATGGGGTACCCGACGAGTCCAATCGGCAGAGGCACCTGAGGGAGCACGAAGAAAGGATGGCCGCCCAACGAAAGGCTGAGGCCGAACGAGAACGGGAACGGGCTGACGATGTACCCACACCATCCGAGATCCTTGAAATCCTCCGGCGCGCTGGGGTCAGAATCCGCCCGACTCAGAAAGGGCGTCTCATGAATGGTGGGGCTGGGCAGCCCTCACCCGCATGTCGAAGTCCTCGGTTGTCATCGCTTCACAACTGCGGACCTTGGTGTTGCCGACCGACTCGACGAGGGCACCGGCGCGCGCGACCGCCGAGGTCAACGATTCGGCATCGACCGTGAGCGTGACCTGACCTGAGCCCCACTCGGTCTTTGACCCAACGAGGCAATGCCCCTCGATACGATCCAGCAAGGCATCCAGAACGTCCTCGTCATACGGCCCCAACTTGAGGCTCAAGTTGTAGCCCACCGCTCGCCTCCCAGACTGCCTTAGCGCCGCTTCGAGTTGGTTCTCTCCTTCACGGCCAGCTCGAAGATCGCCTCCTCCACCCGAGGGGACGTCGAGTCGACATGATCCGCCCAAGAACGAAGGAGATACACATACGTTTCGTAGTCAGAAGTATCCCCGTACCTCGGTGCGAATGCCGAGTGTCTCCCCAACCACTGTGCTACTAGTGCGTCAAGTACCGGCACACAGTCGGCGCCGTAGGGATCGCTCCGGCTCGAAGCGAAGTAGAGCCATTTCGTGAAGAACGCTGGTCCAAGGCCACGGATGTGCCCCTCCCCGATGAGGTACGCGTGAGCTTCTCTCGCTGCATCTACCGGTGAAGCCCGATCCGAACGCACCATCTCGGCCGCGTGCCGAAGCTTCGCGATTGACTCCGGATCCGCCGGCTGCCCCATGGGTGACACCCCGCCCCGCTTCGCCTCCGATCCCGCAACAGACCTCACGCGTCGTCGTCCGCGAGAAGCCCCGCACCCCGTCAGAACGACGGCAGTGCGATACGCCCCGTAACCGGTCCTCCCGTGCCCCCACGTCATGACCGCCACGAACGCACGCGCAACACTCCCGTCTCGAAGCTCGCGCTCGACGACGCTCGCCGCGTCGCGGCGGTCGATCGGGTTCGGAAGCGACTCAAGTAAGTCGGGAACGCCTTCGACGTCACTCAGCCACCTACGCCAGCGGTCGCCAGGCCACTCGAACCCGCATTGCTCGCGCTCTCGGGCCAGTTCCCTTGCGAGTTCTGCCGGTAATGGCGTTGCGGTGACATCGTCCGCAGCCCGGGGAATCACCCCGTGTCGCGCGACACTAGCGTCCATCTACTTGGTGTCTCGTTTGAATGGGGTTCTGAGGTAGTTCCGGGTGGCGACCACGACGAATCCAAGCACGAGACCAACCGAGATGAGAGCCGCCATGTGAGGCAACGGGTTGTGCCCGATAGGCGCATACCTATCGACACCCGCCAAGTCGAGCCTTAAAACGCTCGTTGGTAGGGCCAGCAATCGCAACCATTGAGCTCCGAAGCCGTACGGCCCTGGAATGGTGCCGTCGGTTTGCAGGACGCCGTCCCCTTCATGGACCCACGTGAGGCCAGCGGCCCACACGGTCAGCACCGCGAGGTAGGAGGCGATCGCAGGGAGAGGGCGGTACCCGTAGCCGACCAAGCTATGTAGGAACCGGAAGAAGCGCTCGGTGCGTTGTCCGGGCCGGAGTGCCAGAACGTGGGCGTGTGCGGCGGCCCAGAGGGCGAGCGTGTACGTCGAGCCTGATGTGGCACGCGACGCCACCGACTCCGCGATCACCTTCAGACGCTGAGCCCGACCCTCGCTAGAGTCCGTGCCTGTAGACGCGAGCGCGTGCGCAACCAACGCTGAGCCGTCTGGATCGAAGACGTCGAGATCCCAAAATGGGCGAAGAGCGCCTTGCCTGCACTTCGTGACATCCACGCCCACGAGTTGACCGGAGAAGGCACTCGGTTCCGCGCCGAGTGACGCGCGAGAGATTGGGCGGAGGGTCGGCACGGTATCTACGACGCTCGCCTCAGGGTGAACCACTTCGGTTCCCCGGTATTTACAGACCAGTCTGAGACGACTCCACATTCGCGGGACAACGTATTTCGCTTTCGGATTCCGTTTCGCCACCACCCGGCCTTCGAGCGACGCCAACACGAAGTCGCCCGAGATCGCGCCGATGCGTCCGTCTGGTCCGACTTCGAGTATCGGGGAATCGCCCGATGAACTGCGTTGACATCCGAGCGTGCCCAATTGCGCATCGACCGCCAAACGACCTCCGCGAACTGAAACTCGCCCCGGGAAACCCTCGTCGACGCCGTCGCGCTCTTGGTCCGGAACTCCCGCCAACACCACGCCGTCACCCGGCGCGATGTCGATGACATCACCCTTCGACTCCTTTCCGATGTGCAGATACACGGGACCTTTTGCTTGGTCCGTTCGTTCGATGAAGACAGTTCTCTGCGCGTTCAACCGCCCGAGATCGAACGGCCCCGAATCGAGAACAACGCGAGCCCCGGACTGTAAGGCCATCTCATCAACCAAGCGCGCCGCCTCCACCTGCCACGGATCTAGCTCGGCGTTCGGCCAAGTGCCGTCAAGTGAGACTCGAACCTTCCCTGCGATCGAAAGGGCGGCGATGCGAGCCCCTTCCGCGAACACCAGTGCTGGCGTCTCGCTTGTCTTCGAGACTCGAGCGTGGACATCGAGGCGCTTGACGACCGCGCCAATGCGAGCCGTGACTTCGGAATCGGGGTGCCACGCGAGCGTCGCCTGGCACTCTGCTTGCACGTCTAGCGATCCCTGCGAGACGACACGCGCATCGCCTAGACTCGGGCCACTCAGTTCGAGCGACTGGTCGGCTTGGATCGTGGCGTTTTCGGAAAAACCGGTGACGTGCACGTGTCCGGCATGTACGTCGCACCCGGACAAACAGCGCGCGACGACTCGCGTGGAGTCTGTCAGGCCGCGAACCCGTCCCGCGACGATAGCATCAGCCTCCAACGCGGTCGTGACCCGCAACTCCGCGCCATCGTCGACCGACACAGCCCCGCCTATGCGCGCTTCATCAACTTCGAGGCCACGGTCACGCGCGTTGACACCCAAGCGCGTCACGGGGGTCGAACTCCCGACTGAGAGATCCCCTTGCACCGCCAGACTTCGTCCGACGAAGGCAGCGACGTCACGCCCATCGCCGAACACGTGAACCTCCCCTTTCGTATCGATGATGGCGTCGCGGACCGCGACTACGTGTGGCGGTTCCCCACTCTCAAGCGCTGGGTTCGTGGAGGCGTTCGGCTCTTTCGGGGTTTCAACGACCACTCGAGCGTCATCTGCAGACGCTCCCAGGAGGAAGACGGCCGTCTCCGAAGTCGACTTCAGAAGCACATCGCCCGTGGTGCTCCCGACTCTGAGGAACTGACCAACGGTAACCTCGAGACCTGAACCTTCCCCATCGAGCGATGTCGCAACCCGTAATTTCTCGGTACGCACCTTCCCCGACGCGCGGATCTGACGCGAGGCCAGATCACCGCAGTCGAGGTCTACGTGCCCCGATACCCCAGCGTCGAAGAGAGCCTCCCGCGGCCCGGCGACGGTGGCCCCCGTCACCGCACCTTTGCAGACAAGAGTGGCCAGCCGCGCCTTCACCACCAGGTTTCGTGTGTCGCTCTTAATGACCAACTCCGCGGTCGGTTGCTCAGAAGGCGCCGCACCTCCCTTTACGTGGCGCACCGTCGCCGTGCCCCCGATCACGACACTGCCGGTCACGGTTTCTGGGATCTCCACGGTCAACGCACAGCGATCCCCCGCATTCGCGCCGCTGATCTCGTACGATCCCGCGCGGAGGACTAGTGTGACCGCGCGTCGCTCGGACGCCACGTACACCTCGCGGACGCCGGGCGAAGGTCGTATCTGCGCCCTTGTGATCGCTCGGCCCAGTACGACGCCTCCACCTCCCAACCGTTCCACGATCCACGCGCACCTGGCTCCCGCGCGAGTGCATGTGACCTTCGTACATTCACGAGTTCCCGCATTCGCAACCCTCACAACCCAGTCGGGAGGGACGTGACCGAGGTCGAGCGCGCCCGAGGCCCGCAATGCGTCGACAAGAACTATCTTCTTTCCGGGCTCGGGCATTGTCGCCGCTCGTTTTAAGGCCGCCGGAAGCCAGTCGAGATTCACCTCCTCTATCGCGGTCATCTCTTCCCCTTCAGACCTTCCCTATTCCCAGATTCCCAGCCCTCAATACGCGGAAGCCCACTAACAATCCGCACAGTCTCGACACTCACCGTCACAACCCGCCCGAGCAGGTCGAGGATGTACCGCGGGTCCCCGACTTCGCGGGACCAGTCGTTCGGGTCGTTCACAATCCCTGAGGCCTTGTCGGTCTTGACCCGGTAGCGATCAAGGATCCAATCGATGGCCGAGCGCGAGCCGAGCATGTAATCGTGCGCCTCGGCGGGGATGCCCGTCACTGTGATGCGCGGGTTGTAGATCACCGTCGAGCGATCCTTCTCGCGGGCTGTGCCGCCGTAGCGCATCTTCTCCACCCGGTACCAGTCGTACAGCGAGTCGCCGACGACGCCGAGCCCCGGTTCGCCCGTGATCTGAAGCGGGTAGGGGGTGACGGTCTCGTAGCCGATGTGGAGGGCGGCGAGGTCGCGGCCGGCGGTGACGAAGGCGTGGAAGTCGTCGACGGACGCGACCATCGGGATGCGCGGAAGCATGCGCTTTAGGTCGGCGGCGTAGGCGGTGCGGTAGTCCGGCGAGTGCAGCAGGCCGTACACGTAGTAGAAGATGTCGTCCTTCGATACCTCGGCGCCGTAATTGACGCGGTAGTCCGCGAGTGCCTCGTCGGCGATCGCGTCGTGCTGCGTGTAAGTCACTTCGTCGTTGGATGCCGTAAAGAGATCTTCGCCAGGCTCCACCCGCTCGTAGTAGTAGCGCGGGAAGCACTGGGCCTTTTCAATCGCATCGAGGTTCGGCACTGCGTCAGTCGCGAGCACCGAGAATGTACTTGCCGCGCCGGCACCCGTTGGCGCGATCACGATGTTTCCGTGATCCGGCGTTGGAAAGAGTGAGGGGACCTGGTAAACCATTTCGTTCAACCGTCGATCAAAGTACATTCGCTGCCGTGCAAATGGACGATAGTTCGCGACCACAATGTGGGAGTCATCGAAGCTCAACTTCTTGGCCCTGCGCAGATCAGACTTCAAGGAGCGAGTCCACTTGATACGCGTTTCATCGCGATCGATGAAGCCCTCAACAAGTTGATCGCTTGCCGCCTTTCCATCGCGTGCCAGCCAATCGACGAACCGCTTGCGTTGCTCTTCGTAGGCGCCAACCAATTGGCCGACCGATCGTCCAACGGCAGCACGCGAGAAGTTGTAGACCCAAGCATCGCGATTCGTCACGACCCCTAGGGAATAGGTCTTGAAGATGGCCCGCTCCGAAGAACCCTTCGCGCCGAGCGGGCTGAACGTCAGGTACTGGGCGTCTCGAGGCTCCAGCCAGTCGCCCTCTGCGTTGGACACAACACTCGACCACACCAGGCCAGAAACGCCAGCGCTCTCGTCGACTCGTCGGAGTTTCTGCTCTCTGCTCAGATAGTCGCCAATGTCCGAGTAAAAGACCTGATGCTCCGCCCCGTTGCCCGGCCGCCGTGCAAGGACCACGATTGCGATCGAGTTCTGGCTCCCTGCGTCGAAAACCTTTCCACCTTCACGGCGCCAGTCGCCCTCGCGTTGATCGCCACGCAAGTCGAAGATCCAGGCGCGGTCGAACTCCCGCTCGATGGCCCTTCGGAGCCCATCGCCTGAGTTCGACTTCACGAACTTGCCGTTCGTGACAAACGCGATAATCCCTGAGTCACCGATTCGATTCGACGCCCACCGCATTGCGCGAGTTTCCGAGTTGTAGAGTTTCTTAAGACCTGCCGCAGACAGTTGCGCATAGGTGTCTCGGATTGACGCATCGAGAGAAGGATAGGGGAGGTTCTTGGCGCCGTCGTTCTCTGACTTCTGAGCTCCTGAGTAAGGAGGGTTGCCGATGATGACACGGATGTCGAGGTCGAGTTGCTCCTGCATGCGGTCGTTGTTGGTGGTGAAGACCTTCGTGTCTAGGACGTCGCCCTCTTCGGTCATCTGAAACGTGTCGGCAAGAATCGCGCCGGGGAACGGAACGTAGTCGCCGTCGTGGATTCCGTGGAACGCGGCCTCGATGTTGATGGCCGCGATGTAGTACGCGAGGAGCAGGATCTCGTTGCAGTGGAGTTCGTGTGTGTATTTGTAGAGCAGGTCTTCCGGCTTGATGATGCCGCTCTGCAGGAGCCGGACTATGAACGTGCCGGTGCCGGTGAAGGGGTCGAGGACGTGGACACCCTTGTCGGACATGGACGCCTCGAACTCCTCGTTGAGGACGTGTTCGACGCTGCGAATGATGAAATCGACGATCTCGACCGGGGTGTAGACGATGCCGAGTTGGTCCGCGACCTTGGGGAAGGCCATCTTGAAGAACTTCTCGTAGAGCTCGTTGACAAAGCGCAGCCGTCCGGCGTCGTCGATGTCACCTCCAAGGCGTAGCCGGACGCTCTCGTAAAAGCCTTCAAGTTGCTTGTTCTCCGTTTCGAGGTTGTGCTCGTCGAGAGTGGCGAGCATTTCTTCCATCACCTGGGCCACGGCGTTGTGGCTCGTGAAGTCATACCCCTCGAACAGGGCCTGGAACACCGGACGAGTGACCAAATGCTGGGCGAGCATGTTGACCGCATCGGCGCGCGTAATGGACGGGTTAAGGCTCGCTTGAAGGCCCTGGAGGAACGACTCGAACGCAGGCCCGACCGTCGAACCTGTGGCGTCTAGCAAGGCGTTGATACGGGTCACATGGGCTTCAGCGATCGCGGCGACGGACCTGCCCCACTGCTCCCAATACATGCGCTGGCCGACCTTCTTCACCAGTCGTGCGAAGATCGCCTCGCTCCACTGCGTCGTGTCGCCCAAATCGAGCAGTCCTTGCTCAAACCGCTCGGAGATGGTGCCCTCTTCGCCGTCAGCGGGAGAGGGCCAGGTGTCAATGAGGATGGCCCCACCCTTGGGGCGCTTGGGGTCGAGCGTGTGGATCGTCGCCTCGAGCCGCTCGTCGTGTGAGCGCAGCGCCCGGAGAACGTCCCATACCACCTTGTATCGGTCGGTCTTGTCGAGCGCCTCGTCCGGCTCCATCCCGCCGGGTACTGCGACGGGGATGATGACGTACCCATAGTTCTTGTCCGGCGAGAGTCTCATCACCCGGCCCACGGACTGGACGACGTCGACGACGGAGTTGCGGGGGTTGAGGAACAAGACGGCATCGAGGGCGGGAACGTCAACCCCTTCGGACAGGCATCGGGCATTCGACAGGATCCGGCACACGCCATCGCCTGCATCCTCGGCTTTCAGCCACGCGAGCTTCTCGTTGCGGATGAGGGCGTTCATCGTGCCGTCAACGTGCTCGGCTTCGCATACGAGATGGATGCCCTTCTCCGTCTCGCGGTTCATCGTGTCGCTGATACCGCGGAAGGCCGCCGCAGTCTGCGCTGAGGACTTGATTGTTGAGGAGAAGGCGACTGCACGACGCATCGGGTCAGTATCGCCGTGGAAATCCTCATCAAGCCTGCGTTTTGTGAGGGCGTTCCAGCATCCGACGAGCTTCGCAACTTCGGGGAGTTCCAACTCCGCGCCACCGCCAAACACCGTCGATTGAAAGAGGCGGGCCACTGCCGCCTCTGAGACTGTAAGCACGAGGACCTTGTAGTCCGTGAGCAGACCCCGGTCGATGGCCTCTCCGAACGCGAGCCGGTGGAACAGCGGTCCATACGTGGCCTCGTTGTCCATCGACGCCAGGACGATCGCGCCGTCGACCGCCTTCTTCTTCGCGTCCTCGCCGTACACGCGTGGGGTGGCGGTCATGTAAAGGCGCTTCGCCCCCCGAATGAACGCCTCGTCATGAACCTTCGTGAAGGCCGATTCGTCCTCCGTGCCGAGTTGCGCGCCCGTAGTGCGGTGTGCCTCATCACAGACGATCAAGTCGAACGCAGGAAGGCCCAACTCCTGAGCCTTCGATACCTCAGCGATCGACTGATAGGTGGAGAAGATGACCGTGATCGCATCCGGCGCCAGTTTCGGATCTGCATGGGCTGCGATCTTCTCCGCCGTCGTCGTCGGGGGGATCACAAGGTCATGAGCCGACACGTCCTCGCCCAGATTCACCTTCCGACTCCCCTTGCCCACCTTGGTGTCGGAGCAGACCGCGAGGAACCGCATCGGCGCCTCGGCCTGCGTCGACCACTCACGCAACGACTGGGAGATGAGGGAGATGGACGGGGCAAGGAAGAGCACGCTCCCGCCGGGCTTGACTGTTTCCTCAGCGAGCTTCAATGCCGCAAACGTCTTCCCTGTCCCGCACGCCATCACCAACTTGCCACGGTCATGCGTCTCGAAACCAGCGATCACGTCGCGTATGGCCTCACGCTGGTGCGCCCATATCTTGTTCGGCTTCGCACGCTTGAGTTCGTCCGGCCATTTTAGTTGTCGTAGAAGCTCCCACTCGACCGGACTGTCCACGAGTTGTTGGAGCCCGATCCTGACCGTCGGGATCTGCTGATCGGCGAGGGCGTCCTCGGCGTTCGCCGACCACCTGTCAGTTGTACTGATGATGAGGCGCGATGTAAACGGGTGCTTGCCTGAGGCGGTGAAGAACGAGTCGATGTCCGACTTCAGTAGGGCGTGGTCCGGATCGTAGAACTTGCACTGAATGGCGCACACCCCGGCGCCTTCGCGCTCGATCGCCACGAGATCAATACCGACGTCCCTACGGCTTGGTGCGTCCGGCCACTCGCTATACGGCATGACTGCAACGAACTGGTCCGCGTACAGCGGATCCGCCATGAGGTAGCGGACCATCAACTCCTCGAACAGGGTGCCCTTGTCGCGGATGTCCGTCGCATGAGCGCGCATGTCCTCTAGCACGTCCTGCAACGTCACCGTGGCCGACATCTGCTCTCCCCTGCGCTGGCGGATTGTCCACCTCTGAGACTAGCGGGATGGGGTACGCGGTGGGGCGTTGGCGTCGGACCCTCATGTAAGACTGGCTACCACTGTCAACGGAGATGGGGGTGTGGAGATGAGCCCGAGTACCCCGCAGCGCGAGGAGTTGGATCTCGCGACACGCAATCACGGACTCCGGCCCGGCGTCGGCTTCCAGGACTCGATCGAACTCGATGGCTGGGAGAAGCAGAGCCTGTGGGGGTGGGACCACCAGACGGACACCTTCTATGCGCAACTGTGGAGGAACGAGAACCGCGGCGACGCCCCCGATGTGTGGCTTAGCGGAGAGAGCCGCCCCTTGCTGTCGCCCGAGTGCGTCGTCCGCGAGATGGTCGCGCGGTTGGATCGGATGCCTTTCGTCATCATGAACGCCCTGGGACTGCGGGACCCCGATCCCGTCCTGCCATCGCGGGAGGCCATCGGCGAATGGTTGCACGACGAACTTGACCGCGCTGGGGTGGATCTCGCCGACGATGACGTGCGCGACGAGTTCATCCGGGACCTCGAGGCTCGGGGGTTGGACGGATGGACGGTGGGAACCCTCTCCAGCCTGCTGTGGCTCGCTGGCCAGCAACGCATCTCCCCTGTGTCGACCATATGGTTTCCCCCTGTCGCCGAGGCCGTGTGCGCTGAGCGGCTGGTCGTCGCCGGGTACATCTACGCAGACAGCCCTGACAACGAATATTTGACGGCCGCCCACCGCGTTCTCCATTGGGATGGGGTGTCGACATGACCGAATGGCAGGAACGGTACCGGCACGTCTACGCGGACCTCGACTCCGTAGCACGGCACCGGGTGCTCGACACCATTCAGAACGGCGTTCTATCGGGCTGGGAAACCACCGAGGACGACGTCCGTCGCGTGGTGCGGCTCGAGCTCGGCGAGATCACGGCTGATGAGGCCATCGCTGAAATCGCTGGACGCGCCGACACGCGCATCCTGGCCCGGGAAGAGCACCAGTTCGACGACGGCCAGGGTCGGACGTATCGCACCGGGTTTGACGGGCCCTCTCGTCGCAGGGGTTCATAAGCCGCCCGGATCGAACTACGCCACAAGTGGGACGGCGCTGACCGTAACCATCTCAGCGAAGAGTTATGGACTTCCTTCACGACGAATTGGGGCGCTAGCGATCTCGGAACTCACCGCGGCATAATTACGGCCAACTGAACTCGCATGGTGGAGAGAAACTACACCACTACCCGGAACGTCACCCCTAGGGTTGAGGTCATGCAGGAAGTTGAGGTCATACAGGACACAAACACGGCGGCGCTGGTTGTTTCTTGGATCAGTCTCAGCATCGCCATTCTTGCGCTCGCGTGGTCACCGTTTCAGCACTGGCTGAGCGGAGGCAGGCTCCGAGTCAGTCTGGATAGTGTCATCTGGGACAGCCTAGGTGGCGTCTTCTCTCGGGATTCGGGAGTGTGGGAGTTACCGGCTGACAACTCGCTGAAATGGCAGCCCACGAGGTACTACTTTGAGGCAGCACGCGTGACGGTCGCCAACCGTGGCAGGCTCCCGGTTTCGATTTCCGTTCCAGTGCTCAGAGTGGGCGGAACTGGAAACAAGCATTACACCATAGGTCTACCTATGCTGCCTGCTGGTATTCACGAGCCGCCAAAGTCCGGCGAGCAGAGCACATACCGCATTGAGCCATACGGTGCGATCAGTTTCATGTTCGACTACTGGCCCTCGGTTCAGGCCATGAGGCCTAGAAGTGTGGGGAACGAGTTGATGTTCCGCGCGCAGGTGCGGACGCTCGGCACGGGGAAAGAGACGCGCTCACCCAGAGGTTCTTCATGGCATATACCCAATGACCGCTTCTCCTCGCGCGCAACCGTTGTCGCGCTACCTCACGACTTGGTCGCCTGGCGTCATCTCGTAATGATCAATGCGCTGTTTGGCGACGAGAATGACAAGGCACCAGTATCAATAGGGTCGCTAGACATGATCATGATGGAGCTCTTTGAGCGATTCGAGGAAACCCCATCGAAGAAGGACTTCTTGAAGGAGTTTCAGGCCGTGGCGAATACCCTCAAGATCAACACCTTGAACAAGTATTGGTCCGTGGGCTGCGCATACTCTATCTACAACGCGATTGAGCGCTACCCCGGGCCACTGGAACCGTGGACCGGAGGGTTGAGCCACAAGCGCACGTCAACCGACACGTCGAGCACTTCAGAGGGCTAGCCCAAGCGCCGTGAGTTTCGAGACCGCGCGATCGGCAGCGACGAGGGTTCAGTGTCCGCTCGCTCAGGGGATGTATTGGCGAGTAGTGGGGTTCCCGGTTCGGGTCCCCGTGGCCAGTCGCAGGGCGGAACACCGTCTGCCGCGAACTCCTCTTAGGTAGCCGGTGCGGGCGGAGCTTCCAGCGCAGCCTTCAGTGAGGCCTTGATCTCCTTCGTTCGCATCTCAAGTCCACGCGCGAACTCTCCCGACTCGAGGGCGGAGCGCAGTGTCTCGGGAGTGCGACTGTCCCGAAATGGTCCCGTCTTGTGCTCCTGCCACCGCCGCCACAAGTCCTCGGTTTGAAACGGAGGATCGTTGCCGGTATCGCGGATGAGAATCGGGAGTTCGATCGCCATTCTCAGTTGGTCCAGTAGGTCCGTGAGCGCATCAAGATCTCGGCCCAGCGCATGAACCTGAACCCCGAGGCGGTCGGACATGTCTTTCGACGCGACCATGAGAAGATGTCCAGTTCCTCTCAGGTTGCGCATGGGGTCGATCCCATCGTCGGACGGAAGCAAACGCTGAGCGAGCACCTCCGCAGTCAGGGGCTCGATCGCGTATCGGGTCATACTGCCGAAGTGATTGAGCAAGTCGTCAATCGACTCGCCCACGACCGGGTCGAGGAGCGCCAGTACCCGGTCGATTGCGCCTAATTCCACGACCCACGACTCGCGTGCACGGACTGCCCCCTGATGATCGGCCAAGGCTCGCGTCGATTGTGCGTAGCCATAGGTGATTCCAACAAGAAGAACTGTCGCAAGGCCCTGAAGTACAGCGGCCGCGACCGTAGCGTTCCGCTCTGCAAGTGATGGCCACGCAACCCAAATCATTGCGCACGCGAGGACCAGCAGACAGCCCAGGGTCCCTAGCCTCTGCAATCGCTCGGAGCGCTTCGATGTGAACCGTGCCACGCCGCGAGCCTATACGAGACCCGACCGAAGCCCTTCTCTAGACGGGATGTATTGGCGAGCAGTGGGGTTAGCGACGGAGATCGCCCCACACTCGGTCGCGAACCTGATGCATTCCAGGACCGTGGCCTACCCCATGCCACCTACAACCCGCACGCGGCGCGCACCGAGGCCCGGAATGCTGGGACGTCCGACGATTGGCCAACATGATTGGCAGATTCGCCAACTCCACGTCAACTAGTTTGCAGTTCACCAGTTCCATTGACTTCCTACACTGACTTCCAACAATGCCCTACTAAATCCCTTTCATCCCTTAACTGCTTGTATCTCTGTCACACCTCTTGCATCTCACGGATTCAGACGTCTCTCGAGCCCTGAAACGCCCGAATCAGCGTGCAGCAGGGGTGTCTGCTGCTGGCAACACGTCGTGTTGCAGAGCGTTGCGCTTCCAGGTGTTGCTACGTCTTGTTCTCGATCATCAATCTGGCCAAAGGATCCTCGAACGAAATCGGCGGGCAGCAAAATCAGGAATCGGGTGCAGCATGCCACCTGAGAGTTTGGCGGTATGGGTTGCCGTCAACCGATTCGAGAGTGACCTCGAACTCGTTGCCGCGGTTGTCGGCGAAGGTTCCTCGCCACGTCGTCGCATTCTTCAGTTCTTCCATGAGGCGTAGGTCTTGTGCGTCCGAAACCAATTCCTTGTAGTGGCTCTCGACCGTCCAGCGTGCGTATTGCTCTAGCTCTCTTGGTCCTTCAATGAATGGAACTTGCCGGGCAGTAGAGCCGCCAAATCTCTGAGAGAACTTGTTCAGGAGCGCCATTGTCGCGGTTGCTACTGTGCCGGCGACAGCTCCCTCAAGCGCGTGATCCGCCACGAACATGAGGATTTCGATACCGGATCCGTCGGCACCCCACGAGGCAAGTCCCTTGTTCTCATCGATGAAATACGGCGAAGACCCGTCTTCATCACCCGATGCAAGGTCAGCAAGTCTGATGAGTTCGGCGAGCACCTCACGGTCGTCGAACGGATCGGTTCCGAAATCTGGATCGTCAAGCACGATGTTGTACAAGATCGAAGGCGGCCCATCTGGACCTGGTCCGTAGGCAACCGTGATTGTCAGTCGGTTCACGGAAGAGAACGCGAGACTATCGACCATAGTCCGTACGTTATCGTGCCAAAACTGAATGCACTCCAAGCTGGTTTGTCTTCCGACAAGCACGATTCGATATAGATCGTTGCCAATGCCAGCGATTTCGCGTGGGCGCTGGTGCAATGTTGGACCCTTCCTCACGCCAGGAACTGATCCGCGCGACCGGTGATGATCTGGGGAACCTCAAGACGAGATCGTAGGGGTTTCCACGTCTCAAGCGAGGGTAGTCAGTCGAGCCTTCGGCGCAATACCAGGCGTCGTGCCTGGTCGGGAATCCATACGAACGTCGCCGCTTCCAGTTCCAGAGTCATGAGGCGCAATCCCCGCATCCCATTCCAGGACTCGCCCCCAAACGGGCTTTCGTGTGGCTCCACCTCGCTCACGACCTCCCTAAGCGTGGGACCCCCAGACCACTCGATCACCGTCAGGTTCGGTCCTTCGGTATACACATCCAGGAAATCCGACCCGGTGAAGATGTCACGAACCGTTCGGTAGAAGAGCCCGACCATCTCGGAGATCCGGCGACCGGATTCATCCTCAAGCACCTTGGCCTCATCAGGGGTGAGTTCCATCCGACCGACCCCTGTTTCTTTCGAGTCGGGACTGAGTTCCCCCAGCCTGACCTTGTCCGAGGCGTGCCGTGCAGCCACATAAGTACCACGCCCTGGCTCCGTCCTAATCAGCCCCTTGAGAGTCAGGTTGTGAACGATCGCCTGCACCGTGCTCTTCGCTATCCCGTATTCCTTAGCAAGCGCCCGTTGTGTGGGGAGCTTCATGCCCACGGGGAGCTGACCCATTCGGATGCTCTCCTCCAGGTGGTTTTGCGCATCGACACCCCTCGAGATCAGCGCGCTGTCAGCATCATCGAGAACACCCATAGGGCCAGAGTAGCGATCCTGTGAGGAGCGCCAGTCTTGTACTCGTGTCATAGGTACAGTTTACACTTGTGTACTGGTAGCACCGGTACGGCCGAAACGGCCAAATGCCGCGCATCCAGAAAGGCGGTCACGATGGGGAAGAGAGAATTCCTGACTCCCAAGGAGGTCTGTGCCTGGCTTGCGTTGCCCTCCAGCACGCTTGCCGATCTCAGAGTCCGCGGAGAGGGGCCGGCATTCACGCGGCTCAGCGCCAGGAACATCCGCTACGCCCGTCGAGACGTGAGGGCCTGGCTCGAGCAGAACCGCTTCGAGGCGGCGGGATCGAGGAGATAGCGAGATGGCGGTCGAGCGGCGCACTACCAAGAGCGGAAAGGTTCGCTGGTACACGAGGTACTACGATCCCACCGGTCGGGAGCACGCGAAGACCTTCGACACCAAACGCGAGGCCGAACGATACCTGGCCGACCAGCGAGCCACGCTGAGCACTCGGAAGTGGGTCGACCCTCGAGTCGGCAGTGTCCGACTAGAGGCCTTGTGGGAGCAGTACGCGCACGACCTGCTGCCCCTCCTGGCCGATACAACCCAGACGGGGTACCGGGCCGCATGGCGCGACATCGCTCCGGTTCTGGGGAACTTCCCTGTGGGTCGGTTGCGCCACCAGCATGTCCAGCAATTCGTCACCGACCTCAGGAAGGGACCGGCGACCGTCCGCAAGGCCCATCGCGTGCTGTCGCTCGTCCTCAAGTATGCGGTGGCGAATCGGTACGTCGCCGACAACGTTGCGGACGGTGCACGACTCCCAGCAGCGCCGCCGGCTCGAGATCGAATCCTCACCAAGGAAGAGTTGCTGAAGCTCGCAGATGCCATCGGAGAACGGGGTCGCGGTCAGGTACTCGTGATGGGCCTTGCCGGACTTCGATGGGGCGAGGTCGCCGGGCTCCGCGCTGGCGCGGTAGACCTTGACGCCAACCGTATCTCCATCGTCGAAACCGTCCCCTCGTCGAGCGGGAAACTCCAGACGAAAGGGCCGAAGTCGAAAGAGTCGATTCGCCGCATCGCCATTCCGAGCCTCTTAGCCGAGGACCTCCGGGAGCGACTTCGCGACAAGAGCTCCTCGGACCTCGCCTTTCCCGCACCAAGGGGTGGCATCGACCGCGTCGGAAACTTCGTGAGACGCACCAAATGGAAGGAAAATCTCGCCAAGGCGGGCATCGCGCACGCGACGCCCCACGACCTTCGCCGGACTTTCGGAAGCCTCGCCCGACTCGGCGGCGCCGACCTGCGTTACGTCCAGAAAGCCATGGGCCATGCCTCCATCACGACGACCTCTCGCATCTATGCCCACCTCTACGACACGGAACCGGACAATGTGGCCCAGGGCATCGACCGGGTCATGCAGGCCCACGAGAACCCGCCTGACCATCCGCCTGTGCAAGCTTGATGGGCATCAACCCGTCCTCCACGTGAGGGTGGGTCTTTCTATTCCCCGCTCCCCGGACTTCCTCAGCGCCGCCTCGAGTCCGCTCTCTCCTTCACGGCCAACTCGAAGATCGCCTCCTCGACCCGAGGGGACGTCACCCCAACGCGATCTCTCGCCCACGCACGAAGAAGACTCACGTAGGTCTCGTAGTCAAAGGCATTCCCGTACCTCGGCGCGAACGACACGTGTCTCCCCAACCACCGAGTCACCAGAGCGTCAAGTACCGGCACACAGTCGACACCGTAGGGGTCGCCCTTGCTCGAGACGAAGTAGAGCCACTTTGTGAAGAACGCCGGTCCAAGTCCAGGAATACGACCCTCGCCGATGAGGTACCTGTAGGCGTCGCTCGCGGTGTCTTCCGGCAAGTTCCCGTCCAAGCGCACCATCTCCGCGGCGTGCCGAAGTCTCGCGATTAACTCAGGATCCGCCGACTGCCCCATGGGCGACGCCCCGTCCCGCTTCGCCTCCGATCTCACACCAGTTCTTGCGCGCCATCGCCCGCGAGAAGCCCCGTACCCCGTCAGAACGACGGCTGTGCGATAAGCCCCGTACCCGGACGTCCCGTGTCCCCATGTCATAACCGCCACGAACGCACGCTCAATATGTCCTTCTTCGAGCTCGCGCTCAACGACACTCGCCACGTCGCGGCGGTCGATCGGGTTGGGGAGCATCTCGAGTAGGTCGGGAACGCCTTTGATGCCGCTCAACCACGTGCGCCAGCGATCGCCGGACCAGTTGAACGGGCACTGCTCGCGCCCCTTTCGGAGTTCTCTTTCGAGTTCCGCCGGCAGCGGTGTCGCGAGCGGGTCGATAGTCAATCCTTGCTGCCCTGCCGATACAGGGAAGTCCAGTAGCGGGCGACCTCTTCGTATGCCCGTAACTCATTTGCGGGACGATGCTCGTTCTCGGCACGCTTCCACACGCGCCGCCACCCAGTCATGTAGGTTGCGATCTCCGTAGGCGTCGCCGCGCCCTCGCGCGGATACAACGGTGGGAACCTACCGACCACCCGGATGCGTCGGCCACTCTCGATCCCGGCCGCAATCCGAGCCTGTGCCCAGAACCGCTCGCTATCGCGGGCATGTTGCTCGTTCGCCACTCTCAGCTCGTCCGCAGTCGCCAGTCGAATAACGGTGTCCAACAGGTCGTATGGGTACCAGTAGTCGACTTCGGCCCGTGTCGCCTCGCGTATAACCACGCCAAACTTCTGCCGCCCGTCGCCACCGGGCAATACGATGCCCATACCGGGCCGGGGCGCGACGTCCAATGTCCAAAGGAATACGCTCGCGGTGCCCGCATAAGGCGGTCGCCAGAGTTCTTGGTAATTGGCGAGCACCGCTCTCGGCGCGGCGTCTGAAACGCCCATGTCGAGAGCCTAGCAACGTTGTCGGCGGCACTCTCTTCTCGCGCTACTCCAGTGGCCGGAGGGCGTCCAGTTCGGCCCGGAGTTCCTTCAAGATGTCAGCCTGTCGCGCCGCGACAACGTGCTGAGTCATATCCCGCCCTGTCCGCCCGTATTCTGCTACGTACGCACGAAACGCGCGTACGCGATTGCCCCCGAGCCCATCGAGCAGGCCGCGGATCTCCAAGACGTATTCGTCGGTCGGGTTATTCATTGCCTTACGTCCAGCAAGTTGCACGAGCCGGACTAGGGCCTGGCGATCCCATGCGGCCCTCGCGATTTCCGCAGCATGGCGCCGGTCTTTTTCCGCGATGTCGCGGGCGTTCTTGCGGTCCTTGGCACCCACGTAAAGCGCCACCACCGCGGCCCCGGCGGCAACAGCCGCCACCGCGATCTGGCTACCCACTGCCCAACGATCCATGCCTACACACTATGGGTCAAGATACCGTGCGCGCCCGCTCCTCAGTCCGCAGAAAGTCCGCAAGAAAACCATTCGGAAGCCTCGCAGCCGTCTTAGAAGCCCGAAAGCGGCGCTCGTACGGACTCCGTACGGACTTTCGGGGTGATTGGCTTGCCGTCCGCCCACGCCCCACACGGTGACGCAACAGCGAGAGAGACACCGGAAAAGGGCTGTACCAGGGGAAACGTCCCGGACGCGCGCCCGGGCCTTCGTGGAGCCGCCTATCGGAATCGAACCGATGACCTATTCATTACGAGTGAATCGCTCTACCGACTGAGCTAAGGCGGCCCGGCCACGCGGGCGTGGCACGGCGTTAGAGTCTAGCGTTTCAGCAAGTCAATCCCGAAGCCGGGACCGTGCCGTCGACGAAGAATGCATCGATAGCGTCAACGATGCAGGAGTTGGACCGGCCGTAGGCTCCGTGTCCCTCTCCCTTGTAGGTGACGAGTGTAGCGGTGGGCATCTGTTCGACGAGGGACTGTGCCCATTCGTAGGGCGTCGCGGGGTCCCCGGTCGTCCCGATGACGACAATCGGTGCGGCATCCTTCGTCGGCGACAGATCGTCGATAACCTCGTTGGCCGTCCACGGCCAACCCTCACATCCGGCTCCGGAGCCGAACCACCACCCGAAGGTAGGCGATACCTCCTCGGCCTTTCGTTGAAAATCCCGGAACTCAGCGATCGGCATGAAGGGCTCAACAGGAGTGTCCAGGCAGGAGATGGCGACATAGGCCTCATTCCCGTTGGACACATAGTGGCCGTTCTCATCGCGATCGAGGTAGGCGACATCAGCTATGTACTGGAAATACCTTCCCGTTCCCCTTTCAAGGGTCTCGCGAAGTGCATCTGACAAGATTGGCCACGCTGTCTCGTTATAGAGAGGAGCAATGATTCCATAGAAAAGATGTGTCCCGTTGAGGTCCTCGCCATCAGCCGGGATCCCCTCGTCCCTGGCTTCGACAAGGAGATCGGCGATCGTTCGTCTGGCGAGGCTGGGATCCCTCGGGAGCGGGCAGTCATTGTCCGTCAGGCAATCAGCAATGTAGGCCATGAGAGCATCCTCAAACCCCTTGGCCTGTCCGAGGGAATGCTCCTCCGGCGAGAGAAACATATCCACCGCGCCGTCGAGAACCAGGTATCCCACGTTCTCCGGGTACAGGGCGGCGTAGGTTGCACCCAACTGGGTCCCATAGGAAACCCCAAAGAGGTTGAGCTTCTCATCCCCGACGACGGCTCTGATGACGTCCATATCCCGTGCGGCACTCACGGTGTCAACGTTCTCGATCAACGGCCCCGTAAGTTCCCTGCACCGCTCAGCGAAATCGGTATTGCGTTGGCGGGCTACGCCCAACTCCGCCTCGGTCGAAATGATGTCATCCGCCAGGAAGTACGCGTCAAGCTCGGCGTCCGTGCCACAAGTCACAGGGGACGACTGGCCGACCCCCCTCGGGTCGAAGCCGACGATATCGTAGTGGTCAAGCAAACGATCCCCCGCCGTGTTGATGAAATCCAGGACGAGATCCAGTCCCGATCCTCCCGGCCCGCCGGGGTTGAAGAGGAGCGATCCCAGCCTCTCTTCGGAGACTCGGGCCTGCGACCGGTTGATGGCAAGGCTGAGGGTCTGCCCCGATGGATCGCTCCAGTCGAGGGGGACCTGGATGGTGGCGCATTCAAGGCTTCCACAGGATGACCACACGACGTCCTGGCTGTAGACGGCGGAGCCGTTCGGATCGCTGGTGGCGGATATCCCCCCACCACCCGGCCAGGGCACCGAATCGTCCGGGGAGACCTGTTCAAGCGAGGGCAGGCACGCCGCGAGCGTGAGGACCCCCGCGAAGACCCCAATGGCGGCACGGCGGCGAGCGATGGTCATGCCCTTACGCTACCCGAGTCAGGCGCTGGCAGGGCGAAGGGCAAGCGCCATCGCTTCGAGCGCGAGGAGGGGTGCGACGTTCCCGGCAAGGCGCTCCCGTGCCACTCCAATTGCGTCCATCCTTTGCAGGGTTTCCTTGAGACTTAAACCATCCGCTAGACCCGCGATGCCTACGCGATGCCGCTCGTTGACGAGGCCGACGGACGCCCCCGTCTGGAGGACCGCCACATCGCGATATAGGGAAAGCAGGTCGAGCAGGGCGCGATCGAGGACGTCCCGCTTGGCGCGTGTTGCACGCCGCTTCTGTTCTTCCTCCAACTGCCTCACCTGAGCACGGAGGGCGGGGACCAGGCGCTCACCGGCCTCCACCCCGAGCGAGACGTACAGTTCGACCAGTTCCGCGGCATCCCTGGCCTCGGTGGCCGCCTTCGCGTCGGCATCGGCCACACCCGCCAGGTCGTTTGCCGCGAGGATCGCGTCGCCGACCCCTCGAATCTCGGTGGCGAGCGAAAGCACCTTCTCGCGCCTCGCCCGCGCCGCGGGATCGGAGGCCAGGCGCCGGGCTACCCCGATGTGGCTCTGCGCTGCCAGGGCACACTCAAGGGCGAGCCCCGGCTCTACCCCGTCGCGTTCCACGAGCAGGCGCGCAACTACCTCCGGGTCGGGGATGCGCAGGGTGACGACTCGGCATCGGGAGCGGATGGTCGTAGCCACGTCGTGAAGGCTGGGAGCACATAGCACCCAGGTGGTCCGGGGCGGCGGCTCCTCGACAGCCTTCAAAAGCACGTTCGAGGTTCGTTCCGTCATACGATCCGCGTCCTCGACGATGATGACCCGCCAGCGACCGTCGCTGGGAGCGGACTGAGCGTGGCTGACGAGTTGGCGAACCTCCTCGACGGAGATCGTGACCTTCTCAGTGGAGACGATTCTGACGTCGGGATGGCCGCCCACGACGGCGGTTCGGCAGGCATGACAGGTACCGCACCCGGAATTGAGGCACTGAAGCGCGGCCCCGAATGCCCGGGCCGCGATGGACCGGCCGGATCCTGGAGGCCCGGTGATGAGCCATGCGTGAGTCATCGCATCATCGGAGAGGGAGGCTGCGATGAGGGGTTCGAGCGCGTCCCCCTGGCCCACGACCTCGTCCCAGACGCTCATCCCTTGGCCTTCTTCTTCACTCGGTCCCTGACCCGAGCTAGTGCCGACACGACGGCTACTCGGACGGCGGCCGCGACCTCCTCGACCGTCCCGCGCACATCGATGATGGCATATCGCTCAGGATTGGCCTTCGCCCGGTCGATGAAGCCCAGCCGTAGTTCCTCGGCGTGAGCATCGGTCTCGCGCTCGAGGCGATCGGGGTCGCCCTCAAGGCGCCGCGCCTCCGCCGGGACGTCGAGGATGATCGTCAGGTCGGGGACAAGCCCGCCGGTCGCCCACTTCGAGAGCCTCTCCACCTCATCCCCGAGCCCCCTGACCAATCCCTGGTAAACCACCGACGAGTCGACGTACCTATCCTGGACGACCGCATCGCCACACTCGAGCGTCGGCCGGACGACCGTCGCGACATGGTGAGCGCGATCCGCGGCGTACAGGAGCGCCTCGGCTCTGGGCTCCACATGTCCGCCATGCTGAAGGATGTCCCGGATGTCACGGCCGAGGTCGGTTCCGCCGGGTTCCTTTGTCTCGGTGACCGTCCAGGATCCGGCCTCCGAAGACCTCAGCCACTCCGCGAGGAGACGCGCCTGGGTGGACTTGCCTACACCGTCACCACCCTCGAAGACTACGAAGAAACCAGGGTGCGCCATAGGGCTACGGTACCTCCGCTGGGTGACGCCTCACCCAGAGGATGAAGACCGCGACGGAAAAGGCCTCGATCACGCCAACGATGGCGACGAGCAAGGGAAGTGATGTCTCGTAGAGGGCCCCGGTCAGAACGCCCCCGGCGAGGGCAGCGAGCCCCATCGCTGCGGCGAAGATCCCGTAAGCGGTGCCCCGGCGCTCGGGGGGAATCAGGTCGGCCACCGCCGCCCGCATGATGGACTCCTGAACGCCGAGCACGACCGCCCACACGAGGATCCCCGTGATGGCTGTCGAGAGGCGCGAGGAAAACGCGAGCGGGGGCACCGCAGCCGCGAGGAATGGCACGATTGCGAGGACCCAGCGGCCCACCCTGTCAAAGAGCACCCCGGCAGCGAGCGCGGCCAGTGCGTCCACCGCCATGGCCGCCGCGTAGATCACGGGCACCATGGCGGTCGAGACGAGGTCTTCCTGAACGAGGTGGAAGGAGAGGACGCCGAATGTCGAGTACCCGACCGTGGTCGTCGTCGCAAATGCGAGGTACCACCAGAAGGGGCGACCCAGGGACGGCTGGCCTCGACGTGCCGCCCGTCGACCGGCGGCTGGCTTGAGGCCCTCGGCGGCCCAGGCAACCGTTGGCTCGTAGACCGCGGGGTCCGGGACGCGCCTCTTGAGCCAGAGGATCAGGACGATCACCGCGATGCCAGGAACGGCGAGCATCCCGAACGTCGGCGCGTATCGACCCGTCACGGCGAAGGCCGCCGCAACCGCTAGGGGGCCAGCGACCGCTCCAAACTGGTCGAGGGCCTCGTGCACAGCGAAGCCACGCCCCCGGCCGATGGCGGATGTCGCATGCGACAATATGACGTCCTTGGCGGGACGGCGGAGGGCCTTGCCTGCGCGCTCCGCGATGATTAGTCCGGCGACGATCCAGACGATCGATGTGAGACCCATGAGCGGCACCGCGATTACGGTCATGGCATACCCACCGAGCATCAACTTCCAGTAGGCGCGCGTCTTATCCGCCAGAGGCCCCGAGACAAGGCGCCCGGACAGGCTTATCGCCTCCCCCGCACCGGTGATCGCCCCGACCATGGTGGCGGTAACCCCGAGGGACGCGAGGTACGGCCCGGTGATGGAGCGAGCGCCCTCGTAGGCGATGTCGGCGAGCATGCTTGCTACACCCAACCAGAGGACGAACTTCCATGGCCTCCACAGGGCCTTGCTCGTCGTCCTATTCGTCACGCGATCAATCCCCCGATGAGATATCCGAGGCTTACCCCCGCCAGGACCAGGGCGAGCGATCCCAGCACGTTCCCAGCCGCCAGTGCCAACGACCGGGACTCCAGTAGTCTATGCGTCTCATAGCCGAAGGTTGAATACGTCGTGAACGCCCCACAGAAGCCTGTGCCGACGAGTGCCGCCGTCCCCCCCGTGGCCCCGGCTCCGACCAAGACGCCCAGGACTAGCGAGCCCACGACATTCACCAGGAGTGTCCCCCATGGGAAGACCGAGGCGCGCCGGATCTGGATGTATCGATCGGTGAAGTACCGGGCTGGAGCCCCAACCGCGGCTCCCAAGGCCACCAAGGCTGCGGTCACGCGGAGTCTGCCTGCCCTCCCACGTACCGGATGACCTCCACCCCGTCGAGGATGACGAGGCCCTTTGTCACGAGTTCATCCAGTCGGGGCAGGAAAGCCCGCACCTTCTTCTCCGCATCAACGATCAGGATGACGACGGGAAGGTCCTCTGAGAGGGAGAGGATGCGGGTGGTGTGGATGTGCCGAGACGCGCCATAGCCCTCGATGCCGCGGAGTACGGTGGCACCGACAAGACCGGCCGCGTGGGCGCGATGGACGATCTCCGTGTACACGGGGTGGTGGTGCCATTGGGCGCTCTCGCCCACGACGATGGTGAGGCGGAGGGCTGGTCCTTTGATGGTGGTCATGACTCACTCCTTCTGGCGGCGAGCGAGGCGCGCGCGGTGAGCGCGGCCGATGCAAGGGTGGCGCCCGTGATCGCCGCCGCGATCGCGGCCACAGGGGTGCCGAGGTAGTACACAAGGGCGAGGGCGGGACGCTCACCCAGGAGGGCATGGGTCTCGACGGCGAATGCCGAGAAGGTCGTGAATCCACCGAGCAGCCCGACCCCGAGAAGGGGGCGAACATACCTCCGCCCGGTCAGGACCTGCTCGATCAGTACCATCAGGACGCCAATGGAGAGGCAGCCGATGACATTGATGGCAAATGTCGAAAGGGGGAAGGTGCCGGATGCGATCGGCCACCGCTCCTCCGCCCACCAGCGTGCGAGCGCCCCGGCGGCACCTCCACACGCTATTGCTGCCCCCACCCGCAGCGGGTTTCCTCTCAATAACCACCGAGGGGAACCCATGGCCCTACGCTACCGCCGGACAACCCCTTGCTCGCCTGGGTACACGAGCCCTATCTTCCGACGCCCCTGGATGCACCCCCGATCCGGTCAATATGGGACGATCGCTACTTCTTTGGGGATGAAGCCTTCTTGGCCGAGGCCTTCTTCACGGGTGCCCTCTTGGCTGGGGCGCGCCGCGCACCGGGCTTCTTCGTCGGGCCCTTGGCGCGCTTGTCCGCGAGGAGTTCCACCGCTCGCTCCGGGGTCAGGTCCTCGATGGCCTCGCCCCGGGGGAGGGTGACATTGGTGGTCCCGTCCGTGATGTAGGCCCCGAACCGGCCCTCCTTGACGACGACGGGCTTTCCGGACTCTGGGTCAACCCCGAGTTCACGGAGGGGAGGGGTGGTCGGACGGCCTCGCCCACGCTTGGGTTCGGCATAGATGGCGAGGGCCTCGTCGAGGGTGACGGTCAGCAACTGCTCCTCTGATTCGAGTGACCGGGAGTCAGTGCCTTTCTTGAGGTACGGGCCGAAACGACCGTTCTGCGCCGTGATCTCCGCGCCGTCGGCGGGGTCCGTTCCCACCACCCTGGGGAGTGAGAGAAGAACGATCGCCTCATCGAATGTCACCGTCTCTACATCCATGGTTTTGAACAGCGACGCCGTCTTTGGTTTACCGGTCGTGCCCTCGGGCAGGACCTCGGTGACGTAGGGCCCGAAGCGTCCGGCCTTTGCGACGATGGTGTGGCCGGTCGAAGGGTTGAGGCCAAGGGGCCTTTCATCCGCGCCCTGGGTCCTCAAAAACTCCAAGGCCTTCTCAACCGTAAGTTCGTCCGGGGCGAGGTCCCTCGGGATGGACGCCCGCTCCGTCTCGCCATCGACCACCCGCTCCACGTATGGGCCGAACTTGCCGACCCTGACGGCGATCCCCTCGCCGATATCGAACGTGTTGACGGCCCTGGCATCGATAGTGCCGAGCTCGCTGACCAGGTGCTTCAAGCCTTCCTGGCGTCCGTGCTCCTCGGAACCGGTGCCCAGATAGAACCGCCCGAGCCAATCGCGACGATCAATCTCGCCCGAAGCGATTCGGTCGAGGCCCCGTTCCATTTCGGCCGTAAATTCATAGTCGATCAGCCAGTCGAAGTGCTTCTCCAGGAGCCCGACAATGGAAAATGCGATCCAGTTCGGCACTAGCGCCTGCTTGACCACACGAACGTAGTCGCGGGCGATGATGAGGTCTACGGTCGCGGCATAGGTGGATGGGCGACCGAACTTGCGATCCTCAAGCTCCTTGATCATCGATCCCTGGGTGAATCGCGGCGGCGGGGTGGTGTGGTGGCCCACGGGCTCCAGGTCGTCGGTCTTGACCGGTTGACCCGCCTCGAGTCGAGGCAGCCGGGTGTCGTTCCCTCCAGACCCGACCCGCTCCTCGTCCTCCTCGTACCGAGACCGTTCGCGCGACTCCTCATATACGGAGAGGAAACCAGGGAAGGTGACGATGGTGCCAGACGCCGTGAATTCGACCGCGTGGTGTGCGGCGCTCTCGGCGCCAATCCGCACGGTGGACGTGGTGCCCTTCGCGTCCTTCATCTGGCTGGCGAGGGTACGTCTCCAGATGAGGTCGTACATCTTGAGCTCGTCCCCCCGGAGTTCTCCTCCGAGGGAATCGGGCGTGCGGAAGCGGTCCCCGGCGGGGCGGATCGCCTCATGCGCCTCCTGGGCATTGACATCGCTAGACGCATACACGCGGGGGGATTCGGATACGGATTCCGCGCCGAACATCTCGGCGGCCTGGGCCCGCGCCGCCCGCACGGCCTCACCGGACAGGATCGGGGAGTCGGTGCGCATGTAGGTGATGTACCCACGCTCATACAGCCCCTGAGCCACCCGCATCGCCTCCCGCGCCCCCAGGCGGAGCTTGCGGCCCGCCTCCTGGATCAGCGAAGAGGTTATGAACGGCGAGGAGGGACGACGGGTGTAGGGCTTGGACTCGACCGCAAGGACGCTGAAGTCGGCGGAGACCAGGCCCGACGTGAGGGCCCCGGCAACCGCGGCTGTAACGTGCGTGACCGCCGAACCCTTGAGTTCTCCGGCGTCATTGAAGTCCCGGCCAGTTGCCACCCGCTTGCCATCGATCGAAGCGAGGTGCGCCTCGAACTGCCTCCCGGAATCCGGGCCGCTGACGGCCTCGAACACCGCGCGGATATCCCAGTATTCGGTCGGGATGAACGCCATGCGCTCCCGCTCGCGGTCGACGACCAGGCGGAGGGCGATCGATTGGACGCGTCCGGCGCTCAGGCCCTGCGCGACCTTGCGCCACAGGACTGGAGAGACCTCATATCCGTAGAGCCGGTCGAGGACGCGCCGGGCCTCCTGGGCCTCGACAAGCTCCATATCAACCTCGCGCGGATGTTCAAGCGCGCGACGAATTCCTTCGGGGGTGATCTCATGAAAGGCCAGCCGCTTGACCGGCACCTTGGGTTTGAGCACCTCTAAGAGGTGCCACGCGATGGCCTCGCCCTCGCGGTCCTCATCTGTTGCGAGCAGGACCTCGGAAGCCTCCTTGAGGTGAGCCCTGATCTCGGCGACCACCTTCTTCTTTTCCGGCGGCACCACGTAGTACGGCTCAAATCCGTTCTCGACATCGACGGCGAACTTGCCAAGGCTGCCCCCGCGTTTGTCTGCAGGCATCTCGGACGGTTGAGGCAGGTCTCGGATGTGCCCGATGGAGGATACGACGTCGTAACCGTCGCCGAGGAGCCCGCCGATGGTGCGGGACTTCGTCGGTGACTCGACGATGACGAGGGTGCGACCCGTAGTCATGGAACCTGCTCTCCCTTGGCTTGTGCGCCCTAGTATGGGCGCGCTGCGCAAAATATCCCGCATCACTGTATGCCGCGCAAGTCGGGCCTGTGGACGAAAACGCTCCCCTGAAGCCCCCGATGCCCCCTAAAACTCGGTGGACTCGCGCCGAGTGAGAGCCTCCCGGATCCCCGGTTCTGCCTCCGACGGGGGGAGAGTGACCCGACGCTCAAGCCCGGGAAGGGCGTCGATGGGGACAATGTCGACCAGGCGTAATTTTCCCAGCCGCTCGGCGTATTCGGGGCGGACCCCCTCGGAGCGGGCCTCCTGAAGAACCGGGGGTCGGGCTCCGCGACGCTCCAGCTCCGTCACGATCTCCTCGATGTCGGCCAGGGTCAACACGGTCGGGTCAACGGTGATCCGTACCTCGTAGTCGACCCCAGAGGCCACCAGGAGATCAAGAGACGCCCACGCCCGTTCGCCGCCCGCCCTCGCGCCCGTGACCGCCTGGTACCGGGTGAGGGGGGCCTTGATGTCGAGCCCGACCCAGGCGACGTCGGGAAGTAGTTCCTTGAGCCGGGCGGGATAGGCCCCGTTAGTGTGAAGGACGGCTCCGAATCCCAGTTCCTTCACCTCGGCGACGGCATCGAGAAGTTCGGGCTGACGCGTGGGTTCTCCGCCGGAGAAGACGACCCCATCCAGGAGCCCAACCCTTTGCTCAAGGGTGGCGCGCACCTGCTCCCAGGGGATCAGCCCCGGGGCCCTCATGTCTATGAGGTCGGGGTTCTGGCAGTAACCACAATCCCAGGGGCACCCCTGAAGGAATAGGACGGAGGACAGCCTCCCGGGCCAGTCAATTGCGGAAAAAGGGAGGAACCCCGCGATCGCGAGATCGCTAGCACTCATCGCAAGGCTGTGGCGTCTTCACGGAAATGGACCCGCTCGGCGTGCTCGCCCTTCTTCCCTATGTTGAACGACGTGACGGGGCGGTGGTATCCCATGACGCGGGTCCACACCTCGCAGGCCTGGGGCTCCCGTTCTGGAAATTCGAGCGCACAGAGGGGGCAGGCGACTTGCTCGCCGTCGAGGTATCCGTGGAACGGACAGATTGAGAAGGTGGGCGTCACGGTGATGTACGGCAATCGGGCGCTTTCGAGCGTGCGCTTGACGAGTTGCTTGCACGCCTCCACGCTCGACACCCTCTCCCTCATGTAAAGGTGGAGTACGGTGCCTCCCGTGTACTTTCCCTGCAGGATTTCTTGACGACGGATCGCCTCGAATGGGTCGTCCGTGAATCCCCCCGGCAACTGCGAGGAATTGGTGTAGTAGGGCTGCTCTGGGGTGCCTGCCTGGATGATTTCGGGGAACTCCTTGCGGTCCACCTTTGCGAAACGGTAGGTGGTTCCCTCGGCCGGCGTCGCCTCGAGGTTGTAGAGGTGCCCGGTCTCCTCCTGGAACTGGATCATCAGTTCCCTGACGTGGTCGAGCATCTCGATAGCCATCGCTTCACCCTCTGGAGTGGTGATGTCGTGTTCGTCGTGCGTGAAGTTCCTAATCATTTCGTTGATGCCGTTGACGCCGATGGTGGAGAAGTGATTGCGGAGCGTTCCGAGGTAACGCTTGGTGTACGGGAAGAGGCCGTCGTCGATCGCCTCCTGGATCACCTCTCGCTTCCTTTCGAGCGTGCCGCGCGCCAGGTTGATCAAGCTGTCGAGCTCGCGGTACATCCCTTCGTGGTCGCCCGCGAACCTGTAACCCAACCGTGCGGTGTTGATGGTGACCACGCCGACTGATCCTGTCTGCTCGGCAGAGCCGAAGAGCCCGTTACCCCTCTTGAGGAGTTCACGGAGGTCCAACTGAAGCCTGCAGCACATCGACCGAACCATGTGCGGCTCGAGGTCGGAGTTAATGAAGTTCTGGAAGTACGGGAGGCCGTACTTCGCCGTCATCTCGAAGAGCAACTGAGTGTTCGAGCTGTCCCAATCGAAGTCCTTGGTGATGTTGTACGTGGGGATGGGGAAGGTGAATACCCTGCCCGCCGCGTCGCCCGTCGTCATGACGTCGATGTAGGCGCGGTTGATCATGTCCATTTCGGCCTGAAGCTCACCATAGGTGAAGGGCATCTCCTTGCCGGCGATGAACGGGCTTTGGTCCTTGAGGTCCGCGGGGCAGGTCCAGTCGAAGGTCAGGTTGGTGAAGGGCGTCTGGGTGCCCCAGCGGGAGGGAACGTTGAGGTTGTAGATGAGTTCCTGGATGCCCTGGCGTACCTGCTTGTAGGTGAGGTTCTCGTAGCGGATGAACGGCGCCATATAGGTGTCGAAGGACGAGAACGCCTGGGCGCCCGCCCACTCGTTCTGCAGGGTGCCCAGAAAGTTGACGATCTGGCCGACGGCGCTCGAGAAGTGCTTAGCCGGGCTCGCCTCAACCTTGCCGGGGACACCGTTGAAGCCCTCGGAGAGGAGGGTCCGGAGGGACCACCCAGCGCAGTACCCAGAGAACATGTCGAGGTCGTGGATGTGAAAATCACCCTTGCGGTGAGCCTCCCCCGCGTCGGGCTCATAGATGTGGCTGAGCCAGTAGTTCGCAATGACCTTACCGGCGGTGTTGAGAATCAGCCCACCGAGCGAATACCCCTGGTTGGCGTTGGCGTTAACTCGCCAGTCGCTCCTATCTAGGTACTCCTCGACGGATGTCTCGACGTCGATGACGGGCTTGACGTGTTCGACGGCGGCAATAGTCATTAGTGGGCCCCTTTACTCAGTTGGATCGGCTTCCATCGACCACTATATGTAGTATCCCTTCGGAAATCAATGCCTATATGTTGTGTTCTTTCTCGGCGTGTCGCCGAAGACTCGGGACCTTGGTCCCGGGTCTGAGCCCCTCGCCGACGTCCCCGATGCAGCCGGAGGACAGCCAAGACCATTCCGTCGGTGTGGCGTCAGCCTACGGGCGGGGTACGACACTCCGTCGATCCCTCGCGGGCACACCCGCAGATGAGGACAATGAATTCTGGAGGCCGGGGCCCCCAACGATTCCCTCCCGGCCGTCGTCAGGTATGCAGGAGGCAAACCCGTAGGACGAAGACGGAGGATTGATGGCCGACTGGCACGACACGATGGAAGGCCTCGTTCGCGACCGCGAACGGGCGCTTCTGGGATATGCCTACCTCGTCTGTGGGAATTCGACACAGGCGCAGGACCTGGTCCAGGACGCCCTCGTGAGGACATTCTCGAGGCCGCGTCCGGGGCTCACCGTGCTCAAGGCTGAGGCCTATGTGCGTCGGGCCATCACCTCCACCTACATCGACCAGTACCGCCGCCACCAACGGTGGTCTCGGGTTCAGCACCTCTTCCGCCCGGGTGACCGGTCGGACGATGTAGCCGCCGGCATCGACATGAGCGCCGACGTCACTCAGGCGATTTCCGCACTCCCCCCCAGGGAGAGGGCCTGCGTCATGCTTCGTTTCTTCGATGACCTCACGGTGCCGCAGATCGGTCACCAGTTGGGGCTCGCGGACGGGAGCGTGAAGCGCTACATCTCCGATGGAATCGAGCGCCTTGAGCGAAGCCTCGGCCCCCTGGAGGACGTCCAGGAAACGGCTCCCGTGGTCGGGTATCGATACACCCCCGGCCACATGCGAAAGGAACAATGACATGACCAGGCTATCCGACCTCCTGAGGGGCGCGGCCGACCGCGCTCCCGTTGGTGAGGCGTCGGTTTCGATCGAGCGAGCCCGCAGGCGGGTGCGCATCCAGCGGGGGGCGAGAGGCGTCGCCAACGGCCTCGCCGGCGCTGGCGCTGCCGCCCTGGTCTTCCTCGGGGTTGTCAACCCGACCCTCGCCACTTCACGCGAGATGGATGACTTGGCCCTCGCCCCCTATCCGGCCCAAGACGACGGAGGCAAACACCTAGGCGGGGGAGACGAGACCGCAACGAACGCCTTCTACTCCGGCTACTGGGGAAGCTGCGGCGCCAGCCTCGATGAAGGTCCCGGTGACTACTCGGAATCCCTCACGCTCGTCATCGATTCCGATGGCTGGCTCGACCTTGAGGGTGGCGCGACCGTTGACATCCCTACCAACCTCACGGTGACGGGTGACCTTGAGGTCCGGACAACCGGGCCGGAAGCCGTCCTTCTGTATGACGGCCTGGTCGTGGCCCGCCTCGACCAGGACCAGGTCATAGGCATCCCCGAGACGGACGAGACGGAACAGGCCCCCGACACGGAACAGATCCTCGACCTCGCCTCCGGTGACGTCATCGACTCGACCCTGGCCTTCCCGCTCGTGAACTGCTTCGATGGGGCTCCCTTGCCCGCGGCCAAGTACGAACTCGTGGCAAGTCAGGGGTTTTCAACCGTGACCGAGGAGCCTGTGCCCGAACCTACGGTTGTGCCCACACCCGGACCGACGACGGTACCCGAGCCGGAGCCGGGCACCGCTCGTACCTCCACCGACGCCCCGATCGAGGTGGCGAGCGACATCGTGGAACCCGACCCCAGCGTCATGCCGGTCGAGCCACCGCCCTGGGACTACCGCGAAACTTCCACGGCCGTGACCCTCACCGTCGCGGGCGACCCGGTCGACGACCCATTCGGCGCCTACATCTGGACGGCTCCGGACAAGCCTACGGACATCCTCACCCCGGCGAAGGCTCGCGAGTTGTATCAAGCGGGACTCGTCACCGGAACGTGGGACATGACCCCCGGCACGTCGCGGTGGATCGTCCCGAACTACGAGACCGACCCCTCTTATGCTTCGACGAGGAGCGCGGCCTCGGGTTGGTGCGGATGCGGCTGTAACGGCTCTAACTCCATGACCTTTCCAACGCAGTCCGCAGCCCTCGACCTCCTGGACGTCTCCGCGACCTTCCCGTCCCGAGCCAACATCTCCTATGGCTGGATCGTAGACGGGAACCCGGAGATCCACTTCACCGTCACGAACACCTCGGAGTACTCGCTCCCCGGTTTCTACGGCGAGCCGAGCCGCCAGCTCTACCTGGTCAGGGACGGGCGCGTGGCGGCAGAGGCCTACCCGCAAAACATGTACCCCTACGCCGGTGACATCGCCTACGACACCCCTTCGATGGAGGGAGCGGGCGA
This sequence comes from uncultured Demequinaceae bacterium, assembly GCA_964610155.1. Lineage (GTDB taxonomy): Bacteria > Actinomycetota > Actinomycetes > Actinomycetales > Demequinaceae > JAFGBM01. The sequence goes on from CAZSUY010000001.1 coordinate 165,192, forward strand.
CGCCAGCGAGTATTGGGGCACGCTGTCTCCGGGCGCCGCTCTCAAGGGGGACTACCTTTGGCGGGACCTTAATGGCTGCTGGACCGACTCTGGGCCCCGGCCCGTGACGGCGGGTACCTACACCCTAGTGGCCGCCCAGACCATTTACATCGAAAGCCCCAATGGCTCGGACCCCATCCTTTACAGGGAATTTGATGTGGATCTGACGGACGACGACGGCGTGATGACCATCGACCCGGGCATCAACCCGGGTGTCGAGCCGACTATCGACCCCTACTACACCTACGACTCGGTCGAGCTCCAGGTGTGGACCTCTCTGGGGAATGTGACCATTACCACAAACTGAGGCATTCCCGACACGGCCCCTTTCTCTCCACACTGGAGGGGAGGGGCCGTAGTCGTGGCTCCTTGGGGTACGCCGTCGTGTGGCATCTGTCACATTGGGAACTTCACCCCAAGGTTTGGGTCGGCCCACTCGTATGGAAAAGTAGTGGAAGCGGACGCCTGTGGCGTCCCGACAAGCGGAGGTGGCAATGCCCAGTTGGGCCGAAACCCTTGAAGAGTTGGTGAGGAAGCGTGGCGGTGCCCTCGCAGCGTATGGGTACCTTCTCACCGGCAATGCACGGGATGCGGAAGACCTGTTACACGACGCCGTCGTGAGGACGTTCTCCCGCGGAAAGGCCAACGTGAGCATGGGCGAGGCGGAAGCCTATGTCCGGAGGGCCATGTTCTCGGCCCACGTGGACGCCACCCGCAAGGATCAGTCCTGGCGGCGGGTCTTCCATCTTCTCAAGGGGGAGGAAACAGAGACCCACGTCCAAGCCGTGGAGTTTCGCACGGATCTTCAGGAGGCCCTGCGCCACCTGACCCCGCGCGAACGTGCTTGTACCATCCTCCGCTTCTACGACGATCTCACGGCCGTAGCCATCGGTCGGGAGCTCGGAATATCCGAAGGCACCGTCCGGCGGTATCTGTCCGATGCGGCGGTGAAGTTACGCGGACAACTTGGGGCACTCGAGGACAACCCATCGCAGGGTGTCTCCTATGGCACCGTGCAAGAAACCGCGACGACACGGACAAAGGCGAAGCAATCGTAGGTATCGCAGATGAATCAGCAGGGGAGATGTGACGTACGTCACATCTGAAGTACAACCCCAAGGTTTCGATCGACCCAAACGTATTGATAAGTGAAGAGGAAGTACGAAGTACAGGGTGTCTCCTATGGCACCGTGCAAGGAACCGCGACGACACGAGCAAGGACGTGGCAACCGTGAATATCAACGAGCAGATGAATCAGCTGGGGCAGATTGGGAGCGTGGGCTATAAACCCACGGACGAGGTCGTCGACCAACTTGTTGGTCGAGCCAAGCGTGCCCGCGCTATCCGTCAAGGCTCGGCCGCGTTGGTCGGATCCATCGGAGCCATCGGATTGGGCCTCATCGGAGCGCAGGTTATCGTCAACATCTCCCACCAGGAGGACGCGGGTATTGCGGACCGCAACTTCAACTTCCAGAACATGTCCTTTGATGACCTCAACGGCAAGGGATACACCGGCCAGGGCACGTCCCAGGATGAACTCGCCAAGGCGTGGCAGGACCTCAAGGCGGCGGCTGCCGTCACGGTCGTGGCACCCGCACCGGCCGCACCGGCCGCGGAGCCTGGTACGACCACGACGAAACCCCCGACGCAACCCGCGCCGCCTCCCCCCGCGATTCCCGCAGGGTCCTTCCTCTTCAAGGGTCGCGTGTTCAAGTGCGAGATGTGGCACGACGCCGCGACCGGTTCAGATTTCTGGGGCGCCTGGAGCGGCACCGGATGGGATTATGAAAACAAGATGATCGTGTGCGATCCCAATAAATCCGAAGATCTTGGCTACAAATACATGGGAAATGGGGCGGGAAATACGTCCACCCGAACCTGCACCGGAAGCTCCGACACCAATTGGGGTGCGCCACACCAGATCTCCTGCCGAACGACCAGCGCGCTCTGGAGCCTCCTACCTACTGACTGGAACAGCGCCAGTGGCGGGAACACCAAGTGGACCCTGAACAACGATGCTGGAAAGATCCTGACCAACTCGAACTACAAGTGGTTCACGCCCGGAGGGTGTGCAGCGATACCCCTCTCGGCCTCCATTCAGTTGAGGATACTTCCCCAGTGCCACGAGGCCGGTTGCGACGGGTGGTACTACCACAAGGACAGCCACCCGGTTTGGGATGGTGACACCTACTCCTGGGAGAGTGGAGCGTGGGTGAAGGACACCCCCCCACCTCCGCCGCCGCCGGAGCCGGAACCTGAGCCGGAGCCTTAGGTCTAGAATATGTAGGACTCCCGGGTGTGGCGCGGATCCCTCAGCCCACGCCACACCCGGGCCCTTCATCGAGGAAGGGAAACGAGCGGGTCACGGAAACGTGACCCGCTCGTTTTGTTCTACAGTTTTGTCCTACAGCGCCTATCTGGTTCCCGCGCTCGCCGATCACTGGGGGGTGCCGCCACGTGGCGTCGACATCGTTGCTGGGCACGCGGCTCGGATCAAGACGGTGACGATTACGAAACAGTAACGGTTCGGCGCGATTCGTGACCGAAGGGTGTGCCGCGAGTAGCGTCTGGATCGTGCAAACAGATCTCACCCCCGTCGGCCTCCGTCGGCCCGTCGTCGTTCTCGGGCTTGCCGCCCTCGTCTTCAGCGCGTCCGCGTGCTCCGCAACGCCGGAGACCGGCCCGTCGGCGAGTTCCTCGCCATCGGTCGCCGCCCCGGTCGATACCCTTCCTCTCAACAACGTGACGATTCCGTCCGAAGCCTTGGGAGCGAACCTCATCGGCGACCCCGCGCAGCACGACGCGATTGTCTATTTGCCACCCCAGTACTTCACGAGCGATGACTCGCTTCCCGTCCTCTACTTCCTTCCTGGGTATGGGGGCTCGACGATGTCGGAAGTTTCCCTTCCCGAGGATCTTGACACGGCCTTCGAGACCCTCGACCCGATGATCATCGTCATCGTCAACGGCCTCAACTCCTTCACCGGGAGTTTCTACACGGACTCGACGACTACCGGTGGGTGGTCAACCTTCCTCGCGGACGACGTGGTGCCGTATGTCGATTCGCACTTCCGCACGATCCCTTCGCGCGACGCACGCGGCATCGCCGGCCACTCGATGGGTGGCTTCGGGGCGCTCGACAACGCTATGAGGCACTCCGACGTGTTCGGGTCGGTCTTCGCGATGGCACCGGCGCTCTTCGACGAGAACGGCCTTCAGGAGTTGCATCTGTTCACGTCGGAGAATCGCGTGCGTGCCTTGATTGCCCTGGTCGATGAGGCCAGTGCGTTGGGTCCGGACGTGGGTCTCGACCACCTTATCGCGTCTCAGTTGACGTTCGACGTCGGCTATGGGATGGCGTTCGCGCCGACCGATGAGTTCCCTTACTTCGAGTACCCATTCACGCTCGCCGAGGATGGCACGCTTGTGCGGGACGACGCCGTCTTGGCGCGATGGGAGGCAGGCTACGGTGGGGTCGCGTCAGAGGTGGCGGCCTTCGCCCCCGAACTCAAGTCACTCAACGGGATTGGCATCGATTGCGGATCCAATGACGAGAACCGATGGATCCCTCCGGGTTGCGCATACATGGACGCCCAACTGACTGCCGCTGGCATCGAGCACCAATACACGACCCACACGGGGACTCACAACGGCTTCAACCGTGAGCGCATCCTCGAGCACATGCTGCCGTTCTTCTCTGGGATCTTTACGGAAGCGACCGACTAGCGCGCGAGCGGAGGCGCGCGACCTCCTCCGAAAGGAGTCCGACCCGCTATTCCAGGGTCAAGATCCGGTCCCCGCCCGAGCCGACCGGCTGATCGACCCACCCACCGATCGCACGCCGACCGTCACGGTCACCGCGCCCCTCGGGTCTGTGGAGCACCGCTCAAGCGCCACTCCCCACTCGTCTGCCACGGCAGCCGCCAAGGCGCAAGGATCTCCCGAACTCCCATCCAAGCGGCCTATATCCCAGCACCCTGCGTGCACGCACCCTTTGAACGCACGGAGGTCCCGTGCCTCGGCCGCGGCCGCCAGCGCGCATGCATCGGCTGCTCCCTGAACCCGGGAGGCCGCGGCCGAGGCGGCGCCCACCACACCAACCGCCGTGGCGAGCGTCGCGGCCACGACCACGAGGGCAACCATGACCAGCGAGGCCGAGCCTCGATCCCCGTACCTACGCCTAATCCTGGGCACGGGTCACGGCCGAGGCTCGTACGACCAGACCCCACGGGCCGGCGTCTTCGACCGTCACCCGTATCCACTCCCCATCGCGAACGATGTCGACCGAGGCTCCATCTCCCCCGATCGTCAGGGCAGCCTCACGGGCCATCCCGTTCGAATCCGTGATCGCCACCCGCGCCGAGGCGCTCGCCGCATCCTGCGCCCTCACCATGGCTACGCCATACTGAGTTGCCACACCGATAAACCCGAGGAGCAAGGCCATAGCGGGCAACACCATCGCGAACTCCACCGTTGCCGACCCGCGAGCCGCCGATCCCTGTGATGCCAAATCGTGCTCGGTGAATAGCCTCCGCACCCTGCTGTTTAAACGCACCCTACTGTCCCAGGGCCGACCCGATGAGTCCCATGAGCCACCCCCTCACCTCGGGTGACTTGAGCAGGGCCACCAGCACCCCGGCGAACCCCGCCGCGGCCAATGTGACCAGCGCATACTCCGTCGTTGCCGATCCGATGTCCTTCGTCCATCCCACAACCCTGTTCATCCGGCTCTCCTTTCCGATGACTCCCTTGATCGTCACCACTCGTGTCCGATGCCCGTCGCCAAGGCGACGACGAGCGGAATGACGCCGACGACAACGAACGATGGCAATAAGCAGAGGGCAAGGGGCAGGGTGGCGCCCACCCCCAGGCGTGCCGCCTCTCGCTCGGCCTCTTCTTGACCGCGCTCGACGATCGCCTCACGGGAGGCGCGCAGCGTCGATGCCGGCGACGCTCCCCGGAACCAGGAGGACCGGAGGGCCCTTTCGAGCGGGGCGAGGCGAGGGGACGCTTCACCCCACGCAGCCGACCACCCCTCGCCATCGGCGAGCCTGTCCGCAATCCTTGATAGGGCGTCGCCCTCCGGCGCGGTTGCCCACCCCACCTCCGCGACCGCGGACCTTACGTCCAGGCCGGAACTCACCGCGGCCTCGGTAAGGGCAAGCAACAGCGCGGCGGGGGCCGCGTCACGCCCGGCGTCCTCGGCGCGAAGAAGCAGACGCCCAAGCCACGCTCGCCCACCCGCCCACATCGCACCCCCGACCGCCAGCAGGATCCACCCCAGCGGGGTCGCTATAAGAATCCGCGCTGCACCGGGGTCGAGGGCTACGGCGAATAGCCATCCCACGGCTGGCAGCCACAAGAGCACCCGCGCGCTCGCCCGTGGACCCGCGAGGGCCACCTCCCGCGCCGACTCCGCCCTTCGGCGACCCCGTTCCGCCTCCCCAATCCGTTCGAGCACGTCCGCGAGGGGTGCGCCGGACCGGTGGGCGAGCCTCCCTGCGGAGCGCAGCGCCTCCGCCTCCATCGGGTCCAGACCTGCTACCTCGGGTGCGCCATCGGCTTCAACCCCCACCCCAAACGCCTCCCACCAGGCCGCCTCCGGGGTGGCCCCCGAACGAAGCAGCCCGATGGCCTCCATGGTCCTCATCCCGCTCACGCCGCGATCCCCAACTTCCGCGTCGCGGGGTCATCCCACCCGAGCACCGCTCTGAGCTCGTCCCACGCGGGTCCGTCCGAGACCTCCCCATCCGATCCGGCGACCATCGCCGTCTCGACCCTAAGATCCTCCCTTCGGCGCCATCCTTCGCGCGCCCGCAACACCGCCACCTCGGTCACTCGTCGCCCCGAAGCCGTCTTCTCCAGGTGAACCACCGCATCGAAGGCCGCCGCCGCATAGAGGTCCGTCGCCCTTCGATCCATCCCCGCGAGCGCCCCAAGGGCGGCAAACCGAGCGGGCACGTCGGCGGGGGTGTTCGCATGAAGGGTGGCCATCCCTCCGCGATGCCCGGTGTTGAGCGCGGTCAGCACGTCCCGCACCTCCACCCCCCGACACTCCCCCAGGACGATTCGGTCGGGCCTCATCCGGAGGGCTTCACGGACCAATCGCGAGAGGGACACCTCTCCGGCCCCGTCCACGTTCATGCGGCGCTCGACCAGCCGGACCACGTGAGGATGGTTGGGGTTCACCTCCCCGGCCTCCTCGATGACGACGATCCTCTCCCGGGGATCGACGAGCGAAAGGAGCGAGGCAAGGAGGGTGGTCTTCCCGCTACCGGTCGCGCCCGTGAGCAGGACGCTCGCACGTACCGATACGAGTCCCTCCAACACCTTTGCGACGCGGGGGGCCAGGGTGCCACCCAACACGAGGTCGTCGAGCGTGAGGGCGCGGCTCCGAACCGTTCTGAGGGAGATGACCGCGCAACCGTCGACCACAGGGGGGAGGGCCGCGTGGAGACGGGTGCCATCGGGAAGGCGCGCATCCACCAACGGAGAAGCGTCATCGAGCCGCCGACCACCCAGGGAGGCGAGTCGGACGGCTAGCTCCCTCACCTCTCCCGGTGTCGCGAACCTCACCCCCGCACGCTCGAGCCCAGTACCCCTATCGATCCACACCTCTTCGGGACCGTTGACCAACACGTCCGTCACACCAGGGACCTCGATCGCCGCCTGAAGCGGCCCGGCGTGCCATGGGCGGGGTAGGTGGTTCACGAACTCAGCCTTCTCGTCCCCGGTATCCCCGGCAAAAAGCGTTCCGACAACGCCAAGGCCTGCTCATTCGTTGAGAACCTGGGGACATCGGCCAGGCTTCCGACTCCATGGTCAGAGGCTCGTAGAATCCAGTAGGAGGGAGGGTCCATGAGCCTTCAACGACAATCGGCGGCCTTCTTCGACCTCGACAAGACAATCATCGCTACGTCGTCCACGATTGCCTTCTCACACGAGCTTCATGTCGAAGGCCTCCTATCCCGGGTCGACACCCTCCGCACCGTCTACGCCCAGTTCCTCTTCATGGTCGGTGGGGCAGACGCCCGGCAGACCTCGCGTATGCGTGATTCCATCGCGGAGACCATCACTGGATGGGAGGCCGACAAGGTCCGGAGAATCGTCGAGGAGACCGTTAAGGAGCATATCGATCCAGTTGTCTTTGAGGAGGCCATTCGCCTCATCAGGCGCCATCAGGCGAATGGGCGCGACGTCATTATCGTCAGTGCCTCTGGCGCGGAGATCGTTGAACCCATTGCCCGCCTGCTCGGAGCCGTCTCATTCATCGCCTCGGAAATGGAGGTGGTCGACGGCAAATACACGGGAAAGATCGACTTCTATGCCTACGGACCGCAGAAAGCCGAGGCCATTCGTGGCCTCGCCAAGAAGAATGGGTATGACCTCGAGCGCTCGTATGCCTATTCGGACTCAATCACCGACATGCCGATGCTGGATGCCGTGGGATTCGGATACGCCGTCAACCCCAACCACCACATGCGGCGGATCGCAGCCGAGCACGGTTGGGGAGTCCTCTCCTTCAGGAAGCCCACCGCCTTACGTCAGGTGAATCACCGCCGGGGCACCCTTGCCTTTGGTGTCATCGTCGGACTCGTCGGCCTCGTCTGGATCGGGACATCTCGACGGCGGGCAAAACTGTAGGGCCATAAGACGCCCGTGCCTGATCGCCACCGTCGCCCTTGGAGTCGCCATCCTTGCTGGGGCTTCTGTGGCCCCGGAAAGTCCACACTGGCCAAGACCCGAAGTGCTCCGCTATCCCTTGAGGTCCCTCCTCCGGAACACCCACACGCTCGCGGCGACGAACACCGCCGAGGCCGCGGCGAGGATCCCGAGGTTCATCCAGTCGAAGCCATTGTCCAGCGGCAGGTTCTCCGAGTAGTAGTAGAAGGGAGACGTTTTAACCCAGTTCGCGAGGTCGGGGTTGATGGGCAGGATGACGGCGACGGTATAGGCCGCGGTCACGATGAAGGTCCCGGTCGCGACGGCCACGCGTGAGATTCCCGTCAGCGCGCTGACGAACAAGGCTACAGCCCCAATACACAGGCCGAAGGCGGCCAGGTGGACGCACATCGCCGTGAGGTTGGTATAGCTAAGGTCAAGCCCCGCCATCAGGTCGCCCGCGAGAACCCCGAGGAACGTCAGGAAGGCGATCCCGAAGACCACGAGGGTCATCCCCCACGCCTTGGCCAACACCACCCTCGTCCGCGAGACGGGGTTGGCGAGCAGGAGGCCCATGGTTCGGTCGCGTTCCTCCCCCGCGAGACCGCGGGCGGCTAGGGCGATCGCGACGACCGCGATCGCGATGGGCGCCATGATCGAAAAGATCTCACCGTAGTAGTAGCCCGAGGGCACGCCGTAGTCCGCCCCTCCCACCATCGCCATGAGCTCCGGGGGGAACGCGTCCAGGAGCTCGCCCATTTTGTCTCCGACGCCCTTGAACGTCGGACCCAGGATCGCGGCCATGTAGAAGAGGCCGCCGCCAGTGACGTAGAACATGGTCCGGGCATCGCTCGTCGACTTCGTCGCGATTCCGGCCGTCAGGGCCCGGCCCGATATCTTCTCGGCATACTTGGCGATCTTGGGGTTGCGGACCGCGCGATCGAGCAGGGTAAGGCGCTCCTCCCCGACCTTGAGGTCACGCCGCTCGAACGAGACGACGGCCAGGAACAGGAACACCAGCCCCAAGACCGCGAGCAGCGCCACATGGCCCCATGCGACGCCATGAATGAACGGCTCGGCCCCATTGAGGTAGTACCAAGGGAAGGCCTTCGCCCAGGACCCGCCCCAGCTCGTCAAGGGAAGCAGTCCCGCGGCGAAGAAGGACACGAGCATGACGGCGGTTCCGGTGGCCACCGCCGTGGTCGTGTTCGCTGTGTGGGCGCCAACCAGGAACGTGAGCCCCGCGAGGAAGAGCGCGAGGGCCGCCAGGTGGATTGTCGTCGAGCCTAGATGCATGCCGGTGGTGTCCGCGTTCGTGATCCAGAGGGCCAGCCAGTACCCGCCCCACACCATCAGACATCCGAAGGCGATCATGGCCACGAGCGCGGAAGCCTTCTCGACGACCATGCGCCTCCGGCTCCTAGGGTTGGCGAGCAACAGGCCGGCGGTCCCCCATCGCTCCTCGCCTGCCACGGCGTCGGCGGCCATGGCGATGAGCAGACCGATGAGCACGAAGGGCACGACGGAGCCCACCATCTCACTGAGGATCATCCCCGATGCTCCCAGGCTCGTATCGAATCCCATGACCTTGAGGAAGGCCTCGGGCATAAGCTCAAAAGCCGCAATGGCCTCGTCGCCGATGTCCTTGTACACGGCGACGCCCATCCAGATGACCAGAGTGATGGAGGCCGCGCCGATGACGATCCCCCGCCAACGGTCACGGATCGCCTTGAGGAAGATCGATCCGAGCATCAGCGCGTCTTCCCTTCTCCCTGGGCCCCGTTCAAGTCGCCGCGGTAGAAGTTGAGGAAGATCTCGTCGAGGTCGACGGAGGAGCTTGCGAGGGAGAGGACCTCGTGGGAGGTGGCGGCCTTGAGCAGCGGAGTCATCGCCCCCTCGTACGTCACGTTCGCATGAGTCCCGTCGACGGTGACCTCCCGGACGCCCTCGATCTTCTTGAGAACCGACGCCTTGACGGGCTTGGCGAACTGCATCGTCACCCTGCGAAGGGCCTTATCCCTCAGGTCCCCCATCCGTTCGACCGCGATGAGGTCACCCTCCCGGATGAAGCCGATGCGGTCCGCAACCCGTTCCACCTCGCTCAGGGTGTGGCTTGAGAGGAACACGGTCGCCCCCTTCTTCGTGACCTCGCGGAGGAGTGCCTGGAACTCCTGCTGCATCAGGGGGTCGAGGCCGGTGCTGGGCTCGTCGAGGAGGTACACCTCGGGCCTCGACATGAATGCCTGAAGGAGGCCCACCTTCTGCTTGTTCCCGCTGGAGAGGGCGCCGACCTTCCGGGAGAGGTCCGCCTCGAACCGCATGGCGAGCTCGTCCACCCAGGCCCAGTCGACCCCTCCTCGCAGGTTCGCGAAGTAGGTCAGCACCTCCTTGCCCGTTAGGGTGGGATAGATGGCCAACTCCCCCGGCAGGTAGCCGACGCGACGCCGGAGATCGACGGAGTGCTCATGGGTGTCGAGCCCGAGAATGGTCGCCGACCCCTCTGTCGGGCGGATGAGGTCAAGGACTGAGCGGATCGTCGTGGTCTTCCCCGCGCCATTGGGGCCCAGGAACCCGAAGATCTCCCCTTGAGGGATATCGACGGACAGGTCCCTGACGGCACAGAAGTTGCCGTAGTTCTTGGTGAGGTGGGAGATCTGAATGACGGGATTCTCGGTCATCGCGACCCTTTCTTGCTCCTCCCCTCACCCTAGACCCGGGGGATATTGCGGCCGCATCGTTCTCGGGAATGATTCGAGGCGACCCAGTGTCTTTGGTCACGCCTGCCTTGACGTGTCACCATTGGGTTCATGCCCAGGGAAGAAGACACAGACGACGGGGATGACCCGTTTTACGCAGGCGAGGAAACCTACGCCATTCCGGTCGTCTCCGATGCCGTAATAGACGCCCCGAAGGGCGAGGTCCTCCCCCCCGATCGCTACCTCGATCGCGAGATCAGCTGGCTCGCCTTCAACGAGCGGGTGCTCGAACTGACCGAGGATCCGGCCATTCCCCTCCTCGAACGCGCCTTCTTCCTTGCGATCTTCGCCTCTAACCTCGATGAGTTCTTCATGGTCCGTATCGCGGGGTTGCGTCGGCGGATAGCGGCGGGATTTGCACTTCCCTCGGAGACGGGGATGAGTCCGACCCGATTGGTCGAACTCCTCATGGAACGCTCCCACGCCCTCATGGATCGCCACGCCGAGGTCTTCACCGATCAGGTCCTTCCCAAACTAGCCAACGCGGACATCCACCTGGTGCGGTGGGCTGACCTCGATGACAGCGACCACGAGCGGCTGAGGCTCATGTTCCGTCGGGAGATCTTCCCCGTGCTTACCCCACTCGCCGTCGATCCCGGCCACCCCTTCCCCTATATCTCGGGCCTCTCGCTCAATCTCGCGATCACCCTGCGCGACCCCGACTCCGGCAAGCAACGTTTCGCCCGTGTCAAGGTGCCCGAGACACTTCCCCGTTTTCTCGTGGCGCAGACGAAGGCAAAGAAATCGACGAAGCCCAAGGCCGCCGCGCAGATTGCCCTCGATACGGGCCCTAATAACTTCGTTCCGCTCGAAGACGTCATCGCCGCACAGTTGGAGTACCTGTTCCCCGGCATGGAGATCGTCGAACACCACACGTTCCGGGTCACCCGCAACGAGGACCTCGAGATCGAGGAGGACGACGCCGAGAACCTCCTCATGGCGATGGAGCAGGAGCTGCTTCGGCGACCCTTCGGCCCCGCGGTCCGACTGGAGGTTGCCGAAGACCTTCCCCCCACCATCCGCGACCTGCTTGTGAGGGAACTCCAGATAGCCGAAGCCGATGTCTTCCACCTGCCCGCCCCCCTCGACCTCACGGCCCTTCATCTCATCTCCGAGCTCGACCGACCCAGCCTGAAGTACCCGGCATTCCGACCGACGACCCCGCTCCAACTCGCCCCCATCGAGACCTCCGATTCGGCGAATGTCTTCGCGGCCATGAGGAGGAGTGACATCCTTCTCCACCACCCCTACGACTCCTTCTCCACCTCCGTCCAGGCGTTCATCTCCCAAGCGGCGCACGATCCCAAGGTCCTGGCCATCAAGCAGACCCTCTACCGGACCTCGGGGGATTCGCCTATCGTCGATTCGCTCATCGAGGCGGCCCGGAATGGAAAGCAGGTGCTCGCCATCGTCGAGATCAAGGCGCGGTTCGACGAAAAACGGAACATCTCGTGGGCCCGGAAGCTCGAGACGGCGGGGGTCCACGTGGTCTACGGCCTGGTCGGCCTCAAGACGCACTGCAAACTCTCGCTTGTCGTGAGGCAGGAGGATGACGGGCTCCGCCGGTACTGCCACATTGGCACGGGAAACTACCACTCCCGGACGGCCCGCACATATGAGGACTATGGCCTCCTGACCTGCGACAGCGATGTCGGTTCCGACCTCACCAAACTCTTCAACCAGTTGTCGGGATACGCGCCGAAGGCGAAATTCCGCCGCCTGCTCGTCGCCCCCACGGGTATCCGAACCGGGATCATCGAGCGGATCGACGGACAGGCCGCTAGGGCGAGGCAGGGCAAGGAGGCGTGGGTCAAGATCAAGGTCAACGCCATCGTCGACGAGAGAACGATCGACGCCCTCTACCGCGCCTCGCTGGCCGGCGTTCACGTCGACCTGAACGTGCGCGGCCAATGCTCGCTCATGCCCGGGGTGGAGGGCCTGAGTGAAAACATTCGTGTGCGGAGCATCCTCGGGAGATTCCTTGAACACTCCCGTATCTACGCGTTCGCCGGGGACGACGGACCGGACGTGTGGATCGGATCCGCCGACCTGATGCACCGCAACCTCGATCGGAGGGTTGAGACCCTGATTCGAATCGTCGACGACATACAGAGAGCCACTCTCGTCGAGAACATCGACCTCGCCATGGACGAGCGCTGCAACGGCTGGACCCTCGAGTCCGACGGAAAGTGGACCCGCGCGGGTGGTGAGGGGGCCAAGACAAGGTTGCGCGACCTCCATGTGACCTATATCCGGCGCCAGGGCAAGCTCCGAATGAGATCCGCGTGAAGGGCATACGCCGACGGACAGTCGTTGCGGCAGGAGGCCTGGTCTGGCGCGTGCGCGAGGGCGCACTGCAGGTGCTCGCCGTCCATCGGCCGAGATACGACGACTGGTCCTGGCCCAAGGGGAAGATCCTGCGAGGTGAGACCCTTCCCGAATGTGCCATCCGCGAGATCTACGAGGAAACGGGCAAGCAGGTGATGCTCGGACAGGTGCTCCCCTCGGTGAGATACACCCTCAAGAATGGGCAGACGAAGAAGGTAACCTACTGGGCCGCAGAGACGACCAGCACCACACACCCCTCACTGCTCGCCAGGCCTCACTACCGACTCGCCCCCAAGCGGGAGATCGACAACACCCGATGGCTCGACGCGGATCAGGCCAAGAACAAGATCACTATGAAGTCCGACCTCAAGGTGCTCGATGCCCTCACCCAGGCGTACCGCTCCGGGCGGCTTCAGACCCGCGCCTTTGTCCTGGCACGTCATGCCCGGGCTCGCAACCGGAGCGGGTGGCACCATGACGACCTGGCCCGACCGCTCACGACGGGTGGGGCGCGGAGAGCCAACCAACTAGTTCGCCTCTTCTCGGCCTTCGGGGTCCGATACATCCACTCCTCGCCGGCATCCAGGTGCATTATGACCGTTCAGCCGTATGCGGCGACCATTGGAAAGAAGATCTCCACCCACGACTCGCTCACCGAGGCCGCGCATGAGGAAAATCCGAAGAAGGCCGCGGACAGGTTCACAGCGCTTCTAGCGGTGGAGGGAAATACCGTCGTGTGCACCCACCGGCCGACCATGCCCACCCTCTTGACGATGCTCGAGGCGGCGACCCGCAAGTGGACCAGGGGGAAACTACCGCGCAAGAATCCCTACCTACCCGCCGGGGGTGTACTCATCGCCCACGTGGTGGATACGGAATCCGGGCCGAGAATCGCCAGCCTCGAACGCCACCTGCTCGCGTAAAGAATGAACATCGGGCCGGGAGCGCCAGTCGGCGCTGAGGCCGCTCGAAGCGGCTGAACCTGGAGCCCGGGGCTACCGCGGCCCGACGTCTCCCTCAGAGTAAACCCAGCCAGGCTTCCTGCCTAGTCAAAGCCTAAATTAGGGGGCTTTGGGCGCTGACAGAGCCTTGGGGTATTAGTCCAGGCGACCCTCGCGCCAGAGGCGGGCGGAACGTTCCAGCTCCTCGCCCGTGTGCAGCAATTGGGACGCCCGCAGCGCGGCCTGGTGAACGTTCGCCTTGGAGTACCCGTCGTCTCCCTCTACCTTGAACTCCGCTCCCGCCGCAACCACGCGACAGAATGAGCCAGCTCGCTCAAGCGCAACGGCAAGGTCTCCCGCGAAGACCCCGGACAGCACCTCGTCCGCGAGTGCGCGCACCTCGTCGGGGCTCGGCGAATCTCCTACCCCTGCGATCGCGTGCCGCATATGGGCGGCCGCGACGCCGAAGTGGTACGCCCGTGCAACCCCGGCGGCGTCGAACTTCACCCACTCACGGATCATGTACAGCCGCCACAGGGCACCGGGAAGGGTCAGGGCCTCCGCCTTCGACCACAGCATGGCCACCGTGTCGATGCCTTCCTCGTCGACGAGGGCAACGAGCCGCGCCACCAGCTCTGGATGCCGCAACTCCCGAGCCTGGTTGACGATCGCCGCAGCCGTCTCGTGGGCGATGAGGGCGCGATCGGCGGGGTCGATGTCTCCCTCGATCAGGTCGGCGGCCTCCATGTCCAGCATGGCGGGTCGGCGGAAACGGGCCTCGGCCATGGCGGCTACCGTCCTTCCCCCGACGCGGTGCCCGGGTCGTCTACCTTATCGAACGTCAGGCACACCGAGTTGATGCAATACCGGTCTCCCGTGGGCGTGCCATGTCCATCGGGGAAGACATGTCCAAGGTGAGAGTCGCATACGGCACAGCGCACCTCGGTGCGATCCATGCCATTGGAACGGTCCTCGATGAGGATGACGGCATCCGGGTCGACCGAATCGTAGAAACTCGGCCAACCACAGCCAGAATCGAACTTGGTGCCCGACCGGAAGAGGCTGGCTCCGCACCCACGGCACTTGTATAGACCATCGGCCTTGTTGTCGAGGAGGTCTCCCGTCCACGCCGGCTCGGTGCCGTGCCCACGGAGGACTTGGTACTCCTCCTCGCTAAGCTCGGCACGCCATTCCGCCTCGCTCTTGTCAAGGGTGGCCATCGATCCTCCTCTGTCTTCTTCCAGAGTACGCTCGGGGATTTCGGCGTCTACTGGGATGTGAGATTGACGCCAAATACGACACCGATGGGACCCCGGTTGTTCCCCACGGCGCGGGAAGGCAATCCCCACGGCGAAGGGTGCCGGGATATCGTTTGATCGGAAAGGGAACCGTATGCACACCACCCCACTCGCGCCTCTTGCAGTGGCTTGCCTCCTCGTCCTGGCCGCCTGTGACGGTGGAGGAGGCACCCCCTCCTCGTCCGTCACCGCCACCGTCTCGGCGTCGCCGAGCGCCACCCCCATCGTCGCTCCCTCGCCCACCCCGACCTTCGTCGCGCACCCCGCCCCCGTCGACCTGCGCATCACGACGCATGGCCTCCTGCCCCTTACCATCGGCATAGACGCGGCGACAAACCCCGGTGCGGCGATGATCACCTGGGACCCCACCTACTGCTACAGCCTGGAGATAGGTATCACGACCGACACGGGCCGCTGGGCCGCCACCTACCCGAGTGGATTGTTCAGCCTCAACGGGCACTACGCCCCCACCATCACCCGGATCGATGTCTGGGATCCGGTGCTGCAGACTCCCGAAGGTATCCATGTCGGCTCGACGCTCGCCCAACTCCAGGCCGCCTACCCGAGTCTCGTCACCGGCACCGCGGCCTTCAGCACGACACCGTACTGGATCTCGGACGCGGCCGGAACCGTGGTGTTCGAGGTTGGGAACGGGACCGTCGCGGGAGACCCCGGCCCGGACCAGGTCTGGTTCATCCGGGTGCTCGCGGTCGGCGTCGATCCCGACTACGCGATCGCGAGCTCCGGCAATGTCGCGGACGCCTGCTTCTAGGCACGCGTTGTGGGAATACCGCAGGTTCGATACCCCTTTGCGGTTGTCCTTGTAGTAGCCTCCGCCTGCCTCGTCGCCGCCTGTTCCCCTGCGCCTGGGCGTTCGCCCTCAGCGTCTCCCGATCCACCAGCTTCGCCAACCCCAGTCCCCTCAGCCTCCCTTTCTGCTTCTCCGTCCACCACCCTGGCATACAACCCCCTACCGCCGCCCGGGACCCCTTGGCAGATCCGGCTCGACGGAGGCGTGCCCGACGATGTCGTGCCGAATGAAGGTGGCGCCCGCATCGTCGAGGTCGATTGGCAAGCGCCGGAGGACCTGGTGAGGTGGCTCGACGAGGGTGGCGTCTACACGGTCTGCTACTTGAGCGCGGGCACGATTGAGGACTTCCGGCTCGACGCGGGTAGCTTCCCGGACGAGGTCGCGGGGCAAGCCCTTCCCGATTGGCCCGACGAGCGGTACCTGGATCTGAGGCGACTCGACCTGCTGGGGCCGCTGTGGGAGGCGCGGCTCGACTCCTGCGCAGCGGCGGGTTTCGATGCTGTAGACCCCGACAACATCGATTCTTACGAGAACGAATCGGGCTTCCCGCTGACGGAGGATGACGCGGTCGCGGCGATACTCTGGTTGGCTGACGCGGCCCACGAGCGAGGCATGGCGATCGGGCAGAAGAATGCGCCGGGGTTGACGACTCGGCTCGTCGACGCGCTTGATTTCGCGGTGACCGAGGAGTGCCTGACCCAAGGTTGGTGCGAGGAGGTGGCCGCGTATGTGGACGTCGGCAAGCCGGTGCTCGCAATCGAGTATGTCGAGGACGGCGCAACCCTCGACCGGTGGTGCGGGGAGGCGGACGCGCTCGGCTTAAGCCTCCTCGTGACGAAGCTAGACCTGCCGGGCGACGGTGTGCGCTGCCCCGGTGCATAGACCTGGGCTGGGACCTCTAGTTCAGCCGAAAACGTCGCTCGCTCGCCTGTTGCGGCGTCGGCCCGCGACCGCCAAACTTCACGTGTGACTTCCACCAAGAGAGTTTCTGCTGCGCTCGTCAGCGCTGCCTTGCTGCTATCCGCCTGCACAGCCACCAGCGGCGAGCCCCAAGGCGACTTCTCGTACAACCACTTCCGCGGCGTCGTCACCGGAAGCGATTTGGAGGCCCTACACCTCGCCTTCGGCGAAACTCTAACCGGTGGTGGCTCCTGCGGTAGCCATTCCTGGATGATCGAGGGGGGAGAAGGAGGCACCTACTTCGTTGTGGCCCATACTCAGCACCTGTACACAAACGGCAGCATCGACACGTCCTCGGGTGAGATCGATGGCTTCTCCTTGCAGGCGGTTCTCACCGAGGAAATGCAGGTCGCGATAGCGTACGAAGATCCCGACTTCATCCTCGACCAGGCCTACTGGGCCGGTACACCCACGAACGAAGCGGGCATCCGCCTGGGAAGCACCGAACAGGATGTGCGCGCCGCCTACCCGAACGCGACCGACGTCACCACCGAGCACGGTGACAATTTGTACAACGACGAGGTGTACCTGTTGGTCACGGACGGCCACGGCGGGTTCCAGGAGTTCCACATCGAAGGCGACATGGTTTTCCAGATTGACGTAGGACTTTTATCAGCGAGGGACGCAGAACCGGAGTCCTGCTAGCTCGCCTCGCCTCCCAGTGCGGGGCTAGTCCTCTTCCAGTTTGCCCTCCCCGGCCTCGAAACACTCCCGAACTGCAAAGACCGCAATGACGAAACCAGAGGCGGGGTCAGCGAAACTCGACATCGGCTCGTTGTCGAGCGTGATCTGGTTTCCCAACCACGTACCGTTGTCGTTGATCTCGTAGAGCGGGCTCTGTCTCATGCAACCGGCAAGGATAAGCGCTGTGTCCCCCGCCAAGATGACGATGCGTGCTTTACCCATGGGAGCCTCCTTCGGTGGGGGCGTTCCCGCGGTACCGTCTCGGGCGGCGTTGCGAGCGATCTCGTGAAGCACGATCGATCCCGCCGCCTAGAATTGGGGGGCGGGCCTCTAGCTCAGTTGGCAGAGCAACGGACTTTTAATCCGTGGGTCGTGGGTTCGAGCCCCACGGGGCCCACCGTGGTTGCCAGGGAAAACGTACCTGGCACCAAACCGAGAGTGCCGATAACCCCTCCAGAACCCCTCCGACCGCCTCCGCGCGCGTCGCGTTCGAGCGGAACGCGCTGCGGTACCAGGTCGTCGCGAGCTCGGCGCACCGGTTCGGCACGCGGCAAGAATGCGCGATCCCGGCGCGCCCGGCCGTGATGGGGTGCGTGTGGCAGTGGGCGCACACGTGTGCCGAGCCCCCGATACGCACGTGAAGCGTGAGATTACTGGTGGTGGCCAGTTGTCATGGCTGGTGGCGGGCTCGGGGCTTGCGCTGGCTACTTTCGGGCCGCTGGGGCTTTTACCGACGCGGCCCCACGGCGAGCGGTGCGGGACTTCCCGGGAGCGATGTGGGACTTCCGGGCACGGGCCTTGACGACCACGGGGAGGGCGATCAGGGCTAGCAGTGCGATCCAGGGCAACAGCACCCCGACAACGACCAGCGTGCCCGAGAGGAAGGCCACGAGAGTGTTCCAGCCGGACACCAGACCTTCCCAGAACGTCTCGGGCCCGTCGTCGTCGACGATCACGACCGGCTCGGTGGTCAGCGACAGGTTGATCGTGGACATCGAAACCTGATCAGTGAGTCCACGCTGTCGCGCCTCAAGGCTCTCGAGTTCCGCTTGTCGGCGGTCCAACTCGTTTTCGAGCGTGATGATGTCGGAGATGTCCTTGGCCTCCGACAGCAGGGCCTCGATGCGCGCGGTGGAGGCGCGTAGCGTCGAGATCTTTGCCTCCAGGTCAGTCACCTCAGTCGTGACGTCGTAAGAGTCGGTGCTGAACTGGTCCACCGTGCCCAACTCACGCAGGTCGTCGACCACCGCGTCGAGGTTGTCCGAGGGGATCCTCAGCGTGAGCGAGGCCGAGCCGCCGTAGTGCTCATCGGGCGCCGTCTCGCTACGCGCGTCGATACGTCCGCCCGCGTTCTGAACGATGCCCACGACCTGGTCGGCGGCCGCGATCGGGTCCTCGACCGTCATGTACATGGCGCCCGTGATGATCACGGAGCGGTCGGAGGTCGACGACCGGGCGACATCGGCGGCCTCCGCATCGGCGTAGGCTGCGTCCCCCTCGGCGTAAGCTGCGTCGAGCCCGGGCCCGGGCTCTGCGTACCCGGCGTCGGAGTCGGACGCAGACGCGGAGCAACCAGCCAGCACCGCGGCGGCGGCGACGAGTGAGGCGATGAGGCCGCGGCGGCGGGCGCGCGGCAGTGCCCTGTGGATACGTGTGCTCATGATGCTCATAGTAGTGAGACGCTTGGCGGAGCACCATCGTTGGGTGCACTTTCCCGAAGTCGGGTGCGCGCGCCCCGACTGCTGACGGCGCGGACGGACTCGAGTGGACATCGAGGCCAGCACGACAGGCGGGAGGACCTGCCCCCTGCGTAGGCTGGTGCCATGACGATTCCCACCTGGACCCTGAACGATGGCGTCAGCATTCCCGCCATTGGATTCGGCACCTACTCCCTTCGCGGTGACGCTGGCTCCGATGCCATGCGTTCCGCCCTCGATTGCGGATACCGCCTCATCGACTGCGCGGTGAACTCCCGAAACGAGACGGAAGTCGGACGCTCCGTGCGCGAATTCCTCAAGGCATCGGAGACGCCCCGCGACGAAGTCTTCGTCCAGGCCAAGATCCCCGGTCATCTTCACGACAACGATAAAGCGATCCAGGCCTGCCAGGACTCGCTCGAACTGCTTGGCCTCGACCGCATCGACGTGATCCTCCTCCATTCACCGAACTACATGACCGGGAAGTACCGCGAGGCGTGGCGCGCCCTGGTGGAACTTCAGCGGAGTGGAGCGGCGCGTAGCATCGGCGTGAGTAACTTCACTACCCAGAGCCTTGCGGAAATCGTCCACGACACCGGCGTTACACCCGCCGTCCATCAGATGGAACTGCATCCATGGCTCGCGCAAGAGAGCCTGCGCGCCGAACACAAGCGACTCGGCAACGTGACCCAGTCGTGGAGCCCGCGCGGAAGCGGGGCCCCGCAGAATGACAATAGACCCGTAGCCGACACGGCCACGGCCCATGGCGTCACGGCCGACCAGGTGGTCCTGCGCTGGCAAATTCAGCTGGGCAACATTCCGCTCCCGGTGCCTGTTACTCCGTCGGAGCGATGTGAGCACCTCGACATCTTCGGCTTCGAACTCTCCGAGTCGGAGATGACGGCGATCTCCTCGCTCTCTTACCCGGACGCGCGCGCACCCTTCGCCTCATAAATCTGCTGGTCGTGGGTTCGAGCTCCACGGGGCCCCTGTGCCTACGAGCAATAATTCCTAGTTCGCCTTGATACTTCCCGTGGATTTGCCTTCAAGGTTGTGCGAGGACACGACCATGTCGGGGCCGTCGCCGTCGGAAGTAAACGTTAACAGCATTGAATTCACCTTCGTGGAGTCGTAAACCTCGCCCGTGTAGTTCTCCCACTCTTCGAATAATATCGCGTCGGAGAGCATGATATCCTCCAGCCGCACAAAGAGGTACACCTCGAAATCGTGCGGTTCCGAACATGCCACGACATCAACCGATGTCGCCTCGGCGTCGTGATTGAAGCAATCGCCGATCTTAAGGTCGCCGATTTTGGTCGGACCGCCTCCTCCCCCGGACGAACATGCCGAAAGAGCCAACCCAAACCCCAAACACAAAGCCACCACCCGATATATTCTCATCCCCGCCACTCCTCCATTCCTCCACGGAATCCTTGTGATGCGATAATACCAAGTAGCCCATTCATCGAGGGATGGTTATCAGGTCAGAAAAAGGTCGGATACTCACCGTCTGGGTCTAGCCTCGAAGCATGCCAACCTTCACCACTACGGCGGTCTTCGTTGAGGACCTCGCCCGCTCAGCCGCCTTCTACCGTGACGTGCTCCTCCAGCAGGAGGTGCGATCCGATCAGAACCATGTTCTCTTCGAGAACGGGCTTGAACTCCACCGAGGTGACGTCCTGCTGGGCTATGCCTACGGCACCGATCGGGGGCCCGACGGCCAGTGGGGGAAGGACAACTTCGCCCTCACCTTCCGCACCGACGACATCGACGGCGACTTCGAACGCGTATCGGCCGTCACGACGCCGCTTCACCCCGTCCGCATGGAGCCGTGGGGAGAGCACTTCTTCCGTTTCAAGGATCCCGACGGCCATATCGTCGAGATCGGCGACCGGGCCTCGTAGGACCCAGAATTCCCTCCGAAACCCGCAACCACGCGATTCGATTGAAGTTGATTCTGCAACAATTCCGGTTTTCGAGCCCGCCGGTCGCGCGGAAGGGATGGAGTAGCCCCGGCGTCTACGCTGTCACATCCACCTCGAGGGCGGCGACGGCGACGGCGATCATGAGGTCCCGCGTGCGTTGATCCATCGAACTCTCCCCGTTCGACTCGTGGACCCACGCGTCGAACATCCCCTGGATGGAGTTGAGGGCACCGGCGACGCAGATGACAGCCGCCTCTCGTTCAATCCGACCCTCGCGAACGAGGCCCTCGACCAGTTGTGCGGCGATCCGCTCGACAAGCGTCGAGACCGACACCGTCTCGAGGATGTCGGCCGCGGCACGCGGGTCGATGGCGACAGATGCCACGACCGGGCCAGCGGCGTCGAACGTGACGATGAGAGAGGCAAGGTAGTCGCGGCGTCCCTGCGCGGTCGAGCAGTCGATGTCTCCGACCAGGATGCCCTCGACGGCCGAGAAGATGGGTTCGACGAGCGCGTGCAGGATTTCAGCCTTCGATTCGAAGTGGTAGTACAGGGCGGCCTTGGTCACCCCTAGTTCGTCGGCGATCTCCTGCATGCTCGTCACGGAATAGCCGCGCTCGCGGAAGTGACGTGAGGCGACCTCAAGTATCCGGGCACGCGTATCCGTGCGGCGACCGTCGATCTCGGTCGATTTGGCGTCCATCACGCCTCCATCCCATCACCGAGTTGTGAGAATGGCCATGACGCCTTGTGTTTGACTTACCGGTCGGTAAGGTAGTTCCTATGAAGCGTATCGCACAGTTCTCCGTGGCCCGCCCCCTCCTCATTCTCGGTGCCTGGCTTCTGGCCGTCATCGGGGTTGCGATCGGCTCCGCCGCCGCCGGCGACGCATACTCCGACAACCTCTCGCTGCCGGGTGCCGACTCGCAGGCCGCCTCCGACCTTCTGGCTGAGCGCTTTCCCGAGATCGGCAGCGCCTCGACGGACCAGATCGTGTGGAAGGTCGACGACGGAAGCTGGAATGACTCGGAAGTACGATCGGCGATCGAGGGGGCCGCCGCGACGATCACCTCACTCGACAGTGTCCTGGCGATTACGCTCCCGTTCGATGGGGTCGCACCCGGCCAAGTGAGCCCTTCCGGCACCGTGGCCTACGGCACCATCCGCTACACGCAAGAGAGCTTCACGGTCGATACCGCACAACTCAATGAGATCGTGAAGGCCGTGGAGTCGGTCGATGTCGACGGCCTGTCGATCGCCGTCGGGGGTCGCGGCATCGGACAGCTCAACCGCCCGGAGATCAGTCCGTCCGACGGACTCGGGGTCCTGGTGGCGGGCCTGATCCTCTTCCTCGCATTCCGCTCGCTCGTGGCGATGGCCCTACCGGTCCTCTCGGCCCTGACGGCCCTGGGTGTGAGCCTCGGGACGATGTCCCTGCTGGCACACACGGCCGACATCTCCTCCTACGCCCCCGTGATCGGCGCGCTCCTTGGCATCGGGGTCGGGATCGACTACGGGCTCCTGATCCTCAACCGCCATCGCTCCGGCCTCCACAAGGGTCGGACCGTCGACGAATCGATTATCGCGTCTATCACGACCGCAGGGCGGGCCGTCATCTTCGCCGGTATCGCGGTGGTCGCGGGAGTCGCCGGCATGCTCTTCGCGGGCCTGACCATCCTCACAGGCCTCGCCATAGGCGCGGCCGTAGCCGTGTTCTTCACCGTGCTCGCCGCGATCACCCTCCTGCCAGCGATGATGCACCTGGCGGGGACACGGATCTTGAGGGCCAAGAACCGCGCGGCTTTGGCCCGAGGCGAGGCACCCGCCGAGCACCCCGCTGGACGGTTCGGTCTCTGGGCTATCTTCGTCTCGCGCCACCCCGTGTGGGTGGCATCCACCGCGCTCATCATTCTCGCCATCCTCGCCGCACCCATCGCGAGCCTCCGCCTCGGCGCATCCGACCAGGGCAACGACCCGGAGGGCAGCACCACCCGCGAGGCCTACGACATGCTGACCGATGGCTTCGGTCCCGGCTTCAATGGCCCGCTCGTGATCGCGCTCGACCTCGGCGACAATCCGCTCGACCTCGCCGCGCTCGCCTCGGCCGATCCGTCGGCCCCCGTCGTACCCCCACAACTGGCCACCTTCCTCGGCGCCCTGTCGATGGACGACGGAGTCGCCGCGATCGTCGGGCCGTACCCGAATACCACGGGCGACGCTGCGGTCATCCAACTCATCCCCACGACGAGTCCGCAGGATGCCGGGACCGCCGAACTCGTCCACCGCATCCGCGACGACTACGCGCCGCTCGCGGCCGAACAGTCCATCGGCATGCACGTCGGTGGGGTCGTGGCCGTCTTCGACGACTTTGCCGAAGCCGTCCACGACGCGCTTCCCGCCTTCCTCGCCGTGGTCATCGCCCTCGGCGCGCTCCTGACGATCGTCGCCTTCCGAAGCCTGGCCATCCCTGCGGTGGGGGTGGTGATGAACCTCCTCAGCGTCGCCGCGGGTTTCGGCATCATCGTCGCGGTCTTCCAGTGGGGGTGGGGGGCGGATCTCCTCGGCACGGGCTCCGGCGGGCCGATCGAGGCCTTCTTCCCGCTCGTCGTGTTCGCCCTCGTGTTCGGGCTGTCGATGGACTACCAGGTCTTCCTCGTCAGCCGCATCGCTGAGGAGTGGCACATCCGCCGCGACAACACCAAGGCGGTGCGCGTCGGCCACGGCGAGGTGGGCCGTGTGATCGTGGCCGCCGCCGCGATCATGGTCGTGGTGTTCGCCGGTTTCACCCTCGCGGACTCCCACACCATCAAGCTCTTCGGGCTGGGGCTCGCGGGCGCCGTCCTCGTGGATGCTTTCATCGTCCGGATGGCGCTCGTCCCGGCGCTCATGCGCCTTCTCGGGACGGTCAACTGGTACCTTCCGCGGGCGCTCGATCGCGCCCTTCCCCACGTGGCGATCGACGAGGCGTCCAACGGGACGTCGCGGTGGCAGAATACGGTGCGGCTAGGCGACCTCGACAGACACCATCGTCCACGACGACGGTGGGAGCGCGAGGGTGATCGCACCGGGCGTGACGCCGACCCCGTCCAGGGCACGGGGCACGACACGCTCGGGCTCGTCGGCGGTGTTGACGGCGTAGACGTCCTCGTCATGGATCGCAACGGCGGTCGCCGCGGTCGCGCTGCCCACGCCTGAGAGGTCGATGTCGAGATCCTGCGGAGCGTTGACGTCACGATTGACCGCGAAGACCGTGAGGCGCCCCAGTTCGTCCCAGGTCGCCGCCACGTTTACGGTCGGAACCTCTCCATGTCGGTCCGTCGTGTGGGTCGGACCCGTGGTTTCGGTGCACAGGGAGACGCCGTGTGCTTCGCGGGCCGTCAGGGCGAAGGGGTGGAACGTCGTCTGCCTCCACGCCCGACCCCCTGGCTCGGTCATGATCGGCCCGATGGCATTGACGATCTGGGCGAGGCATGCCGCCCGTACGCGATCGGCGTGCCTGAGGAGGGTGACGAGAAGGTCGCCGACGACGACGGCGTCGGCCACCGAGAACACGTCCTCCAGCAATCGCGGCGCCGTCGGCCACCCCGACGGCCCCTGGTCGGGCGATTTCGAGAAATACCAGACGTTCCACTCATCGAACGAGATGTCGATGCGCTTGTCCGAGCCTCGCTCGGCCGCGACCTCGTCCGCGGCCTCGGCGACCCCGTCGATGAAGGCGTCCATGTCGGCGCCGGATGCAAGAAAGGAGGCGAGGTCGCCGTCGTGTTCCTCGTAGTAGGCGTGCGCGGAGATGAAGTCGACGTCATCGAAGGCGAGGGAGAGCACCGTGCGTTCCCACGCGCCGAACGTCGGCATCGACCGACCTGAGCTCCCGCAGGCAACGAGTTCGAGGCTGGGGTCGACGCGCCGCATCGCGCGGGCGGTGTCGCGCGCGATCCGCCCGTATCGCTCGGCCGTCATGTGGCCGACCTGCCAGGGCCCGTCCATTTCGTTCCCCAGGCACCACATCCGGATCCCGTGCGGTTCCTGCGCCCCGTTCGTTCGGCGGCGATCGCTCAGCGCCGTTCCCCCGGGGTGGTTGCAGTACTCAAGCAGGTCGACCGCCGACTCGATACCACGCGTCCCCAGGTTGACGGCCAACATCGGCTCGATACCGGCGGCCCGACACCAGCGAATGAACTCGTCCGTCCCGAACGCATTGGACTCCAGCGAGTGCCAGGCGAGGTCGAGGCGCGCTGGGCGAGCGGACACGGGTCCGACGCCGTCCTCCCACCGGTACGACGAGACGAAGTTGCCGCCGGGGTACCGGATGACCGAAACACCGAGCTCGCGGACGAGATCCAGGACGTCACGCCGGAAGCCGTCGGCGTCCGCGAGCGGATGCCCCGGCTCGTAGATGCCGGTATACACGGCGCGTCCGACATGCTCGACGAACGATCCGAAGAGCCGGCGATCGATAGCACCGACACGCTCCGAAGCGTCAAGAACCACCCGCGTGCCACCCATTCCCGTCCTTTCGTCGATGAAGGTATCGGGTCAAGCGTACGACCGCTGGACGCCTACAAGCGGTGCACGAGCGAACGATCGCTACTGCTGCGCGGCTTCGGCGTCCGCAAGATGCTCCCCGCTGCCGAGTTCGACCACGTGCCCGTCCGGGTCGAGGCACCGGAAGAGGCGTTCCCCGTGGGGGACCTCGCGGATGGGGTGCAGGATCGGCGCCTCGGCGCTGATGCGCTCGAATCGCGCGTCGAGGTCATCCGCGACGAAGTGGTCGTACTGCTGAACGGGCTCGATGCCCACGAGGTCGCGGTAGAAGGAGACCGTCTTGGCGATGTCGCGCGAGAACGGGATGGAGTTGTAGAACCGGGTCATGCCACGAATCTATTGGGAGGCTCCGACGCGAGGCGGGCCGTACTTGTCTGTACCCTGACGGCATGCCGGTGACGCCGCTCCACATGGGCCCAGGAATCCTCCTCAAGGCCCTCCTCCGCGGGTCCTTCTCGCTCATGGTCTTCGGGTACGCCAACGTCCTCATCGATCTCCAGCCCCTGATCGCGCTCACCTCCGGTCGGGGCGAGGTCCACGGCTGGACGCACACCTGGCTGGCGGCGACCCTCATCGGCGGCTTCGCGGCGGTCACCGGGAAGTGGCTCGCCGAGTTCGCCCTGCGTATCGTCGCCTCGCCCAACCGGCCGGCCCTTCGGGTGAGGTGGTGGGTGGCGGCGCTCTCGGCCTACCTGGGCACGTTGAGCCACACGGCGCTGGATTCGCTCATGCACGCGGACATGCACCCCTTCGAGCCCTGGTCCGACGCCCAACCCTGGCTCGGAGCCGTGTCCGCCAGCGACATCAACCTTTGGTGCGTGATCGCGGGTGCCGTGGGCACGGTCCTCTACCTCGCCAGCCTCTGGTGGAGTCGACGGCGCCCTCTTGCACATACCTAGCACTTCTATGTACCGTAGCCCTATGTATATCCCGAAGGACCTCGTAGCGGCGTCGGCCGCACCCCTGGTCTTGGGGCTCCTCACCGAAGGAGAGAGCTACGGATACGCCATCATCAGGCGAGTCCGCGAATTGAGCGACGGCGAGATCGAATGGACCGACGGTCTCCTCTACCCGCTCCTCCACCGGCTCGAGGACCTCGGCCACGTCAAGGGCACCTGGGGTGCCGCGGACAACGGTCGCAAGCGCAAGTACTACCGCATCACCCGAGAGGGCCGGGCGTCGCTCGCCGAACACCGACGCCAGTGGGAGGCGGTCATCGAAACCTTGCGCGGGACGTTGGGAGACGTGCGGAAGATGGCCGACGGGCGATGGGTTGGCAGTCCGGCTGGAAACCCGGTGTAACGGAAGGGTTGGCGAGATGACACCCAAGAAGAGGCACGGCGGGGTTGACGAGTCGGCGGCCATGGAAGACCAGATAGCCCAGTGGCGCACTTTCATCCTCAAGCGCCGCGCCGTGGACGCCCCGGACGCCGAGGAGCTGGAGGATCACCTACGCAGTCAGGCAGCCGACCTCATCGCGGCCGGACTCTTGCCGGAAGAGGCGTTCCTCGTGGCCGTCAAGCGCATCGGCAGCCAGGACGAGCTCTCACGCGAGTTCGCCCGTGTCCACTCCGGGCGCCTGTGGAAGCAACTGGTCCTCACGGGCGACGAACCCGGCGGTTCGAGCAAGGCCAAACGCCGCGAACTCTGGGTGGTCGCCGCGCTCGCGATCGGTGCCGCGCTCGCCGTCAAGGCACCTATCCTCTTCGGTCTTACCCTCGCGGACGCCTCGGGCTTCTACCTTCGCAACGTGAGCCTCCTCGTCCTCCCCATGCTCACCGCCTATTTCGTATGGAGGCGCGGCATCGGCGGGAGGCCTCTTGGAACGAAGACCGTCGCCGTCCTGATCGGCACTTTCGCGACGGGCGCCGTCGTCGTCAACGCCTATCAGTTTGAGGCCGGTGGCGCGACGGAGTTCCTCACCGCGCTCCACCTTCCGATCGTCCTGTGGCTCGTGATGGGCGTCGCGTACGTGGGGGGCGAGTGGCGCTCGGGGGAGAAACGCATGGACTTCATCCGGTTCACGGGTGAGTGGTTCATCTACATGAGTCTCATCGCCCTCGGCGGGGGCGTGCTCACCGCGCTCACCGTCGGGACCTTCAACCTGCTCGACATCGACGCGGCGGGCTTCTCTGAGGACTGGATCCTCACCTGCGGGGCGGCTGGCGCCGCGGTCGTCGCAGCCTGGCTCGTCGAAGCCAAACGGGGCGTCATCGAGAACATGGCGCCCGTCCTCGCCCGCGTCTTCACTCCTCTCTTCACCCTGCTCCTCCTCGCTCTCCTCGGGACCACTCTCTGGAGGCTCACGGACGTCTCGCTCGATCGCGACGCCCTCATCGTCGTCGACGCCCTGCTTGTCTTAGTCCTCGGACTCGTCGTGTACGCGGTATCAGCGCGAACCGGCTCGGAGCGGGTTCTCATCATCGACCGCGTACAGTTCACGCTCGTCATCACTGCGTGGGGCCTCGACGGACTCGTCCTCGCCGCGATGCTTGCCCGGATCGCCGAGTGGGGCTTCACACCGAACAGGGCGGCGGCACTCGGGCTCAACATCATCATCCTCGCGAACCTCTCCTGGACATCGTGGGTCGGCCACGTCATGCTGCACAACAACTGCCCCTTCGCGAGGCTCGAGCGGTTTCAGACTAGCTACGTTCCGGTGTATCTGGTGTGGGCCGCCGGGGTCGTCGTGGTGTTCCCTCTGATTTTCGGTTTCGCCTGAGGTCGACGCCCTCAACACTGTGTCGAAAATCACGGCAATCTCCCTAACGCGGGTCCTTTTTCTTTACTACCTTCGAACCATGGCATCCCCAACCGTCGCCATCGTCACGGACAGCGCCTCCGCCATCCCACGCGCTCAAGGAAGGTCTCAGCATCGAGTCGTCCGGGCTACAGATCGAGGATTCACCGGGGGCAAGCCTCACCGCCCATGCCGGACCGGGAACCTATGCCGTCGCGATTGCCGACATGCCCGAGGAGTTCATACTGTGGGCCTAGCAGCTACCGTATGAATTAGTCGCGTAGGAGCAGGCAGACATCGACGGTACCGCTCGGCCCATCGGGTCCGAAGGTCGGCTCGGTCACGTAAACCTCGTATCGGCATGCCCAATGGCAGCCGTCAGGTCGACGCTCGATGTCGTACTCCACGCCTTGCTCGGTGCCCCACTCCATCATCGCGCGGGTCTTCTTCTCCAGTCTGGAATACGGGCCCTCGAGCCGACCGATCACGTAGAGCCCGGCCGGAAGGACGTCGACCACGAAGGGCTCTTCAACCTGCACATCGGTGTACAGGATCCACCCCACCTCAAGATCCAGGTTCTCCCAGGCCTTGCTTCGCCGGTACCGGATAACCTCGTATCCGCGATCGCCGATCCCGTTCCCGGCAAGCTGGCTGTCAACCTCCCGAAACGCTGCCGGAATCCGCGTCGTCCGCTCGGACCTCGTGATCGTCAGGGGGAGAGCGCAATAGGTAAACGCCTCGCGACGCCCGATCCGGTATTCGGACATGTCCCCACGGTACCAATTCCAGTCAAGCTAGCGCCCGCGGGAACTCCTGAGGCGGAAATGCGAGCCCGCCCGAGGCGGCTGGTTCCCAACCCTTTTGTCTTTCCAGTCCCGCGTCCCCTTGGGAGTCGGCGGCGGTACCGGTGGACGCGCTGGTGCTGGCCGCTTCGGGATCACCTCGGTCGCCTTGGCGGTTGAGGCCTTCACGGTGGGTTTCTTCGTGGCGGGCTTCTTTGCGCCACCTGCCTTGGCTGCTGATGCCTTTGCGGTCGCCGCCTTTGTGGTCGCCGCCTTCGCTTTCCCGGCCTTCTGCACGCCCTTGGCTGGGTTGGAACTAGTCGGGCTAGAACTAGTCGGGCTCATTTTCGACTCCTTCTCTCCCACTGGTGACACCTCAGCCTAACCAACCCTCGCCATGCCCGATAGCCGTCTCCGATGCAGCCCCGATTGTTGCATCACGTTTCGTCATACGAAGCGCATACATGATCAAGGACGGAAACGGCATGGGTCGGCAGAATCGGACGTGCTGGCCCGGCCCGGGCCTCAAGACACCGAGCTCAAGACGCTCAAGACCCCGAGGAGGAATCGGATGGATCTACCGTTGAAAAAAATCGGGACCGTGTCCCTAGGAGAGGACACCAGAGTGATTCTGGAGAACGAGTACGCTCCGGGGCTCGAAGGCCTGGAGGGTTTCAGCCACCTCCTGGTCATTTGGTACGCGCACGAGACCCCTCCTTGGGATCCCAAGAACCTCACGATTCCCAAGCCATACCGCCAGGCGCCCCTTAACCTCGGAATCTTCGCGACCCGGTCCGAGAACCGACCCAATCCCATTCTCATGAGCGTCGTCCAGATCACCGGAATCGATGTTGAGGCCGGGACGGTTGGGGTGGCATGGATCGACGCGGAGAACGGATCCCCCGTCCTGGATATCAAGCCCTACCAACCTGCCGTCGATCGAGTCCGTGACGTAGAACTCCCATCCTGGTGCCGTCACTGGCCCTCAGCAGTAGAGGAGAGCGGAGACTTCCCGTGGCATGAGGAGTTCATGTTCTGAGGTCGATGGGTATGTAGATCTCGGTGGAACCGTCCTCGGTGTATCGCTGGTACTCCCAGGAGGCGACGATTCGGACATCATGCACACCTATGTAGTCACGATAGATGAACTCGTAGGTGCCCCGGATCGTCGCGATGTCCCCTGGGTGGACGAACCGGAGGCAGGCGGCAGCCGGGATCGTGCGCGTGTAGAACAGGGGCTCCTGCTCCACCGGCTCGTCAACCCGCAGCGCACAAAGGACGGCGAGCCCGGTGAGCGCATCGGTCTCCGACCAGGACGACACCTGATAGAACACCTCTGGATTGGCCCGGCCGCGAATCCTGTCCTGGACGCGCCCAAAGGCCTCCCACTGGGAATGCAAACTCGGGACACTCTCCTCGACGAAGAAGGCCAGGCCAGCCACATGGAACTCCTCCGCGTGGATGACCTCTGGCTCTGCGACGACCGGACGCTCAGGCGGTAGGGGTCTCGCGGGGAAGATCCTCGACGTACCATCGGGGGGCGGATGACCCAACTCCCTCAGGCGGCTAGGTGGCATGCCAAATCGTCTCCTGAAAGCCCGGGAAAACGTCTCGTAGTTCCGGAATCCGGCACGTTCGGCGATGGCTCGCAGGGGCATCGTGGTCCCGGCAACCGCTCGCGCAGCCTCGGATAGTGTCCGACCAAGCATGTATTCCTTCGGTGGAGTGCCGACGATCGCGGAAAAGAGCCGCGTGAAGTGGTGGACCGAGTACCCGGTTCGACGGGCGAGTTCCGCGACCGTCTGGATCGGTGCATCGCCTGACTCCGCGACAAGGGAGTCCTCGAATAGCTCGATCGCACGAGAGATGTGGTCATACCCGGTCATGATTCGAGGAAGCGTACTACATCGATCTCCGGCTACTCCGAGAAGACCACGTAAACCCGCCTTCGGCTAGTCAAGCCCCTCGAGGAACGCGGTCACGTAAGCGTTGACCTGCTCAGACTCGACGAGGAAACCGTCGTGACCTACGTCCGAGTGGACCGCCTTGACACCGCTCGAACCCTTCAGGTTCGCATCCAGGAGTACCGCATTCGAGACGGGGTAGAGGCGATCGGAGTCGACAGCCAGGACAAGCGCCGGGATGCTGATCCGCGCCAGAGCCTTCTCGACTCCCCCTCGTCCCCGTCCGACGTCGTGCGAGAGGATCGCCTCCGTCAGGCAGATGTAGGTGTTGGCGTCGAAGCGCCGCGCGAGCTTGTCGGCATGGTGCTCCAGGTAGGAGGCCACGGCAAAGCGGCCGCCTCCCCCGATGGGGTCCTCCCCATTCTGGAAGGTCCGTCCAAACCGCGTCCCCAACTCGCCCTCGGACCGATACGTCGCATGGGCAATCATCCGGGCGATTCCGAGCCCCACGTGGGGACCTTCGCCGTCCGCGGCATCGTAGTAGTCACCGCCCCGGAACCGAACGTCCGCTCGGATGGCCGCGAGCTGAGGCGTGGCCCAGGCGATCTGGTCGGCGGTTGAAGCCGCTGCGGCGCCTTCGATCACGATGGCCCTAACCCGCTCCGGCGCCATGACCGCCCACTCGAGGGCCCGCATCCCCCCCAGGGACGGCCCAAGCACGAGTCTCCACGACGCCACGCCTATGTGGTCAGTGAGCGCGATCTCTGCCCTCACCATGTCTCGGAGCGTCAGGTAGGGGAATCGAGACCCCCACGGACGTCCGTCGGCCGGATGCGCCGACGAGGGACCCGTCGTGCCCTGACAACCACCCACGACGTTGGCACACACGACGAAGTAGCGGTCGGTATCAACTGGCCTTCCTTGACCGACCATGGAGGTCCACCACCCCCCCGTATGGTGACCCTCCCCGGCCGGTCCCGTTGCATGCGAGTCTCCCGTGAGGGCGTGGGCCACGTAGATGGCGTTGCCACCGTCCGCGTCCAACTCCCCCCATGTCTCGTAGGCGATCCGTACACCGGGTAGGACACCACCAGAATCATCACCGGACGATCCGACCTCGATCGGTAGATCCCCGAGGTCGAAAAACTGACGCCGACCGGAGTCGTCACCCTCCCGCCACGCGCTGGAGGCCGGGATGGGCGGCTTACCCGTCGGTACCGTATCGTCCGGGAGGTCGCTCTCGATCTCGTCGTCGTCCATGTCCAGGCCGTTCTACTTGATTGCGGCGAACCCCTTGGCGAGGTCCTCCAGGATGTCGTCGATGTGCTCGATCCCAACGGCGAGCCTAACCGACCCCGGTGTCACACCGGTGGCGACCTGCTCCTCTGTGGTCAACTGGCCGTGAGTTGTCGTAGCCGGGTGGATGACGAGTGAGCGCACGTCTCCGATATTGGCGACCAGAGAGTGGAGCTCAAGAGCATCAATGAACATGCGGGCGGCCTTCTCGCCACCGGCAATCTCAAACGCCAGGACGGCTCCGGCGCCCTTGGGTGCGTACTTGGTCGCGTGTGCGTGCCACTTCGAGGACTTGAGGCTCGCATAGGCGACAGACGTCACCTCAGCGCGACCCTCCAGCCACTCCGCGACCGCCTTGGCGTTCTCGACGTGACGCTCCATCCGAAGCGACAGTGTCTCAAGTCCCTGGGCGATGAGGAACGCATTGAATGGCGAGATCGCAGGGCCCAAGTCCCGGAGTAGCTGGACTCGTGCCTTGGCAATGAATGCGACGTTCGCGCCAGCCGCGCCGCCGACCCCCAGGTCCTTCGCGTACGTCAGACCGTGGTAACTCGGATCGGGCGTGTTATAACCCGGGTAGCGATCCGGGTACTTCGCATAGTCGAACGTCCCGCCGTCGACGATCACGCCGCCGATTGCCGTGCCATGCCCGCCCAAGTACTTCGTCGCGGAGTGGATCACATAGTCGGCGCCCCACTTGAGCGGTTGGACAAGATACGGCGTCGCGACCGTGTTATCCACGATTAGCGGCACGCCGGCCTTTCGAGCCACCGACGCCACGCCCTCGATGTCGAGCACATCCTGCTTGGGGTTCGAGATCGACTCGGCGAAGAGCGCCTTTGTGTTCGGCCTGATCGCCGCCTTCCAAGAGTCGAGGTCGTCAGGATCCTCGACGAAGGTGGTCTCGATTCCGTACTTGGGCAGCGTGTAGTGGAACAGGTTATACGTACCGCCATAGAGCGATGGAGACGACACGATGTGGTCGCCCGCCTCGGCGGTATTGAGGATCGCAACGGTCTCGGCCGCCTGGCCGGACGCCACAAGCAGAGCCCCGACGCCACCCTCGAGGGCCGCAATCCGCGCCTCAACGGCGTCCTGTGTGGGGTTGCCGATGCGGGTATAGATGGGGCCGTCCTCGGAGAGCGCGAAGCGGTTGGCCGCCTGCGTCGTATCCTCGAAGACGAACGAGGTGCTCTGGTAGATGGGCAGCGCTCGGGCACCGGTCGCGGCGTCCGGGACCTGCCCCGCGTGGATCTGGAGCGTCTCAAATCGACGGTTCGTGGTCATTGTGGTCTCGCTTCTGGTAGATGGAATTAGAGTAGTCGGAGTCATACTCGGTCCCGGTCATACGCAGCGAGGCCAGCGCGCTGACCCGCGATGCCCATGACAGGGCTTGCGGTTGGCACGTGGGAAGTGGCCCGTGAGGGGGCTGGCTGGCTGAGGCCAACGGGGCGCCCGTTCGGGCGCACGCCAAACGTGCGCTAGTCAGCGGCACATTCGACGGTACGTCATGTGGCGAGGTTAGGACATCCTTCACCGTAATGCAAGTGTCGCCCCATCCGGGATTGGCCCTCGTCCCCCGAAGACCCCATGGGTATGCTGAATGCACTTGGCCGACAACCTGTCGGCCCCTCAATGGGGAGATAGTCATGACCACATCCGTCGGGCGGGTCACCGAGATCACCGCCAGTAGCGACAATTCCTTTGACGACGCCGTCAAGGCCGGAATCGCGCGTGCCAACAAGACCCTTCGGGGAGTAACGGGCGCATGGATCAAGGAGCAGAAAGTGGATCTCAAGGACGGGGTTGTCACCAACTACCGGGTCAACCTCCTCGTCACCTTCCTCGTCGACGATTAACCGCCCGGTCCCGCTGGGGAACCGCCGCTAGGTAACTTCGCGAAGCGCCCCGGTGTGGACGTCGAACACGAAGCCCCGGACCTTGTCTCGCCTGGGGATGAACGGGCTGGTCCGGACGCGCTCCATGGACTGGCTGAGATCCACGTCAAGGTCGACGAAGGACTCGGGAGACCACGCCGGCTTCTGTCCCGTGTCCCTGAGCAGTTCCTCCCTCAACCCGTCATCCGTGTAGGTGAGGGCGCCGCAGTCGGTGTGATGGATGAGGATGACCTCCTCCGTCCCGAGTTTGCGCTGGGAGACGACGAGGGACCGGATTACGTCGTCCGTGACCACCCCACCGGCGTTGCGGATGATGTGGGCGTCGCCGATGTCGAGGCCGAGCATGGCGAAGACATCGAGGCGAGAATCCATGCAGGCGACGACGGCGAGCTTCAGTCGGGGCGGAAGGGGGCGGTCGGGGATATAGGACGCGGCATACTCGCGGTTGCGTTCGGCAAGTTCATCGGTTACGCCCATGGCTGGCTCCCTTCGTATGGCGCTTCCGCCCAGCCTAGGCGAAGGACGCGGAATTCCCCTTAACCGCCCTATGCCGAGCCGGAAGACTGACTCCGTCGAGGCGGAAACCGACTGGCGTAAGGATTGGCTAGTAGCACCAAGGAAGGAACGGGACATGCCCAGATGCCTCGAGTGCAAGTACGCGGGTAATTAGTATTCCGGCAGTCAATATCGTCGTTACTCGGGCCGTCTTCATGCCTGAGCCCATAGGATTGCGTTGTCATCAAGCGATCGGCCGCGCGGATTCGCGCGTTGTGCCGGTTACGTTCCGAAGGAGGATCACCGTGTCGAACTCCAAACCACCGGACGTTGCGGACCTTGCCGCCAAGAGAGACGTCGCCGGATTGATTGCGGCGCTTGCGCGTGATAACGCCCCGGATACCCGCGTCGCGGCCGCACGCGCTTTGGGCGCGCTCGGCGACGCAAAGGCAGTTGGTCCTCTCAAGCGCGCTCTCGTCCTGGGTGTGAAAAGGGAGTTGGGTGAAGGTGACCAGGACCTCGATGACAGGGTCATACGCGGCACGGCGGTCGAGGCCTTAGACGCGCTGTCCTGGGTCCCTGACGATGAGGAGGCTGGCGCGACCTACTGGGCCGTGAAGGGTGACTGGGACAAGGTCGCCGAGAGGGGAATTTCGGCCGTACCCGCACTGGTCTTCGCACAGTCCAGTCCGTCAGATGAGGTGCGTCTCGCGGCGGAAGCGACACTTAGACGGGTCCTCGACGCAAACCCTATGGACGGTCATGGGTAGCAGCAGTCGTTCGGCGGGCCGGGTCAGTGCGCAGGAGTTGTGGGACACCGGCGTCGTCCTAGCCAAGCCGAACAGCGGCCGAGTCTTCTGCGTGTTCGACTCGTCGAAATGGTCCTCTACGTGAAGGCGCCAGTCGACGACGTCGTGAGTCCGGAGGGAATCGAGCGCATGCTTGGTCAGCACCTCGATCGCTTGCATGAGGCTACCCAGGGTGCGCCAGGTGCCGAAGGCCTCAAGTCCCTCACCCTCCAGCTCCTGACGGAGCCGATGGTGGGATGGGCCACCTCGGCCATTGCATCCAGGCTTCCCGCCACTGACGGCTGCGAGAGCGACGCAAAAGCCTTTCCCGAGTGGTACGTCGCCATCACCGTGTGCCCTGACATCGACCCCGATGCTGCTCGCCTGGGTATGCCGGGAGGCTACCTGGCGCTCATGAACCAGGTGACGGCCCCCGCTTGGGCCTTGGGTGACCTCAACGTCGCCCACTGGATTTACTGCTGCGACGGAAAGGTCGCCGGGGCGCACCTCACGATGATCCCGAATCCCAACAAGCCCAGGATCTCTCCTCCGCTCATCGCTCAGGACTTCCTCAACGCCACCGAACGACAGCAACTCAACGTCTCGAGCGCGGGATAACCCCCGGGCGGAGAAGGGATCTCGTGGAAACCGAGAGATGCGTGAAGTGCGATCGGGAGCTCGTGTTCGCGTCCGATCGAGAAATGCTGATGTGGGTCATGTCCAATAACCCTCGAGGCGACGCGGTCGCCCACATCTGCCCAGGGTGCGAGGACTTCTACTGCATGTCCTGCATGGTCGAGTCCGGGAAGTCCTGCCCGACATGTGGGGCGACCGTCTCGAACGCGGGAAACCCGTAGCGAAGGATCGGGTCAGGCGGGGGACGCGGGTTGGCGGATGATCGTGCGGTACTTCGCTGGCTCTACCCGCCGCGGATCGCTGAAGTAGATCTCGTGGTGCTTGCCTGACCTCACCATTCCCCGCTCATCGATGAAAGCATGCAACTCCGCGATCGTCGGCCCCTCATCGGAGTAGGGGCCGAGGTAGAGGGTCTGTGCACACGTGCCTTCCACAAGATCGAGCACTCGGACCCGCGCGAGTTGCTCCGTCGCCACCTTTGAGGCGACCTTCTCTTTGGCTGCGTCCACCATCGCGGGTGTGAGCCATTCGGGGATCATCATCAGCACCGTGGAGTGCCATGCATCCTTAGCAAGGCTTTGTGCAAAGGAGTCCATGTCATCCGCCCAAAACAGAGCCTCCATGGGCATGACTGAGTAGTCGTGATCTAACTCGAGTTTGCTTGTGAATTTGAGGGAGTAGGTGAGGGGATAGAGGGCACCGATCGCCTCGCGGAAACTGTCCGACGTGTTCGGATCACCCTCGGCGTCGACGGCGAGGTATCGGATGCTCGGGATATCAATGAGATCAATCCTGCCGACCTTCCCCGAATACGACGGCAAGGTCTTCTTGAAATCGGTCTTCATGATGTCGATGGTAGGCGCGAACCCTGACATGCAACGGCCCCCCTTTGGTGACATCCGCTACCCTTCCGGCATAGGCCAATGGGCATCGAACGGAGAATCATGAAAGACCCCATCCTCATCACCGGGTGCTCGACCGGCATCGGCCGGGCCGTCGCCCTCGCCCTGCTCGAGCGCGGCCACACCGTCTACGCCACCGCACGCCGGATCGAGACCCTCACCGAACTCGAGGGAAAGGGGGCCAAGGTCCTCGCTCTCGATGTCACCAACGAGAAATCCATGATGGCCGCTGTCCGGAAGGTCGAGGCCGAGTATGGCGTGGTTGGCACCCTGATCAACAACGCCGGATTCGCCAAGTACGGCGCGCTCGAGAACGTACCCCTCGACGAGGCCCGCCACCAGTTCGAGACCAACGTCTTTGGCCTGGCGCGGCTCACCCAGCTCGTGCTGCCAGCGATGCGGGCCGCGGGGCGTGGGCGGATCATCAATGTCTCGTCGATGGGCGGCCGCCTCACCTTCCCCCTCGGCGCCTGGTATCACGCCTCCAAACACTCGGTCGAGGCCCTCTCGGACACCCTTCGGCAGGAGGTGCGAAACTTCGGCATCGACGTTGTCCTCATGGAGCCCGGCGCCGTCCGGTCCTCATTCGATGCGACCCTCGACGCCGAATACACCAGCGATCCCAACGGCCCCTATGCCGCGCTCGAGGCCGCCGGACGGCGGTACTTCGGGGAAGCCTACGGGTCCCGATGGGCGGTGACCTCGGAAAGGGCCGCTCGTTCTTTTGTGCGAGCGGTTGAGGCCCGCCGCCCGAAGCACCGATACCTGTCTACGAGCACGGGAAGACTCAGTGTCCACCTGAGAAGGCTCGGCGGAAGCCAAATGTGGGATTGGATCGTCCGTCGGCAATTCGCGGGGGCGGCAAGGCGGGTCACCCGTGCGGCGAATACAACCCAGGCCTCCCACAAGGCTCCTGGCGCCTAGTCCCAGCCCAACTCATGGAGGCGCTCGTCGTCGATCCCAAAGTGATGGGCGATCTCGTGGATGACCGTAACCGCCACCTCCTCCCGCACATCCTCCGCCGTCTCGCAGGTCTCGAGCGTCGGATTCATATAGATGAAGATGCGGTCGGGGAGATCCGCGTAACCCCAGTCCGACCCACGATCGGTAAGGGCCGTCCCCTCGTACAACCCTAAGAGATCTGGTTCGCCGGCCGGGGGGTCTTCCTCGACCAGCACCACGACGTTGTCGATGAGTTCGGCGAGGTCGTCCGGAATCATATTGAGGGCTTCCTCAACGGCGCGTTCGAACTCTGCGCGCGGCATCGTGATCATGAGGCCATTCTGCCCCCTAGGGGAACCCGCGACCCCTGTACGGAGTTGGCGCAACCACTCGCCGACCCGTATCATTACGAGGTCCCGGGTGCCCTGACGTGGGGCGTCTCGGATGAGCCCCCATCGTCTAGAGGCCTAGGACGCCGCCCTTTCACGGCGGTAGCACGGGTTCGAATCCCGTTGGGGGTACAAGCCCGTGGCCACCGGAGATGACCGGAGTCCCGGGAACGGTTACAGTAGTCCTTGCTTCACTCGGTCTTGCACCATCAAGGCCCCGTAGCGCAGTTGGTTAGCGCGCCGCCCTGTCACGGCGGAGGTCGCGGGTTCAAGTCCCGTCGGGGTCGCGGAGGGCGCACCGGTTACACCGGGGCGACCGCCGGGCCAGATAGCTCAGTTGGTAGAGCGTTCGACTGAAAATCGAAAGGTCCCCGGTTCGAGACCGGGTCTGGCCACTCCTCACCGCCTCCCCTCACCTTCTGATTTCATCAAACCGCTTAAAAAACCGTGCCTGTTCTATTTGCACAGTGCAGGCTAAGGCGGGAGACTAGTACGAAGTTCACTTGGAGGCGTCATGCTGCGGTCGCTACTTGGCAAGATCCTGCTCGGCGGCGCGGTCGCGCAGGCCACCTCGAACCTCCGTCAGGAGGTCGCAGCCGTAAGGACCGAGTTCACGAACAAAATCAAGTCGCTCATCTTCGGGGCAATCATCCTGGCCTTCGCGGTCGGGATTGCCCTCTTTGCCATCGGGTTCCTCGCCCTTGCCGCACTCACCGCCTTGTCCAACGTCTGGACGATGTGGCTTTCCGCGCTGGTCATTGCCGGTGCCCTGCTCATCATCGCGTGGATCTTTCTCGCTATCGGCCTCAGGAAGGTCCACAAGAACTCGGACCTCAGGCCGAACCGTTTTATGAACGCCTACCGGCGTTTCACCCTCTAGGACCGCTTCCTCTGCTGGGTTTCACCCCGCTAGGGGATGACGGCTCCCTCGAATTCGAGCAACCGCCGCTTCATCTCGCTCCCCCCCTGCCCATAGTGGCCAATTCCAGTCGCGGAGACGACGCGATGACACGGCACGAAGAGTCCCAAGGCATTAGATGCGCAGGCGTGCCCGACGGCGCGAACCGCCCTGGGGTTCCCCACAAGCTCGGCAAGTTCCCCATACGTCACCACCTCGCCCGAGGGGATTTCCCGCATCGCTAGCCACACCCTCTGCATGAAAGAACCCCCGACCTGGGCCACCGGGATCCTACTCAACTCGATGCCATCCCCCGCGAGCCAGGCGTGGATCGCGCCGCCGACGTCGGGGACGTCACTCTCCTCGCAGCCTCGCTCTGAGAGGTCTGAAGCAAGCACCTTGGCGATACGCAGGATCGACCCCAGCCCAGAGGCCCGGACCACACCGTCTTCCGGGGTGACGAAGGCCGAAAAGGGTCCGAAGGGGGTCGGAATCTCGACCACGTGCAAGGGGACATCTGGGCACGCGATAGACGCCATGAAACAACCCTACGACCAGGAGTCCACGCCCGTCCGGGCGGGACCTCATCCGGTGACTAGACCACTCGCTCCTCGCTGGCGGCGGTCAGCAGCATCCTGACTTCCGCCTCACGGAAGCGTCGGTGACCCCCGAGGGTCCGGATCGAGGAAAGCTTGCCGACCTTGGCCCAGCGGGTAACCGTCTTCGGATCCACACGGAAAATCGCGGCGACCTCGCTTGGAGTTAGGAGCTTCTCTGTGTCCTCTAGCTCTTGCTTCATCATGTTCCAATCCCTCTACAATCGTCGAAACGCTCAAAGCGCCTACACGAATGGGACGTGCGAGACGCACGGCTATGACGCGGTTTTGGCTAAGATTTCCCATTTCCTGACCAATCGGTGGATTCGCTCACTGCTGCGTCGGGCGGTAGAGTACTGGTTGGATCGTGTCTTGGGGTCGCGATTGGCGGCTCCCGAATCCGGGAGAGGACGACGAGATGGGGCGCGGCCGTCAACGAGCAAAGGACGCGAAGATCGCGCGGCAGCTCAAGTACGCCAACAATGGCTCGGATCTTCGGGCGCTCGAGCGCGAACTTGTCTCGGGGCACCCGGATCCATCCCCGGCGTCCGACGAAGGCGGCCCAGAATTGACGAACGGCGCTACAGACGAGGGGGATGAAGGTGTCGAGAACGCTGAGGAGCGCTAGACCGCGACCCTAGGCGACGGTTCTATGTAACTCGATACTTCTCGGTCAGGAAGACCGCCCCCGCGTCAACGCCCTTGGCCCCACGAATGACGTTCGGAGAGCCCGGTCTTCCGTCATCGGCCTCGACCACTCCCACCAGCCACGCTTCCACACCCTCGGTGGCGCATGTGCCTACCAACGCATCCGCCTCGTCTGGGTCGACCACCGCAACCATTCCCACCCCAAGATTGAGGGCCGATTCGAGGTCCGCCCATGAAACTCCCCCGGCGACTCGGATCACGTCAAAGATCGGCGG
Source organism: uncultured Demequinaceae bacterium (assembly GCA_964610155.1). Lineage (GTDB taxonomy): Bacteria > Actinomycetota > Actinomycetes > Actinomycetales > Demequinaceae > JAFGBM01. The sequence continues at coordinate 206,027 of CAZSUY010000001.1, forward strand.
GATCGTCCAGGCGTCACGGGTCACGGTCGCGGCGAGCCCAGACGGGACGACGCGCGCGAGGTTCGCGGCAAGGCCTCCACCGGTCACATGCGCGAATGCCCGAAGGCCGGGAAGGCTCCCGGCAAGCCCAAGGCACAGCCGTGAATAGATCCGGGTTGGTTCCAGCAATTCGGCACCGAGGCTTCGACCGATCTCGGGGATCTGCCGATCGAACGCCCAGCCCATCTTGGCAATGACCGCCCTAACGAGCGAGTATCCGTTGGAGTGGAGGCCGGATGATGCAAGGGCGACGATCGTGTCACCCACGCGCACCCTCTGAGGCCCGAGAAGGGCGTCCGCCTCGACCACCCCGACCGCTGCCCCGGCCAGATCATACTCATCATCCTCCATAAGGCCGGGGTGCTCGGCCGTCTCGCCCCCGACGAGAGCGACACCCGCCTCCTCACATCCTTCCGCGACCCCCCGGACGATCTCCGCGATCCGTTCGGGAACGACCTTCCCGCATGCGATGTAGTCGGTCATCAGGAGGGGCCGGGCCCCACAGACGACGATGTCATCGACGACCATGGCGACCAGGTCCCGCCCGATGGTGTCATGGGTTTCGAGGGCGCGGGCGATGGCGATCTTGGTTCCCACCCCATCCGTCGATGACGCGAGGAGGGGCCGTCGGTAACCCTTGAGGGCGGAGGCGTCAAAGAGCCCGGCGAAGGCACCGACACCCGCCACCACCTCGGGACCGTGGGTCCGGGTAACCGCGGCCTTCATCATTTCCACGGCCCTGTCTCCCGCGCTCGTATCGACCCCGGCGGAGGAATACGTCAGTTTCTCGTTCATGCCTCCACCCCATCGGCGGTCAGAAGGTGCCGCGCCGAGGCGGGCGGCTCGATAGGGTACTGGCCACTGAAGCAAGCCATGCAGAGCAATCCCTTGGCCTGCTCCGTTGCCCCGATCATCCCCTCAAATGAGACGTGGCCTAGGGAGTCCGCCCCGATCATCTGCCGCACCTCCTCCGTGGTCTTTCCCACGGCCGCGAGCTCTTCCCGCGTCGCGAAGTCGATTCCATAGAAGCATGGCCACATGACGGGAGGCGAGGAGATGCGGACGTGGACCTCGGCGGCCCCGGCCTCGCGTAGCATCGCAACGATAGCCTGCTGGGTGTTTCCTCGAACAATCGAGTCATCGACGACGACGAGGCGCTTGCCTGCGATGACCTCCCGAAGAGGGTTGAGCTTGAGCCTGATACCCAGTTGGCGCAGGACCTGTGACGGCTGAATGAAGGTGCGACCGATATAAGCGTTCTTCACGAACCCCTGGGAAAAGGGAATGCCTGACTCTTGGGCGTACCCAACCGCGGCCGGTGTACCAGACTCAGGAACGGGAATCACCAGGTCGGCCTCGACCGGGTGCTCGCGTGCCAGGGTCTGGCCCATCGTGGTCCGTGCCACGTGAATGCTTCTTCCCGCGATGACGGTGTCCGGCCTCGCCAAGTACACGTATTCGAAGATGCAACCCCTGGGCTTTGCCTCGGCGAACCGAACTGATCGAACCCCATCGCCATTGATGACGAGCAACTCCCCCGGTTCCACCTCCCTCACCCAACGCGCCCCGACGATGTCGAGTGCCGCGGTCTCCGACGCCACCACCCAACCTCGTCCCTCAAGTTCACCCAGCACGAGCGGATGGACCCCATGGGGATCGCGAGCGGCATAGAGGCACTCCTCGTCCATGAAGACGAGGCAGTAGGCCCCCTTGAGGCGCGGAAAGAGGTCGACGGCGGTGTCGGCGAGGGAGGGGAATCCGTCGCTCGCAAGTAAGGCACTGATTACCGCCGTGTCCGTGCAGGCGCCGTTCTTGAGGTCGAGCCGCTTGGCGTGGCCCTCCCTCTCCACGAGCATCTCCACCAATTCAGTCGTGTTGGTGAGGTTTCCGTTATGGCCCAGGGCGAGCGTTCCATCTGCCGTCGGACCGAGGGTCGGCTGGGCGTTGGCCCAGACGCTATGCCCGGAGGTGGAGTAGCGCGTGTGCCCAACGGCGATGTGCCCGGACAGCGAGGCGAGGGCCCCCTCGTCGAACACCTGGGAGACCAAACCCATGTCCTTGAAAACGAGGATCTGTTTGCCATTCGATGTCGCGATTCCCGCGCTCTCCTGGCCTCGATGCTGCAGCGCGTAAAGGCCAAAGTACGTCAGCCGGGCGACCTCGTCCCCGGGGGCATAGACGCCGAAGACCCCGCATTCCTCCCGTGGTCCCGACATCTCTGGAAGGATGTCGTGGCTAGGAACCCCGGGCCGACGCATCAGTTCCCCTTGTCCTCGGTTGTGGCGATCCGCCGGGGGGTGGGGCTCGATGATCCGGATTTCATCTTGGCCTCGACCTTGGCGGCCCACTCACGCTTGTCCGGATTCTTGGCTCTGGTGCGCGGAATCACCCTGGCGGCGGTAATCAGTCCACCGATCAGGGCGAATCCAAGGGAGACGAGAAGCATGACGGCGACTCTGAACCAGGCACCCCTCCCGGGAAGGCCCAGGCCGGCCCCGATTCCGAGGGCAGCCCCGATCCCCGCACCCTTGGCGATGGTCCAGGCAGCATGAGGATGCTCTGTGAAGAATGCGGGCAAGAGATTCGCGTTCGACGACACCGGCGACGGGGGTCGCTTAGCGGCGTCTTTCACGGCCTCAGTCTAGGCGCTCATGGGTTTGTGAACTCTTCGAAGGGAAGCCATGTCTCGAGACTGGCCCCGGATCCCGAGGCTTGGAGCCTGCCGGTCGCCACGCCGTCGTCCCATGTGAGCCCGCCCGTGACAAGACCGAGCCAGGTCTCAGGGTCGGTCTCTATGACCCGGGGCGGCGTCCCCCTGGTGTGGCGGGATCCCTCGCCACACTGGATGACCGCGTAGGGAGGGACTCGCATCTCGATGCTCCCGCCCGGCGCCCGGTTCACCAGTTCCTCGAGGGTGAACCGGACCGCGAGGGCAACGGTCTCAGCGTCACGTAGGCCGCTCATCCAGGAATGGACGGCCCGCCGCCCCTCCTCGAGTGCTATCCGGCGACGTGTGGACATAGGACAAGGGTGCCACCCCGTGCGACGTGGCTCCTAGAGGCGGTCACCCGAAGCGTTCGGCCAGCGGAGCGTCCCACACGACCCGGGCCTCGTCGACCGGCAGGGTGAACTCCCCCTGAACCTCGATCGCCCCGGAGCCGACACTCTCGCCGATCCTCACCGCGGGCACCCAACGCTCCGCGCACAACTCGACGAACCGAGCCTCTCCCATCGGAGGTACCGCGGCGATCGCCCGACCCTGGGACTCGCTCAGCCAGGCCTCTGCCACCGTTATCCCATCCCTCTCGCACACCTCGTCGAGGGTAACCCTCACCCCCCTCCCGTACCGCAAGGCCCCAATGGAGAGCGCGGCCGCGAGCCCGCCCTCTCCAACCTCTCGGGCCCCGTCGATCAAGCCTTCCCTCGATGCCGTCACGAAGACTCCCGCCATGGCGGCCTCCGCCTCAAGATCTACAGCCGGGGGCAGCCCGCCGAGGTGCCCGGCAAGCTCCGCGAATCGGGAGCCGTCCAGTTCCGCCCGGGTAATCCCCAGCAGGTAGAGGATGAGGCCTTCATCGCGCCACCCGGAAGGCGTGACAAGGCCGACGTCATCGACCACCCCAAGCACGCCGACCAGGGGGGTGGGGTTAATGGACGAGTCCACCCGGCCGGCCTCCCCAGTGCCGTTGTAGAGGCTGACGTTGCCACCTGTGACAGGGATGCCGAGGTCCTGGCAGGCGTCAGCAATGCCTCGCACTCCCTCCGCGAACTGCCACATCGAGTCCGGATCCTCCGGGCTCCCAAAGTTGAGGCAATCCGTCACCGCGAGCGGCTCGGCTCCCGCGATCGCCACCGCCCTGTAAGCGGCAGCCACGGCTTGGCGCGCGCCTTCGTACGGATCGAGCTTGGCGTATCGATCGTTCGCCCGGGTCGCGATAGCCACACCCCGTCCGGTCTTCTCGTCTACCCTTACCACTCCGACCGTGTCGGGCCGGGCCATCGCAGTGTTGCCCTGGACGTATCGGTCGTACTGGGCAGTGACCCATTCCCGGTTAGAAAGGTTGGGGGAACCGAGCAGGGCGAGGGTGGCAGCGCGGAGGGCATCACCATCAGCCGGGAGGGCGGGGGACGAGGCGGAGTCGGCCTGGAGCGTGTCCATCCAGGCGGGCCGGGCATACGGGCGGTCGTACACGGGACAGTCATGGGCAACGGTGCGGGGCGGGACGTCGACGACAATCACGCCCTTGTACTCGATGACAAGGCGGCCGGTGTCGGTCACCTCACCGAGGACGGCGATCTCCACGTCCCACATGTCTGTGATGGCTCGGAACGCCTCGAGCTTGTCCGGACGGACGACCGCCATCATCCGCTCCTGGGACTCGGACATGAGTATCTCCTCCGCGCGGAGAGTGGGGTCGCGCAAGGGAACCAGGTCGAGGGTGATGTGCATGCCGCCATCCCCGGCCGATGCCAGCTCGCTCGTCGCGCAACTGAGTCCCGCCCCACCGAGGTCCTGGATGCCCTCGACCACCCCGGCCTTGAACAACTCCAGGGTGCACTCGATGAGCACCTTCTCCGCGAAGGGGTCTCCCACCTGCACGGATGGTCTCTTGACGGGGCCCCCTTCATCGAAGGTCTCAGAGGCGAGGACCGAGACCCCACCAATTCCGTCGCCACCCGTCCGCGCCCCGTAGAGGACGACCTTGTTGCCGACGCCGGAGGCGCTGGCGAGGTGGAGGTCCTCGTGCCGCATCGCGCCCACACAGAGGGCGTTCACGAGCGGGTTCCCCTGGAAGGAGGCATCGAAGAGCGCCCCGCCGCCGACGTTCGGGAGCCCCAGGCAGTTGCCGTAACCACCGACTCCGGCGACGACGCCATGGACGACGCGAGCAGTGTCGGGGTTGTCGATAGCCCCGAACCGGAGCTCGTCCATGATGGCCACCGGGCGAGCCCCCATGGAGAGGATGTCCCGGACGATTCCTCCCACACCCGTTGCGGCGCCCTGGTAGGGCTCCACGTAACTCGGGTGATTGTGGGACTCGACCTTGAAGGTGACGGCCCAGCCGTCGCCGATGTCCACCACGCCCGCGTTCTCCCCGATCCCCACTATGAGGTGCTTCTTCATGGCGTCGGTCATCTTCTCCCCGAACTGCCTGAGGTGGGGTTTCGACGACTTGTAGGAGCAGTGTTCCGACCACATGACGGAGTACATGGCGAGTTCGGAGGTGGTCGGGCGGCGCCCGAGAATCTCTCGGATCTTCGCGTACTCGTGCTCCTTGAGCCCGAGTTCAGCGTATGGCTGCTCTTGGTCGGGGGTGGAAGCCGCGTTCTCGACGGTGTCGATGGCGGCGGCGTTCGGTGCGGTCGGCGAGGACGTCATAGGCTCCCTTTGCGTGGTGCTCGCGGGTATGCCCTTAGGGTACCGGGCGCTAGCATCTCAACTCTCGGAACCGGGCCCTCAGGGTGTGAGCGACGCGCACGTCCCCTGCTGGAGCCCCTCCTGCGCGGAATAGGTATAGACCTCGGTTGGAGCCGCCTCGGAGGACACCTCGACGCACCAATCTCTCGAGCCGTGCGCGTACTGGTCCGTAAGGGCGATACCCGGTGTCTGCTCCCCGATGTAGACACCATTCAGGTAGTACTCGCCATCCGTCACCGTGATCACGGGTTGAGTGACCCCATCCCAGTCCACGAAATAGGTTGCCATCTCCTTGCCGAGGGTCGAGACATCCGACTTCGCGGCTGTCCCCGCCGCGGCACGACTTCCAAGGATGTCGCGCCCGCATGTGTCAAGAACGTATTTCCCGGCAACGATATTCGCCGCATCGCCTTCACTCATGAGCGTGTTGAGTTCGTCATCCCAGATGTCGGCGAAGAGCGCGGATACGTAGGCCTCGACACTCTCGGCCTCAAGCGCGAGGTTCCCGTAGTGCTCTCCCATCGCCGTAGTTGCCTGTGCGAGAGTCTTGAATGCTGCCACGGCATCGGAATCGGTCGCCAGCTCCGCTGCGCGATCAATGTAGGCGGACATTGTCACGGTGGCGTCGATCATGTCCTGTCCACTCTCATTGATGGCGTCGAGCAATGCGGGATCGTCCCACGTGGTGTCGTCCATCAGTAGTTCGCCGTCAATAGCCGACTCGCTCAAATCATCGGATACCGCAACCATGTCGTCCATCAACACACAGATGTCGTCGCTGAGCGCGGCTTGAGAGGGCGAGGGTGAGGGTGTCGATGAGGGACTAGGGTTCGCCTCCGGAAGGCCTCCGTGCAAGGCCACCGCCCCTCCCACTGCGAGACCCGCCACGCCCAGTGCCAGAAGGAACACGACCGGACCATTGCGCATACTCATGGTCCAATGGTGACAGACCAAAGACACCTAATGCGCGGCGAGCGATTTATTTCCGTGGGTCGAGTGCCCAGGTACCGGGCTCTAGCCTCTGGACTCTCGGACCTAGCCCTCAGGGTGTGAGCGAGGCGCACTTCCCCTGCGTCACATCTGCTAAAGCGGGGGATTGGATGAAGGATTCCTTCAGGCCATATTCCGAGGTCACCTCGATACACCAGTCCTCCCAGCCGTTGATCCACTGATCGGTGAGAGAAACACCCGGACTGCGCGCGCCGACGGGGGTGTCGTTGAGGAGGTATTCGTCCTCGGAAACCGTCAAGACCGGCGGCGGGGCGTCAAGCCCCGAGTCGGAATAGTAGGCCATGATCCCCACGCCCAGGGTTAAGATATCCAGTTTCGCATCCAGGCTCGCTTGGGTGCTGACATCGAGGATGTCGCGTTCGCAGGTGTCAAAAACATACTGCCCCGCGATCAGGTCCGCCTCGTCCCCCTCGGTCGACAGCGTGTCACCGTCGGTGATGAAGGTGCTCTGCGTTATCTCGGCTAAAAATGCCTCTACGCTCTCGGCCTCTACCGCAGCTTGCATGTAAGGCTGGTTCAGTTGCTCGTGTGCTCGTACGAGAGTCTCAAACGCGTCTGCTGCTTCTGGATCGGTTGCCAACTCTGCAGCGTGAGCCAGGTATTCGGTGACAGTCCTATCTGTGTCGAGCTTGTCCTGTCCCTCGGTATGAAGGGCCTCAAGCACTGCCGGATCGTCCTCCTCGGCGACTTCCTCCAGGATGTCGTTGAAGACCCATCGCTCAGTCAGATCGTCAACCATAGGCGCCATCTCGTCCATCAACTCGCAGACGTCATCGCTGAGCGCGTCTTGAGAGGGCGAGGGGGAGGGTGTCGGTGAGGGACTAGGACTTGCCTCCGGAAGGCCCCCATGCGCGGCTACCGCCGCCCCCGCGGCAAGGCCCGCCACCCCTAGGGCGACGAGGAACGCGGCCAGGCCATCGCTCATGCTCATAGCCCAATAGTGGCAGACCTTAGGTACTCCCTGCACACCGGCCGTCAATTTTCCGCACGTTGATGCGATCTCTGCCGCCCGGGTAAACGCGTCTCGAAGACCGTAAAGTAATATCCATGGAAGCCCAACCGAAGCGCCCCGTCCCCCTGTTCTGGTTTGCCATCGCCATCCTCGTGGTCCAAAGCGTCATCGTGTATGCGAGCCGTGCGGCCGACAACGCCGAGGGGACGAACGCAAATGCCCCGGCCTGGGGCGCGCCCCTTCTCATCGGCATCGTCGTCCTCGTCCTTGGCGTCTGCGTGCTCCTCATCGGGAAGTGGCGGCTCTACCTAGCTGCCACGCTCCTCTTCTTCGGCGCCCTGGGTGCCTTCCTCGGCCCCATCGGGTGGCTCTTCAGCGCCGTCCTAGTCGTTACCGGCGTCGTCCTCTCGCTCGCCTCATCAAGCCCCGTACGCAAGGTGGAAATCCGGAGGGTCTCCTGGGCGCCCGACTCAGACGGCAACGCCCCCATGGGACCTGTCGTCGTTTTAGTCGGGCTGGCGATTCTCATCCTCAGCATCGAGACGCTGGCCGCGTTCCTCTCGACCGATGGCCTACGGTTCGGCACCACGCCGGCCGCAACGGATAGCGAGTTCAACTCCAAACTCGTCTACGTGTGCGCGGGAATGTTGGTCATCATCGCGGGGATCTACGCCGCCGGATTCCGGGCATGGCTTTCGGGGGTCTGCCTCCTCATCGCCGCGGTGGGTGCGGCCCTCGGCTACTTCCTCCTTGTGCCGACGGCGGCCTTCGCACTTGCCGCGATCGCCGTTTCCTTCGTCGAGCCAAAAAAGATCGACCACAAGACCGGGCAAGAGATCGTCTACGTCGGGTAACGAGCGCGGGACGGTAGCCTCACCACGCCACAACAACCCAACGATCCGTCTGGGTCATGCGTTTGACAAAGCAAGAGGAGGTTGACATGCCCCTACACAAGACCGCCCAGCGAGCCGTCCAGGCCTCCCTGGTAGGAGTCCTCGCGCTCGCCGGGTGCTCATCCGCCGACACCGTCGACCCGGTCAATCCGCTCGGCTACCACGACCCCATCGTCGTTCGGCCCATGCCGGACTCCCCAGACGTGTCGAACCTGACCGTCGGGCTCAACAACGCCGGATACGACCTCTTCCAATATGTCGCCTCCCAGGGAGACGAGGATGTCGTCCTCTCGCCCCTGTCGATCGGGCTGGCCTTCGGCATGCTCGACCTGGGCGCGACTGGCACCGTCGCGGAGGCCCTCGAAGACCTCTTCGCTTACCCCATCGATGGCGATGCCCGCTGGTCGGCATTCAACGCGCTCGACCAGGGGGTCGTCAGCGAGCCGGAGCCCGTTGCGCCGCCCAAAGCCGACGAGTGGCCCGAGCCCGTACTACCGACGGTACGCATCGCCAACCGTATGTTCCGCGATATAGATTTCACGGCGACCGACGAGTACGCGGAAGGCCTCGCGCGGTGGTTTGGGGCCGGGGTCGAGCCCCTTCTGCTCCGGGAGGACTCGGAGGGGGCTCGCCGGTACATCAACGAGTGGGTGTCGGAAAAGACCAACGACCTCATCCCCGACCTCATCCCCGCGGGCAGCATCACTCCCGACACGGTGATGGTCCTGGTCAACGCCCTCTACCTCAAGGCTCAATGGGAAGAGCCGTTCGACGAATGGGCGACCGATGACGGTGACTTCACCCTCCTCGACGGCTCGACAACGACCGTGCCCCTCATGCACCAGTACGACTTCTACGCCGCCGCAGTTTTCGGCGATGGCTACACGGCGATCGAGCTCCCCTACACCGGGGACCTCAGCATGCTGGTCGTCCTCCCCGACGAGGGACAGTACGGCGAGATCGAGTCCAGCCTCGGGAGCGAGTTCGTTGCCGAGGTCGATGTGTCCCTCACGGGCATGGCCACAGACCTGTACTTCCCCCGCTTCACGAGCGAGGCCAACTTCAACCTCCGAGAGGCCATCGAGAACGGCCTTGGGGTGAGCGGGCTCTTCTATGTTGCCGACCTCGGCGGGATTGGGCCCGGCATCTGGGTCGACGACGCCGTCCATGCCGCGAAGATCATCGTGGATGAGGAGGGGACGGAGGCCGCGGCGGCCACCGCGATCATGATGGCCGGGGCGGCCCCGATTGAACCCAAGCAACTCGTCGAGATTCGGGTCGACCGTCCCTTCCTCTACCTGATCCGGGACGGCAGCACGGGCGGGGTGCTCTTCGTGGGGCGCGTGCTCGACCCGAGCGAGTAGCGCGGTCTTCCGACCCCCGCCCCTACAGTGGGTGCCATGGAGGCTCTCGCATGGGTGGTAGCGGTGGTGGCGCTCGCCCTCGCTTTCGTCTCCGCCCTGCGGGCGAGGACGGCCATCCGACGTGAACGCCAGGCTCGCGATCGCGGGGAGACCGAAGCCGGTGCCGACCGCGCTCTCGCAGCGAGCAATGAACGCGGCCGCATCGCACGGGAAATGCATGATGTGGTCGCCCACACCCTCTCCGTGATCGTAGCCCAGGCGGATGGTGGTCGCTTCGTTGCCAAGAAGGACCCCGCGGCCGCCGTTCACGCGCTGGAGACCATAGCCAGCGTCAGCCGTGACGCCCTCACCGAGATGCGGGGGCTTCTCGGTGTCCTCCGGGAGTCGGATGGCAAAGCCGAACTCGGTCCGCAGCCCTCCCTGGGCGACATTCCCGCCCTCGTCTCCTCGGTTCGAGATGGGGGCCTCGAGGTCTCCTACGTGACGACCGGCACTCCCCGTCCCCTACCCATCGGTGCCGGGCTCGCGGTCTACCGCATCGTCCAGGAGGCCCTGACGAACGTTCTCAAGCATGCGGGCCCCAAGGTGACCGCCTATGTCCATCTCCGCTGGAAACCCGACGCCCTTGAGGCCACGATTAGCGATGACGGCAGGGGGGCGGCCGCGCGGGCCACATCGGGAGCCGGGGAGGGCGGAGCCGGACTCGTGGGCATGAGGGAGCGTGCGATGGTCCTTGGCGGGACCCTCTCAGCCGGGCCGAAAAGGGGTGGCGGATATGTGGTGAGGGTACGGCTACCACTTGCACCGAGGGAAAGGGGAGACGAACAATGACCATTCGAGTCGCGCTGGTGGATGACCAGCAACTGGTGAGGGCGGGCTTCAGGATGCTCCTCGACTCGCAGGATGACATGGCGGTGGTCGCGGAGGCTGGCACGGGAGAGGAGGCGATCGTCGTGCTCGGCTCGACCACCGCGGACGTCGTCCTCATGGATATCCGGATGCCCGGGATGGATGGGCTTGCGGCAACGGCCTCCCTCGCCGGGGCTACCAAGGCTCGCATCGTCATCCTCACGACCTTCGACCTCGACGAGTATGTGGTGGCGGCCATCAAGGCCGGGGCAAGCGGGTTCCTCCTCAAGGACACTCCCCCGGAGGAGCTGCTCAACGCCATTCGCCGCGTCCATGCAGGCGACGCCATCATCGCTCCCTCCGCGACCCGACGGCTCATGGACCGCCTCGCGGTTTCCCTGCCGGAGCCGACCGATGGGGCCGGGTTGGAAGGTCTGACCGACCGCGAGCGCGAGGTGTTGGTCCTCGTGGCGCGTGGGCTCACCAACCAGGAGATCTGCTCCGAACTCTCCTTGGCGGAACCCACGGTCAAGTCACACATCGGGCGCATCCTCTCCAAGCTCGGCGCCCGCGATCGCGTCCAGGCCGTCGTCCTCGCCTACGAGACAGGGCTCGTCCGGCCCCAGGGGTAGCCCTCCCATTGCACATCACGGTCCGCGGAACCAGGGGACGCCGCCCAACGATTCGCGGCGCCCGGGCGTTGAGATACTGAGGAAGGATTGTCGAGCATTGGAGGGACCGATGAAGGTCAGGAACTTGATTGCGGTGTCGGCAATCGCACCGCTCGCCCTCGCTGGTTGCGCGTCCACGCACACCGACGACCCCGACCCCACCAATCACGACCCCGCGATCGTGCGGCCCGGCCCCGACTCACCCGATTCGGTATCCCTCGCCTCCGACCTCAACGATGTGGGCTACGACCTGTTCCACGTTCTCGCCGCTCGCGACGATCAAGACGTGGTCCTCTCCCCCCTGTCGATCGGCCTTGCCTTCGGCATGCTCGACCTGGGCGCCACGGACGGGGTCGCGGCAGCCCTCGACGATCTGTTCGCCTACCCGGTTGAGGGGGACGCGAGGTGGTCGGCGTTCAACACGCTCGAGCAGGCCCTCGTGAGCGAGTCGGGAGACGAGGTCGTCACCACATCCGCAGACGAGTGGGCGCCGCCGCCAGCGCCGATACTGCGCATCGCCAACCGCGAGTTCTACGACGTCGACTTCTCCACGGCCTCGGGCTACGACGACGCCCTCCAGCGGTGGTTCGGCGCGGGTATCGAGTCTCTGCCACTTCGCACGGACTCTGAGGGCTCCCGGATTCATATCAACGGGTGGGTCTCCGACAAGACTCAGGGATTGATCCCCGACCTTCTCCCGCAGGGTTCCATCAGCCCCGAGACGGTCATGGTCCTGGTGAATGCCCTCTACCTCAAGGCCCAGTGGGGCGACCCCTTCACCGCCGACTTCACCACAGACGGCCCGTTCACCTTGGTCGATGGCACCACCGCCACCGTGCCCTTCATGCATAACGGCGCCCTGGAGACGACCGCCTCCCTCGGCGACGGGTACGCGGCCATCGATCTGCCCTACGCGTCGAGCAACCTGTCCATGCTCGTCGTGATGCCAGACGTCGGTCGCTACGACGAGATCGAGGGACAGTTGGACGGTTCCTTTGTCGCCGGTGTCGATGCCTCGCTCAAATCGGCCTCCGTGAATCTCTCCTTCCCTCGATTCGAGAGCGAGACAGCCTTCGACCTGGGTGACGCGATCGAAAACGGGCTTGACGTTCATGGGATCTTCGGGGTTCCGGAGTTGGGGGGCATCGGCGACGGGGTGGTTGTGAGCAAGGCGATCCACGCCGCGAAGATCACGGTCGACGAAGACGGGACGGAGGCCGCCGCGGCCACGGCGATCATCTTGGATCGGGCGATCATGGAAACACAGGTCATTGAACTCACGGTTGACCGCCCCTTCCTCTATGTCATTCGCGACAATGCCACTGGTGCCGTGCTCTTCGTCGGGCGGGTGCTCGACCCGAGGGCCTGACGCCGCTGTGCTACCTCGGCGTGATACCCGGGGATGAGATCGGAACGATCCCGTGGGCTGATGCGATCGTTGGCACCCCACCCGTAGCGTCGAGTTATGGTGAAGAAGAAGGCAGCGGAATCCGCGGTGCTCGCGATCAAGGCCAGGGGCCTGACAAAAATCTACGGTGATGGGGAGGCTGCAGTCACAGCTCTCGACCACGTCGATCTCAACGTGCCTCAGGGAATACTCACCGCGGTCATGGGGCCGTCGGGGTCCGGAAAGACGACCCTCGTCCACCTGCTGGCAGGCCTCGACCGGGCCGACGCGGGCGAGGTGTGGATCCGCGACCAGAAGCTCACGGGACTTTCCGACCGCGAGACCGCGCACCTCCGCGGCCGCGTCATCGGCTTCGTCTTCCAGGGCTTCAACCTGCTTCAGACCATGAGCGCCCGGAATAACATCCTCCTGCCGCTGAGGCTTAACGGGATTCCGCACGACGACGCCTGGTTCGACAATCTCATCTCGATGCTCGGCATCGGGCGGGAACTATCGCGACGGCCATTCGAGATGTCCGGGGGGCAGCAACAACGCATAGCCATTGCCCGGGCCCTTATCACCAAGCCCCACGTCGTCTTCGCGGACGAGCCCACCGGGAACCTCGACACCCACTCCTCCGCCGAGGTGCTCTCGCACCTCAGGCAGGCCTGCCGCGAACTCGGACAGAGCGTCGTCATGGTCACCCACAGCCCCATCGCGGCGTCCTACGCAAGTAACGTCATTCTTTTCGCCGACGGCAAGGTCGCGGGTCACATCGCGCATCCGACTCCCGACTCCGTCTTAGCCGGCCTCGACGCCTTGGCAGGGGTGGAACGATGATCCTCCGGCTCGCCCGCGCCCAACTCCGATCCGAATGGAAATCGTCCCTGCTTGGAGTCGGGGTGCTGACCTTCGCCCTCGCCCTCGCGACCTTTTCCATGCTCGTCGCCGCCACGGCTATTACCCATCAGAACGATTACTTCCCGACCCATGACAACGATCCAGAATTCACCAGCCTCATCGACACCGTTCTGGGGGATCCGATCTCCGACCCGGACGTCAGAGAGAACCTCAATCCCGTCCTATCCCTCGACCAACTCGATCAGCTTGTCAAAGAGGCGTCGAAACTGACGCCGGTCGAAGCCGTTAGCTTCACAATGGGAATCGTCTCAGGGACGGACGACCGGCATGGGATCATCGTCACCATTCCCCTGACTGATCAAACAACCGATCGATACTTGGCGAAGGGGAATCCCCCAGGAAGTGGCCAGGTCGCCTTGAACCGGGACCTCGCGGAACACTTCAACCTTGACATTGGAGACACCCTCACCCTAGAAAGCATCGACGATCGTGTGCCGAGGGCCTCGATCACGCTGGAGATCTCCGGGATCCTGTACAGCTACAACGTCAGTCCGTACTACTCCTTCGGGCCTGATTCCATAGCCTCGGGGGAAGACCTGGAAACGTTGCAGCGAAGCCTCCCGTCCTCGCAGATCCATGACCCCGACGCAGGAACCACCTCCCTCGTGTTTCCGACGCAGATCCTCTGGAGCGGCAACAATCCGATCCTCGACCCCTATGGACAAGGGGATATCTTCCTTCCCTCCTCGGAGTTCTCTTTGGGCGATGCCTTCGGAATGCTCCACGGTCCCGCCGGCTGGACCTTCCTGATCTCATGTATCGCGGTCGTCTGCCTCGTCATCGCCGCCCTATCCATGGCACGGGCTCAGGCCGAGACCCGCACCCAGTGGAGTTCAACGTCAAAAGTGCTCGGCGCCTCCGACCGTACGATCGCGATGGCGTCGCTGGTAGAGACGGCGATCGTGTCGATCGGCGGGGTCGGGATCGGGCTCGGATCTGGCCTCGGCCTTGCGAACCTCCACCTCCTGTGGCTTCGTTCCTCCAATCCCGAGGGCCTTCTCCCTGCATCGATCAACGCCCCGGCTGACGTCTTCGCGATCGGTGCCGCCGTCGGCCTGGGCCTCGCGGTCGTCCTCGCGATCATCCCGGCCTTTTGGGCGTCCCGGGTGGCCCCCGCCGCCGCCCTCAAGCCCGTCACCCCCGTGAGCGAGGCGACCCTGTCCCGCTCTGTCAACCCCTGGTGGCCTGCGGCCCTCGTCTCCGTCGCCATCCTCATCGCGGGCGTCACCATAATGATCGGAGGCTCCTCTGCCTGGGTCGAAGGCGCGTCGATGGTCAGTACGATCATCCTGACCGTCGCCGGGATAGCACTCGTCATCCAAACCGCCAGGGGCCTGGTTTCACTCACGGGCCGGGTCCTGGCCCGTTCGCGACGCGCTTGGGTACTGGCCGCCGGGGATGGGATTCTCACCCATCGACGGGCCTTCACCTTCGCCGCGCTTGGAACGCTCGTCACTGGAGGGATCTCCTCATGGTGGATCACGGCGAACGCGGAGTTGGCCACCGATTGGGACGAGTCCTACCGAGGCTGGGGGGAGATTCCGCTCATGGGGCTCCAGGACTGGTGGGGTTCCTTCGTTTCCACGCCGGGTGCCCCGACCTTCGCCGCCGTCGCCTTCGGGGTCGTCGCCCTGGTCGCCGTCGTTGTTGCGGCGACCTACCACACGCCAACGACGAAGGACGACACGATTCGGGGGACTCTGGGGCTGTCCCGGCGTGACGAACGCCTGGCCGTCGGCACCCGCCAAGCCTCCGTGATGACCGCGGGGGCCCTGGCGGGGGCTCTGGGCGGCTGCGCCGTCGCGATTGTCTACCACCTGTTCCTCGCCGTACTATCCCCGTCCCACCTGGTGTACTCGCTCGAATGGAATCTCACCCTCATCGGCCACGGCCTCGTCGGGGCGGCCACTGTCGCGGGGATCGGGGCGGCATTCGCGCTCCTCGGAGGGGCGCTCGTTTCGGTGGTCTCCAGCCCCCAGGTCCCTCAGAAGGGCTAACGTCTCCGCGAAGGGCGGAGGGCGGCAAACCCTCGCAGCCGGAGGGAGTTGGCGACGACGAAGAGGAATGAGCCACCCATGGAGCCCGATGCGATCATCGGGTCGAGGCCGCCGAGGACGGCGAGAGGAATGGCCCCGACATTATGGGCGGTGGCCCGCACTGATGCTATCGCGGTGCCATCACGAGTTCTGACGATCACCGCCAACGGCCCTAGGGACTATCTCGCCGCGGCACCCGCGACACCCTGGTCTTCTCGATCGTCCACACGGGCAGGGGCTCGGGCTCGGGGCCATCCCCGACTCCGTCTCCCCCTTCCGTTGCCTCCTTCGTCGGGGTTCGCAACGCCTCGGCAATGGCGAAGAAGGGATACGCGACGGCGGCTACGAGCCCCACGATGGTGGAAACCAGCAACACCAGGTCGGCCTTGCTCGTCACGCCGGTGAGATCCACCCCATCGCGGCCCCAGGCATCGATGCTCAACCACACCCACCAGAAGACGCCGACCGGCACCATCGCGAGCAGGGCAGTTGCGACGAAACGCGCGGTGCGAAATGGTCCGGGCGGACGGTCCAGATTCGGATCCGGCAGGGGCCGACGGTCCAATCCACTCAATCGGAGCGCGGCATACGCCCAGGTGGACACGGAAGGAACCAGCACCAGTCCCACGAAGGGAAAGACGTAGGGAGTCGCGCCGGCCGCGAACAGCATCAGCGTGATCACCCCGGTCACACCGGCCATCCACCCGTGGGCTGTTCGCATTCGCTCCAGGGGCCGACGGATCGGGGTCGCTGCCACCGTGACTCCGGGGTGAAGGTCAGCCTCCTTAACCAGGGTAAAAATCGCCTGCTCCCAGCGAACACGCACGATCGCCACCCAGGCGAAGGCAACCGCGATCAGCGCGACCACGATGGCCAGAGGGAGATGAAGGCTGGTCGGCAACCCCACCCTCTCTCCAGAGAAGGAGCCGGCAACCAACACCGCAAGCAGCACCCCCAGCCCACCGGCCAGGCCGTTCCGCGCGTAGCGTAGAGCCCTCGGGGGCTCAACTAGAGACTCAGCGGTGCCCGAGGTGAACCAGCAATACCCCCCGACAACCCCAAGACTCACCGCGGTGGTGATAGGCGCGATCAGCACCATCCCGGAACCGGACCCCAGAATCCCGACGATCTCGGCGCACAGAACCGCAACCACAACCCCGGCCGTGGACACCAGGCCAAGCCGAAGTAGTGGCTGCTGCGTCGCCCAACCCGTCGATGAGCCCATGGCCCCCTCCTTCACCCCCAATCGTTCCACAGGGATGGGCCACGCGCCTGATTAGTGACGAACCTGACGCGACCCGGTGTCGAGCTTCCTCAATCACAACTAGGTCGAAGGCTCGTAGCTGCCGACAAGGCCGCATGACCCCATCCACGCGTCTGATCATCTGCCATTCCACGTTCCAATTGACGAACGAAATGACTTCTGCCAGGCTGTTCGTGCCGCTTGTCGAGGGGGTAACCGATGATTTCGAATCAGGTCGCACTTGCCAAACTGTCCTTTGGCGTTCTAGTCTGCGCCGTTTCCCTAGCGGCGGTAGGGGCGAGCGTGGCCTCTTCGTCTATACACCTTCCTGCAGCACCGGGTGATCTCGACTGGCGATCCTCGGCGATGCTCGACGAAGTGGAAGCTCCCGGTTGCTACGCAAACGAAGTCGACACCACCCCACTGCCGGGGCAGTTGTACCCCGATGACTCCATCAGGGTTGACCTGCCCTTCGAGATCAACCACTACGGCTACGTCACATCCTCCGGTTGGATCACCCTCGATGGGTCCTATTACCTCGATACCCCAGATGCTCAGGTCTACGACGGTGACAACGGCCATCCTTCAAGTGGGATGAATCTCAACGATATCCTTCGCTGGGACAATGTCTTCGCCCCCATGCTCGCCAACAACTCGCTGTATTATTCCTCGTCGATCCCCGACGATGCAGGTAACGACAGACTGACATACGGCGAGATTACCTACGAAGGTCATCAAGCATTCTGCGTCACGTGGCAGGACATCGGCTACGGAAACACTTACCTCCGCCCGGGTGCCCTGGACGAGTACGGCTCGGGGCCGATTCCCTGGTTCGAGTACCAGGATCCCACCAACTACATTTACTGGACGGCATACGACAAGACAGACAGTTTCCAACTGGTCCTGGTGGAGCGAGAGGACGTCGGAAACGGTGCCTACGACATCGAGTTCAACTACGGATCGATTCAGATCGATTATTACGACCAGTTCCGCGGAAATCCCGATGGCATCCCTTCCCAGGCATACGACGAAGAAAACGACTGGTCCGCTGGGTGGTCGGCCAACAACATCGAATCCTGGTGCGGCGACTCGGTCTGTTACCTAACGCGAGAGCAGCTCACGGAATACCGGGAGGCCATGGCTTCTTCCCCGGAGTTTGCCGCGACGATCTTGCCTCCCGTGCATTGGAGCTTCTGGGACAACCCTGCCCGCAGCCAATGGCTCGATGGCCACGAGGACGAGAATGGGCATGCAACAGGACTTGCCAGGACATCGACCAAAAACGGGGATGGCTGGGGAATCGGGCTTCCAGGTCGACACCTATGGGAGGTGAGGCCCGACGATCCAGATGTCGACCTCAGTGATCGCTACGCGATTCCCGGGAAGGTCATCAACGACCCAGACCCCGACGACGACACAAGACCGGTTGACCTATCCAGTTACGTGGCCCTCGGCGACTCGTTTTCTTCTGGAGAAGGAACTGGCTTCTACTTCGACGGAACGAACTACTACGCAAACCTCTGCCACCGCTCAATCACTGCCTACCCCGCCCTTCTAAACCGAAGGGCTGGCTTTCCGGTTGCCAATTTCGAGTTCTGGGCCTGTACAAACACCTGGGCAAACGACATGGGAAGGTCTACCGTAAGCACCACAAGAGCCCCCTGGAACGATCCCCTGAAGGACAAGTGGAATGAAGATTCCACTAGCCGCGAAAGTGGCCAGGGAATCAATCAGTTTGATCGACTCACGACCGATACCCGAATTGTCACACTGACTATCGGCGGCAATGACACGCGGTGGATTGAATTCATTGGGCACTGTATCGGTATCAACCTCATGGATGGAACCTCGAGATTTTTCAACTACGAGCCGTGCGAGTACTACCAGAAACAGCCTCTCGAGGCTCAAATCGACAGCCTGTGGAACGAAGACCTGTGGGTTAAGCAGATTGAAGAGATCAAGGAGCGGGCTCCAGATGCGACAGTGCTTCTGATCGGGTATCCACTTCTCTTCAGTGACTGGGGCGGTGGGAATGACACCATCCCATGGAACTCCGGATGCTATTGGCTCAGCAAGGCCGATCAGATGTTCTACAACAAAATGGCTACACGCCTCAACAACCACATCCGAGAGCAGGCGGTTGAGAGCGGCGCCCTCTATATCGACGTATCGAATGCAATGAACTCTGACGAGGTGTGCACCGAGGGTAACTCCGCAGAGTGGGCCATCAATGGGGCTTCGGCCCAACTGCTCGATGCGGGGGCCGAGTTCAAGGCCATCAACATCATCGATCTGCTCACCAACCACAACCTGATGACGATGATGAATCCCCTCGCGGAAGAGAACGAGTCGCACGGAATCAACTGGCAGGCTGCCTTCGCCGGTTCCTTCCACCCCAACGATCTCGGCCACGAAAAGCTCTCTAGCGCCATCATCGATCAGTACCGTGAGCCAGCTTGGGGACAACGGGGACCGCTGAGTTTCGACGGGTCGGTTCTCACCTTTACTCATTCCTTCCCCACAACCCTCAAGGTCCATCTGAACTGGAACCTCACTAGAATCGGTAACTTGCTTGATTCGACCACGCCCCTATTCATGTCAGCGAAGAAAGCCCCGAGCGCGGCGCCGCAGGGAGTTCTGGCCGTGATCACCAGCCCGAGCGGTGTCGTCTACACGCGATACAACCTTGACGGTTCATTTGGGTACGAGGGAACCGAATCAAGCGAAGATTTCAAATTCGAAAATGCGGAGGTCGGCGAATGGCTCGTTGAACTCTACTTATCCGATCCCGCTCTTGAGGGAAATGAATACCTGCTTCAGTACTATGCGGAGCCTCCAGTGAATGCCGCACCTGTCCCCCAACTCAGCCTCACGCGCACCGGAAACAGCATTGACGTAAGCGGAGAGGGCAGCACGGACTCGGATGGCTCGATCATCCAGTACTTCTGGGACTTCGGCGACGGCGGCGACGGGTTTGGCACAACAGCCCACCACGAGTACACGACGGAAGGAACCTTCCTCGTAAGTCTTGTGGCCATAGACAACCTCGGTGAAATGGGTTTCGCGTACTCCGATCACCTGACGGTCGACTTTCCGGATACCCCTGCGGTCGGGCACCTTTCAAACGGTTGGTTTGCTCCATTCGATTACCAACCATCGATCTTTCCCACACTCCCTTCGACCGAGCCCAGCACTGAGCAGTATCCAAGAAGCGTCGACGATGACGTCTCACCTCCGACTGCCGCAGATTCGGCAACTCCAGATGAGCCCTCCTCCTCATCTCCACTTCTGCTCTGGCTTGCCGGTGCCACATTGTTCCTTTCTGCTCTTGCGGCTTTCGTAAGACTCGTCACTCGACGCACTCATTAGGAGGACTTTCTACTGCTAGTAGGAGGGAAGACTTCGGAATACTGCTTGTCTCCCCCGGGCCGCAGGCGGGTCATCGCCGGGGGGAGAAGCCTCGAAGCCGGAGGGAGTTGCCGACGACGAAGAGGGATGACGAGCCCATCGCGCCCGACGCGATCATCGGGTTGAGGATGCCGAGGGCGGCGAGGGGGATCGCCGCGACGTTGTAGGCGAAGGCCCAGACGAGGTTGCCCCGGATCGTGGCGAAGGTACGGCGTGAGAGACGGATAGCATCGACCGCCGCCCTGAGGTCGCCCGAGACGATCGTCAGGTCCGAGGCCTCACGGGCGACGTCCGTGCCCGTGCCGATGGCGATGCCTAGGTCGGCCTGGGCGAGAGCGGGGGCGTCGTTGATGCCGTCCCCCACCATCGCCACCCGTCTGCCAGCGGCTTGAAGCGCCTTTATAACCTCGGCCTTATCCCCCGGAAGCACCTCGGCCCAGACGTCGTCGATTCCGATCTCAGCCGCGACCGCCCGCGCGGACCGCTCGTTGTCGCCTGTCAAGAGGATGACCTCTAGGCCCAACTGCCGCAACGCCGCGACCGCTTCGGCCGAGCCCTCCTTGACGGTGTCCCGGACCTCGATCACCGCCTCCGCCACCACTGGGACCCGAACCGGAATGAGCGCCCCCGCATCGGCGCCGGGCGCCCGTCCCGCGAACACCACCGTCGCGCCCTTGGACTCCGCCTCCTCGGCGATTCCCGTGAGCGCTGCCGGAACCTCGTCAAACATCCGCCTCGACCCGACCCTCACCTCGGCGGGCACCGCGCCCTTCTTCCCCTCGACCGTCGCCGTCACGCCTTGCCCGGCGACGTTGTGGAAATCTTTGATCCCGCGGCGGGTGGAGGCCAAAGCGGCGATCGCCTGGCCGACGGGGTGTTCCGATCGCTTCTCGGCGGAGGCCGCGGCGGCGATGATCTCCTTACGCTCGGCGGAAACGAACCCCGGGGTATGCACCTCGGCGACCGACATCCGGCCCTCGGTGACCGTGCCCGTCTTGTCGAGGACGATCACGTCGATTCGGCTCGTGCTCTCGAGGACCTGGCCGCCCCGGATGAGGGTTCCCAGCTGGGCCCCGCGACCGGTGCCGACCATGATGGCAAGCGGCGTGGCGAGCCCGAGGGCGCAGGGGCAGGAGATGATCAGGACGGACACAGCCGCGGTGAAGGCGCGGTTGACGTCTTCCGTGGTGAGCCACCACGCCGCAAGGGTGGCGAGCGCGATGAGGATGACCGTGGGCACGAAGGTGCTGGCGACCCGGTCCGCGAGCCGTTGGATGTTCGCCTTGCGGGACTGCGCCTCGTCGACCATGCGGGCGATCTGCGCGAGCATCGTCGCGGACCCCACGCGCGTCGCCTCGATGGTGAGAGCGCCGTCGGTCGCGATGGTGCCACCGATGACCTCCGAGCCCATGCCCGCCTGGACGGGGACGGACTCACCGGTCACCAACGAGGCGTCCACCGCGGCCCTGCCGTCGACCACGACCCCGTCCGTCGCGATGGTCTCTCCCGGTCGGGTCATGAACCTCATG
Organism: uncultured Demequinaceae bacterium; assembly: GCA_964610155.1. Classification (GTDB taxonomy): domain Bacteria; phylum Actinomycetota; class Actinomycetes; order Actinomycetales; family Demequinaceae; genus JAFGBM01. Next base: position 227,749 of record CAZSUY010000001.1, read on the forward strand.
CCCACTTCGAGCTCGTCGAGCGGAATCTCCTGCCCATCCTCGAGTCGGGCGACGTTCGTCTGGATCTTGCCGAGGGCCCGGATCGCGTCCCCCGCCCGCGCCGTCGACCGCACCTCGAGCCACTTTCCCAGGAGGATCAGCATGACGATGACCGCGCCGGTCTCGAAGTAGACGTGGCCCGACGTGAGCACCTCGACGCCCGCGGCGCCGCCTACCAGGACCGTGGCGGACCACAACCACGAGGCCCCCGTTCCGATCGTGACGAGGGTGTCCATATTGACTGCTCCATGGCGGGCGTTCTTGACGGTCGAGCGGTGGAACGGCCAGGCGGACCAGAAAACGACCGGGGTCGCGAGCACGGCCGCGAGCCATTCCCACCCCTCAAACTGCCACGCGGAGACCATCGACACGAGCAGCAACGGAACGCTGAGGATTGCCGCGACGAGGAAGCGCCGCCGATAGTCGGCAACACGCGCAGCATCGGCGGCCATGTGAGCGTTGTGCTCGTCCGCCCGCCCCATGGCGGTGGCATGCGGGGCGTTTTCGCCGGATGGCTGTGAGCCGAGAACCTCGTACCCCAGGCCGGTGATCGTCGCCCGGATGGCCTCCTCGAGCGTCGCTTGGTCTACCGTCCCATCGGGCAGGACCGTGGCGCGCTTGGTCGCAAGGTTGACCGTGGCCTCCGAGACGCCCTCGAGCTTCGTCAGGCCGCGCGTGATGTTGGCGACGCAGCCCTGGCACGTCATGCCTCCCACGGGGAGATCGATGGTGGGTGACTCGGGCGCATGGGCATGGGTAGTCGTCATACCGCCACCGTATTCCTTACAGTCGACTGGAAGGTCAAGGGAGGGTCAGTGGCGGGCGGCGATCACCTGGCACCGATGGGGATCCGAGCACTCTCCCGGGTCCATCGCGTCGGCCCTCTCCGCGAGCGCCGCCATCTCCTTGCGAGCGGCCTTGAGCGCCTCGATCTGCTCGTCGATCTCGGCAAGGTGTCGATGGAGAAGGTCCCTGGTGTGGGCGCAGGTCGACTGGCCCGCGTCCTTCATGTCGAGGATGCTGCCGACCTCCGCCAGCGTCAGCCCGGCCACCTGGGAGTCTCGGATGAAGCGCAACCGCTCCACGGCGTCGTCGCCATAGTCGCGGTAGTTGGACGACGTCCTCCCAGGTGCTCGGAGAAGTCCTATGCCCTCGTAATACCGGATGGTCTTGGTACTCACTCCCGCTCGCGCCGCGAGCTCGCCAATCTTCATGCCTCCAGCCTAAACTCCTACCTTCCAGTTGACTAGAAAGTCTCGCGAAGGGCTACCATCGGCGCATGGACCACCCACCGCGCAAGCTCGGCCTCCTTGGGGGCATGACCTGGGAGTCGTCGCTCGTCTACGAGAGGCTCCTCAACGAGGGCACCCAGGAACGCCTGGGTGGCTCCCGCTCTGCGGACCTCCTCGTCCGTTCCTACGACTTTCAGGCGATTGCCGATGCGATGACGGCCGGGGACTGGGAGGGTCTCGGCGACCGATTCGCGGCCGACGCCGTCCTGCTCGAGGCCGCGGGTGCCGAGGCGATCCTCCTCTGCGCGAATACCATGCACAAGGTCGCCAGCAGAGTGGCGGAGGCGGTCTCGGTCCCGTTCCTTCACATTATCGAAGTCACGGCGGACGCCATCCTCGCCTCCGGCCTCACAACCGTCGCCCTCCTGGGAACGAGTTACACAATGAGGGACGCCTTCTATCGGGACCACATGACGACCCGGGGTGTCACTGCTCTCGTCCCCGAGGAGCCGGACATCGCAACGATCAACGAGGTCATCTTCGGGGAGTTGGCGAAAGGGGTGTTCCTCGACGAGTCGCGTGACGCCTTCCGACGCATCGTCGACGAGCTTGAGGCCAAGGGGGCCGAGGGCGTCATCGCCGGCTGCACGGAGATCCCCCTGCTGCTGCATGCGGAAGATGTCGACGTTCCGTACTTCGACAGCCTCTCCCTCCACGTCGAGGCCGCCCTCGACTTCTCGCTCGATCCTGGCACCCGCTAGCATCCAGCCCTAGCGCAAGAAGCCCACGCGAGCGCGCCGCCATGCTCACCTCCCTCGGCCTTGCGGGCGAGGATTGGGACTGGCGCGACGAACGTGTCTGCCGGTTTCCGAAGGGGCTCGACGCCTCGCGGAGCAGGACATCCGCCTGTTCGGTCTTTGGGTCCAGGCGTTCCATCCCAGCCCGGCCCAATACAAGCCCTGCCCGCGTCAGACCGGCCGGGTCCGTAGCCTCCCCATTGCGCCCTTCAGCCCAGGGCTTTCCGACCGTATCTGGTACGGGGCCGGGAATATCGAAAGCGCCCGCCTCGTCGAGGAGAAGGAGATGAACCTCATGTCCTGCACCCTTGTGCTTGAGGCAACCGTGGAGTCACTCGGTGACATCCAGGCGCGCCAGATCGCCACGTTTCGCGAATCCTACGCTTCCGGACACAAGGGGGCGCCTCGTGTCTCCGTCAGCCGGAGCATCCTCCCCATCACCACCTACCTAGATCGAAAGCACTTCGCGGGGGGTAGTATCGGAGAAAGCGTCGGCGGCAATCAGATCGGCATCATCGACGAAGTCAAGGCCACCTTCGGCAGAACCTACATCGGGGAGCCGGAACAGATCGTCACCTCGCTTGAGCGGGACGAGGGGGTCGCTGCTCTGTCAACCTCCGCCAGCGTCAGCCCGGCCACCTGGGAGTCTCGGATGAAGCGCAACCGCTCCACGGCGTCGTCCCCATAGTCCCGGTAGTTGGACGATGTCCTCTCCGGTGACCGGAGGAGACCTATCCCCTCGTAGTAGCGGATGGCTGTAGTGCCCACTCCCGCGCGTTTCGCAAGCTCGCCAATCCTCATGGCCTCAGGATAGGCGAGCCCCAACCTATCCGGGGTCGGAGACCGACAGGGTCTCCAGGATGGTCGCAAGTGCCACAGAGTCGCGCTGAGCGGCCAACACTATGGCGAGGTAGAGGGTGTGGTATGACCCGTCCGTCGGGTTGCCCCAAAAGATGAGCACCTGCGAGGCCGTTCCATCGCAGTTGATGTAACTAGCCGATTCGCCCACATACTCACGGCCGTTGCTGGGCGTGACGATGGTTTCCGAAGTGACCCCGTCGAACTCGCACGACTGCAGAACATGCCCGTCGTTCCCAGCTCGTCCAAAGACATCTTGATAATGCTCATTTGGAAGCCATAGCACCTGGACTCCCGGCACGCTGTAGTCGAAAAACATCTCCTCTAGGTTGGTGCTGGCGAGGAGGCCTGGGTATTCACCGACGCCCGTATAGTCCGCTGATTCAGTACTCAGATCCGACCACTCGATGGGAACGTCCATGTAGATGAGTCCCGTGTCGTCGATGATCGACACGTACTGCTCGTACGGGGTGTCATCCGTCCATTCGGGATCGACATCGCCGCCACCCATGTCTCCGGAGTCAAACGTCGATGTGACGACGAGCGTGCCCCCGGCTCCCAGGTTCCCTTCAAGGAGTTCCCCCGTCGACGGGCGCACGACGGTGGCGGCAATCGGGCTCGTTCCGCTCGTACGGAGGACACCACAGTAGGTAGCCAGGGTGCCATCGGTGGCGATCTCCATGCCGTTGAGTTCCAAGATGAGATCACCCGGCAGGACACCGGAGGCGTCCGCCACCGAACCCTTCGAGACGGCGCTTACCCAGAGGCCGTAATATATTCCTTCTTCCTCGTACGGAAATCCCCATATGCCTACGGACTCAAAGTCTCCGTCCTTCATCTCCTCCGCGGCCGCCTCGGCAAGCGGGGCCCCGATGGCAAAGAATTGGTTCTGCCCAGTTCCGGTGACGGTCGCGGAATACACCACGCCGACGACCGCACCCCGCTCGTCGACCACCGGTCCGCCGGAGTTTCCCTGCTGAATGTTGGCGTCGATCTCAATGGTGTAGTCGATCGACGCCCACGACTTCTCGCCGTCGGCCCGGGCCTTCGAGACGATCCCGCTCGTTAGCGTGAACTCGGTGTCGCTGAGTGGGTAGCCCGCAGCGTAGATCGGAAGCCCTACCGTAGGTTCCCCCTCATACCAATCGAGGTACGGGACCGTCTCGTCGGCTCTCAGGCGCACCTGAACGAGGGCAAGGTCGTTGCACTGGGAGGCCCCGACAACCGACACGGGGTACGTGCGGTCCGTGTCGCCTCCGATGTAGGCCTCGACGGTCACCGCCCCCGCAACCACGTGATAGTTCGTCATGGCGAGACCGGTCTCATCTATGAAGAAGCCCGAGCCAGTCCCCCCACTCGCCGTGGTGCCCGTCGGGAGTGCCTGGACTCCCGATGCTGAAATGTAGATCGTCGCGTCCTGGACCTCGTCGATGCTGCCGACACCTCCCGAACCACCGGACCCGCAGCCCGTCACGGGGATCACAAGTGCCGTTAGAAGCGCCAAGACTCCCATTTTGCGGATCCGGTTCACGTCGGTCTCCTCACAGGTGGTTTGATTGAATCACCCTAGCCAAGACCCCAAGGTACGGCAACCCCGGTAAACAGAACCCTCTTGAGGCTCAACGGTGACTGCAAACAACGACCCTAAAAATACCTTCGGCTGATCTCTTCGACCCAGGCTGGCTCGCGAATGACCTCGCCCGGTAGGGAAAATATCGCTAGATATGGCTTGACATCCAAGACGGGCGAACCGTCGATCGCATCCAGCCCGCGCACGCCAAGGTCGCGCCCCTCGACACCAAGCAACTCACACCGCGAGACGCCGATGTGGTTGGGCCTGTCCTTGTTCCGCTGGGCGAAAATCCCCACCTCGGGCAAGTGAGCCAAACCGCGGGGACGCCGGGCCCCCATCGTCGTCTTGGCCGGATCCGCCTTGTGGAAGGAATACACCACCTCGATGTGGGAGAACCCGTCGAGGCCTTGAAGGGCGTCGAGTGGAAACCGGTCATCGATCCGGATGGTGGACTCGACATTGCCCCAACCGTCGTCGGCGGGATCCGACCGGGGCCCGATCACGTGCCCGACGGGGTCCATCGGCGGCACCTCAGGCTCGGACACCGTAGCCCCAGACACCATCGCCTAGGCCTTCGCCATGAGGGTTTCAAGGACGGATCGAAAGAACCCCAGCCCATCCGTCCCGGTCCGTCCGCCCTCCGCGGAATCCGGACCGAATCCCGGCTCGACGGCGTGTTCAGGGTGCGGCATCAGCCCGACGACGTTCCCGGCAGCATTCGTGACGCCGGCGATATCCCGGGCGGAACCATTGGGATTGACGTCGGTATACCGAAAGACCACACGCCCTTCCGCCTCGACCTCGTCGAGTGTCCGGGCGTCGGCCATGTACTGACCATCCTGGTTCTTGACGGGGATCGTGATCCGTTGCCCAGGGGTGAAAGCGCGAGTCCAGGCGGTCGTGGCGTTCTCCACGGTGAGGCCCTGGTCGCGGCACACAAAGTGTAGGTGGGCGTTGCGGATCATCGCACCCGGGAGAAGATGCGACTCACAGAGAACCTGGAACCCATTGCAGATGCCGAGCACGGGCATGCCTGCTTTCGCCGCCTCGATCACCTTTGCCATGACCGGCGCAAAGCGGGAGATTGCTCCTGCCCTGAGGTAGTCGCCGTAACTGAAGCCCCCGGGCAGGACGACGGCGTCGACACCCTTGAGGTCGGCGTCTCCATGCCACAACGGGACTTCGTTGGCCCCCGCAATCCGGACGGCACGGGCGGCGTCCTGGTCGTCAAGCGAACCGGGAAACGTCACCACCCCGATGTGGGCCGTCACGACCCCTGGCCCTCGCAACACCGACCCCGTCCGCGATGACCCCCGCCCCCGCCACGGCATTCGACCTTCTCGACAGCAACGACGTCTTCGATCACAGGGTTGCTCAGGAGGGTTTCCGCTGCCTCACGTACGCGGGCGAGCACCTCGTCGGTGACCTCCCCTTCAACGGTCAGTTCGAATCGTTTCCCCTGCCGAACATCGGTGATGTCGGTGAAGCCCAGTCTGGGAAGTGCCGCACCTACAGCCTTTCCCTGGGGGTCAAGGAGATCCGGCTTGGGCATAACGTTGACGACGATGGTTGCCATGGGACAAGTCTAGCGATAGAGGGGGCAGGCCTCGGCGAGGTCCGCAGCCTCAGCAGACGTACCCGTACTCCTGATCCTCACGGATGAGCCATGCGACGATACCGCTCTCGGACTCGAACCTCGCCATGCCGTCAGAGTAGACGATGACCGTCCCGATGTCGTCCCCCGGGCCCGGTGGCAAAACGCCGAAGACGAGGACCCCCATAGCGGCGGCTCCATCTTCGGACAGGCTGTTCAGAACCGGATCGATGGTGATCGGGTATTTGGTCTCGTCGACTGGCGGTGCATCCATAGGCAGGGGGTAGAACTCCTCGCCGCCAATCTCGATCGGGTAGGTTGCGCAGGGTGGATACCAATTCACGTCTTCGTATATGGCGACGATCGTTGGCCCGTCAGGTGTCCCATTCGGGCTACTGGCACCAGGTGTCCCATTTGGGCTGCTGGCTGCTTCGGACGACGCACAGGCCGAAAGGCCAAGCGTCGCGACGATCCCCAGTGCAATACAGATTTGCCGAGTCTTCATACCCTAATAACGCTCAACGAACTCGGACGGTTGGGGTCCAAGCAGCGTTTCGATCGTGCCATTCGGCACGCAGATCCATCCCTCTGTCGACGCACGGGCGCGCTCGCCATCGTCGATGGGCTCCCTCCAGAGCCCCAACGCCACCGCCCTGGCCGTCATCGCCGCAACCAAGGCATCCGTGGCGTCATCGGAATCGACGCAGAGGGCTCGATACTCCCCAAGGTCGAGGGAGAGGCGTCGACCGACCTGCTCGAGAATCCGAGCCCTACTCGCGCTCTGGGTCTTATACGACGGCTCGTGCAGACCCCACGCCATGAGGCTGGCGGGTGCATACACCTCGAACACCCTCCCCCCCTCTCCCCTAATCACGGAAACCCCAGCTTCTGCGAGTCGGGTTTGAATCCCAGCACACCTTAGGACGGTGGAGCCCAGCATGTTCGAAATCGATGGCATGAGCTTGAGGCCGAGCCACTCGCGAACACGTCTCTCGGTGGTTCGATACATGATTTCGTCGCGCCCGCTCACCGTCGCCGCCCGTCGTGGCTCCTCCACGCGGCCCACCCTATTCTGGGATACGAATTCGAAGAAGGGGTCGGGCCACCCGAAGGGACTCCCGATTCCCACGAAATCCGCACGCTTCGCCTCGTCAAGGATCATCTCGTCGTCAGCGCCCAAGATCACCCGTAAAGCTCGTGATCGCTCCGTCCCCCACTCGATGACGGCTATCGCGGTGTCATTTGACTTGGAGGCCAGGTCTACTCCGACGGTGATCATGCCTCGACGCTACGTCGCACTGACCGTGAAAGCGAACACGCGCGCCGACTACCCCCTTACGAGACGGTCGTAAGCCTCGAGGTATCTCGCCCGCGTCTTCTCCACAACCTCGGGTGGCAACCCCGGTGGGGCCGTGCCCGACTTTCGATCCCAACCCGACTCTGGCGAATCGAGCCAGTCCCGCACGTACTGCTTATCGAAACTCGGTTGAGCGTGGCCAGGCTCCCATAGGTCAGCCGGCCAGAACCGGGACGAATCCGGAGTTAGCACCTCGTCACCCAAGACAATCTCTCCGGAGGCTCCTCTACCGAACTCGAACTTGGTGTCCGCGAGGAGGATACCCCGGTGGGCGGCGATGGAATGAGCGCGGTAATAGACCGCCAGGGTGAGGTCGCGTAGGGCCTCGGCATCCTCACGGCCGACCGCGGAAACAACCGTGTCAAAGTTCATGGCCAGGTCGTGCTCTCCCTGGGGCGCCTTGGTGGTGGGGGTGAAGATCGGAGTCTCAAGCTCAGAGCCGTCCTCAAGGCCTGGCGGCAACTCGATCCCACACACGGTGCCCGACTCGCGGTACTCCGCCAGTCCGGAACCGGCGAGATACCCCCGGGCGACACACTCGACCTGGAACATCTCAAGGCGCTGGACCACCATCGCACGACCCTCGACCTCGGCTGGAATCTCGGCCTCGACCGTATGGTTCGGAACGATCTCTCGTACCTGGTCGAACCACCATAGGCTGAGGGCGGTCAGGACTTCGCCCTTGCCGGGGATCTCCGTGGGGAGGACCCAGTCGAACGCGCTGATGCGGTCGGACGCCACCACCAGGAGGACGTCGCCTCGAGGATGCTGGGAAGCCGGTTCATAGAGGTCGCGGACCTTCCCCGAATAGAGGTGCCGCCAGCCCGGAATCTCCCTGATCATTCGACCTCCATGTTCGCCGCCGCTAGGGCGATGTCACTCCGATGATGTGATCCCTCAAGGCCAATGTGCGCGACACCCGTATAGGCCCGCTCGCGTGCCTCCCCGAGATTGCGTCCCGTCCCGACGACGGACAGTACCCGGCCGCCCGCCGAAACAAGCCGACCTTCCCGCACCGCTGTTCCTGCGTGAAGCACATGCACCCCGGTTTCACTCTCGGCGGCATCGATCCCGGTGATCTCGTCCCCCGATCGCACGTCTCCAGGGTAACCGTGAGCTGCCACCACAACCGTGACGGCCGCATCCGCGCGCCATTGCAGAGGAGGAAGGCTCCCCAATCGACCCTCGGCCACCGCAAGAAGAACCTCGGCGAGCGGGGTCTCGAGCCGGGCGAGTACCGACTGCACCTCCGGATCGCCAAAGCGTGCGTTGAACTCGATCACCCGGACTCCACGAGAGGTGAGGGCTAGTCCGCAATAGAGTACCCCTATATAGGGCATTCCCCGCCGTGCCATCTCCCGGATTGTCGGCTGTGCAATGGTCCGGACGACCTCGTCGGACAGGGTATCCGGGGCCCAGGGGAGAGGGCAATACGCACCCATCCCCCCGGTGTTGAGGCCCTTGTCGCCGTCATAGGCGCGCTTGAAGTCCTGAGCCGGTTCGAGGGCGACGACCGTCTCCCCGTCGCTGAGGCAGAAGACCGACACCTCGGGGCCGTCGAGGAATTCCTCGACCACGACGCTGCCGCCAGCGGTGATGATCGCGTCCCCGTGGGCGAGGGCGGCCTTGCGATCGGAGGTGACGATCACCCCCTTGCCAGCCGCAAGGCCGTCGTCCTTGACGACGTGGGGGGTGCCGAAGGCATCGAGTGCGGCCGCGAGCTCAGAACCGTTGTCGCACGTGATGGAGGTGCCGGTCGGGACCCCGGCGGCTTGCATGACCTCCTTGGCGAACGCCTTCGACCCCTCGAGCATGGCCGCATACCTTCCGGGCCCAAAACAGGCGATGCCAGCCTCACGCACGGCGTCTGCGACCCCGGCGACCAGGGGTGCCTCGGGGCCGACGACCACCAGATCCATCGCGAGGCTCTCCGCGAGCGCCGCCACAGCGGCGGGGTCCATCGGGTCGACGGGGTGGAGCGTCGCCACCTGGGCGATGCCTGGATTGCCGGGGGCCGCGTGAAGGTCGGAGACGGCCGGGTCGAGGCTGAGGGCACGGGCGAGGGCGTGTTCGCGGGCACCACTCCCGATGATGAGAACCTTCACGCCGCTACTCTACCGGCGACCATTCCTCAGGCTTTGGGACCCAAGGTACCTTTACAGCGATACACGAGGCACCGGCTCAAGAATGCCGCGCCGAAACCTAATCGATCATCCCGACAACCTATCGGTGACCATCCGGAAGCAGGTCGTGGCGGACGATGAGGGCCTCGCGACCCGGCCCCACGCCGATCGCGGAGATGCGGCAACCCGAAGCCTTCTCCAGGGCCAGCACATATCGCTGCGCGGTCTTCGGAAGGTCCTCGAACTTCCTCGCGCCCGTGATGTCTTCGGTCCAGCCATCGAACTCCTCGTATACCGGAACGGCGACGCCAAAGGCATGCTGGTCGACGGGAAGGTCCTGAATGCGGACTCCCTCAACGTCGTAGGCGACACACACGGGGATCTTCTCAAGTCCCTTCAGGACATCGAGCTTGGTGAGCACGAGATCCGTCAGTCCGTTGATCCGGGAAGAATAGCGGGCGACGACCGCGTCGTACCACCCGCACCTACGGGGCCGCCCCGTCGTCGTCCCATACTCTCCACCGACGGTCCTGAGGCGTTCGCCCTCCCCATCGAGGAGTTCCGTCGGCATCGGACCCTCGCCGACTCGGGTGATGTAGGCCTTGGCCACGCCTACGACCCTGTCGATCTTGGTTGGCCCGATCCCCGAGCCCGTGCACGCCCCACCCGCCGTCGCGCTCGACGAGGTTACGAAAGGATACGTTCCGTGGTCGATATCGAGCATGGTCGCCTGGCCACCCTCGAAGACCACCGTTTCTCCCCGATCGAGCGCCTCGTTGAGGACGAGGGCGGTGTCCGTCACCATCGGGCTTAGCCGCTCCGCGTGGGCGAGAAGTTCATCGACGGTCTCATCGATCGTGATGGCTCGCCGGTTATACACCTTCACCAAGAGGTGGTTCTTCTGATCGATTGCGCCCTCGATCTTCTCCCGGAGCAATGCCTCATCGAAAAGGTCGCCCACGCGTACCCCGACTCGGCTGATCTTGTCGGCATACGCGGGCCCGATTCCACGCCCCGTTGTGCCGATCTTGCGCTTGCCCAGAAAACGCTCGGAGACGTTGTCGATGGTGCGGTGATAGGGGGTAATGATGTGCGCCGCCGACGACACCAACAAAGGTGATGTGTCGACTCCCCTGGCCTCCAGGGCGTCGATTTCCGAGAAGAGCACACCTAGGTCGATAACCACACCGTTCCCGATGACTGGGACGCACCCGGGAGTAAGAATGCCGGATGGCAGGAGATGAAGTGCGTATTTCTCCCCATCAATGACGACCGTGTGGCCAGCGTTGTTGCCGCCGTTGAACTTGACGACATAGTCAACACGGGAACCGAGGACATCGGTGGCCTTTCCCTTTCCTTCGTCGCCCCATTGGGCTCCGATAAACACCACTGCAGGCATTGCCACCTCCTAAAACGTGGGAAGCCCCCGTAGCCAATACCGACCGCGGAGACCCTCGCGATTCGGCCTACTTCATCTTCTTGCCGGCGCAGCCCAGTTGCTCACAAGCCTCGATGAGGCGAGCGGCCATTCCGGATTCCGCAGCTCTCCCCCACGCACGGGGGTCGTATTCCTTCTTGTTGCCTACTTCTCCGTCGATCCGGAGCAGACCGTCATAGTGCTTGAACATGTGATCAACAACAGGCCTGGAGAAGGCATATTGGGCGTCCGTATCGATGTTCATCTTGATAACTCCATGGCTGACCGCAAGAGCGATCTCCTCGGCCGTGGAGCCGGATCCGCCGTGGAAGACCAGGTCGAAGGGGCTCTTCTTGCCCACTGCCTTGCCAACCCCGTCCTGAATTTCACCGAGAAGTTCGGGACGGAGCTTGACAGCGCCTGGCTTGTAGACTCCGTGGACGTTCCCGAAGGTGAGCGCCGTGATATACCGGCCCTTCTCGCCCAGCCCGAGGGCCTTGACGGTTGCTAGGCCATCCTCGACGGTCGTGTAAAGCTTCTCGTTGATCTCTGCGGTATGGCCGTCCTCCTCGCCACCGACGACCCCGATCTCGATCTCGAGAATCGTGTGTGCCTTCTGTGAGAGGGCGAGCAGCTCCTCGGCGATCACCAAGTTCTCCGCAAGAGGAACGGATGAACCATCCCACATATGGGACTGGAAGATGGGCTCCTGGCCCTTCTTCACCCGTTCGGCCGACAGCATCATGATGGGGCGGATCCAGGAGTCGATGTTCTGCTTGGCGCAGTGGTCGGTGTGGAGCGCAACGGTGACGGGATAGTCGTCCGCGACCTCTCGCGCAAAGGCGGCAAGGCCAAGGGAGCCTGCGACGCGGTTCTTCACCGTCGAACCCGACGCGTACTCAGCCCCGCCGACGGAAACCTCGATGATGCCGTCGGACTCCGCTTCGGCGTAGGCCTGAAGGGCGGCGATGATCGTCTGGGACGACGTAACGTTTACGGCCGGGTAGGCGAACTTGCCCTTCTTCGCCCGGTCGAGCATCTCGTTGTACACCTCTAAGGTGGCAATAGCCATGCGAATCTCCTGCCTTGGTGCTGATTGGTCCGTCCACCATTGTGTCAGATGTCGACCCTCCCGGTGGCGGGACCTTGCACCTATCGGATGTGACCAGCGTCGAGATCCGCATGACGACAAATCCACGCGTGCATGGCGATGGCGGCGGCCGCCCCAGCATTGATGGACCGAGTGCTCCCATACTGCGCGATCGCGAGGATGTCCCGTGAGATACCGACCGCCTCGGGGGTCAGCCCACTCCCTTCCTGTCCAAATAGAAGGATGCACCGCTCGGGTAGATCGTAGGTCTCAAGTGGTACGGAGCCGGGCACGTTGTCGATCCCGATGACAGGGAGGCCCTCGGCCGCGGCCCAGTCTCCACACTCGGCGATGGTGGCGTGATGCCGGATGTGCTGGTAGCGATCGGTGACCATCGCCCCCCGACGATTCCAACGTTTGTTCCCGACAATGTGGACCTCTTGTGCGAGAAAGGCATTCGCCGTGCGGACCACCGAACCGATATTCATGTCGTGCCGCCAGTTCTCGATCGCGATGTGAAAGGGATGACGGTTCGCGTCGAGGTCGGCTCGGATAGCGTCGATGGTCCAGTACCGGTAGCGATCATTGACGTTACGGCGGTCGCCCTCACGTAGAAGCACCGGGTCCCAGCGGGAGCCTTCCGGCGGCTCCCCCTCCCAGGGACCCACACCAACTTCCACCACGGGATACCCCTCGTCCTCGCTTTCCTCCGGTCGCTCGTTCAATCCTCGAGCCCGTCGTTAACGGCCGCAACGACCCCCTCAATCAGGCAGGCATACAACTCTGATGAGATCTTGCGATGGGGCTGGACCAGCCGCTTGTCTCTCGGGATCGTGTCCATCCACGATCCAACCGCGCCAAAGATCCATGCCTGGCGGACGGCGGCAACGAGCCGATGTGCGGCATCGGTGTAGCCCTCCTTGGGCAGGATGTCCATCTCCGTACTTGGCCGTTCCGTGGAATCCAGGGAGGCGAGGGCCTGGCGAAGATGGGTGCTCCAGGGTGTGAGTTGTCGCTCGATTCGAGCCAACTCCCGTGCCGCGACCAGTACCTTGCGGAGGTTTATCGACGCCTGCTCGACCGACACCTCGGGCGGAATCGCGGTGTCCCGAACCCGGCGAAGTCTCACCTCCCACAGGCCTGTGGTCGCCTTCCCCGCGCGAGCCGGGCACCTCTCCGAAAGCCAGGCGGTGCTCTTCTTGCGGGTATCCACGACCGTGAATCCGAGGGGACAAAACGTTGCCATCTGCGCGAGTTCTTCCAGGTTCTCGCCTCGAATCGCCCCTCCCATGACCCCGAGCCTTAGATCCCGCGCTTTGAATCTCGGCATCCAGTCGAGCCACTTCCGGACGGCTCCCGGGCGGTACTTCTCGCGTCCGGGGATGACCAATCCCACCGGCATATCCATCTGGATTTCGCGGGCGTGACGGAACGCTCCAAGCCTCGTGAATTCGGGTTTACGAGACCGCCCCGCGCGCCAGGCGCGGGTATGGGCCACGATGGTCGCCGCCGTGGCGAGTTGCCCGTCCACGCTGTGATGCTAGCGCTTTCTTGACCTCTATATCCCGCCGCCGCCGTCGGAGACCATAGGCTTACCGGGTGACATCCGCTCTCCTGCCCCAACTCGGGCCCTCATGGATGGATCCTGAACACCTCATCGAATCGTTCGGCACCTGGGCCCTCCTCGGCGTCGCGATCGTGGTGATCATCGAGACCGGGCTCCTCTTCCCCTTCCTTCCTGGGGACTCCCTTCTTTTCACCGCGGGCCTATTCGCAGGTCGCGGTGACATCGCCATGCCGGTTTGGGCGGTCGCCCTCATCCTCGGCCTTGCGGCCCTCATCGGTCCGCAATCGGGCTACTGGATCGGACGCCTCGCCGGACCCAAGATCTTCCGGCGCCCGGATTCCCGTTTCTTCAAGCAGGCCTACGTAGACAGGACTCACGCGTTCTTCGACAAGTACGGGGGACGCGCAATCGTCCTCGGCCAGTTCGTGCCCTTCGTTCGCACCTACATCCCCGTTGCCGCGGGCGTAGGCAAGATGCCGTACCGACGTTTCGCAGGATTCAACGTCATCGGAGCCCTCGTGTGGGGCGTCGGTGTGACGCTGCTCGGTGCCTGGCTTGGGCGGTTCTCGATCGTGCGCGAACACATCGAGATAGCCCTTGTGCTCGTGGTAATGGTCTCCCTAGTACCGATCGCGATCGAGACCGTCAAGCACCGCCGAAACCCAAGGTAGACGCAACCCGCTCACCGTAGATCGAAAACCGAATTATTTCTTCTTCTTGTCGTCCTTCTGGTCGAACGACACCGTTGGCGCCTGACGTGCCGCCTCATCCTCGGTCTCGAAGTACTCCTCGCGGTGGAAGCTGAACATCCCGGCGATGATGTTGGTCGGGAACGTCTCGACCTTGGTGTTCATGGTCCGGACGTTCGCGTTGTAGAAGCGGCGCCCCGCGGCGATGCGGTCCTCCGTGTTCGTCAACTCGGTCTGGAGCTGCTGGAACAGGGCATCGGCCTTCAACTGCGGGTAGTTCTCGACGACGGCAAAGAGTTTGCCGAGGGCTTGGGTCAGCATGTTCTCCTGAACAGCCTTGTCCGCTGGTCCCATGTTGGGGGCCGCTGCAGACGCCCGGGCCTTCGTGACCGCCTCGAAAGTCTCGCGCTCGTGCTTGGCATAACCCTTCACCGTCTCGACGAGGTTGGGGATCATGTCATGTCGACGCTGAAGCTCGGTGTCGATCTGCCTCCATGCCTCTTGCACGAGGTTCCGAAGCTTTACCAGGCCGTTGTATTGGCCGATCGCCCACAACAGGACAATTACAGCCACGCCGAGGACGATATAGAGGACGATCATGGGAACTCCTTCCGGTTGTTTCTACCGCCGATGCTATCGGGTGTAAGCCGTTTACGCATCGGGGGCCCTACCAGTTTCCAGTTCGGCGACCGGTCCAGTACTCCTCGGGGATGGCCTCCACCACCTCTATGAGTACATCGAGGCGATGAGACAACCGGCGGACGCCGGCGACCCCCGCCTCCCAGGTCAAAACCGCTCCGTGATCGACCGCAATGGGTAATCCCAAGACCGAGCGCCTCCCGAAGGAATGCACCAAGCCGGGATTGAGCACCCGCCGGATGAAGGCCTCGTCCTTTCCGACGATGCGCCAGGTCGAGTCGAAACCCTCATGAGCGATGCGGTGGTCCTGCCCTCCAACCGCCTTTTTCACCGTGGCCACTAGGTCCTCAGGTAACAACTGGAAGGACGGAACATCCGTCCCCAACTCCACCATGGTCACGCGATATACCTGTGGCGCTGGCCGATTGACGATGAACGTGAACGTCGCGCAGTCGTGAAATCGATGTGGACCGCGAAGGACGTTGACAGCGTGCCCACCGAAACCGCTTGTGAAGGGGAAGACCTCGAATCGATCATCGAGCCCGGGATCCCTGGGGTGAAGGGTCCATCCCCGATACGCGGCAAACATGGCGAGCCGAAGATGGTCGCGGTGGAGCCCCCAACGAAGGACGAGCCACATCACGGCCGTTAAGGCGATCACCCCGGCGACCGCAAGCGTCCTCACGGTCAGGGGCACCCCCGGAAAGAGCGCAACGACTCCGATTGCCAGACAGGTCGCCAGCACCGCTAGCGCGACATTCAGCCCGCTTACTCGGTACCTCCATCCACGAGCCATCGGATGCCTATCGCCCGGGCCGAAGGTATTGGATCGTCACCACGCCCGATCCTCGTCTTCCCCGGGCTTGAACTTCTGTCTCTTGTCCCCCTTCACAACGCTCTTCTCATCATCTTCGGCGCCAATTCCTGTGTACCGGCCGCTCGTGAGCGCATAGGGGGTCTTGGCCCAATCCGGGGCGTTCTCTTCGCGCTTGCGTGCGGCCTCTTCGAGCTTTTTTTGCTCGTACTCGAATTCCCTGAGGACGAACTTGGGAATGAGTTTGGCGATGGACGTGAGCACCCCGAGACGGCGGGCGAGGTCGGCAGGCCCCTGCCGCTCCCACTGCCAGCACAACACCGCAGGACCTTCGATCCGAATGGCCAGCCCTTCGGCGTCGGGCCTTAGGAGGCGCTCCATCATGCGGGGGTGGACGATGTCGTGGGCATACTTGAGGTTGCGTGCCATGACGCGCCACTTGCGGTTGAAGTCTGCCGATTCGAAATCGATGTCCTGGCCGCCGATGGACTTCGCGAACTTTGCGATCACGTCATCGGGCAGGATATCGATCGTCGCGAGGGGGTACTTGAGTTCCACAAGAGTGATCTGCCAACGTTCGATGTATTTCTTGTTGTCGCTCACCCCAACTTCGTATTCGCGGGTGAAGCTTGAACAACGCCGACCATTGAAGGAGCCAGTGACGCACGCAATGTCTCGCTGATTCGTTCCTTCGTTGAGAGGGAAGGACCGGTACACCCGGTAAAACTGCCTCGTCTGGGGCGCGAAGTCCCACTTGTTTATCCTGGCGAACTTCGCCATTGCGTTGAGATGCCGTTCCTCGGCGAGGGCATCCCAGATCCAGTACCCGCCGGCAAGTAAAAACAGCCCACCGAGGATTGCGAACGGCCACCAGCCAAAGATGGCGAGCCAGTTCATCTGAAGCCCGGTGAACGCGATGGCACCACCGCCACCGGCCACGCCAGCGAAGATACGTCTCGGTGGGTAACGGTAGTTCATGCTGACTCTCCCTTCGGCCTAGGCCAACCCGAGCTCGCTGAGACCAAACAGGTTGAGGTACGGCAAGCCCGCGGCCTCGACCGCCTCGCGGGCACCCGTATCGCGGTCGACGATCACCGCGACCGCTACCACGGTCGCACCCGCCTCCCGGAGTGCCTCCACGGCGGAAAGCACCGATCCCCCGGTTGTGGATGTGTCCTCGACCGCAACGACACGAAGCCCTGCGACATCCGGCCCCTCGATTCGCCTCTGGAGCCCATGCTCCTTCGACTCCTTCCGGACGACAAAGGCGTCGAGCGCAAGGCCCCGAGACGCGGCGGCGTGAAGCAGAGCAGTCGCCACCGGGTCCGCTCCCAGCGTGAGCCCACCCACAGCGTCAACCTCACCCGGACCAACGCCCGACTCCTCGAGGAGGTCAAGCAGAAGGTGACCTATGAGGGGCGCCGCCTCATGGTGGAGGGTCACCCGACGCAGGTCGACGTAGTAGTCAGCCTCGCGCCCCGAGGCAAGGGTCACTCGCCCACGGACGACCGCGAGTTCTGCGATGAGGATTGAGAGCCGCTCACGTGGAGACACCATTGCCATGCGGCCAGACTACTGGCGCGAGGGCCTATTCGGCTCTCGTTCGCACGCGTCGCGAGTGAGATACCCCCCGAAGGGCACGCCTCGGCAGGATTCGTGCGGCTCCCGCAACCCCCCGGTATCTAAGGCTCGGGGTGACGACCATCTTGCCGCGACGGGTTGCACGGAGCGCCGCGCGAACCACCGGCTCCGGATCAAGCCACACGAAGCCCGGCAGGCTGGAAAAGTCCATCCCCGCGCGTTCCTGGAACTCCGTCCGCACCAGCCCGGGCCGCAAGATCGTTGCCGTCACACCCGTGCCCTCAAGTTCACCAGCCAAGCCCCGAGTGAACGATTCGACCCACGCCTTGTGCGCGTTGTAGGTGCCCGCCGTCATCAGCGCCGCGATGGATGAGACATTGAGGATCGATCCGTGGCCACGCTCGACCATCGCTCTAGCGGCTGCGTGGGAGAGGGTCATCGGTGCCCGCACCATGACCTCGAGGCTCGCGTCCTGCACCTCGATATCCGACCTGAGAAATCGGCGGCCGATCCCCAGCCCCGCGTTGTTGACAAGTAGGTCCACGGGTCGGGTTGGGTCGGCCAGCCGCTTCGCCACCCTAGCCACGTCCTTGCGAATGGTCAGGTCAGCAGGAAGGACCTCCGCCTCGACCCCCCGGGCGCGCGCCATAGTGGCCACCTCCTCAAGTCTCGCCTCATCCCGTGCCACGAGGATGAGGTCCCATCCAGACTCCGACAACTGCCGACAGAATTCCGCGCCGAGGCCCGCGCTTGCTCCCGTCACCAGTGAGGTCGTCACCCGGCCAGGCTACTGACCCCGAGTACCTTTGGAGAATGCGCCTCGCCACATGGAACGTCAACTCGATACGCACCAGGGTCGATCGTGTGGTCGATTTCCTCGAACGCACACACACAGACGTATTGGCGATGCAGGAGATTAAGTGTCGGCCGGAGCAGTTTCCCCTCGACGCCTTCGAATCGGCGGGGTACCGGGTCGCCTCGCATGGCCTCGACCAATGGAATGGTGTCGCCATCGCCTCCCGAGTGGGCCTATCCGAGGTCGAGACCACGTTCCCCGGTCAACCAGCGTTCGGCAAAGCCGGTGCCGACGCCGTGGTTGAGGCGCGCGCGATTGGAGCGACGTGCGAGGGGATCAAGCTGTGGAGCGTATACGTCCCCCACGGCAGGTCGCTCGACGACCCCCATTTCGCGTACAAACTCTCGTTCCTCGATGCTCTGTGCCTCTCTGCGGCCACCTGGGCGTCCAGTGGAGATTCGGTCGCCATCGTCGGTGACTGGAACGTCATCCCCCTCGACACCGATGTCTGGGATGCCTCCGGACCCGAACTCTCCACACATGTCGCACCGAAGGTGCGCGCGGCCTTCTCCGCATTCGAGGACGCCGGATATGACGAGCTCTCCCGCCGGTTCCTTCCCGAACCCGGTCGCTACACCTACTGGGACTATCAGCAACTCCGCTTCCCGAAGAATGAAGGCATGCGCATCGACTTCGTGCTCGCCTCGGGCACCCTAACGCCTCGCGCGGTTGGGGCGATCATCGATCGGGGGGAGCGCAAGGGGGCTGGGCCCTCCGATCACGTCCCTGTCATCGTGGACTTCCTGGACGACCCCGGTAGCGTTGAGGCATGAGTACGCCACCCTCCACCCCCGTCGAGCGTCACAGCCTTTACCCCGAGCCTCACCGGGTCGGCGATTGGTCGGAGCCAAGCCCACCTCACAGATCGCTTCTCATCCCGATCCTTGGAGCGCTCGGGGTGGTTCTGGTGCTCGTCGGCATCATCGCACTTGGCCTCTCGCTTGGGCGGGAAAACGGAACCGATACTCCGGTCGTCACCAACCCGAACGGTATCGAAATCAACGCGATCCAGGCCGACCCCGGAATCTGCCTTGCTGTACTCCCCGAAGACGGTGTGGTTGCCCGGGTGACCGCTGTGCCCTGCGGTACCCCTCACAGGGCTGAAGTGGTGTCCTCCTACAGGCTTGCGGGTGACTCATGGCCTGGTGACGAGTCGGTGGAGACACAGGTCCTTGGCCACTGCGGATCGTTCATTCAACCCGGCTTCGACGCCGACTCAATGTTCAAGCCCAGCGACTGGGAGGACGGCCTGAGGTGGGTCGCATGGCTACCGACGGAGAAGTCGTGGGGCATCGATGAACGCTCCGGAGTATGCGTCGTCTACCGCAATAGCGACATCGTTGGGTCGTTCGTGGAGGGAACCGCAGCCTTCATTAACTAGCCCTGCGCTGACAACTAGTCCTGTGCGAAGGCGTTCTTCTGGCTCCCCGTCAGTTGCTTGGTCGGATCACGCATAACGATCGAACACACGATGCCGTGATCTCCGTTCTTCCATCCCTCCGAGAGCGGGTACATCGTATACAGGTCCAGATGCTCGACCTCGGGATCGAAGAAATCTATCCCTACATAGTCTTCAAAGACATCGAGACAGACTTCGCCGGCCGCATAGAAGACCGATTCCTCGTCGTACACCATGTCGGGTAGATCGAAGACGTGAAATACCTCCGCATCGTGCGCCTTGGCGCAATCAACAGTGGGGACACGAGAAATCTCGGTGGCCTCGAAAGAGACATTGAAGCAAGCTCCGGGTTCGAGCTCAAGCACGCTTGAGGTGGAACACCCCACCAGGGTCGTCCCTACCACCGCTACCAAACTCACGATCAGTCGAGTCTTCATCGAGTTCTCCGCTCTGGTCTTGGGCGACCCACGATCATCGATGATTCCGCTTATCACCTTTTGGTTGTCACTGAGGATATCGTGTTCGGGTTTCTGGTGCGAACATTGATCCGGGACCTATTCCCCTTCGGCGTACCCTTCGATAGGTTGGGACCTAATACACGGCGGGGAGGAATGATGGGGGATCGGCGGACGATCGCGCTCGTTGAGGATCATGCGCTCATTTCTTTTGGCTTTCGGGACCTCATTGCCACCGCATCCGACCTCACGCTAGCTGGCACGGTTGGCACGGTCGGGGAACTTACCGCTTTCGAGGAACCCATCGACCTCGTCGTACTCGACCTTAGACTGAACGATGGGTCGTCCCCGGCGGATAACGTTGCCGCGATCCTGGAAACGGGGGCCAACGTCCTCATCTATACCGGGGCCGAGGATCGACGCCTCATCCAGCAGGCGGCTCAGTCGGGCGCCCTCGGCCTCATCAGGAAGTCCGCCGATCCCGAGATCCTCCTGGAGGCGATCAGAACCGCCGCAGCCGGCCGAGAGGTTTTCGGTGCCGACTGGGCTGCGGCGATCGACTCGGATATCGACCTCGCCAATGCCAAACTGAGCCCCAGGGAGCAGGAAATCCTTGGGCTGTACGCGTCGGGTGAGACAGCCATTTCTGTCGCACAGCACACGGGCCTCTCTCGGGATACCATCTCCGACTACATCACCCGGATCCGGAAGAAGTACGCCGCGGCCGGTCGACCCGCACACTCTAGGGTGGATCTCTTCCGGCGGGCGATCGAGGACGGTCTCGTGGAGGGGCCGGAGTGAGCGACAAACCCCCGGACCGTCATCGCGCACGCGAGCGGATCCAACGCGTTCTGTACATGGCGACCGGGTTCGGGAGCATGATCTTCGGGGGCCTGTTGGCCGGAAAGATCTCCAGCCAGTTCTCTGAGGTCCAGCCCCTCTTTGCTTGGGCGGCCTTCGCTTTCGGAATCCTCATTCCCGCGTCGTTTACCGTGCTCGCTTGGACGCTACCACTTCGTCTCCTGAACGGTATCGCCGCCTCCACGGCGGGAGTTTTTGTCTTACTCCAGTTGCTGTGGCTTCCCGCAATGACGGTGCCCGAACTCGCCGATCTGTCTGCCCCGTGGATGTGGGGGGTCAACGCCACTCATGCCGTCCTGATAGCGGTCTTCACTCGCCGCAATGTTGCGTTTCTCTTTGCGGCAATTCAGGGCCTCATCGTCGCTTTCGTTGGAAACGCCGCTACCGGAAACGAGTTACGGCTGAGCCTCCTCGATGGCGTTGGAGCCATCGTCTTCTGCGCGATCTTGATTGGTGTCTCCCTCGCATTGGTTCAGGCGGCGGAGCGGCAGGATCTCGTCGCGACGCGCACTCAAGCTCAGGCCTCTATAGAGGCGGTCAAGCGGACCAGGGAACGTGAGCAGTCCCGCATCAACGCGATCGTCCACGACGACATCATCTCCGTCCTTCTCGTGGCGAGCCGGGAGAACCCGAGCCGAAGGCTCGCCGAACAGGCAGAGTCCGCCTTGGCGAGCATCGCTACCCTGTCAGTCGACGCGGATGAGGCTCCGGACTACGAACGCACCGAAGCAATCACTGCCCTGCGTACAGCCGTGACCGATACCGCACCAATGGTCGATTTCTGGCACTCCAACTCAGGCGAGGCCCCCATTCCAAGCCCGGTGATTGAGGCCCTTACTGAAGCGATCGCCGAGGCTGTCCGCAATAGCGTGATCCATGCCGGAGGCGACGATGACTATGTTCATCGGATTGTCACCGTCAACCTGACCGATGGCGGGATTCGCGCTTCCATTCAGGATTCCGGTCGTGGTTTTAATCCTCGCTCCGTGAATGACCGTCGGTTAGGCATCAGGGTCAGCATTTACGAACGCATGCGACAACTCGAGGGCGGAGATGCCGAGGTCGATTCGCGGCCCGGCCGAGGCACAATAGTGACCCTACGTTGGATGAGGCCGCAATGAGTATCCGCGAAACGCAGCCGCAGACGCGCACAACCGATATAAGCGCGTTGATCGGTATCGGCAAACCCGGGGTATGGGCCATTCTCGCCCTCTTCGTCGTCGGGAACATTGCCTTCGCCCTGACGACCCTTGATGCCATTGCCTCCCCCCTCCCTAGCCTCATCGCGCTTGTCGTCGTTTCCATCGCCGCCTTCCTGGTAGCGCTTCCACACCAGGATCCCTTCCCCCTCAAATGGTCGTTGTGGATCGTCGTCGCGACCCTTCTCTCGACAGGGCTCGTTTCATGGCAACTGTCTCCCGAGGGTTCGCTCGGACGTGAGGCATGGCACCATGGCGCCATCACCTGGCTACTCTTCTTTCTGGCCATTCGCGGTCGTTCGGGAATAGCCTGGGTGGGGTTCCTGGGGATGGCGGTCGTCACCGAGGTGTGGGCCTTGGACGTCGGTCGTAACCCCATGGACGCTCCGAACGCCCTCAAAACCCACGCGGGCATCCTTCTTGTAGGGACGCTGATTGCCAGGGCTCTCCGCCGGGCATCCCTGCGCATCAATAGCCTCAACCTCCGCTCCATCGATCTTGCCGCGGCGGCCGCGAGTGTGGATGCCGAGCAGGAGATTCGTCGGGAGCGAGTCGCCGAACTCGCCGAAGTCGCAACACCCCTCCTTGGGAGGATCTCACGATCCGTGGCGATCTCCGATTCCGATCGGCTCGACTACCTACTCGCTGAGGCATCCCTGCGCGATAGTGTCCGTGCCCGGGGCCTCCATCTACCAGAGATCATCAAAGCGACCATGGCTGCCCGCAGACGCGGGGTGGAGGTGACGTTACTTGATGACCGCGGAGGGGGTCTTCCTACTGGAGCGGCGATGAAACGCCTGACGGATCAGGTCACCGAATACCTGCGCAACGTCGACCAGGGCCACCTGACCATCCGATTGGCTCCACCCGGAAGGGAAGCTGCCGCCTCGGTCGTCGTCGAGAGCCAGGGGATCTCTCGCCGTATCGACCTCGATGAAGAGGGCCTACCGGTCGACCCCGCAAACGCTCAAGATGAAGCCGGGTCTGCGCGCCCGAAGGGATTCGAACCCCCAACCTTCTGATCCGTAGTCAGATGCTCTATCCGTTGAGCTACGGGCGCACGGCCAAAGGCCGAGTCAAGAGTATAGCCGCCAACGCGGTTTCCTTACCGATCCGGTTTCGATGAAATCCGCCGGAATCTGTATAGCGCGGGAGCGGAGACGGTGGGATTTGAACCCACGGAGGGGCTCAACACCCCTCACGGTCTTAGCAGGACCGCGCACTAGGCCGGGCTATGCGACGTCTCCCCGAATGCCCACACAGGTTACCGTTAGGTCCGCATGTACGCCAACGTCGGGCTCCAGACACTCGGCACCAGCACCCCCCTCCAATCAGGTACAACCGGCGCGCCGAGGCCGGGCTTCTCATGCGCGGAGAGTGTGGGATTCGAACCCACGAAGGCGCAAGACGCCTTAACGGTTTTCAAGACCGTCACCTTCGGCCGCTCGGTCAACTCTCCTCTCCCACCATTGTCTCAGGTGGGCTTTCACTTCCCCTTTTCGTTGCCTTGACCGATGATGTCCTCTAGCCGCCAGCCGGCATCATCCTCCTTGGGGGGGGCGGGTGCTGGTACGGGTGTTTCTTTCCCCCGCTTCTTGTCCTCCTTCTTCCCCCGTCGTCTACGCGATGATCGATCCTCCTCCTTTGGCTTCTCGGCCGCCTCCGGCGCCTCGTTCACGATCGGTCTTGGGGTCGGGTGCAACTCAGAAGCCTTGACTGGCTCAAGCATTGGTATGTCTCGAGTGGCGATCGGTGGAGCCTCCATCGCGGGGGTCTGCCCAGCGCGTGCGAATGGATGTGCCTCGGGGAGCGGATGTGCCCCCGAGGGATCGTATCGTGCTGGTGCATAGGAGATAGGGTCTTCGAACCGGACCACCATGGATGGCATCTGGGGAGGGACGATATCCCCCCCTTCTGGCACTTCTGACTTCGTGGAACCCTGGATCTCCTTCTTCTCCTCGGCCTGCTGCAGGAACGGTCGACGAACCGCTGCGCCGATGGGGCCGGCCGGGAGCAAATCTGGAGGCGCCGGGATCAAGGCCGTGTCGGCTGAATGAGGCGCACCCCCTTCAGGTTCTTCCGCTGCCACCATCTTCGGCTTGTACACACCCAAGCGGGCAATCATCTCTGCCCTCCTCTTCGAGGCCTCGCTCTCCTCCTGGGGTTGGGGGGCGCTCTCGCGCGGAGGGGGGGGCGGTGGCGGAGGGGGCGGTGGCGGAGGGGGCGGTGGCGGTGTGGGCGGTGGGGGTGAAGGATCCACCGGAGCAACAAGGACGTCATCATCCACGGCTTTCTCAACCACGGCTTTGTCAACCACGGCGGCTTTCTTTACCACGGCCTTGTCTCCCTCGCTCAATCTCTCGATGCGCGCAAGGGCTTCCTCTTCCGCCGCCTTCATCGTGCGAAGGAACTCTTCATGATCAAGCTCGCTCGCGTCTGCCGAACCCTCTTCGGTGTTCGACTCCCTATCCGGTTGATTAACGGACTTGACCTCCTCAAGCGCCTCATCGTGGGTGTCTAGGGGCATCTCCTTTGAGTTGAGGGCATATTCGGAACCCGGCGAACTCGGTGCGTCGAGGCCGATCGGAGACCAAGTCTCGACCGGGCCTTCGAACTCGTGATACCAGCGCTCGTTGAGACCTGGGGTCACCACCTTGAGGCGATATATCTCTGCAACATGTGCCAGCGCCGGGTCGTAAGTGGCGATGGTGTCAACCCTCTCGTCTCCGGCCGCAGCGCCAACGTGCAGTGCCGCGAAAGGCTTGAGGACGGCATTCGCGTGACTTGAGATAGATACGTTGTCGTCACTGAAGCGAATGACGGGTACGTCGGACCGTACCCTTTCGATGATCGCCGATATCTCTTCAAGGGTATCTCGTGGGTACAACGCTGCTGCCTGCCGAAGCTCGGTCAGACCCAACTGCGAGGTCGCCAACTCGCCCTTGTGGGTGGTCACCCACTCCTGCCACACCTCCCCATGCCGCACCCCTGGTAGGAAGCGGCATAGCGCGGAACCGTCGAGATAGATCACGTGTTCAGCGTATCCTGGGCTTCAGTGGCAAGCCACGTAAAAGAGCCGACCCACCCGTTTCGATCGTGCGTCCTACTAGGCCTTGAGCCGCTCCATGGCAAGTTGAACAACAGCGATGAGGGCCTGTTTGGTGGCCGAACGCTCCCTGGCATCCGTATAGATGAGGGGAACCTCCGCGGGCACACCTAGCGCCTCGCGGACATCCTCCAACTGATGCCTCGCAACTCCGTCGAAACAGTTGACCGCGACGATGAAGGGAATGCCCTTCCCCTCGAAATAGTCAACCGCCGGGAAGCACTGATCGAGGCGCTCAGTATCAACGAGGACAACCGCGCCGATCGCGCCCCTCACGAGGTCGTCCCACATGAAGAGGAAACGATCCTGCCCTGGAGTGCCAAAGAGATACAACCACAGCGCCCCTGGGAGAGCGATCCGACCGAAGTCCATCGCGACGGTCGTATGAGTCTTCCTCTCGGTCACTCCACCTGCGTCGTCGATGCCGACCGAATGCTCGGTCATGGCGGCTTCCGTGTTGAGAGGATCGATGTCAGAGATCGAGCCGATGAACGTGGTCTTGCCAACGGCAAATCCACCGGCAATCACGATCTTGACTACCGTAGGGGCGACGTGCGCCTTGTCGTCAGTAGTTGCGGCGCTAGAGGGCTGCGATGCCATCGAGAACACTCTCCAACAGGCTCAGGGTGATACCACTTCTGTCGTCAACATCATTGCTGACCGGCATCGTGGTGTGGATGGATAGGTATTCGCTATCTGCCAAGTCCATAATAATCACTCGAACCACTCCAAGCGGTAACTTGCAGTGAGCCGAGAGTTCGGCAACGGAGACGTAGTCCTCCGAGGCCAGCTTCAGGATCTTCTTCTTCTCGGGGGTAAGCCCCCTCTGGGACTTTCCATTGTCCATCACCGAAACGAGCGCCTCGATAGCGAGGCCATCAGCCTCACCCGAGATTCGGCCTGCGGTCACCGCATATGGACGAACGGTGTACGCATCATCCTCGCCATTGAGGACGGATGGAGCGTAATCATCAGTCATGTGATCCTCCTTATTTCACCGTACGCGTCGCGCCATCGGTTGGAAGGTTCTGACGAAGTTCCGTGATGAGAGCGGGCGTGAGAACGTTCTCGAACCGCGCGACAAGAAGCGTCATCTCATACCCGACAAGCCCTACATCACACGTCGAGTCTGCGGCAACGGCCAGAATCGAACCATTCCCAATAGTCATGAGGAAGAGGAACAACTCGTCCATCTCGATAATCGATTGGCGTACCTCTCCGGCCTTGAGTTGACGGGCGGCCCCTCGTGTCAGGCTTGACATGCCTGAGACGACGGCGGCAAGCGTGTCTCCTCCTGTACGGTCGAGGTTCTTCGACATCGCCATCAGTAGGCCGTCTGCAGAGACGACCAGGGTGTGGCGCGTGCCGGGAACAGTCTGGACGAAGTTGTCCAGCAGCCAACCAAAGTTGGTGGCCTCGGTGCTGAGCGCAGTCACTGGTCCTCCTTGCCTATTTCCATTGAGGGAAATGTTGTTTTATGTTCGTGTCTCATGGTGTCACCTCATCGTGTTCTGTGCCACGGACTTCTGGCTCGAGACCGCCGGTCACGCGCGCTCGGTTCGTAGCGGAATGGAAACTCGAGAAGCTCAAACGAATCGCTTCGGGGTCCCTTGGTATGGATTTGACTTCGATCTCTTCGATCGGGATTGATGCGGCCTGCTCTTCCTCCGACTTGGTCCGAACCTGAAGGCCGACCTTGGTGCGCTGAATCTTCGGGCGTTCTGTGACAAGAGAACTGAACTCTGAGAACACTGCCGATGTCATCTCGGCTTCGGATCCATCCGGCAGGATCGGTGCGGTTGGCATATATGCCTCCGGGCTGTATGAGCCTTGAATCGTTTCCCCGGAAGCTGCCTCGAGGGCACTCGCTCCTGCGCGTTCCCATCCATACGGGTGTGCAAACTGGTCGGCGGAGTACCCCTGCACGGCGGTCCCATAGTTGTCCCCCGCATATTGCGCCGCCCCGTATTGCTCTACCCCTTGCGACTCTGCCCCATAGGCGGGTACCGCGGGTGGGGGCAGATCGGGTACGTCATACACGGGGGGCGGCATGTCGGGGATCGCGGTCTGGTCGACCGCCGGAGTCGGTGTCAAATCGGGTTCGAGACCGGGCACCGACATATCCTCGGCCTTTTCCTCGGTGACGAGGGGAGCGAAAAACTCGCCGGTGACGGGCTGGATGTTCAGGTCCGGGATCTCAACGGTGGCGACCGGAACCTCGACAACTGGCTCAGCCACTCCCGGGGGTTCTATCAGCGCATCGAAACTTGGCACGGTTTCTGGCGGGACTTCCGGTTCCATCTCGGTAGTCGGTACGTCACGCTGGATCGGTTCGACCGAGACATCCGGTATCTCCTCCATCACGGGGGGCCCCTGAACGAAGGAATCCACGCCGGACTCATTAGGGTCCTGTAGGTATTGGCCTTCATCCGTCATCGAAGGAGCCGACAAGTCAGAGATCTCGACGAGTTCTGGGGGGATCTCCGGGGTCTCGACTCCCCAGGTGATCGCCTCTGGTCCAGCCTCGAGGGTGGAGGCCTCATCCGTTGGTATCGCCCACTCGCCTGTCGTCAGTGGCGGCACATCAAGATCCGGAGTGCCGTCAAACACCGGAAGACCCGAATCCTGAGTTGCGCCGTACAGAGACGCGTCTAGATCGGGAGTCGCGACCGTCAACGGGTCGAGGTCGGGGTCCACCGGAGTTGGGATACCTTCCGGTGGTAGGTCCAAGTCATTGGCTCCAACGGAGTGCTCGACGATAGGGAGGCCCCATTCATCATATTCCGGGGTGGGATTGGAGGCCTCCTCCACGGACTCCTCCGGAGGCCACGACCTCTCCACGGGAAGACCCCACTCGTCGTATTTCGCATCGGAAACCTGCGCGTACGCAATCTCATCCGTTGCGCTACCATCCACCCCGATACCGGTCGGTTCCGCCTCAAGTTCGGGGATGGTTCCTTCCGTTCCCAAATCCGTAACTAGTGGGGTCTCAAAACCGGAAGGCGTGGGGACTTGCTCTGCAACCTGGCTCGGTGGTTCGTATGCAACCTCGGGTGATGGCTTCGGTTCCTGCTTCTTCCTCCTACCGAGGAAGCCACGCTTTTCCTTCTTTTCTTTCTTGTCCTTCGTAGGAGACGGGGCTGGGAACAGATCGTCGGACGATGCGATCTCGATATCGGCATCGACCGCGTCGGCGGCGACTGGAGGAGTCGCATCGGCGACAGGAGTCACCTGCTCCGATTCGGCTTGCTCCATCACTGGTACGTCGTCCCATGCCTCCCCTGACTCGTACGCGTCGGTTGGCTCGACCCCAGGAACCTCGATCGATCCAATCGTCACATCGAGGCTGGGTTGAGATTGGACCGCCTCTTCCGGTTGCACCTCCGGCTCGGGCTGGGCCTCTGCCAAATACTGTGCTTCCGGTTCGAACTCCGCCTCCGGCTCGGGTTCGTCCGCCTGTTCGATTGATGCCTCCGGCTCTGGCTCCGTCAGTACGGACTCTGCCTCCGGTACGGGTTCGGGCGTCGGCTCCGGCGTGGCTTTGGCTTCAGACTCGGGCTGTGGTTCGATCTTCTCAAGGGAAGGCACCACAATCGGGTCGGCCGCATCCGATGCAACGGCGTCACGACGCACCACGTGCCCCAAGGACTCTGCGTTGGGTTCGACGGCCGATTCGTCTCCAATATGCCTCGACCGGAACCCCCGAAACAGCGCTGAACGTTGCTCCGCCGTCGATGCCGCGCTCTCTTCGCCCGGAGAAAATCCCTGGCTTTCATCGCCCGTCAACTGAGCCAACTGCCCTGTCGTTGGTCGCTCGGGTAGACCCAATACGCTGGCAGTGTCCCTCGATGCTTCCTTTTTTCCCCCGGAGCGCCGACGGCGAGCCGGCAAGCCCTTCCTTGTCTTTCCCTCGACCAGTTCGTCAAGATCTACCTCGTCGGTCACCGGAGCCAACTCGGCATCCTCTCGAATTAGAGACTTGATCTCTTCGTCTTCGATTTTCTTGGTCTTGTGATAGGAGGTTCCGGCGATCGCGGGACTCATCACATCGTCGGAGTAGACGTCCATCACCTCATCCGTATCATGATGGCCGATCAAGGCAGCCGGAACGTGAAGCTTCTCACTTAGCAGCTCCTCTGGCTCGTGGTCTGTCTCTGGTTCAGCCGCGAGGTCGAACAGGCTGAGCGGCATGGTTACGATCGCCGTGGTCCCCTCGCCTTCCTCGCTGGCGATCTCAACACGTGCGCCCAGCCGTCGCGCAATGCGGCCGACCACGAACAGCCCAAGGCGCTGTGCTCCGAGGATCTCAGATGCCGCGGTCGATCGGATACGGGCATTCGCCTCGTGAAGCTCCTCGACGGTCATGCCGATCCCTAGGTCGGTGATCTCGACGATGACGTTGTCGCCTTTGCTGGCCGTCTTGACGACAACCGGAGATTCTGGATCGGAGAACACGGTGGCGTTTTCTAACAATTCCGCGAAGAGGTGCCCAGCCACGAGCGCGGAGTGGCCAACCATGGCGGGGTCAGCATCGAGCTCCAACTGGATGCGCTCGTACAACTCGATTTCTGACGATGCCGTTCGGATAACGTCCGATAGCGGCATCGGTCGACGCATCCGGCGTCCCGTGTCGATACCGGCAAGAACGAGGAGCGACTCCGAGTTGCGGCGCATGCGGGTCGCCAGGTGGTCGAGGGCGAACAACCGAGTCAGGGTGTCGGGGTCATCCTGAGATCGCTCCATTTCATCGATTGAGGCGAGCTGGCGATTAAGAAGCACCTGGTCACGACGGGCGACGTTAACGAACATCTCCGAAATGGAGCCTCGAAGGGCCGCCTGCTCACCTGCGATGGTCAGGGTCGCGGCATTGACCGCGTTGAACGCCTCCGCGAGGCGTCCCACCTCATCGGAGGACTCCACCGGGATCTGTACCTCGGATATATCGACCGTCTGCCCTGGCAAGGCGACTCGTTCGACGAGCCGCGGAAGTTCTTGGCGGACGGCGGTCGCGGTTGTCGTCAGACGACGAAGAGGCCCGATGATCCTTCGGGCGATGAGGAGCGCGATGAAGATGGAAGCCGCGAGAATGGCAACGGCCCCAACCGCGGTGAGAATCGTCGAAAGCAAGGCGTTGCGCATTGCTGTGTCAGACTCCGCCTTGACGAGGTCCCACACGTCGGACTGAATGGGGAGGTATTGATCTAGCTCCTCCTGGACCCACAGGGGCCATTGGCCAAGTTCCTCGGTCCGAACGGGAACACGGTCACCACGTGCGAGTCGATCTCTAGTGGGGTCAAAGCCGGTCAGGGTCGCGGCATCGTAGGATACGCCAAAGACGGGAGGTTCCTCAATGCTCAGCAGGGCGCCAAAGCTTTGCTGTGCAGTCGTAAGGCTCTGGTCCGTTATCAACTGGAACCCAATAAGGCCATCGGTTTCCACTTTGCCACCGAAGAAGGCCCCCACACGAATGACGTGCATGGATCGGATCTCTTCGAACCGCATTGCCTCGACGAATTGGCTTATGTCCGTGTAGGCGTTGAGGGCTCGGGCAATTTCGCGATCGCTAATCCCCTGGGCAACGGTGTCGGGGATCTCCGCTAGTGGGGTGATGGCCTCGGCGTACAACGAAGAGATACGGTAGGCGGAGTATTGGTTGAGCGCGATAATCCTGTTCCGGCTACCCTCAAGGTCCGCCAATCGTTCTAGTGCTGAAAACATTTCGGAAGCCACGATGGCACGGGCATCGGTGTGGGCTTCGGCATCTTCCTTGTCCTGGTATCCGAGCCCCTCAGTCAGTGCTCGGAGTGCGGCGATTGCTTCGTCGGTCGAATCAAAGGTCCCCTCAAGATCAGGCAGGATGACGACGGGAA
Organism: uncultured Demequinaceae bacterium; assembly: GCA_964610155.1. Lineage (GTDB taxonomy): Bacteria > Actinomycetota > Actinomycetes > Actinomycetales > Demequinaceae > JAFGBM01. Next base: position 258,865 of record CAZSUY010000001.1, read on the forward strand.
TGGTGAGGGCATTGGCCGCCTGCTCCGCCTCGAATTCGATGTCATCGACCATGCGGATCAAGGCTGCCCGCACCCCTCCGGCGTCGGGTGCTGTCGCGGCGATCGCTTCGATAGAACCGCTAAGTGCCTTGTACGCTGTATCGAGGTTCGCGACCTCCAGCGGATCCGGCCAGATCGGCGGACCTATGTAATCAGTTTCGAAGTCGAATGACCCTTCCACCTCAAGCTCCGGTTCAACATCCAGAGGAAGATTGCCCACCGAGACGCCCCGAAGGGCGTAGATTCCCGTCGCTCTGCTTGATATTTGGTCAACACCCTCGACGGATGTGATGACCTCGGGTTTGCCGAGCAGGGTATCGACCTGAGCTAGGGTTGCGCGAATCGCATAGCCCTCGTCGCCAGGAGTGTCGGCGGCATCAACGATTGATAGGTAGTCGGCATCGACAGCCGCCTCTGCATTGGTCCTACGGAAATCCCCATCTGAGAAAGCATCATCGTAGTTCGCCCCCTGGTATCGCTCGTCCTGGAGGGCAACACTCAACTCATTCGCGGCCTGAACGATAGCGAGTAATGCGTCTATTTCCTTCGCCGAGGAGTAGTTTCGGTTCGCGGTAGCCGTGAAGACTCCCGCTGCGACGACCAGCACCAGAATCGGCACAGCCACCACCGCGATGATCTTTCCACGGATACCCAACCTACCGAGCATGAATCCTCTCCCTGCCGTCCCGTCGAGTCGTATCGCCCGACGTTTGCTCACGCCACGCGGGGTGCTGGCTCCTCGCTCTCGTGGTTATCGGCGGTTTCGCTAATCACCATAAGAACAAAATGCCTAACTCCCTACACATGAGACGCTATACCGGAAGTGCCATGACGTAACCCTGGGGGTTTTCTTTGTGAAAGTCGCCACATTGTCCATTATGGATGCATCTGGGGCTTTCCGGTTTTCCTCCCCTCTCCTAGATGACCGCGAGGCGTTCGGGATCGATCAGTGACTCCAGCGCGGCCAGAGCCCCTTCTTCTTCCACCGTTCCGGTGATCAGATCGGCCGCCGCCCTCACCGCCTCTGGAGCGTTTCCCATCGCCGTCGACGTCCCCGCCCACTCAAGCATCGAGATGTCGTTGAACCCATCACCGATAGCAACGGTGTGGTCTGGATACACGCCCAACTGACGACGAAGCGCCTCAAGGGCGGATGCCTTGGAGACGCCCGGAGGCGTCAGGTCGAGCCATGCGGATTTGCCGACGGTGTAGGTCACCTCGTCGAGTCCGATCTTGGTGACAAGGCTATCGAAGTGGTCGACCGGCTTTCCCGGGGCGCGAATGACGACACGAGTGGCCTCGACCTCATACAACTCCTCGAACGAGACCACCCACTGGCGACCGGCCAGTTCCCCCGGCGGGAACTCCTGACTTACCCGGTACCCCACTCCGAGATCCTCGACCGCATATCGCGCGTCCGGCATCTCTTGTTGGATCAACTCGAGCGCGGCCTGAGGATTGAAGGTCGCCTTGTCGACAATGTCGTACCCCCCATACGTCCGAGGATTGAGCCGGACCGTCACCGCACCGTTTGAGCAGACAACCCATCCCCGGCGTATGCCCAACTCCTCCGCAACCGGAAGAGTCGCGACGATACTCCGTCCCGTCGCAAGAACGACATGGTTCCTGCACATCCGTACCTTTTCGACCGCCTCCACGATCGCCAGGGAAACCGGGTCCCCCCATTGGGTGATGGTGCCGTCGATGTCAAGGCCCAGAAGCCTCCACAAGTCCGCGCTGAGGGGCGGATACATGTCTTCGGATGCCTTGGCCATACGTCGAGGGTACGTTGCCTACGCCACCCCGGGCGCAAGGCTCGACATCCCCCCGAGGTAGGGGCTAAGCCCCTCGGGTACCCGCACCGAGCCATCTGCCTGCTGGTGATTCTCGAGCAAGGCAACGATCCACCTGGTCGTACCAAGCGTGCCATTGACCGTGGCGACGACCTGGTTCCCGTCGTCGCGACGCTCCCGCATTTCGAGCCGTCGTGCCTGGTAGGTCGTGCAGTTCGAGGTCGAGGTCACCTCCATATAGCGGTCCTGGCTCGGCAGCCAGGCCTCACAATCGTATTTGCGGGCCGCGCTCATCCCAAGATCCCCAGCGGCCGTATCGATCACGCGATAGGGAATCTCCATCCGGGCAAGCATAGATTCCTGAATCTCAAGGAAGCGGGTGTGCTCTGCGGCGGCCTCCTCGGCCCTGCACACGCTGAACATCTCGACCTTGTGGAACTGGTGCACCCGAATGATGCCCCGGGTGTCCTTGCCGTATGACCCCGCCTCACGCCGGTAGCAGGCACTCCATCCCGCATAGCGAGAAGGGCCGTCCTTGAGGTCGAGGATCTCCCCTGCGTGATACCCGGCCAAAGCAACCTCCGACGTACCAACAAGGTAGAGGTCGTCGGCCTCAAGATAGTAGATCTCTTCCGCATGTCGACCCAGGAATCCCGTACCGGCCATGATCTCCGGCTTGACCAGCGTCGGAGGGATGACGGGCACGAACCCTGCCTCGAGCGCCGTATCCATGGCCGCGTTCAGGATTGCCAATTCGAGCCGGGCCCCTATCCCTGTGAGGAAGTAGAACCGCGCACCACTGATCTTGACACCACGCTCCGTGTCAATCGCCTTCAGGCCCTCCCCGATGTCCAAGTGATCTCGAACGGTGAAGCCCTCGGCACTGAAGTCCCGGGGTTTGCCGACCTCCCGAGTGACGACATAATCGTCCTCTCCCCCCGCCGGAACCCCCGCCTCTACGACGTTGGGAATCGCCCATAGGATTTCTTCGACTGCGGCGGTCGCGGCATCGGCCCTTGCCTCGAGATCCCGGACCTCGACCGCCATTTCTTGGGCTCGGGCGAGGGCCTCCTGCTTCTCCGGGCCCTTCGCTTGGGCCACGACTTTGCCCAGGGACTTCTGCTCTGCTCGTCTCGATTCGAATGCCGCACGGGCGGCACGGCTCTCGGCATCGGCCCTATACGCATCATCGACCACCGATGGTTCCTCACCCCGGCGTCTCTGGCTTTCTCGGACAACGTCCGGCTCGGTCCTTAGGAGCCTGAGGTCGATCATGCGACGAGTCTATCCACGCCGCAATAGGCTCGACCCTATGGTGTGGCAAGTCATTTCGGCGGTGGTGCTCGTGGCGGGTCTTTTCGCCCTATGGACGACCGTGAGCATGGTCCGTCGGCTGGGCGCTCGCGATCCCGCCGCGATGTCTCCTTTCTTCCGTCGACTGTTGCGTATTCGGGATCTACCCCACGACCCTGTAGTTGCGTTCGCCAGGGCCAGGCCGAGGCGTGAAAGAGTCGCCTTCATCGTCAATCCCACCAAACCAGGACTGGCGCAATTGAGTGAGGCGACCTACCGGGCGTGTTCATTGCGCCACCTACCTGAACCGCTCTGGTTGTACACCACCGTCGAAGACCCCGGTACCGATGTAGCCAGGGAGGCGATCCTCGCGGGGGCGGAGGTCTTGATCGCCGCTGGAGGAGACGGGACGGTACGCGCAGTCGCGGCCGTCGCAGCCGATGCCGGCCTCCCCATGGGGATCGTCCCCCTGGGCACGGGTAACCTCCTCGCCCGCAATCTCGGGCTACCGCTTAGGGATTCGGCCGCCGCCCTACGGGTCTCTCTCGACGGTGATGACACCCCCATCGACGTCGGATGGCTCATGGTGACCATGGGATCTGGGGAAGTCGTCGAATACCCCTTCCTGGTCATGGCCGGGATCGGCCTCGACGCCGAGATGATTGCTGGGGTCAAGAACTCGTACAAATTGCGTTTCGGGTGGATGGCCTATTTTTTTGCGGCCCTCCGTCACATTGGCGCCACCCGCATCCGGGTGACGGTTCAGATCGACGACCAGGATCCGATCGAAATAAAGATGAGAACCGTCCTAGTCGCAAACTGCGGACTCCTTCCCGGAGGGGTCGTCCTCATCCCCGATGCCCGCATCGACGACGGAGCCCTGGACGTGGCAATCCTCGACGCCCGCGGGGGAATCGCTGGCTGGACCGAACTCGCCGGTCAGGTGTGGCTACAAGGCACGCGGATCAACGCCCCTACCCTTCCCGATGCCTGGCGGGTTGGACGTATCGACCACGCGCGCGGTACCTCCGTTGAGATACACGCCGAGGCGCCTCAGCGAATTCAGATCGACGGTGAACCTCTGGGCAGAGCTGTAGATCTTAAGGCCCGGATCGAACCGGACGCGGTGAACATACGGTCGATCAACCTATCCTCGAAGAAAGGTCAAAAACGAATGTCCCCGGAGGCGAGTCCACCGATCGAGCGACGACGCCCCATTCCGCGCGTCAAGTCGTAGAGGAGACGGAAGGAACTAGTCGAGGGCTGGTCGAAGGGTCTTGACCCAATCCCTGGCCGATGCGAAATCGATATCGGACGTCCCGGGATCAATGGGCGTCGGCTGGCTGCCCGAAACCGCCGGGTAGGAACCCAGAAAGAGCACCGACCGACATGTTCTCTTCAGCCCGATGAGGGCCTCCGTCATCCGCTCTTCGGCGACGTGCGCCAGGGCATCGATCGAGAAGGAGTACTCCCCGGGTCGGTCCCCGATGGGTCGGGATTCGATCCGAGAAAGATTGATACCACGGGCCGCAAACTGCTCCAGCATCTCAAGCAGCGCACCGGCTCGGTCGTCGAGCAACTGAACCGCGATCGTGGTTTTGTCAGCCCCGGTAGGAGCAGGCGTCGCCTCTGGACGTCCCACTCTGACAAAGCGGGTCGCCGCGTTCTCGTTGTCACGAACGCCTTCGCACAAGGCGACGAGGCCAAGGCGGCCAGCCGTCCCGGGGGGAGCTAGAACCGCCTCGAAGCCGACCTGCTCAAGGGAAAGCGACCGGTCGGCGAGCGCCACGGCAGCCGCGGTATTCGACGCCGCCGGCAGGTGCAAGACCTTCGGAAGGCGCCCATTAAGCCAACGACGACACTGCGCGAATCCATGAGAATGGCACGACAGGTGGCGGATGTCCGCCTCGGTTGTCCCCTCCCTCACGAGCAGTTCAAAGGACACGGGAAGAACGGCCTCCCCGAGGATGACGAGGGGCTCCCCCTCTGCTAGGGCATCCAGAGTTGCGGTGACCCCGCCCTCGATGGTGTTCTCGATGGCGACGATGGCATAGTCCACTTCGCCGGATCGGACCGCCCCAAGCGCAGACAACGCATCGATCTGCGGGACGTACTCGGCCTCATCTGGTGACACCATCGCCTTTAGCGCCAGTTCGGTAAACGTCCCCTCCGGCCCCAGGTAGGCGTATCGCGGCTTGTCCACGTCATCCTCCCGTCCATACCGTGGGAACGACGGGTGGGCATCCGCCGATCGACTCCGCTCCAGCGTACCGAGGTCGGACGGTCGCGGGCGACTCCCCATGGGTGCGAGAGTAGAGACATGCACGAACGAGCCGGAACCGTCGCCCAGGCATCTGACCTCATCGATGTGGACGCTCTCCTCGGTGCGTACTACGACATCGTTCCCGATCCCTCCGTTTCCACCCGGAGGGTTGCCTTCGGAACCTCGGGGCATCGAGGCTCGTCTTTCGATGGTTCCTTCAACGAGGCCCACATTGTTGCCATCACCGCGGCGATCATCGAATACCGCAAGTCTCAAGGTGTGGACGGTCCCCTGTTCATCGGCAAGGACACCCACGCCCTCTCTGGACCCGCCTGGGAGACCGCGCTTGAGGTCCTCGCCGCAGCCGAGGTCGAGGTGCGAATCGATGCTAGGCGCCGATACACTCCGACACCGGCGATCTCCCACGCCATTCTCATCGCCAACGGAGCCCTTCAGCCGGGCGGCGTTCGAACCACAGGGAGGGGACCCGCTGACGGGATCGTCATTACCCCATCTCACAACCCCCCTCGCGATGGCGGGTTCAAGTACAACCCCCCTCATGGAGGTCCGGCCGACACCGACGCGACCGCGTGGATCGCCTCTCGCGCCAATAAGATCCTCGAATCTGGATTCTCCGCCATCCGTCGTATCCCCCTCGCCCGTGCCTTGTCGGCTAGTACGACTCGACCCCACGAATACATGGCGGCCTACGTTGCCGACCTCCCGGATGTCGTCGACCTCCAGGCGATCCGCAACGCCGAGATTCGCATTGGAGCCGATCCCCTCGGAGGAGCGGCGGTTGACTACTGGGGGGCGATCGCTGAGGAACACCGGTTGGACCTTACGGTCGTTCATCCCGACGTCGACCCCCGGTGGTCCTTCATGACCCTCGACTGGGATGGCAAGATCCGCACGGACTGCTCCTCTCCGTACGCGATGGCCTCGCTTCGCGGCCTCATGACCGACCGATCCTCCCCATACGACATCGCGACGGGGAACGATGCCGATGCCGATCGGCACGGCATCGTCACCCCCGACGCCGGGCTGATGGCTCCCAATCACTTCCTCGCCGTCGCGATCGCCTACCTGTTCGGAGGGGCGAGGCCCGAGTGGCCAAGCGGGGCGGCTATCGGAAAGACACTCGTCAGTTCTACCCTCATCGATCGGGTGGGGAAGGACCTCAATCGACAAGTCCTTGAGGTCCCCGTCGGCTTCAAGTGGTTCGTGCCCGGACTGCTCACTGGGGAGGTCGGTTTCGGTGGGGAGGAATCCGCAGGAGCCTCGTTCCTGAGGCGGAGTGGCCGTGTGTGGACGACGGACAAAGACGGCTTCATCCCGGCCCTCCTGGCCTCCGAGATCCTCGCCACCACGGGGGCCTCCCCTTCGGCCCTGCATCAAACCCTCATCGGGCGGCTTGGGGAGTCTTGGTACGCCCGGATCGACGCCCCTGCGACTCCGGTGGAGAAGGCTTCCCTGGCCTCCCTTTCCCCCTCGCGGGTGGGGGCCACTTCACTCGCGGGGAATCCCATCACTCAGAAGTTGACCACGGCTCCCGGCAACGGGGCTTCCATTGGTGGCCTCAAGGTCACGACGGACGAGGCGTGGTTCGCTGCCCGACCGTCCGGCACCGAGGCCGTGTACAAGATCTACGCCGAATCCTTCATATCGGCGGCTCACCTGCGTGAGGTCCAGGAAGCGGCCCTTGAGGTAGTCTCCGAGGCGCTCGGGGCATAGGACATCATTTCTAAGTTGGTTCTCCCCGTGGCCAGAGTCGGCGACTTCTGCGACGATGGACCCAGCAAGGAGACGACCGACGGCAAAGCGTTTGGTCGTACACCCTGTGAGGATGCTCCACCAAATGGCCGGGGCCAATCAGAAAGGTAGACATGACCAAGAGGAAACTGGGAATCGTCGCACTTGCAGCGGCGCTTGCGCTGAGCCTGAGCGGGTGCGTCAAGATGGTGCAAAACATCGTGCTTCACGATGACAACACCGCAAGTGGCGAATTCATCATCGCGCTCGATAAGCAGTTTGCCGAGGGAATGACGATCGATGAGATCGTGCAGCAGCTCGGCGGGGATGAGATGACGTCTGACATGACCAATGCCAAGTCCGAGGACTACGACGACGGTGAGTTTATCGGCACAAGGGTCACATTCACAGACGAGCCGATCGAAAACGTCGAGACCGATGGGAGCATCATTCGCGAAGGCGACGTCTTCATCTTCGACGCTCCTGCCACCGAATCCGGCGAGACTTCTACCTTGACCGAAAACGCCGTGATCGTCGCGAGCGTCACGTTCCCTGGAACGGTCACGGAGCACAACGGCTCGCTCAGTGGGACTACGGTTACGTGGGATCTGCTCACCTTCACCGGCGCTCCGCACGCGGTTGGCGGCGCGGTCGGCACTGGCGACGACGGAGGCGTCCCGAACAGCGGTGGGGGAGGCGGCATTCCCACGTGGGTGTTCATTGCGATCGGCGCGGTTGTGGTGATCGGCGTGGTGTTCTTCCTCTCCAAGCGGGGTAAGGGCAAGGCGGAATCTGATCTCACGCCCCCTGATTCGACCACCAAGGTGATCAAGCCCGAGGGTGAGAAGAAATAACACGGGTTGAACTCGATGGGGTCGGATCGCGCGAGCGATCCGGCCCCATCGTTTAATGATCGCCAAACCGTCTGAGGCGGGTGAAAGGATGGTCGAGTGTTCGACCGCTATCGTGACCTCCTGACCAGGCCAGGCGCCGCGGCGTTCGCCTTCTCCGGACTCCTGTCGCGGCTTCCCGGCGCCATGTTCAACATCAGCGTCTTCTTCATGGTGCAGATCCAGTACGACTCGTACGAGATCGCCGGGAGGGTGATCGCTATCGGAACCCTGGCCTGGGCCGCGCAGACCGTCCCCACCGCTCGACTGATCGACCGGCTCGGTCAGCGGGCAGGGATGATTCCGCTGGTGGGACTTCATGTGACCGGCGTGACCATAGCCATCGCCACTGCGATGCTGCGGGGTCCCGAGGCCTGGCTATGGGTCGCGGCCGTGCTCGCCTCGCTCTCCGGTCCCCTCGGGTCGCTTACCCGGGCACGCTGGTCCCACATCCTTACCTCCGATCAGGAGATCCACACGGCCTTTTCCCTCGAAGGGGTTCTCGACGAGATCCTCTATATGGGCGGACCCGCGCTCGCGGCCGTGCTCGCCACCCAGATCTATCCCCCTTTAGGGCTCTTGGTCAGTACCGCTGCCCTTCTCGTGGGCATCTCGATCCTCCTATCACTGACGGCGACGGAACCCCCGCCCCGGAGGGCTGGGGGGGGCGGCCTGGGCTTCAGGGTGCCGAAGATCGTGATCGCGGTGACCATGATCGCCTTTGCCCTTGGGCTGCTTTTCGGGACCATCGACGTCTCCACCGTGAAGTTCGCGGAGGAGCAAGGCGTCAAGTGGGCGGCCGGGATCATTCTGGCGTTTCTATCCTTCGGGTCTTTCCTCGGGGGACTCCTCTATGGCTCCCGAACCTGGAAGGCCTCGCTGGAACGACGGATTGTCGCGGGCTCGCTGTTGGCGGCCATCGGATTCTGGGCCATGGCCCTCATGCCCAACCTGGGCCTGTTTAGCCTCTGCGGCTTCTTCGCGGGGGCGACCATCGCCCCCCTCATCGCGGGTTCGGACAACGCCATCCAACGCTCGGTGAAGAAGGCGGAGCTTGTGGAAGGGCTCGCGTGGCTTCGCATCGGCATCGGCATCGGAGTCGCCATCGGGGCCTGGCTCGCAGGGGCCCTCATCGAGCGTTCGGGCGCCCAAGGCGGCCTGGCCCTTACCGGACTCTCCGCCGTATTTGTTGCCGTAGCCGCCCTCGCCGTTTCCCCGTGGCTCGGACACCGGCTGGGGAAACGAGCCCGGCCCGTGGACATTCACGTCGAATCTCCTCCGGCCCAGCCCGCCGTGTGACCTCGGTCAGGCGCGATGTGCCTGATACGAATTCGCCTGGCTACGACCTACCCCCATATCGTGCACATATACGGCAAGCCCGGTAGATTGGGGACGACCTAGCAAAGGAGCAGGGATGAGAAACCCGTTGAGGATCGCGTGCGGAGTCGCCCTCGCCGCACTCGCGCTAGCTGGGTGTAGGTTAGATGCGGCCTACACCATCAATCCCGATGACACGGTCTCTGGCAGGGTCTATGTCGCTGTCTGGCTGGATCCCGGGAACCCAGGAAGCCACGAATTCCTCGAGGCAACGCTCGATTCGAATGCGCAAACCATCGCCGACGCCTTCACCACTTCCGTCATGAGTGCCTACGTCGACGGTAACTGGTACGGCCACTTCATCGACATCACGGACGAGCCGCTCGCTTCCTTCTCCGGTGCCCCGGAAGCCGCTTGGGATATCCAGATCATCAAGACCGGTAACAAATACCGGGTGAACGGGTACACGACGAACGACGATGACGAACAACCACGGCCTTCTGCACGAAGTAATGGCGGCTACATAACTGTCGACGTTCGCATGCCGGGAGAACTGCAATTCGCGATCTCGGCGACCACGGCCACGGAGTCGCCTGCCAGAGTATCGTGGGACCTCCTGAATGTGGTCCCGATAGGGACGACCCCGTACGCGATCAGCGACAATTCGCCACCCCCTCCACCCGATCCCGATCCTGTGGTCACGATCGTCATCCCACCCGACCTCGATCCGGTCGTGACGCCGGTCGTGACGCCTAGTGCGACCCCGAGCGTCTCGCCCTCCGCGGTGCCGGCCTCGAACGGCGACGGCGATTCCATCCCGGTCTGGGTGTGGGCGGTCGGAGGCGGGCTCGTCGCGGCCCTCGCTGGGACGATCGGATTCGCGGTTGCGAACCGAAAGCCCCCCGTTCCGGTGGCCCCAGCGGCCAAGCCCAAGGCCAAGGCCGAAGAGGAGCCGGCCGAGGAAGAGCCGACCGAGGAAGAGCCGACCGAGGAAGAGCCGACCGAGGAAGAGCCGGAGGAAGAAAAGCCGGCCGAGAAAAAGAAGTCTTCCCCCAAAAAGAAGAAGTAATCCAAGCGACGCGCGACGCCCGGCTCTCCTCTGAGCCGGGCGTCGTTGCTTCCCACAAGCAGACTCCGAGTTTCCTTCCCTCCGAGTGTTGAACCCTAGTCTCCCCACTCGATACCGATATCGGGGGCCGTTGGTTCTCCAAAGAAGCTGTAGCTTCTCTCCATCAGGGGAGAACCGTCCGAGGTCGCGGCAACGATCGTCGGGCCTATCGTTGCGGTCGCGGTGTCGATCCCGATGACGATCCGGTCCCGCGTCACCATCCGATACACCCCTGATTCGATCTCCTCGAAACTCAGAATGTTCGTTCCGGTACTTCCCAGGTGGGTGGCTGCATCGATCACCGTCACCGCGTCGTCGTCCCTGAGAACCCGAACGGATTGCAGGGTTCCGTTTTCCGGATCGGCTGTCAACTCGATCGGGGCGTCCGGGTCGCGAACCGTCTCGCGGCCAAGGAGGTCGGCAAACCAGGGGGTCTCCGCCTTATAGGGCAGAACAACATTCGAGCCATCGACGAGGATGCGGTAGGCGTTCTGGACGCTCTCTTCGTCATTCCAACATGAGTATTCGACGCTGATGAGGTCGATCCATCCTATGAACCAGCAATCAGAATCACCAAGCGGCAGGTCGGGAACGTACCGGTGGCTCTCTCCGCTATCAAGCGAGTACACGACGAGGTTGGGTACCCCGGGGGGAAGCGATCTCTTGCCAGAGAAGAGAGAGTCGGCCTCCGTGAATATCTGGAAGGCCACCGCGGATCCATCCGCGCTCGTCGGGGTAGTAAACCACTCAATGTAGAGATCGTCTTGCCCCGCGAGAATCCGCTCCCATCCTTCGTCGGGGGTCCAGGCGAAAAACCTCGTCTCTAATAGGTCCACGCTCCAGGCCGTCCAGATCTCCTTGCCCGCGGTGTCGCTCGCCAGAAACTGCACATCCTTCGTTCTCTCATTACTCATCTGGAATGAGGTGTCTTCGACCTCACCAGTCTCGAGGTGGAGGAGACCTCCCTCCGTCCCGTGATTCCAGACGATTCGCGCCGTTCGCTCGTCCTCATGCCACTACACGAGGGCGGCCCCATCAGAGACGCGTGCCGGAAGTTCGGACAACTCGAAATACACCCCCTCGGGGCTCACCAAATACACCACGGGGGAGGGAAGCGAGGAGGACCCTTGCCCCGAGGGGTCCGATCGCTCGGCAAACAGCACGACAGCCCACTGGGAGCCGACGCGATTCCACACCCAATCGTCCATCACCAGGGCCTCGGGATACCCCTCACCTCGCCAGGTAGCAGGTGCGGGATACTCCTCCTCGGCTATGCCATCATCAAAGAAACTTGGAACCTCGGGACCGGTCGATTCCGTCGGCGATGTCGACGCGTTGGGTGTCGGCCCAGGTGAAAACCCTCCGGAAAACGCGATGATTCCGACGATAATCGCAATTCCCACCGCCCCTAGACCGGCCCAGAAGATCCATCTAGGCAGAGTCCCTTGTCCCCTTGAACCCCCGTCGCCCGAGTCGGAGCCCTTCCCCTCCCCAAAGGGCCAACTCGTCACTTCTGCCTCGGATCCCGGTTCGCCCCCCTCGGATTCAGAGGTTTCACTGGATGCCTCCGATGGGGCCTCCGGCACGAGGTACTCCTCCACGGGACGCGCGACTCGGCCACTGGGAAAGGTGAAGGTCTCCTTGCTGGGAGGAATCACGGACCGACGATCGGGCACATTGGGTTGGGAATACGGCGATACCGGCGGACCAGATATACCGGCCGCCTCTTCGTCCTCGTCACCCGCGTCTCCCCCGCGCATAACACAACGATACCGAGGTGGGTTAGAAAAGGATGATTCGGTCGTTAACACTGGTCGGTTTGAAGACTAGGACATTGGCCCTTGATGCGGCTTCTGCAGTAGGCATATACTGCATTACATGCATGACGTGCAAGAGGCAACACGGCTCTCGGGACTCCTTTCGGCCGAACAGGTCGAAGCGATGCTCGGGGTCGACAAGTCCACGGTGTATCGCATGGCGGCAGATGGTCGGCTTTCCGCCATCAAGGTTGGGCGCCAGTGGCGGTTCCCGGCCGAACCCCTCCGCGAGCTCCTTAGGGCCGCAGGGGTTCCGTCTCCGGTGCTCGAATCCACCCGGCTTTCCTCACCTGGCAGTCCCCAATCAGAAGTCATCGAATCGATCGTCGATCTCACGGCCAATCTGCTCGGGGTCATGATGGTCGTCACCGACATGGAGGGCACCCCGATCACGGGGGTCGTCAACCCATGCCCATGGTTCACCGAGCATCAGGATGATCCCGAGGTTCTTTCACGGTGCATCGACGACTGGCGCGTCCTCGCCAAAGGCACTGACCTCGAGCCTCGCCTCGCGACGGGAAGCCATGGGTTCGAGTGCGCTCGCGTGTTCATCCGAGAAGAAGACCGTCTCGTCGGGATGGTCCTCGCCGGAGGAATACTCCCTCCCGATTCCGATGCCTCCGGCCTGTATTCCCTCGATGAAGAGGCTCGAGCGCGCCTCCTCGCCACCCTTCCCCGCATCGCGACGACGATTTCCCGAATCATCACTCTTAGGCCTACGTCCCTGAGGAGCACGCCATGAAACGCTTGGTCATTCTTGGGGCTGGCACCGCCGGAACCATTGCAGCGAACAAGCTGAGGAAGCGGCTTCGTCGGGACGAGTGGGACATCACCGTCGTCGAGCAGTCCAGCCTCCACTACTACCAACCCGGATACCTTTTCATGAGTGTCGGGAAACAGAAGCCCCGGCAGATCCGCAGGTCGGTGACCCGACTCCTTCCCAAGGGTGTCACCCTGGTCGGCAGTTCCGTGAGCGACATCCGGCGAGAAGAGAAGGTCGTCGTCCTCACAGACAAGCGCACCCTCCCCTACGACTACCTCATCATCGCCACCGGAGCCACGCCGAGGCCCGACCAGACCCCTGGAATGAATGGAACCCTCTGGCACGAAAGCATCCACTCCTTCTACACCTTCGAGGACGCCGTGGCTCTCGAGAAGAAGTTGGCGTCCTGGGAGGGCGGCCGCCTCGTCATGCATGTTACCGAGATGCCCATCAAGTGCCCGGTGGCCCCGCTTGAGTTCGCCCTTCTCGCCGACTCGTTCTTCAAGAAGCACCGGATGCGGGACAAGGTGTCCATCACCTATGTCACACCCCTGCCTGGGGCGTTCACCAAACCCGTCGCCTCGGCCACCCTTGGCGACATGCTCGGCGCGCGGGGAATCCCCGTCGAGGCTGACTTCATGACTGAGCGGATTGATGAAAAACGCCGCTCGCTCGTCTCCTACGACGAACGCGAGATTCCCTTTGACCTGCTCGTGACCGTGCCGCTCAACATGGGCGCCGACTTCGTCGGCCGCGCCGGACTAGGCGATGAACTCAACTTCGTCGAGGTCAATAGGGAGACCCTCCTCTCCATCAAGGACGATTCGATCTTCGCCATCGGCGATGCCTCAAATGTCCCGACCTCCAAGGCCGGGGCGGTCGCCCACTACCAGATGGATCTCTTCCCCGACAACTTCCTCCGTCACATCGTCGGAAAAGAGATGGAGGAGAGATTCGATGGACACGCGACCTGTTTCGTCGAATCGGGTGGGGGCAAAGCCCTGCTCCTCGACTTCAACTACGAGGTCGAGCCCCTCCCTGGCTCGTTCCCCTTCCCCCTCGTCGGACCCATGCGGCTCCTGAAGGAGTCGCGCCTCAACCACTGGGGCAAACTCGCCTTCCGGTATGCGTACTGGATGCTCCTGCTCCCCGGTCGATACATCCCCATGTCCGCCGACCTGTCCATGTGGGGCAAGAAGCGGCCAAAGATCACCTAATCCGCAAAGATCACCTAATCCGCAGTGAAAGGAAACACCATGCCAACCCAGAACATGCTCGGCCGTGAGATCCACGTCGACGACGAGGGTTTCCTCACCGAATTCGACGAATGGGACGAGGCGATCGGCGCCGAGCTTGCCAAGCAGATTGAGATCGACATGACGGAAAGGCACTGGGAGGTCATCCGCTTTCTGCGCGAGGACTTCAAGTCGCAGGGCTCTACGGCGACCACCCGTCGGGTCGACTCCATCGGCGGCTTCCCCGTCAAGGAACAGTTCACCCTTTTCCCTAAGAAACCTGCCAAGAAGATGGCATACGTTGCCGGGCTTCCCAAGCCCCACGGCTGCGTCTAGACCCGAAAGGACACGACCATGGCCACCGCCAAGCCACTCGTCCCGAAGTTCGATGACGAGACGACGGACCGCAAGCTTGCGATCATCTGTTCCAAAGGCAATCTCGATATGGCTTACCCAGGTCTCATTCTTGGGAACGCCGCCCTCGGTGAGGGTGTCGAGGTCCATATATTCTTCACCTTCTGGGGCTTCGACATGATCCACAAGAAGCGCCAGAAGAAGATGAAGTTCGCGCCGGTCGGCAATTTTGCCATGCATCTGCCCGTCGGAGGCATCCGTATGCCCCAATGGCTCGCATGGCTTCCCGGCATGCAACCCTTCTCGACCTGGTACCTCAAGCGGTCCATCCGGAAGCTCGGTGTACCCACGGTACCCGACTTCCTAGATCAGATCGCCGCCTCGGGCGGTCACCTGTGGGGCTGCAAGATGAGCGCCGACATGGGTGGCCTCACTGAGGACGATCTCCGCGATGATGTCGAGGGTATCCTGACGGCAACCGAGTTCATAGAGATGACCGAGGGTGCCCAGGTCCTCTTCATCTAGTACCCTCGATCGGTGGATGCGCTCCCCTCCCCCCCCTCGGGGCGCATCTGCGGGCCGTCGAGTAGTTCCTACTCCTCGGCCCCTTCGACCCGGCGCGCAAGCGCCGGGTCGAAGCCTTTCGGGAGCCGAAGGCGATTCTCCGCAAGGAGCCGCGTGTCGGCGAGGATAGAGAAGATGTCGCCGTCAGAAACGATCCGGCCACCGTTCATGATCAACGCCCTGTCACACACCTCGAGGGCATATGGAAGATCGTGGGTCACCAGGAGAATCGTTTGGTCCAGATCCCTCAGGGTATCCACAAGTGTCTCCCGGCCCTCCGGATCGAGGCTGGCTGAAGGCTCGTCCAAGACGAGGATCTCTGGCTCCATCGACAGGACGGTTGCCAGGGCGACGCGGCGACGCTCCCCCACGCTCAGGTGGTGCGGGGCCCTGTCCTTAGCTATCCCCATCCCGACGGCATCGAGGGCCCACTCGACTCGCTCATCGAGTTCATCGCCCCCGACTCCGTAGTTCGCCGGACCGAAGGCAACGTCCTGACGAACGGTCGTCATGAACAGCTGGTCATCCGGGTCCTGGAAGACCACCCCGACCCGACGCCGCACCTCCCGCACCGTACTCTTGCCCAGAGCGAGCCCACCCACGACAACCTCACCTCCATCGCCCTTGAGGATGCCATTGAGGTGTAGGACGAGGGTCGTCTTTCCCGCCCCATTCGGGCCTAGAAGGGCCACCCGCTCTCCTCGTCGAATTCTGAGGTTGACGCCAGAGAGGGCCTCCGTACCGTCCGGGTAGGAGTACCGAAGCCCGGTTACCTCAATGGCAAGAGGTTCTGTCATGTCGGTATCCTCCCCGCCAAGAGGGCTCCGGCCGTCACCAGGCATGCCACCGTCGAGAAGGACACCCCCAAGACCCAGTCTCGGCCGGACGAAGAAGACCCCGCTAAAAAGGGGACGCCCCCGCGGTAACCCCGAGCGACCATCGCGTCATACACTCGTTCCCCCCTCTCGTGAGACCTCACGAAGAGAATGCCGGCCGCACTGGCCACGGGACGGGATTGCCCTATCCACCTGGCTCGATACCCTCGGGCCCGCATGGCAATCCTCATTCGCCGAGCCTCGCCCGCGATGATGTCGAGGTATCTGACCATGAAGCCTGCAATGCCGGTCAGGGTGTTGGGAACCCGGAGTCTGCTCAGTCCCGACAGGACCTCGGGAACAGGGGTCGTCGCGCTCATGATTATGGAGGCCCCCAGGCAAAGCCCTCCCTTGGCGAGCACCGCCCATGCGGCCCAGATCCCCGCGATGGAGAGCGAGGCTCCCGCAACCTCCACATGTACGCCCGTACCGACGAAGGGAAGGACAAGGGCAAACGCGAGGAAGGGCATCCCGAGGAGGAGTCTCCGCCCAATGACGCCTGGAGGAAGTCCGGCCACGGCCGCCGCTCCCACCAATATCACCCCGTGAAGGGAGAACGCCCACACCTGCTCAGCCGGTGTCGCGACAACCGCGAGGACAAACAGCCCAAGCGCTACGAGTTTGACGCTCCCGGGCAGCCGGTGGACCGGACTGAGTCCGTGGACGTAGACGGCGTGGGGGTGGACGACGCTCACACGCTAGCCGCTTCCCTGTCACCCCTACGAGACGCTACCCGTAGAATCAGCCCACCTCCGACGAAAGTCATGCCCAGACCGATGAGTCCCGCAAGAATCGTACCTACGTCCTCATCTTCGATCCCGGCCACTCCATAATCGGCGAGCGGTGAAACCTCTGCGAGGGAATCGGTGGCGGAACCCGCGATGCCGTGGTCAATCGTGACCCTCTCGAGTCCATCGGGTTCGGTGGCGGCGCGGGGGGCGATAACAACGACAATCAGAACCGCTGCCGCCAGACCCGTGGCCACGAATGAGCCGATGGCTGCACGGCCAAGGCGAACCCTCTGAACACCGCGGACGCCAGCCTTCTTCGCACCATAGACAAGGTCGGGACGTGTAGCGAGCACAGCCGAGAGCACCAGTCCTGCGATGAGCCCCTCGCCGATGCCAATGAGCGCGTGAATGCCGACCATCGCCCCAAACACGGTCGAGGTCGGTACCTGCCCTCCACCACCCATCGCATACTCCCCAACGAAAGCCGCCGACGCCGCCACGACCGAAACCCACGATGCGACCATCGTTGCCATCACTATCCAAAACCCGGAGCTGGGAAGAACAGCGACTACCGCGCGGAATACGAACCAACCGACCAGGACCGCGACCAGTGCCATGTTCACGACGTTGAGGCCAATCGCCGTCACCCCGCCATCTGCAAACACGAGGGCTTGGACGACGACGACAACGGTCATGACCATGACCCCGACCCTTGGTCCAAGCAGGATGGCGGCAAGGGCACCACCTAGCAGGTGACCGGTCGTGCCTGCCGCCACCGGAAAATTGAGCATCTGAAGCACGAAGACGAAGGCGGCAGCGAGGCCAGCGAGAGGAATCGCGCGTTCACCGAGGGAGTGCCGCGCCGTGCGCAGGCTCGCGCCCAGTCCTCCGACCGCCGTCGTCGCTGCCGCAATCGAGGTCGGAAGGCCGATATACCCATCGGGGATGTGCATCCGTAACCCCTAGGACAGCACGGCAGCGGGAGCCGGAACGGGGAGGCCGTTGATCATCTCGACCTGACGTGTGGTAACGGCCTTGAGCGCCGCGAGACGCCGGGGCGTAAGCCGCTCGCACACCCAGTCCCAGTGGAGGGAACACCAGTCCCCCGGCGCCAGGGATCCGACGAGCCCGAGGCCGTCGGAGCCAACCCGGGCCGTCTCAAGCCTGGGCTCGCCCAGACGCAAAGCCCGGCCGTCCCACTCCAGAGGCTCCGATGTGATCACCGCGGTCTCCCCCTCAACCGACACCACGCGTCCCCACCGGATCCGGCAATTCTGTAGTACATGCATCGGCTCGTCGAGTCGCCCCTCGCGGAGGAGGCCGAGCCATGGGTATACGGCGAAGACATGGAACGAATGGTGAGGAACCGCTCCCGCGGGTACAGCCTCGACAAGCCTGTCCCACGAGCGTCCAGCGCGATCCTTGAACCGCTCCTCTATGGAGACCCCCATGAGCCGAGGCCCCACTCTATCGAGCAGGGAGTTCCCCACCCAGTAGGCCTCGACCACCCTCTCATCGAGCGGATCGCGGATACCCGAGGCGGCGGCAATCAACTCCAGGTACGGCCACGCCCCCTCGAATCCTCGTGCGAGACGGCGCAACTCGATGTCTCCGCCTTCCGACACCATCTCTAGGAGCTCGCGCGCGTGATCGGGGCCGCAGTATCCAAGTTCATTCGGCGGGTACGCGTACCTGCCGAACAGGATGACACCATCGGGCACGATGACCCCTATACGAGGGCCGCTGCGGCCAGAGGCCGCCTCCGGCCCATCTCCCACACCAGCAAGCCTGCGCCTGCGGCGATTGCCCCGTACCACCCTAGGTCTGAGGCAAGGGAAACCCCCCTGAACGCCCCGGCGAAAACCGCCGTAACGAGCGCTCCGGCCACGAGCACGGCCGTGACATCGACGGCTTGAGCCCGAGCAAGGGCGTGATGCCAGGTGGCGACGTACCCGGCGAGTAGAACGCCGGTGAGAAGCACCCACCCCCACTGGATCGCGGTCTGGGGTACGACCTTACCGATGCTCCCGTTAGCCGTGGCCCAGGCGATGAGGACGACGGATCCGCCGACCATACGCGTGAGCGACAACGTCCATGGGCTGACCTCCCTCAGGAGGCGCTTGGAGACGACCACCTCGACCGACCACATCAGGGTTGCGCCGAGCACCATCAGGGCACCCGGATCGCTGAAGACCCCGAGGAATCCGGCGACGCCCCCGTTGAGGCCAACCTGTCCCACCACCAGTAGGCCGATGGCGGCACCGTGAATCCAAGTGAGCCTCTCCCGAAGGAAGATGATGGCAAGGATCGCGACCCAGATGACGAGGCTCTTGTGTAGGAAGGCCGCTTGCGTCGCCGTTGCCCTTGCAAGACCCTCGAAGAAGAGAACGAAGGGGACGCTTCCGCCGATCACGGCGACCGCGGAGAGGACGACCCACTGACGGGCTCCCGACGGTCGGGTCAGGCGGGTTCCACCGCGGACGACAAGCGCAACCATCCCGACGAGGACGAGGGCCGAGACGAGGTTCTTAGCCGTGGTGTAGACGGCGGCGCTTCCGTAGGCCTTGACACCATTGCTGTTGAGGAAGATGGCCAGGCCGCTGACGCCCGCAGTTGCGAGCGCCAGCGTGATGCCCATCCGTCGGGTGCTATTCATGTTGGATTCTCCGATGACGAGAAGGTGGGTTGGGGCCCCGCCCCTGGGACGTGAGCGGGTGCCGGAACCGCCGGCGCGGAATCTGTGGTGGGCGACCAGGAACCCGGCGTAGTGGCACGAAGGGCGAGCGCTTCCGCGGCCTCGTGCGGGTCAAGCCATCCAAGGGCGAAACCCGAATGCACGACAATCCAGTCGCCAACATCGGCCCTGCGGTCGAGGGTCACAAGCGAGACGGTCTGCTCCCGAACCTCTCCTCGCACCCGGGCGCGGTTGTTGGACTCGTGGCCGACCACCTGGCAGATCTCCCCGAGGCACATCAGGAGGCGCTCCTGAGGGAAGCTTCGTCGAGGATCCCCAGAACGGTCGAGACCGCCTCGGGGACCGCCGCCGCCACGGTGGGTGTCAAATTTTCGCCGTGGTCGAACGAGGCCGCCTCGATCCCGACCACTACCACGCGACTCGGCAGGCGACCCAGGGTCCGGGCCAACTCGATGGCCGACGCCAGCCCGAAGGCGTGCGTGCCACCCCGGCCGGTCTCTTCCCATGCTGACGGCGGGAGTGCCGCTGAACTGGCGCCCGCCTCCCGAACCATGACACCTCCGGGGGCGGCCCCTGACATGACGGCATCAACGACGACGACCAGATCCTCCTCCGTCCATAGGTGGATCAGGGCGGTCGGGTCCTCGTGGGCGGCAACCCTGACACCCGGAAGGTTCAACTCCTCAACGGCATGGGCCACCGCCGGACCTACGGCATCGTCCCCCCGATCCGGGCTTCCAAGACCGATGATGAGGGGACCCCGATGGGGTGTTGCTGGTTCTCTCACGATCGCTTGATCCTAAGGTCCAGGAAGTGCGCGGAGCACGAGATGCAAGGGTCGTAGTTCCGGATGGCGTGTTCACACCGGTGAGTCAGAGTGTGATCATCCAAGTCCACCCACTGCTGGGCTGCCTTCAGAAGATCTGCCTCAATGCTCGGCTGATTCTGAGAGGTCGGCGGAACGATCTGTGCATCCTGGATGATCCCGTCCGCGTCCGTCACGTACCGGTGGAAGATGGTTCCTCGAGGTGCCTCGGAGGCCCCCATCCCCTCGCCGGCCTTAGGGGGCACGGGTACGGAAGCGACCGGGCCGTCCTTCCACTCGTCGATGATGCGGACGGCCTCCTCGAAGGCGTAGGCCATCTCGACCGCACGGACGATGATCGACTTGAACTGGTTCCTGCAGGTCTCTCCGAGGCCGGCCGCGAGGGCGGCCTCCTTGCAGCGGTCGGATAGTTGCCCGAAGTTCAGCGTGTACCGGGCGAGCGGCCCGACCATGTACATGCCGCCGTCGAACTCGGCGTGAAGTGCGGTCGAGTGCTCCACGTGGAACTCCTTGACGTGCTCTGGAAATTCATGGACGGGGAACGACGTACCCGTCGTCGATACGACCGTCCCCCTTTCGATCGCGTAGTACTCCGGATGCCGGAGCGCCACGTACTCATACGGCTGCTCCATCTCCGGGAAGTCGAAGGTCGATACCACCTTGACGGCCTCGAATGAGTCCTCGATGCCCTGGACCAGCGAGGGGCGCAGGGCGAGCATCTGGGCCTTGGTCGGCATCCGATAGAACCCGCCGACCTTGACGTTGACGGGGTGGATGGCCCGGCCACCGATGAGCGTCATGAGGTCGTTTCCGGCCTTCTTGAGCCGAAGGGCCATTTCGACGACGGGTCCGTGATCGGCGGCCATCTCGATGACGCTGTCGTACCCGAGGAAGTCGGGCGCGTGGAGCATGAAGATGTGGAGGGCGTGACTCTCGACCCACTCCCCGCAGTAGAGCAGGCGACGCATGGCCTGGATCTCGGGAGTGGTGGCCACACCGCCGATCGACTCGATCGCCTCCGTGGCGGCCGACTGGTACGCGACCGGGCAGATGCCGCAGATGCGGGCGGTGATGTCCGGCGGCTCCGTGTACTTGCGCCCCCTGAGGAAGGCCTCGTAGAACCGTGGCGGCTCGAAGATGTTCAGCTTGACGGACGTGACCACTTTGTCCTTGATCTCGATGTGCATTCCGCCTTCGCCCTCGACGCGGGCGAGCATCCCAACCTGGAGGACCTGGCTGCCATCCTTGAGCTGGTGCGTCATGTCGCGATCCCCTCCTTCGCCTCTTGGCGATCGGACTCTGCACGGAAGGCTTCGGCTCCGGCATTGAACGTCCGATAAACCCGGACGATGTCTTCGCGTGACATCCCGAGGCTGGTGAGGCTATGTTCGAGGGCCACGGTGTTCGGGCTGTCTTGCGGCCCAAAACATCCATAACAACCGCGGGCGAATGACGGGCACAAGGCTCCACAGCCAGCCTGGGTCACGGGACCGAGGCAGGGGCTCCCATTCGCGATGGGGACACAGATGTTGCCCTTGCGCTTGCATTCGACACACACGCTGTAGGTGGGGATGCGGGGCTTCCTCTTGTTGAGGTATGCCGAGAGCACCTCGATCAACTGATACTTGTCGATGGGGCAGCCACGGAGTTCGAAGTCCACGTTGATGTGGTCAGAAATGGCCGTCGATCGGTCCAGGGTGTGAAGGTACTCCGGGTGGGCGTAGACGACCGAGCGATACTCATCGACGTCGGCCCAGTTTCGGAGGGCCTGGATGCCTCCCGCCGTCGCACACGCCCCGATCGTCACGACGACGCCCGACTGCTCGCGGATCTCATGGATGCGCTCGGCGTCCTCCGGGGTGGTGACGGAGCCCTCGACGAGGGAGATCTGGTACGGGCCCTCGACGAAGCCACGGGTGGCCTCCGGGAAGTAGGCGATATGGACGGCCCCAACGATGGAGAGCAACTCGTCCTCGCAGTTAAGGAGGCTCAATTGGCAACCATCACACGAGGCGAACTTCCAGACGGCGAGCTTGGGCAGGGGGGATACGGACATGTCAGAGCTCCCATTTCTGCATCAGGGGGGCGAGCCTCTCGTAAGTGAAGACCGGTCCATCGACGCAGACGAACAACTCGCGGAGCTGACAGTGGCCACACAACCCGATGCCGCACTTCATGCTGCGCTCCATGGACATCCGTATCTGGCTCGCGGGAATTCCCCTCTGGCGAAGCTCCGTCGCGGTCGCCCGCATCATCACCTCCGGGCCGCAGACCAAGGCAAGGGTGCGCGCCGCATCGAAGGCCACCCGCGAAATCAGTTGGGTGACGAAGCCGACCCGGCCCTTCCATCCGGGAGGCCCGCTGTCGACCGTCACCTCGACCGTCAGCCCCATCCGGTCCGCCCACTTCCGGAGTTCGTCGCCGAAGAGGATGTCCTCCGGGGTGCGCGCGCCGTAAAGCAGGATGACGCGGTTATACCGATCCCGTTCCGTAAGGGCCTCGAGGATGGCCGGCCTGAGGGGGGCGAGCCCGATGCCCCCCGTGATGATGAGGATGTCGCCTTCCGCGCCGTCTGTCACATCCCAACTCGTGCCGAAGGGTCCCCGAACACCGAATTCCGTTCCGGGCGGGGCCTCGACGAGAGACCGCGTCACCCCTCCCACGTTCCTGATCGTATGGATCAGCGGACCCTCCTCCATCGGGCTGCCGCTGATGGAGATCGGCACCTCGCCCACGCCGAACGCGTGAAGCATCGTGAACTGGCCGGCCTTGTACTTGAGAGGGATCCCGTCGGTGGGCTCCAACTCCAGGGTGAAGGTGTCTCGGGTGTCCTCCCGTGTCCTGAGCAGCCGAAAGGTCCTCGGCTCCATGGGATCGAGTTCGGTCGGCTTGGGCCTCGTCTTGGTCGGCGCCACCTTAGTCACCACCGGCCCCGTAGAGGTCAAGAAGCCGCATGCGGGCCGCCCGCAGCCGGTCATACATGACGAGGGTCACCCGCTTCATAAGGGCGTACCCGACAACCGGGTCGTTTTCGCACTTGTCACGCAGGCACTTGCCGTCGAAGGCGACCGCGCTCGTCTCCTCGGATGCGGTGGCGTCGAAGAGCCATTTGTATGGGGGAACGAGCCAGGTCCAGCCCAGCACGTCGCCCGCCTCTGCGGTGTCGAACACATTTCCTCCGCCGACAGGATGGTGCACCTGGATCGCCACGCGGCCCTTCCGGATGACGTAGAAGGTGTCGGCGTTGCCTCCCTCCTTGAAGACGATCTCACCGTCGGCGAAGTGCACGTTGCGAGCGCATCCCGCCAGGAATTCGATCAGGTCGGGGTCGAGCCCCTTGAAGAAAGGGTGCTCGGGAAGGTAATCCTTGATCTCCTTGATGGTGCTCATGTCCGTCTCCCTATTTCCTCGCCGCCTGGGGTGCTCCGCGGAGGGCGGCGGCCTCCGCGGTGATGTCTATGCCAGCCGGGCACCAGGTGATGCATCGACCGCAACCCACGCATCCCGTCATGCCGAACTGGTCCTCCCAGGACGCCAACTTGTGGGTGATCCACTGGCGGTACCGTGACCGGATCGACTCACGGATGCTCCCTCCGTGGATGTAGGAGAACTCCTCCGAGAAGCACGAGTCCCACACCCGGTGGCGTTCGGCCTCGTCCCCCTTGAGGTCGCTGACATCATCGACGTTCGTACAGAAGCAGGTAGGGCACACCAGCGTGCAGTTGGTGCAGGCGAGGCAGCGAGAAGCGACGTCGTCCCAGTGGGGGCTTTCCACGCTCGCGTACATGAGGTACTTCAATCCATCGGTGTCGAGCTCCCGCCCCATCTTGAGGACGGCGTCCTTGGCCACCTCCTCCGCGGCGGCGACCTCGTTGGGATCCGCTTCCTTGGCGGCGATCGCATCGAGCGCCTCGGCCCCACGATCCGAACCGATCCCGACGACGAACGTATGGCTGCCCTTGGTCACGATCTCCGTCAGGTTGAGGTCATAGCCTCCGGATGGGCTGGGACCGGTGCCCATGGAGGAGCAGAAACACGTCGCAGCCGGATCTCCACAGGTCGCGGAGACGATGAAGGCCCCGGCGCGGCGGGCGGCATAGTGGGCATCCTTGAAACCCCGGCTCGTCAGCACCTTGTCCTGGATCTCGATAGCCCTGAGGTCGCACCCCCGAACCCCCAGCAGCGCATAGGGCGGGCCCTCCTTGTTTCCCTCATCGCCCTCAACGCTGAAGGCTCCCGTCGCGTCACGTTTTCCGCGCCAGAGGAGTTCGTCGGCCGGAAAGAGGATCGATTTCATGGACTGCGCCCCGGCGGCAAACCCGAAGAAGGCGTCGTCCTTCCGTTGTCGCAGTCGGTAGTGCGCCGCCTCCTGCTCGTCACCTACTCCTCGAGGAAGGTCCTCGACCGAGGCGATGGGGGCCTGGATGATCGCGCCGTCGCGCACGGCCGGGCCAACGACCGTAAATCCTCGCGAACGCAACTCCTCGATGAGTGCCTGCAGGCCATCGACGTCGAGGATCCGGTCGACCTTCTTCATCGATGCCTCCTAGATCCGACGGATCCTCTACTACCCCTTCGCTAGCGGTATCCGCACCTCAAGGCTAAGGCCACCCCCGCGTCGTGTCGATGCCTTCACGGATCCACCGTGAACCTCGGCCACCCTTCTGATGATGGGAAGACCCAGGCCATGACCGTCGCTCTCGGCGGGAGTCTCTCCCCGCTCGAAGCGTTCGAACAAACGCGGAATATCCTTCGATCGAATCTTGAGACCGGGGTTCGACACCACCATCACGGCGTCGTCCCCCTCCACACGCGTGGTACAGGCAATCGATCCCCGGAACGGCAGGTTGTACTTGATGGCATTGTCAAGCGCGTTCGCCACCATTCGCTCAAGGGGCACTGCATCACCGAGCACGGGCGCATCCCTAAGATCAAGTTCAACCGCGATGCCCGCTTGCATGGCGGTATCGGCCATCCCACTTGCCACGCTTGCCACGATGTCTGCGAGGTCGACCCTCTTTCGAATGTGTTGAACATCGTCCGCTCGCGCGAGGGTCAGAAGCGAATCCACGAGGGACTCCGACCGATGCACCTGCTCCCGCACTTCAGCGGCGAGTTCCTTGGCCTGCCCGTGGGCGTCGCCGTCTAGCACGTTGTCGGCCTTGGCGCGCATCACCGCCAAGGGAGTGCGTAGTTCGTGCGAGGCGTCCGAGGCAAATCTCTGTCTCGCCTCGAACGCCGAGTCGAGCCTTTCGAGCATTCCATTGAATGCCGTCTTCAGGCGTCTGAACTCATCATCCGGCCCGGTGATGGACAAGCGCCTGGACAGGTTCGTGACCGATAGGGAGTTCGCCTCATGGATTACCTCGTCGAACGGACGAAGTATCCGCCCCGCGAGCCACCAAGCCATAGGTATAGCGACAACCGCCACGATAAGAAAGACGATGAGCGATTGGCTGAGCAGGTCGTCGAGAAAACCCTGCCGGGCGGCCTGTTCAATGTCGCGAAGGGCGATCGACACAGAGTCGTTGTGCCCCAAGACGGCCATCCCTCCATTAACGGACGGACCGTGCAATGCCGCATTGGACGGGTCGTGCAATTCGCCCGGTCCCTGAAACACCGGAAGCGCGATCCCGGCCTCTTCCATGGCGGTTCGGAAGACATCCTCGCGTGCCTCGGACTCGGCCTGCGGGGTGGTGCGGGAGGCCGCGAACGAATATGAGGTCGCCACGAGCACCGCGGCCAAGGCCGCGAACAGCACGGCGATGAGGACCGTGATCTTGAGCCGAACACTGATGTTCATGACGTCTCCTCTATCGTGAGCCGGTAGCCCACCCTAGTAACCGTCTCGATGAGAGGTGGTTCCCCGAGTTTGCGCCGGAGCGTGACCATCGTGACCCGAACGGCGTTGGTGAAGGGGTCGGCATACTCGTCCCAAACCTTCTCCAGCAGGTGTTCGGCCGACACCACCCGACCCGGGCTCGACGCCAACACCTCAAGCACCCCGAACTCCTTCGGGCTCAACTGGATGACGCGACCGTGTCGAGACACCTGATGAGTCGAGGAGTCTACCGTCAGGCTTCCGACGGAGAGAATCGGAGCCGTCTTGGTTGTCACACGACGGGAGAGGGTCCGGATCCGTGCCACGAGTTCGGCCATCGCGAAGGGCTTAGAAAGATAGTCGTCCGCCCCGAGGCCAAGGCCTTCCACCACATCGGCGATGCCCCGTGCCGCGGTCAGCATAAGAATCCGAGGCCCCTTGTCCTGAGCCACCACCTCCTTGCACACGTCATCCCCGTGCACCACCGGCAGATCCCGATCGAGAACGATCACGTCGTAGTCGTTGCTCCCGGCCTTCAGGAGCGCTTCGGCTCCGTCCCGGGCCACATCCACCGCCATGCGCTCCCGTCGAAGACGGAGGGCGATTTCTCGAGCAAGCGACGCATGGTCCTCCACCACTAGCACCCTCACGACTTCCTCCTTCCGTCTGCCCTCAGTAGACGGCGACAACGTCTCCCTCGGCAAGATCATCGGAGGCGACGGCCGTCGACTGCCCCGACGTCCCGAGCACCGTCACCGCCACCCAGGACAGTTCACCGCTCCTGTCGACGCGGACGGATGTGGTTCCATCATCTCTGACGACGAGGGCCTCGGAGGGAACAAGGAGGGAGTCGGTCGCGATTGGGACGGCAAGAGAAACGGGGACCTCCACCTTGTCGCCCGTCACCGGGATGGCTTCCGACACGATCGCGGTGACCTCGTACGTCTGGGTCTCGGCGTCTATCCCGGCGGAGACGATGGACACGACCGCGGTGGTGGAATCCCCGTTGGGCAGGCGAATCTCGACCGCGTCGCCCACCTTGATGTGGGGAAGTTCCTCCGGTGCGACGGGAAATACCACGGCCCTCGTCACGTCGCTGACCGTGAGCACGGTGTCTCCTGAGGCAAGGAATTCGCCGACCGTTACCGACGCGTCCGTGACCACAATTGGGCCCGGTCGCATGATGATGCTGCGGTAGTCGAAGGTTCCGGTCTCCGTGAGTCCCATCGCCTCTTGGAATCGCTCGACCATCTGGTACGTCCGCCAGGTGAAGTACGTGTCGACCGTGACCGTCCCATAAGGGTCATAGCCCAGTGCCGTCAGCACCCGCTCGACGGCCTCGACGTCGTCTCCCGTGGATCCGTACCCCAATTTCCTCCACAGAACCGCATCTCCCTCAACAAAGACGACCGGTACATCGTTCACCCGATACAAGACGTCACCACTGTCGAGCACCGATCCCGACGCCGCAAGCCACGTGACGATGGTCTCAGCGGTTGTTGTCCCCGCGGCCTCCCCCGGCCGAGCCGTCGATGTCGTGGCCGTATCCGCCTGGTACACAACGGGGAAGGGATTGTCGTACGTGAGGGACCCGGTCCACTTCAGGGTGGTCGATAGGTCGCCCCACGTCACCTGAACCTCGTCGTACGAAGGAGCCTCGCTCGGAGCTTCACCCGAAGCGGAGCACCCCGCCAAACCAATCGAGAACGCGAGAACCGCGACAGCGGTCGCCGCACGCAAATGCCGCCTCATTTTCATCTTCCTAGGACCTCAGGGCTTCCGTCGGTGGGAGTTTCGCTGCGCGCATAGCCGGGTATAGGCCAGCGACGACCCCGATCACTAGAGCGCTCACAAGCCCCCCGACGATCGCCACGAGCGGAAGCACGATCCTCCACCCCTGGCTCAGGGCATAGGCGGCCGTGATCCCCGAGCCCACGAACACCCCGGCGACCCCTCCAATAAGGGACAGGGATAGCGCCTCCAAGAGAAACTGACTCCTGATGTGACCGCGGGTGGCTCCCAGCGCCCTCCTCAGGCCGATCTCCCCGCGGCGCTCCATCACGCCGATGACCATGACGTTGGCGATTCCCACACCTCCGACGAGAAGGGCAACCGCCCCGAGCCCGAGGAAGAGGGTGGTGAAGGCGGAGTCCGCGGCAAGTTGGGCCTCGAGGGCGTCCGACGGCCGGCTCACCTCAACCTCTTCTGGGTTCTCGGGGTCGGCGGTCACGCCTAGGACCTCACGCACCTCATCGATCTGGTCTGGGTCGGTCTGAACGTATACAGTGCTCGGCGCAAGGTCCGCCCCGAGGCAGGTCTCCGCCGCGCCCATGCCAATGAGGGCGGACCGGTCAAGGTCGGCAGCGAGTGGGAATGGGTTGAGGATGCCCATCACCGTGAACCAGACGTCCCCGATGAGGACCTGCTGACCGGCGGCGGCATCCGTGATCCCGAGCCTCTCCGCGGCAATGGAACCCAGGACGACCACGGGAAAGTTCGAGGTGGCGGCATCGAGCCACTCCCCGTCCGCGACTGAAGAATTCAGGGTCGTCAGGAGGCTGAGGTCAACGGCGGCAACCTGAAGCCCTCCCGTGGCGTCCGAGTTGACTTCCGAGTTCCGCAGGACGGAGTCGGACAGGGTGACGACCCCGGTCACCGATTGGATGGGTCCGATGCGGGCAATAGCGGATGAGGCGTCGTCCGGGAGCGTCGCGTCGCCCGCGCCAAATCCGCTCCCTGCCTGAACCGTCAGCAGGTTGGTCCCAAGCGCCGAGATTTCCGCCTCGAGATCCGCCCTGCTCGACTCGCTGAGGCCGAGAACGCTCATCATGGCGGCAATCCCGATCGTCACGCCAAGCGCGGACAGCGCCGTCCTGGCCTTACGCTGGCGCAAAGATGCCGCTGCCGAGCCCAAGAGATCCCACGGCCGCACCTTGCTCGATCCCAACCCGTTCGTGTGCGTCTCGGGGACTTCGGATGCTGTGATCGTCATGACCGTTCCCTCTTCGCCCTGGTGTCCCGCTCGACGTGCCCGTCCCTCAGGTAGACCTGACGGGGCAGGCTCGCGGCGAGATCGTGGTCGTGGGTAATGATGAGGATGGTGGCGCCGTCACCGTGGAGATCACGCAACAGCGAGACGATCGCGTCACCAGTGTGCGAGTCGAGGTTTCCCGTGGGCTCGTCCGCCAGGATGATCGCCGGCCGGTTCACGAGCGCCCGTGCGATCGCCACCCGCTGCTGCTCGCCTCCCGAGAGCTCGGCCGGCCGGTGGGTGAGGCGATGCCCGAGCCCGACGCGCTCTAGCGCCTCGTACGCTCGGAAGCGCCGCTCCAGCGGGGTCGCGCCGGTGTACATCAACCCCGTCGCGACGTTGTCGAGGGCGGACATGCTGTCGATCAGAAAGAACTGTTGGAAGACGAACCCGATCAGGGTGCTTCGCGCGGCAGACAGGCGGCGGTCGGAGAGTACGGATACCTCGTGCCCAGCTATCTTCACCACGCCCTCCGTCGGTCGATCGAGCGTCCCGATCACGTGCAAGAGGGTGGACTTTCCCGATCCGGAGGGCCCGACGACGGCCACCATCTCTCCCGGGTCAACGGAGAGGGATATCCCTCCAAGCGCGACTACGGGTGGATATCCCGGATACACCTTGGTCACACCGCCGAGCTCGAGTGCGGGCAGACGGCTCACCCTGGCACCACCACGAGATGACCCTCGGAGAGGTCCCCGGTCACCTGCACCCACCCTGAGTCGAAGACCCCGGTCGTCACCCCCACATAGTGGGTGGTGCCATCCGCGTCCTTGGCCTCGACCGCGTATCCGCCTTCGAGCAGGGCCACGAGTGCCCTGACCGGGACCATCAGCGCCCCGGTCACCGTCTCGTCGGTGACGCGAACGTTCGCGGGACCCTCGATCAAGGTTGCCGGATCACCCGTCACAGACACAACGATGTCGACGGCGAGTTCGCTCGACGGACTCTGGGAGAGCCGCCGTGCGATCTGGGCGACACTCGACACGACGCCGGGCACGATCGTCCCGTCCGCGAGCACTACCTCGACCGCAAGCCCCTCGGAGAACGCCGACTGGTCGGACGTCGAGACCGCGAGCGTAACCGCCTGCGTCGGGCTGTCGGTCGACGTCACGCCGTGATCCCCCACGACCTCATCCGTGACCCTATCGACAATCGCCCCCGTGAGGATCTCCGTCCCCTCTGCGGCGACGGTTCCGCGCGTCACGGCGGAATCCACTCGGATGGGCCCAGGGAGGAAGACGGCCTCGGCCGCATCAAACGAGGCATCGGGGCTGGACATCCCCAGGTCCGTCTCCCAGGCCTTGAGTGCCACGCCCGTGTAGTACGTGAAGTCGTCGTCGACGGTCATGTGACCACTGGCGGTGTATCCGAGAGCCGCAAGGTTGGTCTCGAGTTGCATGATGTCCGGTCCGTCCA
This sequence comes from uncultured Demequinaceae bacterium, assembly GCA_964610155.1. Taxonomy (GTDB): domain Bacteria; phylum Actinomycetota; class Actinomycetes; order Actinomycetales; family Demequinaceae; genus JAFGBM01. Next base: position 289,448 of record CAZSUY010000001.1, read on the forward strand.
CGGACGAGGTCGAGAGGGTGCGCCACTCCGGCAGTTCGCCGTACAGCAGGGCAACGGGCTCGGAATCGATCGCGTATAAAACGTTGCCACGCGCGAGGTCCGTTCCCTCCGTGGCAACGCTCGTCACCACTCCTGCGGTTCTTGCCGACACCGTTGCCGTTTCGTCATAGCCAAGAGAGCCCGCGAAGTCCGTGTACAAGGTGACGTCTCGCCGCTCGGCGGCAACGGTCGTCAGGTCGACCTGGACCCCTTCCCCCTGGTCCGACCGAGAGTTGGCGATCGCGTACCCTGCCGAGGCGAGGCCCGCCCCGGCGACGAGCCCGACGATCCCCGCGATGGCCGCTGTGCGCCGTCCCTTCCTCGCTCGCCCGCCGATAATCTCGGCCAGCCGTTCAAGGGTGACGACGGGCTTGTCGGCATCATCCTTCGAGGCCACCTAGCCCTCACTTCCAGCGGTCATCGGGCCCTGTCCGCCGAACGCGTCGTCCAGTAGCAAGCCGCATGCGTCATTTGCCGCGATCCACGCGGGATCGGTGGGGTCCTGTCCCAGCATCCGAGCGAACATGTCGGCGCGGTTGAAGCCCCCACCCGCTTCGCCTTGCGGCGGGCCGGAGACGGCCGTCCCTCCCCCGCTTGGGGCAACATCAGGAATGGTGCGAACCGTGTCATCCGGCCGCTGCATCGTTAAGTCTCCCACGTCGAGGCCCTGCTCCCGCAAGCACTCTGTGTACGGAAGCATGGCTTCCTGGATGGCCTCCGGGTCGAAGTTTCCTCCCGGCCCTCCGCGGCCGTTGGCCATGACGATTCCTTGCATGAGCGAGTCGCACGAATCCATGGCATCCCTGAAGGAGGTGTCTCCCGGATCGAAACCCCCTTCCTGCGATCGTCCAAAGGCCCCCTCGAAGGATGGGGAGCCATCGGCGTTGACCGTCGGGTCGGGGAAGTCGATGCCGTTGTCGCGCATGCACTGGGCGAAGGCGAGGGCCTGCTCCTCTGCACTCGCGTCGCTCGTTGGGCTGACCCCCGGCTGGACTCCCGGTGTATCGAGACTCAGGACTCCAGGACCATCTGAACCACCCGAGCATGCGCTCAGGCCCAGAACTCCCAGACAAAAGCCCACGATCATCGATCGATGGATCGTCTTCCTCATCGTTCGCTCCGTCTCCTCGGCACCACACGGCACTTCCATTTCTGTGACGATGTCGACGATAGGTTGCACGACGTTCAGGAAACGTAAGGGTTCCCGTGTTTGCGCTCCGAGACAGCAAGCGGCGTGACTCTCTCTCGCGGAATGGTGCTCCCGAACCAAACGCCGTCCGGAATCAGAGCGGCGGCTTGTCGGTCTCGTCGTACGATTGATCCTCGACGATCCCCGGCGATGAGCGGGATGACAAACCCACGCGCGATAGGTGGCCGGGTCGTAGACTCTGAGGCGTGGCGGAGAGCCAATGGGAGGCAACCATCAGGGAAGCAGGGGCCATCATGACCTCGGTCGGTGGTGCTGGCCTGTTTGCCCTTGCGGTGATCGAGGACGACCCGAGCCTGCGGCCTTGGTGGATATCCGCATACTTGTGCCTGGCTGTTGGTGTTCTGCTGCTCGTCGTTTGGCACCGGTTCCGAGCGTCTGATCTAGACGGTTTGGGAACCCTTTCGCGGAATCTTGACGGCCTCAGTATAGAGTTGAGGGGCACTGCCAAATCGCCCGCGTCAACCATCAACCGCGCCCTAATCCGGGAGTACCAGCAAACAGGCAAGCACATGTCTTGGGGCCGAAAGAACCGGAAGTTACGCAAGCGGTTCATTTGTGGAGCGGACACGTCTCCGATCACCAACGGGGAGGGCCTGAGCGAGGTTCTGCGTATGCAGGCTCTTGTGAAAGAGGCCCACGAGAGTGGACTGACATAGCCTCAATCCGAATCGATGCGGGTTGACAAACCCACGCGGATTTGGGACAATAGAGACATGAGTAAGAACCAGGAGTTCAGCATCCCGGCACTCGCACAGCGGGTCACGTCGGAGGCTGACGCCTACCTACTCCTGGAGAAACTACGGTGGGGTGGGGAACCCGATGCTTGCCCCCTTTGTGGCGAGGTTGGGAAGTTCTACTTCCTCAAGCCCGTGAACGGGACCGACCGCAAGACCCGCACCGGCTCGAAGTCGGAACGGCGGGTTTGGAAGTGTGCGTCCTGCCGTAAGCAGTTCTCGGTGTTGACGAACACGATCTTCCACGGCACCAAGATTCCGCTTCGCACTTGGCTGATGGTCATCTTCGAGATGTGCTCGGCCAAGAACGGCATCTCTGCCCGTGAGGTATCCCGCAAGTACGGCATCACCAACGAGAGCGCGTGGCACATGCTCCACCGGATTCGTGAAGCCATGAAGCGTGAGCCCGTAGCGTCCCTGCTACGTGGGACCGTGATCGCTGACGAAACCTGGATCGGTGGCGACCCGAAGAACCGTCACCGCAACAACCCCCAAGAGAAAGCCCGCAAGGCCGTAGGCGGATCGGACAAGATCCCCGTATTGGCTTTGGTCCACCACGAGACTCGCGAGGTTCGTGCTGAGAGCATCATCGACGTGCAGGCCAAGAACCTCCGCAAGACACTCGGCAAGCACCTAGACGCCGAGAACACTCACCTGTGGACCGACTCTGCGAGGTACTACAGCAAAATGGCTCCAGACTTCGCGGCCCACGAGACCGTGAACCACAAGGCAGGTGAATATAAGACCAAGAGCGGGGCAACCACAAACGCCGCCGAGGGATTCTTCTCCCAGTTGAAGCGCTCCCTCGACGGCACCCACCACCACGTCAGCCTGTGGCACCTAGACCGCTACCTGGAACAGTTCGCCTGGCTCGCTACCTACTGCCGCAAGACCGACAGTGAACGGATGCGGACACTGCTAGAGAACGTGGCCGGAAGGAGGCTCGCCTACAAGCCCCTGACTTGAAGGGGACCCCAACCACCGACAAGCACGTAACCTGGAGGCATGGTGGATGAACCGAAGGACGAGCCAAGACCTGACCCTGAGGAGTTTCTACGGGCGATACTTACTTTGAGCCCCGAGGACGCCAAGGGAGCACGGGACGCCGCCGACACGAAATCGGATCGGGACTAACCGAGTGCGCCGAGGAGTCCAGCACTATTGCTGTAGACCCTCTACCCGGCTGGCTTCACTCGCTTGCGGGTCCTCGGTGGTTTCGCTGATGCGACTATGAGTGAATCTCCATACTCGAATACCCCGTCAACGATGTCTGTCTTCAGTGGATAGACCTGTTGAAATTGGCGCACTGTTCCCGACCATCCATCTTTGGCGAAGATTCGTACCACAATGGAATAGGTCTGGTCGTCGCCCCACTCTTCTTCGAGATCGCCGATGAAACGAGTTCGGAATGCATGCCGAGTATCAGGGTCCTTCCGTCTACGCCCCGGAACGACGTTCACAGTCTCTGATCTCAAGGGAAGCGGCTCCATCATGTGCATCGCCCCGCCCTTTGTGCCCGATGGGCCAGGAATCTTCCGTGGCTTGTCAAGGAACGCAGAGATTCTGACATCAACAGCTGCGCGTCGCGACCTATTGAGGATCTTGATCCGATACTCCGCCCCGTCCTCATTCGGTGCGTTGCAGGGCTGGCATGCAATGTGTTCTGAGATCTGGATATCTGGTTTAAGAACCTGAAGAATCCCAAAGAAACCGACTGAAGCAAGAAGGCTGCAAGACACGCCCCCGATGATCGCCCACTCCATCGTATTCTCACCAACCTCTGCTCACGGTGCTGGCAAACCAGACATCTGTGGTCAACGTACCACCAAGAGAAAGAGGACGCTCGGTGAACACCGAGCGTCCTCTTAGATAAGCCGTTGGCTAGTACTATTCCTCTTCTTCGTCGAATCTACGCATCTCATGCCTCCTTGTTAACGCAAATGCATCGTCTAAACCGACAGTAACACTTTCGGCATCGTTCGAACGGGCACTGAGGCGAACCTCTCACCTTCTCTACTAACGATTGATAGTAGACGCATATTCCTATCGATGTCGCGCCGTGTCTTCCTTCAGTGTCTCACCTACCTTTACCATTCCTGGTTTTGTCATCCCGCTCATCGCCCGATCCCCAGCGCGGCCATGAGTTCCGCCCCCGTCGTCACGAGCCCAGCCAGAACCTGCGACTCCTTGGGAAGATCCTTGATCCTCATCTCGTCCACGACCAGGGGTGGCTTTCCGACGGGCATGATCACGGCACCGGTCACCTGGGCGATCGCGATAACTAGGTCCCAGATCTCCGCCCCCGTGGGGCCGACGACGGCCAATCCTCCGTCTTCGCCGTAACCTAGAAAATCCGCTCCACCGTCTGGTGTCTTAATCGAGGCAAAGCCCTCAGACCGATCGATGACATATGGGTCGGCGAGCATCCGGACAGCGTCAGCCCGGATGTGCACCGGCATACCCCGGGCGAACGCCTGAATGAACACATCTCGCGACATGAATCCTCCCTCGCACTGAAGGGTATACCAGCGGTTGAGCGATCACCCGATCCGTTTACTGATCTTGCGGACGCTGCGTGCGGGGACGCTTGGGTTTGGGCATCGGGAGGGCATCAGCCGTCGCCTGTATCAGGGTCCGAAGCCTCTCGGGATCCTCGATAAGGTCGACCCCCACAACCCGATAGAGCCTTGAACCGCGGTATGCCTCCGCCTCATCCATCCCCCGACCCTCCGAGGCCTGTGTGGGTTTAAGAAAGAGAGTCTCGTCGCAAACGAGCGCCACCGGCTTCTCGTCGCACCACAAGCAGAACTCGCCGAACATGGCCCGAGCCTTCACGTCGAGGGGTTCGAGTTGCTCAAGGATGTACTGAACTGTTTCACGACGGGTCGACATGGCGGAAGCATACGTGGAAGGCCGGACACGACCCAGCGTTAGGCCACCGCGATGATGCGCTTCCCGGCGGTATGTCCCGCGTGAAGGGCCTGGAGGGCATCGACAATACGCTCGAGTGGAGTGGTGTCATGGACGACGACCCTCAATCGATGGTCGGCGATGAGGCCAACGAGCGTCTCCAACTCGGCGGCCCTTGGCTCGACGAGCATGCGCTCGACCCGAACGTCGGCCCTGGCCTCGCCCTCCTCCGGCTGGAAACCGACGATGCTCACGAGCGTGGACCCCGGTTTCATCGCCCGGAGGGTCGCCGCCGCCACGGTTCCCCCCTGTGTATCGAGGACAGCGTCAACCAAACCGGAAAATCGCACGGGTGACGTCGCTTGATAGTCAATCGGATGGTCTGCGCCGAGTTCATCGAGCAGGTCAAGGTTCCGTGATGAGGCGGTCGCGTAGACCGTCGCGCCACGCAGTTTCGCCAACTGGATAGCGATATGACCCACACCTCCGGCCCCGGCATGAATCAGGACCGACTGCCCCTCCTCGACTCCCGCGAGGCTCCAAGCCTGCAGAGCGGTTAACCCGGCGAGAGGTAGGCCTGCCGCGATCGGATCCGGTACCTCGGCCGGAACCCGGGCAACGTTGCGCTCACGGACCACCACGAGATCCGCCGCGGTTCCCGGCTCCATGATGTCTGTCATCGCGCATACGCGATCCCCAACCGATACAGAGGTCACCTCAGCTCCGATGGTCTCAACGGTCCCGACCGCATCGAATCCGAGGGTCAGCGGAAGTCGCCTGTCCCCCCGATGCCCGGTGATCGCAACCTTGTAGTCGATGGGGTTGAGTGCGGCAGAGACCACGCGAATAAGGATCTGATCGGACGAGGGGGTCGGCTCTGGAATGCGGTCGACGGTGACATCCGCCAGATTGCCAAACCGATGAACACGGGTAGCGCGCATGTCTCCTCCACCTCAACGGTACTTCCTCTAGGTGTCTGAGATGAGCCCTTCTTCGGGAGCGCCTGAAATCCTCGGCCCTGTTCCCGATCAAGGTGTGGGAGGGCGACTACAGTCAAGGCGTGGGCGGGGATTCCCGTAGACATACTCAGCACATCGACATCAGTGACGAGGTGATTGCCGCCCTCGTTCGGGACCAACATCCAGACCTGGCCTCTCTCGACTTCGGTAGGCGATTCGTTCTAGACGATCACCTCACGATTCGGCTCGGAGACAGTCTGTGCCTCAACTTGCCTACCGTCCCCGGAATCGACGAGGCCATGGCGTCCTCCGCCGAATGGCTCGACCTCGTATCTGCGGAATGGTCATTCCCCGCCGGAATCCCCTTTCGGTCGGGCGAACCCTTGCCGGACTACCCTTTCCATTGGGAGATCGACCACTGGATTCCCGGCAGCAATGCCGCCGTCGTCGAATACAACGATGCGGCTGCCCTTGCCCTGGGGCGGGCGCTCCACCAGGTCCATTCCGCAGCCCCTCCCTCCGCTCCAACCGGTGAGGACTCCGGCACCACGCTCGCGCGCCACCGGAAATCCTGGCACGACCTGTGTTCCGCACTTATGACCCTGACCGGCCCCCGCGGGGAACGCCTTGACCCCGTGGTCTTCTCCGAGAGGTGGGAGAGTGCCGTAGACACAATCGTGGATGTCACTCCTCGATGGACGCACGGCAACCTCGATCCTCGGTACGCCGTTTCCGACGGCGGCCATTTCGCCGGCATCGGTGCGTGGTGGACCTTCGGAGCCGGAGACCCTGCCGCCGATCTTGGTGCCGCCCTCCTTCTCGTCCCCAGCACCGCCGAACGAGACTTCTTTCGTGCCTACGGGACCATTTCCCACGCGACACTTGAACGGACCCACGGGTATCGCCTGCTTCGCGCCTTGCTATACGCGACGTCTGCAAATCCTCTCCTGTGGCGACTCGGATGGGCGCGATTGACCAATCTGGCCAACGAAGGAGCCCCGCACTAGCGCGGGCGCCTGGACCCCCCACGTGAGGCGTGCCATGCTCGGGTCATGGAGATTTTCGAGACAAAGCTGCCCGGTGTCGGCGTGCGTTACGAGTTCACAACCGAGTCTGGGGACCGCGTCGGTGTGGTTGTCCGTCGGAACGGCAAACGGGACATGGCCATCTACGACCGCACGGATCCCGATGCCTGCCGCGGCACCATCGAACTCGGCGAGCGCGATTCCAGTCGACTCGCGGAACTTCTGGGTGGAACCACCATCACGGAGAAGCTTGAGGATCTTCGCCACACCGTCGAAGGCCTTGCGATCGAGTGGATCACGATGCCGGACTCCGGGGGATTGACGAACAAGACCATCGCCGACGGCCGGATCCGGACCCTGACCTCGGCCTCCATCGTCGCGGTCATCCGGGGCGAGCACGCGGTGCCCGGACCGGGTCCCAGTTTCGAGTTCATCGCCGGCGATGTCGTCCTCGTCATGGGAGCTTCCGGCGCGGTCAGCGCCGCGGGCTCGATCCTCACGGGCACATGACGGCGGTGCCCGATGCGGTCGTAGGCGAAGCCGCGGTAGACGTCGGGAACATCCTTATCGGGCTGGGTGTCGTCCTCCTAGTCCTGGCCTTGCTCGGTCGACTCGCGGCGCGCATTGGAATCCCGTCGGTCCCCCTCTATCTCGTCGGTGGCCTTCTGCTCGGAAAGGGGGGCCCATTCCCGGTTCATGTCGGTGACGAGTTCCTGTCCGTGGGGGCGGAAATCGGAGTCATCCTTCTTCTTCTCCTCCTCGGGCTCGAGTACTCACCAGAGGACCTCAAAGATGGGCTCCGTTCAACCTGGCTCGCCGGACTCGTCGATGGCCTTCTCAATGGCCTACCTGGTTTCGCCGCGGGTCTACTCCTCGGTTGGAGCGCCACGGCCTCCTTCCTTCTCGCCGGAGTTACCTACATCTCCTCCTCGGGAATCATCGCTCGGCTCATCAACGATCTCGGGCGTATCGCCAACCGGGAGACCCCCATCGTGCTCAGCCTCCTCGTCATGGAGGACATCGTCATGGCGGTCTTCCTCCCGATTGTCGCCGTCCTCGTGGTCGGGGCCAGCCTCACCCAAGGAGCACTCTCCATCGGGATCGCGCTTGGGGTGGTTGCCCTGGCGTTCACGATCGCTTTCCACCTTGGGGATCGGGTGTCGCGGGCCATCCACTCTCATTCGCGTGAACTCCTCATCCTCACGGTCCTCGGGATCACCTTCCTCGTCGCGGGCGTCGCCGATGCCGTTCAGGTTTCCGCGGCGGTCGGGGCATTCCTGCTGGGGGTCACCCTCTCTGGACAGGTGGCGGACGACGTCCGGATCCTCCTACCCCCCTTCAGAGACGTTTTCGGCGGTTTCTTCTTCGTCTTCTTTGGCATGAGGGTCGATCCCGCAACACTGCTCCCCGTTCTCATTCCCGCCCTTGCCCTCGCAGCCATCGGAATTGCGACAAAAATCGCCACCGGACTCTTCGCCGCAACTCGAGCGGGACTGGGGCGACGGGCACAATGGCGGGTCGCGTATGCCCTCATCCCCCGGGGCGAATTCTCCATCATCATCGCGAGCCTTGGCGTGGCCGCAGGTGTCGATGCCCAACTCGGTTCCCTAGCCGCCGCGTACGTCCTCATCCTCGCCGTCGTGGGGCCGATAGCCATGCGCATTACCGACCGCAAACGAATGAGTATGTCCTAATCGCCAAGTCTTGAATACACTCCTCCCATGAGGGCCTCGGGTCCAGCGAGCGTTAGCTGGCGAGAGGGTCGGCCCCAATCGGGCTCTGACCCTCGTTTTTTCGTTTCTTCATCACCTTCACGGTGGATGTCACGGTTCCTCCTCCCCATCCTCGTCTTCTCTTCCCTAACCGTCATTGCGACCGCGCCAGCCGCCTCTGCTGCTGGCCCCACCATGTCGTTGTCCCTCTCAGGCAGCGCCGAGGTCATCGCGGGTGACGACACGACCTACGACTTCGCAGCCACCAATACAGACGGCACGCTTGACGGCTTCAACCTCGGGCTCATCCTCGACGTGCCTGTGGGGGTCACCTTCGTCAGTTCGAGCTTGGGTACCCCCGTCATGTACGACGCCACCCACCCACCTACCACGCTTCCACTCACTCCTATCCCCGCGGGCATAGTCCGCTGGGTATGGGAGGACGTCTCCGACCTTCCCATGAATGGCACCTTCGGCGGCTCCGTCACCGTTCACCCAACCCAGCCTTTTCCACGTGATTTCTCGGGCGCTGGCGAAACCGCCGACACCGATGTCTTTCCCGTCGGCTCTACCTACTCCATCGATGCCTACTCCGCCCTGAGCAGCGACCCGACGTACCTGCCGGTGTTCAACGGGTCGACTGGCGTCGGTGGGCCGATCGCCGAGGCCGCCACCACGGAAGAGGGCCCCACCCCGGCGACAACGGACATGATCGCCCTCAACATGACCAAGTCGGAGCCCCACCCCGAGTCCGAACTCCCGCGCGGTGTCCACGATCAGACCACGGTCTACACCATCACGATTCGGAACACGACCGAGGGCCCCACGGACAACGTCATCCTCGTGGACCACATCCCCGCCGGCCTGGAGTTCCTCGGCTGCCGCGAGGAGGACAACTCTACGGTGGACCGTGAGCCCGCCGACCCGACAATAAACGAGTACCTCAACGCTCCCCTCATGGAAAACGCCACTCCGCCGCCTGACTGCATCCTCCCCAACACCGTCGACACCATCGAGGCCACCTCTGCGCTCGCCACCCAGTATGGGATCACGGAAGGAGAGGTCTACACGCAAGTGACGTGGAACCTCGGGATCCTCACAGCAGGAGAGACCAAACTCGTTCGCTACGCCGCGGGGATCCCTCTCTACGAGAACACCGTGACATGGGAAGGGGTTGGGGGTGCACCCACCGCCGGATCCCTCGAGCAAGGCTCGAACCTCGACAACAACAACATCATCGACACCCACTCCACCCGACACGGTAGTCCCACCAGCCATGAGGACGGCGACACCTGGACCAACGTTGCGAACGTCATCGGCGACTACCAAGGCATCGTCCGCACGGGAGCCGACCGGGCAACGCCGGACCGCGCCGACTACACCATCTACGCAATGGATCTCGCGATCCTCAAAACCGTCACCAGCGGCGACCCGTTCGTGGTCGGCCAGCTCACCGGGTTCAACCTGCACCTGAGCCAGAGCGAATACATGAACTCCAAGGACATTGTCATCACGGACACTCTCCCCAACGGACTGTGCCCGCTCATGCCCGCAGGCACGACCCTCATCGTGCACGATGGCATCACCATTCCCGCCGAGTGCCTCGTCCCCGGAACCGTCACGGGAGCGCGGATGGTCTCCGTCGACGCGTATGGGGATGGCACGTTCGTCATCGTGTTCCGCCCGAACACCGTTGCCGACCCCAACCCCGACAACTTCATCTTGGGGCCGAACGAGACCTACGACATCACCTTCGACGCGCTCAACCGCGGTGCCTACGAACTCGCCCCCAGCATCTATGGACCAACAACCTCGGGTGATGGGTTCGGCAACACGGTCGAGTTCGACGCGACGGACTATGCGATTCCCGATCTCCTAGACTGGTTCCCCGACGACTGGTTTGTGTGGGACGACTCCGGCGCCGGTATCGGTTCCGACCTTACGACCATCAGCAAGCGAGTCATGCCTCGCGATGAGGTCGACGTCGATCTTGGCCCCGGTGTAAACCCCTGCACGAACGGCACGTTCGTCGTCGGCCCGGAACCCGGATTCCGCCTCGGCGATACCGTGTGCTTCCAGTTGACCGTGAACTTCCCCTCCTCGATCGACGTCCGCAACCCGGTCGTCACGGACTTCCTTCCGCGTGGGTTGACGTACGCGGGGCACGAGATCGACACCGCCCTCCCGAACTCCGTGCCGGCCGGAGATATCCAGGAGGACGCGACCCACGCCGCCGATGGCCGGCTCGAGTGGAAACTCGGCCACCTTGGTGACCTCATCAACCCCGACCTCTACGTCACGCGTGGCCAGGTTCTCGTCGTCGACCTCTGGGCGACCGTGGACGCCCCCTCGAACGGGCCGATCCTCGACAAGCCCGAGAACCTCATGAAGTACCGACAGCAGAACGTCGAGGGCGTCCTGTACTTCCTCAGGGACCAGGCCGAGATCGAGATCCAGCCCGAGCTCGAACTCGTCAAGGGCGTCGAGAGCGTCCTCGACAACTCCTTGATTTCGTCCTCGACGCGCCTAGCTCTCTTCGAAGATGATCCCTTCGGCACGGAGTTCGCCTCGAATCGCGACGGGATCGAGGTGCGCGAGGAAGAGGTAGTCACCTACCGCGTCGACCTCCATACCATGCCGTATGAGGCCCACAACGCCGTCGTGTGGGACGTCCTCCCAGCCGGGATCACGAAGGCTGACGTCTCGGCGATCAGCATCCCCAACCTTCTTGCGACCGGGACCGCCTACGATCCCGGCGACCCCGGCTACCCCGCGGGGATGGACCCGACCCTCAACACAAGGTCCGTCGTCATCTGGACGGGGGTCGACGTCCCCTACGTCGGACTACCCCTCGAGGCCCAACAAACCCTGACGTACGACGTGACGATTCCCATCGGGACCTCCGTCGCGACCAGTCACGACAACACCGCCTCGATCATCAGCTATACAGGCGCCGTCAATACCTCGCTCGACCCCGACTTCCAGACGTACTACCCGACCGACTCGTACGACACATCGCTGAGCGCCCTGTGGAACACCCCCGGCACCTCCACGCGGGACGACTCGAATGTCTACCTACCTTCGGCCTCGGTAGCGAAGTCCCTCACCACCGAATTCGACGTGACAAACAACGGCGTTGACCAAGCGGTCAAGGGCGAGATCGTGCACTTCACCTACTCTGCGACGGTCCCGGCCCATACGACGGTTCAAAACGGCGTTCTCTCCGATGCTCTCCCCAATCCGGGCTACTGGACCATCCACGACACCCTTACGACGGTGACCTACCCCGTCACTGATCCCCCTTTTGACTCGACCGACTTCTCGCTCGATACAGCAACGGGCACGCTAACCTTCCCGACCACGCATATCAACGACACGGACGCCGACCAGGTGTTCTCGGTTGACCTCTACGCCCACGTCAACCCGGTGGGGACGTGGGGTCACAACACCACCACCCCCCGGACCAATACCGCGACATTCACAAGCGTCACACAACCACCTACGACCGCGACGGCCGACCTCTACGTCATCACCCCAAACCCGACGATCGGCAAACAGGCCGTCCCCGACTGGGTGACCGCGGGCGAGACGGTCACCTACACCCTCACCGCGGGCAACAACGATGTGGACAACCGGCCCACGTCCTTCGACACCCAGGTGATCGACTGCGTGCCGGACGGGCTCACCGTCATCACCCCAAGTCCCCTCTCTCCAAGTCAAGGCACCGCGATAATCGACAATGACCTCTCCTGCTCAGGTACCCGGATCGTCTGGGACGTCGGGTCCCTCCTCTCTGGAATCGCCAACTACGAGACGCTGACCTACCAGGCAACCGTTGACCCGGACGCCGCAGGTCTTGCGACCTACACGAACTCGGCCACCATCACCGGCTATAGTCTCGATGACCCACCCCCCCTGACCGATCGTGCGACGTACTCCCCCGATCCCACTACTGAAGTCGTGACCGTCCTCGGTGCGATCATGTCGAAGACCGTGGATGGACCAGACGCCACCATCGGTGAGAAACGCCACTACACGATCACCGTCACCCTCCCCGCAGACGTCAACTTCTACGACGCCGCCCTCATCGACGACTTCCCAGACGGCCTGAGCCTGGATCCAGCCTCCATCGCCATCACGTGCTCGTACAACGCGGGTCTCGACGACTGCATGGACGACACTCACTTCCCCGGAGAATGGCAAGACCTCACCGCAATTGACTCGAGTATCGGGTGGTGGCTTGGTGACGTCGAGGACTTTTCCGAAGAACGCCTCATCACGCTGACATACACGGCAACCGTGCTCGACTACTGGGAGAATGTGAACGACTTCGACCTTGTCAACACGGCGAGCCTTCGCTGGTCGACGATCGACCTCCCCAACGGTCCGCTCCCCGACACCTCGTATTCACCCGACGTGAACACGTCCATCAGTGCGACGGTCAACGTCGTCGAGCCGATCGTAGACATCGCCAAACTCGTCAATGGCCATAACTCCGACGGGGTCGCCCCGGGCGAGATCTTCACCTATACCGTCACCGTCACGAACAACGGTGACTCGACGGCCTACGACGTCACCGTCAATGACATCGTTCCCGACGGCGTGATCGTCGACGCGGGGACCATCTCCGATGACGGCACGATCAGCGGTGCCGCGGCGACCGGCGGCGGGACGATCTCGTGGGATCCCACACCTCCCCAGCCGCTCCTCGATCTCGAGGTTAGCGCCCCCAATAACACCGACGCCTTCACCTATGATGCGATCCTCATGGATTCCTCCTTGCTCCACTCCGCCGATGTCTTCACCAACGTAGCGACCGTGACGGGTTACTATTCCCACCCCACTGACCCCACCGGCACCGTCTACGACGATGCCGAGCGACGCTTCTACAATGTCGCGCCCTTGCCCTGGGCTGACGCCGTCGTGACACCCGACTTCCCCGACCCGGACATCGTCAAGACGCCCGACCCCGGGCCTGCCTATATCGGCGTCCCGCACGCGTTTTCGATCGTCGTGACGAACGAAGGTGACAGCCTCGCGCAAAACCTCGAGGTCGTCGACACCCTTCCCGTAGACTGGGTGTACGACACGGGCTCGACGACCATCGACGGCAACCCGGCGGGTGATCCGGCAATCGCTGGCCAGGATCTCACGTGGTCCTCGCCCACGCTCCCGAACCTCGACCCTGACGGGTCCGTGACGATCGTCTATACGGCCCACCCCGTCGACGGGCCCCTATGGCCCGACCCCGGGGCCATATGGACGATGGCCAACACGGGCGGTTCTTTTTTTCACTGGAACCACGTGGAAGTGACGGTGGAGGATATCTTGGGCGATACAGGAAACGCCGACGGGGAGTACGAAGACGATACTTGGGCGTCGATAACGATCGACCGTGCAGACGTCACCATCGAAAAGACGCACACGGGTGACCCGACGGCGGGCGACACCTTCTCGTGGACCGTCCGGGTGACCAATACCGGCCCCGACGAAGCGGTGGGGGACTTCGTCGTCGTCGATACTCTTCCCGCCGACGCGACCTACGACGGCTTCGAGGGCGATAACTGGAGTGTCGATGTATCCTCACTACCGGGCCAAGTGACCTTCACCCATCCGGGACCGCTGGCGAATGGCTTTGACCTCGATGAACTCACCGTCAACGTCACGCTTCCCGCCAACCTCGCATTTGGCACCCCCTTCGACAACTCTGTGACCGTCTCCAACGAGACCCTCGACTTCATCCCTGGGAACAACACCTTTGTCGATACCGCAACCACCGTCATCGCCGCCGACATCCAACTCGTGAAGACGACTGTCGGAGGCCCCTTTTTCGCTGGCGATACGATCACGTGGGACATCGACGTGACCAACAACGGCCCCTCGGACGCCGTCGCACCATTCACGGTGACCGACACGCTACCGGCGACACTTGATTGGAGCTCGGTCAGCACGAGCGGGACGGGATGGACGTGCAACCCGGTGAACGGCAGCGGCGAACTCGTCTGCACGCCGTCGGCGGCGACCCTCGACGCCTTGGCATCCTTGCCTACCCTGACCGTCGAGGCGACCATCCTGCCCGGCGTCACCGGCAACATCGACAACACCGCCGACGTCTTCCTCTCACCTGTGGACCTTGTTCCGGGGAACAACACGGACACGACATCTGACCCCCTCGGCCTCGCCGACCTGTCGCTCATCAAGACGACCACGTCCCTCGATATCCCCGCCAACGGCACGGGGACCTTCCGTGTCGACATCGCCAACGCTGGACCCTCGGACGCCCTCACCGTCACCGTCGAGGATCACCTGCCGGGCGGCCTGACCTACCTCAACCTCGTCGACATGGCGTCCACCGACACCTGGAGTTGCGTCGTGAACGCCGGGGATCCGGCTCGGATCGATTGCTCCCTGGATTCCAACGGTGGGATCCTCCCCAACGGAGGCGCTACATGGTTCGAGTTCGCGGTTCGGGCCGATGCCACCTGGTCGAACACCGACGTGAACACGGCCACCGTGGACTCGAACACGCCCGACCCCGATCTCACGAACAATGAGGATGACTCCACCACCGCTCCGGTGCTCATCGTCAACAAAGGTGCCGTGCCGACGATCGTCGAGCGCGGATCCACGGTTGAGTACACCATCAACGTTCAGAGCATGTCCTATGGCTCGACGGATGACGTCACCCTGACGGATCCCATCCCCTCCCCGTTGCACGTCGACTCGATCGTGATGTACGCCTCCACCGACCCGACGGTCCCGGGCTGGTCGAGTTGCGGTGTCACCGGCAAGGACATCGATGGCTACGGTGGCACCCTGACGTGCGACCTCGGCGGAACCCTTGCGCGGGGAAGGACCACGCCGAACATCATCGTGACCGCCACGGTTCGACCGTCGACCCCACCCGGGTCCCTGCAGAACGTCGCCACCGTCGAGTGGGTCGATACCACCGGCCTCGTAGCCAGAACGCTCAGCGCAGTCGACGACGCCACCATCGGAGTCACCCTCACGGGTGCCGAACTCGCGGCTACGGGAACCTACGGCCTCCTGTGGAGGATTGCGCTCGCCCTCGCGCTCATGGCCCTCGGCGGTTGGTTCATCATTGCCTCCCGCCGCATGCGCACCTCTGAACCCGAGGTTTAGGGTCCCAGGTTCAGGAACCCAGCGGACTTCGCCGTACGCTTGAGTCCATGAACGATACCCTTCCCGTCGTGCCCTTTGGCGGCACGGACATGTCCATCACCCGCGTGGGCCTCGGCACCTTCGCCATAGGCGGAGGGGAGTGGGCCTTCGGCTGGGGTCCCCAAGACGACGATTCCTCCATCCGTGCCATCGTCCATTCCGTCGAGCGGGGAATCAACTGGGTCGATACCGCCCCGCTCTATGGCCTCGGTCGCTCCGAAATGGTCGTTGCCCAGGCGATGAAGGCCATCCCGTCGGCCGACTGTCCGTACATCTTCACCAAGGCGGGGTTCATTTGGGACGACGACCCGATGGCCATGCCGAAGCGCGTCGGCAATCCGGCCTCCCTTCTGGGCGAGGTCGAACAGTCGCTTCGGCGGCTCGAGGTCGAACGGATCGACCTCCTCCAGATGCACTGGCCCAGCGAGGACGACACCACCGTCGAGGACTACTGGCCGGTGTTCGCCGAACTAGTTGACGCGGGGAAGGTCCGGGCGATCGGCCTGTCCAACCATCTCATTCCCGACCTCGAAACGTGCGAGGCCATCCGGCACGTCAATTCGCTTCAGCCCCCCTTCAGCATGATTCAGAGGGAGGTGGCCGCCGACATCCTTCCGTGGTGCGCCGCGCACGATACGGGGGTCATCGTGTACGCCCCGATGGCCTCCGGTGCCCTCACGGGGGCCTTCACCAAGGAGAAGCTGGCCGCCCTACCTCAAGACGATTGGCGTCGACACGATGCAAGATTCCAGGGCGACGAGCTCGAGCGGAGACTCGCCCTGGTCGAACGGCTCCGCCCGATCGCTGAGGCACACGACACCACCGTCGGGGCAATCGCCGTCGCGTGGACCCTGACCTTTCCTGGGGTCACGGGTGCCATCGTCGGAGCCCGCAGCCCCGAACAAGTCGATGGTTGGGTTCCGGCCGCCGCCCTGACGTTCACGGACGAGGAACTCGGCACCATCCGAGAGGCGCTGGCCGACCTCGCGGTGGGTGAAGGCCCACTCGATCCCATGGTATAAACTGCCACGATGCTGCGTCCTGAGGACGTGGCACGACCGGCTTCCCGCGGTGAGGCACCACCTCCCCCCCTCGTTGCCTCCCGCGGGGCGCCGGTCGAACTGTCTCTGTAACCAGCCTGTGGAACGCTAGTGCCGCTTGGCATCGGCCTAACGGCCACGAACCACCTTCGTCGCGGCGATCATGTTCTTGAGGGATGCCAAGGTCTCGGGGTACGCCCGGGTCTTGAGTCCACAGTCGGGATTGACCCACAGCAACGGACCAGGAATGAAGGCGAGCGCCTCCATGAGGAGGCCAGCGATCTCCTGGGTCGTCGGCACCCTGGGTGAATGAATGTCCCAGACGCCGGGGCCGATGCCCCGCTCGAATCCGTGCTCCTTGATGGCAGGAAGCACCTCCATGCGAGAACGAGCCGCCTCGATGGATGTCACGTCGGCCGCCAGCCCGTCGATCGCATCGATGATCTCACCGAACTCCGAGTAGCACAGGTGGGCGTGAATCTGCGTATCGTCCCGTACCCCAGATGTCGCCAACCGATACGCACCCACCGCCCACTCGAGGTAGGCCTCCTGATCGCGCTTCCTCAATGGAAGGAGCTCACGTAATGCCGGTTCGTCGACCTGAATGACACCGATGCCGGCCGCCTCAAGGTCCGCAATCTCCTGGCGCAGCGCCAGGCCGATCTGTCGTGACGTTTCTGCGAGTGGCTGATCATCCCTGACAAACGACCATGCGAGGATGGTCACCGGTCCCGTCAGCATGCCCTTGACCGGCTTCTCACTCAAAGACTGGGCATAGATAGCCCACCGAACCGTCATCGGCTCGGGTCGCGAGACGTCGCCCCACAGGATGGATGGTCGGGTACAGCGAGAGCCATAAGACTGAACCCAACCGTTCTTCGTCACAGAAAACCCATTGAGCAACTCGGCGAAGTACTGAACCATGTCGTTGCGCTCTGCCTCGCCGTGCACGAGCACATCCAGACCGATTTCTTCCTGAAGCTTGATCACGAAGGCTATCTCGGTCTTCATGGCGACCTCATAGACGGAGTCGTCAATCTCGCCCCGGCCCAAAGCCGCCCGGGCCTTGCGAATCTCCTCGGTCTGCGGAAACGATCCGATCGTGGTCGTCGCCAGTTCGGGCAGATTAAGGCGCTCGGCCTGAGCCTGTCTGCGACTCGCAAAGTCACTTCGGACATAATCGGAATCCGCGACGGCCGAGACCGCCGCGCGCACGGTCGCGTCGTGAGTCCCGGGGTGGGAAGAACGTACGGCAAGCGCGGCTCGGGTCTCGGCAAGAGTATCGGCGATGGCATCCATGCCCTCTGTCCGTCCCCGTGCGAGCGTGACAATCTCGCCGACCTTCTCGTCCGCAAAGGCAAGCCAGGGAAGAATGTCACCGAGGTGCTCTTCTCCCTTCAGGCTGTGAGGCACATGGAAGAGGGAAGTGGAGGGCGATAAGGCGACTGCGCCTCCCAACGCCTCGCACCGCGTCGCCTTCTCCAGGGCCGCCTCAAGGTCGGTGCGCCAGATTGCGTGGCCATCGACTACCCCGGCGACGACGGTCTTCCCCGTGAGGTCCACGTTCGTGGGCATGGTTCCTCGCACCAGGTCAAGGCCGATCGCCTCGATGGAGGATGCTGCGAGAACCGGGAGCGCGTCCTCGAGGGAACCGTAGGGAGCGGCGACGAAGATGGCGGGTCGTTTCTCTGCCTCACCAAGAATCTCATAGGCCTGACGGGTGGCGTCGAGCACCTCCTCTCGCGGAATGTCAAAATCGGCGACAAGGGCTGGCTCGTCGATCTGTACCCACTCCACTCCGGCCTCCTTGAAGGCGGCGAGCAACTTCACATAGACGGGAAGGAGATCGACGAGGCGGGACAGCGGGCGGAAGGCAAGCGGGGCCTCCTCCACCGACTTCGCAAGAAGAAGGAAGGTCACGGGACCAGTGATGACGGGGCGGGTGAGGAATCCCGCCGCTTTCGCCTCTATGAATTCGTCCACCCAGCGGGTCGATGAGAGATGAAAGGCGGTAGCGGGTCCGATCTCCGGGACCAGATAGTGGTAGTTGGAGTCGAACCACTTGGTCATCTCAAGGGGTGCCTTGTCCCCAATACCTCTCGCTATCGTGCTGTATCCCGCCAGATCCATCCCCCCCTCGGCACCTGAGAGGTCGGCGAAACGTTCAGGTAGCGCCCCCACCGTAACCGCCGCGTCCAGGACATGGTCATAGAAGGAAAAGCCCGATGGAATGGAGGAATCATCCCGGCCGAGCCCGAGAGCCGCCAGGTTTTCGAGGGTGCTAAGGCGGAGTGCCCGCGCCTGCCCCTCAAGTTCGTCGACCGTGGTCTTACCCTTCCAGAATGACTCCAGGGCCTTCTTGAGTTCTCTGTTCCGACCGATGCGGGGATACCCGATAATGGTGCCCTTCGGAAAGGGTGCGACCCTGGGGGCGTTCGGATTCTTGGTCATGTGTCCCTCTGGATTCTGGGGTGCAAAACTCTGAGATGCTCGGCACTCTTGCTGACGCGCAGGTGACTCTCCGGATCGACATCGATGAGGCGCCTTGGAGTCTACCGGGTGTTCCAGCACGAGACCAAAGTAGCCATGGCAGACTGGACCCATGACCGAGACCTCAACACGCCGAGTAACGTTTTCCCGAGAATCCCTCGGCTCCTACCTGGCCACCAACCATATGGGGGCGACCCTCCGATTCGGCTCGTCGACGAAAGAGACCTTCTCTCCGGTCGAGCTCTTCCTCACGGCCATCGCCGGTTGCTCGGGGATGGACTTGGACTACATGACCTCCCGGCGGGCCGAGCCCCTGCGATTCGAAGTCACGTCCGAGGCCGAGAACGTGAAGGACGAGTCGGGGAACAGCCTTCGCAACATCCAGGTCTCCTTCAACCTGCTCTTCCCCGAAGGAGAAGACGGCGACAAGGCGCGGGCCCGGATTGCGTCAGCCCTCAGGACTTCCCACGACAGGACGTGCACGGTTACTCGCACGATCGAGGCAGGTACCAAGGTGACGCTTCTCGAGGCCTAGGCCCTCCGGCCAGAGGGCCCTAGGCCGAGCGCGTCGACCAACTCCAGCGCGGCCCGATACCGATTGAATGTGTAGACGTGTATCCCCGGGGCCCCCGCGTCGAGCACGGTCCGGGCCAAGGCGGTCGCGTGCGCAACCCCGACCGAACGAGCCGCGTCGTCGTCGGGTGCCGTAGCGAGATCCTTGAGAAGCAAGGCAGGAACGACGACCCCCGTCATTTGTTCCAGTCGCGATGCCCTGGTCGAGTCGAGGACAGGAATGATTCCGGGGAGAAGGGGCAGGGTGATCCCGGCTGCCTGAGCGTCCACCATGAAATCCAGATATTGATGTGCCTCAAAAAAAACCTGAGTGATAGCAAAGTCGGCTCCGGCCTCCTGCTTGGCCTGAAGCACCTCCAGTCCCTGGACCCGCCACCGTTCGTCGGCGTGAATCGTGGGAAAGGCGGCCACGCCGATGCTGATCTTCTCCGGTCCGAGGCCGTGAGCCCCCGCAACCTCCCGGATGAAGGCAACCAATTGGGAGGCATAGAGCAGCCCATCGGAATGAGGCCTCCAGTCGGATTCTCCCTGGGGAGGGTCACCGCGAAGTGCAAGAAAGCCCCGGACGCCCTCGGCCAGGAACTCCTCGATGATCTGCGTCAATTCGGCTCGCGAGGCCGACACGCAGGTCAGGTGCGCCAGGGGTGGAAAGGCACAGCCCTGGGCGATGCCCCGGACCACCTCCCGGCTCAAGTCCCTGGTCGATCCCGAGGCTCCATAGGTGACGGAAACAAAGTCGGGCTCGGTTGTGGCAAGCCTGGCGATGGTCTCGTCAAGCACCTCTCGACCTTCGAGGGTGCGCGGAGGAAAGAACTCGAAGGACAGCGTCGAGCTAGGCGCGGCGATTCGTTCTCGAATGGTCATCTCGGGAGCCAAGGCTATCCGTCCCTGGGCCTTCTCTCCAACCGATGTCCATAGGATGCCTGCACTCGTCCGGTGTCCCCGATGGGTCACTCAGCCAGCCAGCGTAGTCCCTGTGCGCCAGACTTGAGGCCATGACGACCACCCCCGAGACTCCCGCGTTCCGATGCTTCGGCACGGGAGACCCCCTCACGGAGCTCTACCACGACGAGGAGTGGGGCAAGCCAGTGCGGGACGACATCGGGCTCTTCGAAAGGATCGTGCTCGAGGGCTTCCAGTCCGGGCTGTCCTGGGCCATCGTGCTACGGAAACGTGAAGAGTTCCGCCGGGCGTTCGCCGACTGGGACGCCAGGAGGATCGCCGGCTTCGGTGAAGCGGACGTCGAACGCCTACTCGCGGATCCGGGAATCATCAGGAACCGCAGGAAGATCGGGTCGACCATCACGAATGCCCGGGCGCTCGTGGCCCTCTGGGACTCCGGGGAATCCCTCACGGATCTCGTCTGGGCCCACGCCCCGGACGAGCCTCGGCCGGGCAGGCTCCTCTCCTGGGCCGACGTGCCCACCCAGACCCCGGAATCGCGGGCCCTCGCCAAGGCCCTCAAGGCCAAGGGTTTCGTCTTCGTCGGCCCCGTGACGATGTACGCCCTCATGCAGGCATGCGGCCTCGTCGATTGCCACCTCAAGAATTGCCCTGCGCACCTGTAGATCCCCCTCAAGGATGCGACCACATCACTCTCCGTCGACCGGTAGAAACTTGCCTCACTCGATGGAGATCTCTAGCCCCTTTCGACCGTTCTGGTATCCGGAAAAACAGTAGCCGCAGCGATAGCAGCAGCGAGGCTAATCGGTGATCGCGGCGTATTGCTCGGCGTTGAGCAACTTCTTGTTTGAAGCCGCTGCCTTGATCTTGAGGATCCATCCCTCACCAAACGCGTCCTTGTTGAGGATCTCCGGTGAGTCAAGGACCGCTTGATTCACCTCGGTAACTACCCCTGTCACGGGTGAGTACAGTTCCGACACCGCCTTTGTCGATTCCAATTCGCCACAGACCTCACCTGCCGTTACGGCATCTCCCACTGCGGGTGCCTCGACATACACGATGTCGCCGAGAGCGGCGGTTGCGTACTCGGTGATCCCCACCGTGACGATGCCGCCAGCGGCGACCTCACCGGCCACCCACTCGTGCATATCCGTGTAATGAAGTTCATCGGGAATGTCCGCCATACTTGCCACCCTCCTTCCAGGGCTTTGGCCCTTACCGTCTATTTCTGTCTCTTGTAGAACGGTAGCGCGGTCACGGTCATCTTTTCACGCCTTCCGCGTACGTCTACCTCGACGTTTGCGCCGATGGCCATGTGCCGCGGATGCACATAGGCCATCGCGATCGGGTGTCCCAAGGTCGGCGATGGAGTCCCTGATGCGACCTCACCGGTTACGCCCTCTGGTCCATAGACGGAGTATCCGCCCCGAGCGGACCTCTTGCCTTCTCCAGTGAGTCCGACCAGCATTCTGGCATCATCCGAAGCCGTGGAGGGGGCTTCCTTCCACGTCCGAACCCGCTCCCGAGCAGACTCCAAGGCCGACCGCCCGATGAAATCCCCTCGCGCGGCAAGAGAATCGCCAAAGCGCACCACCCTGCCCAACCCCGCCTCGAAGGGAGTCCTCTCCAAACTCAACTCATGGCCATACAACGGCATGCCTGCCTCAAGTCGCAACGTATCCCGTGCCGCAAGTCCACACGGAACGATTCCCGCGGACGCACCGATATCAAGGGCTAGATTCCACAACCGCTCGGCGACAGCAGCCGGACAGAAGAACTCGAAACCGTCCTCTCCGGTGTAGCCGGTGCGGGCCAACAAGGTGGGCGAACCATCCACCACGACCGTTGCGCTCGAGTAGTACAGAAGGTCCGCAGCAGATCGGCCCCCTTTCGAACTCAAGAGCGTCGTCACGACCTCGAGGGCACGCGGACCCTGCACTGCGACAAGGGCCGTCTCGGAGGATTCGTCGGAGACCTCACACTCGAATTCTCGACATCGATCCATGATCTCGCCGACAACGATCACAGCATTCCCTGCATTGGCGACGATCATGAATCTGTCCGACGCTAGTCGGTAGACAATGAGATCGTCGATGATGCCGCCATCCTCGGCACAGATCATCGTGTATTTCGCCCGTCCCCCCTCGATCCGGCTACTCCAACCCACGAGGGCGGAATCAAGGGCTTCGCACGCTCCTGGACCAACCACCGTGATCTCGCCCATGTGGCTGAGGTCGAAGAGCCCCGCTCCGGTACGTACGGCCTCATGCTCGGCGAGGTCGGAGGAGTATCGAACCGGCATCATCCAGCCCGCGAATTCGATCATGGTGGCGCCGAGCGCAAGATGGCACGACTCCAAGGGCGAATGCTGAGTCACGGGTCGTGTCACCTAGTCGCCTATTCGATCGGAATATACGGTCGGTTCACCCTCGTCCTCGTCCATCACACCGTCGTCCGGGTCGTACTCGCTAGCGTCGTACTCCTCAAGATCCGGGCACACGCAAACCAGGTTGCGGTCACCAGAAGCGCCATCGACACGAGAGACCGGAGGCCAATACTTGTTGGACTTCAAGCGCGACACCGGATAGGCCGCCTGGTCACGGGAGTATTTCCTCGCC
The DNA here is from genome assembly GCA_964610155.1 of uncultured Demequinaceae bacterium. Lineage (GTDB taxonomy): Bacteria > Actinomycetota > Actinomycetes > Actinomycetales > Demequinaceae > JAFGBM01. The sequence goes on from CAZSUY010000001.1 coordinate 312,843, forward strand.
CACGAATCAGAGGCAACCACAACGGCCGTATGCGGCGCGTTGCGAAGGGGTGAGTCCTCGACGGTAATCTCTCCCCGCTCGATGGCCGCAATCTCCCCCCTGATGGCGATCATTGCCTCGATAAAACGGTCGAGTTCTCTCAGGCTTTCGCTCTCCGTCGGCTCGACCATTAGAGTGCCAGCCACGGGGAACGACACCGTCGGCGCATGGAAACCGAAATCGATCAACCTCTTCGCGATATCCTCTGCCGTCACCCCCGTCGTGTCCGTCAACGGGCGAACGTCGAAGATGCATTCGTGCGCGACCAGTCCATTCGGTCCTCGGTAGAGCACGGGGTAATGCTCATCTAGCCGGGCTGCAAGGTAGTTGGCCGCAAGAACCGCAATCTCCGTTGCCTGGCGTAGACCCTCGGACCCAAGAAGCGCAATGTATGCCCACGACACAGGAAGGATCCCTGCTGATCCGAAGGGTGCGGCGCTTACGGGTGCACCGGCGCGCGCCAACTCCTCCGGACGCTGGATCGTCTGTCGAAGGCCCGGCAGGAACGGTATGAGGTGCTCGGCCACGGCAACGGGGCCAACCCCTGGACCTCCTCCTCCGTGGGGGATGGCAAATGTCTTGTGCAGGTTGATGTGAGAGACGTCGCCGCCAAAATGGCCCGGCTTAGCAAGGCCAACGAGGGCATTGAGGTTCGCCCCATCGATGTAGACCTGGCCACCGGCCTCGTGAACGAGTGCACAGACTTCCGTGATTTCTTCCTCGTATACGCCATGGGTCGAGGGATAGGTGACCATGATCGCGGCGACCTTGCGTATGTTCTTCTTGAGTTTGGCCTTGAGGTCCGCAAGGTCAATCGCCCCGCTGGGAGCCGTCCCTACGACGACGACCCGCATCCCAGCTCGAATAGCCGAGGCGGCGTTCGTTCCGTGGGCGGATGCGGGAATGAGGCACACATCCCGTTTAGTCTCACCACGCGATCGGTGATACGCCCGAATCGCGAGGAGTCCCGCGTACTCCCCTCGGGAGCCGGCGTTGGGCTGGACCGATACGGCCGCGTATCCCGTGATCGCTGCGAGCCACCTCTCGAGTTGACTAATCATCTCGCGGAAGCCCGCAGTCTGGTCGCTTGGGGCAAACGGGTGAATCGTAGAGAATCCCGGCCACGTGATCGGGGCCATCTCCACCGCCGCGTTGAGCTTCATGGTGCAGGAACCAAGGGGAATCATCGTCCGGTCTAGGGCGAGGTCTCGATCGGCAAGTCGGCGCAGGTATCGCATGAGTTCGGTCTCGGAGTGATACCGGTGGAAGGTCGAATGGGACAGGTATCCCGACTTCCGTCGGATCTCCCTCGGAATGGCCACTCCCGGGCTAGCGGTAATCGGCCGAGGCGGCGTCGCCGTCACCGCGCCAACCAGACGACTAATGACCTCGGGAGTCGTGACCTCGTCGCAGGCCATGGCGACCCTGTCGTCCCCGACCCGCCGGATGTTGATCCCCGCCGCAGACGCCCGGGCGACCACGGACTCCGCTCCTCCCGGAACAACGGCCATCACGGTGTCGAAGAAGGAATCGTGCTCGATAGTCACCCCAACCTCGCGCAGGGCATCCGCGAGGGAGACGGCGCTCGCGTGGACGTGAGCGGCGATATTGCGAAGCCCCTCCGGTCCATGGTGAACGGCGTACATCGCCGCGATGATCGCAAGGAACGCCTGGGAAGTGCAGATGTTCGATGTCGCCTTCTCCCGCCGGATATGTTGCTCCCGTGTCTGAAGGGCGAGCCTGAAGGCCCGGCGCCCCGTGGCGTCAACGGAAACACCGATCAACCTTCCAGGAAGGTTCCGTTCGAAGCCCTCGCGTACGGAGAGGTACGCGGCGTGGGGTCCACCGAACAGGAGCGGTACGCCGAATCTCTGGGTCGAACCCACAGCGATATCCGCACCGATCTCTCCCGGAGGGGTGACGACGCACAAAGCCAACACATCCGCCGCCACCGTCACCAGTCCACCCGCCTCATGCGCCAGGCGTACCTTGGGTTCGATGTCCCGCACGATCCCTGACACTCCGGGCTGCTGAATGACGACCCCGACAAGACCCTCGGGGGGGATCCATTCCTCACCGAGATCCTCGACCCTGACCTCCAGCCCCACCACCTCCGCCTGGGCTGACACGACGGCGATGGTCTGAGGAAGACACTCCTCATCGAGAACGATGATGGTTCGGGCATCTTCCTCAACTGCGCGCCACATCAGGAAGACCGCCTCTGCAACGGCCGTCGCCTCATCCAGCATCGACTCGCACGCTATCGGTAGTGCAGTGAGATCGGCGATCATGGTCTGGAATACCAGCAGGGCCTCGAGCCTTCCCTGAGAGATCTCGGGTTGGTATGGCGTATAGGCGGTGTACCACGCGGGATTCTCAAGGATGTTGCGACGGATCACCTGGGGGGTGATGGTATTCGAGTAACCCTGTCCGATCATTTGAACCTGAGCGTGGTTGCTGGCGGCGAAGCGACTCAGTCGGTCAAGGACCTCGTGTTCCGTTGACGCGGGTAGAAGATCAAGCGGAAGGTCTTCGAGGATGGCGGCAGGAATGGCTGCCTCGATGAGGTTCCCGAGGGAGTCCCGACCGATGGCATCGAGCATTCGTCGCACGTCGGAAACCCGTGGACCGACATGCCTTTCCAGAAACGAAGTCACCGCCCCATTGTGGCGTAAATATGCGCCGTGCGGCATGGCTGCACCACTCTATTCACAATCCGACTAGGTTTCCTTCACGCTATTGGGTGCCTCGGCCGCGCTCTTCTTGACGACGAACTTCACAACATTCCCTTTCCCTTGGATGCATATTTCAATCCTGATGTTGCCCTTGGCGAGTGAGGGTGGAACGTCTTCCTTTGCGGTGGTCACCGCTACCTCGTTACGCTGGTCCCACCCCGTCGCGCCTAAGGAACCCTCGTGAATCTCTTCATTCAGGTGCCATGCTTCAACGAGGAGGAGACCCTTCCCCTCGTCTTGGATTCGATCCCAAAGACGATCCCTGGGATTGATCGCATCGAAATCCTAATCATCGACGACGGCTCTAGTGACCGAACGGTCGAGGTTGCCCGCGAACATGATGTCACCCATGTCCTGCGGCACACGAAAAACATGGGGCTCGCGCGGTCCTTCCACGACGGCATCGAGTACGCCCTCTCCCATGGCGCGGACGTCGTCGTCAACACCGACGGCGACAACCAATACCCTCAGGGCTCTATCGTCGACCTTGTCCAACCCATCCTTCTGGGTGAGGCCGACATCGTCATTGGAGACCGCCAGACCCACACCATCCGGCATTTCTCGTTCTTCAAGAAGGCTATGCAGCGGTTCGGTTCCTGGGTTGTGAATCGAGCCGCTGGCACCGATCTCCCCGATGCCGCCTCGGGATTCCGGGCGTACTCGAAATATGCTCTCTATCGACTCAACATCGTCACAACCTTCTCGTACTGCATGGAGACGATCATCCAGGCGGGAAACAAGAGGATCGCGATAGCGTCTATCCCGATCGAGACCAACCCGAAGACACGCGAGTCCCGGCTCTTTTCAAACGCATTCGAGCACATGTTCAAGTCCGGTCAGGCGATCCTGCGTTCGTACGTCATGTACCGGCCCTGGACCCTCTTTGCATGGATCACAGTTGTCTTTGGCCTCCTCGGCATTACTCCGTTCGTGCGCTTCGTTGTCCTGCGACTGATCGGGGACGAGGGCAACCACCTCCAATCCCTAGTCTTCGGAGGCGCAATGATTGTCGCGACCCTCCTTGCCCTCGCGCTCGGGGTTCTCTCCGATCTCCTGAGGACGAACCGAATCATGAACGAGGATCAGTTGGAACGAGTCAAGGAGCTTCAGCACGGACCCGCCTATCCGGCGGCCACCGTCAAACCCACCAAGAGCGTTCGCCCCCATGGAAGGAAGAACGCGTGATCAAGAGACTAAATCGTCTCGCCAAGCGTCTCCTGGCGATCGGGTTCGTCCGTCGCCTCTACAACGGAACGACGCGGATCATGTTGGCCTTTGGCGGTTCTTCTCGTGTAACCGCGACGATTTACAGCTGGCTCGGATGGTTCACCCACAACCGGGAGCAGTACGCCGTCCTTTCCGGTCGCCGGGCCTACTACAAGAATCTCGGAAAACCTCGACGCACCCACGTTGAGCTCCGCCGGAACATTCACCGGCTCGAGAAGGGCCTATTGATGCGGCCGTCCCGTGAGGTTTTCGCACGGGACTATATCGGCGAGACGATCGACTTCTACGCCCACGCCCTCTCCCGACCCGTCATAGCGGAAAACGTAGATGTCGGCGAGATCCAATGGGCCCACGATGTCCTCGCCCGTTTCTTCTCCGTCACATCGTCGAGCGATCCTGTGATCGCAAAGGCCCGGGCCGCCTATGGGGCTCTCCTCGTGCCATCCTCTTCCGGCACCCTCTTTCCCTATCCGGTGGCCAAACTCAGCAAGACCGATATCACCTACGACCAGATGCTCCACCTCGCCCTCAACCGACGCTCCGTTCGATGGTTCCAGGACAAGCCCGTTCCCCGGGAGTTGATCGACAAGGCGCTCGCCGTCGCTCGGCAGTCTCCCTCCGCCTGCAACCGGTTGCCCTACGAGTTCCTGGTGTTCGATGACCCCGAGATGGTGAAAACTGTCGCTGCGATACCCTTCGGCGCCTCTGGGTACTCGCATCAGATTCCGACCATCATCGTCATCAAGGGAGACCTCGGCGGTTACTTTTCCCCACGCGATCGCCACACTCCTTACATCGACGCCTCACTCGCCGCCATGGGATTCATCTACGCCCTGGAGACTCTGGGACTCAGCTCGTCCCCTATCAACTGGCCCGACTTCGAACCCCTCGAGGCCAAGATGACCAAGACCCTTCACCTCAAACCCTTCGAACGGGTCATCATGCTCTTGGCGGTGGGATACGCGGACCCAAAGGGAGCGGTCGGGAGCTCGAAGAAGAAGGACCTCGACACCCTCCGCAGTTTCAACGCCCTTGAACGCTAAACGCCTCCTTCGGGGTACCGCGGGCGCCGCCGTCATCGCCCTCGTTGGGTTCTTCTTCTGGAAAGCCCTCCGGGACAATTGGGACAAGATCTGCGAGATCGACCTCTCGATCGGCTGGTGGACGGCTGGCACCGTGACGCTCTTCGTCCTTGCCGTCGCCGTGTCCGGGATCCTTTGGGGCCGGATCATGACGAGGCTCGATGGGTGCGCCGTCCCTCCCCTTGAGGCCATTCGAGTCCAGTTCGCCTCTTGGCTCCTCAAGTACATACCGGGGCATGTCGGACTTGTCGTCAACAAGCTGCTGTGGGCAAAGGGACGGGGCACCTCGCGGCTACTTCTGGTCCTGTCCGTCGTCTACGAGAACGCCTTCCTTCTCATCGTCTCCGTCGTCCCGATGGTTCCCCTTCTCCTTGCCTGGCAGGCCCTCGGAGGCGAGGGGCTGAGTCTGTCGTCGACGGTCTGGGTTGGACTCGCCGTCCTCGTTCCCGTGCTTGTCGTCACTCATCGGCGAGTCTTCAGCCTGGCCGTCAACGCCCTCGCCCGACGAACTCTGGGGAGGACCGTCCCGGAGAAGCACTTCCTCTCCTTCGGGGAATCGCTTCTCTTCCAGGCCGGATTCCTCGTTCCCCGGGTGCTCAACGGCGTGGGTATCTGCCTGATCGCGTCAGCCCTATCTGATGCCGGGCCCGGGTCCTGGGTACCCCTTACGGCCGCCTACGCCCTTGCCGGGGCCCTCGGAATCCTTGCCGTCGTCGTTCCCAGTGGGCTTGGCGTTCGTGAGTCCGTGTTCGTCTTCTTCGCGGCCCAGTACATGCCCCTCGAACAGGCCATCGTCGTTTCCCTCGCGGCCCGCATCCTCAGTACCGTTGGCGATGCGGTCATCGCGGTGGTCTATGCCGGGCTTCGACTCGGCACCCGAGCCAAGGAACGGTTGAAATGAAGGTTGCGATTATCGGCTCGTCCCTCTCCGGCAACAAAGGAGCGGCCGCGATGCTGGAAAGTTCCGTCCTTCACCTGACCGAGCGCAACCCCGGGATCGAGATCACCCACCTCAGCATGTATCCGGTCTCCGACGCGTCCCTCAACCCGTACCCCAACGTCCGGGTGCTCAACGCCTCCCCGCTTCGGCTAGTCATCAGGATCAATGGAGGGGCGCTCTGCTGGAAGATCCTTCCGTTCCTCCGTCCACTCATCCGCCGGACAACCCCCGAGGTCGCGGCAATAGCCCAGGCCGACGTCCTATTGGACCAGGGCGGCATCACCTTCGTCGATGGACGGGGTAGGTATCTCATCTACAACATCGCCTCCATCCTGCCGGCCATCTTTGTCAAGACCCCCGTTGTAAAATGTGCTCAAGCGCTCGGCCCCTTCAGAAATCGCACGAACCGCTTCTGGGCCAAGCGCCTCCTTCCCCGCATGGCGGCTATCGTCTCCCGAGGCGCCGCCACCCACGAGCATCTTCAAGGATTGGGTCTGACCAACGTCACGGCCGGGGCGGATCTCGCCTTCACCCTTGAGATACGGAAGGCCGACATCGACGCCGCGAATAAGGCGGTCGACCTCGCGTTCTTGGGCAAGGATGTCGTGGGGATCTCTCCCTCCCAGGTGTTGCGTGGGTCGGTGGATGCCGCCGGGGGAGACTACGTCGCCAACGTCGTGGCCCAGATCGACTTCATCACCGAGATGCTTGGACGTCACGTCCTTCTGATTCCCCACAGTGCCCGCGCCGGGTCAGACAAACTCCACAACAATGACCTGCCGGTGTGTCGGAACATTCACACCCGGGTGGCCTCGCCAAACAAAGTGCTCTTCCCTGATACCGAATTGAGTTCTCAGGTATTGCGATACCTCATCGGCCAGTGCGACCTCTTCGTCGCGTCTCGTTTTCACGCCATGGTGTCGTCGCTATCCATGGGGGTTCCTCCCTTGGTCATCGGGTGGAGCCACAAGTACCGCGAGGTCCTGGACATGTTTGGGTTGGCGGACTGGGCCATCGCAAGCGGTGACGTCGACCTTGAGATGTTCCGCGCAAAAATCACCGAAATCGATAAGAAGAAGGCACGGATCCGGAAGCAGATACAGGCCCACCTTCCTGAGGTCCGGGCCAAAGCGCTCGCCCAATTCGACATCATCGAAAGGGTCGCCGACAGCGCCTAGCCTCCCGTCGGAGTGTCGGTTCGACCCGCCTACCTGCCTAGGCGGGTGTACCGCTCCTCGACCTCTGCCTTCTGCTTCCGCCACCAGGGCTCATTGCCTCGATACCACGAAATCGTTTCGGCGAGCCCCGCAGCGAAATCCTCGAAGCGCGGAGTCCACCCCAACTCCTCACGAAGCCTGGTGGCGTCGATGGCGTATCTGAGGTCATGGCCGGGACGATCGGCCACATGATCGTAGGCGTCACTAGGCTGACCCATCGCCTCGAGGATCATCTCGATCACCGTCTTGTTGTTGAGTTCTCCGTTTGCGCCGATGAGGTAGGTCTCGCCGATCTGGCCCTTCTCGATGATCGTCCATACGGCGGCGTTATGGTCATCCACATGTATCCAGTCGCGGACATTCTGGCCCGCCCCGTACAGCTTCGGTCGAACGCCGTCGAGGACGTTGGTGATCTGTCTGGGAATGAATTTCTCGACGTGCTGAAGGGGTCCGTAGTTATTCGAGCAATTCGATATGGTCGCCTCGACCTGAAACGAGCGCACCCACGCCCGGACCAGGAGATCGGAGCCCGCCTTCGTGGCCGAGTAGGGGCTCGACGGGTTGTACGGGGTAGTCGGGGTGAACTTGGCCGGGTCGTTGAGTTCGAGATCTCCATAGACTTCATCGGTCGAGATGTGGTGAAAGCGAATTCCGTGGCGCCGGACGGCTTCGAGGAGGGTGAACGTCCCGACCACGTTGGTGTGGACAAACGGCCAAGGATTGTCGAGGGAATTGTCGTTGTGAGACTCGGCAGCGAAATGCACGACCACGTCGGCGTTCCGCACAAGCTCGTCCACCACGTCGGGATCGGCGATGTCCCCCTGAATGAGTCTGACCCGTTCGTCGGTGGGAAGCGAGTCGCTGTTTCCCGCGTAGGTGAGGGCATCCAGGACCGTGATTTGCGCCTTTGGCTTGACCTCGAGCGTCAGGCGGACGAAGTTGGAGCCGATGAATCCGGCTCCACCGGTGACCAGAACCTTCACAAGGACCTCCTGAATTCCTGAATGTCGGCGAAGGTCGGGAGCAAGCCGGCTATACCCGCCTCCGCCAGAGTTGGGGCGACCGCGTCCTTGTCCGAGAGCAGGGGGGAAAGGGGCGAACCGTCCCGGGCTTCCTTTGGCCATTCGATCCCGATCGTTGAATCGAGCGGGTGCACCCCGTGTTCCCGTTCGGGGGTGTAGGGGGTCGAGCAGAGGTAGGCGACAGTCGAACCATCCTCGAGGGAGAGGAACACGTGGCCGAGACCCTCGCTCAGATACACGGCCCGACGATCGATGTCGTCAAGCAGGACCGCGTCCCACTTTCCGAACGTCGAGGACCCCACCCGGATGTCGACTGCGACATCGAAGACCGCCCCCTTGACGCAGGTGACGTATTTAGCCTGTCCTGGGGGAACATCGGCGAAATGTATGCCCCGCACGACTCCGACCGCAGAGACAGACAGGTTCGCCTGCGCGAGCGAAAGACGGTGTCCGACCCCATCCTCGAAGGGCCCCTCCTTGAACCACTCCAAGAAGACCCCACGCGGGTCACCAAACTGTCGAGGGGTGATCTCCCAGGCACCATCGATCGCAAGGGCTCGGTACCGCACGCCGCCTCCTCTGGTCCGCTCTAGCCTACCCGCCGCCTTGTACGACTACTCTTGCGATATGCGGATCGAGGATTCTGTCTGGCATGTCACGGGCGGCTACGGCATGCTCGGCACCGATCTCATCTCCGCCCTTGAGGAACGGGGAGCGGTCGTCATCGTCTCCGACCAGGACACCTTGGACATCACCGATCCTTTGGCCGTGCGGGAGGGTCTCGCCGGTGCCCACGTGGTGGTGAATTGCGCGGCCTTCACCGCGGTCGACACGGCCGAGGAGAAGGAGGCGGAGGCTCTAGCCGTCAACGGCAAGGGTGCGGGTGTCCTGGCCAGGGGGTGCGCCGAGACGGGGGCCCGCCTGGTCCACATTTCGACGGACTACGTCTTCCCCGGAGACGCCGCCGAACCCTATGCCGAGGACTCTCCACGCGACCCGCGGAACGCCTACGGCCGGACGAAGGCCGCTGGGGAACTAGCCATCCTCGACTCCGGAGCCGATTCGTTGATCGTTCGAACCTCGTGGCTGTATGGGGCCAATGGAACCTGCTTCCCCAAGACCATCGCACGCGTGGCTCGGGAACGGGGATCGGTCGAGGTCGTCGACGATCAGGTGGGGCAGCCGACTTGGACAGTGGATCTGGCCGACCTTGTCCTTCGCCTGATCGAGGCTGACGCCCCGACGGGCATCTACCATGGGACGTCCACCGGACAGACCTCCTGGTATGGCTTCGCGCGCGAGGTTGCCGCGTCGGCGGGTCTCGGGGATGTCGTCGTCCCGTGCGACTCCTCGGCCTTCCCCCGCCCCGCGCCCCGACCCGCCTATTCTGTCCTCTCCCATGCCTCGCTCGAGAGAATCGGAATGGCCCCCATCGGCCCGTGGCTCGAGAGGTGGCAGGCCGCCGCATCCGCCGTACTCGGTGATGCTTCCTAGGCTTCGACCTGGTCGAGCAGGCGACGAAGGTAGGCTCCGTAGGCGGACTTGGCAAGCCCTTCCGCCCGTACCCTGAGGTCATCGTCACTGAGGAATCCCCGACGCCAAGAGACCTCTTCTGGGGATCCGATGCTCAAGCCCTGCCGATGTTCGACCGTCTGGACGAATTGGGCGGCGTCGATCAAGGAATCGAAGGTCCCCGTATCCAGCCAGGCCGTTCCCCTGGGAAGCACCTCGACCCTGAGCCTGCCCTCCGTGAGGTAGTGACGGTTGACGTCCGTGATCTCGTATTCGCCCCTGGCGGAGGGCTTGAGGTTCCGCGCGATCTCGACGACATCGTTGTCGTAGAAGTACAAGCCGGGGACGGCGAAATTCGAGCGAGGTTTCGTGGGCTTCTCCTCGAGGGAGATCGCCTTGCCGGACCCATCGAACTCGACCACCCCATACGAGGTCGGGTCGGCGACCCTGTAAGCGAACACTACCGCCCCTTCGATGGTGGCGAATCGGTCAAGGGTCTGTCCGAGCCCAGGCCCATAGAAGATGTTGTCCCCGAGGATGAGGGCGGTCGCGTCGGACCCGATGAAGTCCGCTCCGACCGTAAACGCCTGGGCGAGCCCTTTGGGCTCTGGCTGCACCTTGTAAGTGATGGAGATCCCGTATTGCGAGCCGTCCCCGAGTAGCCTCTGGAACGCCTCGGATTCGTGGAGGGTCGTGATCACGAGCACATCCCTGATCCCGGAGAGGATGAGGGTCGAGAGAGGATAGTAGATCATCGGCTTGTCGTACACCGGGACCAACTGCTTGCTGACCCCTAGGGTGACCGGATGAAGCCGCGTGCCGGACCCGCCGGCCAGGATGATGCCCCGCATCCGGCTAGTCTGCCCTAGCCCGACGTGCCGCCGCCACCTCCACGCCTTGCCGCGTTCGAAGACCAATCCTGAGCATGACCCGAAGGGGCGCCCGATACCACCCTGGATATGTGAGGGAGACGTATCGCGCAACCGAGGCGTGGTGGGCGCGAATCATCGGAACCGGGTCCGAGCGCCACGTGTGACCGCCGAGATGTGCAACGGTCGCCTCCGGTATCCAGCGGTTCAAATACCCTGCCTTGCCGAGCCGTTTCCCCAGATCGACGTCCTCCATGAACATGAAGAATCCCTCATCGAATCCTTCGACTGCTTCGAATGCCTCTCGCCTGACGACGAGGCACGAACCGGACAACCAACCTACGTCCTGCGGACCACCCGTTGGATCCATCCCTCGCCGGTACCGTCTGGTCCAGGGATTTCCACGCCAGAACCGACCCAGCACCGCGTGTCCGATCCCCATTCCGAGCGAGGGCAGGGGCCGGGCCGAAGGGTATATCGTTCCGTCCGGTTCGTGGATGAGTGGTCCTACCGCACCGATCGCCTCATTCAAGTCTCCGGCCGCTACCAAGGTTTCGAGCGCACCAATCTCGAACTCGATATCGGCGTTGCAGATCGCTATCCAGGGGGCTGACCCAAAGCTCGATCCGGCATTTGCGGCCGTGCCGTACCCCTGGTTAGAAGGCATTGCGTGGAAGGAGACCCCCCGTTGAGAGGCGACCTTACGGGCGGTGGGTTCCGATGACGCCGAATCGGCGATTATGACCGATGCGACGACCGTACCGGCGAGATCCACCGAATCGAGGAAGACCTCTAGGGTGCCTTGCGGGTTGTAGGTCACCACGACAATGTCAACCTCGTGGGACGATCCAGAAGACTGCGCCATAGTCTCAGCGGCCATAGTCTCAAAGCGTAGGGGAGGAGTCACAGGGCGACTACCCGTGACGTTACAACTATGGTCCTGCCATGGGTTTTCAACTGGACCGTTTGTAGAGATTAGATGGTGCGCGAGGGGGGAGTTGAACCCCCACGCCCTTTCGGGCACACGGACCTGAACCGTGCGCGTCTGCCAATTCCGCCACTCGCGCGCGCCGCACGACTCTAACACGGAAGGCGCGCCCGATACGATTCGTCTATGGGACTCTTCAATCGCTTTGAACGAGGGGTCGAAAGCGCAATGTCTACCGCTTTCGCCAAGACCTTTCGCTCCAGCGTAAAACCCGTTGAATTGGCAGCCGCCCTTCGAAAGGAGGCGGATAGCCGGGCGGCCAATGTCGACCTCAATCGGACCGTCGTTCCCAATGAGTACGACATCCGACTGAGTCCGGCCGACCACGCCTCGGTGGTCGCGTGGGGGGAGGAAGCCTTACGGCACGAGTTCGAGGATGCCCTCCACGATCATGCCACCTTTCAACGGTACGCCTTCGTCGGTGCCGTCCTCGTTCGTTTCTTCCTAGATGAGTCCCTGCCGACCGGACGTTTTGTCGTGGCCTCACGATCCAGCCGTGGTCCAGCGGCCCCAGCCGGTTCGATGAGCCAGAGTTCTCGCCACCCACTTATCGACATCGGAGGACATCGGTACCACCTCACAGGAGAAGTCACAATCATCGGACGGGGGGGTGAGGCCGACATCGTCGTGCCCGACACTGGAATCAGTCGTCAGCACATCAAGCTTGAGGTAACCGAGTTTGGGACCATCCTCACCGATCTCGGATCGACTAATGGAACTTTCGTCGAGGACGAGCGGGTCAAAGAGGTCACCCTCCTCGACGGAAACGCCATCACCCTCGGCCGAACAACGATCATGTACTGGGATGGGCTTCCCGCCGAAGGTGACGCGTGACATGAGCCAACTGTCGCTGACCCTCGCTCGTTTGGGATTCCTGGTCCTGCTGTGGTCCCTCGTCCTGATGGCGGTAGCCGTTCTCCGCGCCGACATCTATGGAACACGGGTGACTAGGCGGGGACGGGGCCTTGTCCCCAGAGGTCGCGACCGTGACAAGACGATGGTTGCCCCGACTAGAAAGAGCACCGGTGTCAAGTCCGCTGGAGGCCATGTCGCCGAAGAGGGGAAGCGCCGCCTGCACCTTGCGGTTACCCAGGGTCCCCTCGAAGGCACCACGATCCCCTTGGGCGAGGCTCCCGTCACGATCGGTCGGGCACCCACCTCCACCATTGTGATCGACGACGACTACTGCTCCGCCCGCCATGCACGGGTCTATCGTGAGGGCAAGGCCTGGTGGATCGAGGATCTTGGATCGACGAACGGCACCTTCATTGATGGCGCCAGGCTGTATGACCCCATCGAGGCCGAACCCGGCCTGAGGATTAGTCTCGGGGCAACCGAAGTGGAGGTGAGGGCGTAACGATGTTCCTGAGTTTCTCCTTCGCCGCACGGTCCGACGTCGGCCTCCTTCGAAGCACCAACCAGGATTCCGCATATGCGGGGCCTCACCTCCTGGCCGTGGCTGACGGAATGGGGGGTGCTGCCGGGGGAGACATCGCCTCCTCCATTGCTGTCGGTACCCTGGCGGGCCTCGACGATGAGGCTATCGGCCAGGACGATGCTCTCGAGGCACTGAAGGATGCAATCGCCCAAGCGCATACAGAGATCGTGGCCCGCGCCCACAATGACCCCGAACTAAGCGGCCTCGGCACAACGGTGACCGCCCTTCTTAGAGCAGGCAACACCATCGCCATGGCTCATATCGGCGACTCCCGAGCATATCTGCTTCGCGACGGCACTCTCGATCAGGTGACAAACGACCACTCCTTTGTCCAGCATCTGGTCGACACCGGTCGGCTCAGTGCTGCCGACGCGGAGAACCACCCCAAACGATCTATGCTCCTCCGAGTGCTCGGAGACATCGACGCGGATGTGCCCGTAGACATCTCGGCTAGGGAGATTCGAAAGGGTGACCGCTGGCTTCTCTGCACCGATGGACTGAGCTCTATCGTCAGTCGCCCCACACTGGCAAAGATCCTTGAGGGTGTCCCCGATGTCGCGGAGTGCGCCAATCAACTTATGGCCCTCGCCCTAACTGGCGGTGCTCCAGACAACGTCACCTGCATCGTCGCTGATGTCGTCGATATCGACAAGTCGGCTCGATCCTCTACTCCTTCGGCGGCCGCCCAGGTGGTCGGATCCGCTTCGTCGGGAGACGACAGGGAGACCCCCTCCGCAGCACGTGAACGCGCCGCAAAGTCCCCGGCTACGAAAGCCGCAGACCTTGCCGGGCCTCCTTCGACGGACGAGAAGGCTCCGTCGCTTCCCGTCCGATGGCTCCACGCCCGGCCGTGGGCGCTCCCTGTGTTCGCCCTCTTCGCTGTGTTCATTGGAAGTGTTTCTGCCTACGCCTGGACCCAAAGTCAGTACTACGTCGGGGAACACAACGGCGAGATCGCCATCTACCGCGGGATTCCTCAGAGCCTTGGCCCCATCAGCCTCTCCGGCCTAGTTACGGACGATACCGGCCTCAGCCTTGACGACCTCGAACCTTTCGAGCAGGAGACTATCCGCGATACCATCCGCAGCCCCTCCCTAGAGGAGGCCTGGGAAGTCATCCGTGACCTCGGGGGCTCCCACTAGTGGCGACCATCGCCGATCTACGAGTCTCAAGCAGTCGCCGAACGGAGGCCGTTCTTCTCGCCCTTGCCGTCCTCCTCGTCGTTTCCGCCTACGTTCTTGTCGGACTTGGGGCAACCGGGGGCCTACCCCCGGATGTCTACCTCTTCGCCGTAGGCACCATCGGCGTTGCCCTTGGGGCGCACCTGGTGCTCCGTCGGTGGGCCTCCGCCGCGGATCCGGTCATACTTCCCGTGACGTTGACCCTTAACGGGCTCGGGTTGGCAATGATCTACCGCCTTGATCTGGCTCGTGAAGGAACATCGACCCCCACCTCCTTTGCTTCGCGTCAGTTGATCTGGACCATCATCGCGATCGCGGTGGCCGTCACCGTCGTGGCCCTGCTCAAGGACCATCGGTTGATTCGGCGATTCACCTACACGGCCATGGTGGTCGGTCTCGGGCTCCTCCTTCTCCCTCTGCTACCGGGGCTCGGAGTGGAACGCCGCGGTGCCCGTCTATGGATCGATATTGCTGGAGTCTCTTTTCAACCGGCGGAGATGGCCAAGATCGCGCTTGCCATCTTTTTCGCTGGCTACCTAGTCGCCAACCGTCACTCGCTTGCCCTCGCTGGGCCGAAGCTTCTTGGCATACGTTTTCCGCGGGCTCGGGATCTTGGACCCTTGCTCCTTGCTTGGGCTGCGTCCCTCGCGGTTCTCATCTACCAACGAGACCTTGGCACGTCCCTGCTCTTCTTTGGTTTATTCCTTGCGATGCTGTACGTCGCTACGGCACGGCTGAGTTGGGTCCTCCTGGGCTGTGGTCTCTTCGTAGCAGGTGCGGTCGTTGCGGGAATGGCGTACTCCCACGTCGCGAGTCGATACGACATTTGGCTCCATGCCCTTGATCCCGAGGTCTACGCGCGAGCTCCCGGGGGATCCGAACAACTCGTCCGTGGGCTTTTCGGGCTTGCGAGCGGTGGCCTCTTTGGGACGGGTCTAGGCGAGGGCATGCCGGCACAGGTCCCCTTCGCGGAGTCCGATTTCATCGTCGCCTCTCTCGGAGAGGAACTCGGGCTGACGGGGCTGATGGCGATCCTCTGCCTCTACGTCATCCTTGTTCAACGGGCGCTTCGCACCGCCATCGGCGTTCGGGACGGTTTTGGAAAGTTACTAGCGGCCGGACTCGGATTCTCCATGGCCCTTCAGGTCTTTGTCGTGGTCGGCGGGGTGACCCGTGTCATCCCATTGACCGGGCTGAGCATACCCTACCTCGCATATGGTGGCTCCTCCCTCCTTTCCAACTGGCTGGTGGCTGCCCTTCTGCTACGGATCTCCGATGGCGCCAGGCGAGCAGAGGCCCTCAAACCATGAACCCCTCCATTCGTCGGCTGTCCGTGCTCACGTTCGCCATGTTCCTCGTCCTCATGCTGGCGGCGACATGGATCCAGTTCGTCGAGGCCGACTCCCTCAACGCCGACTCACGGAATCATCGAACCCTGTACAGGGAGTACGGAACGTTCCGTGGTCCAATCGTCGTTGACGGTGAGGCCATCGTGTTCTCCGTTCCAGTCGACGACAATTTCAACTACCAGCGAACGTATGTGGATGGTTCCCTATATGCCCCTGTCACCGGCTACTACTCCGTCGTATACGGACGTACCGGCATCGAACAGGCGGAGAACTCCCTGCTCAATGGCAGTGCCGATGCCCTCTTCTGGTCTCGGCTGGGGGATCTTCTCTCCGGCAAAGAACAGCAGGGTGCCTCGATCGAACTCACGCTTCGCTCATCCCTTCAACGGGTGGCATCGGACGCCCTCGGCGATCAGAAAGGGGCGGTCGTCGCCCTCGATCCCCGAACCGGCGAGATCCTGGCAATGGTGTCCAGCCCGAGCTACGATCCGACGATTCTCGCAGGGCATAGCACCGCCACCGTTGTCGAAGCGTACGAAGGTCTTGACACCGATCAGAATCGGCCGCTGATCAATCGTGCCATCGCGGGTGACACCTATCCCCCTGGTTCGCTATTCAAGCTGGTAACCGCCTCCGCAGCACTTGAAGCGGGCATGACCCCAGAGAGCGTCGTCTTTGCCCCAACCGAACTCGATCTCCCCCTGACCGAAACCACCATTCACAACTATGGGGGATACGCCTGCGACACAACGGACATGACGACCCTCTCCCTAGCCCTACAAAAGTCCTGCAATACCCCCTTCGCCAACCTTGGAATTACCCTCGGCTGGGGTCCCATCGAACGGAAGGCCCGTGAATTCGGGTGGGGTGACGAACTCTCCCTTCCCCTTCCGGTGACGGCATCAAAGCTTCCCGAGGACCCAGACGAGCCCGAAAGCGCCATGTCTGCCATCGGCCAATTCGACGTACGAGCCACGCCAATGCAGATGGCGATGATCGGGGCGGCCATAGCAAACGATGGGGTGCTGATGCGCCCCTATCTCGTCGCGCGGGCGAAGGACTCGTCACTACGAATCCTCAAGACGGCTCAGCCATCCGTCCTATCGACCCCGTTGAGCGTCGAGGATGCAGGATTCTTGACCGACATGATGGTGGGCGTGGTAGAACTTGGCACCGGAACGTCCGCGCAGATTTCTGGAGTGGCCGTTGCCGGAAAGACGGGTACCGCTGAGTCGGGTGACGGCACACCACCAGAAGCCTGGTTCTTGGGATTCGCTCCAGCCGACGATCCGGTCATCGTCGTGGTGGTCCTTGTCGAGAATGGCGGTGACTTGGGTGATGAGGCCACGGGGGGCAGGCTCGCCGCGCCAATCGCTCGCTCCGTGATCGAGGAGGCTCTCCGCCTCGAGGCGGAGAGGAAAGGGTCGGGACTCGGATGATCGCTATCGGTTCCGTGCTCGATGGGCGCTATCGCCTTCTTTCGCTCCTGGCAATTGGAGGGATGGGTCAGGTATGGCGCGGCCATGATGACGAACTCGATCTTCAGGTGGCCATCAAGGTCCTCAAAGAGGACGCCGGCGATAACGCGGTGTTTCTCAAGCGGTTCGAGATCGAGGCCAGGAACGCGGCTCGCCTTGCCCATCGCAACATCTGTCAGGTCTTCGATTACGGATCCTTCGAGGGCAATGCCTACATGGTGATGGAGCTCGTCGAGGGGGAATCACTCGCAGACATCCTCGACCGGGAGGTCTTCCTGGATGAACGCCGACTCGTGGCCATCCTCATCCATACCTGTCGTGGACTCCAGGTCGCTCATGACGCGGGGATCATCCATCGGGATGTCAAGCCGGGGAACCTGCTGCTCCAGCCGGATGACCTGGTGAAGATCACCGATTTCGGCGTTTCCCGTGCCAGGGATCAGACGACCCTTACACAGACGGGCATGGTCATGGGCACGGCCCAGTACCTTGCCCCCGAACTTGCTCTTGGTAAACCCGCAACCCCACAGTCCGATCTCTACGCCCTGGGGATCATCGCCTTCGAGGCCCTGGTTGGAAAGCGTCCCTTCACGGCCCAAACCCCTGTCGAAATCGCCATCGCTCAGGTGAACGATCCCGTGCCCGCACTTCCAGATGTCATCGCCCCCGGACTGGCGGCATTGGTCCTCGACCTCCTGGACAAGAATCCCAAACATCGACCGGCATCGGCGGGTCGGCTTGCGGCTCATCTTGGAAATCTACGGTTGCCCTCCGCGACGGAACGACGACTCAGAGAGAGGCCCCCTCCCCAGTCGATCGCACCGCATCATCGGGGAGGGGCTCCGGTACGCGCCATGCCCCCGACGATTCCTCCGAAGGATCGTCGGCCAAGACCGGATGGTGAAAGTCACGGCTAGCCACCCATGGGATGCGAGAATGGGGCACGGTAGTGAGACTCAGACGACGGGAATGGGATGACTGAAGGAAGCGCGATGTTTGCCAATCGGTACCAGATTGGCGAACTCATCGGCCGTGGTGGCATGGCCGAGGTTCACATCGGGTACGACACGCGACTCGGTCGGAGCGTTGCGATCAAGATCCTGCGTCCCGATCTCGCCCGCGACCCCTCTTTTCAGACCCGCTTTCGGCGCGAGGCACAGGCTGCCGCGGGTCTCAACCATCCGGCCATCGTGGCCGTCTACGATACGGGCGAAGAGACGGTCGTGTCTCCGACGGGTGAGCGCCATGTCGTTCCCTTCATCGTCATGGAGTACGTCGAGGGCCACACGGTTCGCGACATCCTCAAAGAAGGAGCAGCCGCTCCTATCGACGAGGCCGTCGAGATCCTCGCGGGGGTCCTGACCGGCCTTGAGTACGCGCACGCCGCTGGCCTCGTTCACCGTGACATCAAGCCCGCAAATATCATGTTGACTCCGACGGGCGCGGTCAAGGTTATGGACTTCGGCATCGCTCGAGCCCTCGCCGACGTGGGCCAAACCATGACTCAGGCTCAGTCCGTCATCGGAACGGCCCAATACCTTTCCCCCGAGCAGGCTCGCGGCGAGGAGGTTGACGCTCGATCGGACCTATACTCCGCCGGATGTGTATTGTTCGAGCTGTTATGCGGGAGGCCTCCCTTTGTCGGAGACTCCCCCGTATCGGTCGCCTACCAGCACGTACGCGAGGCCCCTTCACGGCCTTCGGAATTGGCGCCAGACGTGCCACCGGCCCTTGACCAGATCGTCTTGCGCTCCCTCGCGAAGGATCGGGCCCAGCGGTACTCCTCGGCCCATGAATTCCTTGGCGACCTGAACGCCTTCATGTCGAATCGCCCCCTGTCTCCCACAACGGGCCAATTTCCCGTCGGTTCGGCGAGCACCGGAACCGGAGCGACCGCCGTTCTTGCCGCCACCAGCGCAAATCCTGGCGCTGCGAAGGCGACGCCGGGTGCCGGCGGGGCGAGCACCTCGGGCACGGGGATTCCTGGTGCCGTGGACCCCCTAGACGAATACGTCGAAGTCAACGAGCGAGGTCGAAGGATCCGCCACATCCTCCTTCTCGTCGCCACGGTCAGTGCCGCGGTACTCGCGGTGATCGGCCTCTTCACCCTCGCTAGTCCCTCGGGTGGGGACGCCACCGCAACCGTGACAGTGCCGAACGTCGTGGGCAAGGCTCAGAGCGATGCCCTCGACACCCTTGAACAGTTTGGCCTGCAGGGCTCGGTTGAGGGAGAGGTGAACACGGAGGTCGAACCGGGGCTTGTCATCCGTACCTCGCCCACCGAAGGTACCCAGGTCGAAAAGGGTTCGATCGTCACGGTCATCGTTTCTGTCGATGCGAACCAACTGATGGTTCCAGATGTCCGCGGCCTGAGCGTCACCGAAGCCACGACCATTCTCGAAGACTCCGGCCTCTCCGTCGGCGACACGACACTAGTAGATGGCGATACGGCCATCGCGGAGGGTTTCGTTGCCGGCACGGACCCAGGGAAGGGTCTGCCCGTCGACAGCGGAGCCGTGATCGCTCTGAAGGTCTCAAGCGGGAAGATCCTCCTTCAGGACCTCACGGGTCGAACCAAGGAACAGGCTGTCGCCTACCTTGAAGCCCTCCTCCTGTTCCCCCAGATTGAGGAGGTCCAAAACGATGGTGCCCTTCCAGGCACCGTCATCGGACAGGATCCTCCAATCGGTTTGGTCCCCTTTGGATCGGGAGTGATCCTCCGGATCGCGATCCCCGTCGTCATGGTGACGGTCCCGGATGTGGTCGGTGATCCCGAGACGTCGGCCATCGCTCAGATAAGGCAGGCCCTCCTCGACACCAATGTCACACGGGTGTATTCGACAACCGTCACCGAGGGACTGGTCATCTCCCAGAGCCCTGCGGCATCCTCCTCGCAACCCGAGGGAACAATTGTCACGCTCACGGTCTCTCTGGGACCTGAGCCTCCTTCTAGTCCCACGCCGATTTAGTCGCCATGACCCGAATGGTCGTCATCGGTGGGGGCCCAGTTGGCCTCGCGACGGCCACGCTTCTCGCTCGTGGCGGTCTCGAGGTCATCCTGCTCGAGCGGCATAAGGTCGTGGGGGGTCGTACCGCACCGCTTTCTTCGCGAAAACACTCCTTCGATCCTTCGCCCTGGTTCCTTTCGCCGGAAGCATACGAAGACTTCTTCGCCCTGGTCGAACGAAGGATGGACGACTACCTCGATCTCATCGAGCCAGACCTACGTTTTCGGGCCTTCTTCGAAAAAGGACTCGACTCTCCTGCGGAGATTCTCGACCTCAATGCTGATGCTCAGACAAACTGGGGCCTCCTCGAGGAGGTACACGCCGGCGACGGCGAAGCGGCCCGTCGGCTGATCTTGAAGGCAGCCCGAGAGAACCAGTTGATCCGGGAGCGATTGGAATTCTCGCCCTCCAGTGGCGTCCTCTCCCCCCTACGTCCGACCTCCGTTCGTCACCTCACCTGGTTTGCGAGGAGGCTTCTCAGAAGCCTGGGGGGCGTAGTCGCCAGGAAGATCCATCATCCCCATATCCGGAGGTTGCTGGAGTTTCCCTCCCTGAATCTCACCGGATCCCCAATGACGACACCAGCGGCCTACACCCCCCTCTGCTATCACCACCTCGGTGGAGCGGTTCGTCACCCGCGGGGAGGCTTCGGTGCGGTTATCGCTGCGCTCGAACAAATCGCCCAAGAAGAGGGTGTCGACATCCGGACCGAGAACGACGTCGCCCGCATTCTTGTCGATCCGGAATCTCGGCTCGCCGGTGGGGTCGTTCTGCGAACGGGAGAGGTGATTCCCGCCGACCTAATCGTGTCGTGTGTCGACCTCCATCACACGGAAACCTCACTTCTGCCCGAGGAGTTTTCCTTCTATCCGGAATCGTCCTGGGGCCGAATCAAGGCCTCTCCATCAGCGCTCATCGTCACCGTCGGGGTGAAGAAGCGCCTCCCCCAACTCGCTCACCACAACCTCTTCTTTCCCCAAAACTGGAAGCGCCTCCTTTCGCGTCTCGAATCGACTCCGGTCGACGATCCCTTTGCATCGGAATTCCTCTATGTCGGGAGACCCACAGCTACGGATCGCTCGATGGCTCCCAAGGGAAAGGAGTCACTCATCCTCATCACTCCGCTTCCCCCCGACCCCTCGCTCGGGGGCACGGATGAGAGCAGGCACGCCCTTGAAGACCTTGCTATGCAACTCCTCGCCCAGGTGGGGACCCTTGCGGGAATACCCGACCTCACCGAGCGGTCACAGGTTTTCGAGATCGTGACGCCTGCGGACCTTGTTCGTGAACACTCGGCCTGGAGAGGCTCGGTCTTCGGTCTCGCCCCGACCCTTCGAGGGGTGGCTCTTCGCCACCCAAGGGATACCTCGCGCCGGGTTCGGAATCTTCTGTATGCCGGATCATCGATGCTCCCCGGGGTCGGTATTCCCGGAGCCTTCGCATCGGCCGAAGTCGTCGCCAAATCCCTACTTGGGCAGAAAGATCCTGCTCCCCTTCTCGCACCGATCGAGCGCGGCTTCCTTCACGCGACGCGTCGAACGGATGTCCTCGGTGAGTTGCTGAAGGCCCCGACCGCGGAAGAATCCCCCTAGGGGTCCTAATCTCGCACGAGGGGTGAGAGCCCTCTCGATCGCTCCTCGGGATCGCCAAGCCCACACACCTCAAGCCAGTTGGCGAGCAGGCGATGGCCCTGATCGGTCAGGACCGACTCCGGATGGAACTGCACGCCGTGCAGGGGAAGGGTCCTGTGACTCAACGCCATTACTACTCCAGATTGCGTCTTTGCGGTTACTTCAAGGATCTCGGGAACGGTCTCGGGTTCGACCGCCAAGGAATGGTATCGGGTTGCGGTGAAGGGGCTCGGCAGGCCAGCCAAGACCGTCGCTCCGTCGTGGTAGACCTCAGAGGTCTTTCCGTGGAGAAGTTCGGGGGCATGTGACACGGTGGCTCCAAAGACCTCTCCAAATGCCTGATGCCCGAGGCACACGCCAAGCATGGGGGTGGCCGTCTCTGAGCAACGAAGGATGATCTCTTTCGATGTGCCCGCCTCCGATGGCTTCCCGGGCCCTGGCGAGACCAGTACACCGTCATACCCCTCAACGTCCCCAATTGCGGTCGTGATGTCATTCCTGACCACGGTCGTCTCCGCTCCCATCTGTCTTAGGTATCCGACGATGGTGTACACGAAGGAGTCGTAGTTGTCGACAACGAGGATGCGGGTCATCGCACTACACTCCCACGGTCTGCTGCTGAAACGGAAGAATGGGGGCAAGCCAGGGAAACACCCAGAGGAAGAGGACCATGATCGCTCCGGTAACTAGAAGGACCGCAATCGATACCCTGACCCAGAGTTTCCCCGGGAGATGCCGCCACATCCACCCGTACATCAGTTCACGGCTCCTATCGAGATCCCGCCCGCACCCTCGAGTGCCTGCGACCTAGAGGGCACGATCTCCGGTGGATAGCCCGCCGAGGCGGGCGCCCAGTAGTCCAGAATGCCGTAGACAACGTACCTCTGCCGAGCCGACAGTCTCGGATGGCACGTCGTCAGGGTGATGTAGCGCCCGTCAGCCTCTGCGGACTCGTCACCCGGTACCGGCGCTATCGCCGCCGAGAATGAAGGCCAAACGATATGCACTTCCACTACGAGGTAGACATACCACGCTGACTCCGTTCTAACGACGATGGCATCACCGATGACCAGTTCTTCGATCCGATCGAAGGGCTTGCCGAAGGTCGTCCGATGCCCGGCCACGGCGAAATTCCCCCATCCCCCCGGAAGGGCGGTACCAGGGTAGTGGCCAATCCCCAGCCGATCCAAGACACTGCGACGCCCGACTCCCTCGCTGATGGGCCGAACGTAGTTTTCCCCCCATCGAGGTACATATATCGCGGCAAAAGACTCCTCATTACCCGGGATCTCCTCAACCGGGGGGGTGCTTTCGAACTCCATTTGATCGAAAGGGATGATGGGATAGGCCGACAGGCCGTCAAGTGCCGTCGCTAAATCGTCTCCTATCAAGACTGGAATCGCCGGAATCTCCCAACCAAGATTCTCTACGATGTCCCGTTGATGCCGGGTCCCTATGATGTCGGTCCACCACAACTCCCACACGACGAAGAGCCCCACCACGATGCCGAGCGTCAGCAACACCTCCCCCATCGCGCCGATTGCCTTTCCCAAGACGCGGCGCCGGTTTGCCCCGGTGGCCGAACCAGGCGAGGCTGTATCCTCTTCCATGATCTCCATAGGCTAGTCGATACGATCCGACCGACCTGCGCGTTCCGATCCGATCGCTAGGCTATGTTCGATGGAGACTTGAGTCCCATTAAAAAGGAGTGTAACCGTGGCAGTGTCGAAGAAGAGAAAAGCGACCGCGTACAAGCCGCCGCGTCGTGCAGGTAAGGACCAGAAGAACCCCTCGTGGTACGCCCCGACCATGCTGGCGTTCTACCTCGTCGGCATCATTTGGATTCTCGTTGCCTATATCTCAGAGGCTGCCTACCCGCTACCGATTGGAAACGGCAACCTACTCGTGGGGTTTGGATTCTTCACTCTGGGCTTCCTCATGACGACAAGGTGGAAGTAGGAGGTCGACGGGTTATCCCCACAGTTGTCCACAGCCGGGGATAACTACACCGATGTGATTATCGGCGCCGAGCACCGGATCGACGTTGTTTGAGATTCTCAAGTCTCACGATGATGAACGCACTCGCCGCCCCAGTGATCGCACCCCCGAGGTGTCCTTCCCAGGAAAGACCCGGAATGAAGAATCCCAGCACCAACCACAAGCCTCCGAGCACCATCACATCAACCGCCGGATGCTTGAGGACCAGGCTGAGCACCACGAACGCGGCGAGTATCCCGAAGATGGCTCCCGAGGCTCCTGCGTGGAGCGAATGGGGTGCACCAAGCGCAACGATCATCCCTCCCCCCCCGAGCAGGGACAACCCATACACCAGCGCGAACCTCAAACGCCCAAGAAGAGACTCGACCACCATTCCGAACTGGAAGAGGGCAAACATGTTGAGCGCAATATGGGTAAGGGAAAAGTGGGCGAAACCGGATGTGACCAATCTCCATGGCTCGGAGCCCACCTCTCCCGGAATGAGTCCCAACTGATTGACCCACCCCTGTTCCCCCACCGCATAACCCAACACAAAGACGGCCACATTGAGGCCGATGAGGATGAAGGTGACGACCGGTCGTACCCTCCGGCTGGGCAACCCCAGGGCCGACCTAACGGGTCTTTGCGCAGAACGTGCGGCACGCACACAGTCAAGGCAGTGAATACCGACGGCGGCGGAGCGTTGACACTCGGGGCAGGCGGGCCGTCCACACCGTTGACACCGGACGTACGACACCACCCTTGGGTGCCGGGGGCAGGTTGGCTCGGGTTCCATGAGACCTCAGGATTCGTCGATCACTTCGCTTGAGCGGACTAGGAGATCGTCACGCTCGTGATCACGACGTCCTCAACCGGGCGGTCTTGCCGATCCGTCGGGACTTTCGCGATCGTATCCACCACTCTCTTCGATTCATCATCGGCGACCCGCCCAAAGATGGTATGGGCTCCGGTGAGATGTGGGGTCGGCGCAACGGTGATGAAGAACTGCGACCCGTTGGTCCCCGACGGCTGCCCCGTCACCGGATGGGGTCGTTTTCCCGAATTGGCCATGGCAAGCAGGTACGGCTCCGAGAATCGAAGTTCTGAATGAATCTCGTCGTCAAAGGCATACCCCGGCCCCCCCGTGCCTATCCCCTGGGGGCATCCACCCTGGATCATGAATCCGGGGATGATCCGGTGGAAGACCAGGTTGTCATAGAACGGTTCGTGTTTGTTCTCCCTCGTGACCGTATCCCGCCATTCCTTCTCACCCGTTGCGAGACCCGTGAAATTTGCGACCGTCTTGGGAGCGTGATTCTCAAAGAGCTCGATCCGAATCACTCCTGCGGTTGTTTCAATGGTTGCCATCATGGTCGCTATTCTGTCATGGGGTTGGGCTGCGACCCGCTAGATGGCACGATGTAGGGGTGCGGGGATGGCCCGCGGCTGGGAGGTCATGATGTTTGGACGCAAACGGGCTCAACGGCGACGGGCACGGAAACAAACCGAGAAAGTCCTTGCCGATGCTCGCACGGCTGCCGAGGTCGCCCGAAACGCCCTCCGGAATTCCCACAGTGCTGGCGAGGGTCTTACTCCAGGTGACGAAGAGTTGGCCGACGCCGTTCAGGCCGCCATCATGAATTCGATCCTGCCCTTCGCGAAAGCAGTCGGGGAACGCACCATGAAGGACCGCCCGCAACGAGGCGGCTCTGGCGCGATGGCCTTGCTCATCGGCGTAGGAATCGGGGTGGGCGTCGCTGCGTGGGCCAGGCGTGACAACGATGTGGCCCTGGATCTCGCCGAGGACGACGAGTGGGAACTCGCTAGCGCCTCATCGACGCGCGCCTTGAAGGCCGCCATCAACGAGACCCTGGACAGGGCCGATGCGGTGCTCCAACGAGCCGCCCACGAGATGGCACAGACGATCAACTCCGCCGTCGGAACGGTTGCCGATGCGGCGGGTCCCGCCGCCGAACGGGTGACAGACAAACTCAAGGTCGCGCGCAGTCGTGCCACGGAAGAGGTCATCCGCACAATCGATGGAATGGAGGACGTGTGGGGCGACGAACCCGACGACACGTTGAAGCCCGTCGTCAAGCGGGCACCGAAGAAACCCGCCCCGAGAAAGCCTACCGAGGGCAAACCCAAACCCACCGCGGCAACCAAAGGGGCATCCGGCCGCTCTCGCCCCTCGGGGGACCAATAGCGAGCGGCGTCGCTTGCCCATCGAGTGGAGCCTAGGGGACTCGAACCCCTAACCCCCTGCTTGCAAAGCAGGTGCGCTACCACTTGCGCCAAGGCCCCTTACCGTGGCGCGTTCTCGGCGCCTCCCAGGGGCGTCCGGTTCTTGGAATACACCAGCCACTGGTACAGGAGCGCCCCGATGGCGACACCAGCGATCAATACGAGGAACTTCTTCATCGATATCACCCCCTGTGGGCCCGGGAGGACTTGAACCTCCGACCTCTTCGTTATCAGCGAAGCGCTCTAACCGCCTGAGCTACGGGCCCGGTGCGAGTTGCCACGCGGCGTCTGAGAATACCCCACGCCAGCATGGCCACTCAAACCGGACCGTTACTCGTCCGTCAGAGTTATATACACGCCACCGACGAGCTTGACAACCAGGTTATACAGGAACGCTCCGATCGTGGCCAAACCAGTCATCAATATTGAGTTGATCACCGAAAGCAGGATCACCGCAGACATGATCTTGTTCCGGTCGAAAAATTGCAGGAACGTTGTCTCCGACTCTTCACCAAGGATCGTCGTGATCTCTTCGTTTATCGATGAGAAGACGCCCATCTGATTGAGGACGCTCCACACGATAGACGTCGCGATGATGAACATGATTCCCATCGCGATGGAGAGAAGGAAGGCGAGTTTCATGATCGACCACGGGTCAACTATGGTCAGCATCGCCCGAACCCTTCGTGGGCCTCCCTTCCTCTTGAGTTTAGTAGAGGACTCGGATCCGTGATCCGTCTCTGACTTGTTCCGACTTATCAACCGCTTGAATCCTCCGAGGACCCCGCTCTCTTCGGCACTACCCTGTTCAATCGAGCCGGTTGACCCGGACCCTTTCTTGAGGGAGGCACGCACCGGAGTCTCTTGAGACACCCCCCGAGCTCTCGTCGTTGCAGCGCCGGCACCCGAATGCACCGTTCCGCCCTGGGCCGCCGATGCAACCTGACTGGCCTGCGGGTGCGGTGCCGGAGGGGCAACACCGTGCTGCCGAGGCGTTGATGCGTCCTGCTGATTCGCCGCCTGCTGGTTCATCGCCCTCACCTCTTGGTGGTAAGCCGCAGAAGGTTGAGCCCTTGTTGGGTCGATCGGCGCCACATGTCCGCCCTGGGCTTGACCGGGGACCCCGTTCACAGGGTATGCGTATGGCCCCTGGGCTCCAGGGATCACAGGGTTCTCCGCGTTCATCCAGACTCCTTGCTTCTCGCCCGCTTCCGCGCGCGTTCTCCGCCAAGCGTAACCGCTCGGTAGGGAATGGTCACATCGGGTCGGTGTCAACCTCTTCTATCAATTCGCTCTCGATGCCTCTCTCGGCATTTCGGGCGATACCAATGATTCTGTCCCCTTCGTCAGGCTTCGCGAAGATCACTCCCATGGTGTCGCGTCCCATGGGCGGAACCTCCGTTATCGAAGCCCTCATTACCTTGCCACTCTCCATGACAACGAGTACCTCGTCCGATTCGTCCGCGAGAAGCGCTCCCACCAGATCTCCTCGTTGTTCGGCGAGCTTAGCCACCTTGATCCCAAGCCCCCCTCGTCCTTGACTCCTGTACTCATCCATCGTCGTACGCTTGGCGAAACCCCCCTCCGTGACGATGAAGGAGCAGGACCCCTCGCGTACGACGTCCATGGCCAACAACTCGTCGTCGTCGCGAAAACGCATCCCCATCACGCCGGAGGTCGCCCGTCCCATCGGTCTGAGTGCTCCCGCATCCGCGGTGAACCTGATCGATTGGCCCTTTCGGCTAACGAGCATTAGATCGTCCTCGTCAGAAACCAAACGAGCCGACATCACCTCGTCCGTCCCGACCTCTTCCCCGTCTCTTGATCGAAGGTTGATCGCGATGAGCCCACCCTGTCGGTTCGAGTCATACTCCTCAAGCTTGGTCTTCTTCACCTGGCCACGTTTGGTGGCAAGCACCAGAAAGGGCTTGTCTCCGTAGGTCTTGATGTCGAGGACCTGGGCAATAACCTCCCCTGGTTGAAAGGCAAGGAGGTTGGCCACGTGCTGACCCTTGGAATCCCGACTTCCCTCGGGAAGTTCGTAGGCCTTGGCTCGATAGACGCGGCCAAGGTTTGTGAAGAACAGGAGCCAGTGATGAGTCGTCGTCACAAAGAAGTGCTCGACGATGTCGTCGGCCCGCAGGGTTGCTCCACGAACCCCCTTGCCCCCCCGTCGCTGAGAACGATATT
This sequence comes from uncultured Demequinaceae bacterium, assembly GCA_964610155.1. GTDB lineage: Bacteria > Actinomycetota > Actinomycetes > Actinomycetales > Demequinaceae > JAFGBM01. The sequence continues at coordinate 340,970 of CAZSUY010000001.1, forward strand.
GGGAGGACTTGGTTCGCTTGGCATAGCCGCCTCGGGTAATCGTGACGACAATCTCTTCCTCGGCGATGAGGTCTTCAATGCTGGCATCACCGCTGTGTGGCGTGATCACCGTACGTCTCGCATCCCCGTACCGATCAACGATCTCCGATAGCTCAGAAGACACGATCGACCTCTGCCGCTCTTCCGAGGCGAGGATGGCCTCAAACTCCGAGATCTCCGCAACAAGTGAAGCGAAATCGTCCTCGATCTTCTTCCGTTCGAGCGCGGCCAGTCGGCGCAATTGGAGGTTGAGGATCGCGGTCGCCTGCACCTCGTCGATGTCGAGGAGGGCGATTAGGCCTTCGCGGGCCTCCTCGACGGTCGCAGAAGCCCTGATGAGGGCGATCACCTCGTCGATGGCGTCGAGCGCCTTGAGATACCCCCGGAGGATATGAGCCTCGCGTTCGGCCTCCCTCAATCGGAAACGCGTTCGCCGAACGATGACATCGATCTGATGAGTCACCCAGTGGCGCACGAATCCGTCAAGGGTCAGGGTTCGTGGGACCCCATCGACGAGAGCGAGCATGTTCGCTCCAAACGTCTCCTGGAGTTGTGTGTGCTTGTAGAGGTTGTTGAGGACGACCTTTGCCACGGCGTCGCGTTTGAGGACAATGACCAACCGTTGGCCTGTACGGCCAGAAGTCTCATCCCGGATGTCGGCGATGCCGGCGATCCTCCCGTCACGGGTGTGTTCCGCAATCTTGAGGGCGAGGTTATCGGGGTTGACTTGGTAGGGAAGCTGGGAAACGACCAGGCAGGTTCTCCCCTGAATCTCCTCAACCTCAACGACGGCCCGCATCACGATGGAACCTCGGCCGGTGCGATAGGCCTCCCCTATCCCCTCGCTCCCTAGAATCAACGCTCCGGTCGGGAAGTCCGGTCCCTTCACGCGCTCGAGGAGGGCTTCAAGCAACGTCTCTTTCGATGCCTCCGGGTTCTGGAGATACCACTGAACTCCGTCCGCAATCTCTCGGAGGTTGTGGGGTGGGATATTCGTTGCCATTCCTACGGCAATTCCAGCGCTCCCATTGACGAGCAAGTTTGGAAAACGCGCCGGGAGGATCGTTGGTTCTTGGGTTCGCCCATCGTAGTTGTCCTGGAAATCAACCGTGTCCTTGTCGATGTCCCGCACCATCTCCATGGCTAGTGAAGCCATCCGACACTCTGTGTACCGAGGCGCGGCGGCGGGATCGTTGCCGGGCGAGCCAAAGTTCCCTTGGCCGTCGACGAGCGGATAGCGCAGTGACCAGTCTTGGACCAAACGCACGAGGGCGTCATATATCGCGGCATCTCCATGCGGGTGGTACTTTCCCATGACATCACCCACCACGCGCGAACATTTCGAGTGCGCCCGATCCGGGCGGTAGCCCCCATCGACCATGGCATACAGGACCCGTCGATGGACGGGTTTGAGTCCATCACGTACGTCGGGAAGGGCCCGGCCAACGATGACGGACATCGCATAGTCGAGGTAGGACCGCTGCATCTCGACCTGAAGATCGACCGGCTCGATCCTCCCGTGGTTGAAGACCTCAGATGTCAAGGAATCTCACATCCTTTGCGTTGCGCTGGATGAAATTCCGGCGGCTCTCAACATCCTCACCCATGAGGATCGAAAACAACTCGTCAGCAGAGGCCGCGTCGTCGAGCGTGACCTGGAGAAGTGTTCTGGAGTCTGGGTTCATCGTGGTCTGCCAGAGCTCCTGGTGATCCATCTCCCCAAGGCCCTTATAGCGTTGAACGGAGTTCTCCTTGGGAACCCTGCGGCCCGCCTTCTGACCCTCCGTGAGCATGACATCCCGCTCCCGATCCGAGTAGGCATAGCCGGGCTCGGAATTCGACCACTTGATGCGGTAGAGCGGCGGTTGTGCCAGATAGACAAATCCCGCTTCGATCAGAGGACGCATGTATCGGAAGAGGAGGGTGAGGAGAAGCGTTCGGATGTGTTGACCATCCACGTCGGCGTCTGCCATCAGCACGATCTTGTGGTACCGACACTTCGTGAGATCAAAGTCCTCTCCAATGCCCGTGCCGAAGGCGGTGATGAGGGCCTGGACCTCGGCGTTCGACAAGGCGCGATCGAGCCGTGTCTTCTCGACGTTGAGGATCTTTCCTCGAATGGGAAGGATGGCCTGCGTATTCGGATCACGACCCCGTACCGCCGAGCCTCCGGCCGAGTCCCCCTCGACAATGAAGACCTCGGACTCCGCCGGATCTCGGCTCTGGCAATCGCGCAATTTGCCCGGCATGCCGCCCGACTCGAGAAGCCCCTTGCGTCTGGTCGCCTCCCTCGCCTTTCGGGCCGCGATACGGGCGGACGACGCCTGAAGTGCCTTCCTGATGACTTCCTTCGCATCGGTGGGGTGAGAGTCGAGCCAATTGGTTAGCCTCTCCCCCACGACCCTCTGGACGAATACCTTCGCCTCGGTGTTACCGAGCTTCGTTTTGGTCTGACCCTCGAACTGGGGCTCCCTCAGTTTCACGGATATGACGGCCGTCAGGCCCTCGCGTACATCGTCGCCCGTGAGATTTTCGTCCTTCTCCTTGAGGATTCCCTTGTCGCGAGCGTAGCGATTCACGAGCGAGGTCAGGGCCGCCCGAAATCCTTCCTCGTGGGTTCCCCCCTCAGTGGTCGAAATGGTGTTTGCATACGTGAACACGGCCTCGGAGTATCCGTTTGTCCACTGCATTGCCACCTCGACGGAGATCTTCGCCTCGAGGTCTTCTGCCTCAAGAGAGATGATCTCCTGGTGGACGCGATCAACCTTCTTCGTGTCATTGAGGTGCTTGACGTAGTCGATGAGCCCGCCGTCGTATCGGTAGGTCACCAGGCTTGCCTCTGCCTCGTCCTCCTCCGCGACCACATGATCTGCCCGCTCGTCGATGAGGGTGATGGAAAGGCCCTTGTTGAGGAACGCCATCTGCTGGAGGCGGTGACGGAGCGTCTCATAATCGAACACCGTCGTTTCAAAGATTGTTTCGCTTGGCCAGAACGTGATGATAGTTCCGGTATCGCTAGCCTTTTCCCCCTTCGCCAGTTGGGCCACTGGGATTCCTGATAAGAATTCTTGGCGCCAGACACTTCCGTTACGGTGGACCTCGGCCTCAAGCCGCGTTGAGAGGGCGTTGACGACCGAAACCCCCACGCCATGAAGTCCCCCGGAAACGGCGTACCCACTCCCCCCGAATTTGCCGCCAGCGTGCAGGACGGTGAGGACGACCTCGACAGCCGACCGGCCTTCGGACTCGACTATTCCAACAGGAATCCCCCTCCCGTTGTCCACCACCCGAACCCCGCCATCGGCGAGAAGGGTGACGACGATCCTGTCGCAGTGACCCGCGAGCGCCTCGTCGACCGAGTTGTCGACCACCTCATACACGAGGTGATGCAACCCGCGCGCACCCGTGGAGCCGATGTACATACTCGGCCGTTTACGTACGGCCTCAAGCCCCTCGAGCACGGTGATGGATGCGGCCCCGTATTCGGGCACGGGCGCCTTCCCGTCGGTTCCGGCCACTAGAATCGCCCCTCCAAGCGCTTGGCGCGGCCAGATTGGGCACGCGCACTACTACAAGCCATTCTAGTCGGCCCCGGAGCCCGTCTCGCGCTACTCACAGCCACTGCTACATGGCTCGTCCCCCCCAGATTCAGTGCTATCCGTACGTATCTCGCGGCCCCCGGCCTTTGACCGTCCGTTGCCCCCTAATCCACGATCTCGTCGAAGGCCTCTCAATCCTGATGGACGAAACCACCGTGCGTCCGATCTCCTCATTCAGTCGCTGCCGAATGTTCCCAGAGACGACGAGCAGTTGCTCCGCCCATGCCGTCGAGGATGCCCGGAGAATGAGGATTCCCGCGTCGAATGCCACCACATCGCAATGACGTGCGATCTCGTCCCCCACGACCTCCCGCCATCTCCCGGCAACGGAGGCTACCTCAATCTGTTCCTTCCATCCCATGCGATCAATGACGCGGGCAATCTCCCCGCCTACACTCGTTGGTTCTCGTCCCCGTCCATAGGGGGAGGGATCTACACCGCCACCCTGACCCCGGACCGCCCGCTCACGTGCCGCGACCCCCGCTGGTTTGCGAACGGTTCCCCGCCGTCGGGCTCCCGCCCGTGCCCGCTCCATCGCTTCTCTCGCCTGCTGAGCGGCGTCCTTCGCCTTTTCACTCGGCTTATCCACCGGGTGTCACCCGTCCTCCCTCAACCATGAAGACCGCGCCGCCCAGGGCTTGCGGAACATCGGCTCCAACTGCGGCCGTCACGATGACCTGCTGAGCCATGACCGCGCGATGTGCGAGCGCTGCCCTCCGTGTCCCATCCAGCTCGGCAAAAACATCATCAAGGATCAAGACCGGTTCGCCATCTTCACCGGAATCGGGGCCCCCCGACGCGGTGAGCAGCGCATACACGCCGAGACGCAACGCGAGCGCCGCCGACCAGGCTTCCCCGTGACTTGCGAATCCCCGAGCCGGCAACTCGCCTATCGATACAACTAGATCGTCCCGGTGTGGTCCTACCAGGCATACCCCCCGTTCACGTTCACGCGCGCCTTCCCGTGCAATCGCCTCGGCCAAGGCTCCAGCGAGCGCCGCCTCGTCCTCGTGGTTGGAAATCCCGGTGATATCGATCGAAGACCTATATTGGAGGGAACAGGCCGAGTCCTGGGGGGCCACGTCCCCATAGGCTTCGGCAACATGCGGGTGGAGTTTTTCGACGGCGCCTGCCCTGGCCCTAATGATCCGCGCGCCGAGGCGGGCAAGCTTCTCGTTCCATACCTCTAGGGTCGTGCCGTCTGAGCCCTTTCCCCGAAGCGACCTGAGGAGAGCGCCCTTCTGTCGAATGACCCGTTCGCAATCTGCCAAATCCCCCGCTACTTTTGGAATGAGTGCCACGCAAACCTCGTCAAGAAAGTGCCTTCGGCCTGCGGGTTCGCCCTTGACCAAGTCGATGTCTTCCGGCGAGAAGACAACTGTCCGGAGGATTCCGACGATATCCCGTGGCCGCGAGGGGGAAAGGTTGAGTCTTGCGGTATTCGCCCCACCCGAGATGATCGTGATCTCAAGACTCAATTCACGATGTGCTCTTTCGACTGTTCCCCGCACGATTGCTTTGGTGTGTCCCGCCCGTATCAATGGTGCGTCGGTCGCAACCCGGTGGCTCGATTGCGTCCCCAGATACCGGATTGCCTCAATGATGTTGGTCTTGCCGGCACCGTTTCTGCCCAGGAGGATCGTGGTCCCCTTTGGCAGATCAAATTCAAGTTCCCGATACGAGCGGAAGTCGGTAAGGGCAAGCCGACTGAGGCGCATGCCCTAGGCGGATATTCGGATTGGGACCAACAAGTATCGGAACTGCGGCGAAGCGGGTCCGTCCAACTTTTCAACTCCCATGAATTCCACCGGCTTCGTTTCCTGCGTGAAACCCAACCGGACGTAGTCCGTCATCATCGCCGTCAGTCCATCAAGAAGGTAGTGAGGGTTGAACGCCACGGTGATCTCTCCCCCCTCGATCGCGGCTTCAATTGCCTCAGACGCCTGGGCGTCTTCCGTCTGTCCCGCGTCTAGGACGACTTCTCCATCGGCAAACGCCAGCCGAACGGAACTGTTCCGTTCTGCCACCAATGAGACTCGACGTGTTGCGTCAATGAGATCACTTGTCTTGACGAGCGCCGTGATCGGAGATTCTTCAGGGAAGAGCCGCCGAACGGGAGGGTACTCGCCATCCATGAGCAACGACGTCGTCATCAACCCCCCTGCTGCGAATCCCACCAATTTCTTCTCGTCCTCCGTCGATAGGGCAACCTGCACCTCTCCAGAACCAAGGGCTCTAGCCGACTCCACGAGCATCTTTGCTCGGATAAGTGCTACGGCAGACACGTTTGATGAATCAGGTTTCCACGTGAGTTCTCGGAGGGCGAGCCGATACCGATCTGTCGCAAGGAGGGAGATTTTGGATCCCTCGATCTCCAGACGAACACCGGTCAAGATCGGCAACGTCTCGTCTCGTGAAGAGGCGGAACTGACTTGCGTAACCGCCTGAAGAAGATCCGACCCATCAACGATGCCTGATTGAGCTGGAAATTCTGGAAGAACGGGAAACTGGTCTACGGGCATGGTCGCTAGTGTGAATTTACTTGCTCCACAAACCACTATGACTTTCGTTCCTTCGAGACTGAATTCAACAGGTTTGCTCGGCAGGGCATTGGCTATTTCTTTAAGCAGCCTTCCCGAAACCAACGCCGTTCCCTCGGAAACAACCTCTGCAGGAATTTCTCCCTTAGCCGACACTTCATAATCGAAGCTCGACAGTCGTACGGTTCCCGTACGTTCTGCCTCAATCTTGATTCCCGCGAGTACCGGTGTTGGCGGCCGATGAGGAACGGCGCGCGATGTCCACGCTACCGCCTCGTCCAAAACGTCGCGATCGACAGTAAACCTCATGGTCAGCTCCTTCGCTTCACTCACGGACAGACTACGCCAACCGTATCGTTATCGGTCTAGACGACGGAGCGAGACTTGGGGTAGTTGATGACAAGGTTGTTGATGACCTATGAACGCTGATTGATCATGAAGATTAAGGTTAGACAACAGTCGTAGTAGGCAAGACGAAGATGGGGAAAAGACACGAAACCCCAGGTAACTCGAAGGAGGTGAGAAAACAAGGTTGGGGAAGGTGGGAGGAAAGTTGTGGAAAGCCGACGAGAGGGGACACCGAGGGAGGGGGGCTACGAAAATAACACACACGTATTCCCCAGGGAAGGGAAGGTCTTCCACCGAAATTCACAGAGTTATTCACAGGTGTGTAATTCGATTACGGTCCATCAAATACAAACGAGGTACGTACCAAGACCCCGGCGGGCAGGTCTTCGGGTTGCTAGGAACGGGATTGTTGTTTGATGCGTGCGTGGATCTCCGTGACCTGGTTGTACATTTGACGCCGTTGAGTGATCTGGTCCTCTACTTTTTTGACTGCATACATGACGGTTGTGTGATCCTTGCCCCCAAAATGCTCTCCGATCTTAGGCAGGGAGAGGTCTGTAAGTTGACGGCAAAGGTACATCGCAACCTGACGGGCGGTGACATACACCCTTGACCGAGAAGTCCCCGTCAACTCATCTATGGTGATGCCGAAGTATTCAGCTGTCTTTCCGATGATGGTCGCCGCGGTTACTTCGGAATTATCGTCACTGATTAGATCCTTGAGGACCACCTGGGCGAGGCTAAGGTCGACGGGTTGTTTGTTGAGGGCCCCAAAGGCGGTCACCCTGATGAGGGCTCCTTCGAGTTCTCGAATGTTTGTGGTGATATTCGAAGCGATATATCCAAGAACGTCATCGGGTGCCTGGATGGCATTCCCCTGGGCCTTCTTTCGCAGGATGGCGATACGGGTCTCAAGGTCAGGCGCCTGGACATCGGTCATCAAGCCCCACTCGAATCGCGTGCGCATGCGTTCCTCAATGCCGGCAAGGTGGCGGGGGGATACGTCGGAGGTGATGACGACATGTTTGCCGGCGTTGTGAAGGGCGTTGAAGGTGTGGAAGAACTCCTCGAGGGTTTGCTCTTTTCCCTGAAGAAACTGGATGTCGTCGATGAGGAGGATATCCACCTCGCGGTAGTAGCGCTTGAAGGCCGCCTTCCTGTCGTCACGGATGGCGTTGATGAAATCGTTGGTGAACTCTTCAGAGTTGACGTACCGGACCCGAAGCTGCGGCCTGAGTTGCAGGGTGTAGTGGCCGATGGCATGGAGCAGATGGGTCTTGCCTAAGCCAGAAGCGCCGTAGATGAAGAGGGGGTTGTAGGTCTTGCCGGGAGCCTCAGCAACCGCGAGAGCGGCCGCGTGAGCGAACCGGTTGGAGGCTCCGATGACGAAGGTGTCAAAGACGTACCGGGGGTTGAGGTGCGGATCCTCGGATGCGGTGGGTTTCGTGCGCCGCTTACCGGACTTGGCGGGTTCGGGTTCTGAGACGTCCTCGACGACTTCGGGAGGCGTGATGCTGGAGTCGACGGTAACCGCGAAGCGGACGTCTCGGCTGAGGACAGTACGCAAGGCCTTGGTGATCGACTCCCGGAGTTGACTCTCCAGGTGGTTTTTCGTGAATTCCTCAGCGACGGCGAGGAAGACGTTCTCCTCAAGAACCGCAAGGGGTTTGACGAGTCGAAGGAAGGAATGATTCTGGGGGGTCAAGGAGTGGCTCGACCTGAGAAGATCAAGGGTCTTCGACCAGACGATATCAGCTGATTCGTCTGTCTCGGAGATCTCCATCTGTTCACGCCCTCTCTTGTTTTCCACAGGTTTCTCCACACCGGTAGAGTGCTTGTCGCCCATTCGTTATCAATCTAATGGCGTGTCACGGCCTTCCGCCATGGGCCTGTGGGTGGAGCCTAGTACGTTCGGGCGGCTACGCCAACGCCAAGAGAGGGATTTGACGGGCACCGACCGATCACGTACGGTTATCGCGCCGATTCGACCATTCCAACAAGTGGAGTCTTCCGTGACCAAGCGAACGTTCCAACCGAACAACCGACGCCGCGCCAAGGTACATGGATTTAGGCTTCGCATGCGAACCCGCGCCGGACGAGCGATCCTTTCCGCCCGTCGTCGTAGGGGCCGCGAGAGCCTCTCGGCCTAGGTGCTTCCCTCCGCTTCGAGGCTACGAGCGGCACCGGACTGGGCCGCAATGAAGCGGGGTGCAACGGCGAGCCGGACAACAGTCGTGGTGAGAGCAGGCCGCATCGAGGGAGACCGAAGAGTCGCGGGCCTAGCCGTCTCAAGGGCGGTGGGAGGGGCCGTGGTCAGGAACACGATCAAGCGTCGCTTGCGGGCGATCCTTGTGGAGATCCTTCCAGAGCTTCCTCAAGGAACGGGCATTGTTGTCCGAGCCTTGCCTCCCGCTGCGATGGCGTCCTTTGACGCGATAGCGGACGATGTACGGGGGGCGACCTGCTCCGCCCTTCGAAAGGGAACTCGATGAGTATGGTACCTGTGGGGATGTGGCGAATCCGTCGGATTCCCCGCCTAGTGGGCATGGCCCTGGTTTACACCTACCAGAGGACGATCTCGCCCCTCCTCGGGCCCAGATGCCGGTATTATCCGTCGTGTTCGCACTATGGGTACACCGCCATCGAGCGGTACGGCCTCATCAGGGGTTCGGTGCTCGCCGGGTGGCGTATTCTCAGGTGCAACCCGTGGAGCGCCGGAGGCATCGACGATGTCCCGATGATCGGCGATCCGCTATATCGGCGGGCGAAGGAAGCCGGCAAGGGTCGGCGCGAGTGTGCGGTCGCAACGACCGCCGAATGAGATAAGGGGAACACGTGGGTGCACTGTTTGAGTTGCTTTCGAAGGGCGTCGCATTCGTCCTCGTTGGATTCGAGAAGGTCTTTGGATTCTTCGGGATGTCGTCGACCTCAGGGTGGACCTGGGCGCTGTCCATCGTCGGCCTGGTTGTCGCGATCCGGGTCCTCCTCATTCCCCTTTTCGTGCGCCAGATCAAGGCGACTCGTACCCAACAACTCATCGCGCCGGACCTGAAGAAGATCCAACAGAAGTACAAGGGCAAGAAGGACCAGGCCTCGCGGGAGGCGATGAGCCGCGAGACGATGGCCCTCTACTCCAAGCACAAAACGAATCCGTTCGCCTCATGCCTTCCCATCCTCGTGCAGGCCCCGATCTTCTTCGCCCTTTTTCAGGTGCTTCGGAACCACCTCCGTCCGGACAGTGACGGAGTCTTCAATGCGTTTGGTCCCATCACGGCCGACCTGGCCCGGGACGCGTACAACTCCACTATCTACGGGGCACCCATATCTCAGTCCTTCAACTCATCGATGGACTCAGCGGTCAAGGTGGTTGCCGTCGTTCTCATCGTGGCGATGGTGACGACGACCTTCCTGACCCAACGGCAGATCACTCGAAAGAACATGCCTCAGTCGGCCTTGGAGGGGCCCTCGGCATCGGCGACGAAGACCATGATGTACGCGATGCCGTTCATCTTCGTTCTGTCGGGGCCGTTTTTTCCCATCGGGGTGTTGATCTATTGGACGACGAGCAACCTCTGGACCATGGGTCAGCAGTACTACGTGATTCGGCGGAATCCAAACCCGGGATCTGAAGCGGAGAAGGAATTCCTCAAGCGAAAGGCGCTGAAAGCAGCGACGCAGGGGGGCGAGCCGGAATCGGTTCCCGAGGCCATAGTGGAAGAGCGTCCCCGACAACGGCAACAGCCGCAACGCAAGAAGCGCCGACGCAGGTGACTAGGACGGGAGAACGGCCATGAGCGACACAACGGGAAAGACCCGTCTCGATCACGAAGGGGACGAGGCCGCGGATTTCCTCGAGGAGTTTCTCGACATCATCGACATGGATGGCGACATTGACATTTCCGTGGAGGCCGGACGAGCCAAGGTGGCGATCGTGCCTCCAGAAGCGCCGAGCACCGACCTCAAGCGACTCGTCGGTCCCGACGGAGAGGTGCTTGAGGCGCTTCAGGATCTGACGCGTCTGGCGGTTCAGACCGAGACGGGTGAGATGAGTCGTCTGATGCTGGACATCGCGGAGTACCGCGTCGGCCAGAGGATCAGGCTTGAGGAGCTCGGGCGCGAAGCCGTCGCGAAGGTCAAGGCCGACGGCGCCCCGGTCGCCCTGAAGCCGATGAACTCCTTCGAGCGCAAGGTTGTCCATGATGTTGTTCTGGCTGGGGGACTAACGAGCGAGTCCGAGGGCGAGGAACCCGAACGCTACGTTGTCGTTAAGTCGGCCTAACGTTTCACGTGAAACATCACAAAGGAACGACTCGGATATGCGCATCGACGGGGCCTCCGGGATTGACCCCCTGACGGGTGATCCCCGGGTTGCGGCGTTCTTTGGGGAGCGCTTCGAGGCCGTGGAGGCGTTTGATGCACTCCTTCGTGAACACGGAGTCGAACAAGGCCTCATCGGGCCCAACGAGGTCGGTCGGCTCTGGGAACGACATCTGCTGAATTCCGCTGCGGTTGTGCCCTTCCTTCCCGACGGACCCATGGCGGATGTCGGGTCGGGAGCAGGCCTCCCTGGCCTCGTGGTCGCGGCGATGGAACCGGAGCGCGACATCGTTCTAATCGAGCCTATGGAGCGTCGCGTAGCGTGGCTTGAGGAGGCCGTATCGAGGCTGGGTCTGGAGCGGGTTAGGGTGATCCGGGCGAGGGCGGAGGAGGCTCAAGGTCGGGTACAGGTTGTCTCCGTCATCGCGAGGGCAGTGGCTCCGATTTCCAGGCTTGTCCCATGGTGTGCATCGCTGCTTTCTGAAAACGGCGTCATGCTTCTACTCAAGGGTCGGGCGGCACAGGCGGAGGTAGGGGCGGCGGAGAATGTGTTGAAGAGGGAGGGGTTCTATGCGGAGGTGATCGAGGCGATGACGCTCAGCGGCCTTGAGCCCGCGAGGGTCGTGCGTCTCAGTCGCGACCGTCTGGTTGGATCGGGCGGTCGGTTGCGGCTAGAGTCGTAGCCCCGAGGAGGCGTGGGGGAGCACCGGCGAATCCACGGTGATTGCGGGAACAGGTTTCACGTGAAACATTGGCGATATTGGCGAGCAGGGTGAGTCCACAAGCGAGGAGCATGGGTGAGCGAAGAGGCGAAGCTCGGCGCCAACAGTGCGACCAGGAGAGTGATGGATAGAGGCGACGCATTCTCAGGCGTCCACGCCGACGACGACAGCCCCCTGGCACGGGAGATGCTCGAAACCGAGCGTGCCCGCAGAAGCCTTGAGGCGGCGACGTTTCCCTTGCCGGTCGAGACGAGGGTCATCACCGTCGCCAACCAGAAGGGTGGTGTTGGGAAGACCACGACGAGCGTCAACGTCGCAGCGGCCCTTGCCTCCAAGGGGGCGAAGGTCCTGGTTGTCGATTCGGATCCTCAGGGGAACGCCTCCACCGCGTTGGGTGTTATTCACACCAGCGGGACCCCATCCATCTACGAGGTGATACTGGGCGGGCGCCGCCTGGCAGAGGTCATGGCACCGTGCCCTGACCTTTCCTCCCTCTTCTGCGTGCCCGCGACGATCGATCTTGCCGGTGCTGATATCGAGCTCGTAAATGTCATGCGGAGGGAGTTCCGGCTCCAGGATGCGCTTGAGGAGTTTCTGGCGAGCGAGGGCCGCGATTTCCATTACGTGTTCATTGACTGCCCGCCGAGCCTGGGCCTTCTCACGTTGAATGCGATGGTGGTCGCCGGGGAGATCCTCATTCCCATCCAATGTGAGTATTACGCCCTCGAGGGACTGACCCAGTTGATCCGCACGATCGATATGGTCCGCAAGCACCTCAACCCAAGAATTCGCGTCTCGACCATCGTCCTGACGATGTACGACGGGCGGACGAATCTTGCGCGGGACGTGGCCTATGAGGTTCGTACGCATTTCCCCGATGAGACCGTGGAGATCGCCGCTCCCCGGTCGATTCGCGTCTCGGAGGCCCCGTCCTTCGGCCAGACAGTCATCACCCATGACGCCCACTCCACCGGAGCGGTGGCGTACCTGGGAATCGCCAAGGAGATTGCCGAGCGGGGAGGACTGGCCCGATGAGCGCACAGAGAAGGGGCCTTGGACGGGGGCTGGGGGCACTCATTCCGATAGAGGCGATGACCGAGCGACCGAGCGACGTCTTCTTCACCCCGACGGATGGGGCTCGCCACAGGAGGCCCGGCGAGGACCTAGGACTGTTGCCGGTTCCGGGCGCGACCTTCGCGTACCTCGACATCGACGAGATCGTCCCTAATCCGCGTCAACCCCGGACCGCGTTTGACGAGGACTCCCTGGCGGAACTCGTCGGCTCCGTCAGGGAGGTAGGAATCCTTCAACCGATCGTCGTGCGACCACATCAGTCGGGAGCGGGATACGAACTCATCATGGGAGAGCGGAGGCTCCGAGCGGCAAAAACCGCCGAGCTCAAGTCAATCCCTGCCATTATCCGCAATACGGATGATACGGACATGTTGCGCGATGCGTTGGTAGAGAACCTCCACCGATCGGAGCTCAACCCCCTTGAAGAGGCGGCGGCATACCAACAGCTACTCGACGATTTTGGAATCACACACGAGCAACTGGCCGAGAGGCTTTCCCTCTCACGCCCCCAGATCACCAACACCCTGCGGCTCCTCAAGCTCCCACCCCTCATCCAGCGAAGGGTCGCGGCAGGGGTGCTGAGCGCCGGTCATGCCCGGGCGATTCTGGGCTTGAGTGATCAGGCCAAGATGGAACAGCTCGCCCAGCGAATCGTGGCCGAGGGGCTGTCGGTGCGCGTAACGGAGGAGGCTGTCGCCCTAGGCATTACTACAAAGCAACCCCGAAAGTCGGCCAGAGCCAGGGGGAAGGCCGGCGCCCTGGATGAAGTGGGAGTCCGGCTGGGAGATCGCCTGGACACCCGAGTGAAGATCGAGCTCGGGCAGGCTAAGGGCAAGATCGTCATCGAATTTGCAAGCGTCGAGGACCTGGGCAGGATCGTCGAGATCATCGACCCAACAAGTCACGGGAGCCAGCGGAAGGCCTAGTCCCGTTTGCTACACCTTTTGGGCAAGCCCGACGATCTCCTTGTACACGTCGGCGAGGTCACGGCCGGAGGCCTCGATCGCCTGGGGGAAGAGCGAGGTCTCCGTCATTCCCGGGGAGACATTGACATCAAGGAGTTGAGGGGTGCCCGTCGTATCGAGGATGAGGTCGACGCGGGAGAGGTGACGAAGGGTGAGGACCCGGTGAACATCGAGGGCGGCCTGGGTCACAGTTTTGGCCTGGCGCGAATTGAGCCTTGCGGGGGCGAAGTACTCCGTGCGTCCGGGGTTGTATCGGGCGTCGTAGTCGTAGTTTCCTTCCGTAACGATCTCGACAGCCGGAAGTGCATAGGCGGTATCCCCATCGCCCACGACCGATATTGCGATTTCGATACCGGTGATGGCCTTTTCGACGAGGGCGACATCGTCATAGGCGAAGCAGTCGACCATCGCCCGCGGGAGGTCCTCCCGCGTCGTCACCGTCGCCACCCCAAGGGCGGAGCCTCCTCGTGTGGGCTTGACGACGAGGGGAAGGCCGAGCCGATCTACCATTGCGTCGAGCACATTGTCGGCACCGAGCTCGCGGAACAGGCTGGCGGGGAGGGTGACGTGGTCAGGGGTGGCGAGGCCTGCCTTGTGGGCGACCGTCTTGGCGATGGGCTTCGACCAAGCGACACGAGCGGAACGGGGATCGGTGCCGATGTACGTTACTCCGCACATCTCGAGGACGTCTTGGAGCGCACCGTCCTCTCCGGAGGCACCATGAAGGAGGGGCCACACGATGGTGTCAGAGAGGGAGCGCAGGAAGGGGACGAGGGAGGAATCGACGTCGCGGACCTCGGCCTTGATTCCGACGCCGCGAAGGGCCTCGGCTACGCGCCTTCCAGATCGGATAGAGACATCGCGTTCGTGCGAGAGGCCACCCGCGAGGATCAGGACGTCCATGGTTCCTCCTTCTATCGGATGAGTCGCTAGGCAAGATCGGGGGCGGGAAATGAGACGGTGTCGGGACCAGGCTGTCTACCGGTTCCGAAGGTTCGAACGAGGTCGAGTTCGGCATCGATGACGCCGGCAAGCCGACGGATGCCCTCCTGGATACGTTCTGGGGTGGGGTAGCAGTATGAAAGACGCATATGGTCGGCGCCCTGTCCGTGATAGAAGAACGCCGTGCCAGGAACGTAGGCCACGCGGGCCGTCACGGCCCTCGGCAGCATCGACTTGGAGTCGAGGCCCTCGGGTAACTGCACCCAGGTGTAGAAGCCCCCGGCCGGTACGTTCCAGGAAGCCTGTGGGATGTGTTCATTGAGGGCGGAGATCATCGCATCGCGACGCTCTCGATATTGCTCGCGGAAGGCCTTGATCTGCCCAAGCCAGTCGTAGTGATCGAGATACGTCGAGATAGCGAATTGGGAGGCATGCGAGGGACAAAGGATGGCCGACTCCGAGGCCAGGACGAGTTTTTCCCTGATCGCGTGGGGAGCGACCGCCCATCCGATTCTGAAACCAGGAGCGAGGGTCTTCGAGAAGGATCCGAGGTAAATCACACCGTCTTCGTTGAGGGAGCGTATGGCCGGGATCGGTTCGGAGTCGAATCCGAGGAGACCATAGGGGTTGTCCTCGACGATGAGAACCCCGTAGCGGTGGGCGATTTCCAAAATCTGAACTCGCCGCTCCTCAGCGAGGGTCACGCCGGCCGGATTATGGAAGTTAGGCACGACATACAGCAACTTCGCACGGCGACCATCGGTCTTGAGGCGGGCGAAAGCGTTCTCCAGTTCGGAAGGGATTAGCCCATTGGCGTCCATGGGGACGTGAACGACATCCGCCTCGTAGGCGCGGAAGACGCCAAGGGCGCCCACATACGAAGGTGATTCCGTCACGACAACATCACCGGGATCGAGGAAGATCCTGGCGACCAAATCGAGGGCCTGCTGAGAGCCCGTGGTAACGACGATGTCGTCGGGATGGGCCGTGATGCCCTCTAGGCGCATGACGTCCAGGATCTGCTCTCGCAGGACCTCGTCGCCCTGCCCGGATCCGTACTGGAGGGCGACTTCACCCCGTTCGATGATGAGTCTTTTAAGGAGTTCCCCGATCTCTTCGAGGGGAAGCCCGCCGATGTAGGGCATTCCGCCCGCAAGCGAAACAACCTCGGGGCGATTGGCGACGGCGAAGAGGGCCCTGATCTCAGAGGACCGCATGGCGAGGGCGCGGGAGGCATACGACTCGAGCCAGGGATCGAGTCGGGTTCCTTCTTTCTCGGAGCCGCCCATGCGCGACAGTCTCTCACGTTCAAGGAGGGACCGGCATCAAGCGGTCAGGAGGTCACCGAATGAGTTCGCGGATCCTCTTTTCGAGGGAAGGCTTCTTCTGGGGGCCCACGACAGAGGTGACGATCCCTCCATCGCGAATGAAGATGATAGTGGGGAGGCTGGAGACGGCATACTCGGCGGCGAGCGTGGGGTTGGCATCGGCATCGACCTTGACGATCTTGATCTTGCCGGCGTACTCCTGGGCCAGCTCATCGAGGATCTGAGAGAGCGCACGGCAGGGGGCGCACCAGGAGGCCCAGAAGTCCACGACGACGGGTAGATCGGAGCGGAGGGCCTCTGCCTCAAATGACGAGTCAGTGGCATCGACGGGGTTGGCGAGGATCGTGGGGTTGAACGTCCTCAGGCGGGGTTTGGCAGGAGAGGCGACCTTTGAGGTCGGGACGGGGGCCTCCACAGGGACGGGGGCCTCCACAGGGACGGGGGCCTCCACAGGGACGGGGTCATCGACCGGAACGGGGGCCTTCACGGGGACGGGGGCCTTCACGGGGGCGGCCTCCTCAATGGTGTCGAGATAGCGCTGGGCATCGAGCGAGGCGGCGCAACCCGACCCGGCAGCAGTGATCGCCTGACGGTAGCGGCTGTCGACAAGATCCCCGCAGGCGAATACCCCCTCGATGTTGGTGGCTGTCGTCCGATCATGGACCAGGACGTATCCGGAGACGCTCGTGTCGACGACGCTCTTGACGAGTTCGGAGCGTGGGTCGTGGCCAATGGCGACGAAGAGTCCATCGACCTCAAGCGTGCGTGGGGTTCCTGTCTTGACATTCCGGACGCGCACGCCCGTGAGTTTGTCGTCCCCATCGAGGCCGACGATTTCGGAGTTCCAGACAAACTCGATCTTGGGGTTCGCCTGAGCCCGATCGGCCATGATCTTGGAGGCACGGAGGGAGTCGCGCCGATGGATGAGATAGACGCTGGATGCGAATCGGGTCAGGAAGGTCGCCTCCTCGATGGCGCTGTCCCCACCACCGACGACCGCGACGGCTTGGTCACGGTAGAAGAATCCATCGCAGGTTGCGCACCACGAGACACCCCGACCGGATAGACGTTTTTCGTCCTCGAGCCCCAACTCACGATAGGCGGATCCCATCGCGAGGATGACGGCTTGGGCTTCGATGACCTTTCCACCACCCGTAGTAATCGTCTTGATTGGGCCCTCAAGGTTCAAGGCGGTTGCATCGTCGAGCATGACCTCCGCACCGAATCTCTCGGCCTGGGCCTGAAGGCTCGCCATAAGGTCAGGGCCCTGGACGCCCTCGATGAAGCCGGGAAAGTTCTCGACCTCGGTCGTATTCATAAGAGCGCCACCGGCCGTGACCGATCCGGCGATTACCAGGGGATTGAGGCCGGCGCGTGCCGAATAGATTGCGGCGGTGTATCCGGCGGGGCCGGAACCGACGATGACGATGGGACGGGTCTCGCTCACGATGGAATCCTTGCGGTCGGTGGCTCGGATAGGGAATCCGATAGGGGCTCGTCGGTCCTAACAGATGATATTCCGGTTCTGTTCCCTAGGGGAGAGGAGGCTACAGGTCGGAGGGGGGTGTCTCGGAGGGGTAGAAGGTGTATTCGGGGTATTCCTGAGGTGGGGGGTTGTTGAGATCCACCGTTGGCACGAACGGACCCGTAAACCACCGAAGAGCGAAGATCCCCACGATTGACACGACGACGAGGCCTCCCAGGAGGAGCCATGGGGTGGCATCGAATTGCGGACCGGCGAGTGTCCGGTCGCGAGCGCGTTCGAGGAGCCTTTCGATGTGAGGCGAAGAGGGAAACCGTCGGTGGAGGAATTCAAGTAAAGCCTCGGGGACGGTGGGGACCTCGTCGACGAGGACGAGCTCTTCCAACTCCGCGAGGCGCCAATCCTCGTCAGCCTCTAAATCTGACTCCAGGGTGTCGACGGCGCTCTCGGAGGGTTCCGCGCCCCGTTCCCGGAGGGCCTCGATTGCGGCCTCGAGGTCAGTGACAGTCGCTTCCGGTTCGGGAAGTTCAACGACGATGGACGCAAGACGCGGGAAATAGGACTTCTTCAGGGGGAGAGACCGAAGAAGCTGGCGGTTCCATGAGGGAAAGACCCGGAAGAGGTCCGTGAGAGAGGGCCGACCGGCGGAATCCGAAACGACAAAGGCCAGGTCTCGCTCGGCGCGGGTGAGGTCCCGCGGCAAGTCTTCGGCAGAGACTTCGCTCGGGTCCAAACCGGTGACCGCGCGTACGAAGAGGAGGGCGAGAGCGAGGGCGTCGTCACGCTCGGTGACGTCTCTGATCTTGCGTTGGAGGTTGGTGAGGTTTGCCGCGATGCCGGCTCCGGCCAGGACGACGCGTCCCTGGTTGGTGACAGACAGTAGTTCCGGCGTGATAGCCCCGTGGCGAAGCCCAAGAGAGGCGGCCGCCTCGACAGCCCGGGCGGCCTCACCGATGAGGGCTCGAGCGACGGGCGTAGGAATGATCCGCCGACTGAACAGGTCCGAAAACATGAGGCCCGCTGGTCGCTCGAGAACGACGAAGGGTCGCCCGGCCTCGTCATGGTCGTCGGATTCCAGGAGGCCGACCTCGATGATCCTGGCGAGTTGAGCGTGGCGAGAGGTGCGGGCTTCGTCGGTAGAGTCTCGGAAGGAGCGACGCGACTGCTCCTCGGCCAGGAGGATCGTGACAGGGGTATTGAGACGGGTATCCATCGCCAGCCAGGATTCGACCAATGGAAGACCGGATTCGATGGCCGAATCCAGAACGTAGCGATTGGCGATAATAAGCCCAGAATTCACGCGTTGCTCCCGGAGTGCCGACCCTATGGTGTTCGGGCCTATCGTACGCGGGGGCGGAGGCGTCGAATGAACGGCGCCACCACGCCACGCCATTCATCGACCCGAAGGAGCCAGAGTCCCACACCGTACATCACGAGCATGATTGCGCCGACGGCGAGACAGATCACCGCGGCAAGAATGATGGAACCGAGCCCCGGCTCGCTGATGGTGGGCCCGAGCCGGACAAGGAACCAACCCAGCACAAGGGCTGGCAGTGCAGCGATTGTGCAGCGAGAGTGTACTCGGAACACCCTCCTTGCATCGAGGCCCCCGAGGCGCCTCCTGAGCCCACCGAGTCGCAGCGCCATTGCGATGGTGTTGGAGGCCGCCATTCCAAGCCCGATTCCGACAACCCACCACCGAGGTTCGAACTGATGCTGACCAACGAACGCGATCCCGACGAGGGCGATGGCCATGGGAATGTGGATGAGGAAGAGCGACCTCCCATCCTCGACCGCGAAATATACCGCCTTGATCAGCACCATCGCGCCGAGCGGAACGAGTCCGACCGCCATAGCCATCACGACGTACGCGACGGACTCCACCTCTCCTGTGGTCGCGCTGGGGACGATCACCCGGACGATCGCAGGGGCGAGGGCGATGAGGGCGACGGTGGAGAAGATGGAGAAGACGGCGACGGTACGCAAACCCCGGGATATTTCACCCCTAAGCCCGACCATGTCGGAGGCCGCGGCGAAACGCGACATGCCCGTGAAGAGGGCTGTAACGATCGAGACGGTGATCAACGAGTGAGGGACAAGATATATGAGGAGGGCGTTGGTGTATGCGGCATTGGAGGCCACGGAGTCGGACATCCCGCTAGCGGGACCCGCGGCCGATGCGATTCTGGTGCACCAGGCAACGGCGGCCTGCTCGACGAGAACGGCCCCGAGCGCCCAGCCGGCGACCTTCCGGACCCCGGAGAGCTCCCCCTTTGGCCCAGACCACTGGAACCGCCACCGGTATCCCAAACGGGCGAGAGGCCAGATGAGAACGATGGCTTGGACGGCGATCCCGAGGGTGGCGAAGCCGGCGAGAAAGGCGACCTTTCCCGGTCCCCAATTGGCCGCCAGGGACCCTTCGGAGGCGGCTACCGCGTCATACCGACCGAAGGCAAACAGAAAGGCAGCGAGGCCCACAATGGAGACGATGTTGTTTGCAACGGGAGCCCACATGTACGGCCCGAACCGCTCCTTGGCGTTGAGGACTTGGCCGAGTAGCGCATACATGCCGTAGAAGAACACCTGGGGCATCGACCATAGGGAGAAGGCGAAAGCAAGGGCGCGTAGTTCTGTCGACCAATCTTGGGTGAAGAGATTGACCAGTAGGGCGGCCCCTATGGTGAGGAGCACCGTCAGGACGAGCAGCATGGTCGTCCCAAGCGTGATGATCCTGTCGACGGTTCGCTTTCCGTCGGGGCGAGCCAGTGCCCGGACGATCTGGGGGACCAGGACGGCGTTGAGGATTCCCGACAGGAGGATTGAGTACACAACCGTTGGGATCCGATGCGCAATGTCGAAAGCGTTGGCCGGATCGGCGTTGAGGCCGATTGCCGCAACGAGGAGCGCGGTCCGGACGAAGCCCAGGAGCCGGGAGACCGCGGTTCCGGAGGCCATAACGGCGGTGTTGCGTCGAAGCGACCGGCTGGGCTGAGGGGCTTCAGGCTCGAGGGATGGATCCGCTGTTGTCACGTCGCCTCGCCATCATCCGGCACGGCAGAAGGCCCCTGGCGCGTGTCCGCACGTCCCCGACGTATGGTCCTCCATGATCCGGCCACCAGAAGGAGGAGCGCGAAACTGGCTAGGGCCAGGGTGAAGACGTCGCCCCATTGGGCGTTAATCCTCAAAGAGAACTCGGAAACGGAGGTCAGACGATCTCCATCGAGGTTCTCCAGGCTCACGCGCACAGCGACTGTTCCACTCGAGATGGCCGTGACAGGAACGAGTACCTGCTCGGAAGCGCCGGGAGCAAGGATCATTTGCGGTTGATCCTCGATGCGCAGAATGGGGGAGCGGCTCTTGAGAATCACCTTGATCGTAACCTCGACCTCGAGGTCATTCGTGACAGTGACCGGAAAGTTGCCGCTCGTGCTGATGAGGTTGAGGGGGCTACTCCCGGGCAGGAACACCAAAGCCCGGACGTCATCGATTGCTGTGACCGCAGCCTGGATTGCGGCATTCCTTGACTCCAGGTCGGCGCGACGGTCGACAGAGAGTGTTCCGAGAAGTGATGACACTAGGGAATCGGAGAACTCCGATGGATCGGACGTGGCCGCGGCCAAAGCCTCGATGCCACGGAGGGACGCGTCAGTCGAGGCGAGAAGGGCCTCCGGGATGTCGGTTGAGGAGGGGACCAAGGTCGGAAGGGTAATCAACGCCGGGGAATCATACTCGAGCACGGTGGAGATGGGGGTCAGGTATACCCAGGGGCTATCGATGAGCGCCGCGAGGGTACCGGACTGGTGATCGGATTCAATGGCCCATCTTGGACCGCCGACGATAAGGATCGGATTTCCCGCGGTGTTGTCGCTAGCGAGCAACGCCGTCTCCGCGGTCAGGCGAGCGGGGGTCGTGACGCTATCCGGGGGACCGGCGACGAAGGCGGTGCTCAGTTGAGGGTCGGGGAGCAACACGAGAGGACCCGTGGTCTCAGGAACTGCCGATACGGCTACGCCCGGAGGAACGCCTCCTTCGTAGCCGGTCAATACTGGGGCCCATGGTGAATAGGCGGGAACCGAGAGGATCGCTCGCGCCCCATGTTCGGTCGCGAGATCGAGGGAAACCTGATCGGGATCGGGAACCACGGCCAGCCAGGGAGAAGAAACGAAAGAGGTAGGCGCGATCGAGCGTGCATCCTTGAGTGCTCGATCGAGAAGGTGAGCGTATCCGGCGTGGGCGAAGGAAGTGAGGTCGACATTGTTTGCCGGAAGCAGGAAGGTATCGAAAGCGGACAGCCGGGTGACGGCCGTTTGAGAGAGATCTGTCGGATCGACAGCATAGGCGATTTCAGGTCGATCGACGGTGTCGATCAGGGCGTCGACGCGTTCGCTCGATCCGGACGCCAAGATGATGACGGAGACGGGAAAGGCTTGAGGCTCGGTGTCGAGCCAGGTCACGAAGGTATAGATCGTCTTCAATGCCCCTTCGGGGTTCTCGAGGGTGACGGTCATGCCATAGACGCCGGAGGTTTCAAGGGGAAAGTTGAGAACACCGGGTTGAACGGAAACTCCTGTGCCGACTGAGGTTGCCGGGAGAATCGCGAGCCGGCCGCCTACTGGTGCTCGAGCAACCTCGCGTGTAGCAAGGGCCAGGTCCCCACTTGCCCATGAGTCCAGCAGGGTCCGGTCCTCTATCGGATCCGTGGTAATCGCGACAGAGATCGAGAGGTTCGGAACCTCCGCAATTCCCGAGTTGGTGACCGTAGTCCCGATTGAAAGCGGATCCGCCACCCTGAGGACACCGGGATTGAGACGGCTGAGGTCAAGCGACAGGGAGGAGGCGATCTCCTCCTGCGACGAAGGGTCATCCTCCGTTCCATGGGAGGGGATTGAGACCGCGACAACAAAGGTGGCCACGAGAAGGCCTGAGGCGCAGATTCGAGCCCCTCGCCGTCGGCCGGCGATACTCATGACCGAACGGCGAGGAGTAGGGCGGCGACCTCTGCCATCTTTCGCTCGTTGGGATAGGAAAGCTTGGACGAGAGGGTGCGCAAGGGTACCCACTCCGCTACCTCGGCCTCTTGATCTGGATCGTGCTCAACGGTAAGGGTGTCGCTCGAGGCTTCGAAAAGGAAGTGATGGACGATCTTGTGCACCCGCCGATCGTCGCCCGTGAACCAGTAGTCGATGACGCCAAGTTCATGAATGAGTTCGCCAATGACTCCGGCCTCCTCGGCGACCTCTCGGCGAGCCGCCTCCTCGGGGGTCTCGCCTTCTTCGATATGGCCCTTGGGTAGGCACCATTCAAGTTTTCCGTTGCGATTCCGACGACCGATGACGGCCGCGAAGGCTGTCCCGTCGACCACATGAACGGCGATCCCTCCCGCGGATAGTTCATTCGCCACGGGGAGGTGGGAAGCCTTCCCCGGGTTCCCAAGACGACCGCGCGCGCGTGTCTTGATTGGGGGGTCTGGTTTCGTCGAAGGATGAGGAGTTGGCGACGAAGGCATGGCATCACTCTAGCCAGAGGACGCCGGTGTTGAAACGATGACCAGAGTTTCTGCAATGCTTGGACATCGTGACAACCTTGTTGCCAGACGCCGAGGCCCTTCGCAAGCGAGCGGTCGGAATGTGGGCTGCCCTTCCGGAGGAGGTGATCGCCCTTGCCAAGGCATTTGAGGTCGCCGGGTACGAATTTGCCCTAGTCGGCGGTCCGGTGAGGGACGCCTTCCTCGGTCGATCCAGCGCGGACTTCGATTTTGCGACTTCGGCGCTACCGGGAGAGTCGGAAGGGATTCTTCGTTCCTGGGGGCAGGCCTGGTGGGACATGGGTCGGGAATTTGGCACCATGGGAGCTCAGAAGAACGACTTAACCGTGGAGGTCACCACATACAGGGTCGATGCTTACGATCCTGATTCCCGAAAGCCAGCGGTGAGGTTCGGTGACTCGTTGGAGGGAGACCTGACGCGCAGGGACTTCACGGTCAATGCGATGGCGGTGCGATTGCCTTCGCGAGAGTTCATCGATCTTTTCGGGGGGCTTGACGATCTGGCTGCTGGAATCTTGAGAACCCCCATCGCGCCGGAAAAATCGTTCGGTGATGATCCCCTCCGCATGATGCGGGCGGCAAGGTTTGCTTCCGAGTTGGGCTTCATGGTCGAACCACACACCCTTGCCGCCATCTCATCGATGGCCGAGCGCATTACCATCGTCTCAGCCGAGAGGGTTCGGATTGAGTTGGTCCGGCTCCTCATGGGGGAGTCTCCTACCGAGGGACTCTCCCTGCTCGTCGATTCCGGGCTCGCTGACCACGTGCTTCCGGAGTTGCCCGCGCTCAAGCTTGAGGAGGATGAGCATCACCGCCACAAGGATGTCTATGAACATAGCCTCAAGGTCGTCGAACAGGCCATCGACCTGGAGACCGGGAGCGACGGCCCCGTCCCACGACCCGACCTGATTCTCCGGCTCGCGTCACTGCTTCATGACATCGGCAAGCCGGCGACCCGTGCGTTCGAGCCGAACGGAGTGGTGAGTTTTCATCACCACGAGATTGTCGGGGCGAAGATGGCTGCCCGGCGCCTCAAGGCACTTCGGTTCGACAAAGCGACGATCCAGGCGGTCGCGCGACTGGTCGAGCTCCACCTCCGCTTTCATGGATATGGCGAGGCGAGGTGGACGGACGCGGCCGTACGCCGCTACGTGACCGACGCCGGAGATCAACTCGAGCGGCTTCACCGCCTCACTCGCGCAGACTGCACTACACAGAATCGCAGGAAGGCCGATCGTCTAGCGTTTGCCTACGACGACCTGGAGCGGCGGATCGCCGAGCTCAGGGAGCAAGAGGAACTCGATGCGATCCGTCCCGATCTCGACGGATCCGAGATCATGGAGATCCTCGACCTCAAGGCGGGACCCGTGATCGGCGAGGCGTACCGTCATTTGCTCGCACTCCGCATGGAGCGCGGGCCGCTCGGCAAGGAGCGCGCCCAGGAGGAACTCCTTACGTGGTGGAAGAATCGGTCCTAGCGGAGACCGGACGAGGCTCCTTCGGTGCAAGCGCATAGGCGAGGGCCAAAAGGAGGTAGGCGACCGCGGATACCGTCATGATGGCAGACGAGTATCCGTCATCGGGGAGGACAATCGCGCATACCGCGGCGGAGGCCATGAGGGCAACGTTGTAGGCCATGTCGTACAGGGTGAAGGCCCGCCCCCTCACCTGGTCTTCGGTGTCTCGTTGGATGATGGTGTCGACTGCGATCTTGGCGCCCTGGACGGCGAAGCTGACGATGACGGCCGCTATGAGCAACGCCGTGGTGGCAGAAGACCGAGCGAGGAGGCCCTGGCCCGCAGCCCCGACGATAAGGCAGATCACCACCCAGCGGTGGCGAGAAATGCGGTGGCCAAGCGCGGGAGTCACGACGGCTGCGAGCACGAAACCCAAGGCGGCCGCTGCAAGAACCGTGCTGAACCCTCCAAGTCCCCCGTCAGAGATGTCATCCCCCCCAAGGATGGAGCGAGAAATGAGAATCGAAGCGACGAACATCAGGCCGAAGAGGAAGCGCTGGGCCGCCATGATCAGGAGCGCGTGAAGCGGTGTGACCCGACGGGTGAGATAGACGGCACCGGAGCGGAGTCCGTGGACAAGGTCACGGAGGTGCTCACGTAGGTGAGCGGCGTCAAGAGGATTGACGGGGCCGAGTTCACGCCTGCCGATGGTGGTGGCCGCCCATGACGAGGCACCGAACGTTACGGCGGCGAAGGCAAGGGCGGCGATTGGCTGAAGATCATCGGAAAGACCGGGCACCAGGAAGGTGACTACGACGCCAATCCCGGCACCTACGACCGCGGCAAGGGTTCCGAGCGTCGGCAGGAGGGAATTGGCGGCGAGGAGGTCCTCATCGGCCACGACCCGGGGGATCGCCGCGGTCATGGCGGCTAGGAGGAAGCGGTTGAGCGAGAGGGTGAGGAGGGCGACGACGTACAAGGCGGCATCGGGGGCTTCGATAATCATGAGGTAGCCGAGCAGCCCCGAGAGCCCGAGCCGGACGAGGTTGCCTACAAGGATGATCCTTTGGCGTTGCCACCGGTCGATCAAGGGCCCGACGAAGGGTCCGATGAGGGTGAACGGTGCGAGGAGGAGGAGAAAGCCGAGGGCGATTCCGCTGGCTGAAGGCTGCTTGGTCGGATCAAAGAAAAGGATCGAGGCGAGGCCGGCCTGGAACATGCCATCGCCCAACTGGCTGAGTAGGCGGGTCGCGGCGAGGCGTCGAAAGCCAGAGCCCCTGAGGAGGCGCTGGAGTTCGGCGACGGCGGACACGGAACCAGAGTACGGGTGTCCCCGCGGATGGCGTAGTAGCGTCTGGGAATAGGAACGAGGATCTCGGACCACTCACGAAAGGGGCTGGACATGGGTTTTGGGCAGGCATTCAGTACGTGCATGCGCAAGTACGCGGATTTCTCGGGTCGGGCCAGGCGATCCGAGTACTGGTGGTACACCCTCGCATATGTGCTAATAATGACGCCCTTCTTCATCGCGTTCATGGTTGCGTCTTTCTCGGCGGCAGAGGACCTCATCGATCTCGCGGACGACGGCAAGTCAGTCACCTATCAGATGTTCATCGACAACGTCGATTGGGATCAGCTTGTCGGACCGGGGCTTCTGGTAGGCGGGGTGTGGCTCGTCTTCCTGTTGCCGACTCTCGCGGTCGCCGCCAGGCGCCTTCACGACATCGGGATCTCGGGCTGGTTCATTCTCGTGGGGGTCGTGCCGTATATCGGTGGGGCCGCCCTTCTCGTCATGTGCATCATCGACAGCCAGGCACGGGAGAACCGCTGGGGTCCCGATCCGAAGGTTGACGAACGGCTCGGATGGGGCCATGTCCAGGAGGAGCCGCCTCCCCTTGGTGGCTAGCGAGCCGCCGTACCCGCTTTCCTGCGCGACCATGCTCGTGACCGGGAATCGCTAACCTGGTCGCATGAGCGACGTCGTCTCCCTGGCCGCGGCGACTCCGTCTACACGCGATCGATACGTCGATTTCCTCAGGGTGGCGTCCCTCGGTGGGGTCATCCTCGGACACTTCCTCATGTCCGTTGTCGAGGACCGCCCCGGCGCGATCAAGGACGGGGCATTCGACTTCACCAACATCTTGGCGGTAGAGCCTTGGACCCGGCCAGGGACATGGCTGCTCCAGGTAATGCCCATATTTTTCGTGGTCGGCGGTTTCGCCCATGCCGTGTCCTGGAGATCGCTTATGCGTCGGGGCGGGGGGTACGCGGATTTCGCGAGGGCGCGCATAGGTAGGCTTGTCATCCCGGCGCTCGCTTTCGTCTCGATCGGTATGGTCGTGGGGGCCGTCGTCGAGTGGAGGCTCGGCGAACGGAATGATTACGTTTCCGTTCTTCAGATCGCCGGGCAACTGCTGTGGTTCATCGGCATCTACCTCATCGCTGCCAGCCTCGCCCCGCCGATGCTCCGACTCCACGAGCGGTTTGGCTGGAGAACGCTCGCCGGGTTGAGCGCAGCGGTCGTTTCCGTCGACGTGTTTCGACTGGGCCTTGACGTCGATGGCGTGAGGTGGCTCAACTTCGCCTTCGTGTGGCTATTCGTCCATCAGCTGGGGTTCTTCTACGCCGACGGAGTCGCGGACCGGCTTGGAGCCCGCCGACTCGGAGGGGCGATGCTTGGCATCGGGGCGGGGGGTGCGGCCCTGCTCATGTGGCTCGGCCCCTATGGGACGGCGATGGTGTCCTATCCCGGGGAGAAGCTCTCCAATCTTGCTCCACCCACGGTCGTGCTCGCCCTGTTTGGGGTGGCCCAGGCCGGGGCCTTGCTGATGGTGCGCGCTCCCGTCAGGCGGTGGCTCGATCGACCCAGGGTGTGGCGGACAGTCATCGCCGGGGGTGGGCTCGCCATGACAGCGTTCCTCTGGCACTTCACGGCCCTCATCCTGATGTACGTGGGCTGCCACCTCGTATGGCCGGGACGGCTCCCCGAACCCGCGACGGCGGCCTGGTGGTGGGCGCGCATCCCTCAACTCTTCGTGTTCCTGGTGCTTGTCGCGATCCTCGTCGCCGCGTTCCGGGGCTTCGATCGGCCACCCCGGCGGGGTGGGGTCGTGGGGGGATCGTGGTGGCGCACGACGCTCGCGGGGTTCGGGGTCGCGAGCGCGATTGTGGGGATGCTGGGATTTGCCGTCGTTGGGTTCCGCGGGGTCCTGGGCGGGTATGTCGCCCACGTCGCGGGGGTGCCGATGACAGCGGTCGCGGCGTTCGCGCTCGTGGTGGGGGCAGCCGCGCTCTCGAGGCTCGCCGTTCGGCCGAGAAGGGTTAGACCCAGCGGGGTAGCTCGGCGATGTTCTCAGTGAGTTTCTTCGCGGCCAATGGAGGGACGCCCTGGGCGACGATTGCGTCGATCGCCTTCGCCTGCACGGTCTCCATAGGTCCATCGGGAAGGGTGAAGGCACCTTTCTTGTAGCAAGTCTTGCAGTAGGTGGAACTTGGAGAGCCATCGGCCTCGGTGCCGCAGGTGTCGTCATGCAGCGGCCTCCCGCAACTATCACACCGGGTCATAGGGCCTCCTCCTGATAAATCAGATGGTACGCGCCTCGGATGGATGCTTGGTGTGAGGTTATCCACAGGGCGATGTGCGGGCCATGCCGCCCTTCATGACGGGGCTCTAGGTGGTACTGGGCGATGCCATGTTTTCTCCTATAGGGCATTCGGCATCGATCAGGGAAGTCGATCGAGATGAAACGCCCCATAGGGCGATCAGCGCTCGATCTCGCCCGTGATGAAGGCCTCGACGTTCTTGCGGGCCTGGGTGTCCTCGTTCTGCACGGGCGGCGACTTCATGAAGTACGACGCTGGGCTGAGCAGGGGGCCACCGATGCCACGATCGAGGGCAATCTTGGCCGCTCGAACGGCATCGATGATGATGCCGGCAGAGTTCGGGGAGTCCCAGACCTCGAGCTTGTACTCCAGGTTGAGGGGGACCTCACCAAACGCGCGACCCTCGAGGCGGACGTAGGCCCACTTGCGGTCGTCGAGCCACGGGATGTAGTCGGACGGACCGATGTGGACGTTCCTCGCCCCCATGTCGTGATCCATGTTGGACGTCACGGCATTGGTCTTCGAGATTTTCTTCGACTCGAGTCGGTCGCGCTCCAGCATGTTTTTGAAGTCCATGTTGCCGCCGACATTGAGCTGATAGGTGCGGTCCAGCACGACTCCGCGATCCTCGAAGAGGCGGGCGAGCACCCGGTGCGTGATCGTCGCGCCGACCTGAGACTTCACGTCGTCACCGACGATCGGGACTCCGGCGTCCTCAAACTTCTTGGCCCATACGGGGTCGGAGGCGATGAACACCGGCAGGGCGTTGACGAACGCCGCCTTGGCGTCAATCGCGCACTGCGCGTAGTACTTCGCCGCGTCCTCCGATCCCACGGGGAGGTAGCACACGAGGACGTCGGCCTTGGTGTCCTTCAGAACCTGGACGATGTCGACCGGTTCCGCGTCGGATTCCTCGATGGTCTCCCGGTAGTACTTCCCGAGGCCGTCGAGGGTGTGTCCACGCTGAACGGTGATATTCGTCTTGGGTACGTCGCAGATCTTGATGGTGTTGTTTTCAGATGCCTTGGTCGCCTCAACGAGTTCCAGCCCGACCTTCTTCTGGTCCACGTCGAAGGCCGCCACGAACTCGATGTCGCTGATGTGGTAGTCGCCGAACTGGACGTGCATAAGGCCAGGCACGGTATCTGTTGGTTTCGCGTCCTTGTAGTACTCGACGCCCTGAATGAGAGACGTCGCACAGTTGCCGACGCCGATGATGGCCACGCGCAACTTTGCCATTTGCTTTCCCCTAACCTATGTCGTCCGCCTAGGCGGAATTATTGTCCGTCCCGCCAAGGGCGGATCGTTCTTCTTCGATCAAGCGGTCAAGCCACTCGACCTCGCGCTCGACCGTTTCCAGGCCGTGGCGCTGAAGCTCTGCCGTGTATGCCTCGTGCCGGTCGCGGACGCGGCGGAAGGCAGCACCCGTCTCCTCTAGACGCTCGGCAAGCCGGGTGCGACGTCCCTCGAGGATACGAAGGCGAGTCGCAGGAGCCGTTCGATCAAACATCGAGAAACGCACGTCAAACGTGCCGTCCTCCCACGATGAAGTTCCGGCACTTGCCAACTCTTTCTCGAATTGGTCCCGTCCGGCATCGGTGAGGCGGTACGCGATCTTGGATCGACGAGACCCCTTCACCAAGAGGTCGTCGGCATCCATGCCGATCAGCCCCGAGGCCATCATGCGCTTGAGCGCTGGGTAGAGCGAGCCATAACTGAGGGCCCTGAAGGGGCCAAGCTCGCTCCCCAGGCGTTTGCGGATCTGGTACCCATGAAGGGGGGAGCGTTCGAGGATGCCTAAGATTGCGAATGTCAGGACATTCGAATGGGGCATTTCGCCTCCCTCCCTTCGTTTTCGGGGCGGCACGGAGTGCCACGAAAAGTCACGATAGCATAACGTTGTATCGGCGCGATACATCGCATACGCATGAAATGGCCATCACCCGGCTTCCATCGCGAGCCATCGGTGGATACCGCGAGGCCAGAGCCTAGACTCCAGAGCGTGGATGACAAGACCCAGCCTCCGAAGCGACCCAAGGGCGCGTCGCCAAGGTCGGACGACAATCGATTCAGCAAAGACCAGCGCACGGACACTGGGCGTCCCATGTCGATTCCGCCGAAACGAACCGGCCAGATCGGTGTGGGTCAGACTGGTCCCGGCCAGACCCGCACCGGTGTAACGGCCACAAATACGAAGGTCGGTAAGCCGCCCGAGCCTCCTCGCCCGACCTGGCTCCGGTGGCTCAGGAAGATCGGATTCTGGGGGACGCTGGGCTTTCTCTTCCTCGTGACCGTCGTCTTCGTAGGTTCAATCATCGTGTACTTGCGAACCCCTATCCCGCTGCCCGACGACTTTGCGCAGGCGCAGGCGTCGATCATCTACTACTCGGACGGGGAGACGGAGATGGGTCGCCTGGGGGTGGCGAACCGGGAGAACGTCGACATCGAGATCCTTCCCGAGTGGGTTCCACAGGCGGTGGTGGCGGCGGAGGATCGGACCTTCTACACGAACCCCGGGGTGGATTTCGCGGGAATGGTGCGCGCAATGGTCAAGACCGTTTTCACCGGGCACAAGCAGGGCGGATCGACCATCACCCAGCAGTACGTCGAGAGGTACTACGTCGGCGAGACCACCACCGACCTGATGGGCAAGTGGAAGGAGGCCCTGCTCGCCCTCAAGATCGACAGGGAGCAGGACAAGGACGCCATCCTTGAGAACTACCTCAACACCGTCTACCTCGGGAGGGGGGCATACGGGATTCAGGCGGCCGCGCGCGAATACTACGACAAACCCGCCTCCGAGCTCAGCCTGTCCGAGGCGGCGATGCTTGCCGGCATCCTCCCGGCCCCGAGTTCGTGGGATCCCCGCAACGATCACGACCAGGCCGTTGCACGGTGGAACTACGTGCTCGACGGGATGGTGGGCCTGGGTTACCTGGACCCAGCCGATCGCCTCAGGCTCGATTTCCCCGAGCCGATCGAGTACGTCAACGACGACGTGTACGCAGGGCCCAACGGGTACATCCTCAAGGCGGCCATCCAGGAGGTGGCCGACGAGGCCGGGATTTCGATCGAAGAGATCGAGATGAGGGGCTACAGGATCATCACGACCATCGACGCGCCGACGCAGGGGGCAGCGGTCGCCGCGGCTCAGTCGATGGCGACGGATCACAGCCCCAACCTCAGGGTGGCGATCGTGACTCTGGATCCCGCGACGGGCGCGATCACGTCGATGTATGGAGGGGCGGACTACCTCACGGTCCAGCGGAACGCCGTCACGCAGGACATCGCCCAGGCGGGTTCGACGTTCAAGCCGTTCGCCCTCGTTTCGGCACTTGAGTCGGGGATGGCCCTGGAATCGGAGTACAACGGGGACTCCCCACAAGTCGTCGAAGGGTTCACCCGTCCGGTAAAGAACTTCGGGAATCAGAGCTTTGGGCAGATCGATCTCATTCATGCCACCGCGAACTCGGTCAACACGGTGTACGTCCAGGTTGCCCGAGACGTGGGCCCAAGCAAGGTGGTCGACGCCGCGATCAGGGCAGGTGTCCCCGAGGACACCGCCGGCCTTGAGGCCAACCCCGCCAATGTGCTCGGGACGGCGTCCCCCCACCCCCTCGACATGGCCTCGGCCTATGCCACCTTTGCCTCCGGGGGTTTCCATCGGGAGCCCTTCTTAGTCTCATCGGTGTACCGGGCCGACAACACCGTGGCGTATGAGCATGTCAGCGTGAGTGAGCAGGTCTTCAGTTCGGCGGTCATGGCGGAGGTGACCTTCGCGCTTCAGAAGGTGGTGGTCTACGGATCGGGAAAGTATGCCAACAGCCTCGGTCGCCCGATCGCGGGCAAGACCGGAACCTCTACGGACAATCAATCCGCTTGGTTCATCGGCTTCACGCCTCAGGTGGTCGGCGCCGTTGCGCTATATCAGGTAGGCGAGGACGGATCGGTAGAGACGATCACCCCGTTCGGCGGCTCCAAGCAGATCACGGGCGGTTCGATTCCCGTCAGGGTGTGGACCACGATGATGGAGTCGATTCTTGCGGGCCTGCCGATCGAGCAGTTCCCCCCAAGGAGTTACATCGGCGAGGCGATCATCCCCGGTCCCTCGTCGTCTCCTAGCCCCAGCCCCAGTCCGAGCCCAACACCGAGCGCCACCCCAAGTCCGACCCCCGTCGTGACCCCAAACCCAACACCCTCCATCGCCCCATCGACCAACCCCTAGCACGGTCGGGATGGAGTGGGGTTTTCGAGTAACGCTCAGGGCTGTATCCTTATCCGCGTGCCTTGACACCGTTTGAGGTACCGCAAGCACGCATGACCCTCCTGCCGCGGAGAGACCGTGGCCGCCATAGTCCAGAGGAGGTGGGTTTCAGTTGCGTCAGTACGAAATGATGGTCATCCTCGACCCCGAGGTGGACGAGCGGACGGTAGAGCCGTCGCTCGATCAGTATCTCGCCGTGGTGAAGGACGACAAAGGAACCGTCGACAAGGTCGACATCTGGGGCCGACGTCGCCTCGCGTATCCAATCAAGAAGCGGAACGACGGCATTTATGCCGTCATCAATTTCACCGCACACGCCACGACGGCGAAAGAACTCGAACGCCAACTCGGACTCAACGAGGTCGTCTTGAGGACGATGCTCCTTCGGCCCGAGGCCCACTGAGACCCAAGAAAGCGAGGTCATCATGGCAGGGGACACTCAGATAACCATCGTCGGCAACCTCACCGCCGATCCCGAATTGAAATTCATCCAATCCGGGGCCGCGGTCGTGAACTTCACGGTCGCCTCGACCCCCCGATCTTTTGACCGCAACACCAATGAGTGGAAGGACGGGGAAGCCCTCTTCCTGCGCTGCTCGCTCTGGCGGGAGGCCGCCGAAAATGTAGCGGAGTCGCTAACCAAGGGGATGCGGGTCGTCGTTGTCGGGCGACTGGTATCGCGTTCTTGGGAGACCAACGGCGAGAAGCGAACGGTCAACGAAATCCAGGTCGACGAGATCGGCCCCTCACTTCGGTATGCCACGGCGAAGGTCCAGAAGACCCAGCGATCGGGCGGAGCCTCCGGTGGCGGTGCCCCCCGGGGAGGTTCGGACAGCGACCCGTGGGCCACGGCCCCGGTGAGCGACGAACCACCCTTCTAAGAGAAACGGAAATCCTGTGGGAGAGAAAAAAAGAGAAGACAGATCAGACAAGAAAGAGCTCCGCAAGCCGCGGAAGAAGACGAACCCGCTGCTTGGGGTGAAGAACGTCGTCATCGACTACAAGGACACCGCCTTGCTCAGGAAGTTCATCTCGGACCGTGGGAAGATCCGTTCCCGTCGGGTGACCGGGGTGACGGTCCAGGAGCAACGCCAGATCGCCCGCGCCGTCAAGATCGCGCGAGAGATGGCCCTGCTCCCCTATTCCGGCTCCGGCCGGTAGGGGGACGGCATGGCGAAGGTGATTCTGACGCATGAGGTATCAGGCCTGGGCATCGCCGGAGATGTGGTGGAGGTCAAGGACGGGTACGCTCGCAACTTCCTCATGCCCCGGAAACTGGCGACCCCCTGGTCTGGAGGCGCAGAGAAGCAGATCGAGGGGATGCGCAAGACCCAGAGGACCAAGGCACTCGCGAGCGTCGAGGAGGCACAGTCCGCCAGGGACTCGCTTCAGTCCGAACCGATCATGATCGTGGCGAAGGCCGGGGAGTCTGGTCGCCTCTTTGGGGCCGTGACGACCGCCAACATCGCCAAGGCGATCGGCGACAGGGTCGTGGTCGACAAGCGGCGCATCCACGTCGCGCACCCGATCAAGACCCTCGGAGACCACCTGGTGGAGATCGGCCTGCACGACGGGGTGAGCGCGACGGTGACCGTGACGGTGATTTCGGGAGAGTAGCGGCGTTTTCGGGGGTTTCCGTCCCGGAGGATTGGGCCAGTCACGCGACACGCCGAGGTGCGACACGCCCGGGATATTTCCCCAGGGACTGTCCCCAGGGGCGTCACGGACGTTTTCCCTAGTAGATGGCCTATTGGGGTGAAGTCGGAATCGAGATTCACACTTGTATCCACAGGCTTGGGGGATGCATTGCGGGTTTGTTCACAGGCGGTCCACGGAACGGGCCCAGCCATCCACATCGTTCATCACTCATCCACACCGTATCCCGGAAGGAAATTGCGCGCAGTGCGCGGTTTTCGGCTAACGTCGCCTGTCAGAGGGGCACGGGATACTTTCACAATGCGGTGACCCGGGTTGGTATTCACGCGCACTGGACGCTGAAAGGAGAACGGTGACCGTCGAGGAGTTCACAGCCGTGGTGAGCGGCTTTGATCGACGACCCCCACAGAACCTTGAGGCCGAGCAGAGCGTGTTGGGCGCGATCATGCTGTCCAAGGACGCCATGGTCGATGTGGTGGAGGTACTGAGGGGCCATGACTTCTACAAGCCGGCGCACGAGACGATTTACGAGGCCGCGGGTGAACTGTTCCGCTCGGGCAATCCCGTTGATGCGATCACCATTGCGGCGGAACTCCAGGCCCAGGGTGCCCTCGGTCGCATAGGAGGGGCCGAGTACCTCCACACCCTCATCGCCGCCGTACCCTCCGCCGCTTCCGCTGGGTACTACGCTCGCCTCGTCAGGGAGCAGGCGATTCTCCGGCGGTTAGTTGAAGCCGGCACCCGCATCGCGAACATGGGGTATTCGGCAGATGGTGACGTCGACGATATCGTCGACTCCGCCCAGGCCGAGGTCTTCTCCGTCACGGAGAGGAAGAACGCGGAGGACTACCTTCCCATCGGCGACGTCATGGAGAGAACGCTCGGGGAGGTTGAGGCGGCGTCGAGCCACGACGGCAAGCTCCTGGGTGTGCCGACGGGCTTCAGGGACCTCGACGAGATAACCGGGGGCCTTCAGAAGGGCCACATGATCGTCATCGCGGCGCGTCCTTCGATGGGAAAGTCGACCCTGGGCCTCGACATATGCCGATCGGCGGCCATCGGGGCCGGGATCACATCCGTCGCTTTCTCGCTCGAGATGAGCAGGGAAGAGATCACCAAGCGTCTGCTATCGGCCGAATCCGGGGTGAAACTCACCCGGCTCATGAAGGGTCCGATGGGGCCTAACGATTGGGAGAGGCTCGCCAGGACGGCGGCGCGGGTGTCCAAGGCGCCCCTGTTTATTGACGACTCGCCGAACATGTCGCTCATGGAGATTCGAGCCAAGTGCCGGAGGCTCAGCCAGAGGGAGAATCTAGGGCTAGTGGTCGTCGACTACCTCCAACTTATGTCATCAGGGAAACGGGTCGAGTCGCGCCAGCAGGAGGTGTCCGAGTTCTCTAGAGCCCTCAAACTCTTGGCGAAGGAGCTCGACGTTCCTGTCATCGCGATCTCCCAGCTCAACCGCAGCCCGGAGCAGCGCGGCGACAAGCGTCCCATGCTTTCGGACATGCGCGAGTCCGGCTCGATCGAGCAGGACGCCGACCTCGTGATCCTTCTCCACCGTGAGGATGCCTACGACCGCGAGGCGCGTCCCGGGGAGGCGGACTTCATCATCGCCAAGCACCGCAATGGCCCGACGGACACGCTGGCCGTCGCGTTCAAGAAGGACTACGCGCACTTCACGGACATGGCCCCGGATCTGTAGGGGTTTGTAGGGACCAATTGAAGATTGCATTTACCAGAACTACTTTGCATGGACGTTGCACAATCCCAACTGAAGATTGCACACGGCTGTAGGACGTCATCCGAGTTGTTCACCAGTTGGCCAATCGGTGTGATCGCTAAATGCGATGTTTGACGGCGAGAAACACAGTCAGGGGGCGCGGCACATGGACGATTCGGATCCCAGTGAACCTTTACGGCTCTACGCCGACCCCAAGACCTCGGGCCCGATTATGGCGACCCATATGGAACGCATCAACGAGATATTCGCCGAAGGAGAGGGCCTCGATGAATTCGTTGGACGAGCGCCGGTATACGTCGAAGAACAGATTGCGCTGATCGCAGAGGCGACTGCTGATTGCGACGCCTTCGACGTCATCGAGATGCTACGGATCTATACCCAACAGACCGTCCAAGACGGTGTGGCCACGGGCGCAGCGGACGGGATTGTAGGCGCTCTCGACCTGATTGCTTGTCTGCTCCTTGAGCGTGGTTCACGCGCTCCGGTGAGACACTCGGAAGCCGCGCGCCCAGCGAGTCACACGCCGCAGATCCATGACCTCGCAGTGAAAGTTCTCACGGCGTCAGGTTGGCTGCGAGAACATGAGGCAGAGAGCGCTCCCGAGGAACCACTTTCTGCGCTTGCGGCACACCTCGTCCAGCACCAGTTGGCCGTGAAGTCTTACAACTACAGGCACATCGCCGACGAGCTGGACGAGGCGCTGTTCGCTCCATGGGAAGTTCCCTTGTGCGACACCATCGGGTTCACCCATGCCGAGTTCATTACAGTCCGGGACGCGGTCGACGTGGTGTATCTCGCCAAGCGCAATGCGCTGGCGGCGATCATCGCCGATTCGCTCAACGGTGGCGAGTCGCCCATAGACCATGAGGTGAAAGACGACCTCCTCTCCGCGTTAGACACGCTTCTCGAGCACCCGGGGAGTCACGCCTCCTTCGACGCGGTCGAGATCGCCGCTGAAGCGACGATGCCGATTCAGAAGGTCATGGCGGTCCTCGACACCTTCGCCGTGGCGTTCGGTTCGGACTTGGCTGACCACGCGCTTGCGGACTACTTGGGTGGTCGGAGCGTCTTCGCTGGGGCGCAACTACTTCGTGATGGAGAGCACTACCTCCAAGTCAGCGCGCGCATCGGCACGGACTGCGTTCGCGCGAAGTTCGAAGGGGCGCTCAAGACTTGCGGCGCGAAGACCTGGGATCGTTACCAGAAGCACCGCGCCGTGAGGTGTGAGTCACTTGCGATCGAGCAACTTGAGAGCGTTTTGCAGGTCGACGCAACTCATACAAACCTCAAGTACTTCCGTGCCAACGCGGATGAGGCGACTTCCGAGCTCGGCTCGTATTGCCGTGACCCTCGACAGTTTGCCGAGGTCGCGGAAGCCGATGCGCTCTTCGTGATTGAGGATGTCGCCATTTGCGTCGAAGTTAAGTCCCGCCCCTTGTCCGCTGGTACTAGGACGGGTGATGTGCGACGACTGGCACGGGATCTCAAGGACATAGTTGGCGGCGCGGTCAAGCAAGCAAGCCGCCTGGAGCGACTTGTCAGCGAGAACGGCGGCCTGTGGCTCGAAGACCGCACGTGGCTGGACCTCAGCAATGTCAAGGAGGTGCGTATGATCGCCGTCGCGCTTGACGACATTGCCCCCCTCTCGATCGCTGCGGACGAACTCGTGCGAGCCCAAGTCATCACCGAAGCCCGCTTTGCATGGGTCACGTCCCTTCACGACTTGCGGGTCGTCGCGGACATCCTCGATCGCCCTAGCGAGTTTCTCCTCTACCTGCGTAGGCGAACTGAACGAGACGTCGCCCTGAAGTACACGTCACTCGATGAACTCGACATGTTCATGGCGTTCCTCGCTGGTGACCTGCAAGTCATGCCGAACCCCATTTTGCTTCACGAGTTGTACCCCCACATCGCCGCACCCAAGGAGGCGGAGCTCAAGAGGTATCGCCTTGCGTCCTCGCGCGCATTCGTGGGGACCTATACCGACCCGCTCGACGCATACATGCTGCAGTACGAGTGGGAGGGTGTGGCTCCGGCGGCAAAGCCGACGTTTGTTGCCACGGAACGCATACTCAAGGTTGTCGACTTCCTAACTGACGGCCACAAGCCAGGGTGGTTTCGGTTCTCCAGCGACCTGCTTGACCTGACGAAACACCAGCAGCACAAGTTCGGTCGGAGTTACCGCAACCTGCTCGACCGAGCCCGGATGGACCATGGTTGGCACACACTTGGATATGCCTTCCCCAACGCGTGGGGCTACCCGTCACTGTTCGTTGGGACGCTTCCTTCGCACGCGAAACTCGACGACTACGTTGACCAGTTGGGTCTCTACATGGTCGCTAAACTCGGTCAACTCGGGAGCGATCGCGGCCTCGGACTCATTGTCGACAGCAGTGGCGAGATCATCTCAATTCGGTATGTCAACGACCCGTCGTCGTACGGAATTGACCTCGCAGCTGCAGCGAAGGCACTTGGACTCAGCGAACCAGGCAAATCAACGGCGAAGATCCCACCGTACGCGCGTCGTTCCAGTCGGCGCTTGAGAGGCGTTAGGCGACGGCGCGGGTGAATTGCAGGCCGCTGTCTCATCTCATTCGAACGATGAACGCGCCCTGACCGGCAAACGCGACGTGGTCGCCTTTGGACTCGAGGGGCGACGGCCTCGGCACGTTCAGTAGCGTTCAAGCAAGCACCAGACTCGCACAGTGGGCTTCTCTCACGACTTGGTGGACTGTGCGGAACGGTCGCGGGCGGGCGTGACTACTCGAGTAATGCAACGTACAAGGTGGCGGTGCCGGTGCCCCGCAGGAACTGCCCGACGAGCCGATTCACGACTCGGCCCGGCGCATCCTGGATTTCCGCGAGCGAGGCCGACGTCACCTTCTCGTACGTGTCTCGGTCGTAAGCGGTTCCTGAGGCGCTGAAGTTCTTGGTGGACTCGTAACTCTCGAGCCCTTCAATTCCGACACATGCGATCCCGAAGCCCCATGAACCTCGATAGCCAGTCGCCTTGGCGATTTTCTCGGCCCACTTCACAACTCGCACGGCATAGGCGAGGGC
Organism: uncultured Demequinaceae bacterium; assembly: GCA_964610155.1. Taxonomy (GTDB): domain Bacteria; phylum Actinomycetota; class Actinomycetes; order Actinomycetales; family Demequinaceae; genus JAFGBM01. The sequence goes on from CAZSUY010000001.1 coordinate 379,656, forward strand.
GAGTCCGTCGGCGAGCACCTTGTGCGACTGACCCTGCTGGCCCAGGTCGTCCGTCAATCTTCCACAGAAGACGCGAATTCCGCCGTGCTCCTGGATCTCGATGTCGAGCGCGTACTTCTCTGCTTGAGACTGACCGGGTTTGCGAAGCCCACCGTCGAAGGTCGTAGCCGCGTACCCGCGCGCGCGGTTGCGCCAGTGGGACACGCTCGATGGGCTGGGTTCCCAGCCTGGGATCTTGCCTCTCAGTTGATCCTCGGCGGAGTTGATGAGCTTCAACATCGGCGTGTTGTTGCCCACACGGACAATGCCAAGGAGCATCTCGTCATCAGCGGCCTGCAACGGTTCCGCGATGACGAAGAGGTGACCCTGCTCGCGCCGCTCCTCCGGGAATGGATCGCGTGAGACCTCCTCGTTCAGGATGCCGAAGAGGAAGTCGCTTCCTGAGCGCCGCTGCGCGTGAAGCCGAACGACTTCCGCGTCGGCGAGCACGCGATTCGTCTTCTCGCCGCGAGCGTAGTACCGGCCCTGAACCATGTGCGGCCCGAGTCCCGATGGCGGGATCTCGACGAACAGGTAGCCGACGCTCGGGTCCGTCTCGGATAGAATCTCGCGGACGCGAACGTACAGCGGGGGGGAGACAAGGTTCGCCGCAATTTGCTCGAGCTTCTCCGCCAAGCCCTGAAGCGGTTGAGGACACAGGGAGAACGTGGACGGTCCCCCTGTAGGTGGCTTGTCCTCGGAGACACCGATTAGCAGCGCACCTCCAAACAGGCCGAAAGCCGCGAGATCCTTCGCGGTGTCGCGGCGCTCTGAGTCCCTGTGCCCAGTCGAGCGCTTTACGTCCAGACTGACGCTCTCGGCCAACCCGCCCTCGCCGATCGCGAGTTGGATCTCTGCTTCGCTCGTTGGGGTCCACACGGTGGTCCACCACCCTCTCTTACGCCCACGCTAGATGATGCGACCGACAACGACATGGTGGATTCTCCGGGAATGTGGACCAGTTGGTTCCGTGGCTCCTCCGCTCCTCGTGACGTGACCCCTCGTGCACGAGCCGCCCCCCTCGCGCTCAATCCTGCGGCGGCGGGCGAGGGGGTTGCCACGGAGACAAGTCTTCGGATCTCGACCACTCTGGCCAAGTGTTACCCCGCGCTGCGTCGATCCATTAGCCACCGCATCGCCTCGGGTTTGCCAGAGACTCGTGAATCGTTCTCAACTAGTTGGCAAGGACCCCCGGTGTGGCGCCCAAGATTCCCATTTCTCAAGCGTGAAAGTGCTCAACTCGCAAGGCGCTCTACATGTTGTAGGTTCTCAACGAAGTTGACCAATTCCCAACGAAGTTGACCACGTTGAG
>CAZSUY010000002.1:0-145977 GCA_964610155.1 uncultured Demequinaceae bacterium
GTTCATGCCGCCATTAGCCTCCCAAGCCGCGCTGATCGCGACCGCGCCCGGCCCCGACACCGTGGGATCCACCGGGGTCAGCACAACCTCATTGCTCGTCGCGCCCCCTAGAACGACCCGATACCACCGCGTCACCGACGAGCTAGCGAAAGTGGTCGACCCGATCCCATCAGTCACTGTGAACACGCTCGGCGATTCATACCACGTTGACCCGTTCGGCGAAAACCACACTCGAGCCGATCCTGACACCGGGGGATCCGTCGACACACTGAGCGTGATCGGCGTATCGGCGACGAAGAACTCCTGGGCGGACAACGTCACCGTCGGGACTGCCTTGACGTCAATCTCATCGCTGAAGAAGGTCTCGAATTCGCCGGTCTCTTCGTAAAAACCAACGATGTAGATGGCACTCTCAAAAGCGTTCGGTTCGAAAGCTCCCATCCCACCGTCCATTGGCATTGACGTGAACAGCTCCCACCCGTCGACCTCGGCGTTCCAGACATACACGTTGGCATCGACGTTCATGTAGTCGGCATTCGTCGTGACCGTCAACACGGATCCCTCGCCAGGATAAAATTTCAGGTCACCGATGACAGTTGATGCGAAGGCTTCCCGGGTGACTTCGATGGCTTCGCTAGGTGTCCCATCCACGAATGCTCGCAATAGCTCCGAGTCTCCCTCCCCATCTCGGATGTAGAGGAAGTCGTCAGTCGCCCCGTCGACCATGTCGTACTCAAGGATCGAGTCCCACGCTTCCGTCCCAGGATCCCACCGCTGGAGTTCTGCCACCCCGCTGAAGGAGGCATCGGAAGAGAGGATGCCGAGCTCGACCTGCTCTCCCGCGACGTACGCATGATCGCCTGCGAGGGTGAGGGTGACCGTTCCGCTGGTGGCCGAGGCGACGACGGTACCGGTGCCTACGACCGCGCCGACGGCTAGTGCCAGCAACGCGACGCGAGCAGTAGCGCGAATCAGGCGGGCCATGGGGCCTCCTTGGCGTGAACTACGTCCGATTTTACCGTGCTGATTCCCCGACACCAGCAATCATGTGACGAATACCCAAGTATCTGGTGTCGATCAGTCTGCGCTTGATGAAGGTGCTCCGTTGGGATGCTTATTCAACCTATGTCACGACCCAGTCACAAGCCATCATCGCCAGGAAACGGACGGCTGCCCGGGCGAGCATGAGGCCATGAGGAAGATCCTGACGATCGTCGCCGCCCTTCTCGCCCTTGCGGTAACCGGATGCAGCGGCGAGGATGTCGTCCCGTCCCCTCCCCGTCGCCGAGCCTGTCCCTCTTCCCTAAGGGCTTCGGACTGACGATCTAGGGGCCACGCCCGATGGTCCACTTGCGAGGACTAGATCAGACCGAGCGCCTTCACCGCGTCCCGCTCCTCCCGGAGTTCAGCGATTGATTCGTCGATCCTGCCTCGCGCGTATTCGTCGATCTCAAGGCCCTGGACGATTTCCCACTCCCCGCCCCGAGAGACGACGGGGAAGGATGAGAAGAGCCCCTCGTCGACGCCGTACGAGCCGTCGGAGCGGATAGCCGCTGATGTCCATATTCCGTCGGGGGTGCCCTCTACCCAGTCACGCACGTGCTCCATCGCGGCATTCGCGGCGGACGCCGCCGACGACGCGCCCCGCGCTTCGATGACCGCGGCGCCGCGCTTGGCCACCGTGGGGACGAATACATCCCTAACCCAGGCATCATCGCCCACGACCTCTACCGCGGGCCTGCCCTCGATGGTTGCGTGCGCGATGTCCGGGTACTGCTTGGCCGAGTGATTCCCCCAGATGATGACGTTGTCGATCTCCCTGACGGGGGCGCCCGTCTTGGTGGCCAACTGAGAGAGGGCGCGGTTGTGGTCGAGCCGCATCATGGCGTTGAAACGCTCTGCGGGGATGTCGGGCGCGTGGGCCGACGCGATGAGGGCATTGGTATTGGCCGGGTTCCCGACGACGAGAACACGCACGTCGGAAGCGGCGCCGGCGTTGATCGCGGCTCCCTGCGGGGCGAAGATCCCGCCGTTCGCCTCAAGCAGGTCCCCCCGCTCCATGCCTGCCCCGCGCGGCCGGGCTCCGACCAGGAGGGCGACGCTCACCCCATCGAAGGCCGGGACCGCGTCGTCGTACAGGTCGAGGCCTGCAAGCAGGGGGAAGGCACAGTCGGCGAGCTCCATCGCCGTGCCCTCCGCGGCCCTCATGGCTGAGGGAATCTCCAGGATCTTGAGGCTTATCGGTACGTCGGGCCCGAGCATCTGACCGGAGGCCACCCGGAACAGGAAGGCATATCCGATCTGCCCCGCGGCACCGGTGACGGTGACGGTGACGGGAGCCCGACCCTTGGCGTGGGTCATGCGAGCCTCGCCTCGAGGTTCACCCCGACAGCCTCTAAAAAATCCTCGGTGGTGAGCCAGCTCTGGTCAGGGCCAACCAGGAGCGCCAGGTCCTTCGTCATCCTGCCGGCCTCGACCGTCCGGATGACGACGTCCTCAAGGGTCGTCGCGAACTCTGTGACCTCTGGTGTGCCGTCCAACATGCCGCGGTGCTTGAGACCGCCGGTCCAGGCGAAGATCGAGGCGATGGAGTTCGTCGACGTCGGATTGCCCACCCGGTGCTGTCGGTAGTGGCGGGTGACCGTGCCGTGCGCCGCCTCGGCCTCCATCGTCTTGCCGTCTGGAGTGAGGAGCACGGAGGTCATGAGCCCCAGCGAGCCGTATCCTTGGGCGATGGTGTCGGACTGGACGTCGCCGTCGTAGTTCTTGCAGGCCCACAAATACCCGCCCTCCCACTTGAGGGCGGCGGCCACCATGTCGTCGATGAGCCGGTGCTCGTACGTCAAGCCGGCCTTGTCGAAATCCGCCTTGAACTCCCGGGTAAAAACATCCTCGAAGATGTCCTTGAAGGCACCGTCGTAAGCCTTGAGGATGGTGTTCTTGGTGGACATGTAGACGGGGTAGTTGCGCTCGAGCCCGTAGCGGAACGTCGCCCGGGCGAAGTTGGCGATGGACTCGTTGAAGTTGTACATCCCCATGATGACGCCGCCACCTTCGGGCATCTTCACGATCTCCATCTCCAGGGGAGCCGAGCCATCCTCGGGAGTATAGGTCAGGGTGACCGTCCCGGCGCCCGGGATCTTGACGTCAGTCGCCTTGTACTGGTCGCCGTGGGCGTGACGGCCGATGACGATGGGTTTGGTCCATCCGGGGACGAGCCGGGGGATGTTCGAGATGAGGATGGGCTCACGGAATACGACCCCGTCGAGGATGTTGCGGATGGTGCCGTTCGGGGACTTCCACATCTTCTTGAGGTGGAACTCCTCGACGCGGGCTTCGTCCGGTGTGATCGTGGCGCACTTGACCCCTACTCCGTGCTCGAGGATCGCGTGGGCGGCGTCGATGGTCACCTGGTCATCCGTCGCGTCCCGATTCTCGATGGATAGGTCGAAATACCGAAGATCGACATCGAGGTGGGGGAGGATAAGCCTCTCCCTGATGATCCGCCAGATGACGCGGGTCATCTCGTCGCCGTCGAGTTCGACGACGGGTCCGACCACCTTCGTCTTCGCCATGGGTAGTAACTCCCCTCTGAGGGTCTTCAAGCAATGCGCCGGTTACAGGCTAGTCGGTTCCACCTAGACACCCGCTATCCAAACGTCCCACTCCTCACCTATTCATCGTTCGCATGGCAGGATGAAACCCGGAGCGACTACCGCTTCCTCTGAAGAGATCGGAACATCATGGCCAAGAATGCGTCGGCTGAGAAAACGCCGGCCAAGAAAACGCCGCAGCCGAAGACGGCGGAATTCCAGATCGATCTAGACGCGGATGTATGGACCGCCGAGGAGGCCAGCCCCCCCGGACTGGCCGCCCGCCTGTCCGCAGAATTGATCGGAACCTTCGTCTTCATGTTCGTCGGACTTGGGGCGACCCTGTTCGGCATCATCCTCTCGACGACCACCGCCTTGAAATCGCCAGGTGACACCACCGCCGTGATGGGCTACTTATCTGGCCTCAACAACGCGGGTGCCTTGACGTACACCCTCGTGTGGGCCGTCACCTTGCTTGCTCTCGTCGTCGCCTTCGGACGGGTCTCCGGAGCGCATTTCAACCCGGCCGTCACCATCGGGGCATGGATGGCCGGGCGTTTCCCCGGGCGCGATGTGGCGCTTTACCTCCTGGTCCAGGTGGCGGGTGCTGTCGGCGCGACCGGTCTCCTCTTCTGGCTCGCTAAAGGGTTCCCGCTTCTATCCGCTGGGGATGAGATGTTCCTCAGTACCGGGCTCGACGCGACAAGCGCTGGGCAGGGGATGTCCCTCATAGCCATCGGTTCAGGAGAGCACTCACCCGCAGGGATCGCCCTCAACTATGGCCTCGTGATCGAGTTCATTGCGACGGCCCTGTTCGTGGGGGCCGTCCTTGCCGCAACCTCGGTCAGGGCCCCGAAGGGTCAGGCGCCCTTCACGATCGGCCTGAGCTTCGGCTTCCTCATCCTGCTCGCCGCCCCGTTCACCGGCGGTGGGCTCAACCCCGCCCGCACCACGGCAACGGCCATCTTCGCAACCGACGCCACCGGAGGCCACTGGGGCCTAGGCCGAGATCTGGCCCTCTTCTGGGTTGCGATGCTCCTCGCGGGGGCGTTCGTTGGGCTCCTCGTCCGAGCTTTCGGCCCCGAGGAGGACCTCGAGACCGTCGAGGTCATCGAGGTCATCGACAAGTAGGTGCCACGTATTGGGGCCCGACCGGTCTCGGCCGGGCCCCTCGTGTTGGGCCAACCGCCGCTAGGCGGCACTACCCGAGGCGACCTGACAGGGCAAGAAACGCAAAAACGACGGCAAACGCCGCAAGGATCGACACATCGACCGAGCGGCGCCGATACGCGAATATCGATCGTCTTGTCAGAGTCGAGCGGGCAATTGCCGCGCTGGCGCAGAGGCCCGAAAGCCCCCAGGTCGTCATCGTTACGCTGACCGGCGCGGTCGCGGCGGTCCATACGACGACCACGGCCAGCGGAAGCCACAGATACCGCCCTGACCCCTGACTCGTTCCCATAGATAGTCCTAGTGGAAAAAATGCCGTGTGCCGGTCACGTACATGGTTATGCCCGCCTCGCGCGCGGCCTCGATCACTCCCTCATCCCTCACCGATCCACCGGGTTGAACGACCGCCTTCACTCCTGCCTCAGTCAGCACGACGAGGCCGTCGGGGAAGGGGAAGAACGCGTCCGATGCAGCGACCGAGCCACTCGCCCGGTCCTCGCCAGCTCGCGCCACGGCCAGGCGACACGAATCGACGCGATTGACCTGACCCATCCCGATCCCCACGGAGGCGCCGTCCTTGGCAAGAAGGATGGCGTTCGACTTGACCGACCGGCACGCCCGCCACGCGAACGCCAGGTCGGCAAGAGTCGCCTCGTCGACAGCGTCACCGGCTACGAGGGTCCAGGAGGCGGGATCGTCTCCGGGCGCATCCACGCGATCCGCATCCATAAGTAGGAGTCCCCCCGAGACAGGGCGCATGTCCATGGGTGCACGCCCTTCCTCTATGACAAGGATCCTGAGGTTCTTCTTCGCCTTCAGGATCTCGAGCGCCTCTGGTTCGAACGACGGAGCACACACCACCTCGGTGAACACCTCCGCTATCTGGCGTGCGGCGGTCGCAGTCAACTCACGGTTGACGGCGATGACTCCCCCATAGGCGGAGACCGGATCACAGGCATGCGCCTTCGCGTGGGCTTCCGCGATATCCGAACCGACGGCGATGCCGCAGGGGTTCGCATGCTTGATCACGGCCACGGTCGGTGAAAGATGGTCGTGTGCGGCTCGCCAGGCGGCATCGGCGTCCACGTAGTTGTTGTATGACATCTCCTTGCCGTGGAGTTGCTCAGCTCTCGCAATCCCACCCTTTTCCCGTTCATCCACGTAGAGCGCAGCCCCCTGGTGGGGATTCTCCCCATACCGAAGCGAAGCCCGACGTTGAGCACTCCACGCGAACCATCTTGGGAAGTCGGTGCCGTCGTCGTCCGGCGCGACGACGCTTCCCATCCATGAGGCAACCCCGATGTCATACGTCGCCGTGTGGCGGAAGGCTCGAAGGGCAAGCGTCTGACGCTCGGCGAGGGTGAACCCGCCTGAGGCTATGGCCGCAAGCAGTGCGTCATATTCGCCAGGATCGACGATGATGGCCACACTTGGATGGTTCTTCGCCGCAGCCCGCACCATCGATGGCCCACCGATGTCGATCTGCTCGATGATTTCGTCCGGGGTTGCTCCTGAGGCGGCCGTGGCGGCAAAGGGGTAGAGGTTGCTCACGACGAGGTCGAAGGGCTCGATGTCAAGTTCGGCGAGTTGCGCAACATGACCCGGGAGGCGCCGGTCGGCGAGTATCCCGGCATGGACTCGGGGGTGGAGGGTCTTGACCCGCCCGTCCAGGCACTCGGGGAAGCCCGTCAGGTCCTCAACCTTCGTGACCGCCACTCCAGCCTCCGCGATGCGGGCCGCTGTGGAGCCCGTCGAGACGATCGCCACACCCGCCGCGTCGAGGCCACGCGCGAGCTCCTCGAGGCCGGTCTTGTCATGCACGGAGATCAGCGCCCTACGAATGGGCTTTCGCTCGCTCAAAGTTCGGTCCTTTCCGATGCTCCAAACCGTACCCGTCGCCCGTCGACGGTCCATCCATTCCCGAGCAGGCGCCGCACGGTGTCGACGATGAGTGTCCGCTCGACGACCTTGATCCTCTCGTGCAGGGATTCCTCCGTGTCCCCCTCCTCGACGGCCACGGAGGCCTGGGCGACGATGGGGCCAGTGTCGACCCCCGCGTCGACAAGGTGGACCGTGCAACCGGTGATCCTCACGCCGTGGGCGAGGGCGTCCCGGACGGCGTGGGCACCCGGAAAGGAAGGGAGGAGAGCGGGGTGGGTGTTGATGATCCTTCCGGAGAAACACTCGACTGTCCCGGCAGCGAGGATCTTCATGAAGCCCGCGAGGACCACCAGGTCGGGGGAATACCGCTCGATCACCTCCTCAAGGGCGCGATCCCATTCCTCCCGCGTTCCGTAGGTGGCAAGCGAAACGACCTCGGTGGGCACGCCTGCGGCCTTGGCGATGGCAAGGGCCGGGGCCTCCTCCCGATCGGAGACGACCACCGAAACGTGTGCGCCGTATCCGGGGTCGGAGGTCGCGCCAAGGAGGGTTGCCATCGTGGTGCCGGCACCGGACACCAGAACGACGAGCGACCTCGGGGGCGGCGTGCTTGTCACGGTCCGACCCTATCGGCATGCTGGTGGTCTCATCTAGACAAGGACATCGTGACCACCAAGCCCGCCCGCCCGCCACTTCCCCCGCGTATCGTCAAGACGACGCGGCTATTCTCCATTGCCCTAGCGGCGAGCGTCGTCCTATCGTATTTACCGGTCCCGTTGGCGCTGGCCGGACTGCCCTTCGCTGTCGCGGGATTCGTGCTCGGCATCATGGCCATGGTGTCTATGCGGGCTGGGGCGCCGATCAACCTCTGGATCTTCATGGTCTTCGGACTGCTCGTCTCGGGCTCGTTCGCCTTGGACTATGGCACGGCGGTGGTGCTGTACGACGAGGTCTCCGCCTATCAGGACTGTAGCGCGGACGCCATCACCATAGCCGCAGCGGATCGTTGCTCTCGGGAGTTCGAGGATGCGGCGCGTGAACGACTCCAGGATTTGGGGTTTTCCCCTTCGTGGCTGTTTGGGTCGGACTCCTAGGGACCCTCCACAAGACCACTGCAAGCCCCGCGGACGCGAGAATCAATCCCACCCCGACGAGAGCGGAGACGGCCAGACTGACGAGCATCGGGTTTGGCCCAGCCTCGGCCAACACCCCTCCCCCGGCGGATCCGGAGGCCAGCGTGACAACGCTCCACGTCAGGCCCCCTGTCACGAGGACGGCGATGGCCTGGGCGGAAAACCCTTTGCTCCCCAGGGGGATCGATCGACGCGCGACAATGCGGACTATCACCCCACCCAAGGCAAGTACGAGGGGAGCCGCCACGAGAAAGCCACCGGAACCCGTGGGTAGCGAGGCCAGCAGGGGAATCTCTGGCACCGGACCGGGAACTACCTCCCCGGGGGCGTAATGGCTGCCGGATCCAAGGGCGAAGCCCACACCGGATAGCCAGGCGAGGGCCCAAACGGCCAGCGTCGGAACATAGGCGGTCTCACCGGCCGCTAGGGTCAACCCCCCGGCAAGATCCGGAGCAAGGTCGTGAACGGCTCCGGTCATCCTGTCGACCGCAAGCAACTGCCAGACGACGGCGAGCGCGGCCCCTGCAACCAGGCATATTGCCCAGGCCCCAACCCCGAGGCGAAGCCCAAGGCCAACCGCGGAGGGTACCCTGAGTCCCCTGAAGAACCGGAATCCGTGGGCACGCATCAACCCGAACGAGGCCCCCATTCCAGAGACAAGGCCGCCGATGATCCCGGCCTTCCAGACGGTCGATGCCCCACCATGCTCGCTGGCGGCGACGATCGCCACGATCACGCCATAAGAGAGGGCGGTACAGAGTACGGAGGCGTGAGCGGGGACGGCGACCCGTCGCGCGACCGACGCGGCTATCACCCCAACTGCAAGCGTCAGCCCGAGCGGGATGAGGGTAATGGTCGCCCCGCCGGCAGTGATGGGGACGCCGTGAGCGAGCAGCCACACCGAGGTTCCCACGTCCCACGCTCCAGCCCAGTCGGCCGAGATCGAGCCATCCACAGAGGGGGCCGACGCCACAGCAGAAAACACGAAGGCGAAGACCAAGCCGGCCGAAAGCACCGCTGTCTCGACTCCGGTCACGATCCCGGACGCCCACGGGGGGGCAGCGGATCGGGGCCTCATCCGGACAGGGCCAGCACCCGATCGCTGGGTGGTTGTCGACCCCGAGGGGATGCTCATGCCCCCATCTTTGTCCGCGCATTCGACCGAAGGCGGGAGCGAACCGCCGGGCCTAGGCCTCTCCGAGTTTGGTAAATCCGGTCTCGTACGCAGCGATGACCGCCTGGGTTCGGTCGCGCACACCCAACTTCATCAATACCGAGGCTACGTGGGACTTGACCGTCTCGACTGTGACAAAGAGTTCCTTCGCGATCTCCTGGTTCGACAAGCCCCGCGCTAGGCGCCTGAGGATGTCCTGCTCCCGCTCGGTCAGATCTGGAAGCTCCTTCCCGGGGGTGACGTGGGCGAAACGCTCGATGACCTTTCGGGTGCTCGCGGGGAAGATGAGCGACTCCCCCGAGGCGACCACCCGGACCGCCTCAATCAGTTCTGTCGGGGGAACGCGCTTGAGGACAAACCCCGACGCGCCCGAGCGCATCGCCTCGAACACGTACTCGTCGACCTCGAAGGTCGTGAGGACGAGGACTCTAGGGGCATTGTCTGCCCCGACGATCTGTCGAGTCGCCTCAAGGCCGTCCATGCCGGGCATGCGGATATCCATGAGGATGAGGTCGGGCTTCGTCTCCATCGCGAGGGAGACGGCCTCGGATCCATCCCCGGCCTCGCCGACGACCTCCCAGCCCTTCTCGGATGCGAGTATCGCGCGCAGGCCCATCCGCACGAGGGGGTCATCATCGACGATCGCGATCCTCACTTGCTGCTCCTCCTGATCGTCCGACACCCGAGGCACCGACACCTTGATGTCAGGCTACAGTCCACCGGTACCCCGTCGGGAAGCATGTCTTCTATCGGCAGCACGGCCTTGACGGCAAACCGGTCATCCGGGGTGGGGCCGACCGTGGCGTGACCACCCATGAGGGTCACCCGATCCCTGATGCTCGCCAGTCCGTTGCCCCCGGAGGATTCGGAAAGTAGTGGGGCCGTGAGGGTGTTGGTCACCGATAGGGCGACGAGCGAGTCGTCCGATACCACCATAACCTCGACCTTCCCACCGGGGGCATGCTTGGCAGCATTCGTCAGGGCCTCCTGGACCACCCGGTAGACACCCCTTCCCAGGGCGGGAGGAACCTCCCCGAGCACGAGGCGGGAGGAGACCGATACTCCGGCGTCTCGAGCCCCATCGATCAGGCCTTGAAGGTCCTCCGCCCCGGGGAGCGGGGTCAGGGTCTCGGGCTGATCACCCCGGATATGAGCGATGATGCGATCAAGCTCGCCCAGCGCCGCCCGACCACGTTCCTCGATATTGGCGAGTGCCCGCCGGGAGAAGGCCGGGTCCTTGTCGAAGACGTGGGCACCTGCCCCCGCCTGGACGACGATCATCGAGACCATGTGGCCAATGGAATCGTGAAGTTCCTGGTCAATCCGGATCTGCTCCTCGGCCCTCGCGGCACGGGCGAGGGCGACCCGGCGGACCTCTTCCACACCGGGCCCGAGGAGCCGGTCGGCGAGCCATCGATGAAGGTCACCGAACCCGCGGACGACCCACGCGAGGGCGGGTGTGACGACGAAGAAGGCCAGAGGCCCGAACCACAACCATCCCGTCCAGTCGTGTCCGTCATACCCTCCCCAGTTGAAGATGCTCCAGAGCGGTGCGGCGAAAACGGCGGGGGGGACGGTCATGTACACGATCGCGAACGAGAACCCGACGGGCCCGAGCACGATCCTGAGGCACGTCCAGGCGAACACGCGCCAACTGTGCCCGTCGCGCATAAGCGCGGAGGACCGGCGGCCAAAGTTCACCAACCACGGATACTTGGAGTCTCGCACCGGCTCGAAAGCCAGCGGAGCCGGAGGGGGCACCTGCCTCCCTAGGAACCACCGGACCTGGGCGCGCTCGATTGCCCCGACGGAACGGAGGAGCGCCTGCGTCCCCACAAGGATCCCCACTCCGATCCATATGACGATGGTGCCGAAGCCCACGGAGTACAGCGTGATGAAGACGGTGAACCAGAGGATGCCGAAGAAGAGGCCGACGAGGAGAAAGAGGACCTCCTTGTAGGTCTTCGTTTCGAACATGGGCCCGTAGATGCGTTTGAGGATCGTCATGCCCCCATCCTCCCCGCCGACGCCCCCTCCGTCTCCCCCCGCAGGCACGGTTTTCATCTCCCCTATCCGGGGCGTAGGAATGGGCCCATCCCCCGTATGGGTGATCCGAGATTCGCTCGCAAGGCTCCCACGGTTCGCTCTCAGGCGGGCTGTGCCACTCGCACCGAGTCTCTAGCGTTTGAGTAGCGCCAGCGCCCCCGGGGGAAACCCTGAGAACGACCCGGGAGAATCCGGGGCGATCTGGGGGCCCTCACCGATGGCGATGGCCAGAATGCTTCGACAGAGTGGGACAGGTCCGAGCCTCAAGGGGCACGCGAAGTTCGAAACAGACATCGATGTCAAGGAGAAGACATGAAGATCGGGATCACTGGACGAATCGCAGGAGCATCCGCGAGACGGCCCTGGCTTACGCTTGGACTCTGGTTCGTCGGGCTCGCCGGCGCCGTCTATGCCGCGGGATTCCTCGGTGACGCACTCTCCCAGGACGACCACATCACCGTCCAGACGGAGTGGCAAGATGCCCAGGACCTCAACGACCAGTACCGCGGCGTTGAGAGTGACACCGATACCGAAACCATCATCATTCGATCGGATTCTGTCCACTTCGGTGAGCCTTCCTTCACCGAGATCATCGGTGAGGTCGTCGATTCCGTATCCGTCATCGATGGGGTTGTGGGAGTATCCACCCCTACAGCCGATCTTCCGTTCCCTGTCTCGGAGTCGGGCTACACCGCCCTCATCACCATCGCCGTCGATACCACCGTTACCTCCGAGGAGGTCGGGGTCGCGCTGAATGACGCCGTGGCATCCGTTCAGGAACCGGGATTCACCGTCATCGCCTTCGGAAACGCGACAGGGGGCGTCATCTTTGACGCCCTTGCGGAAGAGACCCTCGTCAAGGGCGAGATGATCGGTATCGGCGTTGCACTGGTGATCCTCGTGATCGTCTTCGGTGCCCTTGCCGCGGCTGGCATCCCCATCCTCCTGGCGATCGCATCAATCATCGTCGCCATCGGCATGACCGCCATCATCGGGCAGGCCTTCGAGATGTCGTTCTTCATCGTCAACATGATCACGATGATGGGCCTTGCCCTGAGCATCGACTACTCGCTGCTCCAGGTTCAGCGATTCCGCGAGGAACGCATCAAGGGGAGTACGGTCATCGACTCCGTCACCATCGCGGGAAACACCGCCAATCGCGCCGTCCTCGTGTCGGGAGCGACCGTCGTCGTGTCCCTCGCTGGGCTTCTCGTGGTCCCTTCAACCATCATGAGGAGCCTCGGTGGCGGAGCCATCGTCGCGGCAATGGCATCGCTGCTCGTTGCGTTGACGCTTCTTCCCGCCCTGCTTAGACTCCTCGGCGACCGCGTCAACAAGGGCCGTATCCCGACCGCGCACCCCGGACGTGAGTCCCGACGGTGGACAAGTATCGCCCGCGCCGTCATCGCTCGGCCAGGGGTCTCCGCCCTAATCGGAGCAGGAATCCTGCTCGCCCTTGCCGCCCCCGCCCTTGGGATGCGGTTGGCCTTCCCCGGTCTGGATTCGCTCCCGGAGGATAATTCCTTCCGCCAGGCTCAAGACATCCTGGTCGAGGACTTCGGCTGGGGTCGATCGGGGACCCTCGTGGCCATCGAGGGTGCTTCAGGCGCGCAGTCTGAGATCGATGCGCTTGCCACCGCTATCGATGCCGATCCCGGTTTCGCCGAGACGGCCATCGACTGGTACGGAGACGTGGCGTTCATAGACACAAAGGACTTCTACGATTCGGCTGACATTCGAGCGGAGCAGTCCATAAACCGAATCCACGACGAAATCATCCCGCAGTACCTGAGTGAGACTGGCGCTACCTGGAGCCTTGGAGGCGACCAGGCCGGCTCCATGGAGTTCACCGACATCATCGTGGGATCAGCCCCAGCGGTCCTCGCCATCGTGCTCGGGGCTTCCTTCATCCTGTTGCTTCTGGCGTTCCGATCCGTGGTCATTCCCCTCATGGGCATTGCGCTCAACCTGCTCTCGACCGCGGCGGCCTTCGGGCTGATGGTGGCGGTCTTCCAGCACGGATTTGGGGCGGGCGTCCTTGGGCTTCCCCAGGTCGCTGGCATTGCACCCTGGATCCCGTTGTTCCTTTTCGCGGTACTCTTCGGCCTGTCGATGGACTACCACGTGTTCCTCCTGAGCCGGATCAAGGAGTCCTACGACACGACGGGCAACACGAGATCTGCAATCGTTGCCGGGCTCAGTCGCACCGGATCCCTTATCACTGGAGCGGCGCTGATCATGCTCGCCGTCTTCGCTGGATTCGCGCTCGGTGACCTGGCCGAGTTCTGCCAGATGGGCTTCGGACTCGGCGCCGCAATCATCATCGATGCGACGCTTGTCCGCACCATCCTGGTGCCGTCGGTCATGGCTCTACTTGACGAGTGGAACTGGTACCTGCCGTCGTGGCTCTCGTGGCTACCGAACGTGTCTATTGAGAGAAATGAACCGATGCCTGTCGTCCCCTCACCCGAGGAAGAGTTCGAGCCTGCCCTCGTTTAAAGTGGGACTTAGGACCGGGGCGGATCGCCCCGGTCCCATATGCTTGAGACTATCCTGGGTAAGGCACCTGCGAGACGCCCGGGTTCGCGGTAAGTTGGAGACACCATGACGACCCCACCCTCGGCTCTGCCCCCTGCGAATTGGTACCCCGATCCGCAGACACCGAGTCAGTTGCGCTACTGGGATGGTCAGCGGTGGACCCAACACGTCCACCCCGTGGAAAAACCCGCCCAGGCAACCGGGGGGTTCGCCGCACAGGAGCCTCAAGTTGCTGGCGATCCGACGACTCAGGCCACCCAATCCCAGGCTGGTGCCTACACCCCGGTCATTCAGGCCAACCCGGTCACGACTGCCCGACCATACGCGATGCCGGGGGTTCAGGCCGCAGGTCCGGCCACCGGAGGAACCTTAGTTCCGGGAGCCCACTCCATGGCTGGGGGAGCCTTCCCGGCGACCGGGGCAACCGCCGTCCAGCCGAGCGCGACCGCAGGCAGTCCCGGCATGCTCCAGGCCCCCAAACCTCGTGACTTCGATGACGATTCTGACGCAGATGGCCCAACACCGACCGCGCCCTTGGCGGCAATTTCGGTCATCCTCGGTGTTGCCGCCATCGGCGTTGCCGTGTTGGCCATTTTCGGCCTGGGGACCGACTACGACGAGTACTTCCCCTACGCAGGAGCCGGATTGGGATTCCTGGCCGTCCTCTTTGGTTTCCTTGGCAGGAAGAGGGCCGTGGCCGGCTTCATGGGGGGCGCGCTGTTCGCCTGGGCGGGGATTATCGCAGGGTTCCTCGCGATGCTGCTCTCCACCTATGAGTACTTGTATCCAGGAGAGCTCTACACGATCTACAACGACTACCTCGGCTGATAGTCCGGGTCCTAGTCGATCCCGAATTTCGTGGCGACCGACCGTATCGACCTCGCGGAGGCCTGAAGCGCGGCCGCCTCTTTCTGGTTGAGTTTCACATTGAGTTTGGTCTTCACCCCTTCCCTTCCGACAACGGCGGGAAGGGACAGACACACCTCACCCACCCCCGGGAAGTCGTTCAGGGTGGAAACCGGAAGCACACTGTTCTGATCGAAGAGCACCGCTTCGATGATGCGTGCCCCAGCCACCCCGATCGCGTAGTTGGTCGCGCCCTTTCCCTCGATGATCCTGTAGGCGGACTCCTTGACCTCCCGCTCGATCGCTTCACATCTTTCCTCAGTCATCATGGACCCTCCATCCGAACCCTGGCACTCCACTAGGGATACACCCCCGATGCTCGCCGATGACCACAGGGCGACCTCCGAATCGCCGTGTTCGCCCGCGATATAGGCGTGGACGTTGGCCACGGCCACCCCGCACTCCTGGGCGATCCGGTACCGAAGCCTGGAGGAATCGAGGACCGTCCCCGAGCCAAACATCCTGGCGGGTGATATGCCCGATTTCTTGATGGCGGCGTAGGTCACCACATCGACGGGATTGGTGATGAGGATGTAGATCGCATCGGGTGCGATGCTCATAACGGGGGGAAGGATCTTGTCCATCAACCCGATTGTCGTCGCTGCGAGTTCAAGCCTGCTCTGGCCCGGCTTCTGCTTCGCTCCGGCGGTGATGACCACAACGTCGGAATCGGCGCAGACGGCAACGTCATCGGACCCCAGGACGTCCGCCTGGGGCATGAACTGGATGCCATGGGCAAGGTCGAGGGCCTCGGCCTCCACCTTGGCCTTATTGATGTCAAAGAGCGCGACCGTACGGGCGAGCCCCCGTATGAGGCTCGCGTAGGCGAGAGTGGCTCCTACCGATCCCGCCCCGACTACCGCAAGCTTGCTTCCGGACATCTGATCTCTCATGGCATCACTCCGCGCCCAGCCTACCCGACCTTAGAGCTTGACCAAGGGGGCGAAGCGGAGTAGAAGGCGCTTGATCCCTGGGTCGCCGAAGTCCACCTTCGCGACCGCATTTCGTCCGCTGCCCTCAAGGGCGACCACCCGCCCAAGGCCGTACTGATCGTGCGAGACCCTATCCCCGATCTCGAGGCCAAGGTCGGGCCCCGGCGTCGCCCCCGGCGGGGATGGCGGTTCCCGGCGTCCGCCGACCCTGCCAGATGAGAAGGTGCCGTCCGCCTTCACCCCGTAGATGCCCGACCAGGACTCCCCACGACGCCCGAGCCTCTCCGCCCTGGCCCTCTCAACCTCGGCCGAGCCCTCCGAGCGCTTCCAGTCGACGAGATCGCTCGGCACCTCTTCGACGAACCGTGATGCGGGGAAGTACTGGGGAGAGCCCCAACTCGATCGCACCTCGGCTCGGCTCAGGTAGAGGCGCTCCCGCGCACGGGTGAGGCCGACATAGGCCAATCGGCGCTCCTCCTCAAGCTCCCCCGGCGACTCCATCGATCTCACGTGAGGAAAGGTCCCCTCCTCCAGACCCGTCAGAAACACGACGGGATACTCGAGTCCCTTGGCGGTATGAAGGGTCATGAGCGTGACGACCCCACCCCCGCCGTCCGCATCGGGCACCTGATCGGCGTCCGCGACGAGGGCGACCTTCTCCAGGAAGTCCGGCAGCGTGCCCCCCGGATTTTCCTCACTGAACTCCCTCCCGACCGCGACCAGCTCCATGACGTTCTCGATGCGACTCGCATCCTGAGGGTCGTCGCTCGCGCGGAGGGCGGCCAGGTAACCCGTGCGATCCGCTATGGCGTCGATGACCGCGGCCGGTCCGTTGTCGCGGGCAAGGCCCCGTAGGTCGTCAAGGAGCGCGACGAAGGCATCGATGGCCACCCTCGCGCGCGCCGTCAGGTGCGCCGCTCCATCGAGGTGGCGGAGGGCCGCTCCGAACGAGACGCCAGCCGTCCGGCTGGCTGCGGAAATGCCCTCGACGGCCACGTCACCGATTCCCCTGCGGGGGGTATTGATGATGCGCCTGACCGCAACGTCGTCGTTCTCGTTCGCTATGGCGGCCAAGTACGCGAGCATGTCCTTGATCTCGGTGCGCTCATAGAACCGAGTGCCCCCGACAACGGTGTAGGGGATCTCCGCCCGGATGAACCGTTCCTCGATCGCCCTCGACTGCGCGTTCGCCCGATACATGACCGCCACGTCCGAGGGAGCCGTCCCCTCCTCCTTGATGAGGCGCGCAATCTCCTCGGCGATGAATCTCGCCTCGTCCTGCTCGGTATCCGCGGCGTAGCCGACGATGAGTTCCCCCTCGCCGGCGTCCGTCCAGAGGTTCTTCGGCCGACGCTCTGTGTTGTTGGCGATGACGGCGTTGGCAGCGTTGAGGATGGTCTGGGTCGAGCGATAGTTCTGTTCGAGCCTGATGACGTGGGCATCGGGGTAGTCCTGCTCGAACTCGAGGATGTTGCGGATGTTCGCCCCGCGGAACGCGTAGATCGATTGGTCGGCATCCCCGACGACCGTCAGGCTTGCAGGCTCCTTCTGCCCGACGATCTCGCGGATGAGAACGTATTGCGCATGGTTGGTGTCCTGGTACTCGTCGACGAGGACGTGACGGAACTGCTCCCGGTACCTGGCCGCGACCTCCGCGTGATCCTTAAGGAGCCTCACGGTCTTGAGAATGATGTCGTCGAAATCGACTGCGTTCGCGGCCTCCAGCCTCGCCTGGTATGGCCCATACGCCTGGCCCGCCACATGCTCCAAGGTGAATCGGGACGCGGACTCCGTCAGGCGCACCGCCTCCTCGGGGTCAATCATCTCGTCCTTGAATCGACCGATGCGGGCCGCCAGCGCCTTGGGGGAGAACTGTTTGGGATCTAGGTTCATATCCTTCGAGACCAGGCGCATGAGGTTAACCGAGTCGGCCGTGTCGTAGATCGAGAAGGTCGAGGTGAGGCCGACGGCGTCGTGTTCCCGTCGAAGGATGCGGACGCACGCGGCATGGAAGGTCGAGACCCACATCGAGCGCGCCTCACCACCGACCAGGGCCTCGACCCGTCCGCGCATCTCCCCCGCGGCCTTGTTCGTGAAGGTGATCGCCAGTACCTCATGGGGCCGTGCACGGCCACTCGCGAGCAGGTGGGCGACGCGGTGGGTTAAGACCCTGGTCTTGCCCGACCCAGCCCCCGCGATGATGAGGAGCGCGGGGCCTTCGTGGGTGACAGCCTCAGCCTGCTGGGGATTGAGTCCCTCGATGAATCGCGCGTCCATGACCCTGCGAGTCTAGGCGGTGCCACGGGCCCCCGGGAATCCTCCCCGTCTAGACTGAAGGTCATGGCGGCTACGCGCGACCGACTTGGCCGAGAGGAGCACCGCTGGCCTGCCATCATCGCCCTACTCACGGCGATGACCCTGTTCCTTCTGCTCCCCAGCACCTTCCTTCCGGTGCTGCGATACACCGTGGTCGCCATCGGGCTCGTCATCCTCATCCCGCTCATCGTTATCAACCCGATCCGATTCCAACGGCAGACCGCGTGGTCCCGCAACCTCTCCATCGTTGAGACCTTGTTGCTACTGGCCGCCAACCAGGTCGCCCTCGTTCAGTTGGTTGATCAGCTAGTGAATGCCACAACCACCCATGCGCGTGGCCTCCTGCTCTCGGCCGCCCAGGTGTGGGTCACCAACGTCATCGTCTTCGCCCTCGTATACTGGGAGGTCGACCGGGGCGGGCCGGTCGCTCGCTCAAACACCGGTTCTATGCATCTTCACCGCATTGACCTGCACTTCGTCCAGGACGAGGAGAGGACCCTTTCCCCAAGTCCGGCCAAGCGGCCCAAGACTTCCCCCCGATGGCGGCCCGACTTCCTTGACTACCTCTTCACGTCGATATGGACCTCGACGGCGTTCAGCCCCACGGATGCCATGCCCGTCACCCACCGGGCGAAGGCCCTCATGGCCCTCGAGTCCGTGTCGGGCCTCGTCATCTTCGCCCTCGTGATCGGACGCTCGGTCAATCTATTCCTGTAGCGGTCGAGCACCTCACCCGGGCGGATCCTCCGGAACAACCTAGTCGGCTTTTCCGACTCGGGTCACTCCCGCAACAAATTGACTTGCCCCAAGCCACAGGCGCGCCTTCGATGCGTTGCGGCAACGCTCAGTCGGGTGCGAGTTGGTGGACGGAACCTACGCCACGAGGCGCGGACCTATGCCGCGAGACGGAACCTATGCCGCGAGGTCGTAGCGTTCTCGCCCGCCGATGCGGGGTGTGCGTGCCGGATCTACTGAGGGTGGGGGGATGAAGTGCACGACATGGTCTTGTATGTCGATGTCCCAGCCGTCGCGGTGGACCCGATGGTGACAGCGCGCGCAGATCAGCACTGCGTTCGCCATGTCCGTAGGCCCGGCGTCCCGTTCCCACCAGCGAATATGGTGCGCCTCGCACCAAGAAGGTGGTGCATTGCACCAGGCGCAACCTCCGTCACGTTCCACGAGTGCCAGTCGCTGGGCTGATGTGAAGAGGCGGCGTGACCGGCCCCAGTCGAGTACCTCGGACGCCCCGCCGAGTACCACCGGAACTACTTCAGCGTCGGCCGCGGCGCGTCGCAACGCCCCCACGCTCACGGGTTGGGGTGTGCCGTCGATTTCGCCCACACCCAGCCCGGATTCGAGTTCGGCGCGGGTCATACGCACGACGACCGTGGTCTTGACGCCACTCGTCGCCTGAGTGCAGTCGAGCGCGTGCCGACACACGTCGGTGAGGATGTCGGCCCGCATCTGCCATGGGGTCCTGGTATCGGAGTCCGGATTGTCGCGCCGCTGCTGCATGACCCATCTGACTCCCGCATCGAGTACGGCACGCACCGGGGCGGCCGCGAGTGGAGTGAGCCGCGCCGTGAGGGTGACCATGCCGTCCGTGTCGTCCCGCACGGTGAGCGCTCTAGCCTCATGTTGGCGTTCCTCCCGCTCCTCCCAAGCCCCCGGATCCGCGAACGCCTGAGCCTGCCACACCAACTTACGAATCTTGTAAAGGGGCAGCCCCGGCGCCTTATCCAGCGCCTTTGAGAACAGGGCACGCGTCCGTTCAGTGTCAATATCAATACAAGCCGCCCTGTCAAGAGAGGCCGCCTTATCGGGAAGGGCCGCCATCGCACTGGTGAAGAGCGCCGCCGCATCGATGCCGATCCGTCCCTCGCGCACTGCCGCCGCGAGGTCACATCGAAACTGCGTCATCGGTGTTGGCTCGACGACGGCCGGCTCGCTTAAAGCGCTAGGTTGAGCGGCGTCGTTCCCGCACCCGGTCGACTCGGGGCGAGAATGCATTTCAGCGTCGGCGAGAAGGTCGCCCGCGACCATGAGTCTCCGTGCCTCCGCGAGGCTGCCTCCCGTCGTCTGAGCCACAAGCTCCCCGACGGAGCGAAACCCTTGCCGAGTGGCAAGCCCCGCCCCGGCATCGGCCGCAGTGGAGCGCCGATCGATCTCGGCGGCGACCTGCGCCATCAGCACATCGGCGTCGCGCCGCAACTGGGCGACGTGGCCCGAAAGCTCGAGCAACTCCGAGGCCGGGAGCCCCGATAGGTCGACTCCCTCTCGGGCGCACACAGCCGCGGTAGCCGAGCGCAGCGAGTGGGTCCGGAAGGTCATGACACCCATTCCATCACCACCCACTGACACGCTTGTCCGGAATGCCCGAATTTCCGGATGAAGGCAAACCCATCCCATCCTGGTGACATCAGTACGTTCCGCCCCCCTACACCCCACGCCCCTATACCCCGCGCCCTAGTACCCCAAACGGACGCCATATACGTAGCGGAGCCTGTGCAGCGCAACCTAGGTCGGGTTGTCGACTTCTTGTCGCTCCTGAAACGAGGATGGCGCGTCGCGCCCCGACCGAGGTGACGAGGATTCGTGCGGAACCGGGGCTGAGGGCTCCGAGGGGGGTCACAACATGACTCCGCGTTGGTCGCGGTCAGCAGGTTCCCGACGACCCCAATGGCACAGCGCACACCGGGCCCCGGCGGGGACCCTCGCCCGCGGAGTTGAATGCCGCCACGACGAAGTATCCGGGTTGCCCGTTGACCACCTCTACGTACTCGAAGGAGTTCGGCGAATACGACCAGATCCCGATGAACTCGTACGTGCCTCCATATTCGACGGTCGTCGCGCCCGTGGCAATGGAATACGACGCCGATCGCGTCATCGAGCCACCCGGCGCCGACGTCCGGTACACCCGGTATCCCGTCGCGTCGGGAGTCCCGGTCCAGTGCACCACAATCTCTCCCGAGCCGCCTCCGGGTCCCGCGCTCAGACCAGACACCGCGGCAGGGACCGTGACCTTAGGCGGGGGCGGTGGTGGGGTCGTCGTGATGGGGGTAGGGGTGGTCGCGGTCGGCGCTGGTGACGGGTCGACGGAAGGGCTGGGTGAAGCTTGCGGGGACGGGGTCGGTGACGGAGACAATGATGTCGTTGGC
Organism: uncultured Demequinaceae bacterium; assembly: GCA_964610155.1. Lineage (GTDB taxonomy): Bacteria > Actinomycetota > Actinomycetes > Actinomycetales > Demequinaceae > JAFGBM01. The sequence continues at coordinate 20,848 of CAZSUY010000002.1, forward strand.
GACGCGATTGGCGGAACCGGGGCGACATTCCAGAGTTGGGTGAGCCCCAGGACCGCCGCGCCTCCCACGAGGACGCCCGCGGCTGCGAGTATCGCGACGCCGGCTGCCCGGCGTCGCCGGACGTGACCGACAAACCGATCGAGTGCGTCCGGAGACAGTGGGAACTCATGCTCGGCCGCGGCGGCCTCCTCGCGCGCGGTGTCGCGGATCATCACCGACAATTCGTCGTTCATCGCCCAGCCCTCCGTCCCGTCACGTCGACGTCAACCATCGGGGTGTCGATGGCGTGTGGATCGGCCACCGTTCCGAGGGCCGCATTCAGGTGCTGGATGCCATCGCTCAGGTAACGCTTGACGGAGCCATCGCTTAACCCAAGGGCCGTGGCGATATCGGCCACCCGCATGTCGTCGTAGAAACGCATGACCACGCAGGTCCGCTGACGTCGAGGCAGCGTGCGCAACGCCGCCCGCAGGTCCAGCCGACCCGCCGCGTCGTCGTCCGGTGCGGCCTCGTCCGTCACCATTCGGCGCATCGCACCGAGCCAACTGCCCCTCGAGCGCGCCCGGTCGATGAAGGCGTTTGCGATCGCGCGGCGGACATAGGCGTCGGCGGCATTGAGGCTCGGAAAGGACCGTGGCCGCCCGAATGTCCGCATGACGGCGTCATGCACCAGGTCCTCGGCCTCGCTGCGGTCACCCGTGAGGAGTGCCGCGTACCCGATCAGGGCTGGCCGTCGCTCCCGGAGTAACTCCTCAAGAAGACTGCGCCACGTGGTCATCGGAAGGCTCCCTTCCCACGCTCACACGCTCCAACTGTCCCACTGTATGAACGGAATAGGCACACGGAACGTTGTGCGACCGGAGGGGCGCGGCGCGACGCTACAGGTGGACGGACGGGGTTATTGAGCGACTGGTCAGGTTGCCGACTTTCGTCGCTCCTCTCCCACAATGCCGTTAGGGGAGCGCCACAGGAGCGCCACACGCCCGAAGGGCGTTGAAGGCCCGAGCCGTCACCACAGGATCGCCCACGCCGGGATTCCGTCGTCCCACGCGCTTGAGCACAGACGGCGTGTAATGGCGGCGCACTGGCCATGAGACATCGTCCAATCGATACCCAACCAACCGATCGACCGCCTCCTGCATGCCGGACTCTGGTGCCCCCGTCGACGCAACCATCTCCAGTACCTCGATCAGGTCCGGATGCCAGCCGAGGGGGAAGGTGGGAAGCAGCCAGCGCTCGCTGTCTTTCGCGTTGACCCCGATGGGTACGATCCCTCCGGAACCCGAGTGCATAAGCCTTCGCTCGAGAAAGGCCCGACGAATGGCGTCTAGGGCGGCCCCCCCGCCAGAACCCCCGGCTTCGACCCCCGCCGCGTGAAGACCCCGACCCGCCTTCACCAGGCCGACGAGGCAGGTCGTTTCCCTCATGCATCCGCCGTATCGGTAGTACAGGCCCTCGCCCCATCGCTCGACCTCATCCGCCCTCAGACTCCGGGTCTCGCGCCTTACCTCTTGGTACCGACGGATCCACTCGACCTGGGCCCGAGCCTCGACCTCCCGGCCTGCTAGGGCGAAGACCTCGGCGGCCATCCCGACGTAGCAACTCAGCACCAGCCGCCTCGTCCCGTCGACGCTGAAGACCCCGCCCTCCGAAACGGCGTGGCGCGAAAGGAACGCCACCGCCCTCGCGACCGGCTTGCATCCCCCATCGAGCCCCATGTCGACGAGGGCCTTCGTCGTCCACAGGGTAGTGAGGACTCTTCTGATCGGCTCGTCGGAGACGCCCCAACTCCCGTCGTCGCGCTGGTCGGCGATTGCCCGAGCTACCTCCGTGGTCCGGAGTAGTCGCCCCTGCTCATGCACGACATTGATCTTGAGCGCCCGTGCGGATCCGGCGCGGGCGATCAGCAGAAGCGCCGCTGGATGGTCGGACTCGACGAGCCACGACAGCGTATCCCCAAGATCCAGAAGGGTGAGGCCCCCGGCACGACCGGGCACCGCTAGACGATCCGGCGCTGCGCCGCCCAGTGCGCGAGCTCGTGACGGCTCGAGAGTTGGAGCTTGCGGAGAACCGCGCTCACGTGTGTCTCGACCGTCTTGATGGAAATGAAGAGCTTCTCCCCGACCTCACGGTAGGAGTATCCACGAGCAATCAAGCGCATGACCTCCTGCTCCCGGCCCGTCAACTTGTCGAGGTCCTCGTCGGCCACGGCAATGTCACCGGCGGCAGCACCGAAGGCGTCGAGGACGAAGCCCGCGAGCCTGGGCGAGAAGACCGCATCGTCCAGGGCGACGCGCTTGACCGCATCGGTGAGCTCGGGTCCGGAGATGGACTTGGTTACGTAACCGCGGGCCCCCGCACGCACGACCGCGACGACGTCCTCCGCCGCATCGGACACCGAAAGCGCGAGGAACTTGGGCGGGTCGGGCTTCTTCAGGCAGGCGGAAAGGACATCCAGCGCCCCCCCTCCCATGCCGCCGGGGAGGTGAACATCGAGGATGACGACATCGGGCTTCGATTCGGCGATCGCCTCGATCGCGCTTTCGACATCCTTGCCCTCCCCGACCACCTCGATCCCCTCGCCCAACGACTGCCTGACTCCCACGCGGATGACGTCGTGGTCGTCGACGATGACAACGCGAACAGTCGCGGTCATGTGTCCTCCTTCCCGCTGTCCTTGCGGCGCGGCATCATAAGGTGAACCTCCGTGGGGCTTCCCACCTTTGACGTTACCGTGGCGGTGCCCCCATGGCGCGCGACTCGACCCACGATCGACTCCCGTATCCCGAGCCTTCCGGCCGGAACGCGCTTGGGATTGAACCCCGGCCCCGAGTCCCGGATGAACACCTCGTAGCTGGTGTCCGTCAGTTCCGCGTAGACGGAGATGGGCTCGACCCCGTACCTGGCGGCATTCGACGCCGCCTCCTTCGCCGCCGCTACCACCGCGCGGAGCCGCTTTCCTGTAGGCGCATCCCCAACGGAGACAACCTCGATGGCGACCCCTTGGGCGTCTTCGATCTGGGCGATGGCGGCCCCAAGGGCGGTCGCGACGGATTGGGCCTCGGTGCGGCGACCCTCATAAAGGTAGGACCGGAGGTCGCGTTCCTGGGCCCGGGCGAGGCTGGCGACGGCCTTGGGATCGTCCGCGTTCTTGCGGATCAAGGTGAGGGTCTGCAGCACGGAGTCGTGGAGGTGGGCGGCGATCTCCGCACGCTCATACTCCCGAACCCGCTCGAGTCGCTCCACGCCGACCTGCCGAATGAGACGCATCCACCACGGCGCAAACAAGAGGGCGACACTCAGGAGGATGGCCGGGTAGACGATGACCGCCCTCAGCACGGGCTGGTCAGTGAACTGCCACCTCGAGAACCAGACCATCGCGATAGCAGCAAGGAGAACCCCAACACCGACACGTAGGCCGTTCTCCCGGGAGAACAACCCGACGACCATCTCTGGACGACGCGCCTCCCGGCTTGAGGCCGCATCGAGGGGACTCCAGACGAGGGCGAGCCCGGTGATGAAGGCGATCGAAGGGACGACCCAAGGCCCAACTCCATGCCAGCCGTAGCGTTGGGCGGAAACGGCAAGGGCGGTCGCTATCAGGGCTGCCCCCATGACGACGTGCGGCCACGACGATGCACGCCGCTCCCTCTCGAGGGGCCGCGCGATCCTTTCGACCGACTCCGTTCTCACGCCCCCATCGTCACACACGCAAGGGGGATGTTAAGAGGCCCGCGAGGCAAATCAGGGGCATTCCAGTCAAAGACCAGGGTCGGAATCAGGGAAGTACCTTATAGCGACGAACCTGGCTTCCCCCGACGATAGAGGAAGAGACATTACTTTAGGAGGCAGTCGTGAGCGAGACCACCAGTCAACCTCAGTACGAGGCCCAGTTCTTCACATCCGTCCGAGGCTGGGGTATCACCCGTGGAGAGAACGGCGTTATCGGTGGCGTCGTCGAAGGAGTGGGCGAGCGCATCGGCCTCGCCCGTGTTCCCGCCCGCCTGCTCGCGGTCTTCCTCGCCCTCATCACGAGTGGCCTCTTCATCACGGCCTATGCCGCCGCCTGGGCCCTCCTCCCCGACAGCAAGGGCCGCATCATCGTCCAGGACTTTGGAAGAGGCACGCCAAACGTGCCGTCCCTCATCGGCATCGCGATCCTCGGACTCATCGGGCTTAACGGCCTCGCCTGGACGGGACCGCTCGGCTGGGGCCCGATCGGCGTGGTGCTCGCTACGTTCGTTGGCCTCATAGTTGTGGCCGGAATCATCGCCCTCATCGCGTGGAGCGTGACCCGAGACGAGCACGGGCAGTCCCGCCTCGTCGTCGAGTTTCGGAATCCCGAGGGCACCAAGGCCTGGACTGAGCAGAAAGGCCGCGATGCGGGTAAGAAAGCCCGCGAGGCTGCTCACGCGCTCCGCGACGAGGCCAAGGCCTCAGGCAAGATCATCGCCAACGAGGGGCGTGCAACGGCTCGACGGGTGAAGGCCTCCGCCGCGGAGATCCGGGACGCCGTGACCGTCAAATCGAGGACCAAGCCCTCCACCCCGCGGGTGCCTCCCGTTCCGCCAGCACCTCCGACGCCACCGGCTCACCCAATTCCTCCGCGCCCTCGCGTCCCCGGTCCCGGCAAGGCCATCCGCCTGCTCGCCCTCGCTGGGATGTTCCTCACGGGTGCAGTTGTGTGGTGGCTGGACAGGGAGAACATCCTCACTGTGAATCCGGTCGAGGCCTGGCTCGCGGCGATGATCATCGTCGTGGGAGTGGCCATCATCCTCGCCGGTGCGGCCGGACGTCGTATCGGGGGGTTCGGATTCTGGGCATTCGTGCTGATCATCGGCTGGAGCATCCGCATCGTCGTTGGGCCTCATGTCGAAGAGTTCTTCGATTCTCATGACTTCTTCTTCGATGTCCATGACTCTCCCCACGTAGTCTCCGTCGAGGACGGCATCCTCGATTGCCGGAGTTTCGATGACAGCCTGGCCGATCGCGCGACAACTAGGATCTACGTGATCGACAAGGCCGACTACGCCGTCACGGTGACCGAACCGGATACGACCATCGTCGTGCCCGACCGCGCTTCGATCACGGTCAGGGCCGACCACGGACCACTGTCCGCGACGGTGTCCTGGGAACGACTAGCCGGAGGCGACGACCGGACGCAATTCGCCACCTGCGTAATCGATGGCGCTTCCAGCCGATTCCGCACGTGGGGGTCGCGAAGCACGGAAATCGACATCACCGTTACCGTCCCGAACGCCAACATCATCATCGAGGAGCGCTGAGATGAGTAAGAAGAATCGACCGGTCGTCTACAGAAACTCAACCGAACGCATCACCACGATGCTCTGGGGAATGGCGGTCGTCGCCTTCGGATTAGGAGTCATCGCCTGGCTATCGGGATATGACTTTGACCTTGAGCTCACCGGGATCATCGTCTTCGCCATCCTGGGGGTTTGGATCCTTGGGTCCGCAATCGTGGCAATGATGGGCGACAACGACGACTAATCACTCCCACTCAATAGTGCCGGGTGGCTTGCTCGTGACGTCGAGCATCACCCGGTTGACCTCTTTCACCTCGTTGGTGATCCGGGTGGAAATCCGGGCAAGGGTCTCGTAGGGGAGGCGGGACCAGTCCGCCGTCATGGCGTCTTCACTCGATACCGGTCTGAGCACCACCGGATGCCCATAGGTACGGCCATCCCCTTGAACCCCGACGCTCCTCACCTCCGCTAGAAGGACGACGGGGCATTGCCATATCTCGCGATCGAGGCCGGCCGCCGTCAACTCCTCGCGGACAATCCGATCCGCCCTGCGGAGCACCTCAAGCCTCTCCTCCGTCACCTCTCCGATCATGCGAATTCCAAGGCCGGGTCCGGGAAATGGCTGGCGCCACACCATCGCCTCCGGCAACCCCAGTTCCGCACCGATGGCCCGAACCTCATCCTTGAAGAGTTCCCTCAATGGCTCGACCAGCTCGAACTCGAGATCATCTGGTAGTCCACCGACGTTGTGATGGCTCTTGATGTTGGCGGCACCCTCTCCACCCCCGCTCTCCACGACATCGGGGTAGAGCGTACCCTGCACGAGGAAACGGACAGCCTCGCCTTCTCCCTCGGCGACGATGTCCCGCGCTGCCTGTTCGAATTCCCGGATGAATTCGCGGCCGATGGTCTTGCGCTTCTCTTCCGGATCGGTGATCCCCGCGAGCGCGTCGAGGAACCGGCGCCTTGCCTTCCGGACAACCAGCCTGACCCCCGTCACTTCCACAAAATCCCGCTCGACCTGTTCGGCCTCCCCCTCTCGCAATAGGCCGTGGTCGACGAAGACACAGGTCAACTGAGCACCAATCGCCCGCTGGACCAGGGCTGCGGCGACCGCGGAGTCGACTCCCCCACTCAACCCGCAGATCGCCCTCGCGTCACCCACCTGTGCTCGGATCCGAGCAACCTGTTCCTCAATGACTCCCGCGCTGGTCCAGTCTGGGGTAATCCCGGCGATGCGGAAGAGAAAGTTCTCGAGGGTTGCCTGACCTAGCGGCGTATGGAGAACCTCGGGATGCCACTGGACGCCAGCGAGGCGCCGGGACGTATCCTCACAAGCGGCCACAGGTGAGCCAGAGGTCTGAGCGAGCACTGCGAAACCCTTCGGAGCCTGCTGGACGGCGTCGCCGTGGGACATCCAGACGGTCTGTTCCGCGGGGCTCCCCGCCAGTAACTCACCCGGACTCGAAACCTGCGCCTCCGTCCGCCCGAACTCCCTGCGCCCGGTCTCCGCCACGGTGCCGCCAATAGCCTTCGCTAGGAGTTGGTGACCGTAGCAGATGCCCAGGAGGGGCACCCCTGCCTCAAAGAGCGCCTGATCGATGGTAGGAGCACCCGGCTCGTAGACGGACGACGGACCCCCGGAGATGATCACTGCCCCTGGATCACGGGCGAGAATCTCCTCCGCGCTCAAGGTGTGAGGCACGATCTCCGAGTACACGTGAGCCTCCCGAACGCGACGAGCGATCAATTGGGCGTATTGCGCTCCGCAGTCGATAACTAGGACGGGCCGGTGGGTCACGAAGCCTCCCTTGTCGCGTGGTTGCGTCCATTCTCGCGTATCCGCAGCACCGCGGTGGATTGAGGCCTATTTCTTGGGGCCCCTGACACGGGTCGAGCGGGTGGAGGTAGCCTTCTTCGGAACCTGGGTTCCGGTCGTTTCGAGTGGGCTTACCCGGACCGCATTTCGTCCGGCCTCCTTCGCGTCGTACATGGCGTCATCGGCCCGCTTGACCACGTGGAAGGAAAGCGAGCCGCCCTCCCCGTCCGCCACGCCGAATGACGCCGTGCCCTTGTGGGAGTGCGAATCACAGGTAATCGACATTCCAGCGATCTCTTCACGGAGGCGCTCCATGAGCGCGGTCGCGTCGGCAAGGGAGGTCTCATGAAGGATGAAGATGAACTCCTCTCCCCCCCATCGACCCACGATGTCCGTCACCCGCACATGCGTGCGTAAGGCACGCCCGACCGCCGTAAGTACGCGATCCCCGCAAGCGTGTCCAAAGGTGTCGTTGAGTTCCTTGAATCGGTCGAGGTCCGCGATGCCCACGCAATACCTCCCCGACTCCATTTCATCGAGCCGTTCAAACTCAAGCATGATCGGTCGTCGATTCATGAGCCCCGTCAGGGCATCGGTGTTCGCGAGGTACTCCGCCCTGGCCGTCGACGCGCGGGCCTCAGCCTGCGCCTCCCTCCCGCGCAGATGGGCGACCGCCGCGAGGAAGTAGAGGAGGACCCCAGTCCCGAGGACATTTAGTGAAAACATGGCAAGACGGGCGTTGGAGGAGAAATGCTCGGAACCACGTTCGTTCTCGACTACAAATTGGCAATAGATGAAAACCGCGGCCGCCAAGAACAGGCATAGCCAACGAAAGCCCCCCTGGCGGTCCGTGAACACCATAAACACCAATTGCCCCACAGCGAGCAGGTACAGGTGGAATCCCGCCGACCAGCCCAGGAAGTTCGAGCACAGGAGGGGCTCGGCGAAGCAAACAGAAAGGCCGATGAGGGAGGAAGCGAGTTGATGCCCGGCTCGGGCAATCAGGATGGCGGCAACGCAGGCGACCGTCGCAGTGGTATTCACCTCGAGGACATGCGTCAGGGTTCCCGTGTCCGACAGGAGGTAGAAGACGGTGTAGGCCAAGTTCAGAAAAATGCAAAAAATAAGAAAGACCTGTGCGGTCTCGATAGCCTGGGTTCTTTCGTCCTGATGAACGGCGACGGTGGCGCGCCTCCAGCGGGCGATGGGCCCCCTCCCTCCACTCCACTGCGGTTCAACGCTCAAGTCGTTGTTCACGTTTGCCCTGGCCTTATATTCCGCGTACGGAAACTCCTCCGAAGGGGACCTATTCCCCGTCCTCGGCGACCTCTCTATCTATCCTGACTTTACGCTCGCATGCCCGGCCCGACAACGCGAGAACCAATACTGCTTATCCCCCCTGAGGGGTAAGCCTGGCGCTGACGACGACGTTGCGTCCCGACGACTTCGCCTCGTATAGGTTGGCATCGGCCAGTCGAAGAACCTCTTCCTTGCCCGAGTATCGGGGAGCATGAGCGAGTCCGACCGAGATCGTCACTCTCGCGACGGACTCGGGTGCTCCGTGCTCTGCCTCCAGGTCCTCACGGACCGTCTCCATCAAGGCGTCGGCGCCCTCCAGGGAAATCTCGGGAAGGACGATGAGGAACTCCTCCCCTCCCCAGCGGGCGACCGTCCCCTGATCCCCCACGGATCGCACAAGGGTGCGCGCGGCATTCGCGAGAACGACGTCGCCAGCGCCATGCCCCAACCTGTCGTTGATGAGCTTGAACCGATCTAGATCGACGAGGGCAAGCGAGTAATCACCCCTTCGAGCTATGGACGACAGGATCGGGGCGATGCCGCGACGGTTGTATACCTCGGTGAGTGCATCGGTCTGCGCCGCCACCTGCGCCGCGTCAAGTAGGGCCACGTTCCGCGTTCTCTCCCTCTCGTAGTAGTGGAGGTCGAATCGACCGATGGCATAGAGCAGAAGCACCGTAAGCGCGATGTTGATCGCCAGGAACCGTTCGATGATGATCGCGGAAAATTCGTCACGACTCGAGAACGGCGGAAACATCGCCTCGCAGAACACAAGGGTGGCAACCGCGATGAAGAAAAACATCGTGCGCAATAGCCACTGGTCCGACCTGAAGACGGTGAAACTCAGTGCACCCCCGGCGAACATGAGGTAGTGGAAACCCGACTCGGTTGTGAATATGGCGGTCAGGTGCCCAAGGATGAGGATGGGAAGAAGAAGCGCAATGATCGATGCGACGAAATAGACGCCCTTGCTGTTGAGAAAGATACTGAAGGCCCACCCAAACACGAGACCAAGGGAGATGAGTCCAGGGGAGACGAGATCGGGCCACGAGGTGGCAATCATGGCGATCGAATATGGCAGGAAGACGACGCTGGAAAGCATGGCAAACTGGTTCGTGGCGACAATTGGACGGGTATCCCCATGGAAGTAGGGACGCACCCCGGCGTGTCCCAAGACACGCCACTTGTGCGACAGCCATTGTCGCTTGGGCCTTCCAGTCATCTCACCGCCCTCAGATGGCCCCAATGCACCATTTGGGGCCCCCGGTAGCGCATTCGTTCCCCGGGTGTCTGGATTCTACTCGTCTTGACCGATCAGGGAAGATCACCTTCCATAGACGTTTGAGATGTCATGGGCTATTCAGGGGGCCCGCTAGTGGGATGCTATTCCCGTGAGTAAAAGCAGAAGCATCTACATAGCATCCACCGAAGGGGAGGCGGGGAAGTCGGCCATCGCCCTGGGAATCGTCGACGCCCTGGGCCGATCCGTCGGCAAGGTCGGGGTCTATCGACCCGTAACCACGGCCTCCGGCGGTGCGGACCATATCCTCCGCCTCCTCCTCTCCCACACGGAGGCGGACCTCAACTGCGACGACTGCGTGGGGGTCACCTACGAGGCCATCCACCGGGACCCCGAAGCCGCGCTCGCCACGATCATCTCCCGGTATCACGTCATCCAGAAGCAGTGTGATGTCGTCGTCATCGTCGGCACCGACCATACCGATGTCGCGGGTCCCGCCGAGTTCGAGTTCAACGCGAAGATCGCGGCGAATCTCGGGGCGCCCGTCGCCCTCGTCGTCAACGGTCGCGATCGGACCCCTTCCGAGATCACGCAGATCATCGACTCTGCCAACCTCGAACTTGAGAACGGCCACGCCCACCTGGTCGCGGTCTTCGCCAACCGTTGTGACCCCGCCAGCCTCAAGGCCATCAAGAGCGCCCTCCCCCCGGGGTTGATTGGTGGCGCCATCCCCGAGGACCCCCTCCTCGCCGCGCCTTTGCTCCGGGAACTCATGGAGTCGGTTGATGGTGAGCTGTATTCGGGCGACCCCGATCTCCTCACCCGCGAGGTCCTGGGGATCACCATCGGCGCGATGTCCGTGGACCATCTCCTGGGTCGCCTGGAGGAAGGGAAGGTCGTGATCACCCCGGGTGATCGTGCCGACGCGTTGCTTGCGGTGCTGGCCGCCCACTCCGCCTCCGATTTCCCGACCATCGCCGGCGTCATCCTCAATGGCGGATTCCTGCCGTCCGAGCCTATGAGCCGCCTGCTTGCGGGGCTGAATTCCAACCTCCCCATCATCACCGCCAGCATGCGGACCTTCGAGACCGCGACCCGGTGCTACAACACCCGCGGACGGCTGACACACGAGTCGTCCCTCAAGTTGGACACGGCTCTGGCGCTCTTCGAGCGGCACATCGATACCATCGCCCTTCGCCAACTCATCGACGTGGCGGAGACGACCGTCGTCACCCCGCTCATGTTCGAGTACGAACTCCTCGACCGTGCACGAGCGGACAAGCGCCATATCGTTCTTCCCGAGGGGGAGGACGACCGGATCCTCCGCGCCGCCTCGAGCCTCCTTACCCGCGATGTCGTCGATTTGACCCTCCTGGGAGACGAGGTCTCCATCCGAGCCCGCGCGGCCGAACTCGGGGTCGACATCACTCGTGCCAAGGTCGTCTCTCCCACCGATCCGCGACTCGTGAAAAAGTTCGCCAAACGGTTTCACGAGCTCCGCTCCCATAAAGGCGTCACCCTCGACATCGCCCGAGAAATCGTCAAGGACGTCTCCTACTTCGGAACGATGATGGTGGAGGAAGGCCTCGCGGACGGCATGGTCTCTGGTGCGGCCCACACCACAGCGCACACCATCACCCCTGCTCTTCAGGTCATCAAGACTCCCCCCGAGGTGGGAATTGTGTCGTCCGTCTTCCTCATGTCTCTCGGGGACCGAGTGCTCACGTATGGGGACTGCGCCATTAACCCCGACCCAACGGCGGAGGAACTGGCGGACATCGCCATCTCCTCGGCCGCGACCGCCGCACAGTTCCGCATCGAACCCCGGATAGCCATGCTGAGCTATTCGACCGGCGAATCTGGCAAGGGTTCCGATGTCGACAAGGTCCGTGCCGCGACGAAGATCGTGCGAAAGCGTCGACCCGATCTCCCGGTAGAGGGTCCAATCCAGTATGACGCCGCCATCGAGCCGTCCGTGGCGAAGACGAAGATGCCCGACTCCAAGGTGGCCGGGCGTGCTACGGTCTTTATCTTCCCGGACCTCAACACGGGAAACAACACGTATAAGGCGGTTCAGCGCTCGGCTGGGGCTGTTGCGATCGGTCCCGTGCTACAGGGGCTGAAGAAACCCGTCAACGACCTATCGAGGGGCGCAACCGTGAACGACATCATCAACACCGTCGCCATCACAGCCATCCAGGCTCAACAAGCCCAAACCCCTCCCCCCGGCAATGCGCCGACAGCGAAGGGAGCACAATGACAGCGGTCCGGGAGGGGATTGCCCTCGTCCTCAACTGCGGCTCTAGTTCGGTCAAGTACCAAGTGGTGGACACCACCAAACCCGAGCCACTAGTCGTTGGACTCCTCGAAAGGGTCACGGATCACACCCTGGCGATCGAGCAGATCATCGCCTCGCTCGACAAGCCCGACAGCGGGGTCACCCTCGATGACCTCATGGTCATCGGTCATCGCGTCGTTCAAGGTGGTTCCGAGTTCTCGGCCCCCACCATAATCGATGACGACGTCGAACGGCAGATCGCGCTGTTCGCGACGCTCGCCCCCCTTCACAATCCGCCGAACGTCGCTGGGATTGCCGCGGCACGGATCGCCTTTCCAAACCTTCCGAATGTGGCGGTATTCGATACAGCATTCCACCAGACCCTTCCCGAGGCGGCCTATACGTACGCGATCGATCGCAGGGTCGCGACCGCGCATAGCGTTCGGCGCTACGGATTCCATGGAACATCCCATGCATACGTCTCCGCTCAAACGGCGGAGGCCATGGGCCGGGATATCCACGACCTGTCGATCATCGTCCTGCACCTCGGAAATGGGGCCTCTGCCTGCGCGGTGAAAGGAGGGCGCTCGATCGATACCTCCATGGGTCTCACCCCCCTAGAGGGCCTCGTCATGGGGACCCGCTCCGGGGACATCGATCCCGCGGTCGTGTTCCATCTGGCCAGGACGGCAGGCATGGAGATCAATGAGATCGATGACGAGCTCAACCGGCGTGGCGGCATGCTGGGGCTATGTGGCCACTCCGATATGCGCGATGTCGTGAGCAACGCCACCAAGGGTGATCACGACGCCAAGTTGGCTCTTGAGATCTACACCCGCCGCATCCGCGGATACATCGGCGAGTATTGGGCGCAACTCGGCTCCCTCGATGCCATCACCTTCACCGCGGGGGTTGGGGAGAACAACGAAACCGTCCGGACTCTTTCGATCGCGGGGCTGGAGGAACTGGGCGTCGTCCTTGACCCCGCTCGCAACGCCGGTCGCAAGAAGGCCCCGACCCTGGTGTCCTCGGACGAATCCCACGTCGAGGTGTGGGTCATCCCCACAAACGAGGAGCGAGAGATCGCGCTCCAGTCCATCGCCGCTGTTACATCGGATGATCCTTCCTAGGACTCCTCGAGGAGAGTGGCAAGGTACGCATCGAGAAACGCCCTGCTCGCACGCGCGACGGGGAGGGCGTGACGCAGGCTCGTCTCGCGTAGGGAGCCAATGTTGATTCCCACCTCCTCAAGCTCATGTGAGTACGCAATGAGCCACCGTTCGATAAGGCCACCGTTGACTTCAAGGTGGAATTGAAGAGCGAGCGACCGCCCGTGCGAGAACGCCTGATTCGGGGTGAGCGTTGTCGAGGCAAGGAGGGTGGCTCCCTTTGGGCAATCGAAGGTATCTCCGTGCCAATGGAGGACCGGTATGTCCTTGAGGGTTGACAGGAAAGTGGGAGCCTCATCCACCAGCGTTACGAATCCCCATCCGATCTCCCTCTCCGAGTTTGGATAGACCCGGGCTCCTAGGGCCGCCGCCATGATCTGGGCGCCTAGGCAAACTCCGAGAGTCGGGACGTCCCTGTCCAATCGTTCCCGAACGAGGGACACCTCATCGTCTAGGAAGGGATAGTCTGCCCTGTCGCCTAGCCCGATAGGGCCACCCAGGACGATGAGAAGGTCTGCATCCTCCGCCTTAGTGAGGTCCTCCCCCGCGTCGATGTAACAGACGTCGTGGCCCCGCTCACGAAGGATCGATCCCCATACACCAAGATCCTCGAACGCCATATGCCTAAGCGCGACCGTTCTCACCCTTCGATGCTACAGAGACACACCATTCAGTCAGGCCGATAGGGGGAGACCACCACGTCCACCCGCTGGAACTCCTTAAGGTCTGAGTAGCCCGTCGTCGCCATCGAGCGACGGAGAGCCCCCATGACGTTGGTCGTCCCTTCCGCACTCGTACCAGGCCCGAAGACGATCTCCTTGAGCGTCCCCACCGTGCCCACGCGAACCCTCTCGCCACGGGGTAGCTCCGAGTGATAGGCCTCTGACCCCCAGTGGTACCCGTGTCCAGGCGCCTCCGACGCCCTGGCCAACGCCGCACCGACCATGATCGCATCGGATCCACAGGCAACCGCCTTGACCATATCGCCGCTCCGCCCAAGGCCTCCGTCGGCGATGACGTGCACGTACCTGCCCCCCGACTCGTCCAGGTAATCCCGCCTTGCCGCCGCGACATCGGCCACCGCCGTCGCCATTGGGGCATGGATGCCCACCGAAACGCGGGTGGTACTGGCGGCTCCACCCCCGAACCCGACGAGGACACCAGCCGCACCCGTGCGCATGAGGTGGAGGGCCGCCTGATACGTCGAAGCTCCTCCAACGATAACTGGGACATCCAACTCGTAGATGAACTCCTTGAGGTCGAGGGGTTGCGCCTCCCCGGAGACATGCTCGGCCGACACCGTGGTGCCGCGAATTACGAAGACATCCACACCTGCCTCAAGTACCGTCTTGAAAAGTTCCTGAGTTCGGTGTGGGGAAAGGGCCCCGGCGACCGTCACTCCCGCCGCCCTGATCTCTTTTAGCCTCTGCTTGATGAGCTCCGGGTCTATAGCAGCTGAGTAGATCTGCTGCATGCGAGGCATCACCTGATCCGCCTCGAGTTCAGCGATCTCCTCGAGGAACGGGGCGGGATCCTCGTATCGGGTCCACAACCCCTCGAGGTCTAGCACACCAAGCCCGCCAAGACGACTAAGGGCGATCACCGTGGCGGGGGACATGACCGAGTCCATCGGCGCGGCGATTAATGGCGTCTCGAAGGGAAACGCGTCGATCTGCCACTTGAGGCTGACAAGTTCCGGGTCGCGCGTCCGACGGGATGGAACGATCGCAATATCGTCAAAGGCGTATGCGCGACGGCCCCGCTTGCCGCGCCCGATCTCAATCTCGATGCTCACGGACCTAGCCTAGCGGCACGCCTGTCGATAGGTGTCGGGGTCCGGTGGCAGAGTGGGGTCATGAGTTGGCTCGAAGGCATGATGGTCGGATTCGACACGGAGACCACCGGGGTCGATACCTCAAGGGACCGCATCGTCACGGCCGCTGTGATTTCTCGCGAAGGCGCCGACGGGGTTCCGATACGACACACCTGGCTCATCGATCCCGGAATCGAGATCCCAGCCGCAGCCTCCGCCATTCACGGGATCACGACCCTCCAGGCCAGCGCCGAGGGCGCGCGCCCGGAGGACGCTCTCGAAGAGATCGCCGGATCGCTTGCCGAGACGCTCCTCGCCGGAATCCCGATCGTGGGTTTCAACGTCTCGTTCGACCTTACCGTCCTGGAGGCCGAACTCTCACGCCATAGCCTCCCAACGTTAGCGAGGCGTATCGGAGCCGACTCTGCCACCGGCATCCGTCCCATCGTCGACCCCCTAGTCCTCGATCGACACCTCGTCCAGTGGCGCAATGGCAAGCGCAAACTTGTCAACCTCTGTGGGGCCTACGGAGTCGTCGTCAACACCGACGACCTTCACTCCGCCGATGCCGATGTCCTGGCCACCCTTGATCTTGTCTGCGCGATGGGACACGCCTATCAAACCCTCGGCGAGGTCGACATCCAGGATCTCCATGACCTTGAGGCCGCCGCGCATAGAAAGTGGGCCGAGGGTTTCCGGGCCTGGCTGATTTCGCGTGGTCGAACTGAGGATCTCCCGGACCTTGGGTGGCCATTGCCGACGCCAGAGCCCTCGACGATTGGCCCGTGATAATGGCTACGAGGGGTAGTTAGGGGCCTCGACGGTGATCTGGACATCGTGCGGGTGGGATTCCTTGAGGCCCGCCGTGGTGATCCTCACGAACCTGCCCTCGGCCCTAAGTTGGTCGATCGTCTTCGCCCCGACGTAGAACATCGACTGGCCGAGCCCTCCAATGAGTTGATGGGCCACGGTTGCCAGGGGACCCTTGAAGGGCACTTGGCCCTCGATGCCTTCGGGGATGATGTGATCATCGCTCGGGGCGTCAGCCTGAAAGTAGCGATCCTTCGAATAGGACACCCTGCCTCGAGACTCCATAGCCCCTATCGAGCCCATGCCACGGTATGACTTGAACTGCTTCCCATTCACGAGCACCAAGTCGCCGGGCGTTTCCTCGCAACCGGCGAACAAAGAACCGACCATGACGGACTCCGCTCCTGCAACCAGCGCCTTGGCGATGTCACCCGAATACTGAAGCCCACCATCGGCAATGACCGGTACACCGGCGGGCCCCGCTGCCTTGGACGATTCATATACCGCCGTGACCTGAGGTACTCCGATCCCGGCGACGACCCGGGTCGTGCAGATCGACCCAGGCCCAACCCCAACCTTGACAGCATCCACTCCCGCATCGATAAGGGCCTGTGCCCCTTCCCGCGTCGCAACGTTACCCCCAATGACGTCAACGCCTTTCGTGGCTTTGTCCTTCTTCAACCTAGTGATCATGTCGATCATCGCCTGAGCGTGACCGTGCGCGGTGTCGACCACGATGACATCGACCCCCGCCTCAACCAGGGCAATGGCACGCTCCCACGCATCTCCAAAGAACCCCACTGCAGCCGCGACCCGCAACCGTCCCTCACTGTCCTTAGTCGCCTTGGGATACTTCTCGGTCTTGACGAAATCCTTGACGGTGATGAGGCCAGCGAGTCGCCCCTCCGCATCGACGAGCGGGAGCTTTTCCACCTTGTGTTTTGCGAGTAACTCAGCGGCCTCGGCGTTGGAGATTCCCACTGGTCCGGTAATCAGCGGCATCGGGGTCATGGCCTGCCGGACTCGCATGGTCTCGAAATCCGACGGACTGATGAAACGCAGATCACGATTCGTGATGATCCCGAGCAACACCCGCTTGTCGTCGACAACCGGAAGCCCAGACACTCGGTATCGGCCGCACAGTCGATCAAGATCGGCAATGGTCGCATCCGGGCCGACGGTGACAGGATCGGAGATCATTCCGGATTCCGAACGTTTGACGACATCAACGTGGTATGCCTGCTTCGCTAAGGGGAGATTCCGGTGCAAGACGCCGATCCCTCCCTGGCGCGCCATAGCGATCGCCATGCGGGATTCCGTCACGGTGTCCATGGCCGCACTGAGGAGCGGCACATTCATGCGGATATTGCGGGTTAGCCGCGTCGATGTATCTACCTCCGACGGAACTACGTTGCTCTCACCGGGAAGAAGAAGAACATCGGCGTAGGTCAATCCCGTCAAGCCGAAGGGATCATGATCAGGGGCAGGCGCCATTCCCCGATTGTAGGGGATGACCGCGGGGCGAAGCCTGGGGTATTTGTTCATCTTGTCTGCCCCCACAAGTGGGGGCTACCGCAATTCCCTCAGCAACGATACAAACAATGTAGTGGCCTGCCGCGGAGTCGGGGGGAGCCCAGTTGGGTGCCCAGGGAGCGGCGGGCCGCCTCTCATTCGGTCTCGCCGATGCTTGTGAAAGGGCTCTGGGGTGGCGTGATGGTTGAATCAGCCGTGAAGGAGCGTCGAGCTGTACTCGACGAATGGGAGTGGCAATACGCGGGGAAATGCCGCGAGGCCGATCCTAACCTCTTCTTCCATCCAGAAAACGAACGCGGTTATGCCCGCAAACGCCGAGCCGAGTCAGCGAAGAGTTTCTGCCGCCGATGCCCCGTCCGTGAGAGTTGTCTAACCCATGCCCTATCGATGCGAGAGCCGTTTGGGGTGTGGGGCGGACTGAGTGAAGACGAGCGCAATGCCCTGCTCGAGGGAAGAGTCTTGCAGCACCGATAGAGGAGTAGCCCCTCCGATTAAAAGGCTAGGGCCCCGAGATGTCTCGGGGCCCTAGTTGACTCTTGGCAAGAGTTGATTGACTCCTACGCTATGACTTTCTACGCTACAACCGCGAGGAGGTCACGCACCGAAACGATGAGGTATTCCTCGCCACCCACCTTGACCTCGGTTCCGCCGTACTTGCTATAGATGACCTTGTCGCCGACCTTGACGTCGATCGGCACGCGATTCCCGTTATCGTCGATACGGCCGGGTCCGACCGCTACGACCTCGCCCTCCTGGGGCTTCTCCTTCACGGTGTCCGGAATGACCAGACCTGATGCCGTGGTCTGCTCAGCTGCCGAGGCCTTGACCACGACCTTGTCCTCTAGGGGCTTGATAGAGACCGACACTGCGGACCTCACCTTCCACTTCACGATTGTCACCGGTGTCGCGGCTTGGGGCGTCCAGACCCTTGCTGGGTCGGTGTCCTCGGGCCGCGGTTGCTCCCAAAGGAGCAGTACCAACTTAGCACTCAGGCCGGGTGAGTGCTAATCATTCTAGGCACCCTATCGCTCGAAGCGCCGAGCCCCCTTCACCCATGCGAGGATCGAGGGATGGAGGTTGGCGAGATCCGGGCGGCAACAAGCAACGATGGCCTCGCCCTGCTCGGAACTCTCCCCCGATACAAAGCCTCCCAGGCCCTCTCCCTCGGTGTAGGCCTTCGGGAGCGAGGGTTTCCGGCCGAGACCGTCGCCGCCGTCATGACCCAGGCCCGCCTTCGTGAGAGAGCTCGGACCAAGTTCGGAGAGTTCGCGGATGGCATGCTCTTCACGCCCGATGGGCTCGAGCAGTCCACCCGACTCACCGTTGCTGGACTCCACGCGGGGCGCTACCTAGAAGCTGGAATTGAGAGGGTCGCCGACCTCACCTCGGGCATCGGCGCCGGTGCCATGGCTATGTCCGCCCTGGGAATCACCGTCATGGCCTTCGAGCGAGACGAGGCGACCGCCCTCGTTGCCGAGTACAACCTCCGCCACTGGCCTGGGACAGTCGTGGTTCATGCGGATTCGCTTTCCGTGGTCCGCGAAGTGGACGTCGATGGTGTCTTCGTCGATCCGGCGCGTAGGACAGCCTCCGGCGGGAGGCGCCACCGCCCCGAAGACTACGAACCCCCCCTCGGTGACGTGCTAGCCCTCCGTGACCGTTTCCCCGCCCTCGGTCTCAAGGTCGGGCCCGGGATTCCCCACACCGCGCTTCCCCTCGATGCGGAGTCCGAGTGGGTCAGCGTCGATGGCCAGGCGGTCGAGGCAGGCCTGTGGTGTGGCCCCCTCGCTCGCCATCCAGGACGCGGTGCCCTCCTCGTTGCCGACGGGTGCTCGTACCGTCTCTCCGACACGTCCGCCACAGCAGGCGTCGGCGCAGTAGGTGACTACCTCTACGAGCCAGATAGGGCTATCATCCGTGCTGGCCTGGTCACCGAGGTCGCAATGACCGTCGGGGGACACCTCCTCGATCGCACGATCGCCTACGTCACTGGCCCTCGCCTGGTCGCGACCCCGTTCGCCTCCGCCTACCGCATCCTCGATGATCTACCGTTCGGGGTGAAGGGTCTGCGCTCCTACCTGAGGGAACGACGAATCGGTCGGGTCACCATCAAGAAACGCGGCACGGCGGTCACCCCCGAAGGACTTCGAGCCGATCTACGACTCAAGGGAGACGAAGAGGCGACACTCGTGCTCACGAGGGTCGCGGGGGCGCAGAGGGTCCTCGTAGTCGAACCCACCTGGTGATCAATCGCCTTCCCGTCTATCGCGGCGACGGGCAGGCATTGAACGGTAACCCGGGCACGGACACGGGCCACTGACCCTCCGCGACCACAGCCCCCGTGAGAATGTCCGCTAGCGCGGCGAAGCTTGAGGCTCCCCTTCCGTACAGGCCGATGTAGGAGGTGGCCTGCGATGAGCTGAGTCCCCAGGGTCCATCCATGGCGACGACGACGTCCGCCGTTCCCGTGCCATCGGGTCGTCCGAGCAGGCGGATGGAGGTCCCGGAGGATCCTGTTGTGACGCCGTACTCCGCAAGCGCTGCCGCGAGGGCGGCCCGCTCACCCGGCCAACCACCCGAGATGGTGACCTGAGACCCCACCAGCGGTCGTCCGCACAGCGGAGCGACAACGGTCACTGAGTTGCGGGAAAGTTCTCGGACGTAGTCTCCCTCGACGCTCACGGCTGGGTCGATCGATGCCTGATACCTCATGAGGGCAACGACGCGTGCCGCGGCCTCATCGAGCCGGTCCCTGCTCAACGATCCGTCTGCGACGGCGGCGATGATCGCGGCGTGGGCCTCCGCCGTGTTGGCCGACATGAGGACGATATCGGCTCCAGCGTTGAGGGCGGCGACGGTGGTGGCACCAGTGGAGCCGTACGCCGTCACCCCGCCCATATCCATTCCATCCGTCACGGTGACCCCCGTAAAACCAAGATCCTCGCGGAGATAAGCGTACGCGAGGGGATCGAGCGACGCGGGAATGCCACTCCACACCGTTACGGCAACGTGCGACATCATCACCATAGGTGCCCCCGCATCGATCGCCTCCCCGAAGGGGACGAGGTCGGTGTCTTCCAGGTCGGCAAGCGGTCTCGAGTTGATGGGCGTAAGCGCATGCGAGTCCGTCGTCACTCCCCCATGCCCGGGATAATGCTTGACCGCCGGAATGACCCCCGAATCGACGAGTCCCGCAACCGCGGCCACAACCGTCTCGCTGACGTTCTCTGGGTCGCTTCCGGCAGACCGCGATCGAATGACGGGGTCGGCGAGCCCGATGGTGAGATCCGCGACCGGTGCGAAGTCGACGTTAAATCCGAGGGCGGCCATGTCTCTTCCCATACCGGCGAAGGCGGCCTCGACGACTTCCTTATCGTGGGCTGCTCCTGCTGCCATGAAGGATGGCATCGTCGGGATGAGGCCATCAAGTCTTGCGACCGTTCCCCCCTCCTGATCGGTCGAGATGATGACGGGCCAATCACGCCCATCCGCCACCGAGGCCGCCTGCGCGGCTGACGCCAAGGCCGCCGTCTGCTCCCGCGTAGAAATATTGCCATTCGCCCTGCTGAAGATGACACCCCCGAGGTGGTATTGCGTGATGAGTGCCTGTAGAGCCGCCCCATCCATTCCCGAGAAACTCGAGATGATAACCTGTCCCGCTGCCTCCTCAACCGTCATGGCCTGCGCGGTCTCAATCGCACGGATCATGTCGCCCTCGCTCGGACCCCACGTCAGGAAGATCGTGTCCGGGTCGGGAGGGGGCGGAGGCGGAGGGGGCGTATACCGGCTCGCCTCAACCAGTGGGGTCGGTGAGTCGCTTGCGATGGCGAACACCAATCCCGCGGATGCGACGGTCACGGTTACGACGATGGCGGTGAGGATGCGCCACTCAGGCGAAGCCCGCGTCTTCAACCGATTCCAGGCCCGTCTTCCCGCCCCCTTCAATCCTCGCCACCTCTTTCCGAAGCTTCGGCCAAGGCGTCGGAGTCTCCATCGCGCCCAACGCGCTAAGGTGCGGATTCGGCGCCCTTTCCGCTCGATCATCGGGCCACCACGTACGAGAGGGGCATCGCCGAGTCGACCCCAAACCCCAAATCTGAGGGTTCCATCCCCCGACGCACGGCCGCGCTTCCTAGGGCCGCGATCATGGCGCCGTTGTCCGTGCAATATTGAATGGGGGGGATGCGGACCTCGATCCCCTGCTTCGAGCATTCGGCTGCCGCACGATCCCTCAGTTGGGCGTTGGCGCTGAATCCGCCTCCGATCACGAGCGTCTCGATGCCTTGCTCCCGGCATGCCCGGATCGTTTTCGTCACCAGCACATCGGCCACGGCGGCGGCAAACGATGCGGCGACATCCTCCCGAGGAATCTCGCGCCCCGAATCCTCGCAGGATTCCATCCAGCGAGCCACGGCGGTCTTGAGCCCGCTGAAAGAGAAGTCATAGGGATGCCGAATGAGATCCTTAGGAGCGGTCAGACCCCGAGGGAACGTAATCGCCTCCGGATCGCCGTCTTGCGCGAGCCGGTCGACGTGAGGTCCTCCCGGGAAGGGCAAGCCCAACAGGCGCCCGACCTTGTCGAAGGCTTCCCCCGCTGCGTCGTCGAGAGTCTGCCCCAACTCAACGACCGAAGAGGCGATGTCCTCAACCATGAGAAGCGACGAATGCCCCCCCGAGACAACCAAAGCAATGAAGCGATCGGGAAATGGTCCATGGACGAGTTCATCGACCGCGATGTGGCTCACGACATGATTGACCCCGAAGATCGGCCGTTCAAGGGCAACCGCGAGCGCCTTCGCCGCCGCCACTCCCACTGTCAGGGAACCGACGAGGCCCGGTCCCGCCGCGACAGCGACGGCATCGATCTCCGCAAGCGTGACACCGGATTCGTCAAGCGCCGCCTCAATCGTGGGGATCATCTCTTCGAGGTGTGCCCGCGAGGCAACCTCGGGCACGATTCCTCCGAATCGAGCGTGCTCGTCCATGGAACTCGCGACCGCTTCTCCGAGCAAGCGAAGCCCCCGCACGAGGGCGACTCCGGTCTCGTCGCATGTGCTCTCGATTCCCAATACAAGGGGATCCACGTGTCTACCCTAGAGCCCCAGAACGCGTTTTGAGTTAGAGGCGTCGACGCATGACCACGGCGTCTCTATCCCCGTGCTGGTAGTAGCGGCGGCGAACCCGCACCTCCTCGAAACCATGGCTCCGGTAGAGGGCAAGCGCCGGGGCGTTGTCGACGGCCACCTCAAGCCCCACCTCCCGCACACGGAGCGATCGCGCTTCGTCGAAGAACCGGTCGAGGAGGAACGCCCCCACACTCCGTCGGCGAGCCTCGGGAACCACCGCGAGGTTGAAAAGGGAGAAGACGTCACTCTCGAACCCGAAGACGGCGTATCCCACCCTCTCCTCATCGGACTCGACGACAACATACCGACGCAGCCAAATACGACGCCTGTCCGACGCCTGGAGATCCGCGGCAATCGAGTCGCGCGACCATGCGCTGGAACCGAAGATGGCAGCCTCCTGCTCGGCGATCCAATCGAGATCGTCAAGCGTCGCGTCGCGCAGGTTGAGAGCGGTCACGCCGCCGAGACCCCGTGGACGTCGGGCCTCCTGAGGTACAGGGGCACGGTGGGAAAGTCCGTGACCCCCGCGGCTTCGAACCGGGCCACGACTCGGACAAGCCAGGCCGGGTCCGGATCGAGGAACCCCTCTGACGCCTCCTCAACGGACGGGCAGTCCTCCGGATAAAGTGTGGCCCCTCGACCCACGACCGCCGCCTCTGTCGGCACCTCACCCGGAAGACCGACGAACGGGCCTGCGGTTCTGACCGCGTCACGGTAGGTCGCCCAATACACCTCTTTGCGTCGGGCGTCGGAAACGACGGTCACCGACCCGCCGTGGGCGGCCCCGATCGCGTCTAGAGAGCACACGCCCACGACGGGCACAGACCACGCGAAGGCGAGGGTGCGGGCCGTCACGAGTCCGACCCTCAGCCCCGTGAAGGGCGCGGGACCGGTCCCCACCACCACTCGCTCAATCTCGGGGTTCGCGCCGGCCGAGAGAACGGACTTCACCATCGGCGCAAGGAGTTCGGCATGGGACCTGGGTGCGTGTTCCGAGGCCGCAGCAACGACCCGATCTCCATCGAGGAGGGCGGCCGAAATCGCGGACGACGTGTCGATGGCCAGGATCACTCGGCACCCCCTTGCGGCGCGGAGAACGGTCGTGCCTCCCACGACGGCCCGACGCCGCGAAGGAGGATCGTCCTTGGACCCCCGTCGCCCTCGCTCACGTCTCCGCCCCTGACGCGATGGATGGCGACGTGGAGGCGGTCGTCCGACAGGACCTCGGCGAGTCCCTCCCCCCACTCGACTACGGTTACGGCCTCGTCGAGCGTCGTGTCGAGATCTAGATCGTCGAGTTCGGCAAGCGACGTGAGACGGTATGCGTCCGCGTGGATGAGCGAGAGGCCACCGGTCTCGGATGGGTGGGTACGGGCGATGATGAACGTCGGGCTCGTCACCGGGCCCCGGACTCCAAGCCCAGCCCCGATCCCCTGCACAAGGGTCGTCTTCCCCGCTCCCAGCTCCCCCGTCACGATGATGAGGTCCCCGGCATGAACCCTGGGGGCGATGACCCCCTGGCCGATTTCGCGCATCGACTGCGCGTCCGCAACCGTCAGGGACAGGACCGTCACGCCCGCCCCGCCTTGGGCCGTAGCCCCCCGAACCTGCACACCACCTCATAGTCGATCGTTCCTACGGCATCGGCCCACTCGCGCGCTGTAGGGCCTCCCGGCCCGATGAGAACAACCGTGTCCCCCTCCTTCGCGGTCGAGCCTGAGCCGAGGTCGACGACGAATTGGTCCATGCAGACCCGGCCGGCGATGCGGTACCGCTTCCCCCCGATACCCACCTCAGCGCGATTCCCGGCCGATCGGAACACCCCGTCGGCGTAGCCCACCGAAACCAGCCCTAGGACGGTCTCCCGATCGGTCACGTAGTCATGACCGTAACTGACACCGTGCCCTGCATCGACCCGTTTGACGAGGGCGAGCGTCGTTGTCACGGTCATCGCGGGTCTGAGCCCCCAGTCACCGCCGTCAGGGTCTAGCACGGGGGGTAGACCATACACCGCGATACCGGGCCGGACGAGATCGTACGTGAGGTCGGGGCGGGTGAGGGTGGCTGCGGAGTTGGCCAGGTGACGCACCTCGAACCGCATCCCACGCTCGGCCGCCAGCGCCAGGACCTGCTCGAATGCCTGGGCCTGTTCGTCGATGACAGGATGCCCCGGGGCGTCTGCCCAGGCGAGATGCGACCATATGCCCACCACCTCGACGGTGCCGGCCGTCACCTGAAGTTCGACCAGTTCGAGAATCCTGGGGAGCTCCTCCAGGGTCATCCCCTCGCGACCGAGGCCGGTATCGATGCACAGGTGAATCCGTGCCGGTTTCCCCACGTCCTTGGCGCCGGCGACGATCGCGCTCAGGACGGGCAAGGAACTGACCGACACGTCAACCCCTTTATCGATGAGGGCGGCGGCTGGCACCTCAGGGCCGTAGAGCCAGGTCAGGATTCGACCGACATCGTCGGCGGCCCGTAGAGCCAGCGCCTCTCCTGGCTGAGCGACCCCCAGCCAACTGGCCCCTCCAATCCGCGCGGCTCTGGCCGTCTCAATGAGGCCATGACCATAGGCGTCACCCTTCACGACCGCCATGACCCGGGCATCCCCCGCCCGGTCGCATAACACCTCGACGTTGTGCCGGATGGCGTCATAGTCGATGCAAACCTCCAGCCCGGTCATTCGTCTCCCTCCGCTACCACAACCGCAGAGGCCATGCCAGCATCGTGCGACATCGACAGGTGGAACCGAACGATTCCGAGTTCGGCCGCGCGTGCGGCGACCGTTCCCGTGATCGATAGGACCGGGGACCCATCGCCCGCCCGGGTGACCTCCACATCCTGCCATGAGAGCCCCCCAGGGGCCCCCAGAGCCTTCGCGAGGGCTTCCTTGGCCGCCCAACGTGCGGCGAGACTTGCGTGGCCGAAGCCGCGCTCCTGCGGGGTGAAGATCCGCTCGACGAAGCCCGGGATTTTCTCTAGTGCCTCTTCGAAGCGATCGATGGCCACGACGTCGATCCCGATCCCGACAATCACCGCTACTCCACCGTCACAGACTTCGCTAGGTTTCGAGGCTGATCGACGTTGCACCCCTTCGCCGTCGCGAGTGCGCAAGCGAAGATCTGGAGCGGCACGACGTTCACCAGGGGCGCGAGCAGGACGGGCGTCTCGGGCACGTAGAAGATGTGATCGGCGTGTCGCGGAGCCTCCTCGTCACCCTCCTCCGCGATGACGATGATTCGAGCACCACGAGCTTTGACTTCCTCGATGCTCGATAGGACCTTCGCATGGAGAGAATCCCGTCCCCTCGGAGAGGGCAGGATGATGAAAACGGGCAGGCCCTTCTCAATGAGGGCGATGGGGCCATGCTTGAGTTCCCCGGCTGCGAAACCCTCCGCATGGATATACGCGAGTTCCTTGAGCTTGAGGGCTCCCTCAAGGGCGATGGGATATCCCACATGCCGTCCAAGGAAGAGGATGGTGCGCTCGTCTGCCATCGAACGGGCGATCTCCCTGATCGGTTCAGAGGTGTCGAGCACGCGCTGGATCTTCGAGGGCATCTCATCGAGCTCCTCGAGCAGGATAGCGATCTCGTCCGGGTACTTGTTCCCCCGGAGTTCCGCTAGGTACAGCCCAAGGAGGAAGGTGGCCGTAATTTGCGCGACGAACGCCTTCGTGGAGGCGACGGCGATCTCTGGACCTGCACGCGTGTAAAGCACCGCGTCCGCTTCCCTAGCGATCGTCGAGCCCTGGACATTGACGATCCCGATTACACTCGCCCCCTGTTGCTGCGCGTGACGAATGGCCATGATCGTGTCCATCGTCTCTCCCGACTGGGAAATCGCCACGATCAGCGTCTTCACCGATACCACGGGATCCCGGTAACGAAACTCGTGCGCGAGTTCAACCTCGACGGGGATGCGACACCAGTGTTCGATGGCGTACTTGGCCACCATCCCCGCATACGCCGCCGTACCGCAGGCAACGACGACGATCTTATCGACGGCATTGAGGATGCTTTCGTCGATGAGGCCCTCATCGAGCATCAACCTGCCACTTTCGTCCATGCGCCCCCTGAGGGTGTCTGCGACCGCGGTGGACTGATCGTGGATCTCCTTCTCCATGAAGGTCGGGAATCCTCCCTTCTGCGCCGCGGTGGCATCCCAGTTGATCGTGTAGGGGGCCCTCTCCACCTTCTTTCCTTCGACATCCGTCACGATGACGGAATCCGGAGTGATCTCGACGACCTCGTCCTGACCCAGTTCGAGGGCCTTGCGGGTGAAGTCGATGAACGCTATGACGTCGGATGCTAGGAAGTTCTCGCCGCCCCCAAGGCCAACGACCAACGGGGAGTTGCGACGAGTCCCGACGACGACGCGCGGCTCCTTCGCATCTATGGCGAGGAGCGTGAAGGATCCATCTAGCCGTCGGGTCGCCGCTCGCATGGCTTCGGTGAGAGTCTTTCCGGATGCCACCTCAGCTGCCAGAAGGTGGCCCGCCGTCTCGGTGTCGGTGTCCGACATGAAGACCGCGCCTTTGGCCTTGAGTTCGGCCCGCAGCGCCGCATGATTCTCGATGATGCCGTTGTGGATGATAGCGATTCGGCCACCCGCCGCGATATGCGGATGGGCGTTCGCGTCCGTCGGGGCTCCATGCGTCGCCCATCGGGTATGCCCTATCGCGGCCGTCCCCGGTGGGAGGGAATGTTCCTTGAGTTCGGTGGCGAGGACAGCGAGTTTTCCCGCCCTCTTGACAACGGCCAGGGCACTCGGATCCTCGGTGACGATCGCGATTCCCGCCGAGTCGTATCCCCGATACTCCAGGCGAGCCAACCCGGCCATCACCACCTCTTGGGGTCGGGAACCCGCCTCCCCCGAACCGACGTAGCCCACAATGCCGCACATGGTGTCGAGTCTAGTTGGCACCCTAGAGGACAATGGGACCGTGACCAAGGACAGGCCTGCAACCGAGAGCCCCTACGTGACTCTCGGGCGTCCCGAATGGGCTGCCCTTGCGGGAAGGACCCCACTCCCCCTGACGGAAGAGGACATCGCCCGGGTGCGCGGCCTCGGCGATCCGGTGAACCTTGGGGAGGTCGACACGATCTACCGACCCCTCTCCCGGTTGCTTGACCTGTACTCGACAGCGGTGGGATCGCTCCACCGCGCCACGGCGGAGTTCCTGGGAGAGATGGAGTCTCGGACCCCCTTCGTTATCGCGGTCGCGGGTTCGGTCGCGGTCGGAAAGTCGACAACCGCCCGACTCCTCCGCGAGCTTATGGCTCGCTGGCCTCGTAGCCCAGACGTAACCCTCGTCACCACCGATGGCTTTCTTCTCTCCAATGCCGAGCTGGAGCGAGGCGGATTGCTGTACCGGAAGGGTTATCCGGAGTCCTACGACCGCGAAAGGCTCAATCGCTTCCTCCTCGATGTCAAGTCCGGGGTCCCTGAGGTTTCGGTGCCCGTGTACTCGCACTTGCTGTACGACATCGTCCCCGGGAAAGAGACCGCGATCGAACGTCCGGACATCCTCATCGTCGAGGGTCTCAACGTCCTTCAAACGGCGCCCCCTCGAGGTCCGGGTGACTCCCTCTCGGTGAGCGACTACTTCGACGTCTCCATCTACGTGGACGCGGAGGCATCCGACATCCGGAAATGGTATGTCGATCGCTTCCTTTCCTTCCGCAAGACGGCCTTCTCCCATCCCGACTCGTACTTCCACTCCTACGCCTCGCTCAGCGATGAGGATGCCACCACAAGGGCCGGAGAGATATGGGACGCGATCAACGCCCCCAACTTGGAGCAGAACATCGCGCCTACCAGGGATCGCGCGACGATCATCCTCAAAAAAGGCCCCGACCACGCGGTCGAGACCGTCAGCCTCCGCAAGCTCTAGTTGGCAGTAGTTCCTACTCCACCAACCTCGTGGTCACGGACGTTTAGCCTTCCCTCTCCTTGATGTCACGGTGATCCATGGGATCCTCGAGGATCTCCTCCGGCGACGGCAGCCGTGTTGGCTCCAACCCGAGGCGCGTCAGGAGGAGGTCGGCGATGTATCCCAACACGATGCCTCCGACGACTCCGATGATGATGGCCAGGAGGAGGCTATCGTCCACAAGGCTTCCTGCGAAGATGCCAAGCAGGCAGCCGTACGTCGCCCATATGGCCGCGCCAACCGCGTCTATCGCCATGAAACGTCGGCGCGGGAAGCGCAGCGCCCCGGCGGTGAGGTTGACCGCGACCCGGCCAACAGGGATGAACCGCGCGGCCAGGATGAAGGATGTCCCCCTGTGTTCCAGGGCGTGCTCCGCCCACTCGAGGACCGCCCGCCCCTTGGGCCCCCGGAGCATCGGAATGCGATTGAGCCTGACGGCGCGACCGATGCTGAAGGCGATCTGGTCTCCGCACCATGCCCCCGCTGCTGCGACGAGCCACACCCCCCAAAGGACGGGCGTGTGGTCGACCCTCCAGGTCGTTGCCGCGGCGATGACGATCGATTCAGAAGGGACAGGCGGGAAGAATCCGTCGACAACCGCCACTCCGAACACGGCGAAGTAGATCCAAGCCGAGGTCGTGAGGGAAAGGACGACGCTTTCGATTTCTCCGCCCAACCCCGTGAGCCACGTCCACGCGTTTGCCGCAGCTTCCCCGATGGTGTCCCACCATCCCATTCGGGTCACGAAACCGCCAGACGGGCGGCGACGATGGAGGCGAGGGCGTCCGCAACCTCCTCGGCACGGTCCTTCGACTCCGCTTCCACCATCACGCGCACGAGGGGTTCCGTCCCCGACGGCCTGAGGAGCACCCTCCCATCAGCTCCGAGCGACGCCCGGGCTTCCGCAACGGCCTCCTCCAGAACCTCGTCGGTGAACACACGGGACTTATCGACGCCCCGCACGTTGACGAGCACCTGGGGCAATCTCTCGATCGAGGCGACCAGATCACGAAGACTTGTCCCCGTAGCCGCGATGATCGAACCAATCAGAAGGGAGACGAGAAGGCCATCCCCCGTGGTCGTGTACTCAGAGAGGATAATGTGCCCGGACTGTTCCCCTCCTAGGGAGTACCCCGCCTCGCGCATCGCCTCAAGCACGTAGCGATCCCCGACGGCGGTCTCGACGATGTCGATGCCTGACTGGCGCATGGCTTTGTGAAGCCCGAGGTTGCTCATGACGGTCGCAACGATCGTGTCTCGATAGAGAGAGCCCTCCGTCTTCATCCGGAGCGCGATAAGGCCCATGATCTGATCACCGTCGACGACCTGGCCGGTGTTGTCGACCGCGAGGCATCGATCGGCATCCCCGTCGAACGCGACACCGAAGTCCGCTTCCCTCTCAATCACCATCGCTGCCAACGGTTCGATGTGGGTCGAACCGACCCCGTCGTTGATGTTGAGGCCGGTAGGCTCGGCGTGAATAACTGTAGCGTCGGCTCCTGCGGATCGAAGGGCCTCGTCGGCAACCGTTGATGCCGCCCCATGCGCACAGTCGGCCACGATCTTGAGTCCGGCGAGGGGCGCCTCCGAGCCGGAAAACTTCCTGACCGAGTCGACAACATGCGCGATATACACCCCGAGAAGATCGGTGCGGAGGGAGATCGTCCCGACACGCTCCCCCGTCGGCCGAGCGACCGCCTGGCCCATTCGTTCCTCGATCGATTCTTCGACGGCGTCATCCACCTTGTGGCCACCCCTGGCGAAGAACTTGATCCCGTTGTCGGCCATCGGATTGTGCGAGGCGGATATGACGACGCCAAAATCCGCATCGGTCGCGGAGACTAGGTGGGCGACCCCGGGTGTGGGAATGACGCCGACGTCCCAGACGTCGACACCTGCGCTGGCGAGGCCTGCCGCCATGGCGGAGGAGAGGAGATGTCCGGAGATGCGGGTGTCACGTCCGATGACGACCGTCGGCCGCACGTGTGTGGACCGTCCCCCATCGGTGAACACGGCGGACGCCGCGATCGCGAGGTCGACCGCCAACTCGGGGGTCACGTCGACGTTGGCAACCCCTCGGACGCCATCGGTACCGAAAAGTCGCGCCATGCGCGAAATGCTACCGCTTGGTGTACTGCGGGGCGCGACGGGCTTTCTTGAGGCCAGCCTTTTTTCGCTCGACGACACGGGAGTCGCGCGCGAGGAAACCCGCCTTCTTGAGCGTGGCGCGATTATGCTCCTCATCGATCGTGTTCAGGGCGCGGGCGACACCAAGGCGTAGCGCACCCGCCTGTCCGGACGCCCCTCCACCGGTGATCCGGGCTTGCACATCGAACTTGCCCTCAATGTCGAGGATGGCGAAGGGACTGTTGACCACCTGTTGGTGGACCTTATTCGGAAAGTATCCTTCAAGATCGCGGCCGTTGATGGTCCACTTCCCAACTCCGGGGACGAGCCTGACACGGGCGATCGCCTCCTTGCGGCGACCGAGTCCCGCACCGGGTGTCACGGCGGAAGCCCCCACTCCCCGGATGGTCACGGTCTCCGTGTGATACTCCTCCGGGACCTCGGCCTCGAGGTCGGTGGTCAGTTCCTCTTCCTCTGTCACTGTCGTGTCCTTCGTTGTGTCCCAGGCCTACTGCGCGACCTGGGAGATGGAAAACGGCTTGGGCTTCTGCGCGACGTGCGGGTGCTCCGCGCCTGCATACACCTTGAGTTTGGCCATCTGTGCCCGTCCGAGTCGGGTGTGGGGAAGCATTCCTCGCACGGCGTCTTCGATGACGCGGCGTGGGTCCTTCTCGAGAAGCTCACCGACCGGGACGCCACGAAGTCCTCCGATGAAGCCCGAGTGACGATACTTGATCTTGTCCGTGGCCTTGGCTCCGGTGAGAGCGATCTTGGCGGCATTGACGACGATGACGAAGTCTCCGCCATCGATATGGGGGGCGAAAGTCGCCTTGTGCTTGCCTCGGATGAGTGTTGCCGCATGGGTTGCAAGACGTCCAAGGACGACGTCGGTCGCGTCGATGACATGCCATGATTCGACGACATCCACCGGCTTCGGGGAGTAGGTGCGCACGGGAGCCTTCTTATCGATCGGATGGTATGCGTTGGCGGGCCAACGCGACGGTCCTTGGGCGGCTCCTGCAAGGGCTGATGACCCTCACGGTCGCACACACAACGACCCTAAAGCATACCGTCGGATGACCGGATGGGTCAATCCAGGCTACGACGGACACGGGTCGCCTCCGCCCATGAGGCAAGATCGGCCTCCGGTGGGTACGTCACCTCTTCCAGCGTCAACCCGTGGGGTGGCGCCACGGCAATCCTGGAGGTCCTGCCGGTTGACGACGCGACTTCCTCGAGCCAAGACAATTCGCGCCGGCCCTCACCGACCGCGAGGACCGCCCCCACGAGCGATCGAACCATCGAATGGCAGAACGCGTCCGCCCGAACGGTCGCAACGACCAGACCCGCATCAGGACCCCGGTTCTCCCGACACCAGGTGAACTCCACCAGGTTGCGGATCGTCGTCGACCCATCCCGTTTGCGACAAAAAGCCGCGAAGTCCTTGAGGCCCGTCAAAGTGCTGGAGGCCTTAGACAGGGCCTCGATGTCGAGCGGCTTTCTTCCCCAAAGGACGGTTCGTCGATTGAGCGGATCCCGCGTCTTGAGGCAGTCGCTCACCCGGTAGGCATAACGCCTCTCGATGGCAGAAAACCGGGCATCGAAGCCCGCCGGCGCACGGTCAGCACGCCGGACCACGATGTCATCGGGGAGCACACCACGAAGGCGATCGGTGAGCGCGACCTCGGGCGTATATGTGGACCGCCCCGGCAGGGC
This sequence comes from uncultured Demequinaceae bacterium, assembly GCA_964610155.1. Classification (GTDB taxonomy): domain Bacteria; phylum Actinomycetota; class Actinomycetes; order Actinomycetales; family Demequinaceae; genus JAFGBM01. The sequence continues at coordinate 52,976 of CAZSUY010000002.1, forward strand.
CTTCCACGCCCCCAACGGGAGGTCGACGTGAGCCACCTGACCCCGTGCGTGCACGCCGGCATCAGTCCGTCCTGCCACGACGAGTCTAGGTGAATCGCTCCGGACGATCCGCTCGAGACCCTCCTCCATGACCCCCTGAATAGTCCGGAGATTCGGCTGCACCGCCCAGCCCGAGAAGTCCGTGCCGTCATATGCAAAGTCGAGGCGGACCCTGACAACGACGCTATCTGTCACGGTCCACCTCGAAGCCTTTGCTCCGCCTACTTGGCGCCCTTCTTGGTCATTGCGCTCGTCGTCTTCTTCTCGGTGGCGGCCTTCTTCGTCGAGGCCTTCGTGGCATCCCTCGCAGGAGACTTCGTCTTTGCGGACGCCCCCTCGCCGGATGTCTTCGCCGCAGTCCGGGTAGCCTCGGCAACGACGGCCTGCTTGGGGCTGTCCGCTCCATCGACCAGTTCGATCACCGCCATCGGGGCGTTGTCACCCTTCCGGGGACCGATCTTGACAATCCGCGTGTAGCCCCCCTGCCGCTCGGCCAAAGCCGGACCGATCTGGGTGAAGAGAACGTGTACAACACTCCGATCACTGATGACGCCCATGACGCGGCGTCGGGATGCGAGGTCTCCTCGCTTGGCGAGCGTGACGAGACGTTCCGCGTACGGACGGAGCCGACGCGCTTTGGCGAGCGTCGTCGTCACCCGCCCGTGCTCAAACAGGCTTTGTGAAAGGTTCCCTAGAATGAGCCGCTCGTGCGCGGGCCCGCCGCCCAGGCGGGCACCCTTTGTGGGTGTAGGCATGGCGTCGTTCTCCTAGCTCTCTTCGTTACCCGAGAAGTACACACCGGTCAGCGACGGGTCGTAGTCCACGGTGGAATCCTTGAGTGAAAGCCCGATGTCGTTCAACCGCTCCTTGACCTCTGTGATGGATTTCTGGCCGAAGTTTCGAATGTCCATTAGGTCGGCCTCGCTCCTCGCCGTTAGTTCCCCAACGGTGTGAATCCCCTCGCGCTTGAGGCAGTTATACGACCGCTGCGTCAGGTTGAGTTCCTCGATGGGCAGGTTGTATTCCTCCTCTAGGGAGGCATCCGACTCTGGCGGGCCGATCTCGATGCCCTCGGCGGCCTCGTTGAGGCCTCGCACCAGGGAGAACAGCTCAACGAGGGTCGCTCCGGCCGACGCCAGGGCGTCTCGTGCCGTCATCGAGGATTTCGTCTCCACTTCGACGATCAACTCGTCGAAGTCCGTTCGTTGGGCGACACGTGTCGCCTCGACCCTGTACGTCACCTTGAGGACCGGAGAGTAGATCGAGTCGACGGGGATCTGTCCGATCTCGGCGTCGTATTGCTTGTTGAGTGTCGCAGGCACGTATCCGCGACCCCGCTCTACCGTCAACTCAACCTCGAACTTCGCCTTGGCGTTGAGGGTAGCGATGTGCAGGTCAGGATTGTGGATCTCCACGCCGGCCGGAGGGGCGATGTCGGCGGCCGTGACTGCCCCGGACCCACTCTTGCGCAGGTACATGATGACGGGTTCCTCACTCGTCGACGAGACAACGAGACCCTTCAGGTTGAGGAGGATCTCAGTCACATCCTCCTTGACCCCATCGATGGTCGTGAATTCATGAAGGACCCCTTCGAAGCGAACGGAGGTGACCGCCGCCCCGGGGATGGAGGAAAGAAGCGTCCGGCGAAGCGAGTTCCCGATCGTATAACCGAAGCCCGGCTCAAGCGGCTTCAAGGAGAACTGCGACCGATTCTCCGAGATGACCTTCTCGGTGAGGGTGGGGCGCTGTGCGATGAGCACGGTGGTTTCCTTTCCGAGCACCCGCTATTTGATGCTCGCGATGCCCCAGGCAACTTTCACCCGGGGTGGTATGGAGTTAGAAGGTGGGCAGACTAGTTGCGGCGACGCTTGGAAGGGCGGCAGCCATTGTGGGCCTGAGGGGTCACGTCGCGGATGGACGTCACATCCAGGCCGGCGGCCGTCAGTGACCTGATGGCGGTGTCCCGCCCGGAACCGGGACCTTTGACGAACACATCGACCTTGGTCATGCCCGCGTCCTTCGCCTTGCGAGCCGCAGCCTCCGCTGCAAGCTGAGCCGCAAACGGCGTCGACTTTCGGGAACCCTTGTATCCGACCTGGCCCGACGATGACCATGACACCACTGCCCCTGAGGGGTCAGTGATGGAAATGATGGTGTTGTTGAAGGTGGACTTGATATGAGCCTGGCCGTGATCGACGGTCTTCTTGAGCTTCTTGCGGGGCTTGCGTACGGGGACGGCCATGGGCTATGCCTTCTTCTTTCCGGCGACGGTCTTCTTGGGGCCCTTTCGAGTGCGGGCGTTGGTCTTGGTGCGCTGGCCACGGACGGTCATGCCCCTCCGGTGCCTGATGCCCTGATACGAGCCGATCTCCACCTTGCGGCGGATGTCGGCCTGAACCTCACGGCGGAGGTCACCCTCCACCCGATAGTTGGCTTCGATGTGGTCGCGGATCTTCACAAGGTTTTCCTCGGTGATGTCCTTGACCCGCTGATCTGGGCTTACTCCCGTCGCGGCCAGGATTTCGTGCGCGCGGGTTCGTCCGATGCCAAAGATATAGGTAAGTGCCACCTCTGCGCGTTTGTCACGCGGGAGATCGACACCAACGATTCGAGCCATTCTGTTATCGCTCCACTACTCATCGGAGGTCTTCCGTCCCGTCGTCCCTCCCTTTCGAGAGGGCCCCGGCCTCCGAGCCGGGGGTGTCACCATAGTGATGACGGGTCGCCGAAATAGGGGGCTAGCCCTGGCGCTGCTTGTGACGCAGGTTTTCGCAGATAACCATCACGCGTCCGCCGCGACGAATCACCTTGCACTTGTCGCAAATCGGCTTGACGCTGGGCTTAACCTTCATTCTCATTCCTTGCTGTCGACGGTCTGACGCTGGCGCGCCTCCGACGACTCTATTTGTAGCGGTAGACGATGCGGCCGCGGGACAAGTCATACGGAGTCAACTCCACCACCACGCGGTCCTCCGGAAGGATCCGGATGTAGTGCTGGCGCATCTTCCCCGAGATATGAGCGAGGACGAGGTGACCATTCGTCAATTCCACGCGGAATGACGCGTTTGGCAATGCCTCAACCACGGTGCCCTCAACCTCGATGACGCCGTCCTTCTTGGCCATGACTCCACTAACGTTGATGAACAGGGTTCGGGCACACGAAAACGCCCGACCCACAACTATAGGGGATATTGACCGGTAAACTCAACTGCGCGCCGATCCCATTGGGGGATCGGCGCGCAGTTGAATCAAAGGAGCCACGACACTAACGGAAATTTGTCTTCAATCGCATGAGGGCTGCGTCGCGAATCTCCTGCTTCCTGTGCTCGGCAAGTTGGCGAATGAGGGTCTCGGGTGCCCGCGCATTCCGGATCAATGCCGTGAGAACCTCGGGGCTTCGGTCGTGTCCCAGGGCCAGGAGGGCTCCCATGGGGCAGTCGGTACGCGTGGCAACGGCTTCGCGCACTGCGGGGTCGCGGTGAACCGCGAGAGGGAGGAGTTCAACTCCGACTACTGCAGGGTCTAGGGCGCGCGCTACGTCGTCTGCTGTCCGCTTCGCTGGAGACATGCCCAGGGCCATTGGATTCCACCTTCCATCTACTTCTGTCTGGCTCCATCGTAGGAGGAAAATCTAGATACATCACATGGGTTTGTGAGAAATGCGACAGAACAACCATGTGATGATCGTCACAGTCTCGTCATCAAAGGATCCCCATATGTCGACTCAACGAGTCAAAATGGGCCGGTGTTCCGTCCCGAAGGGGTGTGACCCGTTAGGAAATCGAGCGAGCGTCGATCGCCTCGACAAGCCGAGCCGTCACGTCGTCGATATCGCCCAGGCCGTCTACCCTGGCGAGGAGCCCCTTGCCCTCGTAGAAGGACGTCAGGGGTTCGGTGCTGCTCACGTATACCTCAAGTCGGCGGCGAATCACGGGTTCAGTGTCATCAGAGCGGCCCTCGATCTGGGCCCGGAGCAACAATCTCCGCGTCACCTCGTCAGGATCGGCTGTGATCTCCAGAACCACGTCGAGCTTGGCGGATAAGTCCTCAAGCATGCCGTCTAGCTCAATCGCCTGGTCGGGATTGCGTGGGTACCCGTCGAGTAGGAAGCCTCCCGCCACGTCCGCTTGGGCGAGCCGATCACGGACCATGGCGTTTGTGATGGAATCGGGCACCAGGGCGCCGGCGTCCATGAATTCCTTGGCCTTAACACCGAGTTCCGTGCCGCCTCCCACGTTTGCGCGAAAGATGTCACCAGTGGAGATGGCCGGAATCCCATACCGCCCAGCGAGCCGCGTGGCCTGAGTACCTTTGCCGGCTCCAGGCGGGCCCAGAAGAACCATACGCATCATTTGAGGAATCCTTCGTAGTGACGACGCTCCAATTGCGATTGGATTCGGCGAACGGTATCGAGACCAACGCCGACGATGATGATCAGGGACGAACCCCCAATACCGAGGCTCCTGCCGAGACCGAGCCACTGGGCGACCATCACTGGGGCGAGGGCGACCAATGCCAGGTAGAGCGAGCCCGCGGCGGTGATGCGGGACAGGACGTAGTCGAGGTACTCCGCCGTTGGTTTCCCTGGTCTAATCCCTGGTATGAATCCACCATACTTCTTCATGTTTTCGGCGACTTCGTCCGGGTTGAAGGTGATCGAGGTATAGAAGTAGCAGAAGAAGAGGATGAGCAGAACGTAGAACAACGTATGGAGGGGGGAACCTATCTGGGCAACATTCACGTTCAGCCAGTTCACCCATCCCGCAGGATTATTCCCCGCAAATTGAACGATCATCTGAGGCAGGCTCAGCAGAGACGCGGCAAAGATGATCGGAATGACCCCGGCCATATTGATCCGAATGGGGAGGTATGTCGAGGAGCCTCCGAGCATCTTCCGCCCGACCATCCGCTTGGCGTATTGAACGGGAATCCGGCGTTGGGATTGCTCCACAAACACGACGGTCATGAGGACGGCTACGACCGTTAGGAGGACCCAGAACCACGCGTACGCGGCGTCGGATCCCCTGACGATGAAGGCCGTCGAAGGAAGGCCAGAGGCTATGGATGTGAAAATCAGAAGCGACATTCCATTGCCGACACCACGCTCCGTCATCCGCTCCCCGAGCCACATGATGAGAACGGTTCCAGCCGTGAGGGTGAGGATCATGACGGAGATCTTGGGCCATGATGCATCCGGGATGACCTTGTGCGGGCAGGCCCCTCCATACAGGGATTCATTCCTCGCCAGGGTGACGTATGAGGCTGCCTGCATCGCTGCAAACCCGACCGTGATGTAGCGGGTGTACTGGGTCAGCTTCGCCTGACCCTCCGCGCCCTGACTGTGGAGTTCCTGGAACCTTGGCACTAGGGTGCGAAGAAGCTGAATCATGATGCTCGCCGTGATATAGGGCATCACCCCGAGCGCAAAAACGGCCAAGCGGATGAGGGCGCCCCCGCTGAAGAGATTGATCAGCGCCAGAAACGAGTTCTCATTCCCCCTGTTCAGGCACTCCTGAAGGTTGCCGAAGTCCACACCTGGGGTAGGGATCGAACAGCCGAGCCGGTATAGGGCGAGGGCTCCCAGCGTGAATAATATCTTCCGACGGAGGTCGGGCGTCCGGAAAGCGTTCGTGAAGCCGCCGAGCATATTTCCTCTCCCTCGTCCGAAGTAACGGGTGGATCTATCCGTACAGATCAATTCCTACCCGACTCTAATCCTGGTTGATCGAACCGCCCGCCGCCTCGATCTTGGACCGTGCCGATCGCGAGACCTTCTCCGCATCGACCACCGTGAGTTGGACCGCGATGTCGCCATCCCCGAGAATCTTCACGAGCTCGTTCTTGCGGACGGCCCCCTTGGCCACAAGATCCGCCTTGGTGACCTGTCCACCCTTCGGATACAGCTCCGACAAAGCCGACAGGTTCACCACCTGGTAGGTCACCTTGAAGGGGCTCTTGAAACCTCTCATCTTGGGAATCCGCATGTGGATCGGGGTCTGTCCGCCCTCGAATCGCGGCGAGACCTGATAGCGAGCACCGGTACCCTTCGTGCCACGACCCGCGGTCTTTCCACGGGTGCCCCCCTCACCACGACCGACTCTGGTCTTGGGAGTATGCGCCCCGGCCGCTGGCTTCAGGTGGTGCATGCGAAGCATGTCGACCTTCTCCACGGGTGCCTTGGCCTTCTTGACGCTCGGCTTCGACGCCTTGGTGGCGGCAGTCTTGGTGGCAGTCGGCTTCGTGGCAGTCGGCTTCGCAGCCGCTTTCGTCGTGGACGCCTTCACCGGGGTAGCCCCGGTTCTGGCCTTAGCCGCAGTCGTCTTCGCCGACGTGGTCGTCGCCGGCTTCTTGGCCTCAGCCATCACTCAACCTCCTCCACGGCGACCAGGAAGGCCACCGTACGAATCATGCCCCGTATCTCCGGACGATCTTCCTTGACGACGATGTCGCCGATGCGTTTGAGACCAAGCGTGCGAAGGGTCTCTCGGTGGTTCGGCTTCGTTCCGACCCCCGATTTTTTCTGGGTGATCTTGAGGCGAGCCATCACTTCACCCCCTTGGCCTGAGCCCGTAGCATCGCCGATGGGGCAACTTCCTCCACTGTGAGCCCGCGACGAGCCGCAACGGCCTCCGGCTGCTCAAGCATCTTGAGGGCGGCGACGGTCGCGTGAACGATGTTTATCGCGTTTGACGATCCGAGCGACTTCGACAACACGTCGTGGATACCCGCGCACTCCAATACCGCGCGCACCGGACCTCCGGCGATGACCCCGGTACCCGGTGATGCCGGACGCAGGAATACGACTCCGGCGGCGGCCTCTCCTTGGACAATGTGGGGGATGGTGCCCTGGATCCTGGGTACACGGAAGAATGCCCGCTTGGCTTCCTCGACCCCCTTGGAGATCGCGACGGGTACTTCCTTGGCCTTTCCATAGCCGACTCCGACGTTGCCATCGCCGTCACCCACCACGACGAGCGCCGTGAAGTTGAAGCGTCTCCCGCCCTTAACAACCTTGGAGACTCGATTGATGGCGACGACACGTTCAATGAACTTGTTTTCGGGCTCCGCCGATCGACGGTCGCGACGCCCACCTCGGTCACTGGATTGTTCAGCCATTACATCCGTCCTTGCGTAGAAAGAGTCGAGAGGGTCACAGGGATAGCCCGCCTTCCCTGGCGCTATCCGCCACGGCAGCCACTCGTCCGTGATACTTGTTTCCCCCGCGGTCGAAGACGACCTTACTGACACCGGCCTTCTTCGCCCGCTCGGCGATCAGGCTTCCGACGGCAGCGGCCTTTGCGGTCTTATTTCCTTTGAGGACGCGAACATCGGCCTCAAGAGACGAGGCGGAGGCGATGGTCCGCCCCTTCGTGTCGTCCACCACCTGAACGACCACGTGACGAGACGAGCGGGTAACGACAAGCCGGGGTTGAGTCGGCGTACCCGAGATCCGCTTGCGGAGCCGGAAGTGCCGCCGCTTGCGCTGGACAGTCCGACCGCTTCCAAGAATGGAGATTCCCATGGGTTAACTCTTCCCCGCCTTTCCGGCCTTGCGGCGGACGGCTTCGCCCTCATAGCGAATGCCCTTCCCCTTGTAGGGCTCCGGTGGCCGCACCTTGCGGATCCCCGCAGCCACTTCGCCAACCTGCTGCTTGTCGATACCTCGGACCAGAACATTCGTTGGATTCTCGGATACGAGGGTGACTCCCTTCGGTGCCTTGACAAGCACCGGATGAGAGAACCCCAGGTTGAACTCCAGGTCATCGCCCTTCTTGGCGACCCTGTAACCGGTTCCGACGATCTCGAGGCGCTTCTCATAGCCCTCTGTCACCCCGATCACCATATTGGCGATCAGACTCCTCGTCAGGCCATGAAGCGAACGAGAGAGTCGCTCATCGTCTGGGCGCATGACCTCGATATTCCCGTCCTTTTCGCTGACGGTGATGGGGGCCGCGACCTCATGGGAGAGGACTCCCTTGGGGCCCTTGACCGTGACGGTCGAGCCGTCTATAGCCACGTCTACCCCTGCCGGGACGACGACGGGCATCTTGCCGATGCGAGACATTCCGTTCCTCCCGTTACCAGACGAAGGCGAGGACTTCCCCACCCACGCCTTTCTTTTCGGCTTCACGGTCCGTTAGGAGCCCCGAAGAGGTGGACAGAATGGCGACCCCAAGGCCGCCTAGCACCTTGGGAAGATTCGTTGATTTCGCGTACACGCGAAGGCCCGGCTTGGATACACGGCGGATGCCCGCAAGCGAGCGCTCACGGTCGGGACCGTACTTGAGCCGGAGGGTGAGCGTCTTGCCCACCTCGGCGTCTGCGACGAACGAACCAGTGATGTAGCCCTGTTCCTCAAGAATCTTGGCAATACCCGACTTGATCTTAGATTGAGGCATCGACACGGTCTCGTGGTGCGCCGCATTCGCGTTTCGCAGACGCGTCAACATGTCTGCGATCGGATCGGTCATGGTCATGTGTGGTTACTCTTTCTCGCCGTGGTTTCGCATCCAGGTGGATGGGACCTGCGGCGTCGCTTTCTACCAGCTGCTCTTCTTGATTCCAGGTAGTTCGCCTGCGTGCGCCATCTTCCTCAAACAGATACGACACAGGCCGAACTTGCGGTACACGGAGTGCGGACGTCCGCACCTCTGGCACCGCGTGTAGGCACGTACGGCGAACTTCGGCTTTCTGGCCGCCTTGTTACGTAACGAGGTCTTCGCCATGTCAGTCCTCCTTGAATGGGAAGCCGAGCCGCTTAAGCAACGATTTGGCCTCCACATCGGTCGTCGCGCTTGTCACGATCGTGATGTCCATGCCGCGGACGCGATCGATCTTGTCTTGGTTGATCTCGTGAAACATCGACTGCTCCGAGAGACCGAAAGTGTAGTTCCCGTGCCCATCGAATTGCTTGGTGCTCAGTCCGCGGAAATCGCGGATTCGGGGAAGGGCAAGGGTCAGGAGACGATCGAGGAACTCCCACATCCGATCACCGCGTAGGGTCACATGCGCCCCGATGGGTTGACCTTCGCGCAGTTTGAATTGGGCGACGGACTTCCGCGCCTTCGTCACCTGGGGCTTCTGCCCCGTGATTGTCGCGAGGTCGGCGATGGCGCCATCCATAATCTTGCTATCGCGAGCCGCCTCACCTACTCCCATGTTGACCACGATCTTCGTGGGTCCGGCGACCTGGTGGATGTTGGCTTTGCTGAACTCCTCGCGGAGGCCGGTGATGATCTCAGAGCGGTAGCGAACCTTCAGGCGGGGCATCGTGGTAGCCATCAGACGTCCTTCCCCGAGCGCTTGGCAACTCGTGCGCGGACCATCCGCTGACGACCATCGCGTTCCTTGGTATCCACTCGGTATCCCACACGAGTCCCACGCTTGGTGCCTGCATCGACGAGCATGACGTTCGAGGCATGGATCGGTGCCTCGATCTGGATGATTCCGCCCTCGACGTTGCTCCGCTTTGTTCCGGGCTTCAGGTGCTTGGTCACGCGGTGAATCCCCTCGACGATCAACCGATTGTCGTCGGCAAGAACCTTAAGCACGCGGCCCTGCTGTCCGCGGTCGCCTCCCGAGATGACGACCACGAGGTCGCCCTTCTTGATCTTTGCCATCAGATGACCTCCGGGGCGAGCGAGATGATCTTCATAAACTTCTTGTCGCGGAGCTCACGACCGACGGGGCCGAAGATGCGAGTCCCCCTCGGCTCGGTTTCGTTCCCGCGGAGGATGACGGCCGCATTTTCGTCGAATCGGATGTACGAGCCGTCTGGGCGACGGCGTGACTTGACCGTCCGGACGACGACCGCCCTGACGACCTCACCCCGTTTGATACCGCCTCCGGGGATCGCGTCCTTCACCGTCGCGACGATGGTGTCACCGATGGATGCGTAGCGACGCGAGGAGCCACCCATCACGCGGATGCACAGTAGTTCCTTCGCACCCGTGTTGTCGGCGACATTCAGTCGCGTCTCCTGTTGAATCATGTCTCTGCTCCTGTCGAAGGGTTCTCGCTTACGCGAGCCTGATCGAACGTCCTACTTGGCCTTCTCAAGGATCTCCACCAGACGCCAGCGTTTGGTCGCCGAAATCGGGCGGGTCTCCATGACGAGGACAAGGTCACCTAAGCCGGCGGCATTGGCCTCGTCATGCGCCTTGATCTTCTTGCTCCGGCTGATGACCTTGCCGTACAAGGAGTGCTTCACGCGGTCCTTGACCTCAATGGTGATGGTCTTGTCCATCTTGTCGGAGATGACGTACCCGCGCCGCATCTTGCGATACGCCCGCTGGGTGGTCGCTGCCGTAGTGTCCTTAGTCGACATTTCCTTGTTCCTGTTCAGCGATCGCATTAGGGGCCGTCCTGATGCCCAACTCACGCTCCCGCATAATCGTGTAGATCCGGGCGATGTCCCGTTTGACGACCTTGAGGCGACCGTGGTTCTCCAGTTGGCCGGTCGCCGACTGGAAACGGAGGTTGAAGAGCTCCTCCTTGGCCTTCTTCAGTTCCTCGACGAGTTGCTCGTCTTCCATCCCATCGAGTTCATCGGACTGCAATTCCTTGCTACCGATAGCCATCAGTTCTCACCACCCTCGCGGGAAATGAAGCGGGTCTTCATGGGCAACTTGTGCTGAGCGCGCCTAAGAGCCTCTCGAGCGAGCGCCTCATCGACACCTCCCAACTCGAAAAGAACACGACCTGGCTTGACATTGGCAACCCACCACTCGGGCGAACCCTTTCCGGAGCCCATGCGGGTCTCTGCGGGCTTCTTCGTGAGGGGCCGGTCGGGGAAGACGGTGATCCACACCTTTCCTCCACGCTTGATGTGCCGGGTGACGGCGATACGGGCGGCCTCGATCTGCCGGTTGGTCAAGTACGCGGGTTCGACGGCCTGGATGGCGTAGTCACCGAAGGAGATGGTAGTCCCACGCGTAGCGGCACCACTCCGACCGGGGCGGTGCTGCTTGCGGTGCTTGACGCGTCGAGGAATCAGCATGCCCTAGCCCTCCGATCCCGTCTCGATGGGCGCGGCGGCTGGTGCGGTGGCTGGGGCTGCGGCGGCTGGTGCGGTGGCTGGGGCTGCGGCGGGGGTGAGAGCCTCATCTGTGGAAGGGGCGGCAGCCCTCGGGGCGCCTTCGCCGCGACGGTGTCGGTCACCACGGTCACCCCTGACGGCACGCTGGGCGCGGGGGGCCTTTGCCTGCTCTGCCGCCCACTCCTTCTCCGTCATGTCGCCCTTGTAGATCCACACCTTGACGCCGATCTGCCCAAACGTTGTCCTGGCCTCGAAGAAGCCATAGTCGATATACGCGCGGAGGGTGTGCAGGGGGACGCGTCCCTCCCGATAGAACTCCGAGCGCGACATCTCGGCCCCACCGAGACGGCCAGCGCACTGCACCCTGATCCCCTTCGCTCCAGCGCGGAGGGCCGACTGCATCCCCTTACGCATGGCGCGACGGAACGAAACACGCGAGGCCAGTTGCTCGGCGATTCCCTGGGCGACGAGTTGCGCGTCGATCTCGGCGTTCTTCACCTCGAGGATGTTGAGCTGCACTTGCTTGCCCGTCATCTTCTCTAGGCTCATGCGGAGCTTGTCTGCCTCCGCGCCACGTCGTCCGATGACGATTCCGGGGCGCGCGGTGTAGAGGTCGACCCGGACGCGTTCGCGCGTCCGCTCGATCTCAACTTTTGAGACGCCGGCCCGCTCGAGACCCTTGGCCATCAGATTGCGAATCTTGACGTCCTCAACGATGTAGTCGCGGTAGCGCTCGCCTTTCTTCGTAGAGTCGGCGAACCAGTGCGACCGGTGGTCGGTCGTGATCCCGAGGCGATATCCACGCGGGTTGACTTTCTGTCCCACTAGAGGGCCCCTTCCTTGACGGCGGCCTCAGGGGTCGCGACTATCACGCTGATGTGGCTTGTGCGCTTGAGTATCTGAGCCGCACGGCCCTGAGCCCGGGGGCGAATGCGCTTCATGGTCTGAGCCTCATCAACGGAGATCTCCTTGATGATGAGTTCGGACTCGATGAAACGCTCTCCAGAGGCCTCGGCGAGGATACGAGCATTCGCCACGGCCGATTCGATGAGTTTCAAGACAGTACCGGCGACCTCCTGCGGCTGGAACCTCAGCATCGCGATCGCGTCGACAGCCGAGCGTCCGCGGACAAGGTCCACAACGCGTCGCGCCTTCTGAGCGGTGACGCGAAAGAATCGCATCTGCGCCTTGGCTTCCATGGTTGCCTTTCCTTCCTTCGTCTCGGCGCCGCGGCTAAACGCGGCGAGCCTTCCGGTCGTCCTTCTGGTGGCCCCTGAACGTGCGAGTGGGAGCGAATTCGCCCAACTTGTGCCCGACCATCGACTCGGTGACGAACACCGGAACGTGCTTGCGACCGTCGTGAACCGCGAACGTGTGTCCAAGGAAATCCGGCGTGACAACGCTGCGCCGCGACCACGTCTTGATGACGTTCTTCGTTCCAGCCCCGTTCTGGGCGTCCACCTTCTTTTGAAGGTGGCCGTCCACGAAGGGGCCCTTCTTCAGACTGCGCGACATCCTGGGCTCCTATCGTCTCTTGCCGGTTCGGCGACGACGCACGATGAGTCCGTCGCTTTCCTTGTTGGACTTTCGGGTGCGACCCTCTGGCTTGCCCCAAGGGCTGACGGGGTGACGACCGCCGGACGTCTTGCCCTCTCCACCACCGTGGGGATGGTCGACGGGGTTCATGACAACACCTCTAACGGTCGGACGCTTACCCTTCCAGCGCAGGCGACCCGCCTTGCCCCAGTTGATGTTCGACTGCTCGGCATTGCCGACCTCTCCGACGGTCGCCCGGCAGCGCGCGTCGACATTGCGGATCTCCCCGGACGGCATGCGGAGTTGAGCATGAGGCCCTTCCTTCGCGGCCAACTGAACGGAAGCCCCGGCCGACCGGGCAATCTTCGCCCCTCCGCCCGGCTTGAGTTCAATGGCGTGGATGACCGTACCGACGGGGATGTTGCGTAGCGGGAGGTTGTTCCCCGGCTTGATGTCAGCGGATGGACCGGCCTCGACCACGTCGCCCTGTTTGAGCACGTTGGGGGCAACGATGTACCTCTTCTCGCCGTCCGCGTAGTGGAGGAGGGCGATGCGAGCCGTCCGGTTGGGGTCATACTCGATGTGGGCGACCGTCGCGGGCACCCCGTCCTTGTCGTGACGACGGAAGTCGATGAGGCGGTAAGCGCGCTTGTGTCCGCCACCCTTGTGCCGCGTGGTGATTCGACCGTTGTTGTTGCGGCCGCCCTTGCTGGTCAGTGAACGTACGAGAGACTTTTCCGGCGTCGTTCGCGTCAACTCCGCAAAATCGGCAACGGAGGCACCTCGGCGACCCGAGGTCGTCGGCTTGTACTTTCTGATGGCCATGTTCCTCGCCCCCCTTATCCGGCCCGGCCGCTGAACACATCAATGGCCTGACCGGCCGCGAGCGTAACGATGGCCCGCTTGGTGTTCTTGCGCTTTCCAAGGCCGAGACGCGTCCGATGCGTCTTGCCCTGACGATTGAGAGTGTTGACCGAGGTCACCTTGACGTTGAAGATCTGCTCAATGGCGATCTTGATCTCCGTCTTGTTCGACCGGGGGTCCACTTCGAAGGTGTACTTGCCTTCGTCAATGAGGGCGTAACTCTTCTCCGACACGATCGGTCGAATGAGCACATCGCGGGGGTTCTTTGAAGGGGTGATCATGTGTTCGCCTCCGCGTTCCTGGCCTCTGACTCGGTGGCAACGACCTTCACCGAACCGCCCTTGACGGGACCGGCGAGGAAAGTCTCGAGGGCGCCCTTCGTGAAGATCACGTCATCGTTGGTGATGACGTCATACGTGTTGAGTTGGTCAACAGCAAGGACATGAATGTCTGCGGCGTTCGCAAGCGACTTGAAGGCGACCACATCGGCACGTTCGAGAAGGACCAGGGCCGAACGCTCCGACACCACAGACGCGATGGCCGCGAGCGCCGATTTGGTCGAGGGCATCGCCTCAACAAGCCGCTCGATGACATGGACCCGCCCGGTGCGAGCCCGGTCGGACAGCGCTCCGCGAAGGGCGGCGACCTTCATCTTCTTGGGCGTGCGCTGCGAGTAGTCGCGCGGCTGGGGTCCGTGGACAACTCCGCCTCCCGTGTGCTGCGGGGCGCGGGTCGAACCCTGGCGAGCACGTCCGGTGCCCTTCTGCTTGAAAGGCTTTCTGCCGCCGCCCGAGACCATAGCTCGGGTCTTGGTCGCGTGTGTTCCCTGACGTGCCGCCGCTCGCTGGGCGGTAACGACCTGATGAATCAGCGGGATGTTGGCCTCAACGCCGAAAACCTCACCGGGAAGGTCGACCGTACCGGTCTTCATTCCGGTGGCGTCGAGCACATCGACGGTGATGGCGCTAGCCATGTGAGACCCCCTTCACGGCTGTACGGATGACGACAATGCCGCCCTTGGGGCCGGGTACCGCACCCCTCACAAACACGAGACCATTCTCGGTGTCGACGGAGTGGACGGTTAGGTTGAGGACAGTCATGCGGTCCCCGCCCATCCGGCCAGCCATCTTGAGACCCTTGAACACGCGGGACGGGGTCGAAGACGAACCGATCGATCCGGCCTTGCGGTGGTTCCGGTGCGAACCGTGCGACGAGCTGACGCCGTGAAAGCCGTGGCGCTTCATCACGCCGGCGAAACCCTTGCCCTTGGTCGTGCCTGTGACATCGACGACCTGACCGGGCGCGAACGCGTCCGCTGCGATCTCTTGCCCCGGAGACAAGGCGCTCGCATTCGAGGTACGTATCTCTGCAAGATGACGGCGGGGTGTGACTCCGGCCTTCTCGAAATGGCCCTTGAGCGGCTGGGATACCCGGCGCGGGTCGATGGCTCCGAACGCGAGTTGCACGGCGGAATAGCCATCCGTCTCTAGCGTCTTGACCTGAGTGACAACGTTGGTGTCTACCTGGACAACCGTCACGGGGACGACGCGACCGGCATCATCCCATACCTGGGTCATACCGAGCTTCGTGCCGAGCAGCGCCGTAACGTCGCGCTGGGCGGTGGAAGTAGTCATGGTCAGTATTCCTCTTGGGCCTTAGAGCTTGATCTCGATGTTGACGTCTGCTGGTAGGTCAAGCCGCATCAGTGAATCGACCGCCTTCGGGGTCGGGTCCACAATGTCGATGAGGCGCTTGTGAGTGCGCATCTCGAACTGCTCGCGGCTGTCCTTGTACTTGTGTGGGGAGCGGATCACGCAGAATACGTTCTTTTCGGTCGGCAACGGCACGGGGCCAACAACCGTCGCCCCGGCTCGCGTGACCGTCTCGACGATCTTGCGGGCCGATGAGTCGATGACCTCGTGGTCATAACTCTTCAGCCTGATGCGGATCTTCTGTCCCGCCATGGCTTCCTGCCTCTCCGACTCCTGGATTATTCATATCCGACCCCCGCGCTCGGGAGTGTCGCTTGTCGCGACACAACCGCGCCCGAATCATCGGCGGGGATCAGGGTCATATCGAAGGCCGCCCTCAAAGGGCAACCACGACATCTTGCCAGATTCTTGAGCCTAACGCCAACTCGGGGTCGACGCGAGTGTGCGGAGCCCGGTTTCCCGGGCCCCGCCTCTCGTCACTTGATGATCTTTGTGACCGTGCCGGAGCCGACGGTGCGGCCACCTTCACGGATCGCGAAACCCTGACCCTGTTCAAGGGCGATGGGCTGAATCAGCTCAACTATCATCTCGGTGGTGTCACCGGGCATGACCATCTCGGTGCCCTCGGGCAACGTGATGACGCCGGTGACGTCCGTGGTGCGGATGTAGAACTGCGGACGGTAATTCGAATAGAAGGGGTTGTGACGGCCACCCTCGTCCTTGTTGAGGATGTAGACCTTTGCCTCGAACTGGGTGTGCGGGGTGGTCGATCCCGGCTTGACGACAACCTGGCCACGCTCGACATCCTCGCGCTTGGTGCCGCGGAGCAGGAGGCCGGTGTTGTCGCCCGCCTGCGCCTCGTCCATCGACTTGTGGAAGGTCTCGATGCCCGTCACGACCGTCTTCTGCGGTTCACGAATACCGATGACCTCCACCTCGGAATTGATCTTCAGCTTGCCCCGCTCCACCCGACCGGTCACGACGGTGCCGCGGCCGGTAATTGTGAAGACATCTTCGATCGGCATGAGGAAGGGCTTGTCAAGCTCACGCACCGGCTCCGGAATGCTCTCATCGATGGCGACAAGAAGCTCCTCGATTGAGGCGACCCACTTCGGGTCACCCTCGAGGGCCTTTAGCGCCGACACCTTGATTACGGGGGCGTTGTCGCCATCGAAACCCTGGCTGTTGAGCAGGTCACGAACTTCGACCTCGACGAGTTGGAGGATTTCCTCATCGTCGACCAGGTCGGCCTTGTTGAGGGCAACGAGCAGGTAGGGAACACCGACCTGCTTCGCGAGGAGAACGTGCTCACGCGTCTGAGCCATCGCGCCATCGTCTGCCCCAACCACCAGGATCGCTCCGTCCATCTGAGCGGCACCGGTGATCATGTTCTTGATGTAGTCCGCGTGACCAGGCGCATCTACGTGGGCGTAGTGACGCTTCTCGGTCTGGTACTCGATGTGCGCGATGTTGATGGTGATACCGCGCGCCTTCTCCTCCGGCGCCTTATCGATGTCCTCGAACGGCGTGTAGGGGTTGATTTTCGGGAACTTATCGTGGAGCACCTTCGAGATCGCCGCGGTCAAGGTGGTCTTGCCGTGGTCGACGTGGCCGATGGTGCCGACGTTCACGTGCGGTTTGGTCCGCTCGTACTTGGCCTTAGCCATGGGGTCTTCCTCCTGATAGAGACGCGGGTAGCGACGTGGACGCAGTCCTTGTCCCTACTGGTCGTTTGTTCTTGTTCTTTTGTATCCAACCTAGTGGGACTACTCGCCCCGGGTCTTAGCAATGATCTCCTCGGAGATATTCCGAGGCACTTCGGCGTAGTTGTTGAACTGCATCGAATATACGGCGCGACCTTGGGTCCTTGACCGTAGGTCACCCACATACCCGAACATCTCAGACAACGGTACGAGAGAATCGATAATCTTCACACCGTGGGCCTCCCCCATGTGGCGGATCTGCCCGCGACGTGAGTTGATATCGCCGATGACGTCGCCCATGTACTCCTCGGGCGTACGAACCTCGACGGCCATGATCGGCTCGAGGAGCACGGGTTTGGCGAGACGGGCCGCCTCCTTGAACACCATCGAACCGGCAATCTTGAAGGCCATCTCCGACGAGTCGACATCGTGGTGCTGACCATCGAGCAGAGTCGCCTTGATCCCAACCATGGGGTAGCCGGCGAGCACACCCAGTTCCATCGCGGACTGAATTCCCGCATCGACCGGCTGAATGAACTCCCGAGGGATGCGCCCACCCGTCACGGCGTTCACGAACTCGTAGAGCACCTCGCTCTCGACGGGGAGGGGCTCGAGGGTGATCTGAACCTTGGCGAACTGGCCGGAGCCACCCGTCTGCTTCTTATGGGTGTAGTCGACCTTCTCGACCTTGGACTTTATCGTCTCGCGATACGCAACCTGGGGCTTGCCGACGTTCGCCTCGACCTTGAACTCGCGCTTCATGCGGTCCACGAGGATGTCGAGGTGAAGTTCACCCATGCCGGAAAGGATGGTCTGACCGGTGTCCACGTCCTGCTTGACACGGAAGGTCGGATCCTCCTCCGCAAGCCTCTGGATCGCCATACCGAGCTTCTCTTGGTCACTCTTGGTCTTGGGCTCGACAGCCACATGAAGCACGGGCTCGGGGAAGGTCATCGACTCTAGGACGATGGGCTTGGCCTTGTCGCACAGGGTGTCACCCGTCGTCGTGTCTTTGAGACCGATGACCGCGTAGATGTGTCCGGCCGTCAGGCTGTCGACGGGGTTCTCCTTGTTGGCGTGCATCTGGAAAATCTTACCGATGCGCTCTTTCCGATCCTTGGTCGCATTGAGCACTTCGGAACCAGAGTCAAGGTGCCCGGAATACACCCGGATATAGGTGAGCTTGCCGAAGAATGGGTGGGCGACGATCTTGAACGCGAGCGCCGCGAACGGCTCCTTCGCGTCGGAGTGGCGCTCGGCAGTCTTGTCTTCATGCCCAAGGACGTGACCGACGATGGACGGGACATCCGTGGGCGAGGGAAGGTAGTCGACGACGGCATCGAGCATCGGCTGGACGCCCTTGTTCTTAAAGGCCGAGCCGCACAAGACTGGGTATGCCTCACTCGTCACGGTGATCTTCCGGATGGCGTCCTTGACCTCCTTGACCGTCAACTCTTCGTCGCTGAAGTGCTTCTCGAGGAGATGCTCGTCCGTCTCTGCGACGGCCTCAAGCAACTGCGCACGGTACTCGTCGGCCTTGGCGCGCATGTTGGCCGGGATCTCCTCGACCTCATACTTGGCTCCGAGTCCAGCCTCCCCGTGCCACACCAACGCCCGCATCTCCACCAGGTCGATCACCCCAACGAAGTCACCCTCGGACCCTATGGGCAACTGGATGACCAGCGGCTTCGCCTTGAGCCGGTCGATGATCGTCTGAACCGTGAAATAGAAGTCGGCACCCAACTTGTCCATCTTGTTGACGAAACAGATGCGGGGAACGTTGTACTTGTCCGCCTGACGCCAGACCGTCTCCGACTGGGGTTCGACGCCCTCCTTGCCGTCGAAGACGGCGACCGCTCCGTCGAGGACGCGGAGGGATCTCTCAACCTCAACCGTGAAGTCGACGTGACCCGGGGTATCGATGATGTTGATCTGGTTCTTGTTCCAGAAGCAGGTCACGGCCGCGGAGGTGATGGTGATGCCACGTTCTTGCTCCTGCTCCATCCAGTCCGTGGTCGCGGCGCCGTCGTGAACCTCGCCGATCTTGTAGTTCATACCCGTGTAGTACAAGACCCGTTCGGTCGTCGTGGTTTTACCCGCATCAATGTGAGCCATGATCCCGATGTTGCGGACCTTGCTCAAGTCGGTGAGGACTTCCTGCGCCACAGCTGTTTCCCCTTAGGCTCGCTACCGCTTACCAGCGGTAGTGGGCGTAAGCCTTGTTGGCCTCCGCCATCTTGTGGATGTCTTCGCGACGCTTGACCGCGGCACCGAGGCCATTGGACGCATCGAGGATTTCGTTCGTGAGGCGCTCGGTCATCGTGTGTTCGCGGCGAGCCTGCGCAAAATCAACGAGCCAGCGGAGCGCGAGGGCATCTGCACGCAAGGGGCGCACGTCGACGGGCACTTGGTAGGTAGCTCCACCGACGCGGCGGGAGCGGACCTCCAGCGTGGGGCGCACGTTGTCGAGGGCCCGCTTCAAAACGACGACGGGCTCCTGGCCGGACTTGTCCTTGACACCCTCGAGGGCGCCATACACGATCGATTCCGCGACAGACTTCTTCCCGTCCTTCAGCACCTTGTTGATCAATTGCGTCACGACGGGAACGGAATGCACCGGATCGTTTATGACGGGCCGTCTGGGGGCCGGTCCCTTACGAGGCATTACTTCTTCTCCCTCTTCGCGCCGTATAGGCTGCGGGCCTGTCGACGGTTCTTGACGCCCTGAGAATCAAGCGAACCACGGACGATCTTGTAGCGCACACCGGGAAGGTCCTTCACTCGCCCACCACGGACGAGAACGATCGAGTGCTCCTGGAGGTTGTGGCCCTCACCGGGAATGTAGGCCGTGACCTCGATGCCGCTGGAGAGCCGGACACGGGCCACCTTGCGAAGCGCCGAGTTCGGCTTCTTGGGCGTGGTGGTGTAAACGCGCGTGCACACTCCCCGGCGCTGGGGGCTCGCCTTGAGGGCCGGGGTCTTGGACTTCGAGACCTTCGGGTGCCGTCCTTTTCTGACCAACTGCTGAATCGTGGGCACTGCATCTCCGTCTGTTGCAAGGGTTCGCGCGTATGGTCTGAGTCCGACCCCCGCGCCCGGGTGTGTCGCACCTTCATCACATGCGCACCAAGGCGCACTCCAACGAGCCCGGTAGCGCGGGCACGGCGTATCACACTACCGGATCGCAAGCGGCCAGTCAATGCGAATGGCCCGCACCGGCTCACTCGTGCCGAGGTATATCGAACTCCTCTAGCCGGACAGCCTGACCCGAACCACCGTAGTACTGACCGTCCCATTCCTCGTACCCGAAGGTGGGGAACAGATTGGCCTTCGCCTCTTCGGTCGGTTCGATCGCCACGTTCCGGTACCGCTGAAGTCCCGTTCCCGCTGGAATCAGTTTTCCGATGATGACGTTCTCCTTGAGCCCGAAGAGCACATCGGCCCTTCCTCCCATGGCGGCCTCCGTCAAGACTCGGGTCGTTTCCTGGAAGGACGCGGCCGATAGCCACGACTCGGTGGCCAAGGACGCCTTCGTGATTCCCATCAGTTCGGAGCGAGCGGAAGCCGGCTCGCCGCTGGCTTGCACGACCTCGCGGTTCGCCGTCTCGAATCGACCACGCTCGACGAGCTCACCCGGTAGCAGTTGGGTATCCCCGGAGTCGAGCACGGTTACCCGACGAAGCATCTGGCGAACGATGACCTCGATGTGCTTGTCGTGAATCTCAACACCCTGCGAACGATAGACCTCCTGGACCTCGTCGACCAGGTGCTTCTGGGTGGCCCTCGGCCCGAGCACGCGCAAGACGTTCTTCGGGTCCACGGCACCGGCGACCAGTTGCTGGCCAACGGCGACTTCTTCCCCGTCCTGCACGAGGAGGCGGGCCCGCTTGGTGACCGGATACTCGATCGGCTCCTCGCCGTTCGCCGGTGTGATGACAATTCGGCGGGTCGCCTCAGAGTCGTCGACGGTGAGCCGGCCGATCATCTCCGCGATGGGAGCCTCCCCTTTGGGGGTCCGCGCCTCGAAGAGTTCCTGAACGCGGGGTAGGCCCTGTGTAATGTCCTCGGCAGACGCCACACCGCCGGTATGGAAGGTCCGCATCGTCAACTGCGTACCCGGCTCGCCGATCGACTGAGCCGCGATGATGCCGACGGCCTCTCCTATGTCGACGAGTTCCCTGGTCGCGAGCGAGCGGCCATAGCACATGGCGCACGTCCCGACTTTTGACTCACACGTAAGCACAGACCGAACCTTGACCTCGGTGACCCCAGCCGCAATGAACTGGTCGATCTGCAGGTCTCCAACGTCCTGACCGGCCTTCGCCAGGACATTACCCTTGGCGTCCTCGACGTCCACCGCAAGAGTTCGGGCGAAGACCGAGGTCTCGACCCGCTCGTGCATGACGACCTTCCCTGCAGAATTGGTCGTCGTGATCGGCATGGTAATGCCGCGATCGGTGCCACAGTCCCCTTCCCTCACGATGACATCCTGGGAGACGTCGACAAGGCGCCGGGTCAGATATCCCGAGTCCGCGGTCCGAAGTGCGGTGTCGGCGAGCCCCTTTCTCGCCCCGTGGGTCGCGATGAAGTACTCCAGGACGGACAGTCCCTCGCGGTAGTTCGACTTGATCGGTCGCGGGATGATCTCGCCCTTCGGGTTCGCCACCAGTCCACGCATACCGGCAATCTGGCGCACCTGCATCCAGTTGCCGCGGGCACCCGAGCCGACCATGGTGTGGACAGTGTTGTGCTCGGGGAAGTTCTCCCGCATCGCCTTGTCCACCTCGTTCGTCGCCTGGGTCCAAATCTCGATGAGTTCCTGTCGGCGCTCGTCATCCGTGATCAAACCGGTGTCGAACTGGTCCTGGACCTTTGCCGCCTGGGTCTCGTACCGATCGAGGATCTCTTGCTTTCCGGGTGGGGTCGCCACGTCACCGATGGCGATCGTCACTCCCGATCGCGTGGCCCAGTGGAAGCCCGCCGACTTGAGCGCATCGAGCGAAGCCGCAACTTCGACCTTCGGATAGCGTTCCGCGAGGGTATTGACGATATCCGCGAGCATCTTTTTGTCAATATTGTCGTTGACGTACGGATACGAGACCGGAAGAAGATCGTTGAACAACGACCGCCCGAGGGTCGTCGTGAGCAGGAACTCGTCCCCCGGCTGATATCCAGCGGGTGGGTTCCATCCGACCGGCGGAATCGTGCCTCCGTCGATTCGGAGCGTGATCTCCGCCCCCAACTCGAGGCCATGCCCGTCAAAGGCCATGAGGGCCTCGGCCTGCGACGAGAACGCCCTACCCTCACCCTTGGCGCCCTTGCGGAAGAGAGTGAGGTGGTACAGCCCAATGATCATGTCCTGAGACGGCATGGTCACGGGGCGGCCGTCGGATGGCTTGAGGATGTTGTTCGACGACAACATGAGAATGCGGGCTTCGGCCTGCGCCTCCGCGGAGAGCGGGAGGTGGACAGCCATCTGGTCGCCGTCGAAGTCGGCGTTGAACGCCGCACAGACGAGCGGATGCAACTGGATCGCCTTGCCCTCGACCAACTGGGGCTCGAAGGCCTGAATCCCCAGGCGGTGGAGGGTCGGTGCACGGTTGAGCATAACCGGATGCTCCTCGATGACCTCCTCAAGCACGTCCCAAACCTCGTGCCGCGAGCGCTCGACCATTCTCTTCGCGCTCTTGATGTTCTGCGCGTGATTGAGTTCCACGAGCCGCTTCATAACGAACGGCTTGAACAGCTCGAGCGCCATCTGCTTGGGAAGACCGCACTGGTGGAGCTTGAGTTGCGGTCCGACCACAATGACCGAACGACCCGAGTAGTCGACGCGCTTGCCCAGGAGGTTCTGGCGGAAGCGGCCCTGCTTGCCCTTGAGCATGTCCGAGATGGACTTGAGGGGGCGGTTGCCTGGCCCGGTGACGGGACGGCCACGGCGACCGTTGTCGAACAGCGCGTCCACGGCCTCCTGAAGCATCCGCTTCTCGTTGTTTACGATGATCTCCGGCGCGCCAAGGTCGAGAAGCCGCTTCAGGCGGTTGTTCCTGTTGATGACGCGGCGATATAGGTCGTTGAGGTCGGAGGTCGCGAAGCGGCCACCATCTAACTGGACCATGGGTCTGAGGTCTGGCGGGATGACGGGGACGCAGTCGAGGACCATGCCCTCGGGCGAGTTCCGGGTCGTCAGGAAGGCGTTGACCACCTTGAGGCGCTTGAGGGCGCGGGTCTTGCGCTGCCCCTTTCCGGTGGCGATGACCTCGCGGAGGTGGATCGCCTCACCCTCGAGGTCGAAGGAGATCAGACGCTTCTGAATAGCCTCTGCCCCCATCGAGCCCTTGAAGTACGAGCCGTATCGACGGCTGAGCTCGCGGTAGAGGATCTCGTCCCCTTCAAGATCCTGGACCTTGAGGCTCAGGAAGCGGTCAAAGACCTGCGTCAAGCGGTCTAGCTCCTGATCGGCGCGCTTGCGGATGGATGCCATGTCCCGCTCGGCACCCTCCTTGACCTTGCGGCGCACATCGGCCTTCGCCTCTTCCGCCTCGAGCTCCGCGAGGTCGGATTCAAGTTTCACGGCACGGGCTTCGATGTCAACATCGCGTTGGTTGGCGATGACCTTCTTTTCTGCCTCAATTTCGTTCCGGAGCGAGGGCATGTCCTCGTGGCGGCCCTCCTCGTCGACCTCGGTGACCATATAGGCGGCGAAGTAGATGACCTTTTCCAGGTCCTTCGGTGCAAGGTCCAGAAGGTAACCCAGGCGCGAGGGCACTCCCTTGAAGTACCAAATGTGGGTGACGGGCGCGGCCAACTCGATGTGCCCCATGCGCTCACGGCGCACCTTGGAACGGGTGACCTCGACGCCGCATCGCTCACAGATGATTCCGCGGTACCGGACGCGCTTGTACTTGCCGCAACCACACTCCCAGTCGCGCGTCGGGCCGAAGATCTTCTCGCAGAACAGGCCATCCTTCTCCGGCTTGAGCGTGCGGTAGTTGATCGTCTCCGGCTTCTTCACCTCACCGTGCGACCACTGACGGATGTCGTCGACCGACGCGAGGCCGATCCGCAGCTCGCCGAACTCGTTGACGTCAAGCACGGTTTCCACTCCCTTGCATCGTCGGCCTCGCCGACCCGTTTGTCGCTTCCATTTCCGGCATCATTGCTGGCCTAGATCTCATCGATGCTCGAGGCATCGGGCCGGCTTGAAAGGGAGATGCCCAGGGACTCGGCCGCCTGATAGGCGTCCTCCTCGGTCTCCCGCATGTCGATGAGTTGTCCCTCTCCATTGAGCACCTCCACGTTGAGGCACAGGGACTGCATTTCCTTCATGAGCACTCGGAACGATTCGGGGAGGCCCGGTTCGGGGATGTTCTGCCCCTTGACAATCGCCTCGTACACCTTGACGCGACCCAAGACGTCGTCCGATTTGATGGTCAACAACTCCTGGAGCGCATAGGCGGCGCCGTAGGCCTCAAGGGCCCATACCTCCATCTCACCGAAACGCTGCCCGCCGAACTGGGCTTTTCCACCCAGTGGCTGCTGTGTGATCATCGAGTATGGACCGGTCGAGCGCGCGTGGATCTTGTCATCAACGAGGTGGTGCAGTTTGAGGATGTATTTGTATCCCAGGGAAACCGGAGCCGGGAAGGGCTCTCCCGTGCGACCGTCAAAAAGACGCGCCTTTCCGTCGTCGCCCACGAGGCGATCTCCATCCCTGTTCGGCATGATGACGGAGCGAAGCCCGTTAAGGGTCTCCTCCTGAATCCCATCGAAGACCGGGGTCGCAACCGGAGCGTTGGGCTCCGAGATCGTGGCATCGGAAGGCAAATTGCGTATCCACGGGGCGGTCACGCCCGAGGCATCCCACCCGTGGTGCGCGATCCAACCAAGGTGAGCCTCGAGGACCTGTCCGACGTTCATGCGGCCGGGCACTCCGAGGGGGTTGAGGATGACGTCGACCGCGGTTCCGTCCTCGAGGAACGGCATGTCCTCGATCGGCAGGATCGTTGAGATGACGCCCTTGTTTCCGTGACGCCCCGCGAGCTTGTCGCCCTCCTGGATCTTGCGGCGCTGGGCTATGTAGATCCGCACCAACTGGTTGACCCCGGCGGGAAGGTCGTCGCCGTCCTCCTCGGTGAACTGGCGGACGCCGATGACGGTGCCAGACTCGCCATGGGGCACCTTGAGAGACGTATCGCGCACCTCGCGGGCCTTCTCCCCGAAGATTGCTCGGAGAAGCCTCTCCTCCGGGGTGAGCTCAGTCTCGCCCTTCGGGGTCACCTTGCCGACGAGGATGTCCCCCGCGCGAACCTCTGCGCCGATGCGGATGATGCCGCGCTCGTCTAGATCGGCGAGCGCCTCCTCGGAGGCATTCGGGATGTCGCGGGTGATTTCCTCCGCACCCAGCTTGGTGTCACGGGCGTCAACCTCGTGCTCCTCGATGTGGATCGACGAGAGCGTGTCGTCCTGGACGACACGCTGGGAGAGGATGATGGCGTCTTCGTAGTTGTGACCCTCCCAAGGCATGAACGCCACGAGGAGGTTCCTCCCCAGGGCAAGGTCGCCGTTTTCGGTAGCCGGGCCATCCGCGATGACCGAGCCGGGCACCACGGCGTCTCCCTCGTCGACCACGACCCTCTGGTTATATGAGGTGCCTTGGTTCGACCGCTCAAACTTGGCGATGCGATACGACGTCGATGTTCCGTCACTATTGGCAACTACGACAAGATCGGACGAGACCTCCGTCACCACGCCCTTCTTGGCCGCGATGACCACATCACCGGCATCGATGGCGGCCCTGCGCTCCATCCCGGTTCCGACGAGCGGTGCCTCGGATCGGACAAGCGGAACGGCCTGGCGCTGCATGTTCGCGCCCATGAGGGCACGGTTCGCGTCATCGTGTTCGAGGAACGGGATGAGGGCGGTCGCGACGGACACCATCTGTCGCGGGCTGACGTCCATGTAGTCGACGGCGTCCCCGCGGACAAACTCGACCTCCCCTCCCCGCGAGCGCACGAGCACCCGGTCCTCGGCGAAGGCGCCGCTCTCCAATAGTGGTGCGTTGGCCTGAGCGATGACGTAGTTGTCCTCATCGTCCGCCGCTAGGTAGTCGACCTGGTCCGTCACCTTGCCCTTGACGACCTTGCGGTAAGGCGTCTCGACAAATCCAAGGGGATTGATCCGACCGAAGGAGGCGAGAGAGCCGATGAGGCCGATGTTCGGGCCCTCCGGGGTCTCGATGGGGCACATGCGGCCGTAGTGGGACGTATGGACGTCCCGTACCTCCATCCCGGCACGATCCCGGCTGAGGCCTCCGGGTCCGAGCGCCGAAAGGCGACGCTTGTGGGTGAGTCCTGCGAGCGGATTGTTCTGGTCCATGAACTGCGATAACTGGCTCGTGCCAAAGAACTCACGAATTGCCGCGACGACCGGACGGGTGTTGATGAGGGTCTGGGGGGTGATGGCGTCGACGTCCTGCGTCGTCATGCGCTCCCTCACCACCCGTTCCATCCGGGAAAGACCGGTGCGGATCTGATTCTGGATGAGTTCTCCGACGGCGCGGATCCGGCGGTTGCCAAAGTGGTCGATGTCGTCCGTCTCCACCCGAACCTCGCGCGCCTTACCCGTGAGGGTCGTGGCGTTGAGGTGAGCGGCGGCGATGTACTTCACCGTGCCGATGATGTCGTCGAGGCTCAGGGTTGAGCTAGACAGTGGCGCATCGAGGCCAAGCTTCTTGTTGAGTTTGTAGCGCCCAACCTTGGCGAGGTCGTACCGTTTGGCGTTGAAGTAGAAGTTGTCCAGCAGGTTCTGGCCAGCCTCAATCGTCGGTGGCTCACCCGGGCGAAGCTTCCGATAAAGGTCGACGAGGGCTTCCTCGCGGGTCGCGAGAGTGTCCTTGGCGAGGGTCTCTATGACCGACTGATAGTCGGCAAACACCTCCGCGATCTCTTCGTGCGTCATCCCGAGCGCCTTCAAGAAGAGGGTGACCGGCTGCTTGCGCTTGCGGTCCACCCGGACCCCAACGGTGTCACGCTTGTCGATCTCGAACTCGAGCCACGCCCCACGGGAGGGGATGATCTTCGCCGTGAAGATGTCCTTGTCGCTGGTCTTGTCTGGAGTCGACTCAAAGTAGACACCGGGAGAACGGACGAGCTGGGAGACGACGACGCGTTCCGTACCGTTGACGATGAAGGTACCGCGTGGGGTCATCAGCGGAAACTCGCCCATGAAGACGGTCTGTGACTTGACCTCACCCGTTCCGTGGTTGGTGAACTCGGCGGTCACGAAGAGCTGGGCTGCGTAATTGAAATCCTTCTCCTTGCACTCCTCCGGGGTATGCCGCGGGTCCTCGAAGTATGGATCCGAAAAGGAGAGGGACATCGTCTGCCCGAAATCCTCGATGGGGGAGATCTCTTTGAATATCTCCCCAAGCCCGGCGACCTCGGGAACGTCGCTACGTCTGGCCTTCTTGGCGGCGGCGACGCGAGCCTGCCACGCCTCGTTGCCTAGGAGCCAGTCAAAACTCTCCGTCTGAAGCCCGAGCAGGTTGGGTACCTCGATGGGTTCAGAGATGCGAGCAAACGAGATTCGACGCGAAGCGCTGCGATTGGAGATAGCAGTGGCAGGCGAGGTACGCGAGGCAGCCAAAGGGGGGTCCTTCCCGACGATCCGTTCGTGAGTGCGATGCAATAGCCACGGCTCCACCGGACCCCGGGGCTAGCCGCGAACGGACGCACGCCGGGCAGGCATATGAGGGCAGGACAAGAAGCAGCGCAACTGACGAGTGTACTCATTATTGGTGCGCTTGTCCACCCAGAATCCAAATTGAGCCAAGGGATTCCACCAGGGGTCGGACGATGCCTGAACCCGATGCCTTCACCCGGCGCCCCTCCCCGATGCTTTCCCCAATGGAAAGCAGAACGGCCGGGGCCGCGATACGCGGTCCCGGCCCTCCCGTCCGATCTACTTGAGGACGACGGTGGCGCCAGCACTCTCCAGGACGCCCTTGGCCTTCTCGGCCTCGTCCTTCTTGACTCCCTCGAGGACGGGCTTGGGGGCACCGTCGACTAGAGCCTTGGCCTCGCCGAGACCGAGGCTCGTCAGGGTACGAACCTGCTTGATGACCTCGATCTTGTTCGGGCCGACACTCTCAAGGATGACGTCGAACGATTCCTTCTCCTCGACCTCCTCGACGGTGGACGGGGCGGCAGCGACAGTTGCCGCGGCCGGTGCGGCGGCCGTGACCTCGAAGACCTCCTCGAACTTCTTCACGAACTCGGACAACTCGATGAGTGACATCTCCTTGAACGCCTCGATCAACTGATCGGTGCTCAACTTCGCCATGATGGGACTCCTTCCTTGACCTGCGGTAGGCCGTGGTGACGGGTGGTGCGGCTAGGCCGCGGTTTCCTGCTTTTGGCGCAGGGCATCGACGGTGCGCGCCGCATCGGATAGCGGCGCTTTGAACATATACGCGGCGCCAAACAGGGACGCCTTGAAGGCACCTGCTGCCTTGGCGAGCAGAACCTCGCGAGACTCGAGGGATGCGAGAAATGCGACATCGGATGAGGTGAGGGACTTTCCCTCGAACACGCCGCCCTTGATGACAAGGGCCGGGTTGATATCTCCGAACGTCTTGAGACCCTTTGCCGCAGCCACCGGATCTCCGGTGACGAAGGCAATGGCCGTAGGGCCGGAGAAAAGGGCGTCGATTCCCTCAACTCCCGCCTCCTTGGCCGCAAGGGTGATCAGGGTGTTCTTGGCAACCGAGAAGGTTGCGACCCCGCGGAGGGAGCGACGCAACTCGGCGAGTTGCGGCACGGTGAGTCCGCGGTACTCGGTGACGATCACGGCCGAGGATGTCCGGAATAAGTCCGCCATCTCCTTGACCGCGGCCACCTTGTCAGGCGTCGCCATGAGTATCCTTCCGTTGGTTCGACCCCCGGCTGCGAGCCTTGGCCCCATCAACGGAGAAGCCCCGCGCAGGGCGGGGCGTCTGGCTGGCCGAGGGATCCGGCAAGCGTCACACTCTCTCCTGCGCTGGCCTCCGCTGTTGCGGGACTTCGGTCCGACTCTTGCGAGCCGGGCGACCGGCGGTCTTTGGCGTCTGTCATGGTACGGGGGAGGGGCCCCCGACGCAAGTCGCTTCTACTCCTCGGTCGGCCCCGATGCCGTGGGGTCGACCGGGATGCCCGGGCCGCTTGTCGCCGAGATCGTCACCTTGGAGAGGTACCGTCCCTTTGACGTCGATGGCTTGACTCGAAGAATCTCCTCAAGAACGGTTGTGTAATTCTCGACGAGCTTCTGGTCGCCGAACGACGCCTTGCCGATTATCGTGTGGAGGTTGGCGTGCTTGTCTACACGGAACTCGATCTTGCCTCCCTTGATGTCACTCACGGCCTTGGCCACATCCATGGTCACGGTGCCGGTCTTGGGGTTCGGCATGAGGCCACGGGGGCCAAGTACCTTGCCTAGCCGACCGACCTTTCCCATGAGGTCGGGAGTGGAGACGATGGCGTCGAAGTCCATTCGGCCTCCAGCCACCTCGTCGATGAGCTCGTCATCGCCGACGATCTCGGCACCGGCTGCCCGAGCCGCTTCCGCCTTGTCCCCTGTTGCGAAGACCAGGACCCGAGAGGTCTTCCCGGTTCCGTGAGGAAGGATGACGGTCGAACGGACGGCCTGGTCCGCCTGGCGGGGATCGACCCCCAGTCGAAACACCACGTCGATGGTCGAGTCCGTCTTCTTCGAGGCGGTCTTCTGCGCGAGGCGCACGGCCTCGAGCGGGGAATACACCTGGCTCCGGTCGACGAGTTGAGCCCCGTCGCGGTACGCCTTGCTGCGCTTGGTCATCTGCAACTCCTTAGCAGTCGTGGGTAGCGGGTCAGCGCGTGACCCATCCACTGGGGTGATTACTGAACGGTAACGCCCATCGACCGGGCGGTACCGGCGATGATCTTCGCCGCGGCGTCAATGTCATTGGCATTGAGGTCGGGCATCTTCTGTTCGGCTATCTGTCGCACCTGGGCCTCGGTGAGCGAACCCACCTTGTCCGTATGGGGCGTAGCCGAACCCTTTTCCAGACCGGCCGCCTTCTTAATCAGTTCGGCCGCTGGGGGAGTCTTGAGGATGAAGTCGAATGACCGATCCTCATACACCGTGATCTCGACGGGGATAACGTTCCCCCGCTGCGACTCCGTTGCTGCGTTGTACGCCTTGCAGAACTCCATGATGTTGACGCCGTGCTGACCCAGAGCGGGACCGATGGGCGGCGCAGGGTTGGCCACGCCAGCCTGAATCTGGAGCTTGATCAGCCCGACAACCTTTTTCTTCTTCTTCGGGGGTGCCATGTAGCGGGTCCTTTGTCTTTCGTGGCGTTGATCGCCGGTAGGCGTTCGACCTAGAGTTTCTGAACTTGGTTGAACGACAACTCGACCGGGGTCTCCCGGCCGAAGATGGAAACGAGGACGTGGAGCTTCTGGGACTCCACGTTGATCTCTGAGATGGTGGCGGGCAAGGTGGCAAACGGGCCATCGATGACGGTGATCGACTCTCCAACGACGAAGTCCACCTCGACGGTAGAGGAACCCGATCCCCCGCCCTCGGTGCCCTTCGCCGGTTTGGCCTCGGCGGGGGCAAGCATCGAATAGACCTCATCGATCATGAGCGGAACGGGCTGGTGGGCATGACCGACGAAACCCGTAACACCTGGAGTGTTTCGCACAGCTCCCCACGACTCATCCGTAAGGATCATGCGGACCAGGACATAGCCGGGAATGCGGACACGGGAGATCTTGCGCTTCTGGGCATTCTTGATCTCGGTAACATCCTCGATCGGAACCTCGACCTGGAAGATGAATTCCTCCATGTGGAGGCTCTCGATACGATGCTCAATCGCCTGCTTGACTCGCTTCTCGTGTCCCGAGTACGAATGGATGACGTACCAGTCGCCCTCACGCGAGCCGAGTTCGGCGCGGAATGCGGCGGTCGGATCCTCCTCCTCAACCTCCGAGACGGATTCGGCCTCAACGGTCGGCTCCGGCTCGATGGCCACCTCAGCCTCAACGGTCGGCTCCGGCTCTACGATCACCTCGACGGCGGACAAGGCTTCCATAGGGCTGTCGCCTACGGCTTCAACCAAGCCGTCATCGGAAATATCGTTAACCACCGAACACCTTCTCTACGAGTAGTCCAAAAATGAAGTCGAAGATCGTCACGATCGTGACGACCACCAAGACGAATATCGCCACGACGATCGTGTAGCGACGCCACTCCTCCACCGACGGCGTAACCACGCGTTTGAGCTCGGAAACCACCTGCCGAACGAACAGTACGGGACGGCCGAAGAAACCCCGGCTCTCGTGCCGCGGGTCCTTCTCTTCAGCATCCGTGATAGCGGATTCGCTCACCATTGGTCCTTTTCTCACATGCACGCGGGGTCCTACTGTACGCAGGGCAGGAGGGACTCGAACCCCCAACCGTCGGTTTTGGAGACCGATGCGCTACCAATTGCGCCACTGCCCTATGGGGGAGGTGGGTCCCCCGTTGGCTTTTGACACCGTTCCGAATCCGCGTTTGGGTGCAATCCATCGTCACGATTGTCAATCGCCGGTCGCTCAGTCTACGCGGATTAGGCTCCACCGTCGAACCGTCAGCCGGTCTCCCAGTCGTCCGCACGGGTCGAAGTGCACTAGTGACTCGTGTGGTGTGAAACACCCGGGGCTCTATACCAACTGCATCTTGAGTCCCCCGACCCGTGCGGATGGAAGAAACGGGGACTGTCGTCTGACACGGGCTTAGCCGGAGGATGCCACAATGGTGGACGTGAACGCCACCCCTGCCCCGCGCCGTGTATCCAAGCGACTTGGCGCCATCGCCCCATCCGCCACCCTCGCCGTCGACGCCAAGGCGAAAGCTCTCAAGGCCGCCGGACGCCCCGTCATCGGCTTCGGGGCTGGTGAGCCGGACTTCCCGACACCCAACTACATCGTCGAGGCTGCCGTCGCTGCCGCCCGTGTCCCCGCCAACCACCGGTACACACCTGCCGCCGGCCTTCCAGCCCTTCGCGAGGCCATCGCCGTCAAGACGCTACGAGACTCCGGCTACGAGATCGATCCCGCCCAGACCATCGTGACCAACGGAGGCAAGCAAGCCGTGTTCCAGGCCTTCGCTGCCATCCTCGACGACGGTGACGAATGCATCCTCCCCGCCCCATACTGGACCACCTACCCAGAGGCGATCCGCCTTACCGGCGCCCAACCCGTCGAGGTCTTTGCCGGTCCCGATCAGGACTACCTCGTCACGGTGGAGCAACTCGAATCGGCCCGGACCCCCCGCACCAAAGCCCTCCTCTTCTGTTCACCCTCCAACCCCACAGGAGCGGTGTATTCGCCCGAACAGACCAAGGCCATCGGCGAGTGGGCGCTCGAACACGGCGTCTGGGTGGTGACGGACGAGATCTACGAACACCTGACCTACGACGACGCCGTCTTCACCCCGATCGTCAAGGTGGTGCCGGATCTCGCCGACACCTGCATTGTGGTTAACGGTGTCGCTAAGACCTACGCCATGACCGGTTGGCGAGTGGGGTGGATGATCGGCCCGCTCGATGTCATCAAGGCCGCCGCAAACCTCCAGTCACACCTGACATCAAACGTCGCCAACGTCTCCCAACGTGCGGCCATCGCAGCTCTTGAGGGCGGGCTTGAAGATGTCGTCCTCATGCGGAAGGCATTCGATCAGCGCCGACAGACCATGGTGTCGATGCTGTCCGAGATCGATGGGGTGGTATGCCCGACGCCCAAGGGTGCGTTCTACTGCTATCCCTCCGTCGAGGCACTTGTCGACCGGGAGATCCGGGGCAAGGTACCCGCCAACTCCGCCGAACTCGCCGCTCTCATCCTCGAGGAGGTCGAGGTCGCGGTCGTTCCCGGTGAGGCGTTCGGGCCGAGCGGGTTCCTCCGCTTGAGCTACGCCCTGGGTGACGAGGACCTCGTCGAGGGTGTCGGACGACTCCAGCGGCTCTTCGCCGAGGGGTAGGCGACAGCGCAAGGACCCCGTCAGCGAAGAACAGTCATCGTCCCAATAACATGGGGCATCGCCCTGAGGCAGAAATGACCGCAATCGTCCTCAATGATGACTCACATCCACGCGTGAGCGGATAGAGTCGTGGCCGTGAGAAACACTGCTATGACAGACACCGCCGTGAGTATCCGGGGCCTCCGGAAAGAGTATGGGCGCAAACCAGCCGTCGATGGCCTCGACCTCGACATCCACATCGGCGAGTGCTTCGCCCTGCTCGGCCCCAATGGGGCTGGCAAGACCACCACCATCGAAATCCTCGAGGGCTACCGCAAACGCACCTCGGGCGAGGTCTTCGTTCTGGGGCACGATCCAGCCCACCCGACCCGTGACTGGCGCGAGCGCATCGGCATCGTCCTCCAGTCGAGCGCCGACGAGACACCCATCACCGCGCGCGAGTACATCGATCACATCGGATCGTTCTACCCCAACCCCCAAGATACGGATAGTATCCTCCAGGCCGTCGGCCTTGACGAGATAGCAGACCGCCGCAGCAAGACTATGTCGGGCGGAGAGAGGCGCCGCCTCGACGTGGCCCTCGGCATCGTCGGAAGACCGGATCTGCTCTTCCTCGATGAGCCGACCACGGGTTTTGATCCGGAGGCCAGACGAACCTTCTGGAAGCTCATCGACAGGCTTAAGGATGACGGCATCACAATCATCCTGACCACGCACTATCTTGAGGAAGCCGACTACCTCGCCGACCGCGTGGGGGTTATCACCCAGGGCCGGTTGGTCGCTCTGGACACCCCCCGGGGTCTGAGGGAGTCCGGCGGGGCTGGGGCGATCGTCTCCTGGGAGCAGGGCGGAAAGAAGCGGGAGAAGAAAACACCCAAACCGACGGCGTTCATCCGCGATTTGATCGAGAAGCACGCCGGGACAGACGGCGAGGTCCCAGGGCTCGCCGTTCGACGTCCGACGCTTGAGGACACCTACCTGGAACTTGTCGGCCACAACGGGAAGGACGCCTCATGACCACCTCGACTTCCGTCATCGCGACCCGCCCAGACCTCTGGTCCCTCGTGTGGGAACGAGCCGTCACAGAGATTCGCATCTTCTTCCGGGATCGCGACAGCATGATCTTCATCTTCCTGTTTCCCACGATCTTCCTCCTGCTGTTCGCGGCGATCATGGGCAACCTAGACGTCACCGAGGGAATGGACACCCCAGTCGTCGTCAACTTCAAGCAGTACTTTCTGCCTGGAATGCTGGCCTCGGGAATCGTGTATACCGGGTTCCAGAACCTGGCGACCGCCATCCCGATCGAACGCGACCAGGGTGTCCTCAAGCGCCTCCGCGGCACCCCCCTTCCTTCCGCCGCGTACTTCGGGGGCAAGGTCATCCAGGTCATCTTCGTCTCCATCGCCCAGCTCGGTCTGATGCTGGTGGTGGCGCGGGTGCTACTCGGTATCCCCCTTCCTACCGAGGGCCGGATCTGGCTCACCTTCGCGTGGGTGTTCCTCCTGGCGATCTCGACTTCGACGGTTCTCGGGATTGCGATGTCGTCCGTCCCCCGCACGGGTAAGAGCGCAAGCGCCATCATGGTCCCGGTGGTTCTGGTCCTCCAGTTCATCTCTGGTGTCTACTTCCCCTTTAGTCAGATCCCCGATTGGATGCAGAACATCGCGGGCATCTTCCCCCTCAAATGGATGGCCCAATCGATGCGGGGAGTCTTCCTCCCGGACTTCATGCGGAGTCAAGAACCCAATAACTCCTGGGAGTTCGGGACGGGTGCCATAGTCGTGGGGATCTGGCTGATTATCGGACTCGTCCTTGCCCTCAAGACCTTCCGCTGGTCGTCCCGCAAGGACGGCTGACAACCGGACCGCAGGCCGTAGGCCACTGCCCAATCGTCCGATCGGCCGATCCGCGCCATCGCCCTCTGGGCCTAGCATCGACTCATGAGCGAGACCGACATCGACCGCAAGCCCGCCCTCGGGCTTCGTCGGCTTGATGTCGGCATCGCCCTTGCCCTCTGCACCCTCGCGATGCTGTACACCGGTCCGGGAACGGATTTTGGCCTTTCCGGGATGCGTGAGCAGGACTTCCTCGGCATCGTCCTGATCATCGCTCAGACGTTGCCCCTGATCTGGCGCCAGAGCACACCCCGGACCGTGCTCGTCATCGTCCTCGCGGCGTGGGTCGTCGATCGCGGGCTCGAGTACAGGGACACCATCGCCATGCTTGGGCTCGTCGTGGCTATCCACGCGGTCGCGACGTTCCTCCCGACGCGACAGGCCTATCGTTGGGGAGGGGTGGCGCTCGTGATCACGAGTGGCTGGACGACGCTGGGAATCCTAAGTTCGGATTCCGTCCAGATCGTTCACCTCGTGACCATGATCCTGGTGATCACCATCCCCTTCGGAATCGGCCGGGCCGACGCCCTCTCCCGCGAGCGC
Organism: uncultured Demequinaceae bacterium; assembly: GCA_964610155.1. Lineage (GTDB taxonomy): Bacteria > Actinomycetota > Actinomycetes > Actinomycetales > Demequinaceae > JAFGBM01. Next base: position 88,347 of record CAZSUY010000002.1, read on the forward strand.
GCCACCGCCCTTGAGGTTGCCCATCGTGGGGCAGTCCTCTCCCAGCGCGAGGCGACCGAGGCCGCGATCCGAACCGAACGCGCGCGCATCGCCCGCGAACTCCACGATGTGGTCGCCCACGAGATCACCGTCATGACCCTTCAGGCCGAGGGGGCCCGCCGAGCCCTTGGCGAGGCAAAGCCCGCCGTGACGGAGGCCCTCAGGATCATCAGCGATTCCGGACGCAAGGGCCTGGTAGAGATGAACCGAATGATCGGGGTGCTCCGGGACTCCTCCGAATCCGAATCCGGGGAACCCGAGGTGGGCACGTCCTACGCCCCCGCGAGCGTCGTCCACCTCGATCCCATGCCGGCGCTGGCCTCCCTCCCGGCCCTCGCCAAGCAGGTCGAGGACGCCGGGCTTCCCGTCGATCTCAAGATCATCGGCAAGGCACACGTCCCCGCGGGCGTCGAGCTCAGCGCCTATCGAATCGTCCAGGAGTCCCTCACCAATGCCCTCAAGCATGCGGGTCCTGGGGCGCGGGCATCGGCCCTTGTCCTCCGTGACCCCGAAGCGGTAACCGTAACGATCGAGGACGACGGGCGGGGGGTCATCGCTGACGCCTTGGCTACGGGTGGGGGCCACGGCATCGCCGGGATCCGAGAAAGGGTGTTGGCCCTCGGAGGATCGATCGAACTCGGGCCTCGCCCCGGGGGAGGGTTCCGCATCTCCGCCGTGCTGCCCTCACACGACGACACCATCCTTCCGCCATCTCGTCGCTCTGAGATTGTCCCCGAAGCCCCCAAGCCCACCCCTCGGAAGGGATCCCGCCCATGATCAAGGTGCTTCTCGTCGACGACCAGGCCATGGTCCGCGCCGGCCTCAGGATGATCCTCGACTCCGAGCCTGACATCGAGGTGTGCTGCGAGGTCGAGGAGGGGGAGAAGGCCGCCGCGGCCGTTCAGGAGCACCACCCGGACATCGTCCTCATGGACATCCGTATGCCCGGCATGGACGGCCTCGCCGCGACCCGCGAGGTGCTAGCCGCCGACCCGGACGCGAAGGTCGTCATCCTCACGACCTTCGACCTGGACGAGTACGTATACGGGGCGCTCCGGGCCGGGGCGTCAGGATTCCTCCTCAAGAGCGCCGACGGCGACACCCTGGTCGAGTCGGTCCGGATCATCGCGGGCGGGGAGGCGCTTCTCGCCCCCGAGGTGACGCGCCGGGTCATCGAGCAGTTCGCCAGGGCGGAGCGGGCTGAGGAGACGACGGACGTGGAGCACGTGCCGACGGAGGAGGCGATCGGGGATTTGAGCGAGCGTGAGGTCGAGGTTCTTCAACTCATGGCGCGGGGGCTGTCCAACCACGAAATCGCCAAGGAGTTGTTCTTGTCGTCGACCACCGTCAAGACCCACGTGAGCCACATCCTCACCAAGCTCGGCGTGAGGGACCGGGTCCAGGCCGTCGTCGAGGCCTACGACTCCGGGATCGTCGCACCGCGCGGGTAGGGATATCGCCTCGCTAGGCCTCGGGGTTCCCCCCGAGGCGCGGATCGGGGTCATCCCTGAGGAAAAGGGCGCGGCAACATCCGTGCGACCGATGGTCGATACCGCCTGCGGGCACCAGACTGGGGGCAAACAGGAAGATGCCATGTTCCGACTCGCACTGAAGACCGTCCGACACAACCCCAAACGCTTGATCCTCACGAGCATCGCGGTCATGCTCGGAGTCGCTCTCGTCTCGGCGACCTTCGTCCTCACGAGCGCCGCCCAACTCGGGATCGGTGACCTCAACGAGAGCTACTACGGCTCGGGCCGCGTCGTCATCACGCCGGATCCCGACTTCGAAGGCGATGCCCCCGTCCCTCTCCTCACGGACGAGACGGTCGAAGCGCTCGGGGGCCTCCCCGGGGTGGCGGAGGTCGAGCCTCGGATCGATGCCTCCGGCGATGCCCCCTTGCTGGGCGAGGACGGAGAGCCCCTGTCGGGCGCCCCGACGATCGTGTGGAACTGGTCCGACAATCCAGAGGTCTCCCGCGCCACCGTCCTCAAAGGCCGGGCGATCCAGGACTCCGGGGAGATCCTCCTCGACGTCCACTCCTTCGAGAACGGGACGTGGGCGCTCGGCGACACCCTCCATCTCGCGACGTTCGGCGGTGTCAAGGATTACACCCTCGTGGGGACTGTTCGATTCGGCAACCAGAACATCCTTCAAGGCGCCTCGCTCGTCTACCTCTCCCTTGAGGATGCCCGGGAGGTCCGGGTCGGGGACGGGGGCTACGACCGGATCGACATTGTCCCCGATGCCGGGGTCGGCCACGCCTCCCTTGTCGGGCCCGCCTCCGGCCTGCTTCCCGAGGGCGCACGGGCGACCACCTCCGAGTTCCTCACGGAAGAACTGGACGAAGAAGTCGCGGACATCATGGGGATCATCGACGTCGTCGTCCTCATCTTCGCGTTCGTCTCCGTGTTCGTGGGGGCGTACATCATCGTGAACACGTTCCGCATCGTCGTGACCCAGCGCACCCGCGAGATCGGCCTCCTCCGCGCGATCGCGGCGAGCGGTTCCCAGGTGCGCCGGATGATCCTCTTCGAGGCGTCCCTCATCGCTTCGGTCGCGAGCGTGGTCGGCATCGGGTTGGGGTGGCTCCTCGCCTTCGTCCTGCTCAAGATGATGGAGTCCTCCTTCGGGAACACCTACAACTCGATCCCCCTCCCCCTCGACGCCATCGTCCTGGGCCTCATCGTCGGCTTCGGGGTGACCCTCGGCTCCGCGATGCTGCCCGCCATCCACGCCTCCCGAATCCATCCGATGGAGGCCATGAGGGAGGCCGGGACCCACTCCCGCAAACCCCTCCGCCTGCGCACCCGCGTAGGGATGGCCATGACTGGAGCCGCCGCGGCCCTGGTCGCCGTCGGCCTGTGCACCCCCCTGGGCACGCCCATCGCCTGGGTGGCCCCCGGCGCAATCCTCCTCATCCTCGGCGCGACCCTCCTCTCCCCGACCCTCCTCGTCCCCCTTGCCGACGCCATCCGTGCCCCCTTCGCGCGCCTCTTTGGTGCCACGGGAACGCTCGCGGTATCGAACATCCATCGCGAGCCTCGGCGCTCGGCCAACACGGCCTCCGCCCTGATGATCGGCGTCATGCTCCTGTCGCTCGCCGCGACCATCTCGGGCTCGGCTCGCGAACTCGCGAAAGAGCAGGTCGCGGGCAACGTCCTCGCCGACCTGTCCGTCTCCTCGAGCCAGGTCAACTTCGCCTCCGGCCCGGTCGTCGGCCCAGCGGCGTACGAAATCGTCCGGGACACCCCGGGGGTCGAGGACACCATGCGCTGGGGCTCCGGCGTCGTCCGGATCGAGGACACCAAGTTCCGGGTGGCGGTGGTCGATACCGCGGCGGCCGACCTCATGTACTCCTTTGACTCGGACCCGTCCATCGGACAGGTCGGGGGAGACGTGTACATCGGGCCCGCCCTCCAGGATCTCGGCTACGAGCCCGGTGGCACCATCCTCCTCGATGGCGCAAAGGAGGATCTCAGGCTCACGATCACGGGCGAGTTCGAAGGCGCCATCGGCGAGGCGCTCCTGGTCGACTGGGCCACGGGAGAACATCTGTTCTGGAGCATCGAGACCACCAGTGTCCTCCTGACGATCGAGCCGGGAAGCGACCTGGCCGAGGTCCGGGCGTCGCTGGATGAGGCGCTTTCCGACTTCCCGCTCGTCGAGACCTTCGAGAGCAACGACCTCGTCAAGATGGCGAACGACCTCGTCACCCTCCTCCTGGCCTTCATCTCTGCTCTCTTGTCCGGGGCCGTGGTCATCGCGGTCCTAGGCATCGCCAACACCCTCCTGCTGTCCGTGACCGAGCGGACGCGGGAGATCGGCCTGCTCCGCGCCGTCGGCCTCAGTCGATGGGCGGTCCGGGGGATGATCTGCCTGGAGTCCACCGTCATCGCCGTCTTCGGGGCGGCCATGGGCATCGTCCTGGGTACTGCTCTCGGTGCCTCCATGATGGTGGCCCTCAAGGACCTGGGTTTCACCACCCTGTCCATCCCCTGGATTCTCCTGGGGATCTACTTCCTGGTCGCGGTCCTGGCGGGCCTCGCCGCGGCCGCCCTTCCCGCGAGACGGGCCTCGAGGCTCGACATCCTCGAGGCGGTCACGACTGAGTAGCGACCCCCGGGAAAACCCCGAGAGTTCCTGTCCGGGTCATCCCCCAGAAGGATGACCGACAACCATCCGTTCGGCCGATGGTCCCGCATGCCGATCTCCGTCAGACTCTGGGCATAGGTTCATTGTTCTTCACGACTACACACAGAAAGGCAAATGATGGCTTCCACGAAGGCGGCGTCGAAGTATGCGGCGTCGATGCAGAAGGGCTATAAGGACTACGGCCATGGGGAGATGGCCGTCCGGGCGTTGGATGGTATCGACGTCAACATTGAGCGGGGACAGTTCACCGCGATCATGGGTCCTTCCGGTTCAGGCAAGTCGACCCTGCTCCACACCATCGCCGGACTGGACTTCTTGACAGCCGGCAGATCCTTCATCGGCGACATCGAGCTGACAACGTTGAGTGAAGCCCAGGTTACGAACGTCCGCAGAGACCACATCGGTTTCGTGTTCCAGGCCTACAACCTCATCCCGTCGCTCACCGGACGTGAGAACATCCGCCTTCCGTTGGACATCTCTGGCCGGTCGGTCGACGAGGAATGGTTCGACCAGATCGTCGACGTCCTGGGACTCAGGGACCGGTTGCATCACCTGCCTGCCGAACTCAGTGGCGGCCAACAGCAGAGGGTCGCCGTCGCCAGGGCGTTGATCGCCAAGCCGGAGATCATCTTCGCCGACGAACCATCAGGGAACCTTGACTCGAAGTCCAGTGCCGAACTGCTGGGGTTCATGCGTCGCGCGGTCAAGGAGTTCGGTCAAACCATCGTCATGGTCACCCATGACCCCACCTCTTCCGCCTATGCCGACCGAGTCCTGTTTCTCGAAGACGGCCACATCGTCGACGAGATGGCGAGCCCCACCGCCGACAAGGTCCTCGACCGCATGAAGAAGATGGGCCACTAGACCATGCTCAGACTCGCCCTCAAAGCCATCAAACACAACCCCAAACGGCTCATCCTCACCAGCATCGCCGTCATGCTCGGAGTCTCCCTGGTCGTGGCCATACACACCTTCACCAACACGATCGGTTCAAGCTTCTCGGCGATGCTTGAGGAGATCTATGCCGGAGGCGACATCTCTATCGCCGAAACAGACTCCTTCAACCACGAAGGGGCGAGCCGAAACACCTTCCCTGAAGAGGTCTTCGACACCGTTCAAGAGGTCGAGGGAGTGGCCAAGGCGGGCGCGACCGTCGAGTACTACGGCTTCATCCTCGAATCCGATGGAGACCTCCCGCAGCAGACGGGGGCACCCAACCTGTTCTACGCCTGGGATGACGACGTCGAACTGAGCCTCATGACCATCGTGGAGGGCCGGTCGCCCCAGGCCTCAGGCGAGGCCGTGATGGACATCGGTGGCATGGCCCGGTATGACTACGAGGTCGGCGACACTCTTCTCGTCGCGACCGACGAGGGTATCGCTGAGTTTGACCTCGTCGGCTCCACCCAGTTCGGTTCCGCCAACCGGCTCATGAGCGCGACCCTAGTTGACCTCACACTCGAGGACCTGCAAACACTCTCGCACAAGGAGGGGCAGCTGACCGATATCAGCGTCTACGTGGCCGAGGGGTACGACGTGGAGACGGTTCTGGAGAACCTCCACGCGGCACTCCCCGACAACGTGGAGGCTCGAAGCAACGAAGAACTCCTGCTGGAGCAGCAGGAAGGCCTCGCCAGCGTTATGCAGATGGTGGACGTCTTCACCCTCGTCTTCGCCCTCATCGCGGTCTTCGTCGGGGCCTTCATCATCGCCAACACCTTCCGCATCATCGTCACCCAGCGGACGCGCGAAATCGGGCTGGTCCGCGCCCTAGGCGCCCGGGGTGAGCAGGTTCGCAGGCAGATCCTCCTCGAGGCCCTGGTCATCGCGATTATGGCCTCCGTCGCGGGCATCGCCCTCGGCTACCTGTTGGCCCTCGGTCTTGTCGCGGGAATTGAGGCGAGCCCGAATGCCATGGGCCTGGACACCCCGACGCTGCCCTTGGATGCCCTCGTGTGGGGAGTCGTGGTCGGCCTGGGAGTCACTATCGTCTCCGCCCTCCTGCCCGCGATCCACGCGTCGCAGATCTCCCCGATGGAGGCTCTTCGAGAGGCCGGCACATCTCAGCGCAAGCCCCTGAAGCTCCGCAACCGTATCGGGGGCGGCCTGGCGGCCGTCGGGGCCGTGTGCGTCCCGATCGGCCTATATACCGAGGTCGAGCGGCCCTGGTTGTGGGTCGCGGTCGGGGCCGTTCTGCTCATTTTCGGGGTGACCCTGCTTTCCGCCCAAATCTTGACCTGGCTCAGCAAGGGGCTGAAAGGCGCGCTCACGAAGGCGTTCCGCATCGACGGCAAGCTCGCCGCCGGCAACATCCAGCGCGAGCCCCGTCGCTCCGGCATCACGGCGAGCGCCCTCATGATCGGCGTGCTGCTCCTCTCATTCACGGCCACCCTGACCGAATCGGCGAAGGTCTCGATCCGCGATGCCTTCTCCACCCTCATCTACTCCGACGCAATCGTCGCCGGGAACCTCATGGGTCCACCCGTGGACGTGCCCGACAAGGCCGTCGAGATCGTTCAGTCCATTGACGGCGTGGACTTCACGTCGCTCATCGGATGGGGCATCGCCGAAGTCGACGACAAGGAAATCATGCTGGGTGCCGTCGAGGCCGAGACGATCGAAGACGTCTACACCTACCCCACCGAGCCAACCATGTCCCACATTGACGACGGCGCCTTCATCGGGCCCCGCATGCAGGACTTGGGGTACGACGTGGACGACACGATCACCGTCGTGGGTCAGGACGCGACCCTCGACCTGGTGATAGTCGGCACACACACGGTCGACGGCGACCCGGACGTCTTCGTGGACTGGCCGCTCGGGCAGCAACTCGACGACGAGATCACCACGTGGATGGTCATGGTCAACTTCGAGGAGGACGCGAACGTTCAGGAAACACTCGTGGCCATCGAAACCAGCCTCGAGGAGTTCCCGCTCCTTGAGGTCCTCCCGCCCGATGTCCTTGCCCAGGAGTTCACGGAGTTCTTCGACCAGATGCTCCTCATCATCACGATCATGCTCTCAGCGGCGCTCGTCATCGCGATCCTGGGCGTGGCGAACACGCTGTTCCTCTCGATCACCGAGAGGACCCGCGAACTCGGCCTGCTCCGCGCCGTCGGGGTGAGTCGAAGGTCGGTGTGGCGGATGATCACGCTCGAGTCGGTCATCATGTCGCTCTTCGGTACGCTGCTGGGTATCGTGCTCGGCACCGGACTGGGGGTGGCCCTCGTGATCGCACTCAAGTCCATGGGGCTGGGTATGGTCGCCATTCCGGTCGTGTGGCTCGTGATCTACGCGGTCCTCGCGATCCTTGCGGGCATCATCGCGGCCATCGTGCCGGCCTGGCGGGCGTCGAAGATCGACATCCTGGAGGCCGTTACCACCGAGTAAAGGAGACGGCATCCGGTACGCGCGCCATTTTCTCGGGAGGGCCCGGGCCTTGAGGCCCGGGCCCTCCTGAATATCGTCCATGCGGACGATGACTCGCGGAGTGATCTTCCGCCAGACTCTAGGCATTGGAGTGCCATTCCTGACATTCCACCCAAACAGAGGAAGGGCCTGCCATGGCTTCCACGAAGGTGGCGTCGGATGTTGCGGCGTCGATGCAGAAGGGTTACAAGGACTACGGCCACGGAGAGATGACCGTGCGCGCACTCGACGGCATCGACGTCGACATTGAGCGAGGCCGGTTTACGGCGATCATGGGTCCGTCCGGGTCCGGCAAGTCGACCCTGCTCCACACCATCGCCGGACTGGACTTCCTGACAGCCGGCAGATCCTTCATCGGCGACATCGAGTTGACAACGTTGAGTGAAGCCCAGGTTACGAACGTCCGCAGAGACCACATCGGTTTCGTGTTCCAGGCCTACAACCTCATCCCGTCGCTCACCGGACGTGAGAACATCCGCCTTCCGTTGGACATCTCTGGCCGGTCGGTCGACGAGGAATGGTTCGACCAGATCGTCGACGTCCTGGGACTCAGGGACCGGTTGCATCACCTGCCTGCCGAACTCAGTGGCGGCCAACAGCAGAGGGTCGCCGTCGCCAGGGCGTTGATCGCCAAGCCGGAGATCATCTTCGCCGACGAACCATCAGGGAACCTTGACTCGAAGTCCAGTGCCGAACTGCTCGGCTTCATGCGGCGCGCGGTCAAGGAGTTCGGGCAGACCATCGTCATGGTCACCCACGACCCCACCTCTTCCGCCTATGCCGACCGAGTCCTGTTCCTCGAAGACGGCCACATCGTCGACCAGATGACCAACCCCACCGCCGACAAGGTCCTCGACCGCATGAAGAAGATGGGGCATTAAAACATGCTCCGACTGGCCTGGAGAACCGTTCGTCACAACCCCAAGAGGCTCATCCTCACCACTATCGCGGTCGTGCTGGCCACCTCGTTCGTCTCCGGCACGTTCGTCCTGACGAACGCCATCCAGAACTCCTTCAGCACGATGGCGAAGGAGATCTACGGAGCGACCGATCTCCAGGTCCTCCCCGCCAAGGATGACGAGAACTCTTTCATGAGCATGAACATCCCGACGTTCGACGACACGTGGGTCGATGAGGTTGCGGCCGTCGAGGGTGTCGAGAGGGTAGCTCCCGTCGTCAGCGGCATGGCAACCCTCATGGGCTCCGACGGGAAGCCCAACCTCATGGGCGGGATGATCATCGTCATCGGGTGGAACGGATCCCCCGATCTCGACAACGTCGTCCTCGTCGAGGGGCACGCCCCGCTAACGGATACCCAGGTGGTCCTCGACTCGGCATCGGCCGAGAAGGAAGGCTATACAATCGGTGACCGGATCACTTTCCAACGCCTCATGGAATCGGAGAAGTTCGAGTACACCCTCGTCGGCCTGGTGGAGTTCGGTGAATCCAATTCCATGAACGGCATGATGCTGGCCTACCTCGACTACGACGAGGCTCAGGTGATCGTCCGGCAGGAGGGTGAGGTCACCAACATCTCGGTGGTGGTCGAGGACGGATACGACCCGGTCGCGGTCCGCGACTCGATCAGGGAGATCCTCCCCTCGGACATCCGGGCCGAGCTCGCCATCGACGTCATCAAGGAGATGGACGAGGAGGTCGCCTCGTTCATCAATGTCATCAACATCTTCGTCCTGGTATTCGCCTTCATCTCCATCATCGTCGGCGCCCTCCTCATCACGAACACCTTCCAGACGCTCGTCACCCAACGCACCCGGGAACTCGGGCTCTTGAGGGCCATCGCGGCGACCCCCCAGCAGATACGCATGATGATCCTGCTTGAGGCGCTCATCATCGGTCTCGTCGGCTCCGTCCTTGGCCTCATCGTCGGCTACGGAATGGCTTCGGTGATCAAGTTCATCGTTGCGACCGTCATGGGTTTCGGGGCGAACATCGGGGCTCTCACCCTTCCCGCGCCCGCCCTCATCTGGGGCTTTTCCACCGGAATCGGCACCACCGTCGTCGCCGCCATGCTCCCCGCCATCCGCGCCTCCCGCATCTCCCCCATGGAGGCCCTCCGGGACGAGGCCACCCAGAAGCGCAGGGGGCTATCCTCCCGCAGCCTCATCGGGGTGGGATTCTTCGTTGCCGCCTCCGCCGCGGCCCTCTGCGCCTTCTTCCCGCCCAGGTGGCCCAAGGCCGCTTGGGTGGGCATCGCGACCGCCCTCGCCCTGATCGGCACGATCCTTCTCGTCGCCGCGTTCATCGGCCCCCTCACCACCTGGATACGGCCGGCGTTCAGGAGGGTGTTCGGGATCAATGGAACGCTCGCGGTGAACAACTCGAAGCGCGAGCCCCGGCGTACGGCCAACACGGCGGGGGCCCTGATCTTCAGCGTCATGCTCCTCGCGATGATGACGACCGTCGTCTCCTCGATCAAGACCGTGATCAACGAGATGCTGGTGGGGACCGCCTCGGCGACCTTCATTGTCGGCGGGGATATGGCAACCGACACCTTTGCCCCTATCAGCGATGAGGAGCTCGTCTCGATCAGCGCCGTCGACGGCGTGACGGCGGTGCACTTCTATAGCCTCGACATCGTGGAGTTGGATGGGAAATCCGTCGAGATCATTCCCATTGACGCGAAGACGGCAGAGGCCGCCTACGTCTACAACGTCGAGCCCTCCTTCTCGACCCTTGATCCCGGAGAAGTGTTTGTCAGCCCCGCCGTACTCGAGGAGGGCCACGGCATGGGTGACACGCTCACCTTCGTTGGGGTCGACGGGGAACTCGACCTCGTCATAGCGGGCACGTACCTCCAGGAGGGGGACCCCAGCTACTGGGTCTCGTGGTCCGATGGGAGGATCCTCCACGAGGGACTATCCCCCATGAACACCATGATCGCGATCGAGGACGGTGCGGATATCGAGGCAATCCGTGCGGAGATCGAGGCTGCAGTAGTGGACAACCCCCGCCTCAAGGTCGTGACCACCGACGAATACTCCAAGACGATGAGCTCAATGCTCGACGGGGTTCTGGCGGCCCTTATGGGGTTGCTGGGGATGGCGCTCGTCATCGGAATCTTCGGTGTGGCGAACACTCTGTTCCTGAGCGTCGCGGAGCGGACCAGAGAGATCGGGCTCCTCCGGGCCGTCGGCCTCAGCCGAAAGTCCGTTCGCAGGATCATCACCCTCGAGTCGGTGTTCATGTCGGTCCTCGGTGCATTCTTTGGTTTCATCCTTGGTGTGGCCACGGGAGCGGCCCTCATCAAATCCTTCGATATGTTCGAGGACGTGGGTGTAACCGTCCCCTGGGTGAGCCTCGTCATCTACACCTTTATCGCCATCATTACGGGCATCCTCGCAGCCATCGTGCCAGCCAAGCGAGCGGCGAAACTCAACATTCTGGAGGCGGTCACCACCGAATAGGGGCTACAGCGAGAGGCCGATGAGTATGGGCTCCGGCTCCAACGTCACGCCGTAGGCCTTCCGCACCCCATCACGGATGTGTCGAGCGAGGTCAAGGATGTCGACCGCCGACGCTTCGCCACGGTTGGTTATGGCAAGCGTGTGCTTGGTAGAGAGCGACACGGGGGAGCCTTCGACCAGGGCGAACCCCCTGCCGAAGCCCGCGTGCTCGATGAGCCATGCCGCTGAGGTTCTAACCGCCCCGATCTTGACCGCTCCGGCCTTGACCGCCCTGAGGGTTTCCGCGCCGGTCAGCGGGAAGCGGGGGGCATCCTCGGGCAGGAGCCTCGCCTGGTCAACCGAGAGGACGGGGTTGGTGAAGAACGAGCCGACGCTCCAGGTGTCGTGATCACTGGGGTCGAGCACCATCCCCTTTGAGCACCGGAGGAGCAGGACCCCCTCCCTCACCCGTGCGAGTTGGGCCCTCTCCCCCACCTCGACACCGAGGGACTTGGCCAGCTGGCCGTAAAGAACCGGCGCCGAGAGCGCCCCGGACTCCAGACGGAAGGTGACGTCGAGGACGACGAACCTCGGCGTTGGCCGCCACCGCTTCCCATCCCCGGACTCACCCCGCATCGATCGCTTGAGGAGCGAATCGCGATACGTGAAGCCGCACTCGTCTCGTGGGAGAATCCGAACCCGATCCTCGGCCCGATCCCACACCTTCACCGCCGCGATGACCTCAGAGACCTCATGCCCGTATGCCCCGACGTTCTGCACGGGGGTTGCTCCGGTCGAGCCAGGAATCCCGGAAAGCGCCTCGAGGCCAGCCCACCCCTCCCTGACTGCCCTGGTCACCAACTCGTCCCACGGCATCCCCGCCGCGACCGTGACGTTCACCCCACCGCCCGGAGAGTCCTTCACAGAAACGCTCACCCGGAGATCACGTACCACCACACCGGAAAAGCCCTCGTCCGACACGACAATGTTGGAGCCGCCGCCAAGGACGAGGAGGGAGGCCTCGGAGGCGTCGGCCTCCCGGATGGCCTCGATGAGCCCTTCCTCGGTCGGGGCTTCCACGAGGGCGCCTATCGGGCCACCGATCCTAAGGGTCGTGAGGTCGGCGAGACTCTGCCTTGGGCTCATCACACCAGAGTAGTGCCGGTGTCCGAAGGAGAGACGGCGATAGCGGTCCCGGCTTCGTCTATCCGTCCGGCTTCGTCTATCCGTCCGGCTTCGTCTACCCGCCGGCCACCAAGGCGGCTCCTCAGTCGGGTAAACATCCGCTCGTCCCTCCGGACCGCACGCGCAAGCGTCAGCGTAATCAAGGAACCCAGGATGACCACCAAGAGGGCGTGCCGGGTGGATGTGGCCTCCGCCAGGTGCCCGATGATCGGGGGGATCGCGAGGCCTGCCACGGTAGCGAACGACGAGACGGCCGCTACCCTGGCCGCCGCCCTCTTGGGCTCGTCCGCGGCGGCCGTAAATCCGATCGGTATACCGAGGGCGGCCCCCATCCCCCAGAACACAAGGGCGACGGGCACGAGCCAGAACGTTGGCGTGAAGGCGAAGATCAAGATCCCCACGATGGTGGAAATGGCCGAAGCCCGGAGCATCGCGACGCGACCGTAGCGTTCGAGCAGGCGGGTACCCAACGACCGAAATACCAGCATGGTCATGACGAAAACCCAATACATAGCGTCGCCGGTGCTCTCGCGCTTCCCAAAATCGTCGACACCGGATATCGCGACCCACTGCGAGGCCGCTCCCTCGGTCATCGCCGCCGCGAACACGATCGCTCCGATCATGAGGACACGACGATCCCGGAACTCGGCCTTCGCGACAGCAAAGGGGCCCCCCAAACCCATTCCCTCCGATTTGACCGGCCTGCCGTCGATCACCGCCATGGGGATGACGGCCAGCCGCACGACCATGAGAGTGAGGGCGACACTGGCGAAGTGCCAGATCGGTTCCACACCGAGGTGGGAGAACAACCACCCCATCGCGAGCCCAAGAGACATGCCCACCGAGAACGCCGCGTGAAACTGGGGCATGACCTTGCGCTTCATATAGCGCTCGACCGCGGCGGCCTCGGCGTTCATGGAAACGTTCGTGAAGGCGAAGCTGAAAGCCGCGAAGAACTGGCTCACCGCGAAGAGCGCGGGAAGGCCGACAAGGGAGGCGCCCCCAAGCCCCAGAAAAAAGAACGTGTACGTCAGGGTCGACCAGAACAGGAGGGAGCGGGTGCCGAAACGCGCGGCGGCCCACCCGGTCAGCAGGAGCGCAACGAGCGCACCACCGGCGCCGAAGATGAGGACGGTGGCGAGTTGTCCCTTGTTCACTCCCAGGTCGTCGCGAATCGTGGGAAGGCGAGAGAGGAGGGTAGCGAGCATGACTCCCATGGACAGGAAGAGCACCAGGACGCCACGTCGGGCGTGGGCGATTCGGTCGGCATCGGGGGCCGTGGTGGATCGATACCGGGGCGCGACTGCCATCGTCAATCCCTACCCACAGGCGACGACGGCCTGCGCCTTGCCTAGCACCTTCTGTCCGTCAACCTCCACCGCGAGGTCGATACGCGCCGTCTTGGCCTCCTCGTCAAGAGCTCCGACCGTCGCCGTCACGCTGACGATGGCTTCACCCGGGTTCGGCACCGGGACCGGGCGGGAGAAACGCACCTGGTAATCGACGACGTTCCCGGCCCCGGCCCACTCCTCGACGACGGATGCCGCCTGGCCCATGGTGAACATTCCATGGGCGATGACACCGGGAAGCCCGACAGAAACGGCAAAGACGTCGTTGTAGTGGATGGGATTGAAATCTCCGGAGGCACCGGCGTAGCGGACGAGGCTGTCCCGGGTGACGCGAACCTCGCGGGTAGCGATCGCGTCGCCGACGGCGAGGACAGAGAAGGCAGGGCGAGTGGCGGGCATCAGGCGTCCTCCCTCACGGCGAGGGTGGAGGCCACCGTCGAGACGGGGGCTCCAGTAGCGTCCTTCAGTTCGGCGCGCGTCTTCACCATGGAGATGCCAGCGCGCTGTGTGACGCTTTCTATGTGGATCACGGTCTCGATGACGTCCCCGGCGACGATGGGCCGGTGATGCGTGAAACGTTCCTCGGCGTGGACGACCTTGGAGAAGTCGACCCCCACCTCTGGATCGACGATCACATGAAACTCCGAGCGCTGGGCGATCACGGCGGCGAAGGTGTCAGGGGCCACCAGGTCTTTGAAACCCGCGGCCGTGGCGGCCTCGACCGAACGGTGCTCGGTCGCTCGTGCATCCACCGCATCGGCAAACTCACGGATCTTCACCCGCGATACCTCGTAGCGCTCGTAGGGGCCATACATCCGGCCCACCGCGCCAGCGTTGACTGGCATGCCGCTCAGATCACTAGCGGGTCTCGCGGTGAGGGGTGTGCTTGCCACAGCGTGGGCAGAACTTCGCGAGTTCGAGCCGGTCGGGGTCGTTTCGACGATTCTTCTTCGTGATGTAGTTCCGCTCCTTGCACTCCGTGCACGCGAGCGTGATCTTGGGGCGTACGTCCGTCGTCTTGCTAGCCACTGTCTTCTCCTCTGCGCGCGTTGGCCGCGCCTGGTTGTCCTACGTAGCGAGGGCGGGACTTGAACCCGCGACCCCACGATTATGAGTCGTGTGCTCTAACCACCTGAGCTACCCCGCCGGGGAAGTGACTACCCTACCAAGGGAATCACCTCCGAGCCCCGACAGGGAATCGAACCCTGGACCTTCTCCTTACCATGGAGACGCTCTACCGACTGAGCTATCGGGGCAAGCCGGATCAGCATACCGGCCTTCGAGGAGCCAGGTGAAATCCACTGTCCAAGCTCGCGGGAGAGACTGGGATCAAGCATCAAACCGGTTCAGTGGTGGCAGGTGAGGGATTCGAACCCCCGAAGCTTGCGCAACTGATTTACAGTCAGCTCCCTTTGGCCACTCGGGTAACCTGCCATGCGTTATGGACGCCATGGAAGGATAGCAACAAACGGGACCTCACCGCTAAGGGGGTCCCATGAAGACAGGGAGGCAACATGGCCGGGGACTCGTCATTCGACGTCGTCAGCAAGGTGGACCGCCAGGAGGTTGAGAACGCCCTCAACCAGGCAGCCAAAGAGATAGCCCAGCGGTACGACTTCAAGGGGGTCGGCGCCTCGATCGAGTTATCGGGCGAGGGAATCCTAATGAAGGCAAGCTCCGAGGAACGGGTCAAGGCCGTGCTCGATGTCTTCATCTCGAAGCTCGCCAAACGGGGGGTCTCGCTCAAGGCCCTCAAGCACGACGCCCCCCAGCCTTCCGGCAAGGAGTACCGCATATCGGCGACGCTCCAGGAGGGCATCCCGCAGGATGTCGCTAAGAAGCTCACAAGCCTCATCCGCGACCGTGCCCCCAAGATGGTGAAGGCCAATATCCAGGGAGACGAGCTCCGCGTCTCGAGCAAGAGCCGGGATGACCTTCAGGAGACGATCGCCCTACTCAAGGGTGCCGACATCGACGTGGCCCTCCAATTCGTCAACTATCGCTAACGGGCGGTTCCGTACTCTCCCGCCATATCCTCGAGCCGGGAGATCCGGTCCTCCATGGGCGGATGGGTGGCGAACAGGCGCGTCAGCCCACCCCCGCTGAAGGGGTTGGCGATCATGAGGTGGGAGACATTCTGAAGCTGGTTCGTGGCCTGAAGGGGGCGCGCGGCGACGCCTTCGTCGAGTTTGCGTAGGGCGTTCGCGAGGGAGAGGGGGTCGCCCGTCAGGCGGGCTCCATCCTCGTCGGCGTCGTATTCGCGTGTCCGGGTGATGGCAAGTCGGATAAGGGATGCGGCGATCGGAGCGAGGATGAGCATGCCCAGCATGACGAGGGGGTTGGCGTTGCGGCGGCTTCCCCCGCCGAAGGCCCCTGCGAAGTACATCATCTGAGCCGCCATGGTGATCATCCCGGCGAATGCGGCGGCGACCGAGCCGATGAGGATGTCGCGGTTGTACACGTGCATCAACTCATGCCCGAGGACGCCGCGGAGCTCCCGCTCACTTAGTAGGCCCAGGATCCCCTCCGTGCAGCACACCGCCGCCTTCTTGGGGCTCCTCCCCGTCGCGAAGGCGTTCGGCGCCTCGGTGGGAGACACATAGAGCCTCGGCATCGGTTGCCTTGCCTCTTCCGAAAGTTGACGCACAATCCGATACATCGCGGGCTGCTCGACCTCGGTCACAGGCCGGGCGGCCATGGCCTTGATGGCGAGCTTGTCCGAGTTCCAATAGCCGATGCCCGTCATGAGAAGGCTGATCGCGCCAAAAACCCAAAGATACTTGCCGTCCCCGATGACCGCACCAAGCCCAAGCATGAGCACCCACAGGCCCACGAAGAGGCCCATGGTCTTCATCCCGTTGAAGTACTTTCTCCTCATCTCGCCTCCAGATCTCAAACGCGCGACAACACAACGCCGTTCCAGTATCGTATGCCCGACTAAAACCTAGGCGCGTCCGAGCGCGATGTCCGTCATCTCGTCCCTAGACACGACCTTGACCCGTTCGCGCCCCTGGGCCTCGCCGAGGGCGCGCTCATGGGCGTCTAACACCTCCCAGTCGCTCCACTCGATCACCCTCACCCCCCGGCCCTTGAGCATTCCCAGGAGGTCGTCCGGGCTCAAGTCTTCTCGCAAGGCCACTCTCCCGGCGACGAGATCCCCCGCGTCCTCAAGGATGCTCCCAACCGTCTCCTGAGCGTCCTTCTTGGAATGTCCGATGACGCCCGACGGTCCCCTCTTGATCCAACCGGTCGCGTAGAAGCCGGGAACGGGTGCCCCATCCTCCGAGACGACTCGTCCGGCTATGGTGCGAATCACTCCCCGGCTCTCGTCGAAGGGCAGCCACTCGATAGGGGTTCCCCTATACCCGACCGCCCGGTAGACGGCCTGCACTTCATGCTCAACGAACTCGCCCGTCCCCTCGACGGTGCCATCACCCGCAAGCCTCATCCGCTCCATCCGGATCCCGGCGACCGCTCCCGCGCCGTCGTCCAGGATCGCGACGGGACTCAGAAGAAGGTGGAGGTGGATGCGCCGTGGGTTGCCAGCTGGCTCGCGCCCGGACCACTCGGTCAGGGTTTCGACCACCTGTCGCGCCTGTCGGTTGGATTCGATCGTCTCCAGCGAACCCTCGTCGAATTGGAGGCCTTCCGGGTCGATGATCACATCGACCCCGGGCACCTTTCCGATCTCCCTGAGCTCCAGGGGCGAGAACTTCGCCTGAGCCGGGCCACGCCGGCCGAAGATGTGGATATCCGTGGCCTGAGACTCCTCGAGGTCCCGCATCACCTCATCGGGGATGTCGGTCGAGGCGAGGTCGGCGGGCGCCTTGGCTAGGATGCGGGCGATGTCGAGGGCCACGTTGCCGACCCCTAGGATCGCAACCTCCCGGGCGGCGAGCGGCCAGGTGCGTGGACCGTCGGGATGGCCGTCGTACCAGGAGACGAAATCGGCCGAGCTATACGACCCCTTGAGGCCCTCACCCGGGATGCCGAGGGGGGCGTCTTTGGGCGAGCCGGTCGCGAGGACAACGGCGTCGTAGTGGGCTCGGAGGTCGCCGAGGCCGAGGTCACGGCCGATGTCGACGTTGGCGAGCAGCCGGATTCCGTCCCGCCTGAGTATCCCCGCGAGAGTGGTGATGATCTGCTTGATGTTCGGGTGGTCCGGGGCGACTCCGTACCGCACGAGCCCGAAGGGCGCGGGAAGCCTCTCGAAGACGTCAACGGAGGCGGAGAGGTCGGCTTTCATGAGGAGGTCGGCGGCGTAGACGCCAGAGGGACCGGAGCCGACGACGGCGACGCGGAGGGGTCGTTCCAGGCTCACGGATCTCCTCGGTTACGGGGGGTAGTGGAGGTGGGTTCGTCCGGCCCCGAGTATAGACCGGGTGCCGCTGATGGACGAAGGCAGACCGTGACCAAACCTCTAGACAGCGGAGGGCCCCTGAGCAATCGATTTCCCGTTCGGTGGTGACAACCGCTGGGGGACCAATCAGGGTGTGCCCGGTCTGATGTCAGGACACCCAGCGCCGAATCGAACGGAGGTCATCGATCTCGCTTGAATACGATCGGATCCTCGTCAACCCCACACGCGAAGACAATAAGTGTGCTCCATCTGTCCCACGGAGGCCCATGCGTAGATAATTTGAACCCCTCGGCGCTGATTCTCATCGACCGCGGCAATGAGATATGTAGATCTCCTACTGGATCGAGGAACCACGTTCCCTCTCCTGACACCCTGCTGTCTTCTCCGACGTAGCAGTTGTAGGAGTGCACTGCTGATTCATGGAGCGGAACATCCTCCGCTGAGGCTGTGAGATCACCTAACTCAAGATGACCCGGACCATCAATCTCGGTCCACGAAGACCCTTCTGGCCCTGGACCGGAATACACTTTGAAAAAGACGATCACGCCAAGAGCAATCACACACACAAGGAGCAGGATCGCTCTCTTTCTTCCCACTATTGTTCCCTCCCTGGAGTGAATTGCCCTAGGTTTCGTTCCTATGTGGTTGAAAAGGCTAGTCCACGGCCTCGCGGGGTGGCTACGCCACCCGTGCGACGAGGTGGTCGGCGAAGCCCACGAGGGCCTCGGAGACCTCGCTGGCCGGAAGGTCGGCGATGGCGCTCTTTGCGCGTTCCGCCCACTCGCAGGCGAGCGCGATCGTCTCCTCCGCTACCTCATGCGTCGCAAGTTCCCCGACTACGTCCCCAAGTGCCGCGTCATCGGCCAGGTCGCCATCGATGCGAGCGAGGAGTTCGGCGTCGGCCGACCCGCCCCCCGCGACCACCCTCCGGCGAAGTAGCAGCACGGGCATGGTCGCCACGCGCTCCCTGAGGTCCGTGCCGGGAGTCTTGCCCGTGACCTTCCCCGCCGACCGAAGGTCGATCACGTCATCGGCGAGCTGGAACGCCACCCCCGCGTGCGCCCCATATTCCATCACCTGCCTGACTATCCCGGACTCGCACCCCCCGAACATCGCCCCGAAGCGAGCCGCCGTCGCGATGAGGGAACCGGTCTTGTCGGCCAGCACCTCGAGGTAGTGGGCTACGGGGTCCGCGCCCGGAGGCGGCCCCACCGTCTCATGGAGTTGCCCCAGGCACAGCCGCTCGAACGTCTCGGCCTGGATGCGCACGGCATCGGGACCGAGCCCGGAGACGATCCGGGCTGCCCGGGCGAATAGGAGGTCGCCGGTCAGGATCGCCACCGAGTTCCCCCACACCTCGTGAGCCGACGGTGCACCCCGCCGGGTGGGTGCCGAATCCATGACATCGTCGTGGTAGAGGGTGGCCAGATGGGTGAGTTCGACGATGACCGCCGCGTCGATCACCTCCGGCCTCGAGCCGTCCCCGAGCTGGGCTGTGAGGAGGGTCAGGGCGGGCCGAAGCCGCTTGCCCCCCGCATCCACAAGGTGCCTGCTCGTCGCGTCCGCGAGCGAATCCCGTTGGGACACGGCATCGCGTAGCCTCTCCTCCACAATGGCCAACCGTGGTTCGATGACTGCCCTCAGGGCAGCATCCTCAAGGGGCAGGCTCACGGAACCAGGATGGCAGCATTTGTCGCGAGGGCAAGTGCGGCGGAAGGGAAGACCCCGATGGCGAGGGTAGCCACGGCGGTGATGGCGATCACGAGCGACGGTCCCCTCGACTCCGTAACCTTGACGGAATCCTCAAGGTCCTCAGGGACCGGAGTGAGGAACATCAGCACGATGACCCTGACATAGAAGAACACTGAGGCGGCCGATGCAATGACGGCGACGACGACGAGCGGCCACCCCCCGGCGACAATGGCGGCCTTGAACGCCACGAACTTCCCGATGAAGCCCACGGTGAGCGGAATGCCCGCAAAGGACAGAAGGAAGACCGCCATCGCGGTGGCGAGCCAGGGGGATCGACGTCCGAGCCCGGCCCACTGGCCTAAGCGGGTCGCCTCCGCGCCGAGCGAGCCGTCCTTGGTAACCTCTCGGACCTGGCCGACAACGGCGAACGCGCCGAGGGTCGCGAGCCCATAGGCGAGCATGTAGAAGGGGACGGCCGCGAGAGCCTCCTTCTCGAACGAGGCAACGGCGACGAGCATGAAGCCGCCGTGGGCGATGGACGAATAGGCGAGCATCCGCTTGATGTCCGTCTGGACGATGGCGACGATCGTCCCCAAGAGCATGGTCGCGATGGCGACGGTCCACAACATGGGTGCAAGCTCCCATTCGAGGCGGTGTGCCGCGAGGTAGAGGAACCTCAAGAGCGCCGCGGCCGCCGCGGCCTTTGTCGCCGCCGCCATGAAGGCGGTAACTGGGGTGGGCGCCCCTTGGTAGGCATCGGGAATCCACGTGTGGAACGGGACCGCCCCCAACTTGAAGAGCAAACCCACCAGCATTAGCACCACGCCGACCAGGATGAACGGCTTGTCCCCCTGCCCCAGCCCATATACGGAATCTATGACGGCGAACGAAGTTGAGCCTGTACCGCCATGGAGAAGCGCGGCGCCGAAGAGAAGGATGGCCGACGCGAACGCCCCCATTAGGAAGTACTTGACCGCGGCCTCTTGAGAGAGAAGACGTCGTCGACGCGCCAGAGCCACGAGCACATAGAGGGGAAGGGAAAGGAGCTCAAGGACGACGAAGAGGATGAGGGTGTCCGACACCATCGTGAAGAGCATCATGCCGCCGGTCGAGAACATCGCGAGCGGGAAGACCTCCGTTTGGGCGAATCCCCGGCGCGACGCCTCGCGCTCCTCCTCAGAACCCGGGGCCGTGGCCGCGAGGGGAGTGAAGGCGTCGTCGCCCCCGACCCTAGAGGTGAAAAGAAGGACCGCGAGCGCGGCGAATATCGCGATCATCACGATCCAGATCAGGGACTGGCGATCCGAGACGATTCGGCCTCTGACGACCTCGACGCCATCCCCCTGAAGCACCGCCCACTGGAGGGCGGCGATGGTGGCGGCCGCGAGGGTGGCCACGATGGCGATCGTCGCCTGGAGGGGGCGGCGCACCCGGACCGCCGGAAGGACCGTCTCGACAAGGATCCCGATGACCGCGGCCCCGAAGACGATGAGGACGGGGGCGAGCGGCGCCCAGGCGATGATGGGGGTTTCGAAGGTCACTCTGACACCTCCGCGTCTTCAATCACGTCACCCATGGTCGTTGTGAGAACCGGGTCAAGCGCGACCTCCGCGGGAGCCCGGAGCGCATCGAGGGCGAGCCCCGGCGCAAATCCGAGGACGAGCATGAGGGCGATGAGCGGGCCGATGACGACACGCTCCCGCCAGGACAGGTCCGGGGTGGTCGCAGCCTCACCCTCCGGCGCCGGGCCGGTGAAGACCTTCTGATAGGCCAGGAGAATGTACAGTGCCGCGAGGATCGCCCCGGCGGCCGCCACGACGACCGCGACTCGGGCCACCTCGAACGAACCGATCAGCACCATGATCTCCGAGACGAACGGCGCAAGCCCGGGGAGGGCGAGCACCGAGAGGCCGACGATGAGGAAGAATCCGGCGAGCACGGGGGTCACCCTTTGCAGGCCACCGAAGTCCTCGATGCTGACGCTCCCCCGGCGCTCGGCGAGGAAGCCGACCAGGAGGAAGAGCGCTCCGGTGGAGAGGCCGTGGGTGAGCATGTAAAGGGAGGCTCCCTCGGCGGCCGTCTGCCGGAAGGCGAAGATTCCCAGGACCATGAGTCCGAAGTGGGAGATCGAGGCATAGGCGACCATCCGGAGCAGGTCCTGCTGCCCGATCGCTAGCAACGCCCCGTAGATCACGGAGACGACGGCAAGGATGATGACGACCGGAGCCGCCCAATCCGACGCGTGGGGGAAGAGGGGGAGGCACAGCGTCAGCATCCCGAACGTCCCCACCTTGTCGAGGACGGCAACAAGCAGGGTTGTCGTGCCCACGCGGGCGGTCTGGGCAACGGTCGGCAACCAGGTGTGGAGGGGAACCATCGGAGCCTTGATGGCGAAGGCGAAGAAGAAGGCCAGGAACATCAGCCGCTCCGCCGTTTGATCGAGGGTCAATCCGGTGAGGTTGTCGAGGAGGAAACCCTGGTCCCCGCCGGGCCCCGCGACATAGAGGGCGATAACGCCCACGAGCATGACGAGTCCCCCAACGAGCGAATAAATGAGGAACTTCACCGCCGCATAGCGCCGCTGCTCGCCGCCGAACAGCCCGATGAGGAAGTAAAGCGGAATGAGCATGGCTTCGAAGAGGAGGTAGAACAGGAAGAGATCGCGCGCGACGAAGATCCCGACCATGAAAGACTCGAGGAAAAGGATGAGCGCGAGGTAGTTGGCCGCCCGCCTCGGATCCGTGTCTTCCTTCCAGGCCGCGAGGACGACGAGGGGCGTCAGAACGGTCGAGAGGAGCACCAACACGAGACCGATTCCACTGACCCCGAGGGCCCAGCTCGCGCCGATCTGAGGGATCCATGGATGGGTCTCATTGAGTTGGGGGACTCCGGCCTGGTCGAGGCTGAAGGCGTTCGCCATCGCGATGGCGAGCCCCAGTTCCGCCAGGGCCACACCCAGGGCGATCTCTCGCACGTAGGAGCGCCCCCGGAACGTCTTCACGAGGATGGCCCCGACGGTGGGGAGGACGACGAGCACCGAAAGGTACGGGAACATCACATCCCTCCCTTCACGACGATCGCCAGGACGACGATGACCCCAATGAGCATGATCGCGGCGTAGGAGCGAACCCGGCCGCCCTGTAGGCGACGGATGATCTCCCCGAGGCCGACGGTTCCGGCCGCGGTTTGGTTGACCGCACCGTCAACACCCTTCGCGTCGGCAAAGACGAGCAGGCGGGTGAGGTTCTGGCCCGGGTACTGGAATACGGCCGAGTTGACCGAATCCTGGAAGAGATCCTTGCGGGCGGCCAGGGTCACCAGGGAAGCCGGTGGCGGTTCCACTGGAACCGGTCGCAGGACGTATTCGCGGTAGGCCAGGTAGATCCCGAGTGCGACCACCATCAATGTGAGGATCATGATGAGCGGAACGGCAAGCACCGGGTTGTCATGTTCCACGTGGCCGGTGACGGGTTCGAGCCACGAGGTGAAGGAGTCCCCTACTCCCAAGACGAGGCCAAGAAGCGCGGATCCGACGGCCAGGATGATCATGGGGACGGTCATGAGGGCAGGGGCCTCGTGGGGGTGCTGCCCCTTCGTCCACCGCTTGAGCCCATGGAACGTCATGAAGAAGAGCCTCGACATGTAGAAGGCGGTCAGGCCCGCGCCGATCAGGGCCACCCCCCCGAGGAGCCAGGGCTTCATCCCCTCTCCGATGAAGGCCACCTCGATGATCTTGTCCTTCGACCAGAAGCCGGAGAACGGAGGCACCCCCAGGATCGCGAGCCAACCCAGGCCGACCGTCACCCACGTCACCTTCATGAGCGCAGAAAGGCCCCCGAACCGGCGCATGTCCACCTGGTCCCCCATGCCGTGCATCACCGATCCGGCCCCGAGGAACAGGCCTGCCTTGAAGAACCCGTGGGTGATCAGATGGAATATCGCGAAGGCATATCCGACAGGCCCCAATCCTGCCGCGAGCATCATGTAGCCGATCTGCGAAATGGTGGACGCGGCGAGCACCCTCTTGATGTCGTCCTTCGCCATACCGACGATCGCCCCGAACAGGAGCGTGATCGCTCCCACGATCGCGACGACCAGAAGCGCGGTGGGGGCTCCGGTGTAGACGGGTCCGGATCGGACCACCAGGTAGACGCCGGCCGTCACCATGGTCGCGGCGTGGATCAGGGCCGAGACCGGCGTGGGGCCGGCCATGGCGTCGCCGAGCCATGACTGCAACGGGAACTGCGCGGACTTTCCACACGCGGCCAGCAAGAGCATGAGCCCGATGGCGGTGAGGACCCCAGTGGAGGCCCCGGGGGCGGCCGCGAACACTCCCTCGAAATCGACCGATCCGAGGTGGGCGAACATGAGGCCGAGGGCGAGGACGAGCCCGACATCCCCCACTCGATTGACGATGAACGCTTTATTGGCGGCCGACGCAAAGGGCGGATGCTGGTTCCAGAAACCGATGAGGAGGTAGGAGGCGAGGCCCACACCCTCCCACCCGACGAATAGGAGCAGGTAGGAATCGGCGAGCACCAGCAGGAGCATCGCCGCTACGAAGAAGTTGAGGTAGGCGAAGAAGACCCGCCTTCTCGGATCCTCCTCCATGTAGGCGACCGAGTACACATGGATGAGCGTTCCTACGATGCCGACAAGGAGGAGGAACGACACCGAAAGGGGATCGATGCGGAGGCCGGCTTCCAGGTGGAGCTCTCGGCCTGGGATCCAGGTGAAGAGGAACTGATTGACGATACGGTCCTCCCCCGGACGGGAGAGCAGCCCCGCCAGGGCACCCACGCCGATCACGGCGCTCGTCGCGGAGGCCGCGACCGCGAGCCAATGCCCCCACCGATCGAGGCGCTTTCCCCCCAGGAGGAGGATGGCGGCGCTCCCGAGGGGGGCGGCGATGGCGACCCAGGTCAGTGACAGCATCCTCAGCCCTTCATTTCCGCAGGCTCGTCGAGCGAGATGCTCTGACGCGACCGGAAGACCGTGATGATGAGCGCCAATCCCACAACGACCTCGGCCGCGGCGACCACCATGACGAAGAAGGCCAGGGCCTGCGCGGTGACGCTTCCCTTCGCCTGGGCGAAGGTGACGAGGAGGAGGTTGGAGGCGTTGAGCATGAGCTCGATACCCATGAGGGCGATGATGGCGTTCCGCCTGAGGAGGACGGCGGCCGCCCCGATCGAGAAGAGGATCGTCGCGAGAACCACGTAGTTCATTGGATTCACTCGGCATCACCGTCCTTCCCGATGGCTCGCCACTCGGAGCCTTCCTTGTCCTGCTTCCGGGCCCTGAGGACCCGCGAGATCGATGCCTCGACCGGCTTGCCTTCGTGGTCGAGGGCGGGGACGTCGAGGGCATTCCGCCTGGCGTATACGCCGGGCATCGGCTTGTTGACCGGATTGAGGCGCAGCCTGATGCGCTCCTCCGCGCGCGACTTCTGAGTTCGGCGCTCCTCGAGTCGCGGGAGGTGGGTCAGGACGACCGCTCCCACGGCCGCGCTGATCAGGATCAACCCCAGGATCTCCATCACCAGCGCGAATTCGCCGAAGAGCACGTTGGCGATGGCCTGGGGATTGCCCCCCGTGTTCGCTTGGGCGAGACTTCCCTCCGGAATCTTCACCCGATCGATGGTCGTCACGATAAGGATGGCCAGCCCGGTGGCCCCTGCGAGGGCGATCCACCTTTGGCCTCGGATGGTCTCGCGGAGGCTTTCGCGTTGATCCACCCCGACCAACATCAGGACGAACAGGAAGAGCATCATGATCGCGCCGGTATAGACGATGATCTGAACCATTCCGAGGAACGGTGCCTCGAGTTGAACGTAGAAGACCGCGAGGCTGATCATGACGAAGATCATGGCGGCGGCGACGTGGACGGCCTTGCGCGCGAACAGCAGGGTCGACGCAGCGAGGACGATCAGGGGTGCCAGCACCCAGAAGAGCACCTGCTCACCCATGGCCCACCTCCGGAAGGCTGGGATCGTCGGGACGATTCTCGCGTACCCACTCGATCTGTTTCTTGACCGCCTTCGTGACGTCCCCGCGATAGTAGTCCGCATCCGTCGTCCCCGGCACCATGGGATGTGGAGCCAGGAGCATGCCGGGCTCGAGGGGAGCGAGGAGGTCGTGCTTCTCGTAGATCAGGCCCTCCCGCGTCGGCCCTTGGAGCTCGTACTCGTTCGTCATCGTCAGGGAGCGGGTCGGACAGGCCTCGATGCAGAGTCCGCAGAAGATGCATCTCAAATAGTTGATCTGGTAGACCCGCCCGTACCGCTCGCCCGGCGCGTATTGGGCCTCCGGCGTGTTCGCGTCTGCCTCGACGTAGATCGCGTCCGCGGGACACACCCAGGCACACAATTCGCAGCCGATGCACTTCTCCAGGCCATCGGGGTGGCGATTGAGTTGATGGCGGCCGTGGTAGCGGGGCGCCGTAGGAACCTTCTCCCGGGGATACTGCTCCGTCTTGGGTCGCCGGAAGATGTTCCGAAGGGTCACCCCAAAACCCGCGACGGGGGCGAAGAAACGCCCCGCCGTGCCCTTGCGCGGCAGATTCGAGACGAACGGGGAGTCGGCCTCAGTCACGATGACCCTTTGCCTTGGTCGGTGGCCCTTTTCTTGAAGACCCAGACTCAACCGTTCGGCTGGCCCGGGGTGATGGAGGCAGCTTCTCGCCGGGCCTCGGCGGAACGGGGAAACCCCCGGCATGGGCGTCGATCTCCTTCACCCGAGCCTTGGCTGGCTTCTCCTGCTCGGGTTTGGTCGGCCACAGGAGGATGACGATAAATGCGACGCCCAGAACGATGACCGTCGGGATCATGACCTGCCTCATCTTCGGCAACCATTCCTCGACGTAGAGCACGCGGCCGATGCCCCACAGGACGACCCAGGAGAGGCCGAACGGAATGAGGATCTTCCACCCCAGCCGCATGAACTGGTCGTACCGGAGCCGCATGAGCGATCCGCGCACCCAAACGAAGAAGAACATCAGGAGCCAGACCTTCGCCAGGAACCACAAGACGGGCCAGTAACCGGTATTGAGGACGCCGTCCGAGATCGCGCTAAGAGGCCAGGGCACCCTCCATCCGCCGAGGAAGAGGGTGGCCCCCACCGCGGAAACGTTGAGCATATTGATGTATTCCGCTAGGAAGTACCAGGCGAACTTGATCGACGAATACTCGGTCATGTATCCGGCGACGAGTTCCCCCTCCGCCTCGGGCAGATCGAAGGGGAGGCGGTTCGTCTCCCCGATCATCGAGATGACATATAAGAAGAAGGCGGGGAACATCAGGACGCCCCACCAGAGATCCGTCTGCGCCGCGACGATGTCCTGGGTGTACATCGAGCCGGACATCATGAAGACCGTGACGAGCGAGAGGCCCATCGCGAGTTCGTACGAGATCACCTGCGCGGAGGAGCGGACGGCCCCCATGAGGGGATAGGTGGAGCCGGAGGCCCAACCTCCGAGGACGATGCCGTACACCCCGACCGCGGCGCACGCCAGGACGAACAGGACCGCCACCGGGAAGTCCGTCAGTTGAAGCGGAGTGACCTCGTTCGTGAAGGGGATGCGAACGGCCGGTCCGAAGGGGATGACCGAGAATACGAGGAAGGCACAGATGACCGAAACCAAGGGGGCGGCGAGATAGAGAACGCGGTCCGCCTTGCGAACGTTGACATCCTCCTTCAGGAGGAGTTTGAGCGCGTCGCCGACTAGCTGGAAAAGCCCGAACGGGCCGTGGATGTTCGGTCCGTACCGTTCCTGCATCCGCGAAATGACCTTCCGCTCGAACCAGACGGCGAACAGAACGCTCAGCAGCAGGAACACCAGGATCGCCACGGCTTTCACCGTCACGATCAGGAGGCCGTCTCCGTAGAGGGTCTGGTCCGGTGGAAGGGGGATATCCATCATCAAGACTTACCCCCCTTCACGGTCACCAGGTCACCGCACGCAACCCCGAGGGTATTCGCGACCGTTGAGCCAGGTGAGTTGTATGGAACCCATACCACGCCGTCGACCATACCCGGCGTGACAACGAGGGGGAGGGAGATTGTTCCCCGGCTCGACCCGGAGACCTTGGCGATCCCACCCTTGAGCCCCAAGGCCTCGACCGTGGCCGGACTCATGCGGGCCACCGGAACCCTGCCGGTCCCCGCGAGGAAAGGTTCACCCTCCTGCAGCGATCCCTGATCGATGAGGTTGTGCCAGGTCGAGAGCACCGTTGCCTTCGCCTGCTTGGCGAGGTCTCCCTGGGACGGGCGGGCCACGGTTGGAGCCGCCGGCCTGAGGGCTTCCTTGGATTCGATCTCATCAAGCTCCGCGGCGACGGCCTCGATCGTCGGGGTCCCGAGGGTCACGCCCATCTCACGTGCGAGCATGTCGAGCACCCGGTAGTCGGAGGGAAGGGCCGACTCGAGTGCGGCATCGAACGACCGGAGACGTCCCTCCCAGTTGACGAAGGTCCCGGCCTTCTCCGAGGGTGGGGCGACGGGAAACACCACCTGGGCATGAGCGGTGACATCGCTCCACCTCACCTCCAGGCTGACTAGGAACGGAACCTTGGTTATCCCACTCGCGAGTTTCTTCGGCAGGTCCTTGAGGGTCACGCCTCCCACGACAAGGCCCGAAAGCCCACCGGAACTCGCGACCCCGAGGATGTCGTACGCCGAGCGCCCCGGACGGATGGGGAGGCTTTCGATACCCCAGGACTCAGCGACAGCCTCGCGTGCCGCGGCCGACTGGGCCGATAGCCCGCCGGGAAGCAGGCCCGGAAGAGCCCCGGCCTCGACGGCTCCGCGCTCCCCTGCCCGCCTGGGAATCCATGCGAGGCGAGCGCTCGTTCGTTCTGCGAGCGCCATGGCGGCGGTCAGGCCACCCCTCATTCCGGCCAGGCGCTCCCCGACGACGATGACCGATCCCTCGTGGGACAGCGATTCGAAGGCGTCTCCCTTGGCGCCGCTAGCCTCGCGGATCGCGTCGAGAACGACGCCCTCCGTGCCGGGAACGGTCGGAAGCAAGGTGGCGTCGAGCTTGGCGCTCCCACGGGAGAGGAACGGAGCGACGGTGAACACCCTCTGACGCCCGCGGGCCTTCCGAAGCCGGAGGAAGACGATCCCGCCCTCATCCTCTGGCTCGAAGCCGACAAGCATGACCGCGGGGGCGGCCTCGAGGTCGGCGAAGGTCACACCGAGCCCGGTGCCCGCGACCCGTGCCCCAAGGAAGGCCTGTTCCTCCTCGCTTGAGCAGCGGGTCCTCATATCGATGTCGTTGGTCTGGAGGACCACCCGGGCGAACTTCTGATACGCATAGGCATCCTCCAGGGTCACCCTGCCCCCCGGGATGACCCCGACACCCTTGGCGCCGGGGCCAAATGCGGCCTCGTTCAGGCACTGGGCCGCACGGGCGAGGGCCTCGGGCCACGTGACCTCCCAGAACTCACCTTTCTCATCCCTGATCAACGGTCGAGTGATCCGATCGTCGAGCGTCGACCATGCGAAAGCGAAACGGTCCTTGTCGGTGATCCACTCCTCGTTGACCTCCGGGTCATTGCCCGCTAGCCGACGCAGGATCTTTCCCCGGCGGTGATCGATGCGGATGGCGCTTCCCGAGGAGTCGTGTTCGGCGATCGAGGGAGAAGAAACCAGATCGAAGGGGCGGGAACGGAAGCGGTAGGCGGCCGAGGTCAGCGCTCCGACCGGACAGATCTGGATGGTGTTCCCGGAGTAGTACGACGAGAAGGGGCGACCCGATTCGTCCTCGGTCGCCATCCCGGCCGGAGCGTATCCCTCGAAGTCGAGGACATCGGTGTCGAACGTCCCCACCTGAGACTCGGCACCCCGCTCCTGTAGGTCGATGAAGGGGTCTCCCGAGATCTGTTCGCTGAAGCGGGTGCATCGCTGGCACAGGATGCACCGCTCGCGATCGAGGAGGATCTCCGTCGATAGGGCGAGCGGCTTCTCGAAGGTCCGCTTGACGTCCACGAACCGGCTGTCGGAATCGCCGCGACTCATCGCCTGATTCTGGAGCGGGCACTCGCCCCCCTTGTCGCACACGGGGCAATCCAGGGGGTGGTTGATCAGTAGGAGCTCCATGATGCCCCGTTGGGCGCGATCCGCAACCTCGGAGGTCTCCTGGGTGTTGACGACCATGCCGTTCGTGAGAGCCATCGAGCACGACGTCTGGGGCTTGGGGTTAGGACGAAGCTTGCCGTCGGGGCCGGGCTCGGCGATCTCCACCAGGCACTGGCGGCAAGCCCCCGCCGGTTCGAGGAGCGGATGATCGCAGAAACGGGGAATCTCGATGCCGATCGATTCGGCCGCCCGGATGATGAGGGTACCCTTGGGGACCGTTACCTCAATCCCGTCGATGATCGCCGTCACGCTACCTGGTGTCACACTCGCTGGCCCCGTGCTTCCCAACGGCGTGGGTGTGGATCGCTTCCCCTTGGCGGTCATGCGTGCGGCTCCTTCGTGGAGGCTGCCGCAACCGAGGCGAACACGGTCTTGCGGGGGTCGAACGGGCATCCGTAGCCGTCGATGTGAGCCTGGTATTCCTCCCGGAACTGTTCGACCGAGGATACGATCGGCATCGTCGCCCCATCCCCAAGGGCACACAGGCTGCGGTCACGAATCGATGCACAGATCTCGACCAGTCGATCGATGTCCGCCTGAGTGCCCTTCCCCCGTTCGATCCGCTTGAGAATCTGCGAAAGCCAGAAGGTCCCCTCGCGGCATGGCGTGCATTTTCCGCAGGATTCGTGCCGGTAGAAGTCGGCCCATCGAGACACGGCGCGCACCACGCAGGTGGTGTCATCAAAGAGCTGAAGGCCGCGGGTCCCCAGGGACGAACCCGCTGCCTTGATCGACTCGTGGTCGAGCGGGAGGTCAATGTGCTTGACGGTGAGGATCTCGGTCGAGGACCCCCCGGGGGTCCAGAACTTCAGCCGGTTTCCCTCTCGGATTCCTCCGGCCATCTGGATGAGTTCCCGCAGGGTGATGCCAAAGGGAGCCTCGTACTGACCCGGACGCTGGACATGCCCCGAAAGCGAGAAGAGGGCATGCCCCTTGGACTTCTCCGTCCCCATGGCCGAGAACCACCCAGCACCCCTACCCACTATTCCCGGCACGGAGGCGATCGTCTCGACGTTGTTGATGACCGTCGGACGCCCGTACAGGCCCGAGACCACTGGGTACGGGGGCCGCAAGCGGGGCTGGCCCCGGCGACCCTCGAGCGACTCTAGTAGGGCGGTCTCCTCGCCACAGACGTAGGCACCCGCCCCGGCATGGACCGTCACCTCGCAGTCGAATCCACTGCTCAGGACGTTCCTGCCCAGGTATCCCTTCGCGTGGGCCTCCTCGACGGCCTGAAGCAGCCGCCGGTGCACGTGGACCACCTCCCCCCGGAGATAGATGAAGACTTGGTGGACACCGGTGGCGTACGCCGTGATCGCGGCCCCCTCGACCAGCAGATGGGGAGAGGCCATCAGCAGGGGAATGTCCTTGCAGGTACCGGGCTCCGACTCGTCGGCGTTGACGACGAGGTACCGGGGACCACCATCGTCCGGCGGCAGAAAGCCCCACTTGGCGGCGGTGAGGAATCCCGCACCGCCCCGTCCTCGTAGCCCCGCATCCCTGACGGCCGTCACCACGTCGGCGGCGGTGCTCTTGAGCGCCTTCCCGAGCGCGCCGTAGCCCCCGGCCGCCTCGTACGCCTTGAGGGTCCAGGACCTTTCGTCGGCCCACTGCTTGCTGAGGACGGGGATCAGGGCGGTCATGATGCCTCCCCCTTGTTCCCCGTTGCGATATCGAGCCCGGCCAGCGATGCCGGGCCCGCCGACGGGCCTTCGTTCGCGCGACCATCGCCGAAGCCAGCGAGGATCCTCGAGACCTCCTTGAAGGTGCAGACCTTGTCGGCACCCCTGGTGGGCTTCACGTCCTTGCCAGCACGGAGATCATCGACGATGGCCTTGACACTCTCGGGCGTCTGGTTATCGAAGTACTCCCAGTTGATCATGACGACCGGGGCGTAGTCGCAGGCCGCGTTGCACTCGATGCGCTCCAGCGAGACCTTTCCATCGCGGGTCGTCCCCGTCTTGTCCCGCGCGACGTAATCGGAGAGGGCCTCCCATATCTCGTCACCGCCCATGAGGGCGCACAGAGGGTTCGTGCACACTCCGATGTGGTACTCGCCTGCCGGGCGCCGCCTGAACTGGGTGTAGAAGGTTGCCACCGCGCTCACCTCTGCGGGACCGACATTGAGCGTCTCCGCGCAGAACGCTATCCCGTCCGGCGAAACGTATCCGTCCTCCGACTGAACCAGGTGGAGGAGGGGAAGGATGGCCGACCGCTTCTTGGGGTAGCGGGCGAGGATTGCCCCGGCATCCTTGGTGAGGCGCGACCTCGTCTCGTCCGAGTACGTCACCGATCCACACCCCCCAGCACGGGGTCGAGCGAGGCAAGCGCGACGACGACGTCGGCCAGCTGGCCGCCCTCGCACAGCATCGAAAGCGCCTGCAGATTATTGAAGGACGGATCGCGAAAGTGGGCCCTGTATGGCTTCGTCCCTCCGTCGGAAACGACGTGGACGCCGAGCTCGCCCCGTGGGGCCTCGACGGTCTGCCACACCTGGCCAGCCGGTACCCGGAATCCCTCCGTCACCAACTTGAAGTGATGGATGAGTGCCTCCATCGACGTTCCCATGATCTGGCGGATGTGCTCGAGTGAGTTACCCTGCCCGTCCGAGCCGATGGAGAGCTGGGCGGGCCAGGCGATCTTCTTGTCGGCGATCATTACCGGCCCAGGCTCCGACTCGAGCCGGTCCGCGCATTGCGCGATGATCTTGAGGGACTCGTAGACCTCCTCGATGCGGAGGACCGTCCGGGAGTATGCATCGGCGTCGTTGCTGACAGGAACCTGGAAATCGTAGGTCTCGTACCCGCAGTAGGGGGTCGCCTTGCGAACGTCGTAGGGCAACCCGGCAGAGCGCAGCAGGGGCCCGGTGACCCCCAGGGCCATGCATCCGGCGAGGTCGAGGTTGGCGATGCCCTTGGTGCGCGAAAGGAAGAAAGGGTTCTTCAACATGAGGTCGGCAAGTTCACCGATCTTCGCCTTCATCTTTCCGTCGAGCGCCCTAATCTCACCGATCACGCCTTCGGGGGCATCCGTCGCCACCCCTCCCGGTCGGATGTAGGCGTTATTCATCCTCAGACCCGAGATGGCCTCGATGATGCGGAGGACATCCTCGCGGGCGAGGAACGACGTCGTCATGATGGTGGTTGCGCCGAGTTCGTTGCCGCCGGCACCGAGGGATACCAGGTGCGAGGAGATTCTATTGAGTTCCATCATGAGGACCCTCATGACGCTGGCCCGTGCGGGAATATCGTCCGTCACCCCGAGGAGCTTCTCCACCCCGAGGCAGAAGACTGCCTCCTGGAACATCGAGGACAGGTAGTCCATCCGGGTGCAGAAGCTCGGGCCCTGCGACCAGGTCCGCCACTCCATGTTCTTCTCGATACCGGTATGGAGATACCCGACGCCAGCCCGCGCCTCGGTGATGACCTCACCCTCGATCTCGAGCATGAGCCGGAGCACGCCATGGGTCGAGGGATGCTGGGGTCCCATGTTGACGACGATCCTCTGGGCACCGAGCCGCGCGGCCTCTTCCACCACATCGGACCAGTCGGAACCATGCGCCGTGAACTCGGGGACCTCCGAGGCTGACCTAGTCGTGCTACCTGTCATCGATTCTGCCTCCGCTCGTCCGGCGGCGGGACGGTGGCCCCCTTGTACTCGACAGGGATTCCCCCCAGGGGGTAATCCTTCCGTTGGGGGTGGCCGATCCAGTCATCGGGCATCGCGATACGAGCCAGCGCGGGGTGTCCGTCGAAGACGATTCCAAAGAAGTCAAACGTCTCGCGCTCGTGCCAGTTGTTGGCGGGGTAGACCGAGGTCGTCGAGGGAATGTGGGGGTCCGCGTCGGGCACCGCCACCTCCAACCGAAGGCGTCTGCCGTGGGTGATGGAGGTCAGGTGGTAGACCGCGTGAAGCTCGCGGCCCTCATCGGCCGGATAGTGGACGCCGCTGACCCCGAGCGAGAGTTCGAACCGGAGGTCCTGGTCGTCTCGAAGATGCCTGCAGGTCTCGACGATGTGGTCCCGGGCGATGACGAGGGTCAGCTCACCCTGGTCGACGACGACGGCCTCGATCGCCTTGGAGGCATCCTCCCCGAGCAGTTCTACGAGGACGTCGACGACGCCATCGAACCATTCGCCGTAGGGGCGCGACGACGGACCAGGCATCGTCACCCGTCGAGCCAGTCCCCCGAAGCCCGAGGTGCTTCCCGAACCCATCCCTCGTCGAACGGGAAGCAGGGTGAGGGGTTGGCGCCCGCCAGGCTCGACGGCGGATAGACCCTTCTCTTCGCTCACCTGAGCAACCCCCTCATGTCGGAGGTGGGCATGGCGGCAAGGGCCGCTTCTTCGGCGGCGCGTGCTACCTCCCGACGATGCGCACCGAGGGGGGACCGTCGAGCGTGTTCCTTGATCGCCATGAGGGCGTTGAGGAGCATCTCGGGTCGGGGTGGACATCCGGGTAGGTAGATGTCAACCGGGACCACATGGTCGACCCCTTGGACTATCGCGTAGTTGTTGAACATCCCGCCGGACGACGCGCATACCCCCATGGCCAGCACCCACTTGGATTCGGACATCTGGTCGTAGACCTGGCGCAGGATGGGTGCCATTTTCTGACTCACCCTGCCAGCGACGATCATGAGGTCGGCCTGGCGGGGTGATCCCCGGAAAACCTCCGAGCCGATGCGAGCGATGTCGAAGCGAGGCCCCCCGGTCGCCATCATCTCGATAGAGCAGCAGGCGAGCCCGAAGGTCACGGGCCAGACGGACACACCCCTCGCCCATCCGACCACCCCCTCGACCGTTCCAAGCATGAACGGCGGGACGCTCTCCTCAATGCCCATGGGTCACGACCAATCGAACCCGCCGCGTCGCCACTCGTACACGAAGGGCACGGTGATCAACGCGAGGAAGGTCAGGATCATGATCAGGCCGAACAACGCGAGGCGCTCATAGGCGATCGCCCACGGATAGAGGAAGACGATCTCGATGTCAAACACGATGAAGGTCATGGCGATCAGGTAGTACCGGATCGGGATGCGCCCACCCCCGGCGGCTCCCGGGGTGGCCTGAAGCCCGCATTCATAGGGATCGAGTTTGGCGTCGTTGTTGCGCCTGGGGCCGATGAAGTAGCTGACGATGACTCCCGCCACCGCCAGCGCGCCCGCGACCCCTATCATCACGAGAATGGGCACGTAGGGATTCACTGAGCGCCTCTTCTCCCTTTCCTCATCAGAGCACCGTCAGGCTGACGGCGCAATCCGAGCAAGAGTTGCGATCGTTCGGTCCGCCCAGTCGCCTCCGCGCGGCTCCCAGACATCAGACAGCAGTTTATGGGTAATCCTCATGAGGGTTGGACGGGGCAGCCCATAACGGGTGCATACCTTCATGACGGAGGGATGGTCGATGATCCTGGCGAACACCCGCCCCAACGTGAAATACCCGCCCAGGTCGTCCTTGAGCTGCCGGGAGTAACCCGCAAGCGCCCGTTCCCTCGTGCGATCGTCCTTCGTCTCCCTCGCCTCGACCGCGGCTTCGGTCAGCCGTCGGGCGGCCTGCATCGCATAGGCGACTCCCTCGCCATTGAAGGGGTTGACCATTCCTCCGCTGTCCCCTACAAGAGCAAGCCCGTCCCGATAGAGGGGTTGGCGACTGAAGGACATCGGGATCGCCGCACCCATGACGGGCCCCTTCTTCTCTCCCATGTCGAACTCCCAATCCCCCGTCGAGCGCTTCACCCACTCGTCGAGGAGCGATCGGGGCTCAATGCGGGGGGGGCTCCCCTTGCCGCTCAGGGTACCCAACCCGACGTTTGCCTTGCCGTCCGCGAGGGGAAATATCCATCCATACCCCGGCAGGAGTTCAGACTTGCCTGGTTCACCCGACCATATCTGGAGGTGGCCTTCCATCCACTCGTCACGCCGGGGCGTCGAGTAGTAGGTTCTGACCGCCACGCCTATAGGGCGCCCCTTCTTCCGTTCCCGGCCCACACCGAGGGCCAGGCGGGAACTGGCGCCGTCGGCCGCAACCACGAGTGGTGCCCGATAGGTTCTTTCCGGTCCGGATCGGCCTCCGACGCCGTCGGCCTCCCTCGCGGTCACGCCGATGATCCTCCCCGAGGCCTCATCCCTCACGGCTCCGGTGACGGTGACGCCCTCGCGAACGTCCGCCCCAGTCGCGGCGGCGCGACGGGCAAGCAGGTGGTCGAACCGTGCCCGGGGATAGGTGAGCCCATACGAGGGGAAGGTCTCGGTCTCCGGCCATGGGAACTCGATCCGGTGCCCGCCCCCGATCATCCGAATCCCCTTGTTCCTCGCCCACCCCTCGTCGGATGGTGTCGAGATACCCATGAGGCCGAGCTCCCTGACGGCCCGGGGAGTCAGACCATCGCCGCAAACCTTGTCCCTGGGAAACCAAGCCTTCTCCAAAACGATCACATCGAAGCCCTCTTTCGCGAGGTAGTGACCCGTCGCGCTCCCCCCGGGACCCGCGCCGACCACGATCGCGTCGGCCTCGGTCTTCATTCGCCCAGCCTACGTCTCTCCCCGGAACCGACCAGTGCCCTTTGGTCCCGCACAAGCGCTCGGGCCGGACGACCTATGGTGAGAGGGTGAGTATCCAGTCCGACGCGCATTCTGACCCCTTCGTGGTGCGGTCGATCGAGATCCCCGATCCGGACGATCTGATCCTTGCCCTTCCGATCCCAGGCCTTTCCTGGATTCGTCGCGGGGAGGGGATGGTCGCCTGGGGGGAAATCGCGCGGCTTGAGGTCGAGGGGTCGTCGCGATTCGCCGACGCAAGTGCATGGTGGAGGCATCTCGGCTCATCCGCCATCGTTCGCGACGAGGTGGAGGTGCGGGGAAGCGGCCTGGTCGCCTTTGGGACGTTCTCATTCTCCGACTACTCCGCTGCTGGCGGCGTCATCATCGTTCCGCGCTACGTGCTCGGTCGAAGGGAAGGCAAGGCCTGGTTCACGGTCGCTTCGAGATCGGCCACTGTCTCTACCCCAAGCTTTGAGGAGGCCCTCGGGGATGCGATACCCGCCCCGACCCTTGGCCATGTGACCTTCACCCCCGGTGACCCCAAGGCGTGGCAGGATGCGGTCCACAAGGCCGTCCGGAGGATCGGTGCGGGCGATGTCGACAAGGTCGTGCTCGCCAGGGCGGTGACGGCTGCCTTCGATGAGCCCGTCGATGTGAGGTCGATTCTCTCCTCGCTGGCCAGGAACTACCCAACATGTTGGACCTTCCACGTCGACGGGATGGTGGGGGCTACCCCAGAACTCCTCGCTCGTGTCGATCGCGGCTTGGTCACCTCCCGCGTGCTTGCGGGGACCATTCGCCCGACCGGGGACGAGACGGCGGACCTTGCCCACGCGGCCGCGCTTGCCCGCTCGTCCAAGGACCGCGAGGAGCACGAGTACGCCGTCGAATCCATAACCCGCGTCCTCGTCGAACACTGCAGTTCGATCAACGTGCCCGAGGCGCCCTCGGTCATGTACCTGCCGAACGTCATGCACCTTGCGACCGACGTCACCGGCGTGCTTCGGGACACGACCACGAGCCTCGACCTGGTTGCCGCCCTCCATCCATCGGCCGCCGTGTGTGGCACACCGACCGACTCTGCCGCCACACTTATCACCGAACTAGAGGGATTCGATCGGGGGTGCTACGCCGGCCCCGTCGGTTGGATAGATGCAAGGGGTGACGGGGAGTGGTGCATCGCCCTCCGATCGGCCGAGATCGACAAGACCGACCCGAGGCGGCTTCGGCTCTTCGCGGGGTGCGGCATCGTCGCTGCCTCCGATCCCGACGCCGAATGGGCTGAGAGCGAGGCCAAGCTCGAACCCCTCCGGGGTGCCCTAGCGTCCGGCTGATTACCTGGAGGTATCTGCGCTATGGCGCAGCGACGATGGCGCCGAAGCCCGCAGCCCCGGGGATTGCTTCAAGAACGTAGGCGAGGTCGCCGCGCGAGGAATGACGCACGGTGATGGAGGATTCCCCGAATCCCGGCTCGAGTGGGGTCTCTATGTCACCCCAGGCAACTAAGAAGTCACCCGCCCACAGGAGGCCTGTCGGCTTTGGCTCGTACGAGGGCACGGCCCAGATATCCTCCCCGAGAACGTTAATGACGGTCGAGCCGCGGGCAATGCGAGCCCCCTCACCATTAACAGAGAGAAATGGTTCTCCCTCCTCGAATGGAACCGTAGTGACGTCTACGAAGGTGCTGGTCATCAGAGCGAGGGTATAAAGGACGATCGCCCCGTCGTCGTGGGTACAGGCGATCAACAGTTGACGGCCCTCGGGCCAAGAGACCGGCCAGCACTCCTCCTCCCCGGCGGGGAGTCCATGGTCGAATCGCTCGTAGCCCGTATCAACGGGGGGCGGTACAGAGGTGACCGTGGGTGTTGCCGTAGGCGGGGCCGCTGGTGGGCCCGACGGAGTGGGCCCCGGGAAGATCGATGTTCCGGGAGCAGCATAGCTGACGATCTTTTGATTCGATCCCCCTTCTCCCTCGGCTACGACCAGGATCGTCCCGTCGGCGGATTGGATGAAACCCCCGTACACGACGGACCTGACGGGTGTCGAGAGTGAAGTCCCATCGAACTCGATTGAGGTGATGCCTCGCGCGTTGTTTCCCTCTCTGTAGACGACCAGCAGGCCCTTCCCATCCCGGGAGATCCTGAGATCGGGAGCTATCCAGATTCCGGTAGAGGTCCCGCCTGGCCCAGGAAATCGATCGGACAGCTCCCCCGTGATGAGATCGAAGGAATACAGGGCAACTCCGCCTCCGACCGGCTTTTCAACGATCGCGGTACGTCGGTCGGGAAGCCATAGAACGAGCCGCAGGCTCTGCGAATCCCCAAAGCCCGCCGCCTCATAGGCCTCACCGCCGGGATCCACTGCGTAGAGGTACCGTTTCCCAGGAATCTCCCACACGGGGGAGCCCTCGCCCGGAACCCACACGGGTGAGGCGGCGGGCGTCGGCCCGACCGGGGATGGGGTCACGGCAACGAGGGGCGGGCCATATCTCCCCGCACTCGAGTCGTACTCGACGAGGATCCAACCGTCATCCACAGACTCGAGCACGGATTCCGTCAGCGACCTCGCCTCCAGGGGAGCGGGGTGGGTGATGCCGGTCGATGTCGGAGAAGGTGAGGCGGCGCTGGGTGAAGGCTCCGGCGTCGGTTCGGTGGCGCTTGGCCAACCCCAGAACGTCAGGACCGCGGTCGCCCCAAGGAAGACCGTTGCCAAGATCGCGGTCAGACCGATCCACCAGCGCGAACTTCGGATCTGAGTCACGAAGCCTCCCTGAGTATCCGGATCATCCCGGTACCAAGGCTACCTACACGTTCCACCGTCTCTGTCGTATCCCTCGAACCAGAACGGCCTCTACGACCTCGATACCCTGGGGAGGGCGCGCGAGCGCCGCTGCGAGCGTCTCCCGATCCCCAACTGCCTCATGGGTCGCGCCGTACGCTGCACACAAGGAGGCTAGGTCTACACCGTGGGGAACGGTAAAAACCCTCTCCAGCCCCTTTGCAGAGGCCGTTCCGTGTTCGAGACCCGCGAAGATCGTCCCACCCCCATCATTCACCACAACGATTCGGAGATCGGGTCTCTTCTCGCGCGCGCCAACCAGCAGCCCACCGATGTCGTGGAGAAAGGTGAGATCACCGAGAAGCGCCGTAACCTGTCCGACGGTAGCGAGCGCCACCCCCATCGCGGTCGAGACCGTGCCGTCGATGCCAGAGAGCCCGCGGTTGGCGAGGATCCTCGGCCGCTCCGCGACTCGAAGGGCCGGCAGGATCGCATCGACGGCACGTATGGGTCCGCTCGAGCCGAGGACGAGAAGGTCCCCCGTCCCAACCGAGGCGACCACCTCGGCCGCCACCGCCCGGGGTCCCCACCCCTCGACCGCTGGTTCCCTCCCGATCTCGAGCCATCGACCCAGCCACGAATCGGCTCCCGCCTCGACCGGAGAACCCCTGACCCACTCGAAGGGGACATCACGGGAAACGACCTCTGCGTTAACCGGGGTCTCCCTCCACCGCGCCCCGTATCGGGCGACCCATAGCCGGGGGGCGTCGGCAATGAGTCCGGCGACCTCTCGCGATAGCGTGGGCCGCCCGATGACAAGAACAAACTCCGTCTCGCCGAGCAGCGTATGGGCGCGGTCACCCCCGAGCGCGTCGGCGTAGCTCGGCACGCAGGACGGTCCCCTTCGCGCATCGGAGGTCGGCTCCGCAAAGAGGGGCCACCCCCGCACTGCGGCTATCGTCGCAGCCGCCAGGCCTGCTCCATGGCCGGCCACGACTATCCCCCTCGTCACGGAGGGTAGTGCGGGAACCGGGGCCTCTGCCGGAAGCGCATATTCCACCGGGCTGGCCGGAGGCCACTCCCCACGATCGGGGCCCAGGGGCGGCTTGAACTGAAGATTGAGGTGAACCGGCCCCATGGTGTCGCAGGCCGGGTTCGCTGCCGGGACGGCTCCGGTGGCATGCGCAAGCGCTTCTGCGACAAGGGCCCCTGCCTCGGTCGCAAGCGCCCGCCCCTCGGTTGGTGGTAGCACATCGCGGGAGAACTGGACAAAATCTCCGAAGATGTTCCGCTGATCGGTCGTCTGGTTGGATCCGGTTCCCCTGAGATCGAAAGGGCGATCCGCTGTGAGCACCACGAGTCGGTGCCCGCCATGATGCGCCTCCATCACAGCCGGTAGGAGGTTGCCGACCGCCGTGCCCGATGTCGTGACGACCGCGACGAGATCGTTTGTCGCAATCGCGAGGCCTAGCGCAAGAAAGCCAGCCGACCGCTCGTCAATACGTACGTAGAGCTCGACCGTAGGGGCGGCGGTGGAGGGGTCCGCGGAGGCCGCCTCCGCCAGGGCATGCGCGAGCGGACCCGAGCGCGACCCGGGGCAGAGGACGAACCGCGTCACCCCATTCGCGGCCAAGTGGGCGATCAGCGCCCTCACGAAGGTCCCGTTCGGTGTGACCTTCATGCCGTGACCTCCAGGGGAGTGTGC
Source organism: uncultured Demequinaceae bacterium (assembly GCA_964610155.1). Lineage (GTDB taxonomy): Bacteria > Actinomycetota > Actinomycetes > Actinomycetales > Demequinaceae > JAFGBM01. The sequence continues at coordinate 129,123 of CAZSUY010000002.1, forward strand.
GCGAGCCAGCCGTTGACGGCGACAAGGGGCGTCTTGACGGTATCGCTCGCGAGCAGAGCGCCCGTGCCCAGTCCGCACGCGAAGGGCAACTCTGCCAGAGCGAGCGCAAGGGCGAGCCCGGCCGCGAGCCCCACCGAACTCTCCATGGCGCTCGACACAACGACGGGCAAGCCCGCCCGCTCCGCAATCTCGAGACATGCCCGCACTCCTCCGAGGGGGGCGACCTTAAGCACGAGGATGTCTGCTGCGCCAAACCGCGCCACCTCAAGGGGATCCTCCGGCAGGCGCACGGACTCGTCTGCCGCGATGGGGACGTCGACCCGTCGTCTCACCGCCACGAGGTCTCCGATGCTCGCACATGGCTGTTCGACATACTCCAACCCGTCGACCCCGCCCGCGCGGGCCGCACCGTCGAGGGCTTGAATCGCCTCGACCGCATCATCGACGTCCCACGCCCCATTGGCGTCGACGCGCACCTTCCCCCCCGGCCCTAGCGCGTCCGCGACCGATTCGACCCGCGCCGCGTCATCCCGGATGTACGACCCCCTGCCCCCGACCTTCACCTTTGCCACGCGGCATCCGCCCGCGACGGCGAACTCAGCCGCCCGATCGGGCCCCACCTCAGGGACGATCGAACTGACCGCCACCCTGGACCTCACCGGAGCGGGCCACAGTCCCATCGCAGCCTCCATTGCAGCGCTCCACCAGAGCGAGGCTCGCCGCGTGTCGTAGTCCGGGAAAGGAGAGTACTCGCCCCACGCCTCCGCCCCATCCTCGGAAGCTCCCCGGATCAAGACACCACTCCGCTCGGTCAGGCCTCGAAACGGCGTAACCAGCGGGACCCTGAACGGGCGGAACTCCATGGCGCCAGGCTATTGCCAAACGTGGACAGAAGTCGCCCCTTACGGCTGACGAAGCACGGTGTATCCGTCGGTGCCCACCGCCTGGATTGGAGAATCCGCGCTCCCCCCCGGAAGCATCGTCACGTCGGTGCCGGTATCGAAATCCACCCACCACAGGTGGCCATCTCCACTCACCAACGATGCGGTGCCCTTGGCCGCGTGGCACTCACGATACGTGAAGGGCACCTGGCCGACCGCCTCGACGGTTCCGCCGTATAGGACCCCCAACCGCATAGTGTCACCGAAGGAAAACTGAACGACGCGGAGCGCGCTATCGGAGCAATAGTCGGTGATCATGAAGTCCGTCGGTCCGTATCCCCCCTGGCTCGCCGCGAAATCCTCGAGTTCGGCGCTCGTGACCACCTGCGTCGGCGCCGTCCCGTCGACTGGAAGTTCCCACACACTGAGGTGCCCCGTGTCCGAGTAGCAGTTCATCGCGAGGGTCTCCCCGCGGCCCTTCCCCATCGGGTGACAGTCACCCGCGATGCTCCAAGGGAGGGGGGACGACGTTCCGTTGGGATAGAAGGCAACGAACTTCTCATCGACGAGCCCCTCGAACTCGAACTGCACCTGGACGTCACCCACGTCCATAACCGTCAGGTATGGTCCGGCTCCGACAATGCCACTCGGTACAAGCGTTCCTGTGTCGGTATACAGGCCGTCAAACCCGTCTCCCTCACAATTCCCCCGTACCAACCAGTTGCCCCCACGTGCCTCACCAGAAAGAACACCGCCCTCTCCTTCGCAGGGGGTCCATGAAGAGTCGATGATCCCCGTCGCCATGTCGAAGACCTTGAGATCCAATCGGTCCTCGGCGAGGAGCAGGAGGTTCCGGGTGTCATCCCACGCCACGAGGTTGGGGGAATCGAGACCGAGGGTGTCCAGGTTGGCAATTTCGTAGCGGACCCCCACCGGCGAGATTAGATACAGGACCTTCTGGTCCGGAGTAACGGTGTGCGGGTCGACGGCTGTATTGATCTGAGAGGTGTCATTGATCGCGATGACCCATCCGCTTCCGGCCGAGGCCAGGACTGCCGCCGTCAGAGCCTCCGCGCTTGGGATGTATTCCCCGACGGTCAAGGGGCGCTCAACAAATCCCGTTAGGTCACCAGGCGAGGTAGACGCGCTCGGGGAGGCGCTTGGCGATGGGCTCGGGTGTGGTGATTCTTCCCCGCCTCCCCACCATCCGAACACCACCCCCAGGAGCAGGGCAACGATCGTGAGCAGCAAAACGATGATCCAGGTGAGGGCGCTTGAAAGGATCTTGGCCACGTCGGATTCCTTCCCCTTCTGACCCAGGAAGCCTACGCCGGTCGCCAACGGGCGGCTAGGCTCGGAAACGTGAGCGACCTTCCCCTTCGCGTCTCGGAGACTTTCGATCCCTCCAGGTGGCGGGATATCGAAGGATTCCCGGTCGGTGACATCACGTACCACCGCTGGGTCGACCGTGGATCACCAAAGGAAGAGCGCGACCTCCCGGCCGTGCGAATCGCCTTCAACCGCCCGGAGGTGAGGAACGCCTTCCGACCGCAGACGGTGGATGAACTTTTTCTCGCCCTGGATCACGCCCGCCAAACTCCGGATGTGGCGGCCATCATCATCACGGGCAACGGACCCTCACCGAAGGACGGTGGATGGGCGTTCTGCTCGGGTGGGGATCAGTCCGTTCGGGGCGACGATGGGTACCTATACGAGGAAGGATCCCCTTCCCAAGGCGGACGCCTCCACATCCTCGAGGTACAGCGCCTGATGCGAACGAGTCCCAAGGTCATCATCGCCGCCGTCAACGGCTGGGCGGCGGGTGGGGGCCACAGCCTCCACGTGGTTGCGGACCTTTCCCTCGCGAGTCGCGAACACGCACGATTCAAGCAGACGGACGCCACTGTCGGATCCTTCGATGCCGGGTATGGGAGCGCGCTGCTTGCCCGTCAGGTGGGCGATCGACGCGCCCGCGAGATCTTCTTCCTCGGGCGGGAATACTCCGCCGACGAAGCCCTCGCCTGGGGTGCTGTCAATGAGGTGACGAGCCACACCGAGTTGGAGAACCTGGCCCTCGACTATGCCGCCCGCATTGCCTCTCAATCCCCACAATCGATCCGCATGCTGAAGTTCGCCTTCAACCTTGCGGACGACGGCCTGGCCGGCCAGCAGGTATTCGCGGGAGAGGCTACCCGACTCGCCTATATGACGAATGAGGCAAAGGAGGGTCGGGACGCATTTCTGGAGAAGCGGCCCCCCGATTGGTCGGGCTTCCCCTACTCCTACTGAACAACCTCTGCTCCTACTGAACAACATCGTCGAACTTGATGGTCGCCTTGGACCATGCGCCCGAGAGCGGGACGAGCTCGACCCAGGTCTTCCCTGGGGCGAGGGACACCGGCTCGCCGTCAAGCGTCGTCATGTGGAACTTGTCGCCGCGGTTCGCCTTGCTCCACACAATGGGAATGACCTTCCCCCCCGTCGCGACATATCCCGGAGCATTGGTGACGATGACGAACGACTCCGGGTTGTACCCCTGCGTGTAGGCGACCCTCACCTGGAAGACGATGACGTTGGCCGCGGAGATCTGGTTCCCGTCAAGGGTTACGTCTGGGTCCTCGAATTCGAACCGCTGCCAAGAGCCCGCCGCCTCGTCCCAGACCCAGTGCGGATGAGCGCAACTGGAATACCTGATGTCGATTGTCCCAACGGGGTTGCCCTCAACCGTCGCCGTCGCAACTTCAGCCGGGTAGGCGTAGTCGAACTGCTGGATCGCCGGGCCGATCCCGTCCTCGACGGCCTCCGCGGCAAAAGTCGGGGGGCGACCCCACAAGCGGAATTCCAGATCCTTGTTCACCTGCGACCTCGGCACCCGGAAATAGCCCTCGGACCCCTGAAGATAGCCCGAGGAATTGGAGAAGTCATCCGCGTAGAGAAGTTGGCCCAGATTTCGGAAGGTCGCCTGCACCGCGTAGTTGCACCCGGAGGCGACGACGACCGTCTTGAACGATCCGGCGATGTTCGGATCCATGCTCCGCGCCGAGCGGATGGGACCAACCTCTTCTGGATGGGTCGAATGGAAGAACGCCATGAGCCTTGTGCAACTGCTGTTGATGTACTCCTCGAAGACGATGTCCGCATACTCGAGGCTCTTCTGCGGGCGACCCTTCGCCGTGTTCTCAATCTTGATCCCAAGTGCGACGCGATCGAGTTCCGCCTCTGTCGCGCTCTGCGCGTCCAATCCGGTCAGAGGCCAAGCCGTGGCGGGCATCGGATCGTCGGGGGGGAGAGGGACGACGTTGCGGTGCTCCCCAACGACGGCCGTCATCGTCACCGCGGGAGGCGTGATGGCCTCGGGGGCACAGGCGCCCAGAAGGACGGCGACCGTCAAGACCAGGGTCAACCCCGATAGCCGCGTGCGAGGGGTCATGCCGCCAAGTCTAGGCACGCCGTGTCTGGCAAGTGATACGCCCATGCCCCGTCCTCCGACTGACGACTCCTGACCCGAGAACTGCACACTTACTGCACGACACCGTTACTGCACGACACCGTCGAACTTGATGACCGCCTTGTCCCAGACTCCAGACAGTGGCACGAGTTCCACCCATGTCTGGCCGGGGGCGAGGGACACCGGCTCGCCGTCAAGCGTGTACAAGTGGTACTTGTCGCCGCGGTCCGCCTTCGTCCATCGAATGGGGATGATCTTTCCCCCCGTCGCGACATACCCGGGAGCATCGGTGACGATGACGAACGACTCCGGGTTGTACCCCTGCGTGTAGGCAACCTTCACCCTGAGGACGATGACGTTGACGGCGGAGATCTGGTTTCCGTCCATCGTCAGGTGGGGATCGTCGAACTCGAACCTGTCCCACACCTCGGTCGTCTCATTCCATGTCCAATGCGGATGGCCAGAGGGAGAGTACCTGAGGTCGATCGTTCCAACCTCGCTACCTTCAACGGCCGCCGTCGCCGTACTACCCGGGTAGGCGTAGTCGAACTGCCGAGGTGTCGGACCCATCCCCTTCTCGATAGCCTCCGCGGCGAACGTCACGGGATGACCCCAGAGGCGGAACTCCTGAGCCTTGTCCACGACATCCCTCGTCATCTTTTCGAAGCCCTCGGAGCTCTGGAGGTATCCCTCTGAGACTGTGAAGTAAGTGGCCAGAAGGATCTGCTCCATCCTGATGAAAGCCTTCTGCACCTCGAAGTTGCATCCCGAAGAGACAAGAACGGTATCGAAAGACCCAACGATGTTTGGATCCATGTTTCGCGCCGACCGGATCGGTCCGACATCGTCTGGGAGGTCCGACTGGTAGAACGCGATGAGCCTGGGGTAACCACCGTTGATGTACTGCTCAAAGACGATGTCCGCATGCTCCAGGCCCTTCTGCGGGCGGCCATGCGCCGTGTTCTCGATTTTGATGCCCACGGCTGGGCGCTCGATGTCCGTCGGCACCGCCCCTTCGGCACTCAGGCCGGTCAGCGGCCACACGGTGGTCGGCACCGGATCCGAAGGTGGGGAAGGGGCGACCCTCCTGCCCTCATGGGGCATATCGGTCACGGTCACAGCAGGAGGCGTGACAACCTCAAGCGCACATCCGCCTAGGAGAACGACAATGGCGACCACCAAGGCAGGGCCGCCGAATCGTCTCGTCTGGATCACAGCGACACCTACTGCACGACGTCGTCAAACTTGATGACCGCCTTGTCCCGGGCTCCAGAAAGTGGTACAACCTCGATCCAAGTCTTGCCGGGCGCGAGCAATACAGGCTCTCCGTCAAGCGTCGTCAGGTGAAAGGTGTCGGTGCGATCCGCCTTGCTCCAGAAGATCGGGGTGACCTTTCCCCCAGATGCAATGAACCCCGGTGCGCTGCTGACGATGACTACAGACTCCGGATTCTTCCCGTTCGAATAAACGACCTTCGCTCGAAGGACGAGGACGTTGGCCGCGGCAATCTGGTTCCCCTCCTTGGTCAAGTGCGGATCGTCGCGCTCGAATCGCTGCCACAACCCACCATCGGCATCCCAAACCCAATGCGGGTGACCGCTGGCAGAGAACCTGATGTCGATCGTTCCGACAGGCGTGCCCTCGAGCGCCGCCGTCGCAGTCTCGGCCGGGTACGCGTAGTCGAACTGAGGACTCGCAGGCAATGCCCCTTTTACTACGGCCGTCTCTGCCAATGGGGAAATATCAACCCTCAGGCTGTGCATCGATGTCTTCGGGGACACTCTGAAGAAGCCCTCCGAATACCAGATGTAACCCTTCGTGACCCCACTGTGTTTGGCGTCTTCCATGAAGAGATACTGTTCGACTCTCTGGAATACGTACTGCACCGCAAAGTTGCATCCCGAGGCCACGAGGGCCGTATTGAACGACCCGATCATGTTCGGGTCCATGTTCCTCGCAGATCGGACGGGACCTACCTCTTCTGGGTAGTACGAATGGAACACCGCTAGCAACCGCACACTACTGTCGTTGATGTACTCCTCGAAGACGATGTCGGCGTATTCGAGGCCCGATTGTGGGCGGGCTTGGAAGCCATTCTCGACCTTTACTCCGATGGCGACACGCTCGAGGTCAGCCAGCGTCGCGTTTCGCGCGTCCAATCCGGTCAGCGGCCAGACCGTCTCGGGCATCGGGTCGGCGGGGGGGGTAGGGACCACGTTCCGGTGCTCCGCAACGACGGCCGTCGACGTGACTGCGGGAGGCGTGATCTCCTCGGGAGCACAGGCACCGAGAAGCGCGGCAACCGTCAACGCGAGGATCAACCCAGAAAGGCGGGCGCGGGAGGGCATGGGGTCAAGTCTAGGCTGCCTAGGCTGAGTGGGTGAGATACGCGCGTCTTGGCGACGAACCCGACGCGGCCATCCGAGCCGCGCTCCGTGGTGGCTCCGCAGGTCTCATCGTCACAACGTCTGGCTCGACCGGAACTCCCCGAGAAATCCTCATCGGCACCGGTTCCCTGCTGGCCTCGGCCGAGGCCTCCCACGCTCGCCTCTCGGGGCCTGGTCGATGGCTCCTCGCCCTTCCCCCTGATCGAATTGCGGGAGTCCAGGTGCTCATCCGATCGTTCATCGCGGGAACCACCCCTGTCGTCCTACCATCTGGGCGGTTCGATACACCCGCATTCTCCACAGGTACCACCACCCTGGTGGCGACGACCGATCCCGGTGTCCCCCTATACACCTCGCTCGTCCCCACTCAGCTTCACCGCCTGCTGGCCACGCCGACCGGCATAGACGCGCTTGAGGCCTTCACCGCCGTGCTGATTGGTGGCGCCCCGATTGGGACCCCTGACGCCAGACCTACCTCGATCGTCGAAACCTATGGGGCGACCGAGACGGCTGGGGGGTGCGTGTACGACGGGACTGCCTTAAATGGCGTCGGGGTCGAGATCGACGACACCGGGCGGATCTGCCTTGGCGGCGCGGTCGTCGCGGATGGCTACGCCGATGGGGAGAATGGGGACTTCTTCGTGCGCGACGGCATCCGGTGGTTTCGAACCTCCGATCTCGGAGTCTCAGAGAATGGATCGTTGAGTGTGCTGGGGCGGGCTGACGACGTGATCAACTCGGGCGGATACAAGGTCCATCCCACGGTCGTCGAGAGGGCGATGATGCGACTTCCCGGCGTCGATCAGGTGGCAGTCGTCGGCGTCCCTGATCCCGAATGGGGGGAACGGATCGTTGCCCTCCTCGTGAGCGCAGCAGGAGCCCCCATGCCGACGACCAGTGAGGTGAGAGAGGCCCTCGCCCCTGACCTTCCCCGTTTTGCCCTACCGCAAGAGGTGAGGGCGATCGACAGGCTTCCCCTCCTAGAAAGTGGGAAGATCGACCGGGAGTCGGCGCGCAGGAACGCCTGAATTCTCAAGACGACGGGAGGGTGCGTGGCCACGACGATAGGGGATTGGGTGGCGGGGGCCCGTCCTCGGACCCTGCCGACGGCTGTGGCTCCCGTTGCTGTCGGAACGGCCTCGGCTGGAGCCCTTGGCTCGTGCCGCCCGGGGTATGCCCTACTTGCTCTCGGGGTCGCCCTGTCCCTCCAGGTCGCCGTCAATTACGCGAACGACTATTCCGACGGTGTTCGCGGCACTGACGCCAACAGGATCGGCCCCGAAAGACTGGTCGCGTCGGGAAAGGCCCGGCCCTCGACCGTGCGCATGGCCGCGATGCTGGCGTTCCTCGTCGGGTCGTTGTTCGGTGTCGCCCTGACGGTCTGCTCCGGGCAGTGGGCCCTTCTCGCCATCGGCGCCGTCGCCATCCTTGCCGCGTGGACGTACACCGGCACCTCGCGACCCTACGGCTATGGGGGCTGGGGAGAGCCAAGCGTCTTTGTGTTCTTTGGTCTCGTCGCGACGCTCGGCACGATGATCTCCCAGGCGGGCACCATTACCTGGTGGGCCATCGTCGCTTCCGTCGGGGTCGGCCTGCATGCGGTGGCGATGCTCCTGGTGAACAACCTTCGCGATCGAGAGTCTGACCTTCTCGCCGGGAAGAGAACGCTTGCGGTCAGGCTCGGGGATCGACTCGCGCGCCACTTCTTTGCCGCGTGCATCACCCTTCCTCTCGTCGCGTCATCGGTCGTCGCCTTCGCGCAACCCTGGGCGCTGTTGACGCTTCTTCTCCTCCTCCCATCGGTGCTGACGGCCCTCACCGTCGTCGCAGGGCTCCGCGGGCGCGCCCTCGCCGTGGTCTTCGCGTCGGAAAGCGCCCTTGGGCTCCTCTACGGCATGCTCCTGGCGATTGGCATCGCGATCGGATAGCGGCCGCGCTTCCCTAGCCCTCGGTCCCCTGACCTAGCCCTCAGTCCCCTGACCTAGCCCTCAGTCCCCTGACCTCTCCTGGAAGCCCTCCCCGAGACAATCCGTTCCCCCCACTGAGTTACTGCGTCATGTTGCGATCCGAACAACGCGTAGGCGATCAGCCAGGAAAGCAACACAGCACCGATGCTCACCGACCAGTGGCGCCACCCCACCGCCCAGAGCGCCATCACCACGCAGAGGAACAGCGCGGCTCGCACCAACCAATACCCCAGAACTCGCACGCGGCCAGTCTATGACCGGATACAGTGCCAGCATGCGCTACCTAGTCCTATTCCTTTTTGAGGTCGCACTGACGGTCTACTGCATCGTCGATGTCCTTCAACACAAGGAGGACCACCCGCATGGGCTACCCAAGATCTTCTGGGTTCTGGTTCTCTTTTTTGTCCCCTACGTGCCCGAACTAGTGTGGCTCTACCTGAAGTGGAACTCAGGCGGTGAGACCAAACCCCGCCCTCGTGGACCCGTCGCCCCGGACGACGATCCGGAGTACCTGAGGTGGCTCAACGAACAGGCGCGTCGCCGTCGCGAGGAGAGATAGGACCCTCGCCCCGATAGAATCTCAAGATCGCGGCACCCACCGCTTGGATGTCGAAAGATGAAATTCGGTCGCACTGCTCGGCTCGAATCTTGGCGCGCAGGGCCGGGTCCATGACCAACCTGGTGATTAGTCCGGCAAAGGCTTCGGTGTTGCTGGGGTCGACGAGGACATCGGGACCGTCTCCGAGGACGCTTCTGTAACCAGGGTTATCCCCCCCGATGACCGCACCAGCACCGGCCGCCATCGCTTCGACGAGGACGATGCCGAATGACTCGCCCCCGGAAGCGGGGAAGACCGCCACATCCGCCTCGGCGAGGAAGTGGGACTTGTCCTCCTCTGACACGAAACCGGGCATCGTGACAATATCCGTCAGGCCATACGCATCGACACGACGGCGAACCTCGTCGGAAAGGGGGCCCCGTCCGGCGAGCCTCACCTCCATTCGGGAGCGAACCTCTGCGGGCAGTAGAGCGATAGCCTCGACCAGTTCCACCACACCCTTGCGTTCGACCATCCGCCCAAGGAAAGCCACGACTATCCGATCCGATGTGCGCTTCTTCCGCAGCCCCGCGGCCCGCACGATACCAGCCACGTCGACGGCCGCGGGTATCATCTGGCACTCAACGCCGAACGAGCGGCGGGCAAAGTCGACCGCGGCTGGCGAGATCGCACAGAATCGATCGAAAAGCCGGAGGTTCGGACGCAGGACAAGTCCGAGCGCACGGGTTCCGAACCTTGAGAGTGCCCCCGTGGGGAGGATGAGGAAGGTCCCAACAATGGTCACCTTGGGATCGAGGCGCCTCGCCTCCCTGACCACGCGTGCCGCGAAGAGCGGTGAATGGGGCGTCTGCACGTGGATGACGTCGAACCGTTCACGCTCAAGGAACTCTCGTAGCATGCGCCGCGAGGTGGGAAGGGGAATTCGGAGAGTGTTCCCGTTGAATGCGACGCCTGCGTTTTTGGCAAGTGAGTGAACGCCCTTGAGATCCGTGCGGGCCGTACCCGAGCAGAGGTAGTGGACCTCGTGCCCGTTTCGAGAGAGGTAGGCACCAAGCGTGAGCACGTACTGCTGGACGCCGTCGGGCCGATCCAGGCTGTCGTCGAGGACGAGCGCGACCTTCACCGTGGCACCGCGATGTGCGCCCCTGGCTCCGCGTAGTCAAGGCTCACGACGCGTCCGTCCTCGATCCTGAGGCTGGTCAAGGAGGCGAGGGCACACTGGCGCCGCCTTGGATCGTGAGCGAGGCGACGTCCCTCAACCGTGAGCCTCACCATCCAGATGGGTTGCTGGTGGCTAACGAGAACGGTCTCGCCGGTCGGTTCCTGACGTGCAGCATCGAAGACCGCGGCCATCATCCGCTCCCGCTGCTCGACGAAGGGCTCGCCCCACGAGGGTCGGAAAGGGTTCCGAAGAGACCACAGGCGTTTCGGACGTAGGAGGAATTTCACGAATGGGTGAACACTCTCCCCCTCGAAGGAATTGGTGGACTCGATGAGTCGTTCGTCCGTCTCGATCTCGCGCATGAATACCTCCGCGACAACCTGAGCGGTCTGCTGGGCACGCAGGAGGGGAGAGGTCGCGATCCTAGCGATGTCGTGCCCGTTGGCCTTCAGGTATCCGGCCGCCGCGCGCGCCATCTCCTGCCCCGCTTCCGAGAGCCTGAAGCCCGGCATGCATCCATACAGGATCCCGTCGGGGTTGTGGACGTGACCATGGCGGAGCAGGTGGATGATCGGCATATGCCTAGTGTCCCAAATCCCTGAGGGGTTGGTTGCCGCGCCGCCGTCGCGGACAGTCTTCGACACCGAGGGAGTTCGTCAAGGACTCCTGCCTCAAGCCGTAATGTGGAGGAATGGAGTCGGCGGCAGCGCCTGCGCGGGCGCGGAAGATGGCGGCCTTTTTCGACGTCGACAACACCATCATCCGCGGAGGTAGCGCCTTCCACATCGCCAGGGGTCTCCATCGTCGGGGGTACTTAAAAAATCGCACGATCTTGCGGTTTGCGTGGCAACAGGCCAAGTACATGGTGTTCGGTGAACGGGCGACCCAGTTCGATCAGATCCGATCGGAGGCCCTATCCATCATCAAGGGCTGGAGCGTCGCCGAGATGATCTCGATCGGCGAAGAGGTATACGACGAGGTCATCTCCCTTAAGATTTTTCCCGGTACGAAGGGTCTGCTCGACGCGCACCTGGCTCGAGGCCACGAGGTCTGGTTGATCACCGCCAGCCCCGTCGAGGTCGGGCGAATCATCGCGAGGCGGCTTGACGCGACTGGGGCTCTCGGGACGCTGGCTGAACGATCCGGCGGATATTTCACCGGGGGCCTCATCGGGGATCTTCTCAAGGGGGAGGCCAAAGCCGCGGCGGCTTCCCGGTTGGCCGAAGAGCGGGGGCTCAGCCTCGACGATTCCTTCGCCTACGGTGATTCGACGAACGACATTCCCCTCCTCAACTCCGTGGGTTTCCCGTGTGCTATCAACCCCGAACGTCGGCTACGGCGTTACGCAAAAAAACGGGGATGGGCGATTCGCGATTTCCGCGGCAAGAGAAGCAACGGGCGACGGGGCCTCATGGCGATGACCGGGGCCGGAACGCTTTGGGTGGTCCTCATCATCCTCCGGGGACTCACGGCCCCCATCCGAGGAATCTTCCGTAGACTCTTCCATCGACGGCGTCGGTAGAGACGCCTGCCACGCGTAGTCGCTGGAGACTGTCTACTTCTTCTTGTTGCGGCGCTGGTGACGCGTCTTGCGAAGCAACTTTCGGTGCTTCTTCTTCGACATGCGCTTGCGACGCTTCTTGATGATCGAACCCACGGAACCTCACTCGATGGCGCTGATTGAACATACCCATGCCCGCCCGGAAGGGCGCGCGGGACGGCTCCCTAGCCTACCGCGCCCGCGGAACGCTCATCGCGCTCGATCGGAAGACCTCCGTGGAGGGCCGCGTTTTCCATGAAAGCCTCGACTACTTGCTGGGGAACGCGGAAGGACCTGCCGAACCGCACAGCCGGCAGGTCACCGGCGTGGACCCACCGATACACGGTCATCCGAGATACACGTAGCATCTCGGCGACCTCGGCGACCGTCAGAAAGGTCGTCCGCTGGTTCGGTGTCTCGGTCATGAATCGTTCACATCCTCGGAAGCATCTGCCCTTGGTATCGGCGTGATGTGCTCCCTACTGTAGGGGCTGTTGTGACGCATGTGAAGGCCGAGGCGACACCCTGACGATGCTCCGTCATCCCCGAAGCGCGGAAATGACCTCTTCGTCGGTAGTCTGCGAGAAATCTCCGTACCACTGGCCGACGGCCGACATCCATTCCGGGGCGAAGACGACGACGACCTCGTCCGCCACTTCTGCCAGGAGTTTGGCGGCATCCCTTGCGGCCACCCCTGCCGCCACGACGACCTTGGTCGCAAGTAACTCCCGTGCGACCCCCACCGCGGCAAGCATGGTGCCCCCGGTTGCCAGGCCGTCGTCGACGAGGATGACGGTGCGCCCGATGACGTCCGGGCCGGGCTTGTCCCCTCGGTAGGCCGCGATCCGGCGCTCCAATTCCTCCCGCTCCCTGGACTCTATCCTGGCCACCGTCTCGTCGTCGATCTTAAGCATGACGACGATGTCGTCGTCGAGGATCATGACGCCGCCTTCGCCGATCGCGCCGAACCCGAACTCCTCGCGACCGGGCACCCCGAGCTTCCGCACGACGAGCACGCCAAGGGGCGCTCCGAGAACCTTGGCAATCTCGGCCGCCACGATCACACCCCCACGTGGAATGCCGAGGACGACCGGTGCCTCATCGCGCAGGTGCTCAAGCGCCCCGGCAAGCTTCCTGCCGGCGTCGACGCGGTCCCTTAGCACCTCCATGCCTCTGAGCGTACGCCGTACTCCGTTTGGCTGATCGTGGCATATGAGGCGTGGGCGTAGCGACCACCTCGCGACCGGATCCGGATGGGTGAGCGGGAGACCATCCAGGGGCCTAGCTGACGTCCACCACTACGAGCGCCTCTAGAACCGCAAAGATCACATCAATGTCTTCCACAAACCCATCGTCGCTGTTCATGAGACCAACCAACACGCTCCCGCCGGCAGGAGTGTCGAAACCGAACAACTGCAGGTAGTCGAACTCTCCCGAAGGCGACTCCATCCGATCCTGGCTCCACACTCCCGTCGTTCCATCGGCCAGGGTGAATAATTCCTGGGAGACGAGCGTGTGAGTGAATCCGGCAGGCGATACCACACTGTCACCCACGACGTCGGGCAACGAGAGCAAGTTGTGTACCTCGGCGACCGTCTCGTTGCGGTAGTGGTACACCGAGACTATGTGCTCGGAGTCACCGAGATCCGTGGCCCACGCTCCGAGGTAATCGACATCAACCGGACAGTCCCACGGCTCCCGGTCATAAGACGGTTCGAACTCGTAATTCCATGATTTCTGTGAGGGGATAGACATCGTCCTGCAGTAAGAGTGCCAGCGGCCGTCCTCGTCAAGTGGCCGTCCCGCTCGTCCGCTGATCTCCTGTGGCCCAGCGAATTCGACCGTCTCAAGTGCATCGAGGATCTCACGTGCTCTCGTGCCTTCTTGATCATAGGTCTCGATGAGGACCATCAACTCATAGGGGCCGTGGTAGAGGTGCACCGAGTAGATGGTCGTCTCACGATCGTCCATTACTCCGCTAATTGAGCCCCAACAACCAGCTCCGCCGGCCAGTGTCTCTAATCCGCCGGACTCTCCCCTGACCGCGTCCTCGAAGTGTTGCTCCCAAGAGTCAAGATCCTCAAGTACCTCCCGGCGGGGCCTGTTGCTGGGGCCATACATTTCGACGGACACCGTGGCGAACGGCTCTCCCGTATTGAGTTCGCTCGCGGGGCTCCACACCGCCGAGAGAACAGTGTTTGGCACCTCTCTGCGGTACTCGTCGATAAGGTCGTTCCACCCCTCTGGCAGGTCAATGGCAAAGGAGACGGGATTCTCTGATCGTGAGGTAGACGTCTCGTCAATGGGGACCTGCGGGGGTTCGCAGGCCGTCGCGAAGACCAGCGCAACGACTATCGCAACCGTTCGGAAGGGACACTCTGGCAGACACTGTCTGATGCCCATATCGCGACTCTAGCAATCGGGTCATGCCGTCCGTCGAGTAGGTTGGATCCATGCTTCTTTCCGACCGCGACATCCGCACCGAAATCGATGCCGGCCGTATCGTCATCACGCCCTACGATCCGGAGATGATGCAGCCCTCGTCGATCGACGTCCGGCTGGATCGGTTCTTCCGGGTTTTCGACAACCACAAATACGCGGCGATCGATCCGGCCATTGAGCAGGACGAACTGACCCGGCTGGTCGAGGTCGAGTCAGGGGAGCCCCTCATCCTCCATCCCGGGGAGTTCGTCCTCGGTTCCTCCTACGAGTCGATCCTTCTCCCCGACGATATCGCCGCCCGGCTCGAAGGCAAGTCGTCCCTCGGGCGCCTAGGCCTCCTGACCCATTCGACGGCGGGATTCGTCGACCCCGGCTTCGAGGGGACCGTCACCCTTGAGTTGAGCAACGTCGCCACCCTCCCCATCAACCTATGGCCGGGCATGAAGATCGGGCAGTTGTGCTTCTTCCGGCTGTCATCCCCAGCAAAGCACCCCTACGGCTGGGGAAAGTATGGGTCGCGATACAGCGGGCAGCGAGGCCCGACGGCATCCCGGAGCCACGTGAACTTCCACCGGACGGATGTGTAGAGGTCCCAGATACACTGCCCACGTGAGCGATTCCGCTGGGAAGACGATCTCGGTCGCCCTGTGCACCTACAACGGCGAAGCCTTCCTCGGCGACCAACTCCGGTCCATCCTGAGCCAAGACACCCCAGCTCTCGAGGTCGTGATTTCCGACGATGGCTCGACCGACGATACGGTCGCGGTCATCAAGAATGTTACGAAGGAGTACGAAGGTCCGACAAGAATCCACCTAATCCATACGGAACGTGTGGGCGGCGTCACCCAGAACTTCGATCGGGCGATCGGCCAATGCCGCGGCGACATCGTCGCCCTGAGCGACCAGGATGACACCTGGGAGCCCCACAAGCTGAGGGTGCTCGGCGAGCATTTCACTGACGCGTCCACTCCCCACCTGGTCTTCTCAAACGCAGCCCTCATCGACGAAGCCAGCACCCGCCTTCCCGGGACCCTCCAGGGGAACCTCCGTTTCGGGCGTCGCGAGAGGGCCGAACTCCGATCCGGTCGAGCCTTCGACCTCCTGATCCGGCGGAACGTGGTGACGGGCGCCGTCGCCGCATTCTCTAGGGACCTCTATGCATACGCCGCACCCTTTCCTACGTCCTGGGTCCACGACGAATGGCTGGCCATCATCGCGGCTGCGGTCGGAGAAGTGATCCTGGTGAACGAAACCCTCGTGAACTACCGCCTCCACGCCGCCAACCAGATCGGGGTCTCTGAACCCGGCGTATCCTCCCGAATCAAGCGCATGCTCGAACCCCGAGGCGATCACCACATCCGGCTGCGAGAACGGGCGGCCGCGTTGGTGACTCGCCTCGATGCCCTTGGAGCACCCGACGCCGTGCGCGCCGTCGCCGAGCGAAAACTTCGCTTCGA
The DNA here is from genome assembly GCA_964610155.1 of uncultured Demequinaceae bacterium. Taxonomy (GTDB): domain Bacteria; phylum Actinomycetota; class Actinomycetes; order Actinomycetales; family Demequinaceae; genus JAFGBM01. The sequence continues at coordinate 144,966 of CAZSUY010000002.1, forward strand.
GACGCGGCGAGCGGCGTACCCGAGAAATCGCTTGCGGCGCATCATTCCCATCGTGCAGGAGCTCGTCCATGGGTCATACGCCGAGTTGTCGAGTCAGCGTCGCTTCGATGTCGTGCGGGATATTCTCCAGCCCGCCTAGCCCCCTTCGCGCGCTCCCGAGGTCCGTCGCGCCTCCGGTGGTCTCAGGGCAACCCCCGGCTGATCGGCAAGGAGGCCTCCGACCAACCCTGCCTCAAAGGCGTATCTCGGGACCTGACTAAGGAAGTAGATGTTCCCCCGTCCCCGGAGCGCCCGGGCGGATGCCCATCCCGTAGGTTTCGGCTCCGGGCGCGACCGCCTCAACGAGGTCGACGATGCGCATGCTCGGGATGCGCGGCATGTACAGTTCGCCGCCCTGCATCTGGTCGAACGAGTCGACCACGAACTCCACGGCCTGCGGGAGTGTGATCCGGAAGCGGGTCATTCTCGCGGCGGTGATCGGCAACGGCTTGCCCTCGGCCGCGAGCTTTATGAAGAACGGGATGACGGAGCCGCGGCTACCCATGACGTTGCTGTAGCGCACGACGCTGAACCGAGTCTCGTAGCCGACGGCTTAGTGGTTCGCGGACTGGAACAGTTTGTCGGCGGCAGGGCGCCCGCGTTGTCGACCCCACGCCACGTCTGCCCGCCCTACTCGCGGAGTCGGACATCGTGATCTCAGCAGCTGGGACGAGCGCTTAGGACATCGGCACCATGGCGGTTCCTGCGGTGTCCTCCGCCGTTGTGGAGAACCAGCAAGCGGGCCTCGCGGCGATAGTCGACGCTGGTGTTGGTCTCGGCGTTGACGCCGTGGGTCAACTCGACGCCCTCGAGGACATCGGGTCGCTCGTTGACGGGCTGCTGGCAGACGAAACCGCCCGACGCGACCTCGTCGCGCGCTGTCTCGACAAATTCGACGGCCGCGGTGCCGAACGGGTAGCGGACGAGTTCGAACGCCTCAGGTGATCCCGCCGGTTCACGCGCGCTTAGTTGC
>CAZSUY010000003.1:0-144494 GCA_964610155.1 uncultured Demequinaceae bacterium
GTTCATGCCGCCATTAGCCTCCCAAGCCGCGCTGATCGCGACCGCGCCCGGCCCCTCGCCGTTGCCGGTGGTACTGCCAAACCAGTCGTTGAAGAGGCGCCAGAAGTTGCGATTGCCGTACGAACTGCATGAGTCACCCGTGCCGTAGAGGTTGGCAAGGGCTGCCGTGTTCGGCTGGTAGGGGGTGTAGTAGTACAACGCAGCCGTGGCCCGGTTCTGGATGAGAACCGCCTTGGATCCGCATGCGGAGTTGGGGTGGTAACGGACGGCGGTGACCCTGCCAATTGGATACCAGGTGAAGATGCTCCCCGGGGTGCTGTAGTAGTTCAGCTGGCTCGCGGCCGAATACAACTGGATGAACAGTCCGTAGTAGGCAGTATCGCAGGGCGCGCCGTCGGGGCATGCGTACCCCATGGCCCGCTGGTACCGCCAGTCCCCGGGGGCTGACATCGTGACGAGGCTCGTCTCCTTCTGGAGCGTCACGAGCAGCACTTGGGGGTTGATCTCGCAGGCCTGTGCCACGTCGTAGATCATCTGGGCGGCCGAGACGTTCGTTTTCGCCTGGATGGCGTTCACGCACCTCTGAGGATTGGCGGAGTGCGCATAGGTGTTCGCCCTGTACTCGCGCAGGCAGTTGGTACAGGTGGTCGGCCCCTTCGCGTCGAGGAAGGCCTGAATCTGCTCCACGGTCATGGACTTGTAGTTGAAGAAGACTTCGTCGCTGATGATGAGGCCAGGGTTGAAGTCCGCGGCGTTGAGTGCCATTGCGCTGGACGGCGCTGGCGCCGCGATGCCGGGTGAGATAGGGGCTAGGAGTCCACCCGCCAACACGACCACCGTCGCGATGGCCGCGCCAAGTACCACGCGGCGTGGAACGCCGTCTCTCTGCGCGCGCGGCGCGATCATTCGTATAGACACCCCTTCAGGCTACGTTGCCGTCGACGAAATCTCGACCTGCAACCCGGCGCGTGTGCTACGCGTTGTGCCACTGAGGAAGTGCGTAGAGGGCGTTGCGGAGTGCGTGTTCAAACCACTGCTCGAAGTTCGCGACGGCATTTTGTCGCCAGAGCCTGGTTACATCGACCTTCGGTAGACCCTCGCGCGTTGACGAGCCATCCCTATCGGCGCGCACGACGCGATCGATCCCCGCCTCACCGCTGAGCGGCTCGCCGAAAAGTTCCCCGACGACGTAGGGCACGTAGGGGCTATCACGAACGAAGACCCGGCAGCCAAGGGCGGCGGCCTCAAACAACACGGTGCTGGCGACACCGACCACCACCTGGCAGTCAGCCAACGAGTCGTAGACATCGGGTCGTTCGTCGAGAACGATCCCCGGAGTCTCGAAGAAGCCCGGATATCGAGTGGCGAACACGGCCCGTTCCGACGGATGAGGGCGGAAGCGTACCGGCCAGCCCTCGGGGAGCGCCCGCTGCAAACTGCGGACAAACTGCATCGTCACGTCTGCTGCGGCGACGTTCGACACGACGAGTACCTCGCGGAGCCGGCTGGCCGGGTCGGGTAGCTGATGAGCACGGCGCGATGCTTGCCGTTGAGCACGAACATGCTGCCGGCGACGACGGCCGAGGCGCTGGCGCCGAGCGCTGGGACGCTCGCCAGCGCCGAGTTCTTGTGCTCCCCTAAACGCTCGCCAGCCTGCGCCCGCCTCGCCGTCGGTGCAGACTTCTCCTCGAACATAGGGACGTACGACGAGACCCCGTGCTAGTCGAACTGGATCTCGGGGTCGGTCATATCCATCACGGTGACCGTGCACCGCCGGTACGCGCGACTCACGTCAGCGGTCAACGACTGGCTGCCTCTTCAACTCGTCAAACTCGACAATCCGGTATTCGCCTAAATCCTCCTCCCGGCACTCAGGTGAGTCCCGCGAGTTCGGCCTGGCGGGCGAAGTCCGGGATGCGACGGGCGAGCTCCTCGAACGAACCGCTACCGACGACCTCTCCGTCACGCATGAAGAAGATGCAATCCGAATGCATGATGGTTGCCAGGCGATGCGCCACGACAATCTTCGTGACGCCGCTACCAATGGAAGCGATCGCGTCGGTCACCTGAGACTCGGTCTGCGTGTCGAGCGCGCTGGTCGCCTCATCCATGACCAGAACGAGAGGGTCGGAATAGAGTGCCCGAGCAATCCCCAGCCGCTGCCGTTCACCACCCGACAACGCTAGGCCGCGCTCGCCCACTCGTGCCTCGATGCCGCCCTCGCGCCCCGCGACGAGATCCCAGATCTGCGCCTGTTCCAGCGAGCGACGTACTCGATCTGCGTCGTAGCCGTCTCCCCAGGTGAGGGCCACGTTCTGCGCGATCGTCGCATCAAAGATCGCGGCTTCCTGCGGCACGTAGCCCACGCGAGAACGCCAGGCGGCTCGTTGCTCATTCAGCGGAACTCCATCGACTGCAATGGTGCCCTCCGCAGGTTCAAGCAGGCCCAGCAGCAGATCAATCATGGTCGACTTACCCGATCCGGAAGCACCGACAAAAGCCACCGACGAGCCCATCGGAATCTCGAGCGAGACGTCCTTCACCGCAGGCATCGCATCGGGCTCATATCGGAAAGTGACATTGCTGAGCGAGATCTTCTGAGGCGCCTCAGGCAACGGTGCTGACGCCCGCTGCGCGACCTCGGTCGTGCCCCGCTCCGCGTCCGCAATCTCGTCCAGCACGAGCCGCACGTACTGCTGCACAGAAATCATCTTCGACAGAACCGACTGGAAGCGGATCATTGACGGAGCCACCCGGAAACCCGCCAGCGCGAAGAGCGCGACAGCCGTGATGGCCTGTTCGAGTCCACCGAGCCACATTCCCACCCCGCCTACGACGAGGAAGCCTCCGACCAACCCTGCCTCGAGGGCGTACCTCGGGACCTGACCAAGGAAGTAGATGTTCCCCCGCGCCCGGGCGCTCCGAATACGGGTCTCCTCGACCACGTCGGCGACTTCGGACTCCTTGTTCCGGAGCGTGACCTCCTTCATCGCCGCGATGATCTCCATCACCAGGCGGGCGGTGCGGAGGGTGTTTTGTACGTTCACTTCGCCGGCTTTGCGGGCGTGTCGAGCGATCCAGAAAAACAGTACGGCGGCGATCAGCAACAGATAGACCAGCGTGGTCAAGGCCAGGATCGGCTTGACCACGGCAAGCGTCGCAAGGACCGCGACGAGGCTGACGAACTCGCCCACGAGCGTCGCGCCCGGAAGCGCGAAAGCACTGACAGTGACGCTGACACCGCTGTCGGTGATCCGCATGATCTCGGTCGAGTTCTTGCGCAAGCGATCCCGCCAGGGCGCGGAGATGAAATTGCGGAAAAGACGGTCTCCGATCGCAACCTCATAGCGCGGAACGCGTCGCGACGCCCACCACATGACGAGCGTGGCGAGCACTCCCTTGGTGACCATGAGTCCGCAAATGAGCAGGATCGCCCAGATGACGCCCATCGAGTCGAGCTCGCCGACCACAGGCAGTACGACCGTGCCTCCCGAAGCGAGGGGTCCGATGACTACGGCGAACAGGCCGAGTGCCGCGGCGTCGAAGAGCGCAAGCGAGGCGAGGAGACATGAGTAGATCTCCAGGAACCTGCGGCCGCTGGCCGGAAAGGCCGCAAGCACCTCGCGATACAGGGCAAGCACAGACCTCACCCGACACCTCCACCTGAGATCACGCGAGCCCAGCCAGCTGCGCCTGCCGGGCGAAGTCGGGGAACCGCTCGACGAGTTCGGCGAACGTTCCATGACCCACGAGTTCGCCATCGCGCATGAAGAAGATGCTACCCGAATGCTGGATGGTCGCCAGGCGATGCGCGATAATGACCTTCGTCACGTCCGCATCGATAGAACCGATGGCTGCCGTCACCTGGGCCTCGGTCTGCGTATCAAGCGCACTGGTCGCCTCGTCCATGACGAGCACGAGCGGATCCGCGTAGAGAGCTCGCGCGATCCCGAGTCTCTGCCGTTGGCCGCCCGACAACGCCAAGCCTCGTTCACCAACTCGCGCCTCGATTCCCCCGGGTCTCGCCGATACAATATCCCAGAGCTGCGCTCGCTCGAGTGCACGCTGCGCTCGGGCCGGGTCGTAGTCGTCACCCCAGGTGAGCGCCACGTTCTGCGCGATCGTCGCGTCGAAGAGCGCCACCTCCTGAGGCACGTACCCGACCCGCGATCGCCACGAGGTGCGCAACTCGGTCAGCGGGGTGTCGTCGACTTTGACGTTGCCCGAGGTCGGCTCAAGCAGACTGAGCAGAAGATCAATCATCGTCGACTTCCCCGACCCGGAGGCGCCGACGAACGCGACAGTCGAACCGAACGGGATCTCGAGCGTCACCTCCCGGACGGCTGGCGGCGCATCCGGGGAATAGCGGAACGTGACGTTCTCGAAGAGAATCCGGCCCGGCGACGGCGGGACCTCCTTCCACCCGTGGCTGACTTCGGCCGTGCCTCGTTCGACGTCGGCGAGTTCAACGAGGACCTGCCGCGGGTACTCCGACGCAGCGATCATTTGCGAGAGAACAGACTGGAATCGGATGACCGACGGCGCCACCCGGAATCCGGACAGGGCGAAGAGGCCGACCGCTGCGACAGCCTGCTCGATGCCACCGAGCAGGAACCCCACCCCGCCGATGATGACGAACCCTCCCACGAACCCCGTTTCCAGCGCGTACCGAGGCAGTTCGCCGAGGAAGCTCATGTTCGCCCGCGCTCGCGAACTCGCGGTACGGGTCTGCACGACGACATCGGCGACCTCTGCCTCCTTGTTGCGGAGGGTCACCTCCTTCATCGCCGCGATGATCTCGAGGACGAGGCGGGCGGTGCGCATCGAGTAGGTGACGTTCACCTCACCGGCGACCCGAGCACGCCGTGCGATCCAGAAGAAGAGCACCGCGCCGAGAACCAGAAGGTAGAGCAGGGTCGTGATCGCGTACAGCGGCTGAACGACCGCCAGCGTGGCGATTACCGCGACGAGGGTCACCGCCTCACCGAGGAGCGTCGCGCCCGGCATGAGGAAGGAGTTGACCATGGCATCGACGCCGCTATCAGAGAACCTCATGATGTCTATCGAGTTCTTGCGGAGACGGTCACGCCACGGCGCCGCGAGGTAGGCACGCAGAAGTCGGTCTCCGATCGCGACCTCGTAGCGCGGGATCCGGCGGGTCGCCCACCACGTCACGAGCAGGGCGAACGCGCTCTTGGCGATCAGGATCGCGCAGATCACAAGAATCACCCAGACCAATCCAGTGGTGTCCAGCTCGCCCACGAGAGGGAGCACGACGGGCGAGCCGACCGAGACCGGGCCGAGCACGAGAGCCAGGAGCGCGAGAGCCGCGATATCGAAGATCGCGAGCGAGGCCAGGAGCCAGGAGTACGTCCACAGGAACCGCCGACCGCCGACTGGGAGCGCCGCCACGACCTCTCGATAAAGGGACAGGACCTGCTTCACCGGGTGACTCCAGACGTGTCGACCGTCACCGCAGTAGCCGGAGCTTCCGTAGAACGCCGCCGACCCACGCCGTGAACCCGAACAAACGCCGCACGGACGCCTCGCTGTTCGGGTAGTCGGTGTAGTGCTTGGGCGAACTCGCGACGATCTCGTCGAGCTCGGTAGTCGAGATACCGAGCTTCTTCGCCATGAACTCGTGGTCCTGCTTGCGCAGCTCTTCGGGATAATTCGGCGTCTCGAGGAGCGCCAGCGCCTCGTCGCGCGACATCTCGCCCGCAAGGATGAGCGACGAGTAGTGCGCGATTCGCTTGTCGAAGCCGAAGCGCATCGGGAGGTAGTAGCCCTGGAACCAGCGCGTGAAGACGGACTCGTAGTGTTTGCCGCCGTAGTCGCGCCAGCCGGCCTCGCGCGTGATCGTGGCCTTCGCCTCGGCGTAGTGGTACGGGAGGTAGTTCAGCAGGGGGTGGGTGTTGATGCCACGCGCGAACGGATACCAAAGCGTGCGCGTGAACGAACCCATGGCCGGGTAGGTCCTAAGGCTCACCTTGCCGAACCGGCGATGAATCGCCTTGAGGAGCTTCGCGTCGTCAGACGTGTACCCCCACGACACCGGAAGGATCGACTCGCTCACAAAGTTGGATCCCGAAAGGATGTGCTTGATCCCGTACTTCTGCGCCTGATGAAAGGCGATATAGCCGAACGCGTGGTCGGTCGGGGTGTCCGCGTTCGCGATGCCCGACTTCAGATAGGCGAGCTGCAGGTCACGCATCTCGCGCCAGTCGACGACCTGGGTATACAGGTCGAGGTCGAGCGTTGTCACGAGGTTATGGATGTTGTCGACGGCGAGTTCGGAGTTCCACCCGCTGTCGAAGTGCACGCACAGCGGCCGAAGGCCGAGCCGTACCGCCTGCACGGTGAGATAGGTGCTGTCGACCCCACCAGAGATCCCGATGATGCAGTCGTAAGGCTTACCCCGTCCATCGGCCTTGATCCGCTCGACCAAGGCATCGAGCTCCGAAATACGCTCCCCCGCCTGCGCGGACACGAGCACCGGCGCGATGACCTCGTTGAAGTAGCGGACGTACGACGACACCCCTTGATCATCGAACTCGATCTCCGGATCAGTCGTGTCCATAACCGTGATGGTGCAGCGCTGGTAGGGATGCGTACTCAGAACCGGCATTTCTGCGTGTCCTCTCGTTCGATCACTTGTGGTATGACCATTCTGCCTGTTTACGCCGGGTCCGGATTCACTCGGACCAGACGTGCTTTGCGTTGCTCGAAGGGGGGACCGACAGCGTGATCGGCTGATAGATGCCGCTCGCGGGTGAACGGCGTCTACGCGAGGACGCGGATCTTTGGGCGTGGCTCCGTCAACGCTTGTGCCCCTTCGATCCAGCCAGTACCTCGCCCACGATCCTCTCGAAGACGCCGAGTTGTATCTCCCCGGAGAGCGGCTTCGCCGCCCGATCCGCTGCCTGCTTCCATTCCGCGACGAGCTCCGGCGTCAATGTGTCGAGCACCTTGGCGAGGGCTCCCGCCGAGAAATCCTCCGTAATCGCGCCAAGGCCATATTCGGTGACCACCCGCACCATCTCTGGCGAGGGTCCGATGATGATCCCCAGCCGAGCCTGTACGAAATCGAAAAACTTGTTCGGTAGACACCAGGCCAGGTTGAAGGTCGTCGGAGGGAAGACGCTGAGCCCGACGTCGTATTCATTGAGTGTCGTCGCAAGAACTTCCAATCTCACCGGGGGATGAAATCGTATCCGTGGCTCAGGAGCAGCACGTTCGCGCAGGCTTCTGAGACAGGGCGATTCATCCTCGATAAGGAAGAAGTCGAGAGTCGCACCGAGGTTGCTCATCCGCACGGCATCGATCATGATCTCCAGTCTTCGCTGTGAAGCGGCGATGCCGCTGTGGACCAGGCGAATCGGAGTGCGAACCGGACGAGGCCGCAAGTCACGCATCGCTGCGGCATTGGTGACGACCTGAACAGAAATACCGAACTCCGCGAGATAGGCGTCTGCGAGCCCCTTGCTGACGGTTGTGACAGCCGCGGCACGACTGAGCCATCTCTTCACCAACCACCGCATGTATGGAGACACCGTCCATCGCCACGAACGTGAGTGCTCGCTCTGACGCGTGGCGTACTCGTGCACATCTGCAAGGACTCCGCAACGGGGCTTCAGTCGAAATGCGAGCGGGAGCGTCTCCACATCATTGGCGACGACCACGTCCCAAGAGCGGCCGCTGAGACGCCCGAGCACTGCTCGGTCTCTGAAGTTGCTTCGCGACACCGAGGGGAACATCCGAAGGAGAAATCGGGCAATGTAGGCGAAGCGGAAGAGGACTCCCGGTCGGTAGGGCGGAAGGTCCTCCAACTCGATGTGCTCCACACCCTCCACCGGAGACCGCCCGAACGCCGCAGATGTGACCTTATAGTGCTGACTGAGCCAGCGCACCTGGCGCAGCACCCGCGCATCCATTGCAAGGTGTGAGTAGACGAGGATAAGGATCCGTGGGCGTCCCGCCGATTCAGTCACTACCTATCCCGTCACCATCGCGCACAAACAAGCGCCGCATGGACGACGCTAGAACGAGAATAGTCCACAAGACGTGTCGCAACGACGCGGCATCGAAGTCTTCAGCGACCGCCCCGAGGCCGTACTCGGCACCTACCTGCGCCCTCCCGAGGAAAGCCCATCGCGCCACCGTAGAGTGGTCGGCATGCGTCGACAACTCCCGGGTGCTGCGTCAGTTCGAGGTGCTGCGACAACACGGCGAGGTGACGACCGTGGAGTACGGGCCAACCCCGGACGCTGCATGGCAATCGCCCGTGACGAGCAGCATGTTCACCTCGTCACCGGACCGCCAGAGAGCACCCGGGTGATGAGCTCCTCCCAGATGCCGGCCTGCGACTCGCTCGACAGCGCAGCCGCGTGCGCAGCCGAGGCCGCCTTCCAGGCGGCGACCCGCTCCGCGGTCAGCGACTCAAGCGCCGCTGCCAGCGAGGACGGTTCGAAATCCGGCAGCACCAGGCCGATACCGTACTCCTCGACGAACCGCACCATCTCCGGCGACGGCCCCACGATCACTCCGAGCCGCGCCTGCACGAAATCGAAGAACTTGTTCGGCAGGCACCACGCGAGATTGAACGTCGTCGGCGGGAAGATGCTCAGCCCGAGGTCGTAGCCGTTCAGCGTCCGGATGAGGTCTCGATAGGGTACCGGCTCCTGGAATCGGATCCGGGGGTCGTCTGCGGCTAGCGACCTCAGTTGCGCCATCAGCCCCGACTCCCCCTCAACCAGGTAGAGATCGAGCGTGACGTCCGCCGAGGACTCGCGTACGCCCTGGATCATGATGTCCAAGCGGCGCTGTACCGCGACCCCCCCGCTGTGCACCAGGCGCAGCGGAGTGCCCACCGGGCCAGCCTCCAACGCCTGGTATGGAGTCGCGTTGACGACGAGGGTCGAATCGAATCCGAACTCGCGCCGGTACTCGTCCGCGATGCCCTGGCTCACCGTGACGACCGCGGCTGCCTGCGGCACCTTCCTACGGCACATCCACCGGAAGTACGGGGCGATCAGCAGCCGCCAGAGGAACGAGTGTTCTTCCTGCCGCGGGGCGTACTCGTGCAGGTCGAGAACGACGCCATGCTTCGGGCCGAGCTCGAAGGCGATCTCAAGCGCCTTCAGGTCGTGCGTGATCACGATGTCCCAACCGCCACCACCAAGCAGCCGGGCGGTCGTCCGATCCAGGGCATTGATCCCAGTAAGCGGGCGATACCAGTGCAGCACGAGCAGACCGAGGCTCAGCAACCGGCCGAACAGCGCCCAGCGCTGCGGCCGCATCGCCGGTATCTCGACATGCGGCACATCCGCGAACGGCGCCAGCCCGAACCCGGCCGTCGTCACCTCATGCGCGTCCCTCAGATACCGGATCTGCTTCAGCGCCCGCGGCTCCTGCGCAAACGGTGTATACGTCAGCACGAGAATCCGAGCCCGAGCATCCGTCATCGCGCCGCCTCCCCCAAGGTTCGGGGCATGTTCACGACGGAGCCGAGGCTCCCGAAACCGAAGGTGACGTGGGAGACGATCATCTACGAAACCCGACCCGCTGGGCCAGTCGACCGACCCGGACATCGAGTCGCTTGACTAGCGCCCAGAAGGCGTTGGAGTTCGGGTAGGCGGTGTAGTCGACCGGCGAGCGCTCGCAGAGCGCCTCGAACTCCTCGACGGTAACGCCGAGTTTCTTCGCGATGAACTCGTGGTCCTGCTTCCGTAGCTTCTCCGGATAATTCGTTGACTCCATTTGCGAAAGCGCCTCGTCGCGGGTCACCTGACCGGAGAGGACCAACGAAGAGTAATGCGCGAGCCGCTTGTCGTATCCGAACTTGTGCGGCAGGTAGTACCCCTGGAAGTACCGGGTGAAGACGGACTCGTAATGCTTGCCGCCATAGTCGCGCCAGCCCACATTGTCGGTGATGTCCTGCTTCGCATCCTTGTAGACGTAAGGCATGTAGTTGAGCGGCCGGATGGTCTTGATTCCTAGCGCGAACGGATACCAGATGTACCGCTTGTACATGCCCATCGCCGGGTAAGTCTTGAGTTTCACCGTCCCGAACCTCGCCTGCACCGCTTTCAGTTGCCGCGCGTCGGCCGCGTTGTAGCCCCAGGACTCCGGGAGAATCGACTCGGTCGCGTAGTTCGCGCCGGACAGGATGTACTTGATCCCGTACTTCCGCGCCTGTTGATACGCGACCCAGCCGAAGGCGTGATCGGTCGGGACGTCGCAGTTGGCGAGCGACGCCTTGAAGTAGGAGAGCTGGAGGTCCTTCATTTCACGCCAGTCGATGACATGGGTGTAGAGGTCGAGGCCGAGCGTCGTGACGAGACTGTGGATGTTGCCAGCCGCGAGCTCGGAATTCCAGCCGCTATCGAAGTGCACGGCGAGCGGGCGCAGTCCGAGTCGGACCGCCTGCAGCGTCAGGTACGTGCTGTCCACCCCGCCGGATACACCGATCACGCAGTCGTAGGGCTTGCCTCGGCCGGCCGTCTTGATCTTTTCGACGAGCTGCTCGAGTTCGCCGAGGCGCTCGCCACGCTGTGCAGCGAGCAGATCCGGGGCGAACACCTTATCGAACTCGATGGCATGCGAAGAGACGCCGTTCTCATCGAACCAGATATCAGGGTCAGTCGTGTCCATGATGGTACGTGTGCACCGCTGATACTGCCGGGCTTGCGTCGACATCCGTCCCTGCCTCTCTGGGTTCTCGCGCACTCAGTCTAGGCGAGCCGCCTGGGTTCGACCGGTGAGGCACGGAGAGCACCAACCGGCGGCCCGGGAAAACAGCCGATCGCGCCACCGTAGACTCGTCATCATGCATGGACAACTCCCGGAGGAGCGTTCATTGAAGAAATCCCCCGTGCAGCCCAAACAAATCCTCTGCGTCTCCTTCTCCCCGATCCACGCCGACTCCCGGGTGCTGCGTCAGCTCGAGGTGCTACGACAGCACGGCGAGATGACGACCGTAGGGTACGGACCGACCCCGAACGGCGTCGCGCGACACATCGAAGTCCCGGAGCGCGCCGCGTCCCTACCACAGACCCCGCTCGGCGTGGCCAGATTGGCGCTTCATCTCCACGGCGCCGTCGAGCTCACTGCCCCCGGCGAGAAAGCGGTACGGCGGCAAGTGGTCGAATCCGGATCATACGACCTGGTCGTGGCCAACGATGCTCGTGCGCTGCCCCTGGCCTTCGCGGCGGCTGGCGGAGCACCGGTGCTGGCAGATATGCACGAGTGGGCCGCCGAGGAGCGGGCGGCGATCCTGAGTTGGCGATTGCTCGTTGGACCCTACTTTGAGGCCCTCTGCAAGAAGTACCTGCCTCGGGCCGCCGCTGTGACGAGTGTCAGTTCGGGCCTCGCCGGGCTCTACCGCGACCGGTATGGGGTCGCTACCGAGATCGTCCGAAACGCCGCCGACTTCCAGGATCTCGCGCCGACGCCCGTCGACCCGCACGCAATCCGTCTGGTCCACAGCGGCACCGCCGACCCGCAGCGCAACATCCTGGAACTCATCGACGCGGTCGACCGGCTCGGAGACCGCTTCACGTTGGACCTGTATCTGCTCAAGGTCCCCGGCGGGCACCTCGATGTCATCCGCAAGAAGGCCGCCTCGACACCGAGGGTCACCGTGCACCCTCCGGTGCCGCCCGAGACGCTGCCCCGCGTGCTCAACCAGTACGACCTGGGCGTGTTCCTCTTCCCGCTCAAAACGCTGAGCAAGCTGTATCACCTGCCGAACAAGTTCTTCGACTTCGTGCAGGCCCGCCTCGGACTGGTGTTTTCTCCGGCCCCCGAGATCGATGCCCACATCGGGGAGTACGGCCTGGGCCTGATCACTGCGGGCACGAGCGCGGACGCGCTGGTCGATGCACTCCGAGATCTCACCGTCGAAGACGTAAACCATTACAAGGGGGCAGCAGATCGGGCCGCACGGTCGCTCTCCAGCGATTCAGACCGTGCGACGCAGCATGCACTGGTCGCGCGACTCCTCGCTGGTGACAGATGAGGGTAGTGATCGCCAGTCGGGTCTTCGCCCCGGAGATCTCAGCCGCGTCGGGAATCCTCCGGACCTGGGCAGAGGAGTTCCGAGACCGCGGATGCGATGTCACAATCCTGACCGCGAGACCGCCGCGCGGCGCCGTTATCGATGACCCGCCGGGCATCGACGTCCGCAGGGCGCGGGTCAAGCGCGACCGCCAACAGTACGTCCGCGGGTACCTCAGCTATCTGAGCTTCGACATTCCCCTCGCCTTCCAGCTCCTGTTCTCCCGGCGAGCCGATCTCTACATCGTCGAGCCGCCGCCGACGACCGTGGCGGTGGTCCGCGTCATCGCGGGTCTTCGTCGGACCCCGTACGTGGTGCGAGCCGCTGACTACTGGTCCGAGGCTGCCGAACTGGTGACGAGTTCCACCGTCATCCTGGGCACCCTGCGGCGCGTCGAGGCATGGGGCCTACGAGGCGCGAAGATGCTCTTCGCCGCGCACCAGCCGTTGATCGACCGCTTCCGCGCGGTCGGGATCACGACGCCCGCCTTACCGATCGGCTTCGGGGCCGACACCAAGGACTTCCGCTACGAAGGCCAATCGCCGCCCGAGCCGCCGGTATTCGTCTACGCCGGCACGTACTCCGAATGGCATGGCGCGGGGATCTTCGTCGACGCCCTCCACGAGGTCGTGCAGCAGCATCCCGGTGCCCGTCTCGTGTACTACGGCAACGGCGAAGAACGTGAGATGTTGCAGGCTCGGGCGCACGAGCTGGGAATCGCGGGGCAGGTCGAGTTCCACGCCCCGATCCCGCCTGCAGCGCTCTCGCCGATCCTCGCGGGAGCCACCGCCTCAGTCGCCAGCCTGGCGCCCGTCCCGGCGAACGAATACGCCCTCGCCACCAAGGCCTACTCCTCGCTCGCCTCCGGATGCCCGGTGATCTTCGTCGGCATTGGGCCCACCGTAGAGTTTCTGAGGGACTCGGGTCATCCCCAGGCCGGCGTGGCCGTCGACTACGACGTCTACGCGACGGCGGCGGCGATGAATGCGGCAGCGGCGGCACCCCTGCAACCCCCCGACCGCACCGAGCTGGCACAGTGGTCGGCAGGTCAGTACTCGCTGAAGGCGATCGCGGAGCGAGTGGTCGACGAGAGCCTCGCGATCATCGGCAAGGCGACCGTCTGAGGATCGGCGGCCGCCAACCCGGCTCCGGGACTGAGGCCAGACCCCCCATCCGGCTCACCGGCCTGAGCCTAGTCCGCATGGCACAATTGAACGATCTGTGGGCCCGCGTTGTAAGGTCTTACGACAGGCCCTCCTTGAGATCGGACAACAACGCGTGTGCGGAATCTTTGGCTTCGTCGGCCCGGATGACCTCGACTCCACGTCGGCCAAGATCCTCGTGAAGCACGCGCAGCAGCGGGGCCGAGACTCGAGCGGCATGGTCATCCGCGGCACGGACGCCTACCACGCCTACCGTGCGGACTTCCCCATCGACCGGCTCCTCAAGCGCATCCCCCCGCTAGGACACCTCTTCTTCGGACACAGCCGTCTCGTGACCAACGGCACCGGGGACAATCAGCCCGTGATGCGAGAGCAGATCATTGTGCTGCACAACGGCATCGTCGTGAATGAGGAGGCGGTCTGGCAACTGCTCGGCAAGACCCCGGAGCTCGAGATCGATACCGAGGTCATCCCGGCGATCATCGCCTCGCACCTCGATGAGGGCGGAACCGTCGAGACAGCGGCCGAGCGCGTCCTCAGTCTTACCGAGGGGGTCGTTGCGTGCGCCGTGCTGATCCCGCGGCTTGGCAAGCTCTTGCTCTTCTCCAACAACGGCAGCCTCTACGTCGGCGACAAGGCCCAGGGGGTCGTGTTTTCCTCCGAGCGCTACCCGCTCGAGCAGATCGACGCCGAGAACATCCGCCAAGTCCGCGGGGAAGCCGTGATCCTCGACGTTCCCCCGCAGGAGGAGCGGATCGGCATCACCGAATGGGCGAACCGCTCCATCGACCTCGTGCCGGGCCTGGGCTTCTCGGCGGAGGAAGAGCGTCTCCTCCAGTACCCGCAGCCGACCCTTCGCCGGTGCACCAAGTGCATCCTCCCTGAGACCATGCCCTTCATCTCCTTCGACGGGGAAGGCGTGTGCAACTACTGCCACAACTACAAGCTGAGGAATCACCCGAGGCCGAAGGAAGAGTTGTTCGCCCTCATCGAACCCTTCCGGCGGAAGGACGGCGACGAGGTGATCGTGCCCTTCTCGGGCGGACGCGACAGCTCCTACGGCCTGCACCTCATCGTGCACGAGCTAGGGCTTCGCCCGATCACCTACACCTACGACTGGGGCATGGTCACCGACCTCGGCCGCAGGAACATCAGCCGCATGTCCTCGGAGCTCGGTGTGGAGAACATCATCGTCGCTGCGGACATCACCAAGAAGCGCGATTACATCCGGCGGAACCTCAACGCTTGGCTGAAATCCCCCCACCTCGGGATGCTGAGCATGCTCACCGCAGGCGACAAGCACTTCTTCCGGCACATCGAGACCATTAAGCGGCAGACCGGCATCACCCTCAATCTCTGGGGCATCAACCCGCTCGAGGTCACACACTTCAAGGCCGGGTTCCTCGGGGTGCCGCCGTACTTCGCCGAAGAACGCGTCTATAGCCATGGGGCCATGAAGCAACTCCGATACCAGTCGTTGCGGTTCCGTGCCATGCTGCAGAGTCCCGGCTACTTCAATCGTTCGCTCTGGGACACGCTCTCCGGCGAGTACTACCGGAGCTTCACCAACAAGTCCGACTACTTCCACATCTTCGACTACTGGCGGTGGGACGAGCAACTCATTGAGAACACCCTCGACAGCGAGTACGACTGGGAGCACGCACCCGACACGCAGACCACGTGGCGGATCGGCGACGGGACGGCGGCCTTCTACAACTACGCCTATTACACGATCGCCGGCTTCACGGAACACGACACGTTCCGGAGCAACCAAGTGCGCGAGGGGGACTTGACTCGCGACGAGGCGATGCACATCATCGAGGAGGAGAACGCGCCGCGCTACCCTAACCTCAAGTGGTACCTGGACGTCGTCGGCGTGGACTTCACGCACGCAATCGAGGCCATCAACAAGGCGCCTCGGCTCTACGAGGGCGCATTACGCCCGACGACCACGCCTGTGGGCGACTGAAACGGTCACGCGCTTCGCGAGCGTGGCGTCGACGCGGGAATTCTCCAACCTGGGAGCTTGACGCCTGATCAACCTCCGGGGCGGGTTCGCCCTGACCGGGGTCGGCGGGACCTGAGATTCAAACTCTGGGGCCGGATCGGCCCGTCGGCGCAGTTCCGGCCAGAGCATCACAAGCAGACCCGCATAGGCCAGGGCGCCGATCGCCCACACCGCCATCGGCCCGAGCGGGAAACCGGCCCACCACCACTCAGCGCCCGCGTCGAGGTTCAGCCCCTGCTGGTCCGCCCCCGTGACGTAGCGACGGATGTTGACCTGCAACGCGACGAGGTTCGCGAGGACAAGGGCGCTGAGGATCACGAAAGTCTGGATCCGAGTGAAGCGCAGGCTCCGGTCCGCTGGCTCGGTGAGCAGCAGGAACGCTAACAGGACGATGAGCGGGAGCAGGTAGCGCGGCTGAAGATTCGCCCCGACCTTGTCGCCACCGACGGACAGTACATACACAGGGAGGACGATGAGGACGAACAGCACCCCCCCGGTCGCGATCACCTTCCGCCGGGTGAGCTGGCCTAGCCCCGCGAAGCCGACGGCGACGAACGCCGCGGTCGCCGCCGAGGGGACGATCGCTGGGAGCATGGTGTCCAGCCAGCCGAGGCCCCAGGAGCCCCAGACCCCCGTCCAGAGGAACGGCAGCATGAGGATGTTGTAGGCCACGAGCGCGAAACCGCTGATCGGCGCCTCCACGCCCGTCACGTCGCCTGGCACCGGGATCGTCGCAATCCCGTCGCCGCTGAAGCCCACAACGCCGACGCCGGCCTGTCCGGCGGTCGACAACAGCACTGCCGCGATGACAAGGCCCGCCGCCGGCAGGATAGCCTTCAGCGCCCACTCCCGGTTCCGAGCCGCCGTGAAGATCAGCACGGTGACCGTCGCACCGGCGGCATACACCGCAGCGTCCCCCCGTGCCCCTGCGGCCATCAGAACACCGACGAGATAGAGCGCGCCGAGCGCCCAGCGCCTCCGTCCCTCCGTCTCGAACCAGCCGAGCAGCGCGAGGAACGCGGTCCCGACGCCCGTGATCGCCCATCCGCTCGGGTTGTTCGACGGGATGAGGAACATCCCGAGGGGCACGAGCGTGACGAGCCAGCCCCAGAGCAGCGTCCGTCGGCGTGCGGCCGGTAGAAGCGCCGCGAGCGCGGTCGCAAGCCCGACGAACAGGAAGACGTTGACTAGTCGCATCACAAGGGCGCTGGCTTGCAGATCCGGTCCTGCGAAGAACCGCATGGTCGCGTAGTAGACCGGTGGATACTCGCCGTAGAAGTTCCCACGCCCAGTCTCGTAGGTCTCCTTGTCCCAGGTCGCCCACACCGAGTCCTGACAGGCGGCACTCTGCTCCGCGTACTGCGCGTAGCAGGAGATCTCCCCGAATCCCGACGGGAGGACCCTGGTGTCCTCCTGCAAACCCTGCACGCAGTAATCGCTGCCCCCGTTCGCGCACCAGGTGCTGACGAGGTGGTAGTCGTCGTCCGGACCCGCGCCGATCGGTGAGGCGAAAGCCCACCCCCCGAGCGCGACGAAAGCGAGCACGGGCGCGAGAATCCAGCGGACCCGATGCAGGATCGGCCGA
Source organism: uncultured Demequinaceae bacterium (assembly GCA_964610155.1). Classification (GTDB taxonomy): domain Bacteria; phylum Actinomycetota; class Actinomycetes; order Actinomycetales; family Demequinaceae; genus JAFGBM01. The sequence continues at coordinate 16,815 of CAZSUY010000003.1, forward strand.
TCGGTCGTCTTAGTCGTCATCATCCCTCGGGCGGCCTCCTAGCGGCCGAGCCTACCGTAGTGCCTCATGCCAAGCTGCTCGCGAAACCTGAGTGCGCGCCTCCAGCAGGTGGCCGTCACGACCTTGGTCCTGGGTCAACGCAAGTAGGATCGAGCCATGAAAATCGCCGTCATCGCTCTAGGAAAGATCGGTCTGCCGCTGGCCGTCCAGTTCGCCAGCAAAGGTCACGACGTCATCGGCGTCGATGTCAATCAGGCCGTGGTCGACCTCATCAATGACGGGATCGAGCCCTTCCCGGGGGAGGCCCACCTCCAGGAGCGGCTGAGTGAACTCGTGCCGGCGGGTCAGCTCCGTGCAACCAGTGATTACGCCCAGGCTGTGCCCGGTGCCGATGCCGTGGTGCTCGTGGTGCCGTTGTTCGTCGACAAGGTGACCGCGGAACCCGACTTCGGCTGGATGGACGCGGCCACCGAATCCCTGGGTGCGCACCTCACCCCCGGCACCTTGGTGTCCTATGAGACGACGCTCCCGGTCGGCACCACCCGCAACCGGTGGAAGCCCCTCCTCGAACGCATCTCAAGCCTGAAGGAAGGCATAGACTTCCACCTGGTCTTCTCTCCCGAAAGAGTCTTCACCGGCCGGGTGTTCGCCGACCTGCGCAGGTACCCCAAACTGGTAGGCGGACTTTCCGAGCGCGGGGCGAAGCGTGCCGTCGAGTTCTATCGGGAAGTGCTGGACTTCGATGACCGGCCCGACCTCGCCCGGTCCAACGGCGTATGGGATCTGGGTAGCGCCGAAGCCGCCGAGTTGGCCAAACTCGCCGAGACGACGTTCCGCGACGTGAACATCGGGCTCGCAAATCAGTTCGCGCGCTTCGCCGGCGACCACGGCATCGACGTCTACCAGGTGATCGAAGCCTGCAACTCGCAGCCTTACAGCCACATCCACCAGCCGGGCATCGCCGTCGGCGGACACTGCATCCCCGTGTACCCTCGGCTGTACCTGTGGAACGACCCGGAAGCCACGGTCGTCTCCGCCGCCCGCGCGGCCAACGCCGCCATGCCGGACTACACGATCGGCCTGCTCGAAGGCGCATATGGCGACCTCACCGGCGCGAAAGTCGCGGTGCTGGGTGCCGCGTATCGCGGTGGAGTGAAGGAGACGGCCTTCTCGGGAGTATTCGCCACCGTTGAAGCGCTCAAGGCCCGCGGGTCACTCCCGCTGGTGAACGACCCGATGTACGCCGACGAGGAACTGGAACGGTTCGGGTTCACGCCATACCACCTGGGCGATCCCGTCGATGCCGCCGTTGTCCAAGCCGACCACGCCGAGTACCGTGCCATCGGCCCCGAGGACCTTCCCGGGGTTCGCGCCTTCATCGACGGACGTCGGGTGTCCTCAGCCGAACGCTGGCCGGGCGTGCATTACCGGGCCATCGGTAAGGCGCCTGATTCCACGGCGTGACCGCTGCCCGGGTGCGCTCCATCTCGTTTACGCCATAGCACCGCGAGCACCGCGCCTTGAGCGAGCCCCGAGAACACCTCCGTGATGCCCAAAACCCACGCCGCGCCGACTGCACCCCACAGACTGCCACCGACCACCAGGCCCGCGGCACCCACGGCGGACGCCACAACCACGCAGTTCATGAACGCCTTGCGCGCTCCGATCGTGATCAACCCGATACGGCCGAACGCCGTGCCCAGCGTGATACCCAGGATCGCCACACCGAATCCAAACGCGGTCATCCTGTCGATCGCGACATCCGTGCCGAACAGCACCCTCGTCAGCCACGGGCCGAGCGTTCCGAAGGCCGTGAGCCCGGCCAAGCCCAAACCGACGTGAAGCAGGATGACGATGCGCATGCGCCTGGCGATAGCCGCCTCGCGCGCCTCGACCACCCAGCCCTGAAGAGCGTTGCCGAGCGCGGACACCGAGTACTGACCGATGCGGTAGGCCTTGTCTCCCGAGACGTACCGGGCGGCCTGGGCCACCGGGGTAACGGAGGTGACGATGGCCACGGCCAGAGCGTTGTAGATGCCGGCTGCGGTTTCAGCGATCGCCCCGGGCGGGTGACGTCGCAGCACCGCGGCCACTTCCGCTTTGTCGACGCGCATCAGCTCAGAGCCCGCGACCCGGAGGTAAACAACGGCGGGCCCGGCGAACATCGCTATGGCAAGGAGCACCGGGTACCAGATCGCCCCACCACCGGCGACGAGAATTCCGGTGGCCGCCAGGGTCGCCGCCATACGGGGAAGCACCTCGGTCCATAGGATGGGCAGCGCCCTGCCCACTCCAATCCAGAACCACGTTGGAGCAAGCGCGGCGATGCTCATCGCGGCAGCCATGACCGCCGCCTCCCCGCGGTTCGCCTCCGGAGCCAGGGTCGCGGAGATGACCACGCCAACAGCGCCTGCGACCAACCACACCGGCAGACGCAGGTGCAGGCTCGTCGCGAGCAAGCGACGACGTTCCTGGGCGGACGCGACGGCGACGATCGGCGGAGCGAGGGTCGAAAAACCCAGCCCCGCGACCAGCGCCGCGAATCCTCCCACCGACTGACCGAGCGCGATCGCAACCCACACGTCCGCGCCCGCCATGCGCGCCAGCACGGGCAAGAAAATGAACGGGGCGAGGAGCGACAGGAACGGGACGCCGGCGAACGCCACGATACGCCGGGCAAGAGCGGCCGCCCCCACGGTGCCCTTCGCGGACGAATCCAAGGGCGGAGTCGTCACTCCTTGGTCCGCCTCGCCGTGACCCGACGGGCGACCTCGCGCACGCCGCCATGCCGGAGGTAATGCCACGCCATGCGTATGTCGCGTCTCAGCCCGGGACGGTCTGCCGGTTCGAGCAGGTCACGCACCGACGCGGCCAGGGCATCACGGCCGCCCGCAGCGTCGACATCGGCCGCCCGCCTCGGTTCGCGTGCGATGCGCCGGAGCGGCTCCAACGTGCGTTCCCACTGGAACCTCTCGCGCACCGCCTCGACCCGTTTTCTTGCCGCCCGAGCAAAGGCCTCGTCGTATAGCACCTTCTCCAATGCCGCCTCGAGTGCCTCCTGGTCACCCGCATCCACGACGATACCGAGGCGCTCCGCTTCCACCAGATCCGCGAACGTGTCGCCTGCGGTGACCACCATAGGCAATCCGGCCCACAGGTAGTCCAGAATCCGGGTGCGGAACGAGAACTCGGTCTCCACATGCGCGTGATGCGTCGAGACGCCGGCGTTGGCTTCCGCCAGGAAACTGCCGCGCTGCTCGTAGGGAATCCAGTCCTCGTTGAACACGACCGAGTGTCCGAGGGCGCCGAGTTCGTCGGCGAGCTGGATGGCGTCTTTCACGATCCCCATCGGCTCCACACCGGGGTGCTTGGTGCCAAGGAACAAGAGTTTGGTGCGCGGGTGCCGGGCCGCGAGCGCATGGACCGCACGGATGAGCGCCAATGGATCGAACCAGCTGTAGATGCCCCCACCCCACAGCAGAATCCGGGAGTCGTCGTCGACGCCGTCGACCACACCACGCAAGGCGGCACGAGTACGCTGCGGCGGCACAGCGTCGAGGCCGAACGGCGCCACAGCGATGAGGCGTTCAAGGTGCGGGTCATGCTCGTACATGGTGGGCGAAAGTCTGCCCAGGGCGACGAGCTGGCCGAGGTAGAGCGAGCGCTGCCGTTGAGATGCGCACAGCACCAGGTCCGCCCGGGACAACTGATGGTTCAGCAGCGCCACCCGGGAGCGCACCAGCAGATCCCACGTCGCGCGCGGCTGCTCACGTCCCTGTTCGAGCATCTCCAAGTGCATCGGATCGTAGACGTCGGCGACGACGACGCGATCCGTCGTGGCCAAGGCCGGGAACTGTTCCATCGCGTGACCCTGGAACACGATGAGCTGCGCCTCCCGATCCAGGGCAGCGAAGGCGGCATCGTCTCCCGGGCGCAGCGCGACTAGTCGAAAGGCGTCATGGGAATGGTCCGGGTCGATCGTCGATGTGGTCGCGAGTACGACGTCGTGCCCGTCCCCGGCAAGCACCCTGGCCATGGCCGTCGCCCGGATGGCCGGGCCTGCCATTCGGGTGCCGACCTCACCGCCGGTGATGACAAGAACCCGCGTCATGGCACCGGGACCGTCCACTCGCATACCTGCACCCTCACATCCTAGGGCGCGGAATTCGGGCTGGTGCTGCTCGGCCAGGGATCACGCCCGGGGCTGGCGCACGCTTCCGGCATCGTGGTCCATCGTGGCGCTCACGTAGGCGCGATGTGCGTGCCCAGCCACACTTGAAAGCGTTCAACTCCTCCTGACGCCCAGATCTCGGATCTGGCGACGGAGGTTCCGTCAGCCTTGAACTCACCGCTCTCCAACGAACGCGCCACTCGCGCGATGCCCTCAGGGCCTTCGATCGGTGGACCAAAGAGGTCGCCGACGTAGTAGTCGACGAACGGACTTGCCCGGACAAACACCCTGCAACCGAACTCGAGTGCTTCGAATAGCACGGTGCTGGCGACCCCAATTACGGCGGAGGCTGCGGCAAGCGACTCATACACGTCCGACCGATCGTCGATCCGCACGCCGGGCACCCCGAGCAGCCGCGGGTAACGCGCGTGAAGCGAAGCGCGTTCGGCGGGGTGTGGACGAAACACGATTGACCATCGGCGCTCGAGCGTAGCGCGCAGGCGCAGCATAAAGTCGCTCATCTCATCCGGCTCGGCAGAACTGGAGACGACGAGAAGCTCGGGGTCGGTCTCGACGGGCTTCTGCGCACGCGACGCCACATTTTCAAGGTGTGGCTTGCCGACAACCGTCGTGGGGATTGGGTATCGGAGGCCCCGCGCCCAATACTCGCCAAAGGTCAACAGTTCGTCAGGGAGGGTCTTCCGTAGCGGCTCGCTGTACATAGCGGACCCGAAATTGTAGGCCGCGTGAGTCGGCCCGATCCAACCGTGTTGCGGTTCCGCTACAACGATTCCGCGGTCTTTCATTATCGAGATCATCGATGCCCATGCGCCATAGGAGGCGTCCTCCATGAGGACGACCGACGGGCTGAGGCGGTCAAGCACGCGAGCGAACCCCCGATCGATGTGGGGGCGAACTCGTTCGTGATACACGGCCCCGGCCAGGACCGCAGCGACCTGTTCCTCACGGAGAGGCATGTCGAGCTGGCGGACCACCTCGCCAACGATGACGCGCACTCTCGACTCCGGGTCCCGGCGTGAGAGTCGGGCGAGCCCGGCCGATCGTGTGGCCAATGGGTCTATCGACCACGTCGCCGAAAACGATGGCGGTCCTAGCCTTGATGGAAGTGGCGCCCACTGCAAGACACTTGACTGCTCAGCATTCCTTTCGGCGAAGTCGCCGATGAGCCAATTGCGTGCCCTCCCGCCAACGCCGTGCACTGTCGCGCCGCCCAAAAGAAAACACAGCGGAGTGTGGCCCCTGGCAAACGCCGCATCCCATCGCGATGGAAGGAATGATCGCCCGAGACGGGACCATGCGCTTGATCTTGCCTGCTCCGGAGCCGGGACGGGTGTGATTCGATAGTCGAGCTCATCGAGCGCCACCGCAACACCGCTTCGAAGCTGCGGCCACAGCGGAACCGGTGAATCACCAACATGCTCGAAGAGCACGTCAGGAGAACGGTCCTCGAGGTCGAGCAACGCCTGAGTGCCCCGCGCAGTCTTCAACATGAAGCCGCCTAGTTCCCCGCAAGCGAGCGAACCTGCATCGGGGTCGGATAACTGATGAGCACGGCCCGATGCTTGCCGTTGAGCACGAACAGGCTGCCGGCGGCGACCGCTGAGGCGCCGGCGGAGAGCGCAGGAATAAAATCCTCAAAACGGCCCGCACCCCCGAGCGCGATGACCGGAACCGTCACCGCTGAGATCACCGACTCGATCAGGGGCAGGTCATAACCGGAGGAGGTGCTCTCACGGTCAATCGACGACACCATGATCTCGCCAGCGCCGAGTTCCTGTGCCCGTCGAGCTGCTTCTGCGGGGCTCAGACCGGTCTTCTTTCGACCCCGAGCCACCAGAGTGTCCCAGCCGCCCACCAGGCGGTGACGCGCGTCGACGCTCACGACCGTGCTTGATGCGCCCAGTTCCTCGGACACCTCGGTGATCGTCTCGGGACGGGTCAGCGCAGCGGTGCCGATGACGACCTTCTCGATGCCGATCCCGGTGATCCGCCGCGCCTCGGCAGCCGAGGCGACGCCGCCGCCGTAGCCCACCGGCATGAACGCTTCGCTCGCGATCTCTTCGATGAGTGTGTAGTTCACGCCCGCGCCCTTCACGGTGGCATCGATGTCGCAGATGATCAACTCGTCAACCTGCTTCTCATTGAAGATCCGCACCGCGTTGATCGGGTCGCCGATGTACTGCTCACCCTTGAACCGCACGGGCTTGACCAGATAGCCATCGCTCACGAGGAGGACAGGGATCACCCGAGGGAAGACACTCATGCTGCCGCAAAGTTCCTCAGGATTGTCAGGCCAAAGGCGTGACTCTTCTCAGGATGAAACTGTGCGCCCGCGACGCTGCCAGACCTGACCATCGACACGAACCTCCCGCCATACTCGGTCATCGCCAGCGCATCTTCGGTCCGCTTCGGCACCACGTGATAGCTGTGAACAAAGTAGAACCGACTCTCCTCCGGCAATCCCTCGACGAGCGGATCGGCACGCGTCGGCTCGAGCAGATTCCAGCCCATGTGGGGCACGCGGATACCGTCGCCCTCGCTGAACCGCACACTCCTGCCAGGAATCAGGCCAAGCCCAGCCGCCTCCCCCTCTTCGCTCGACTCGAGCAGGAGCTGCATTCCCAGACAGATACCGAGCAATGGCTTCCCCGTTGCAGCGAACTCCCGCAATGGCTCGATCAGCGCACGGTCGCGTAGGCGGGCCATCCCCTCGTCGAATGCTCCGATTCCCGGGAGGAGGACCCTGTCACTCGCGAGGACTTCCTCAGGAATCGAGACCATCCGTGTCTGCGCACCGGCACGCTTGAACATGCTGACGACGGAACCGAGGTTCCCGAGCCCATAGTCAACGAGCGAAACACTCATCGGAGCACCCCGAACTTTCGCCGTGTGGCACCGACCCCCGCAGTGAAGCGGAACAGTGCACGCGTGGCAGTCTGCGCCCGCCTCACCGTCGGCGCATACGACTCCTCGAACATAGGGACGTACGATGAGACCCCGTGCTCGTCGAACTCGATCTCGGGGTCGGTCGTATCCATCACGGCGACTGTGCACCGCTGGTATGCGCGACTCACGTCAGCAGTCAACGACTGACTCCCTCTTCAACTCGTCAGACTCGACAATCCAGTGTTCGCCCAAATCCTACTCCCGGCACTCAGGTGAGTCCCGCGAGTTCGGCTTGGCGGGCGAAGACCGTCACCGAGACCACTCGCTTCTCCCAGCACTCCGCAAAGAAGATCGAGTCGATCTGGAAGCCGAACGCGGTTGCGAACTTCCTCGCCGAGGTCGAGAGTTGGCCCGGAGACGGTCCCCCTGACGCCGGCAAACCTAGTCGGCGATCCTGACGGCGACACCCCTGGCGGCAAGGTAGTTCCGTGCGCCGCGGGGGGTCTGCTCCGTGAACTGGAACATGGCTCCCGCGGCCACCGCGTCGGCTCCCGCAGTAAACGCCTCGAGGAGGTGCTCGTAGGTGCCCGCCCCACTTGAGGCGATCACCGGCACCGAGACCGAAGCACTCACCTTCTCGATCAGGGGAAGGTTCATGCCTCCCTGGAGGCCATCTCGGCTGACGGTCTGAAGAAGGATTTCCCCCGCCCCTGCGTCCACGGCCTTGAGGGCGAGATCGATAGGGCTCATGTCGACGTCAACGCTGCCGGCCTCGATGGCGACGGCATTCGAGGAGTCGTCGACCGCGTCGACGGCAACCACGACGGCCTGTGACCCGAATCTCTGCGCCGCGGCGGAGACAAATGGGAGGTCACGTATCGCAATCGTGCCGATGACCACCTTGTCGGCACCCGCCCGAAGCGTCGCCTCGAAGTCGGGAAGGGTATTGACCCCTCCCCCGACCCCGAGGGGCACGGAGAGACACTCGGCCACGCTCACGACCATCTCGGGCGAGACGCACCGCCCCTCGGGAGTCGCCCTGACATCTAGAAGGACCAGCTCATCCACGTCCCGCATAGAAAAGACCCGGGCGGCTGCGACAACGGAACCGACCGTCCGCCAACTCCGGAACCGCTCACCCTTGACCAGGCTCACGCCATCGGTGAGAAGGGTCGGAATCACCCTGCGTTTAGCCATGGGCCCACGCCACCACGTCTGCTAAAACCCGGATCCCCCCACGCGAACTCTTCTCGGGGTGGAACTGAAGCCCGAGAACGTTGTCCCTCCATACCCCGGCGACGAACTGTCCCCCTCCGAACGACGAGGTGACGAGAACGTCGGCGTCATCGTCAGGGACGAACGCGTAGGAGTGGACAAAGTAGAAATCGAGCGTACCGGTGAGGGTCGGAAACGCCTCGGCCCGCTCCCGGGCCTCAAGCCCACCCCACCCGACGTTGGGAACCCGGGCGTTACCCGTCGGGACAAGCCTCCGTACCGCTCCAGGGATGAAGCCCAGTCCAGGGACGCCCGGGGATTCTTCGCTCGACCCAGAAAGGAGCTGCATTCCGAGGCACACCCCGAGCAGGGGACTCCCCGCCTCGACATGATCGCCCACGACCCGATCCAGACCCCGGGATCTCAGTTCACCGATCGCCGCGCCATACGCGCCAACACCGGGCACCACCATAAGTTGGGCGCCCCGTGACTCATCGGCGCTCGCGATCGTCCTGAGCTCGATATCCGCGGCCTCGCGGAAGCCTCGGCAGAGCGAAGCAAGGTTGTTGATGCTCAGGTCGACGACCTCGACTTCGATCTTCATCGTCAAGAGGGATTGTCGTAGCTGAGCTTCGTGAGGTTTCCCTCGGCGTCGCGCTTAAGCGAGCCATCCTTGTTGGTGATGAAGAGGCTCTTGTTTGTGAACCGGTCGCAAAGGGAAATGAACTCATCGACGCTGAGGCCGAGCGGCCCGACGATGTCGGCCAGGGGCTTTCCGAGGTAGTTCCATGGAAACTTGCCATCGAGCCTCTTGACGATCTCAAGGGCCTGCTCCCGGGTGAGTCGACCGCGACGCACGTGGAGGCTGGCGATGTCCGTTGTCCGGCCGAATCCGAACTTGAGGAACTTGAAGTAGTCGTGAATCCCCGTCTGGTGGTTATCCAGGTTCTCGTAGTCCACCATGGATCCATCGATGGCGGATCCCCAAGTGTGGAATCCCGAGGCCTGGGCGAGGATGGCGTTCGAGAGGCCGTCCCACGGAAAGAACTGACCGAGAAAAACCCCCATCACGCCGATCGTCTCGAGTTCCTCTGCACTGGGGTAGGTATACGGGGCAAGGTCGCCGGCGGAGATCCCACGGGAGTCTTGGAGGTCCGAGACCCGCATCCCAAGAAGGCCCCCATACTCCTCCAACCAGCGCCGATCGAGCATTCTGCTGGTCGTCGCGGCCTCCGGGCCACCGTACTCATTCTGACTGTTCTCACCCCAGATGATGAGAGGAACCCCAAACCTCACAGCCGCGCGCACCGGGATCGTGAAGATCCCCACATGCTCCGGCCAAGAGATATCGCCGACCTCTTCAAGACCGATCCTGTTGAGCTTGCGCCGCACGACGGGATTGGGGCTGAACGCGATGTGGTCGACGCCGAGATTCCTGAGGTTGTCGATGTTCGCAAGCCCGATAGAGCTGAGGTCGCAGGTCGTCGCCGTCACGGCGAGGGGTCGCACCCCAAGCTCAAGCATCTTGAGGACCTGGACGGTGCTGTCCTTGCCACCCGATACCGGGACAATGCAATCCCACTTCGTGTTGGTCTTGTCCCGGAACTTCTCGACGATCCCCATGAAATCTTTGCGACGCTTGTCCCAGTCAACCATCGCGCGGTTCTCGTAGGCCTGGCAGGCCGCGCACACACCCTCGGCATTGAAGTGGAGGTCCGGCTTCGAGTCCGGCAACAAACAACGCACGCAATACTTCAGCAACATTAGGTCTCCGTATCCCTACGCGAGCCGAAACATATCCCCAGCCGTCTGGTTATCGATGTGCTCTCGCCCGCGAATAGCATAGCCCGAGCGCCTCCTATCAGAAGTCGAGGCGCACCAGATTCGGTTGTCGATCCAGTAGCGCAACCACCTCATCTTGCCCAAACCGTGGGTCGTCGTCGTAGAGCGCCTCATACACCGCACATACGAAATCCAGGTCCTCCTTGAGGTCCACCGTCCATCTGAGGTGCGAGCGGTCCGGGCTCTGGGTGACGGAGTGCAGAGCGAAGGCCTCGGGGCGGTGATAGATCCCGAGCGTGACGTGCTCACGCTCCTCCAATGTGAGGGGGAGGCGCATGAGGGTGGCAAAGGTTCCCGAGCCGAGGCATTCCACGTCGAGTCCTCTCGGATAGGTCCGCTCGATGACATTCGAGGTGTAGTCCGCCCCGGTGTCGAGGTGCTCCCCAATGACCCTGTCGATGACCTCCGGATCTGCGAGGGGACAATCGGCGGTGAGGCGCACGATCGTGGTGGGCTCCCACTCCTCGATGACCACAGCGAACCGGGACGCCACGTCCTCGAGGGATCCTCTGCGTACCGCTACACCCTCGGTCGTGAGGACGTCGACCAGGTCATCGTCCGAGGGATCCACCGAAGTGGCGATGACCAACTCGTCGATCAGCCGGCTCCGGCGAAGCCGTTCAACCTGACGAAGGATCATCGGCTGACCAGCAACGGGGGCGAGGACCTTCCCCGGAAGCCGACTCGAACTGCACCTCGCCTGAACGATCGCCAGAATCATCGTCCCTCCCCTCCCTTGGGCCCGTCGCCACGCCGCGCCTCCATGGCCTCGACAACCCGGCGCCTGCCCTCGCCATCATAGAGAGCCAGGCACTTCTGGGAGAGGTCGCGACGGAGGCCGGAGTCACTCACCAACGACGCCACCAGCGAGCCACACGAGCGGACGACCTCCACCGGGTCGGCACGCTCGATGCCGAGCACAAGACCCCTCGAGATGGCCTCGCCAAGGGAGGCGTGCTGATTGTTTACGACGGAGATCAAGACGGCCGGCACCCCGAGGGTGCAGATATCCCACGCGCTCGTGCCCGCCGCAGAGACGATCACATCGGCCTCTCCCAGGATCGTCGGCAGCGAGGGGGTAGGTGCCATAAGCCGTGCATCGGGGTGGCCTGAGAGGAGCTGATGAAGCGACCGGTGTTGGTCGACGGGCGCAACCATCGTGAGGGCATACGCCTCATCGATGAAGGCGAGCGACTCCGCGACGGAGAGGTTGGCCCCCGTCGCATCCGTGCCCCCCATGAAAGTGAGCACGGTCGGAGGGCTGGTGAGCGCCCGCCAAGGCTCCGGCCTCCGGGCGTCGAGCACGGCCCTGCGGACCAGGGCGTACGCGGCTCCACCGAGGAAACGGTCGCGGGCATTCTCCGGCCTGGGGAGCGACTCCGCCCCGAGATTCTGGTCCAGGTATAAGGCCGCCTCGATGCCCCGATAGTCGCCGTCGACGATGGCGAGGACCGGGACCGATCCTCCGAGTGCAGAAATGGAAGCGGCCGGGATCCGATAGGAGTCGACGACCAGCCAATCGGGTCGATAGGCGAGGATAGCCTCCGCGTCAATCTCGTCCGGAGCGCAGGCGAGCACGGGAATGCCACTAGCGCAGACGTAGTCCTCGAGCCAGTCCGTAGCCAATCCGCCCGTCATGAGAGCGACGTCATGCCCGCGGGAGAGGAGTCCTTCGCCAAGGGTCAGGCATCGCATGACGTGCCCGGTGCCCTGATCCACGGTCGCATCGGCCCGTAGAAGAACTCTCATGGAGGAGACTCCTTTCCCACACCCGACGGCTCGATACCCATTCGGTCACCCTGGTCACTCTTCGCTATGCTCGTTGCGGAAGATAGTCGATCGAGGTACCTGGCGCACGGAGGGCCTAAATGTCGATTCTAGATGGGTCATCGATCCTCGTGACCGGTGGCACGGGCTCCTTCGGCAAGGCCTTCATCGGCCATGCTCTCGAGAACCTGAATCCCGAGCGGATCGTGGTCTTCTCCCGAGACGAACTCAAGCAGTACGAGACTCGACAATTATTCGAGGATGACGCGAGGCTTCGCTGGTTCATCGGGGACATCCGCGACCAGCATCGACTGAAGCGGGCAATGCATGGCGTCGACCACGTCGTACACGCCGCGGCGCTGAAGCAGGTGGATACAGCCGAGTACAACCCCTTCGAATACGTTCAAACGAATATCGTCGGTTCACAGAATGTGATCGAGGCAAGCATCGACGCCGGGGTCAAGAAGATCATCGCGCTATCGACCGACAAGGCCTCTAGCCCGCTCAACCTATACGGTGCGACGAAACTCGCTGCGGACAAGCTCTTCCAGTCCGCGAATCACTACGCCTCGGGGTACGAGACGAGATTCAGCGTCGTCCGCTATGGCAACGTGATGGGAAGCCGAGGCTCGGTCATCCCGTTCTTCCAGAAACTCGCGTCTGAAGGAAAACCACTGCCCGTAACCGACCGCCGCATGACCCGCTTCTGGATTACCCTGCCCCAGGCCGTCCAGTTCGTCGTCGACTCCTTCGACCTCATGAAGGGAGGGGAACTGTACGTTCCCCGCATCCCGAGCATGAAGATCGTCGACCTCGTCGATGCCATTGCCCCCGGTGCCGAGACCCTCGAGATCGGCATCCGACCGGGTGAGAAGCTGCATGAGGAAATGATCTCGGAGGACGATAGTCGGCGAACGCTGCGCGTCGATGAGCGTTTCGTCGTGCTGCCGACGATCGCGGAGTGGGGTTTCACCCCTCCCGAAGGCACTCCGGTTGAGCAGGGCGTCGCCTACCGTTCGAACACCAACGACCTCTGGCTTTCCGCGGACGACATAGGTCAATTCATCGAAAGTCTCCCGTAGATGGCCATCCCTTACGGGCACCAGTCGATCAACGATGACGACATCGCCGCCGTTGTCGAGATTCTCCGAAGCGATTGGCTCACGATGGGGCCGACCCATGCCTCCTTCGAGGCCGCGCTGGCTTCGGTCGTGGGAATCCCCGAGGCGTTGGTCACGACATCAGGCACCGCTGCTCTTCACTGCGCCTACATGGCGGCCGGTATCGGACCGGGCGACGAGGTGGTGACGACCCCGATGACCTTTGTCGCGACGGCGGCGACTGCGGCCCACGAGGGCGCGACGATCAAGTTCGCCGACATCGACGAAGTCACGAGGAACATCGACCCCAAGGCCGTCGAGGCAGCCTTGAGCGAGCGAACGAAGGTCGTCACTGCGGTGGACTACGCGGGGCATCCCGCCGATCTCGACGAACTCCTCGACATCGCACACCGCTCTGGGGCTCTCCTGCTTGAGGATGCCGCGCACTCGATCGGCTCTGTCTACCGCGGCCGCCCCGTCGGTGGGATCGCCGACATGACGGAGTTTTCCTTCTTCCCCACGAAGAACATGACCTCGGGCGAGGGCGGCGCCTTCCTCTCGACAGACCCTGACCTGATCGACCGTGTGAGACTATTCCGGGGACAGGGGATGATCCGCGATCGCTCCCGGCTACGCAATCCGGACGAAGGAGGATGGCACCAGGAGGTCCACTCGTTCGGCCTGAACTACCGACTCCCGGACATCCTGTGCGCGCTCGGCCTGAGCCAACTCTCCCGTCTTCAGGAGTTCAAAGCCCACCGAGCGGCCTTGTACGACCGATACAACGCCGCGCTATCGGACCTCGACGGTATCGTGCTACCCGCAAAACGGGACGATGTCGATCCCATGTGGCACTTCTATCCGATTCGGGTTCGCGATGGTCAGAGAAAGCGCGTGTACAACCACATGAGGGAAAACGAGATCCTCGTCCAGGTCAACTACATCCCCGTCTACTGGCATCCGGTCTTCGAAGACCTGGGATACCGGAGGGGAATGTGCCCGGTTGCCGAAGGCTTCTACGAGGAAGAGCTCTCCCTTCCCATGCACGTCGAGTTGAGCGATTCCGACCAGGATCGAGTCATCGAGGTCCTTCGAGACGCCATCGGATAGGCTTCCGGAAACCCGAGAAAGCGAGCACCCATGGTCACGAGCCCGTCTCCGATACCCCCTGCCGCCACCTCACCACTCGTCGTGGCCGAGATCTCGGGTAACCACAACGGATCGCTTCCCCGCGCGCTCGACATCGTACGGGCGGCCGCAGACGCCGGGGCTGGCGCGATCAAGATCCAGACCTATACCGCCGAGACGATAACCCTCAATGTGGATAGCCCCGCCTTTCGCATCAGCGAAGGACACAACCTTTGGGGGTCCCGCACCCTGCATGATCTCTACGAAGAGGCCCATACGCCCTGGGAGTGGCACGAGCCGATCTTCTCTCTGGCGCGGGAGCTCGGGGTCCTCGCGTTCAGCACTCCCTTCGACGAGACGGCCGTGGAGTTCCTCGAGGGCTTCGACGTCCCGCTGTACAAGATCGCCTCGTTGGAGATCGTGGACCTTCCCCTCATCCAACAGGTGGCCGCGACTTCCAAGCCGATGATCCTCTCGACCGGCACGGCCACCATCGGAGAGGTGGCCTCGGCGGTCGATGCGGCGCGATCGGGAGGCTGTACCGACCTCACGCTACTTTTGTGCACGAGCTCCTATCCGGCGCTTCCCGACGACGCGAATCTCCTCCGCATGCCCCTTCTGGCCACCCAGTTTGGATGCAAGGTCGGCCTGTCGGACCACACCCTGGGGATTGGGGTCGCCGTGGCCGCCACGGCCCTTGGCGCGAGTGTGATCGAGAAGCACGTGACGCTCGCCCGCGCCGACGGAGGCGTCGATAGCGGGTTCTCCATCGAGCCGCATGAGCTTCGGCAGTTGGTGGAGGAATGCGGTGTGGCCGCGCGCGCCCTCGGTAGCCCCGATGTGTGGTCCGTCGCGGCGGAGATCGAATCCTTGAGGCTCCGGCCGTCGCTGTACGTTTCGGAGGATGCGAAAGCAGGTGATGTCGCGACGGTGACCAACGTGCGATCCGTTCGGCCTGCGGGGGGTTTGCCACCCGCCGCTCTGCCCCAGGTGCTGGGTCGCACCTTCGCCCGAGACGTCACGATTGGCACCCCGGTGAGTTGGGACCTCTTCTCCTCCTAGACGCCCCCGACCGGCCGACGGTACCGGTCGAATCCCTCCTCGTCGTCGGCGCCCTCCAGCAGGAATCCCGCCGCACCGAAGCATCGGACGCTGGCTGCGTTCGACGGCCGGATCCGTGCGAAGAGATCGGCCGGGCCGTCCCCCTCCTCAAAGAACACGTCGATCGCTGCGCGGAGGATCGGCACCGCGAGTCCCAATCCGCGATACCCCGGATTGAGATTGAGGCTGATCTCCGCCCCATCGGATCGATCGCGCAGATCGAATCGACAGGTCCCGACGGGCGCCGCGGAGCCCTCACCCTCTTGGATTTCGGCTATGTAGACGAAGCGGCTGGGATTGGTGAGGCTCTTCCTGAACCATTCCTGATGCTCGTCCCAAGAGATGAGGGCCTGGTGTACCGACGCCTCACGGGTCTGCGGATCGTTGCGCCAGGCGAACAGATCCGCGGAGTCCTCTGGGATTGCCGGCCGGATGACGATCATCGCCCCATCGTACGACCCGGCCCCGGCAGAGCTACAAAGCCATGGCTCGATGCAGCATTGTGTAGCCTTGTGCTGGCCCCTCCCCGGAGAGCGGTCTGTTGGACTCGAAATCGGCAGAGAGGCAACCGGCATGGAAAGCAATGAATCGGACCGCGAGGTCAAACGTCTGGAAGACCTGTGGAGCGGTTCCTTCGGCGACGAGTACGTCGACAGGAACGCCGGGGCATACGACCTGCGTGGCCCCTTCTGGCAGGATCTCGTCACCCGTATCAAGCCCACCCGGGTTCTCGAGGTCGGGTGCAACACCGGCGGAAACCTCCAATGGATCTCACCGCTTCTCGAACCTGCGGCAACCTACGGCGTCGACATCAATCGGAAAGCCCTAACGATTCTCCATGAGACACAGCCCGATGTCAGCGCGCTCATCGGATCAGCGAGGGATCTTCCCTTCCGCGACGATTGGTTCGACCTGGTATTTACCATGGGGGTCCTGATTCACCAGCCCGACGATTCGCTGCAGGATGTACTACGTGAGATGGCGCGCTGCAGTTCGACGCACATCTTGTGCGGTGAGTACTTCTCGGAGGAGGTCACGGAGGTTGCATACCGGGGAGTTCCCGGGGCCTTATTCAAGCGTGACTACGGCCACATCTTCCTCGAGGCCGTCCCGGGTCTAGCACTTTTCGACTCCGGGCACCTCACGGCCGAGGAAGGCTTCGACGACATCACCTGGTGGCTCTTCAAGAAGTCCTAGGATCGCGCCGTAGGGGAAGAAGGGGGCGAAGGTGACCCTTCGCCGCTCGGGCACGGCGACGTACCAGAAGAGCGCACTTGTCCTGAGCTTCTGGGCGCATCGGGTTTTCCGGATCCGTGGGCGCCGTCGTGCGATCCCGTGGGTGGTGGGGACCTCTGACGTCGCGTCGATGATCGTGCAGATATCCCGAGCGATTCCTGGGGCCTACTCGGTGAGTTTCACGCAGGACCATTCGTACGACCACGGGTACGACCTCCGCCTTCGCGCCCGAGCCGGATCTTCCCATGGGCTCGAATGAGGCATGGGTCGTCACCAGCCACTACTACTAGGTGCTAGACCACCTCAAGCGTCTAATGGACCGTCCCGAGGTACTCGACGGAACCTATGTTCCTTCTGCGGGAAGAAGCGAACTGGAGGCCCCTGGTCTCAAGACCTGAGTGGCGTCTAGCGTGCCCAATGGTGACCCAACAACCACCGGAGGTCGGTATGGACTTTCGTCACCCTCGCCCTGACCACGCCTGAGGTATGGTCGCGATATGGCGATACGGGTCATGGATAGTGCGGACGTTGCCAGCGATGCGGTGATCGGCGATGGGAGTTCAATCTGGCATCTCGCCCAGGTTCGCGAGGGTGCCGTGCTCGGCGTCAATTGCGTGATCGGGCGAGGCGCCTACATCGGGACCGGCGTTCGACTCGGAGATTCCTGCAAGGTGCAGAACTACGCCCTCGTATACGAACCCGCGGAGCTTGAGGATGGCGTCTTCATCGGCCCAGCCGTCGTCCTGACGAATGATCACTTCCCCCGCGCGATCAACGCCGATGGATCCCCTAAGTCGGCCGCGGACTGGCACGCCGTTGGCGTCACCATCCGCCAGGGCGCCTCGATCGGCGCGCGAGCGGTGTGTGTAGCGCCCGTAACCATCGGACGCTGGGCGACGGTCGCCGCGGGAGCCGTCGTGACCAAGGATGTGCCCGACTACGGCCTCGTCGTCGGGGTTCCAGCGCGTCGCATCGGCTGGGTGGGAGAATCGGGTGAACCGCTCGTCGCGGACACGGATGGCGTCTGGCGCTGTCCCAAGACAGGCAACCTCTACGACGAACACGACGGCGTGCTCACGCCGCGTCACGATAACCACGAAGAACAGAACTAGGAAACGGAGCAGTCATGGCTCAGGACACGATCCCGGCCGCGAAGCCCATCATCGGCGACGAAGAGCGCGCCGCGGTCGATCGCGTCATGCGCTCGGGAATGGTCGCGCAGGGACCGGAGGTCGCCGCGTTTGAGAAGGAGTTCGCAGACGAGCTCGTCGGCGGTCGCACGTGCGTCGCGGCGTCATCTGGCACGGCGGGACTCCACCTTGGCCTGTTGGCGGCGGGAATCGGCCGAGGCGACGAGGTCCTCGTGCCCTCCTTCACCTTTGCAGCTACCGCAAACTCCGTGGCCCTTAGCGGGGCGACGCCGGTATTCGTTGACATCGAATCCGACTATTTCTGTATGGATCCCGAGGCGACCGAGGCCGCGATCACCCCTCGCACCAAGGGCGCCATGCCCGTGCATCTCTACGGTCACCCCGCCAACATGGACCGTTTCCGAGCCCTCACCGAGAAGCACGGCATCCAGCTGTTCGAGGACGCCGCCCAGGCGCACGGCGCGAGCTGGAACGGAACACCGGTGGGCGCCTTCGGTACGTTTGGAATGTTCAGCCTCTACCCCACCAAGAACATGATGTCGGGCGAGGGTGGAATGGTGAGTTGTGCCACCCCCGAGATCGCGCGCATGGTCAGGCTGCTCCGGAATCAGGGTATGGAGCGCCGCTACGAGAACGAGGTTGTGGGATTCAACTCCCGGATGACCGACATCCACGCGGCCATCGGGCGGGTTCAGTTGGGCAAGTTGCCCGCATGGACGGCCCGGCGCCAGGAGATTGCGGCGATCTTCGATTCACGGCTCAAGGGTGTGACGGTTCCGCCCGTCGCCCCCGAGGCGACCCACGTCTATCACCAGTACACGATCCGGGTTCACGGCGATCGCGACGCTTTCGCCAAGGCCCTTCTCGACGAGCACGGTGTCGGCTCGGGCGTCTACTATCCGATCCCTAACCATGAGCTGCCTTCCTTCAAGCTCGCCCTCGATCTTCCGGTGACGAAGGTGGCCGCGCAGGAGGTTCTCTCCCTCCCGGTTCATCCCTCACTCACCGAGGCGAACATCGATCGCATCGTCACCGGGGTCAACGCCATGGCGAAGGCCGGTTCCTGATGGCGAACCTGCGCGCGGGCCTTATCGGCCTGGGGAGCATGGGTCGGCACCACGCCCGCGTCCTGCGTGGGCTGTCGGGCGTCGACCTCGTCGGCGTCGCGGACCCAGGGGGTGACCCCCATAATGTGGCGGGCGACCTCACGGTGCTCCCGGGTATCGAGGAACTGATCAAGGCCGGGGTCGACTACGTGACCGTTGCGGTGCCCACCGCGCATCACGAGGCGGTGGCGCTCGCATTGGCGGAGGCCGGGGTCCATGCCCTCGTGGAGAAGCCCCTTGGCCCCGACGTGGAGTCGGCTCAACGCATGGCTGAGGCCTTCGAGTCCAAGGGCCTCGTGGGCGGCGTCGGGCACATCGAGCGCTACAACCCCTCCGTCCAGAGCCTCAGGGCACGCCTGGAGAACGGCGACCTTGGAGACATCTACCAGATCACGACCAGGCGCCAGGGACCCTTCCCCGCCCGGATCGCCGACGTCGGAGTGGTGAGGGACCTTGCCCCCCACGACATCGACCTCGCCGCCTGGGTGACTCAGTCGACCTACACCACCATTTCCGCCCAGACGGCTCATCGGAGTGGGCGTGAGCATGAGGATCTCGTGTCCATCACCGGGCGCTTCGCGAACGGCACCGTGGTGAGCCACCTCGTCAACTGGTTGTCTCCGATGAAGGAGCGCCTCACCGTCGTGACGGGGGAACGCGGAACTTTCATTGCCGATACCCTCACGGCTGACCTGACCTTCTACGCCAATGGCACGGTCGCGACCACGTGGGATGCGATCGCCGGCTTCCGGGGCGTCAGCGAGGGCGACGTCGTCAGGTACGCGATCGCCAAGCCCGAGCCGCTGCAGACCGAACATGAAGCCTTCAGGGATGCCGTTCTCGGCAAGGCCAGCAACTTCGTCACGATGCGTCAGGGCCTGGACACTGTCCGGGTCGTCGTCGCCGCCCTCAAGTCTGCCCAGACAGGCCAGACCATCTCGCTCTAGCGCTGGGTCGGTCGAGGCGCCGTCGGGTCAGGTTGGTACGATCGCTGTATGCCACCCGGGCTTGATCAAACGCTGATCGTCATCCCTGCATTCAACGAGGCCCGATGCGTGGGGGATGTCATCCGAGAGGTCTACGCCGCGCTTCCCGGTGTCACCGTGCTCGTCGTCGACGACGGGTCCTCCGACGACACGAGCGGGGTGTCGAGGCGGGAGGGTGCCCGCGTAGCCACGCTTCCCTTCAATCTCGGGGTCGGGGGAGCTATGCGGCTCGGATTCCTCTACGCCCTCGAACATGACTTCCCTGTGGTGGTCCAGATCGACGCCGATGGTCAGCACGACCCGGCCGGTGTACCCGCCCTGCTCGCCGAGCTCGATGAGGCCGACCTCGTTCTCGGGGCCCGCTTCGCAGGTGCTGGCGACTACAAGATCCGCGGCCCGCGTCGGTGGGCTATGAAGGCCCTTGCGGTCACCTTGAGCAGGACGGCGCACACCACCCTGACCGACACGACATCGGGCTTCAGGGCCTCCGGCCCCCGGGCTGTCACCCTCTTTGCCCGGCACTACCCCGCCGAGTACCTGGGCGACACCGTCGAGTCCCTCGTGATCGCGTCGAGGGGCGGCCTCAAGATACGACAGGTGCCTGTAGCCATGCGCACCCGAGTCGCAGGGGTTTCTTCCCACCGACCCTTCAAGGCGGCGTTCTACCTGGGTCGGGCAGCAATCGCGCTGGCCGTCGCCTTCATCCACCCGTCCTCTGCCTACCGAATGTCGGTATAGCCATGAATCTCCGTAGTTACATCTTCGGCATTGCCGCGGCCCTGCTTGTCCTCGCGGTCGTTATCTCGCTGTTGCGCCGTCGACGCCTTCGGGAGCGTCACGCAGTCTGGTGGCTGTTCGCCGGGACCCTGGCGCTCATCGCGGGTGTCTTCCCGGAGACGCTTACCCATGCGGCGTCCTTCCTCGGGATCGAAGTCCCTGTCAATCTGGTCTTCTTCACCTCCATCGCCGTCCTGTTCCTGGTCAGCCTTCAGCACAGTTCGGAACTGACCGCGCTTGAAACCAAGACCCGCATCCTCGCCGAGAAGGTCGCCCTCATGGAGCTTCGCTCGGAGAATGCCAGCGACACGACCGGTGACAGGACTGACTAGACAGCATCCCTTGATGACCATCTCGTCACCCCACCTCCCCCGTGTTTCGGCATACACTGGGGGCACGACAGGGGAGCGCCTTCCGGGATGTCCGGCAGCGCTGAGAGTGCGGACAGCCGCAGACCCTCGAACCTGATCCGGTCAGAACCGGCGTAGGGAGTCGAGTCTCGCCCCTCCTGAGATGGAGGTTGTCATGTTTTCCAAGCCCAAGCCCGCGCTCGCGAGCGTCCTACTAGCCGTCCTTGCCCTCGCAGGTTGCGCCAGCGAGCCCGACCCTACGACCGTCACGGTCGTCACCCACGGAAGCTTCGCCATCCCCGATGATGTCGTGGCCTCGTTCGAACGAGACACCGGCCTCACGATCGACTTCGTTGCGGCCGGGGAGTCTGGCTCACTCGTCAATGAACTCATCCTGACGCAGGATCGTCCTCTTGGGGATGCCGTGTACGGTATCGACCTGGCCTCTGCCTCCCAAGCGGTCAACGCTGGTTTATTCACGGTCTATGTCTCCGATCAATCCGCGGCCAAAGACGCCGCCGAATACGCCATCCCTGATAGCGGAAGTCTGACCGCGATCGACTACTCGGATGTTTGCATCAACGTCGACCATCGCTGGTTCGATGATCGTGGCATCCCCGAACCGGTCACCCTTGACGACCTCGCCTCCGGGACCTATCGCGGCCTGTTGAGCGTGACGAACCCAGCCACGTCGGCCACGGGTTTGTCCTTCCTCCTCGCCACGGTCGCGGCCTACGGGGACAATTGGGACGACTACTGGGCCGATCTCCGCGCGAACGACGTCCGGGTGGTCGCCTCATGGTCGGATGCCTACTACACCGACTTCTCTGGTCCCTCGTCGGGCGGCTCCTACCCCCTGGTCTTGAGTTACGCATCTTCCCCTCCCTTCGAGGTGGGAGACGATGGAGTCGCCCCGACCGGAGCCCTTCTCGATACCTGCTTCCGCTCCGTGGAATACGCCGGTGTCCTCAAGGGTGCCACCAACCCAGAAGGGGCTGGCAAGGTCATCGACTGGATGCTCTCCGACGAGTTCCAGGCCGCATTGCCAGACTCCATGTACGTCTATCCCGTCTCCACCCGGGTCGAGGTTCCGGAGGCATGGGTTCGCTACGCCCCGCTCTCCGATCAGCCGTGGACGCTCGACCCCACAACGATCGCTCATGACCGCGACGACCTCCTCCGGGAGTGGGCGGAGATCGTTATCGGATGATCCCGTGACAAGGGCCATCGCTCAAGCGCACTCCCCAAGGGTGTCGCGCTTGGGCGCTCTTGCCCTTCCAATCGCCTTCCTCGGGCTGTTCTTTCTCTGGCCCGTCGGCACGCTGCTCTGGCGGGGGTTGTCGGACGGGAGCGGGGAGGCGTTCACATCCGGGCGGACATGGACGGCTCTTGGAACGACGGTCACCCTGGCCTTGGCGGGCACGGTGGGTTCCGTTCTCCTCGGCCTCGGTGCGGCGTGGGCCCTCTATCGCATCACGTGGCGGGGTCAGGCGGTCGCCAGGGCACTCGTGACCGTGCCCTTCGTCCTACCGACGGTCGTGGTCGCCGTGGCCTTTGGCGCCCTGCTGAGGCCCTCGGGACTCCTTGGATTCCTTGGGCTAGATCAAGGCATCGTCCCCATAGTCGCGGCGCTTGTCTTCTTCAACGTCTCCGTCGTCACGAGGATCGTTGGGGGAACCTGGGCCTCCCTCGACCCCGGCACGACGATCGCGGCTCGCACACTGGGAGCTACTCGATGGCAGGCCTTTCGTCACATCACCCTGCCTGCGCTAGGACCAGGCCTCGCCGCCGCCGCCGCGATCGTCTTTCTCTTCTGTTCCACCTCCTTCGGCATCGTCCTGATCCTCGGCGGAACCCGAACGAACACCCTCGAGACGGAGATCTGGCTCGAGGTCAAGCAGTTCCTCGATCTTCGTGTCGCGGCGTCCCTCGCCCTTCTTCAGGTCGCCATCGTCGCGCTCACCCTCGCGGTTGCGAGTTGGGCCCAAACCCATCGGGAGCGCGCCCTCCGGAGGACCCGAGTGGACGGCACCCGTGCGGCAACCCGCTCTGACCTGCGACTCGCCGTCCTTGTCCTCGCGCCTACCGCCCTTCTTCTGGGTCTTCCACTTGTCGGCCTCATCGAGCGTTCCATGCGTACGCGGTCCGGCTGGGGCTTTTCGAACTATGCCGCTCTTCTTACGACCCCCGAGCGAAGCAACCTGCCGGTGCCGGTCTGGAGGGCGGCCGTTACCTCCCTTGAGGCCGCCACCATCGCGGCGATCGTCGCCTTTTCCCTCGGGCTACTGCTCGCCGCGGCCATCACGCGGGCCCGGCGAGCCCGTATCCTCAATGCAATCGCCATGCTTCCTCTTGGCGTGTCCTCCGTCATCGTCGGACTCGGGATCCTGGTAACCCTCTATCGGCCCTTGCCCGGGGGCCTCGATCTGGGTGACCCCCGGTTGCTGGTGCCAGCCGCACAGGCCATCGTTGCCTTGCCACTAGTCGTCAGGAGCCTGGTCCCCACCCTCCGCAGCATCTCTCCAGACCTCAGGGCGGCCGCCTCTACCCTCGGGGCGAGCCCACGGCGAGTGTGGTGGCTAGTCGACTGGCCCCTCATCCGTCGGCCCACAGGGGTAGCGCTTGGACTCGCCTTTGCCGTGTCCCTGGGCGAGTTCGGGGCGACCAGTTTCGTCGCACGACCGGATCATCCAACCCTTCCGACGGCCATCTATCGTCTCCTTTCCCATCCCGGAATCGAAAACGTCGGAACGGCGTTTGCCGCGTGTGTGCTCCTCGCATTCATCACCGCAGCCGTGATGATGGTGACGGAGCGCTGGCGAGGGAAGGAGGTGACCGAATGGTGACGGGTCTTGAGGTTCGTGACGTGACGGTGACGTATCCCGGTACGCCTCCGGTGCTGGCCGTCGATGGAGTGAACCTCGCCGTCGCGCAAGGAGAGATCGTCGGTCTCCTCGGTCCATCGGGATCGGGGAAGTCATCCCTCCTAGGGGCCATCGTCGGCATCGTTCCCCTCACCTCGGGTGCGATTCTTTGGGATGAGGTGGATGTCAAGAACACTCCGGTGCATGAGCGTGGGTTCGGCCTTGTCTTCCAGGACGGGCAGCTCTTTCCTCACCGCACGGTGGCGGGAAACATCGCGTTTGGCCTAGAGATGCTTGGGGTGAGCCGTATTGATCGCGAGAAGCGAGTCACCGATGCGCTCACCCTCGTTGGTCTCGAGGGATTTGGCTCCCGTCGGATCGATGAACTCTCGGGAGGCGAACGCCAGCGCGTGGCCCTTGCGCGCTCCCTCACGCCGCGTCCTCGGCTCTTGCTCCTCGACGAACCCCTGGGTTCGCTCGACCACGACCTCAGGGATCGGCTGGCGATGGATGTCCGGGAAATCCTTGAGGCCACGGGGAGTACGGCGATTGTCGTCACCCATGATCCCGATGAGGCTGACATCATCTGCTCCCGGATTGTCCGGATGGATCGGGGCCGCCTGTCCTAGGATTGGCCTAGACGGAGGAGGGAAATGCCAGAGGCACCTGAGCCGGGATGGTACGCGGACCCAGCGGATGCTGGGCGGCACCGCTACTGGGATGGAACGAACTGGACCGGAAAAACCCGACCCGCCGAAGCCTCGGCCATGCTTTCCTCTGGCTCTCCGCAAACCCGGCAAACCGGGTTGTGGATCGGTCTCGCCGTCGGCATCCTCGCCATAGCGGGTATTGGCACGGCGGTGGCCTTTTCCCTGGGGTCCGACGGAACGGATCCCGACTATAGGTCGGATCATTCCCCGCTAATCCCAGGAGACACTCCCGACCCGATCCCGGAACCCGGCCCATCCCCGACCACCTTCCCGAGCGATGTCGTCGTCCCCGAGGGATGGATCCTTCACACCTCTGAGACCGGAGTCATGTCCTACGCCGTCGATCCGAGTTGGGAGAACCTAATAGAGCCAGGGGATCAGGACCTCGTCCATTCCTACTACTCGGACGAAGGAGACACAAAATCCGAGTGGTCGGGGGCCTGGCTTCTTTCCGGCTCGATATGGGCCGGAAATACGAGCATCTACCTCCTGTCCTTCTCAAACGGCGACGGACCAGTCCCTCTTCGAAGTCTGGCGACGACTTTCGCCAGTGCGGATGTCGACGACATCGAATACTTGCTCGACGAGGAATACACGAGTGCCCACGGCTACGAAGGCTGGCGTCTGGACTACATGGCTACCTATGGCGACATCACCTTGCCTGAAAGTCTGATCACCCTCAAAGCCGGGGGCGCCCTTATCCTCGTCTACGGCTCATCGGATGAGGACCTCAGTTCATTCTCTTCGGGAATGCTCGCCCTCGCCGACTCCATTGTCGTCCATCACCCTCCAGCCGAAAGCTAGTCGCTGGGCATCAAGACGAACCGGGCCGATAGAGTATCCGGATACGGCCTGCCGCGACCCGTCGATCAACCCGGAGGTGATATGACCACCGACACCCCTCGTGCCCTCATCACCGGAATCACGGGCCAGGACGGCAGCTACCTCGCCGAACTCCTGCTCTCCAAGGGATACGAGGTGCACGGCTTCATTCGACGAGCCTCCACATTCAATACCCTCCGGATCGACCACATCTATCAGCCCCCGCACACCCCGGACAAGCGCCTCTTTCTCCACTACGCAGACCTCAGCGAGGGGTCGCGCCTCGTCAACCTCCTCAGGGATATCAATCCCCACGAGGTGTATAACCTCGCCGCGCAGTCGCATGTTCGCGTCAGTTTCGATGAGCCCGAATACACCGGAGACGTCACGGGACTCGGCACGATACGACTCCTTGAAGCTATCCGATCGACCGAACTCGACTGCCGCTTCTACCAGGCCTCTAGTTCCGAGATGTTCGGGGCAACCCCCCCGCCCCAAAACGAAGACACCCCCTTCCACCCGCGATCGCCGTATGGGGTCGCGAAGGTCTATTCCTACTGGGCCACGCGAAACTACCGCGAGGCATACGGGATGTATACGGCCAATGGCATCCTCTTCAACCACGAATCTCCCCGCCGGGGCCCCACATTCGTCACCCGCAAGATCACCCGCTCGGTCGCCCGGATCTCCGCCGGGATCGAGGACTCCCTCTACCTCGGCAATCTCGATGCTGTTCGGGACTGGGGCTACGCCCCCGAATACGTCGAGGGCATGTGGAGGATGCTCCAACACGACGAGCCTCAGGACTTCGTTCTCGCGACTGGTACGGCGCACACCGTTCGGGACTTCATCAAATTCGCCTTCGAAAGGGCCGACCTCAACTGGGAGAAGCACGTCAAGTTCGACGATCGGTACCTCAGGCCTTCGGAGGTCGATGCGCTGATCGGCGATTTCTCCAAGGCCAAGAGCCTCCTCGGTTGGGAGCCGAAGGTCCTTACCCCGAGGCTTGCGGAGATCATGGTCGACGCCGACATCGCCGCCCTCAAGACAGAGGGAGAGCACTACGTCGATTCCGTGGAGGGCGGGCACTAGGTGCGCGCTCTGCTGACGGGGTCGGCTGGGATGCTTGGATCGAGCATCACCCAGGCTTGGGGACGCATTCGCCCGAAAGACGATCTCGTCGGTGTCGATCTCGCCGACCTTGACCTCAGGGATCGTGTCGCGGTCACCGCTTTCGTGCGGGACACCCGACCAGAGGCCATCATCCATGTCGCGGCACGCGTGGGTGGGATCGCGGACAGGATCGCCCATCCCAGCGGATACCTCCTCGACAACTTGCTGATAGATACGAGCGTGCTGTCCGCCTCACTCGACATGGGAGTGAAGGAACTCTTGTATGTGAGTAGCGCCGCCATCTATCCGGCGGAGACCCCACAGCCCATAACCGAAGACGCCCTCCTGACTGGCCCCCTTGAGGGCCCGCTTGAGTCCTATTCCCTGGCAAAGATCGCCGGCGCCCGTTTCTGTCGCTATGCCTCGGAGGAGTTCGGGGTACGGTACCGCGCGATGGTTCCCGCCAACATGTATGGACCCGGAGAGGACTACTCTCCCGACCGATCGCACCTTGTGGCCTCATCGTTGCGCAAGATGCATGAGGCGAAGGCTTCGGGCGCCTCCGAGGTCCAGGTTTGGGGTGATGGCACGGCGAGACGGGAGGTGACATTCGTCTCCGATGTCGCCGACTTCATAGTGTCGCACTCGGGACACCTCGACACCTGGCCCGATCTCCTCAACGTCGGCTATGGCTCCGACGTCACGGTCCGTGAGGTGTACGAGACGGCCCGCGAGGTGGTGGGAGTCGATGTGGAACTCCGATTCGACACGAACAAGCCCGTCGGAGTAAGCCAGAGACTGCTTGATTCGACCAGGGCTCTCTCCTTGGGTTGGCGACCGACGACCGACCTTCTGACGGGGATGGGCTTGTCCTATGCTTCTTTTATCGCCGGGAACGAGAGCCGAAACTAGCCTCGGGCAGGTGGACAACCGCCCCTTCCCCTATCCTGGTCAGAACGGACGGAGTCCCCATGCCAGAAGCCCCAAGCGCAGGTTGGTACGCTGATCCTGCGGACTCGACTCGGCTTCGCTATTGGGACGGCAAAGCCTGGTCCAACCAGATCCGTCCAGCCGAAACGCAACCTGGCTCCAAGGCTCCCCGTCATCGCCTACCGGGCATCGCCATCGTCGGAATCGTCTTTGGGGCGCTCCTGACGGTAGGGGGCTTCGCGGCCATTATTCTCAACGCGACCGACAAATCTGATCCGACACCGACTAGCGCATCCACCCCAGGATCCGATGTCACCCCCACCCCCGTCAATACAGAGGGTTCGACGACGCCTGAGGTGATCATTCCCGAGAACTGGGAGCTCTTCACCTCTCGCTCGGGCGCGATCCAGTATGCCTACGACCCCGCATGGACGGACATCTGGACTCCGGAGTATGAGCAGGCGATGGTCGAGGGTGCGGGAGACCTCAATGGGGTCGAGATGGAGGTCGCTGGTTCGTGGTTGCTTGACGGCAGTGCTTGGACGGGAGGAACAAACCTGATCATCGTGGCGTCGAGCGATGGCACCACTCCCAGGATGCTGGGGCTCCAGGCCCAGAGTTTCGTCCAAGCCAATGCGGCATCCGTCAACGGCGAAGATCTCGAAGAAGCCTTCGATGAAGGCTTCACGACGGCAAACGGGTACGAGGCCTGGCGCATCGACTACACATTTTCCGCCTACGGTTCCGAGTTGTATGCCAGTGTGATCGCCTTCCAGCATGACATCACCATTGGGTTCTTGTACATCGCCTCCCTCGAAGACTTCGACGTATGGACGCCCGGTTTCCTTGCGGTGGCCGACTCCCTCGTTGTGATCAAGCCCCCCGTCTCCCCGTAGCTCGGCATCTGACTCCGCCGCTTGACATTCTGGTCATCCTGACCATACTTGAGTCTTAGTGGCTCAACTTTGGGGCCGTAGGCGCGGCATAGCCGCGCAAGGAGGATCACACCATGTCCCGTGCAGTCGGCATCGACCTCGGTACCACGAACTCATGCGTCGCCGTTCTCGAGGGCGGTGAGCCCACCGTCATCGCGAACGCGGAAGGATTCCGCACAACCCCCTCGGTCGTAGCGTTTTCCAAAACCGGTGAGGTTCTCGTCGGAGAGATCGCAAAACGACAGGCGGTCACCAACGTCGAGCGAACCATCTCATCCGTGAAGCGTCATATGGGCACCAACTGGACCACCAAGATCGACGACAAGAAGTACACGGCTCAGGAGATCTCAGCCCGCATCCTCGGCAAGCTCAAGCGCGACGCCGAAGAGTACCTCGGTGAAAAGGTGACCGATGCGGTCA
Source organism: uncultured Demequinaceae bacterium (assembly GCA_964610155.1). Lineage (GTDB taxonomy): Bacteria > Actinomycetota > Actinomycetes > Actinomycetales > Demequinaceae > JAFGBM01. Next base: position 45,446 of record CAZSUY010000003.1, read on the forward strand.
TAACCGTCCCCGCCTATTTCGACGACGCCCAACGACAGGCCACCAAAGACGCGGGTGAAATCGCGGGCCTCAACGTCCTCCGGATCATCAATGAGCCGACGGCCGCTGCCCTCGCGTATGGCCTCGACAAGGGCAAGCAAGACGAGCTCATCCTCGTCTTCGACCTCGGCGGAGGCACCTACGACGTCTCCTTGCTCGAGGTGGCGAAGGACGATGATGACTTTTCAACCATCCAGGTGAAGGCGACCAACGGGGTCAACCACCTGGGCGGCGACGACTGGGACCAGCGAATCGTTGACCACCTCATCAAGGAGGTCAAAAACAAAGAGGGAATCGACCTCGCCAAGGACAAGGCGGCGGTCCAGCGCCTGCGGGAGGCGTCCGAGCAGGCCAAGAAGGAGCTCAGCCAGGCGACCTCCACCACCATCTCGCTTCAGTACCTCAGCATCGGGGAGAACGGGCCCGTTCACCTCGATTCGAAGCTCACCCGCGCCCAATTTGAGAAGATGACGGCCGACCTCCTGGAGCAGTGCAAGGCACCGTTCCACCAAGTGATCGAGGACGCCGGAATCAAACTGTCTGAAATCGACCACGTCATCCTCGTGGGCGGCTCCACCCGCATGCCCGCGGTCACCAAACTCGTCAAGGAACTCACCGGCGGCAAGGAGCCTAACAAGGGGGTCAACGCCGACGAGGTCGTCGCCGTCGGAGCCTCCCTCCAGGCCGGTGTGATCAAGGGGGAGCGCAAGGACGTCCTACTCATCGACGTCACCCCGTTGAGCCTCGGCATCGAGACCAAGGGGGGTGTGATGACCACGCTCATCGAACGCAACACTGCGATTCCCACCAAGAGTTCGGAGGTGTTCTCGACGGCCGAAGACAACCAAGGATCCGTCCTCGTACAGGTTTATCAAGGAGAGCGGCAGTTCGCCCGCGACAACAAACTGCTCGGCACCTTCGAGCTCGGAGGCATCGCCCCCGCGCCACGCAACGTCCCCCAGATCGAGGTGACCTTTGACATCGACGCAAATGGCATCGTTCACGTCGCCGCTAAGGACCGCGGAACGGGCAAGGAACAATCCATCACGGTCACCGGCGGCTCGGCCCTCTCCAAGGAGGACATCGACCGCATGGTCAAGGACGCCGAGGAGCATGCTGACGAGGACAAGAAGCGGCGCGAGGAGGCGGACACCCGCAACCACGCCGAGACCTTTGCCTATCAGACGGAAAAGGTCCTTGAGGAAAACCTGGACAAGATCCCGGCCGAGGTGGCCGACGAGGTCAAGGAGGACATCGCCGCGGTTCGCACCGCCCTCGAAGGCACCGATGCCGCCGAGGTCAAAGCCAAGCATGACAACCTCATGAAGACGGCACAGAAGATCGGTGAGGCGCTTTCCGCACAGGCCTCGACCCCCGAGTCCGAGGAACAGGCATCCTCCGACGATGATGACGTGGTCGACGCCGAGATCGTGGACGAGGACGATACCAAGTGACGGAATCGCTACCCGAGTCGATTCCCGACGGAGGGGACGCGCTCGGGGAAGCGGGGCTTGAGGCCGACGCCGCACTCGACGCCGACTCAGCCGACGCCGGTGACGTTCTGGCCGAAGCCGAGGCCAAGGCCGCCGAGCACCTATCCGACCTTCAGCGCCTTCAGGCGGAGTACGTCAACTATTGCAAGCGTGTCGAGCGGGATCGAGAAGCCGTCGTCGATCTCGCCGTCGCTCGGGTCGTAGAAGCCCTCGTCCCCGTCCTCGACGATATTGCCGCAGCGAGGAGCCACGGGGAGCTCGAGGGCCCCTTCGCGGCGATAGCAGAAAAACTTGAGGGTACGTTGGGGCGACTCGGCTGGGTCTCGTACGGAGTGGTCGGGGATCCCTTCGATCCCTCGATCCACGAGGCGCTCGCCTCCATCACCGAGGCTGACGTGACGGCTCCCATCGTTCGAGAGGTCAACCAGGCCGGACATCGCCTCGGTGACCGTATCCTCCGACCGGCAAGGGTCGTCGTCGCCCAACCCGAATAGCCGCAACCCGTCGTCGCAGAGGAAGGAGGCGTCGTGACCAGTCAGGATTGGATGAGCAAAGACTTCTACGCGACCCTGGGGGTTTCCCGCGACGCCGACGCCCAGGCGATAAAGAAGTCCTATCGCAAGCTCGCGAGACAGTTGCATCCCGATGCGCGCCCTGGAGACTCGAAGGCCGAGGAGCGCTTCAAGGAGGTCGGCGAGGCCTACGCCGTGCTCTCCGATACTGAACAGCGTCGCCAGTATGACGCCATACGAGCGATGGGTGGGGGCGCCCGATTCTCCGCCGGAGGCGCCGGGTTCGAAGACGCCTTCTCCGGTATGTTCCGTGGAGGGCGACAGGGGAGTCGAGGAGGAGTCGAGGACATGCTCGGCAACCTATTCGGGGGAGGCGGGTATTCCATGGGACCCATTCCCGGCTCCGATCTCGCGGCTGCGGTCGAGATCTCCTTTCGGCAAGCGGCCGAGGGAGAAACCGTCACTCTCAATGTTGGAGGCCGCAATCTCAGCACCCGGCTTCCAGTAGGAGTGAAGGACGGCCAGCGAATCCGTGTCCGGGGAAAGGGGCAGGCCAGTCCCAATGGTGGCCCCGCCGGGGACCTCGTCCTGACCGTTCACGTGCTCGGGCACCCCGTCTTCACTGCCGATGGTCATCACCTGCGAGTTCGACTTCCGGTGACGTTTGCTGAGGCTGCCTTAGGGGCGGAGGTCGAGGTTCCCACCCTCGACGGAAACCGGGTACGGGTGAAGATCCCCCCAGGTACGTCCTCCGGGACCACGCTGCGCGTCAAGGAGCGCGGACTCAAGGCGAAGTCGGGAGCTGGTGATCTTCTCGCGACGGTCGAAGTGCGGGTCCCCTCCAAACTCAGTCCCAAGGCACGCGATGCCCTCGCCGCTCTAGCGGAAGAGACCTCCGACGACGCCGTCCGCGCTGACCTGTACAAGGGAGCGTCCCGATGAACCAGTCCGACATCGATGAACCGACGTTCTCCGTCTCCACGGCCGCCGAACTCTCTGGGATGCACCCTCAGACCCTGCGCCAGTACGACAGGCTCGGTCTCGTCACTCCCCGTCGGCGCCTGGGCGGCGGACGTCGCTACTCCCTCCGCAACGTCGCCGCCCTACGAACGATCCAGCGCCTGAGTCAGGAAGAGGGCGTCAACCTCGCGGGCATAGCCCGCATCCTTGCCCTGGAGAGCCGGGTCGGCGACCTTGAATCCGAACTCGAGCGCCTGCGTCCTCGAGCGGACACGGGGTCCCGGGTCTTCACCTCGGGCCCGACGGGCCGCGTCGTGATCGTCGAGCGAGGCCGTCGGGTCGGGCGCGGCGAAGGCCGAGCGCTCGTGCTATGGCGGCAGGGACAGTAAGCCCTATCTATAGGTCATGACCGTCCCTCGACAGTCACGGTCTTGACCCGCGCCGTGTGGCCTGCGGAGATGGCAACGTCCCGACGCGGGACACCCCAGTACTCTGCGAGAGCGGCGATGACCCCTTCGTTCGCTTTTCCGTCGATGGCTCGTTCCCGTACATAGACCGTGAGGACGCCATCGGGTCCTCCCTCGACGAGTGGACCCCTCCGACTGCCAGGCTTCACCCGAACGCGCACCTTCTCCACGGGAATCGAGCCTACTCCGGCGCCCACAGATGAACGGCCTCGCCCACCGCTACTGGCGTATACCCGAAAATCTCCAGGTGTCTGCGCCTTACACTTGCCCCATGGTCATCGATGTCGCCGCCGTGCGCCGCGACACCCGTGGATGCGAAACTGTCGCCCACCTGAACAACGCTGGAGCCTCGCTTCCGCCTGCCATCGTCATGGACACCGTTCATCAACAACTCAGAGCCGATGAGGTATTCGGCGGATACGAGGCTCAAGTCCTCGCGGAGGACGACTTGGCAAGGGCCCGGGCCGCCCTCGGCACCCTGGTCGGGGGGCGCCCGAGTGAAATCGCCTTCTTCGACTCGTCCTCTAGAGCCTTCCTGACGGCGTTGTACTCCTTTCCCTGGAAACGTGGGGATCGCATCCTGACATCCGAAGCGGAGTATCCATCGAACGTCTATGGGTATGCCTACCTCAAGAAACGTTTCGGTGTGACGACGGTGTACGTTCCGGACGACGATCATGGCCAGGTCGATATCGGGGCCTTGCGCGACGCCATCGATGAAAAGACCCGCCTCATCACCCTCACCCACATTCCGACCTACGGTGGCCTCATCAACCCCGCCTCCAAGGTCGGGGCCATCGCCCGCCCCGCCGGTGTCCCCTTCCTCCTCGATGCCTGCCAGAGCGCCGGTCAGGTCGACATCGACGTCAACGAGATCGGCTGCGACCTCCTCACAACCGCGGGACGCAAATACCTCCGGGGCCCCAGGGGGACGGGTTTGCTCTGGGTTCGGACCTCCCTTCTTGATCGCCTGACTCCTCCGATCGCCGACCAACATGGGGCCGCCTGGAAGGGGGAGGGCCGATTCGACCTGATGGATGATGCCCGCAGGTTCGAACCGTTCGAACGATCCGTCGCGCTCCACCTCGGGCTTGGAGCGGCGGCGCGATACGCCATCGACGTGGGCACGCCGGAGATCGAGGCGCGCGTTCTGATGTTGGGGGCGGCGCTTCGCGGGATGCTATCGGAGATACCTGGGGTGACCGTCCGTGATCGTGGTGAACTGCTGGGCGGCATCGTCACCTTCACGCTCGAGGGTTTCTCTGCCGAGGATGTGCGGGTCGCCCTTCGGGAGCACTTCATCAACACATCGATCTCGACGCAAGCGATGGCGATGCGCTCCTACCCTGCACGCGGACTGACCGAGGTCACGCGCGCATCCGTCCACTACTACAACACCGAGGACGAACTCGCCCACATGGCCGACACCATTCGAGGCCTCGCGAAGTAGGGACCAAACCCACCGGAGCACGAGTATCCGCGGCGGTCGTCCTGATTTCAGGAAAGGGAGGGGGTTGGTTACCGCTGCAATGTCATCAAGAGTTCAACCGCGTACCCGTGGGATTCGGGCAACGCCTCGACCCAGACCCGTGGAGGCTGGCGCGTAAGGTTTCCCACACGCATGGACTGGGCCTTCTCGGAAATGTTTTCCCGAAGGGTCGCGATACCCTTACCCAGGGACTCGCCCCTCTTCACCAGTACGCCGTATACCCCGTCACGAAGGTGGGCCATCGGATGGCCATCGCCATAGGCACCCTTGAGGGCTGCCCCAACCGCCGCGTTACGGGCGATCCTCTGCCATACGTCGGAGTCGACAACGGAAACATCCACGATGACCAGCGCATGGGTCTCCGTGACCTTGTCGCCTCGAGCCTTCGCCGCTCCGTAGACTTCCACAAGCCTCTGGACTAGGTAGTCGATGGTGCCGAGGCCTGACTCGGCATCCGTCATCCCACCGCTCGTCCGAACGGCAGGATTCCCCCCCGTCCAGCCCTCGCAGAGGGACCGAACAGAACGGATTGGCGACTCTTCGTATCCGGCGGCCTTGAAGACTATGGCCAGGTCGTCGATGGCCTCCGTGATGCCTACGCCGGCCGCGGCTCGTGCCTCTCCTAAACGGAAGGCCGACGGGGCTGTATCGAGACCACCCTCGATGGCCTCGGCGAGGGCATCGACCGCGGGCGTGTACCAGTCCCCGGGCCGTAGCCAAACGTTCTGGACGCTCGCCGCGCGCCACTCCTCAACAAGGGTGCTGGGAGCATGCGATCCTGTCGGCTGAGCGCTTGTCACGCTTAATGAGAAGGTGATGAGAGTCACGTATGACGCCGAAAACCCAGGATTTGAGGAGCACTTCTCCACCTGCCCCTCGCCTAGGTGTGACGAACCACCCACCAATGTGGCTTGCATGGACACATAGTTAAAAGGGACGATGGTAATGAATAGGTCCGAATAGTTGGAGAGGGAATGCGAGAGGCCCCGGTTGACCTCTGGACGGTTGAGTCCAGCGACGCCGAATTGCTGGCTGGCGTCCGTGCGGGCGAATCCGCTGCCTTTGGGGTCCTCTTCGAGCGCCACGCCGCCGCCGCTCGTCGCGTCGCCTCCATGTACTCAGCCGTCCCGAGCGACGTCGATGACATCGTCTCTGAGTCATTCGCCCGCGTCCTCAAGATCCTCCAAGAGGGCGGGGGCCCGGATCTCGCCTTCCGTGCCTATCTCTTCACAGTCGTCCGGAGAACCGGTCTCGACCTCATTCGTAAGGCGAAGAGGATCGCCCCTGACGATGTGGCCGACTGCGATGCGAAGATCGGATACTCGGCCTCCTCCGATGAACCGACGCTGACCGACTTCGAGCATTCCGTCGTCGCCGATGCCTTCAAGTCGTTGCCCGAGCGGTGGCAGGTTGTCTTGTGGTACACGGAGATCGAAAAGAAGGCCCCCGCCGAGGTGGCGCCACTTCTTGGCCTCAGTCCCAATGGCGTGGCCGCACTCGCCTATCGAGCCCGTGAGGCTCTGCGTCAGGCCTACCTCCAGCAGCACCTCGCCACGACCGAGGATGTGTCCTGCCTGGCCGTGAGCGAACACCTTTCCGCCTATGTCCGTGGTGGCCTAACCAAGCGGGAGCACGCGAAGGTGGAGGCTCACATCAAGCAATGCTCTCGTTGCGAACCCCTTGTGGCGGAACTCGAGGACGTCAACCGCGGCCTTCGCTCCATCGTTGCCCCTCTCGTCCTTGGACTAATTGGGTTGGGTGCCCTCGAAACCTCGCTTCCCATCGGAGGGGTCGGTGCCACCAGCGTCACCGCAGGTGCTGGCGCTGGAGGCGCAGGGAGCGCTGGCGCAGGGAGTGCCGGCGCAGGGAGTGCCGGCTCCGGGGGCGCGACTGCGGTTGCCTCGGGCGGCGTGACCACTGGTGTTGCCTCTGGGGTAGCCGGCGTGGCGATTTCCGCTACCGGTGCCGCCACCTCCTCATCGCTTCTCTCGCAGGCCACCTCCGCCGTGACGACCGTCATGGCGAATACCGTCAGTGCGGGGACCACAATTCTGACCACCACGGTGGCCACCCTCGGCGTGGCCGCGTTGGCTGTAGCCGGAGCCGGCCTCATCGGGGGTCTGAGCGAGTATCACGACAACGAGGCGGATGGCAATGATTCCTCAACTAGCATCGTCGACTTGGTAATGAGTGGGAAAGACGGAATACCAGCCCACGAGCTTCCGCCCGTTTCCGATATCTTCATTCCGTCCGTCGACCCGGTTCCCGCGACCCCGGACTCACCGGGTAGTCAGGCGTCGGGACCTCGGGTCGCCTCTTCTGGTGGCACCGATCCCGATCCCACTGTCGTGGAACCAGATGTCGACCTTTCCGTCAGTGTCGGCGCGGTTGGCTTCATCGAACTCGCGCTGAACTCGCCGACAGTGCCCGTTCGTGTCCGCAACGCCGGTTCCTACGACTCGACCGCTGTGACCGTGACTGTCACGCTCCCAGGGGGAATCTCCTTCACTCCTGGTCTCGCCACCATCGGCGACTGGACCTGCGACTCGTCCGTAAACGTCGCCATATGCACGGTCGACTCGGTTGCCGCAGGATCAAAGGTGACCCTCAATCTCGGGGTGTCGGCTATAAGCGCTCTCCCCTCCGGAGCTGTGACGACAGTCGCCTTTTCCGACGAGACCGGCTTCTCGTCGAGCATGTCGGTAGCGACCGGACTCTCGCCGGAGGCCCGCGATGCTGGCCTGCTCTACGCGGCCGAAGGCCATCTCGGAACGACAATCTCGGGTGGGCAGATCCTCTCGTGCGACCCAACGGACAATGACTGCCAGAAAGCCCTCCACTTCAATGGAAACGCCGTCAAGAACGAGAACAACAACAACGCTTGGGAGATGAGCGAGGTCAACTCGGCGGGAGGAAATACCAACTCCGCTTCTTCGCTTCTGACGATCTCTCAGGACGCGAATGTCCTCGTGGCGTACGTCGTGTGGTCGGCCAACCGGGGGCCGTCCGACGGATTCACGGGCGACCCCAGCCAGACGCGCATCAAGCCACCAGGCGCGGCGGGATACATCGATATCATCGCCGACAATGTTGATACCTGGACCGACCCGGGTAATCGTGTGTACTACCAAGCCCGAGCTGATGTCACAAGTCTTGTCCAGCAATACGGAGGCGGATCGTGGGCCCTTGCCGACATCTCGGTCTCGAACGGGCGCACCGACACTGATCCGTCGTACTACGCCGGATTCGCACTCACGACGGTCTTCGAGCAGGCCGCTCTTCCGGAAAGCAACGTCGCAATTTACGGAGGTCTCGACCCGGTCACCAAGGAGGATGACGCCGAGTACACATTCGCAACGACTTCGGAAAGCGACGTCAAGGTCAGCGTGATCACATGGGAAGGCGACCGCGGGATAGACGGAGACTCGCTCACCCTTGACGGTGACAAGATGACGCCACAGCATACGAGTAGCGGGGGCGCGATCTCCACCGGTGACGTTGACAACGCGTTCGATTCGACGGCCTTCGGCTCCGGCGTCGCGAACACGATGGGCACGGACGCCAAAGAATTCAAGGACGAAACCGTCGACGCGGGCGTGCACAACCTCGTGGCACAGACCGACGGCGACAACTTGGCTGTCAGCATGGTCATTATTCAGACCACCCCGACCGACTAGTTCACTGCGGTCCAAGACGGTTCAGGCGGAAAGGGCCCCTTGGCCTTCCATCGATGTACCGTGGCCGTATGCCTGGCTTCAGTTTCGATGCCCCCATGGAAGAAGCGCTCGCCGAGGCGAGGCTGTCCCTCACCGACGGAGACGTTCCCGTAGGCGCGGTCGTCCTTGATGAGGGGGGTCGCATCGTCGGGCGCGGACACAATCGGCGAGAGTCTGCCCACGACCCCACCGCCCACGCCGAGATCCTCGCCCTTCGCGAGGCCGCGGTGGGTGCCTGGAGGTGGCGCCTCGATGGGCATACCCTCGTCGTCACACTCGAGCCCTGTGCCATGTGTGCGGGGGCACTCCTTCAGGCGCGCATCCCCCGCCTCGTTATTGGGGCATGGGATGAGAAGGCCGGTGCGACCGGCTCCCGGTGGGACCTCGTTAGGGACGGGAGGGTCGGGGCGAAGATCGAGGTCATCTCGGGTGTACGCGAGGCCGAGTGCGTAGCCCTGTTGACCGACTTTTTTCACGCCAGGCGGGACTGACCAATCGTGGTGGGTTTGTGGCGGTCACATGGAGGCCTGTATTCTCGACCGCGGTAGCGTGTCCGAGCGGCCTAAGGAGCACGCCTCGAAAGCGTGTGTGGGGGCAACTCCACCGTGGGTTCAAATCCCACCGCTACCGCCACGGGAACCGATGCCCCCGATCCTCCTACGAGGCGATCGATCCAATCTTGAGGGCGATGAGGAAGGCGACGCCTAGCACCCAGAGAATCGACAGGGCGGCCCCTGTCCAGATGGCGGCCTTCGCTAGTCCCGCACCCCTCTCACCAGTCTTGTCAATCTCCTTTCGTGAGCGTCTTCCGATAGCGACGGCTGCAACTCCGGCGACTGGGGTGAGCACGGGCGTGAGCGACGCCAGCAGGAGCGCCCGTCGGGCAGATCCGTTGGTCGGTGCTGGAGGGGCCTCCATTGAATCGGTTAAGGCTCCTGCCACCGGTTGCGTCACCGCCTCGCTCGAGAGGCCGGGCCCAATGGGGGGCGGAACTTCCCCTCCAAAGGAGGTGGAAACGAAGGCGGGACCCGACGGGGGTGGGAAGGCTGGGGGTGTACCCGATGGCGGTGGGTACGACGGTGGAGCGAAGGGGTTGTCGTCCGGTGTCGTCATAATCCACCTAATCCAGTGCGGGCTCGTCGTCTTCAGGCGGCGGACCCTCCGTCACTGTCACGCTAGGAACTGGTGAGGGTTCTGGGTACCGTGAGGGCGCCAAGATTGGCTCGATCAGGCTTGCCGGAAGACATTCCGCTGGTTCCGTCAGTTGAAGGTTCGGATCGAGATTGGGGCTGTACAGCGGGACAAGGGATTCATACTTGATCCCAAGGATGACGTCGACCCCCGGTCCATTGCGCGAGTCGAGCACCAGAACGGGATCGGTGAAATGACGGGCGACGGTGTAGCCCTCCTGAACCCCGTCTACTCCGAATATGATGCGCGCGGTCCCTTCAAATTCGAATTCCTCAAAATTGTTTGCACCCCCACTCTGAAAGCCACGTCCGACGAGGTCAGCGAGGGCGATCCCCGCAAGTCCCGGTTTTTCTGTGCTGTTCCTTACTCGAACCATCACGTCAGATTCAGGAAGGGGCAGGGAATCCTTCGGCGGACACGGCAGGGTGATTTCGCTCGAGAAATCTCCGGCATTCGTGATGAAGGGCTCGGCGAAGGGGCCTTCCACCTTCCCCGTGAAGATGCTATACGCCGAGAAAGCGACGGCCGCCATGGCGAATACGATCGCCCCGTAGACCAGGAACTGCCTCTCACGCCGACGCCTCCGCAGGAGTTCTCGCCTAGTTCGGAGCGTCGTCGTCGAGGATCGTGGCTTATCTTTCACCCCCTAACCCTAACCGAGGATCTGCTTGGCGGAGGATGGGGGATTCGAACCCCCGAGGGCTTTCACCCAACACGCTTTCCAAGCGTGCGCCATAGGCCACTAGGCGAATCCTCCAAGCGCATTGATGGTACCCGAGTGACTCCCCCCTCCGCGAAACGGGTCACGGATACACTAGGGGATGACCCCCCACGTGGCGTCACCTCGCGTAACCCCCCCAGGGCAGGAATGCAGCAAGGGTAGGCGGGCTCTGGCGGGTGCGTGGGGGGTCCTCGCGTGTCGCCGTCAGTGCGATTGTGGGAACCCTGGCCTAGAGTCGTTTCTGTGACGATTGCCCTCTACCGCCGCTACCGCCCCGATGTCTTCTCGGAGATAGTCGGGCAGGAGCACGTCACGGAACCCCTCATGCAGGCCCTACGGTCCGACAGGGTGGCCCACGCCTACCTCTTCAGTGGCCCACGAGGATGCGGGAAGACCACATCCGCCCGGATCCTTGCCCGATGCCTCAACTGCAAGAAGGCTCCTACGGACATTCCCTGCGGGGTGTGTTTCTCCTGCCTTGAGCTCGGCCGTGGCGGGTCCGGTTCGATCGATGTGGTCGAGATTGATGCAGCCTCCCACAACGGGGTGGACGACGCGCGGGACTTGAGGGAGCGGGCGGCCTTCGCCCCGGCACGGGATAAATACAAGGTCTTCATCCTCGATGAGGCCCATATGGTCACCCCCCAAGGGTTCAACGCCCTTCTGAAGCTGGTCGAGGAACCACCTCCGCACGTCCGCTTCATCTTCGCCACAACCGAGCCGGAGAAGGTCATTTCGACCATTCGATCGCGAACACACCATTATCCCTTCCGGCTCGTTCCACCCGGCATTCTGACCGACTACCTCGCGACCCTCTGTACGGCCGAGGGCGTGACGGTTGCATCCGGTGTTCTTCCGCTCGTCGTGAGAGCCGGAGGCGGCTCCGTGCGAGATTCCTTGTCCGTCCTCGACCAGTTGATGGCCGGCTCTGGCCCCGACGGCGTCACCTACGAGCGGGCGGTTTCCCTGCTGGGCTACACCGATGGCGCGCTGCTCGACGACGCCGTTGACTCCCTCTCCGCCTCGGATGGGGCCTCCTTGTTTTCCGTCATTGAGCGGGTCATACAGACGGGGCATGAACCGAGGCGATTCGTCGAGGACCTCCTCGAGCGACTCCGTGACCTTCTCCTGCTCGCAGCGGCCGGGGAAGAAGGATCCAAGGCGCTCGGGCAAGTGCCGGAGGACCAACTCGACCGGATGCGCAACCAGGCACGGCGCCTCGGCCTCGAGGAGGCCTCCCGCACCGCCGACCGGGTCAACGATGCCCTGACGTCCATGGTGGGAGCCACCTCTCCTCGTCTGCATCTCGAACTGTTGGCCGCTCGGCTCGTCGCGCACGGCAGTGGGGGTGGCATCATAAGCGGGTTAGGAAAGGGGTCGGCGGTATCAGCCCCGGACCTAGGGGCGGCCGCTCCCGCGGCCGAGGCGGCCGGAACGGACACCGCCGCCCCGCGTCTCTCTCAACCAACTTCCACGGAAACACCGATAGCCACAACATCCTTAGAGGTTCCTGCTTCGGAGACGGGATTGTCAGAGCCTTCTTCGGACCCTTCCTCCGAGCCTTCCGTCCCCGCGATGCCTGCAGCCGAGGTGCCCGGTGCGATCGTTGGGGGATCGGCCGATGCCGAACTCATCCGTCGGCGCTGGGCGGAGGTACTCGGCACCCTCGAGAGGCGGCGCGTGACATGGGTGCTGGTCAGCCAGAGCGCACAGGTGGCGAGTGTCGAATCCAGCGAGGTGCGGCTCTCGTTCAGCAGCCCCCAACTGGCCGATCGATTCATGGCCGGGAACCACGCCGAGAACGTCGCCCTCGCGATACGGGAGACCCTCGGCCTCACCGTGAGCGTTATCGCGACCGACGGTCCGGATCCGGGCATGAACCACACGGAAGCACCCACCTCCGAGGTCATCGTGAATTCCGAGGATCCTGAAGACAAAACGTCGGACAACCCGGGTGAGGAGATGCCGGAACCGAGTGACACCCCCGCACCCGACGCCGGGCTGAATGGTCCGGAAGTCATCGCTCGCATGCTCGGCGGCACCATCATCGAGGACTAGTCCGGGTGCGCCTGGACAGACGAGTCACGCCTCCGACCTAGGCTGGGACACATGTACGACGGTGTGGTTCAAGATCTCATCGACGAACTCGGGCGCCTGCCAGGGATCGGTCCGAAGAGCGCCCAACGAATCGCCTTCCACCTTCTCACCGCCGACGCCGCCGATGTCCGGCGTCTCATCGAGACCATCCAGACCGTGAAGGAGAAGGTTCGATTCTGCGGGATATGCGGAAACGTCTCTGAGGGTGATCGTTGCCGGGTCTGCCTCGATCCTCGGCGATCTGATGACGTGCTCTGCGTCGTTGAGGAGGCGAAGGACGTCGTCGCGATCGAGAGGACCCGAGAATTCCGGGGGCGCTACCACGTCCTCGGTGGGGCGATCGATCCCATGGCTGGCATCGGCCCGGACGACCTCAGCATCAAGGACCTCTTGCTTCGGCTCGGGGACGAGACGGTCAAGGAGGTCATCCTCGCGACCGATCCGAACATTGAGGGCGAGGCGACGGCCACCTACCTCGCCCGAATCCTCGCTCCCCTCGGGGTCAAGGTCACGCGCCTCGCATCGGGTCTTCCAGTGGGTGGGGATCTGGAGTATGCCGACGAGGTGACGCTCGGGCGGGCCTTCGAGGGCAGGCGGGCGGTGACGTAGACCGCGCTGGTCCATGTTCCCACTAGAATGGCGACGCCAAACCAGCGTCGACTACCAGCAACCCAGGAGTGTCCATGAGTCTCATCGTGCAGAAATATGGCGGCTCCTCGGTCTCCGATGCCGAGGCGCTCAAGCGCGTCGCTGCCCGCATCGTCGCCACAAGGAACGCCGGAAACGACGTAGTCGTCGCGATCTCTGCGATGGGAGACACAACTGATGACCTGGTCGACCTCGCCCATGCCGTCTGCGATAACCCCCCCGACCGGGAGATGGACATCCTTCTCACCGCAGGGGAACGAATCTCAATGGCCCTACTAACCATGGCCATTCAGGCTCATGGTGTGAGCGCCCGTGGTTTCACGGGACCCATGGCCGGTGTCATCACCACGAGCCATCATGGACGTGCCCGCATCATCGACGTCAGCCCTGGTCGCATTGAGAAGGCTCTGGCCGAAGGGGAGGTCGCGATCGTCGCGGGATTCCAGGGTCTCTCCCATGACAGCCAGGACATCACGACCTTAGGGCGCGGAGGATCGGATACGACGGCTGTGGCCCTCGCAGCCGCCCTCCACGCCGACGTCTGCGAGATCTACACGGACGTCGACGGCGTGTACACCGCAGACCCTCGAATCGTTTCTTGTGCCCGCAAGCTCGAGCGCATCGAATACGAGGAAATGCTCGAACTCGCCGCATCCGGAGCGAAGATTCTCATGCCCCGCTGCGTCGAATATGCCCGTCGCTATCATGTCCCCATCCATGTCCGTTCTTCGTTCTCCGACAAAGACGGCACTTGGATCATGGGAGAATCTGATCAGGGAGAAGCCATGGAAGAACCCATCATCGCCGGAGTGGCGCACGACCGCTCTCAGGCGAAAATCACCGTCGTCGGAATTCCGGACGTCCCAGGAACGGCCGCCCGTCTATTCGAGACGGTCGCTGCAGCCGATGTCAGCATCGACATGATTGTCCAGAACGTGTCGGCCCATGGAACTGGGGTGACCGACATCTCCTTCACCCTCCCGGCCACCGATGGCGTGAAAGCCAGAGCCGCGATCGAGGCCGAGAGGGACAGCATCGGATACGAGGAAATCAAATACGACGACACCATCGGCAAGCTCTCGCTCATCGGCGCGGGTATGCGTACGCACTCCGGCGTCTCAGCCAAGTTCTTCGGGGCTCTCCGCGATGCAGGAATCAACATCGAAATGATCTCGACCTCGGACATCCGGATCTCGGTTGTCACCCGTGTCGACCAGTTGGATGCCGCCGTCCGGGCTGTCCATACCGCGTTCGATCTCGATACCGATGAGGATGAAGCTGTGGTGTATGGAGGGACCGGGCGATGAGCGTCGTCGCTGTCGTTGGTGCGACTGGGCAGGTCGGTACGGCCATGCGCCTCCTCTTGTGGGAGCGCGGGTTCGCGAACGCTGAGGTGAGATTCCTCGCCTCTTCCCGTTCTGCCGGTTCAACCCTTTCCTGGGGGGATCGCGAGATCACGGTCGAGGATGTGGCCACGGCTGACCTCGGCGGAATCGACCTCGCCCTGTTCTCGGCGGGGGGCGGCACCTCTAAACATCAGGCCCCCCGCTTCGCTACGGCCGGAGCCATCGTCATCGACAACTCGTCGGCCTGGCGAATGGACCCGGAGGTACCCCTCGTGGTCTCGGAGGTGAATCCGGAAGCCCTTGACACCATTCCGAAGGGCATCGTCGCCAACCCGAACTGCACCACCATGGCGGCAATGCCCGTAATGAAGGTCCTTCACGACGAGGCAGGTCTTCAACGCATGGTGATATCGACCTACCAGGCGGTCTCGGGAAGCGGCCTCAAGGGTGTCGAGGAACTCGATCAACAGGTTACCGCGGTCGGACTCGATGCCCCCTCGCTCACTCATGACGGCAGTTCCGTGGCATTTCCCGCACCCGAACTGTATGTGGCGCCCATCGCCTTCAACGTCATCCCGTTCGCCGGAAGCCTGATCGAGGACGGTCTCAATGAAACCACCGAGGAACAGAAGCTTCGTTTCGAGTCCCGTAAGATCCTCGATATTCCCGGCCTACTCGTGAGCGGCACCTGCGTACGTGTGCCCGTCTACACCGGTCATTCGCTCGCGATCAATGCTGAATTCGCACGACCCCTCAACCCCAAGCGGGCCTATGAAATCCTCGCGGACGCCCCGGGGGTGCGGGTCACGGAAATCCCCACTCCACTGGCCGTTGCAGGATGCGACGAGGTTCTCGTCGGTCGAATCCGGTCGGACGAAGGCGTCCCGGACGGTCGCGGCCTAGCCCTCTTTCTCTCCAGCGACAACCTTCTAAAAGGTGCGGCCCTCAATGCGGTGGACATTGCCCGGCTGCTCGCTCCACGACTGGGAATCCACCTTTCGGCCTGAGTCGGGGTATTCGCCGCTCCGCGGCTACGAACCCTCCCTCGACGCACCCCCGCCCAGACCTACCGCGCCCTTCATGAAGCCGAACCCTCGATCAACGTCGCCGAACGGCACTGGCGCGTCCGTCGCGACACCGTCGACACCGCCGGTCTCATCACGATCCGACAGGCAGGGAAACTCCACCACCTCGGCATCGGCCGCACCCACACCAACACACCCGTCCTGCTCCTCGTCGCCGGCACCGACACCCTCGTCATCGACCGCACCACCGGCGAAATCATCGCCGAACACACCATCAACCCCGACCACGACTACCAACCCAAAAAACAGTGAAGCCCCCTTCAAGGAGGGGGCAAACTGTGAACGATGTCTCGAGACACCTATGAACGATGTCCCGACACATCACAACAGTCGGGGTGACAGGATTTGAACCTGCGGCCTCTTCGTCCCGAACGAAGCGCGCTACCAAGCTGCGCTACACCCCGAAGGGGCCTCCGCGCGGGGCGGAGCCAGCCCAGGATAGCCGACCAGAGGCCCCTACGCGAACCTCCATGTTCGCGACCCCACCCTCAATCCTCGCGGGTTAGGTCCCATCTCCGCTTCTAGGGTGACACTAGCTCCAGGAGGGTCGCCTCTGGTCGGCACGCGAATCGCAACGGTGTGAATGGCGACGTGCCCACGCCCGCAGACACGTTCAGCCACATCGACCCCTGTCCACCGGGTGAGTCCGGCCGCGGACCGGGCCAGCCGCACAATCCCCGAGCCCTCCGACGTCCGAGGTCGCAGTTGGTAACAAGCGCACCGAGTACGGGAATTCTCACCTGACCACCATGCGTATGTCCCGTCAGGGCGAGGGCAACCCCCTCGTTGAGAAAGGCCGACAGAATCCTCGTATAGGGTGCGTGAGCAACGCCAACGTGAACCTGACCCTTCGCACCATCCGGCGGCGGCATGCGGTCACGGCCGATGTGAGGGTCATCGACGCCGACGAAGGACAAGACCGTGCCCGCGATTTCGATGACGGCCCGATCATTGTTCAGGTCCCTCCATCCCGCTTCGATGAACCCCCGGATCATCGTGGCTGTCGGCAATGCCACCGAGCGGTCACCGACACCGGTCGGCCTCCGGAAGTAAACGAAGGGGCTCTGAAACCGCGGCTCAAAGTAGTCGTTCGAGCCATTGACAAACACCCCTGAATACCGAAGGAGGGGCTCGAGCGCCTCAAGCAGAGTCGGAACGGCGCTGACGATACCGAGGTTGTCGCCGGTGAGGACGACGAGGTCCGGTCGGTGCCGAGCAAGAGTCCGGACCCACCGAATCTTCCGCCGCTGCCGAGGAACAAGGTGAAGGTCTGTGAGATGCAGGATCTTGATCGATCCCGCTCCTGGGGGAAGAACCGCCACCCTGCGACGCCGCAGGACGAACCACCGAGCTTCAATCCATGCCCATACAAAGCCGCAAGCCACAACCGCCGCCCCGATGAGCGGGATCCACACCATTGGGAATCCTCCGGCTATGTGGAAGACGCGGGCGAAGGCGTCTGCGAAGGCGTCGGCGAAGGCGGCGGCTCCGGTCCGGGACCCCAGCACGTGCTGCCATCCCAGCCCGCTGGAGGGCCCCAGCCCGACGGCGGCCAGGACGAACCCCACCAGTCCGATGGAGCGACGCACGGATTCCACCCGACTGGCCAGTTGAACCACCAGCTGGGGAGGGAAGACCTCGACTTCTGGTACACGATCGTCGCACCAGGAGAGGCGTGAGTTCCGGCCTTCAGGGACTGATAGACGACCGTGCCGTTGGCAACACTCTCATCGTAGATGGCAATCGGCGAGGGCGACCACGCGTATCCGGCGTCGCTGATCGCGTACTGCGCATTTTGCTCGGTCATACCAATCACGTCTGGAACGGTAAGGACGAGTCCGCCCAGTCCGGCTGGTTCCCCGGAAATAATCGTCAGATTGGGTTGCCCAGCAAGAGCACGGTCCATGAACCGCTTCCATGTCGCCGCAGGTAGCGTTCCACCACCCGCTCGCCTGAAGAAGGTCCCTCCGATCGTGATGTATTGCATCCTGATATCGAGGTCGGGGTGTCCCATCCAGGTCACGGCGACGAGCTGCTGGGTAAAACCTAGGAACCATGCATGCGAGTTGTTCTGTGAGGATCCGGTCTTCCCAGCCGCTTGGCGTCCGCCCGAGAGCCTCGCGGATTTCCCTGACCCCTGTGCGACTACCTGAGTCATGGCGAACTGGACACCCTGCGCATACTGCGAACCAATAACAGTCTCGCAACTATCAGGTGGGACAGGTCGCGACAAGCCGTCCCGCGTTGTGATCGACACTATCGATCGCGTCTCGCACTTGACGCCATCGTTCGCTATGGTCGAGGCCACGACCGCCATGGTCAGGGGAGAGGCGTTCTGTGTCCCCAGGGTGACTGACGGCACGGTCTCAAATGGCTTCCCATCGGCCCGCTTGAACCCAAGTCTCGCGGCCATGTCTGATATCCCACAGAGGTCCAGTTGGTTCGTCATCGCAACGTAGGCAGTATTGATCGAATGTATCGTCGCGGTCAGGGCGGTTATCTGGCCATACGTCGCATTGCCCACATTGTGTGGTTCCCACGGTGCCTGACCTGCAAACGGCGCAGGACCGATGCATGTGGCCTGCCATGAAGACGATGGCCACTTGCGAACAGAGCTGCTCACCGATTGGCTGAGCGATCGCCCACTCTCCAGCCACTCGGCCAGGATGACCACCTTGAAGGTCGAACCCGGAGAAAAGCCTCTAGACCCACCATATTCACTGTCCACCGAGTAATTGATCGCCGTTTGGCCAGCCTCATCAGGTTTGGGATTGAAGTCCCGATCCTGTGCCATGACAAGGATGTGGCCGTTGGTTGGATCCATCGCCACGAGGGCGTTGGCGATTCCTGTCGGGTCTGTTGGCGGAACCGAACGTCGTAGTTCCTCGTTCGCGATCCTCTGCATATTGATGTCGAGCGTCGTGACGATGTCGACACCGTAGTACAGGTATTCCTTTCCCTTACCCTCGAAGAACGGGTCAAAGGCGATGACCTTGGTGACATAGTCACAGAAGAAGGGGGCATCGGAGGATGCAACACAACTGAACTTGGGGCGAGTGACGTTCAGGGTGTCCGCAAGAGGGGTGGCGATGTACTCCTGGTACTCCGCTTCCGTGATGATCTCCTGGTCACGCATGACGGAGAGCACGACATCGCGTCGTAACTGGGCATTCTCAGGGAATCGGAGGGGATCCCACTTGTAGGGATTCTGGGTGATACCTGCCATCGTCGCGGCTTCAATGGCGTTCAGTTCCGCCGCGGATTTGCCGAAGTACAACATCGACGCCGCCTCAACACCGTAAACCGAGCTGCCAAACTGGGCGATGTTGAGGTACTGCTCAAGGACGCGCTCCTTGCCGCAATCCACCTTCGGGTCGCTAGAGCAGGTATTGCCCAACTCCGCGTTGTACCTCATCTCGAGCGCGAGCGCCCGCCTCGCCTCACCCAACTTGCGACTGACCGTCACCTCTGTAGCGGCCTTGATGGCTTCCTGGTCGTTGTCATCAACGGCCGTGTTGATGAGCATGTTCTTCACGAGTTGCTGCGTCAGCGTGGACGCCCCTTGAGTCTCACCCGTCGATGCGTTGTGGACGATCGCCCTCAGCAATCCCTCCCCGTCTACGCCGTTGTGGTTCCAGAATCGCCTATCCTCAACCGCCACAACCGCCTTCTGCATCCAAGGGGAGACCTCTTCGAGGGGCACGACGATTCGGTTCTGAGTGAAGAACGTTGCGATCAGTGTGGTGCCATCGCTGGCGTAGATATTCGACTGCTGAGGAAGTCCGCTGTACTCGAACTCGGTAGGCAGCTTGTCGAATAGTTCGATCGTGCTCTTGGCTGCGATTCCCGCGACCGCTGCACCCGGGATGACCATGGCGGCGGCCAGTATTCCTGCAAGAACAGAGAAGGTTACAAATCCCAAGATGGATGTGACAAAAGTCACGGCAGTCACCTTGCGGGCAGGGCTGTCTTTCGGTCGCGGCATGGTTCCACCTTACGTCTAGAAAGTAACGAACGACGAACGATAACCGTTGCCTACTCAAGGGTATTCTCAAGGCATGCCCACATGGGAGTATGCGGCCGTTCCCCTCATTGAGCACGCTACTAAACAGATCCTCGACCAATGGGGCGAGGGTGGTTGGGAACTCGTCCAGGTGTCTAGCGGGCCCACCGGTGGGCTCGTGGCATTCCTCAAGAGACCGAAAGGGGCATAGGTGTCCTCCGAGGAGAGACTCAAGACCCTAGGGCTCTCCCTTCCCAAGGTCACATCCCCGGCTGGCAACTACGTTCCAGCGCTTGTCGATGGATCTACAGTTTGGACCTCCGGTCAACTCCCCCTCGTTGATGGGAGCCTGATTGTGACCGGAGCAGTCGGCGATGGCGATGGCCAGATTCCCATCGACAGGGCCCAGGAATGCGCCCGAATCGCCGCCCTGAATGCCCTTGCCGCGATGGCCGATGCGTGTGGCGGACTCAATCGAATCGTACGCATCGTCAGGGTAGTCGGATACGTCGCCTCTGCCCCAGGGTTTGTTGCACAGCACTCCGTCATCAACGGAGCCAGCGATCTGATGGTCGAAGTCTTTGGCGAGGCGGGCAAGCACACCCGTTCAGCGGTCGGGGTAGCCGCACTTCCGCTAGGCGCCCCGGTCGAAATCGAGGTGGAAGCCAGGCTGCGCTAGCGCGCGCGGGCCCGGAGTCGGTCGGGCTCGTATACCACCACGGATCCCATGTGGACGTCGATCCATCCTCGGCTTGCGAAATCGGCAAGCGCCTTGTTGACGGTCTCCCGCGATGCCCCAACCAACTGCGCGAGTTCCTCCTGGGTGAGCCCGTGGCGCACAACGGTGTGTCCTCGGTCGGTGACCCCAAAGCGATGGCCGAGGTCGATGATCGCCTTCGCTACCCGACCGGGAACATCGGTGAAGACGAGATCGGCCATCGTCATGCTGGTCCGCCTGATTCGTCTTGCCAAAGCTCGTAGGAGGTACTGTGACGCCTCGGTATGTTCGACTAGCCAAGCGTCTAAGGCATCCTTGGCGAGTTGGTAGAGGACAGTGTCCTCGGGAACATGCGCTCGTGACATCCGCGGGCCGGGATCGAAAACGCTGAGCTCGCCGAGTAGATCACCTACCCCAAGAAGTGCCAACAGGTTCTCGCGGCCATCGCGGGCGGTCCGCGCGATCTTCGCCTTGCCCTTGACAAGGATGTATAAGGTATCCCCTTGAGCGCCCTCAAAAAAGATGACTTCACCCCGCTGATACTCGCATCGAGTCATGATGGCTATGAGGGAGTGCGCGGTCTCGGTGTCCATTTCTCCAAGGAGTAGCGAGGAGCGGAGCGCGGACTCCTCAAGCATGGGGTCGTGTACCACCGTTGGCCTCCTTAATGCGTGGCACTCAAAGCGTCAACGATTCGAGTTACCACTGACTCTAGGTTGTCAGAAAGTCGACGTTCATACGAGTCCAGACGGCGATCAATTACACCTAGTGCCTCAAGGCGATGAGCGGTCGGATGAACCTCGTCCGCCCAAATGACGGCCGAAATCTCCCTCGATGTGGGGGCGTCCGCGGCCAAAGCTTCCCAGGCGGTCTCGAGATCGATGTCCCCGGCAGTTGCCGCCGCAAGGCGTGCCTCCGTGAGTTCCCGGCGGGCCTTCACCAATCGGCGCCACCATCGAACCCGGGCTATTTCTCGCCGGAGTTCACGACGGCTGCGACGCAGATCGGCGATGAGCGTCGTAGCCTGGATCGTAGGCATCGCTTCCTCGTCTCCTGCCCGTCGGGTGCTCGCGTCCTGTCTTTGGTGTGTATCGGCAGTCCACGACGGGCCTTGAGCAGTCGCCTAGGCTGATCGCATGAAAGATCGAAGTGGCGCGGAACCAGACCTGGAGCTTGTCGAGCGCGCCAAGAGCATATTCCGGCTTCTAGGCGAAGAGTATCCGTGCGCCAAATGCGAACTCGACTACCGAAATCCCTTCGAGCTTCTCATCGCAACCGTGCTCTCGGCCCAGTGCACGGACGCCCGAGTGAACCAAGTGACGCCAGCCCTCTTCGCCGAGTTCCCCGACGCCTCCTCACTCTCCTGTGCCCCACGGGATCGCATCGAGGAACTCATCCGCCCAACAGGATTCTTCCGCGCCAAGACCGAATCCATTCTTAACCTTTCCCGCGGCCTTTTCGAACGCTTCGATGGCGAGGTTCCCGCCAACCTTGAGGACCTGATCACCCTTCGTGGTGTGGGGCGCAAGACCGCAAATGTCGTACTGGGAAATGCCTTTGGCGTGCCCGGCTTTCCTGTAGACACACATGTCGGACGCCTTGCGCGGCGCCTTGGCCTCACCATTCAGAAGGACCCCGAAGCGGTAGAAAGTGACCTCAACGCCCTTGTCGATCGACGCGACTGGACAGCATTCTCGCACCGCCTGATCTTCCACGGGCGACGATGCTGCTCGGCCAAGAAGCCAGCCTGTGATCGGTGTCCCCTCAGTTCCCTGTGCCCATCCTCAACCGTGTGAGATCGGGGCTTGAGGAGATGACCTGGCCCTTTTCCTTCCATGGTGACGGTCGCGCCAAGCGAGGATCGTCGCCCCGACCACTGCCGCCAAGGTGGACGCGATAAGGACCGCGGCCTTGGCCTGCTGGGTCTCGGTCGTGCCTGCGCCGAATGCCAATTCGCTCATGAGGAGCGAGACGGTGAACCCGACTCCAGCGATCATGGCCACGCCGACAACATCCCACCATGACACCCTCTTGGGAAGGGTCGCCCGGGTCAATCCGGCAATCAGAAGGGTGGCGAGCACGATGCCGATGGGTTTGCCGAGCATGAGCCCTAGCACGATTCCTCTTGAGGCAGGTGCGTCAAGAGCCAAGGAGATAGCAGTGGCATTGAGCGCTACGCCTGCCGCGAAGAAGGCGAAGACCGGAACCGCGAAGACCGCGGAGATGGGGCCCCACCGGTGTTCCCATCGTTCGACGGGACTGATGCTCTCCCCCGACCGTCGTCGCGCTCGCACCGACAGGCCGATGGCCACTCCCGCAATCGTCGCGTGAATGCCCGACTCGTGTACTCCTATCCACACGATGAGGCCTAGAGAAACCGCCAACCATACTGGGATCGTCCGCCGATGCGTCAGACGGGCGAGGGCCGCCAGGGCCAGTCCAGCCGGAATCAGCCACACGAGGTCGAGTCCATCGGAATAGAACACCGCGATGATGACGATCGCCACGAGGTCGTCCACGACCGCCAGGGTAAGAAGGAACGCCCGTAGGGACCCAGGCAGACGCTTCCCGACCACAGAAAGGATGGCGAGCGCGAACGCGACATCAGTGGCTGTCGGGATTGCCCAGCCTCGCGTCGCTCCCTCCGCTCCGATGGCATTAACGCCAAGGAAGACGAATGCCGGCACCACCACACCGCCAAACGCCGCCACGATCGGAACAATGGCCGTGGCCGGTCTCCTGAGTTCCCCGCAAACGATCTCCCGCTTGAGCTCCAGCCCGACGACGAGAAAGAAGATGACGAGCAATCCATCGGAGGCCCACTCCGAAAACGTAAGGCCAAAGTGGATCTCACGTCCGGCGGGAAGGAAGAGGACTCCGTTGATCGGAACCCTCGTCTGGAGGGAGTGATACGACGATGCGAGACCGCTATTCACCCACAGGAGCGCAAGCATCGTCGCGATGAGCATCAGTACCCCGCCGATCCGCTCATCACGGATCAACTGCCTGAGGGTACGCTCCGTCGAGGGGACAAGACGGCCAAACAGCCGTCGCCTCGACTTTACGACCATTCCTCGGCGCTCCTTCCGATCCCGGACACTACCTACAGGGAGGAGAGGTCGTCTACTCCCTCGCTCGACGAAGCCGTGGTCCGCGCGCCGGAAGATGCGGGATCGAATCGGTAGCCAACGTTACGCACCGTACCGATGAGCTGTTCATACTCGGCACCAAGCTTGGCGCGTAATCGACGAACATGAACGTCTACCGTCCTCGTGCCGCCGTAATAATCATAGCCCCATACCTCCTGCAACAACTGATCCCGGGTGAACACCCGGCCCGGATGCTGCATCAGGTACTTGAGGAGCTCGAACTCCTTGAAGGTGAGGTCGAGGGGAACACTCCGCAGGCGGGCTGTATATCCTCCAACGTCAACGGTCAGGTCCCCCGAGACAAACTCGGACGCCTTGTCGAGCGGATCGTCGGCCTCTGCGCGTCCGATAGAGAGGCGGATCCGGGCCTCGATCTCCGCCGGCGACGCCGACGCGATGACCACATCGTCGGCCCCCCAATCGGCGTTCACCACGGCCATCCCTCCTTCGTTCACCACCAGGATCAGGGGTACGGCGAGGCCCGTTGCTCGAACGAGTTTAGAGGTGCTGCGAGCCGAGACGAGGTTTGTCCTCGCATCGATAAGCACGAGATCCGCATCGAGCGCATCCAGGAGGGCGGTCGGTTCGGGAGTGAGACATCGGGAACGGTGGTTGAGAAGAGCGAGCCCGGGAAGCACGTCCACGGCGTCCACTACGGATGCGGTCAGTACGAGCAAGTTTGCCATCGCAACCTCCGATGCTGTCAACCATACTCGGCCAAGCCATGGCAAACTGTGCGCCATGAATCCCTCGACCCGAGCAACGGCGGCCGCGGTGACGGCTGCGGCCCTAGCGGTCTCCGGGTACTACGGCCCCCGTTGGCTGGCTGTGGCCGTGCTCGCCCTCTCGTTCATGCTGGCGATCGGTTGGCCAGCCCTGACGTGGACCCCGAACTGGCTCGTGGGGAGTTCGGTCGTCCTGGGAAGCGGCGCCCTCTCGACGGTCGGAGTCTTGCTCGGCCGAGATGAGCCCTTCCTTCGCCATATGGTCGTCGCTCTTGCGGCAAGCGTCGTCATCGCCCTCGTGCTGGAGGTGCTCCGCCCGAGCCCTCCCGGCCAGGTGATTACCGCTGTCGCCTCGACCGTCAGTGGCGCCACCGTGGCCGCCTCCGGCGCCTCTTGGATCGCTGCGGCCCGTACTCCGGGGGCCAAGGACCTCGTGGTGGTCGGTGCGGCCAGCCTCTTCATGGCCGCCATCGCCTCAACCCTGACGTCGAAGATGTGGGTCAACACCATCCTGGCCATCACCCTTGGAACCGGTATCGGGGGAGCAAGCGGGTCGATCTTTGAATCGATCGAATGGTATGGGGGAGCCCTCGTCGGTTTGCTGTGTGCGTGCACGTTCATCTCCGTTCATGAGTTGACCAGGCGTGACCTAGCGAACCGAAATCCACTCGCAGCCATCTCCTCTGGCATTCTCTCTGTCACCGTCGCCGGATCCCTCGTCTACGTCGGCGGCCGCATCCTCGTGGGATAACTCCTAGTTAGGATGGCCCCATGACCGCCCTTGAGTTGACGTTCGTCGTCTTGGGCGTCGCGTTCGGGATAGCGATCCTCTGGCTGTGCGGGTTTGTCGCCTGGCGGGTGCTCAGGGGCCCCCGGCCATGATGCTCCTCCCCGGCGCCGTATCCGCTACTGGAACCGATGCGGGTGTGGCCTGGCACTACGGCGACCCTTTTCGGGAATCACGTACCATCACCGAGGGCCAAGCCTTTGCCGATCAGTCTCACATTGGCGTGATCACGGTCTCCGGGTCGGATCGCCTCTCCTGGCTCCACTCCCTCACCACCCAGGACCTCGTGGCGCTTTCCCCCGGGGTGGGCATGGAGGCCATGATCCTCAGCCCCCAGGGTCGCATCGAGCATGTGGCCTTCATCGTCGACGACGGCACGACCGCCTGGCTTCTCACCGAGACTCCAGGTGGGCTCGCCGCCCACCTCAATCGCATGCGTTTCATGCTCAAGGTCGAGGTCAAGGACGTCACCTCCGAGTGGGCGGCATTGGGCGACTCTTCCGATCGCGCCCTACCCCTTGGGGGCCCTCCTGCGTGGGTCGACCCCTGGCCTGGCGTCACCCCCGGTGGTACCTCGTACCTCACACCAGGCACGCAACATCCCGGCGAGGGGTGGCGTTGGAGGCTGACGCTCGTCCCCCGGCGTGACCTTGAGACCTCGGCAAAAACGTGTGTTGATATAGGACTTCACCCCGTCGGCACCTGGGCAACTGAGGCTGCCCGGATATGGGCCTGGCGTCCAAGGGCGGTAACCGAAGCGGATGCAGCATCCCTGCCTCATGAGTTCGATTGGCTCCGGACCGCCGTCCACCTCAACAAGGGTTGCTACCGCGGCCAGGAGACCATCGCCAAGGTCCACAACCTCGGTCGCCCCCCTCGTCGCCTCACCTTTCTCCACCTCGATGGCTCGCACAATGCCCTTCCGACCCGAACTACACCGGTTCTGCTAGAGGGAAAAGCCGTCGGCCATGTCACCTCCGTCGCCCAACATCACGATGCAGGCCCCATCGCCCTAGCCCTTCTCAAGCGGGGAGCCGATCCCCGGGCCTCCCTCACGATTGCGGGACCAGACGGGAACGTGGTCGCCGCTTCGCAAGTGCCCATCGTCAACCCCGATGGAGTGTCGAGCGACCGCCCACCACCCCCGAGGCCGACGGCTCGCGGCCTGCCGATGGGGCGCAGCCGCGTGGCCAAGAGCGGCGACATCGATGCTCCCGACGACGTTATACCGTAGGGGTGGGGGAAGCGGTCCTAACTCGGGAAAGGAGCGGAAAGGATGCTTGGGTTTGCTCAGGACGGTCTGCTCCTCGTGCTCGGGGTCGCGGCATTCGCTGTCGAGGCCTTCGCCTTCGTCGATTCGCTCCGGCACTCAAACGGACAATACTCCTCCGCAGGAAAGCGCACCAAGCCCTTCTGGACGGCCTTGACCGGCTCGGCCGCGGCCGTCGGCTTCCTCACCCTTCCCCCCCCGATCGGCCGATACCCCGCAGGACCCCTGAGCTTTCTTGGCCTTGTCGCCATCGTCATTGCCGGCGTGTACCTCACGGACGTGCGTCCGGCCTTGCACTCCACCTGGAGGAAGCCCCCACGGGCGTCCCGAGGCGGTTGGTAGCGTGCGCGCGGTTCTACAGCGAGCGTCCCACGCCTCGGTTACCGTCGACGGGAAGGTTGTCGCCTCGTTCGACCGACAGGGAATCGTCGCGCTCGTCGGGGCGACCCATGACGACGGCCCGACTGAGGTCGAGACGATCGCCCGGAAGATCGCCGAACTCCGCATCCTCGATGACGAGCGGTCGGTCCTAGACATCGATGCCCCCGTGATCGTCGTTAGCCAGTTCACCCTGTATGCGGACACGAAGAAGGGAAGACGACCGTCCTGGAACGGCGCGGCCCCCCGCGAGGTGGCCGAACCACTCGTCGAGGCCGTCGTCGCCGCACTCCAGGCGAGGGGGATCATGGTCGGGACCGGGGTCTTCGGTGCCCATATGGAGGTCGAACTTGTGGGAGACGGCCCCGTGACCCTCCTGATTGAGGCGTAGATAACATCACGCCCGTGGCGAACATCGACATGTTCCCTACACTCCCCCGGCTAGCCTTGAAACAAGTCCGGATATCCGGGCGCCTAGGAGGGAACGATGTTCGAGCGGTTCACTGACCGGGCTCGACGGGTGATTGTGCTCGCGCAAGAGGAAGCGCGCATGCTCAACCACAACTACATCGGCACCGAACACCTCCTCCTCGGACTGGTGCGCGAGGGCGAGGGAGTCGCCGCCAAAGCCCTCGAAGCCATGGATATCTCCCTCAACGGCGTGCGCGAACAGGTCCAGGAGATCATCGGCGAAGGATCCCATGCGCCGTCCGGACACATTCCTTTCACCCCCCGCGCCAAGAAGGTCCTCGAGTTCTCCCTCAGGGAAGCGCTCCAGCTCGGCCACAACTACATCGGCACCGAGCACATTCTCCTGGGCCTCATCCGGGAGGGGGAGGGCGTCGCCGCCCAAGTGCTCGGGAAGCTGGGCGCCGACCTCGGAGGCGTACGTCAGCAGGTCATCCAGCTCCTCTCCGGGTACGAGGGCAAGGAACCCATGACCGCCGGCGTCGGCCCGTCCGAAGGCACCCCGGCCGGTTCGACGGTGCTCGATCAATTCGGCCGTAACCTCAGTCAGGCCGCACGCGAGGGCAAGCTCGACCCCGTCATCGGGCGCGAGATGCTCACGGAGCGGGTCATGCAGGTGCTCAGCCGCCGGACCAAGAACAACCCCGTCCTCATCGGTGAACCTGGGGTGGGGAAGACCGCGATCGTCGAAGGCCTGGCCCAGTTGATCGTCCGCGGAGATGTGCCGGAGACCCTCAGGGACAAGAACATCTATACGCTCGACCTCGGGTCGCTGGTCGCCGGTTCTCGCTACCGTGGTGACTTCGAGGAGCGCCTGAAGAAGGTCCTCAAAGAGATTCGTACCCGCGGCGATATCATCCTGTTCATCGACGAGATCCACACGCTCGTCGGCGCCGGTGCGGCCGAGGGCGCCATCGACGCGGCCAGCATCCTCAAGCCGATGCTCGCCCGCGGTGAGCTCCAGACCATAGGTGCGACCACACTGGACGAGTACCGCAAGCACGTGGAAAAGGACCCGGCACTCGAGCGCAGATTCCAGCCGATCCAGGTGCCGGAGCCGGAACTCTCCCACACCATCGACATCCTCAAGGGCCTTCGCGACCGTTACGAGGCGTTCCACCGCGTCACCATCACGGACGACGCCATCGTCGCCGCCGCCCAGATGGCCGACCGCTACATCTCCGACCGCTTCCTCCCGGACAAGGCGATCGACCTCATCGACGAGGCCGGGGCGCGCCTCAGGATCCGTCGCATGACCTCCCCGCCCGAACTGCGCGACCTCGATGACAAGATCGCGAACGTCCGCCGCGACAAGGAATCCTCAATCGACGAGCAGGACTTCGAGAAGGCGGCCAGTCTGCGTGACGTTGAGCGCCGCCTGACCGAGGAGCGCTCCACCAAGGAGAAGGCGTGGAAGTCCGGGGACCTCGACGTCGCCGCGGTCGTCGATGACGACCTCATCGCCGAGGTGCTCTCCATGTCCACCGGCGTCCCCGTCGCGCGCGTGTCCGGCGACGAGTCCGCTCGGCTGCTTAACATGGAGGACGAACTCCACAAGCGCGTCATCGGCCAGAATGCCGCCATCAAGATCCTCTCGCAAGCCATCCGCCGCCAGCGCGCCGGCCTTAAGGACCCCAAGCGCCCCGGAGGCTCGTTCATCTTCGCCGGCCCCACGGGCGTCGGGAAGACCGAGCTCGCCAAGGCCCTCGCCGAGTTCCTCTTCGGCGACGAGGACGCGCTCATCTCTCTCGACATGTCCGAGTACTCGGAGAAGCACACGGTCGCCCGGCTCTTCGGCGCACCCCCCGGCTATGTCGGCTTCGAGGAGGGCGGTCAGCTTACAGAGAAGGTACGCCGCAAGCCGTTCTCCGTCGTCCTGTTCGACGAGGTGGAGAAGGCTCACGCCGACATCTTCAACACCCTCTTGCAGATTCTTGAGGAGGGAAAGCTGACCGATGCCCAGGGGCGGGAGATCAACTTCAAAAACACCGTCATCATCATGACGACGAACCTTGGTGCGGACCTCATCTCCAAGCGGCAGGCGACGGGCTTCAGCGTCGCCCATGAGACCGGCTACACGTACGAGGAGATGGTCAAGCTCGTCAACTCCAAGCTCAAGGACCACTTCAAGCCCGAGTTCCTCAACCGTGTGGACAACGTCGTCGTCTTCCCGCAGCTGACCCACGACGAGATCATCAAGATCGTCGACCTTATGATCGGACGGCTCGACGAGCGGATGCGCGACAAGGACATGGGGATCGAGTTGACGGATGCCGCCAAGCAGCTCCTCGCCGAAAAGGGCTACGACCCCGTGTTGGGGGCCCGCCCGCTCCGCCGGGCGATCCAGCGGGACATCGAGGACGCGCTCAGCGAAAGGATCCTCAACGGCGAGGTCGTCGCCGGCCAGA
Source organism: uncultured Demequinaceae bacterium (assembly GCA_964610155.1). GTDB lineage: Bacteria > Actinomycetota > Actinomycetes > Actinomycetales > Demequinaceae > JAFGBM01. The sequence continues at coordinate 75,116 of CAZSUY010000003.1, forward strand.
TCGTCCGGGTTGACGCGATTGGTTCCGGCGAGGTGGGTACGTTCACGTTCGAGGGCGTCATGAAGGACGACGTCGCCGTCCCTCCGCCCGAGGACACGAAGGCCCCCGCCAAGAAGTAGGGCCCGGCTCCGCCTCGCGTCTGCCCAGCCACCCCGCTACCGTGGGATCATGCGCGCGCCCCTGCTCATCGGTCTCCTTGCCGTCGCCCTAGGCGCCTCGGCCTGCGCGCCCACGCCAACGCCGACCGTCTTTGGAGACGGCATGATCACCGAGATCACGTCCCCCGGTGAGGGCGCCGACCTCCTCGCAGTGGGACCACAGGGCGAGGCCCTCGTTCGGTACTCGGCAGGGCCCGAGGACCAGGACGGGTTACCTGGCGCTGCGGTCGCGTTGGTGTATCGGGACGGCTCGCGGGACGTCATCGCCGAGAAGCCCCGCGACGAACTTGACCCGGCTCAAGCCCAAGTCAGCGATACGACCGTGGCTTGGCTCGATTACTCCCCAAGCTCGGGTGAGAGATTCTTGACGTTCTGGGATCGCCACACCCACCGCCTCTCGCGGTCGTCGGACGTCACCACGATGGGGGAGTACCTCGACCTCAACGCGACTCCCCGCAGCTGGCTTACCGCGATGGTCCTCGTCGGGGATACCGCCTACTGGCTGAGCCTGAAGGATAGGGTGCTCGCCGAGCACTACGACTCCTTGGCGTCCGACGACTACTACGACCACAACGCGATCCTCGCGAGCTCCTCGGACGGGCGCACCTCCCTTCTGCTAGGGCCCGATGACAAGTGGGTCGGCCTGGGCATCGACGAGTGTGCGTCAACCCCTGACCGGCCCGTCCTGTGGGGAGTCAGGGTCCTCGAGCGGTCACGCTCGGGGAATCCGTCCTCGTTGGAGTCCGTCCAGATCGATGTCACCGACCCCCATCATGCGATCCTCATCGAGGGAAGCGGCATCCCGTTCTCGGCCTTGGACCCCTACTACATCCCGTCCTCCCGCTGCGGAAATGACTTCGTCACACTCGCCGGTGATCTCGACAGGGAGCACTCTGACTACCTCGGCCTCATCACGCTCGCAAGTCCGGACCACATCTCCTTGCTCGATGTCCCCGAGTTTGACTTCCAGGTTGAGTCCGTGGTCCTGACTCCCGAGTGGATCGGAATCACGCACGGCACGTTCAATTACTCGGCTGGTGCCGGAGGGGGTCCGGAGCCCGGACAATGGAGTCTTGCGCTTCCGGCACTCGGCGGCGCGCCCTTGCCCACCCTTGTCACGTGGCTTGTCCATCGCGACACTGGCAAGGTCTACGCCTTCGGGCCGTCTGACTACCGGGGGCCGGTCTACATGGGCGGCGAGTTCATCGCCTGGGAGGTGCCAGAGGGGACCGGGCCGTATGTTGGCGTTCTCACCCCGCCGATGGGGTGAGGCGGGCGGAGCGACTCGCTAGGCTTCCCGTATGAGCCACACTCCGTACGTCGCCAATCCCGACCGCTATTCCAAGGACATCTACCGGCGCTGCGGGCGCTCCGGCCTCCGCCTCTCCGCGATCTCCCTCGGCTTGTGGCTGAACTTCAGTTGCTCTTCCCCCATGGAGCGTCAGCGGGCGATCATCCTCGAAGCCTTCGACCTCGGCGTCACCCACTACGACCTGGCCAACAACTACGGCCCGCCCCCCGGCTCCGCCGAGTCGAACTTCGGCCGCCTCTTCGCCAAGAACCTCAAGCCCTACCGCGACGAGATCATCGTCTCAACGAAGGCCGGATACGGGATGTGGCCCGGACCCTACGGCGACTGGGGGTCGCGCAAGTACCTGCTCTCCTCTCTCGACCAATCCCTCAAGCGCATGGGGCTCGAGTATGTCGACATCTTCTACCACCACCGACCCGACCCCGACACCCCGCTCGAAGAGACCATGTCGGCGCTCGATCAGGCTGTCCGCTCCGGCAAGGCCCTCTATGCCGGAATCTCCAACTACGGGCCGAAGGAAACCCCGGAAGCCGTCCGTATCCTCAGAAACCTCGGCACCCCACTCCTCATCCACCAGATGCGATACTCCATGTTCGACCGAACCCCCGAGCAGGGCCTCCTCGATGTCCTCGGAGAGGAGGGCATCGGCTCCATCGTCTTCTCCCCCCTCGCTCAAGGAATGCTCACGGACAAGTACCTCAAGGGCATCCCCGAGGGCTCGCGCATCACCCACAGCGAGTTCCTAAAGGAGAGCCAGATCAGCTCGACCTACCTCGAGCGGGCCACCGCGCTCAATGAAATCGCGAAGAAGCGTGGCCAGAGCCTGGCGCAGATGGCCCTCCAATGGGTGCTGCGCGACGAGCGGATAACCTCGGCCTTGGTCGGGGCGTCGTCCGTGGAGCAGCTGCGGGACTCGGTCGCCTCGCTTGGCTTCGAGGCCCTCACGACCGACGAGATTGCGGCCATCGAGCCTCACGCGGTCCATGGCACCGAGCGGTCCTAGCGGCGGCATGACCATCCCCGACGTCACGGTCCGCCCCGCCCTTCCCGCGGACGTCCTCGCCATCCGCACCATCGTGGAGTCCTACGCGGCCCGGCGCGTCCTGCTCGCCCACGACCTGATCGCTTACTACGAGACCGTCCAAGACTTCGTCGTCGCTGAGGCCACAGACGGCTCGATCGTCGGCTGCGGGGCACTCCACGTCATGTGGCGAGACCTGGGGGAGATCCGCACCCTCGCGGTGCTACCCGAGCGGCTCCACACCGGGGTGGGTCACGCCATGCTCGAAGAACTCATCAAGCGAGCCCGTGACCTCCGACTGGAGCGGTTGTTCTGCCTGACCTTCGAGACAGAGTTCCTCAGCCAACACGGTTTCACCCCGATCAAGGGCAACGTAGTCAAGCCCAAGGTATTCAAAGAGATGCTCCTGAGTCACGACGACGGTGTCGCAGAGTTCCTCGACCTTGCCCGAGTGAAGCCGAACACCCTCGGCAACACCCGAATGCTGCTCGAGCTCTAGCCCCAACCCGGGCACAAACCGACGTCCACGCCGTCCGCCCGTCGAGCCATCTCGCAACCTCCTCCCGTCGATTCGCCCGCCCCTGGCCTTCTTACGACGGTAGCAATCACCATGAATACGAATAGTAGGAAGAGGCGATCCCGGGCCCGCACCAACTCAGTCGGAGAGGCCCCCGCCAGGGTAGGCTCCGGCCGTTTTCCTCAAACCATTCGATGACACGACGTACCGTGTCGGCGTCATCATCTGTGACCTCAGGGAGTTGCGGCATGCCTCCATTGTCCTTCGCCTGCCCCCAGGTACCGTGGGGTCGAACCGGCGAGGAGGCAGCATGAATGCGATTCGTCACCCCATCGGCGATCAGCCGCCCGAGGTCTACTGGCGGCGTCGGCTCATCGCACTCGCCTTCGTCGTCCTCGCCGGGATCGTGCTCTATTACCTCGTGAAAGGCACCTTCGGGTCAGGCGAACCGACGGCTACGCCAACTGCGAGCACTAGCCCATCTGTCTCCGCGAGCCCAAGCGTGAGCATCGCCGGTGTCAATGCCTGCGGTGTCGGCGATCTCCTCATCGATCTCTCGCCGACCACCCGAGACTTCCCCGACCCGGGCCTCCCAATTTTCCAGGCCGTCGTGACCCACACTGGCCTTGAGGACTGCGTGCTTGATCCCCAATCCACAAGCACGGCGCTCCTCATTACCTCCGGCTCGGATCGCATCTGGTCCAACCTCGATTGCGCGCAGGGTGCCCTCAAGGGCACCTCTGTTCTGCTGTCCCCCGACGAGACCGTGACACTCACCGCCGAGTGGCCTCGAATCCGATCCAATGAGTCGTGCGCGGTCGGGCTGTCCACTCCTCTCCCGGGCACCTACCACGCCCTCCTGACGCTTCATGGCGTCAAGAGCACGGACGCGGTGTTCACACTGAGCGACTAGTCGCTCGTTCCAGACAGTGAGATTAGTCGCCCGTTCCAGACAGTGAGATTAGTCGCTCGGCAACGCCATGGAGATCGCCTCGGCGAGCGTTGCCGCCTCGTGACACTTACTCGGCGCCTTGCCCTCAGGGCAAGTCCCCTCGGGTATCACAATGTCCGTGAAACCCATGCGGGCGGCCTCGGCCATCCTCTGGGCAAGGCCAACCACCGGCCGAATCGCTCCGGAGAGTGCCACCTCCCCGATAGCGATAAATCCCGTTCGGATCGGGCGATCCCGCACAGCACTCGCGAGGGCTAGGGCCAAGGCCAGGTCGGAGGCTGGCTCGACCACCCTGGCGCCGCCGAGCGTGGATACGTACACGTCCTCCGCCGCGACCGACAGTCCCGCTCGACGATGAAGTACGGCAAGAACCATCGCTACCCTGCTCGAGTCGATTCCCGAGGTGGCGCGCCTGGGATTGGCAAGGGCCGATGGTGCAACAAGGGCCTGTATCTCCGCCGGCAGGGGCCGTCTGCCCATGATGGAGATCGTTGGACACGAACCTGGTACCCGCGGTCCCCCATGCGAGAGGAACAGCCCAGACGGATCGGGGACTTGTTCGATACCGGTGTCCGCCAAGGTGAAGCACCCGACCTCATCCACCGATCCGAATCGGTTCTTGACCGCTCGAAGTAACCGAAGCGATGAGTGCGGATCTCCCTCGAACTGGCAGACGACATCCACAAGGTGTTCGATAAGGCGCGGACCCGCAACGGTCCCATCCCTGGTCACGTGACCCACCAGGATGGTGGGAATTGCACGTCCTTTCGCCACCTGTACCAGGGCCGAGGCTACCTCGCGCACCTGGCTCACGCCGCCAGGGGTGCCCTCGACCTCTGCCGAAGCGATGGCCTGGATCGAGTCGACTAGGAGGAGGTCGGGATGCGTCGCCTCCACGTGAGCAAGGATCGAGCCGAGATCGGTCTCGGCGGCCACGAGCAAGGAGTCCTCTAGGGCACCGATGCGCTCTGCCCTGAACCGGACCTGACCGGCTGACTCCTCTCCCGTGACATACAGAACCGTCTGACCGGACCTAGCCGATCTCGCGGCGATGTCGAGGAGTAGCGTCGACTTTCCCACCCCGGGCTCCCCGGCAAGAAGCATTACCTCCCCCGCAACCAGGCCACCGCCGAGCACCCTGTCACATTCTGCAACTCCGGTGGCGCGGCGACTCATGGCGCGTGCGTCCACCCTCGATATTGGGATCGCGGGCTCACGGATAGCCGTCGCCACGGTCGCGGGACCAGCCGATCTCGCTCCAACCTCAGCAACTGTCCCCCAGGCCTGACACTCCCCACAGCGGCCGACCCACTTGGCGGCCGTCCACCCACACTCGATGCAGTGATATGCAGGTCTGAGTGTGCGGGAAGCCATCGCCATGCGAGAACGCTAGCGCGGCCCGCCGACAATCACGTATGGCACCTGGCCCACCAGCCACCGAGCGGTATCCCGAAACACAGACTAAAGTAAGTCCCCGTGACCACACCTCCTGCCGGTCCGGGTATCCCCCCGTGGCGTCCCGTCCTCCCCCCCGATGGGCAACCGCCGTCTGGCCCCGAGCAGCAGCCCCAGGTGCCCGTCCAGCCAGTCATTCCACCGACCGCACCAACACCGGCTGCTATTCCCCCTCCACCCCCCGTTCCATTGCCTATGCCCATTCCGACGAATCCTCCACCGTCCGTCCCGACCCCTGTCCTTCCCCCCACCGCACCGCAGCCGACGACCCCACCAACCGCGCCACCCGCCCTACCACCCCGCGTGGCGACCGGCGCCTCCCGTGTGCTTCCCTCTGGAACACCAACGCCTGGGACCCCCGACACCGAGACCCCGGACCGTGCTCCCTTAGTTCCACCCGCTCCCCCTGGGCCTCCGACAGACGATGCCGGGGTCGATGAGCCCTCCTCCTTCTTCTCCGTTTTCCGGAGGCCTGTCGTCCTCATTGCCTTTGGCATTCTTGCGGTCGCCGCCCTCGGCTCCCTCGTCTACTACCTCTTCTTCCGCCCCGAACCCATCACCCTTGAGGCTCGGCTAATCGTCATTCCCCTCCCCGCTCCGACCATCGACATGATCACGGTGGAGAATCCGACCGACTTCACCGCCGGCCTACCGCTTGCGACGTTGACGTACGGCCTTACGGCGATCGAGGAGATGCCCAGTACGGCTCATGCGACGTGGCCGGAACGATTCGCGGAGGGATGGACGTTGACGTATTGCGACGGCTCCGATTCCGTCATGACCGTTTCCGCCATCCAGCATTACCACGAGGAAGACGCCACCGCGGCCTTCGAGGCCTTGTGGAGCCAGGCCGAGGCCGAGGCCCAGGCAACAGCAGTGCAAGCGTCCCCCTCCCCATCTCCCTCAGCGAGCCCCGCCCCCTTGGTTGAACGCCTTCCCGTTATGGCAGGCGACGTCCAGGTCGGGGAGAGTTTCAGGATCACAACCGAGATCACAGAGACGATCGAGGGCGAAGAGGGAACCGAACCCACCGAGGTGACGCGTGAGGTCGTGGCCATCACCTGGAGGAATACAACCGGCGTGTTCATCATGGTGGCCGATCCCGCCGTCATCGATGACCTGTTCCTCGAGTACGGATTGTGACCGTAGCGCCGCGCTTACCAAAAAGGGGCCCGCGCGGCGCCGGGGCAGACACGCGCGCGGACATCCTCCGGGCCGCCTTCACTCTCTTCACCCAGTCCGGGTACGATCGCACCTCCATGCGGGCGATCGCGCACGAAGCTGGCGTCGACCCCTCCCTGCCCCGCCACTACTTCCCCTCGAAACAGCTCCTCTTCGTGGAGGCCTTGGGACCCTTCGAGTATGCCGAGGGACGAATCTCCCACATCCTGGAGGGTCCCCCTTCCGATCTTGGCCGACGAATCGTGTCGATGATCATCCACGTCTGGGACTCCCCCGACTACGGTCCTCGCCTCCGTTCCCTGATAACCAGTGCGATGGCGTCACCAGAGATCGGGGAAGTCGCCCGGAACATCCTTTTCGATCGCCTGATCCTTCCCCTCGCCCAGGGGGTGGCCTCGACCGATGTCGAGGGGAGGGCGGCGGCAGTCGCGAGCCAGGTATTCGGACTCATCGCAGCCAGGTATATCTTCCGGATCGAACCCCTAGCAAGCGCCTCTGCCCAAGAGGTCGTGGATCGTTTCGGCCCCATCGTCCAACTGCACATCACGGGCGAGCCGGCTTGACAACGGTCTCCGGAAAGGGAATTATTCCACACATGGTGAAATCTAACGGGCCCGCGATCTCCGTTGTCGGCCTCCGCGTCATCCGAGGCAAGAACCTCGTCATTCCCGACCTGTCCCTCGAGGTCCCACGAGGTGCCCTCGTCGGCCTCCTCGGGCCCTCCGGCAGCGGCAAGAGCACGCTCATGCGCTCCATCGTCGGGGCTCAGATAGTCGCCGGTGGAGAGGTCTCCATTCTCGGGCTTCCCGGGGGAACTGCCCCGCTTCGTCATCGGGTCGGGTACGTCACGCAGGCCCCCAGTGTCTACATGGACCTGAGCGCCCGGGAGAACCTCCGCTACTTTTCCTCGCTCGTCGGGGCCCCCAAGAGCGATCCCCAGAGGGTGCTCGACATCGTCGGGCTGGCGGACTGCGCCGACCGGCCGGTCAATACCCTGTCCGGTGGCCAACTCACGCGCGTCTCCCTCTCGGTGGCCCTCGTCGGCAAACCCGAGGTTCTTATCCTTGACGAGCCAACCGTCGGGCTCGACCCGGTCCTTCGCCGCGACCTCTGGTCGGTGTTCCGGAGCCTCGCGGGCCAAGGGGCGACGCTCCTCGTCTCGAGCCACGTTATGGACGAGGCGACGAGGTGCGACCGGCTTCTTATCATGCGGGGTGGCGGGATCCTCTTCGACGGAACCCTTCCCGCTCTCCTCAAACAGACGAAGGCAGAAGACGCCGACGATGCATTCCTTGCCCTCGCCGACGCGGCCGATGCGAAGGAGGCGGCGGCATGAGCCTCCGACTGACGGGTGCCACGGCGATCCGCGTCCTCACCCAGATCCGACGGGACAAACGGACCCTCGCCCTCATCATCATGGTCCCGATCGTCCTACTCACGCTCCTGTGGTGGATGTTCCAGGACATTCCGACTCGACCCGGGACCCAACCTCCGTTCGATTCTGTGGGACCGGCGATCATGGGGCTCTTCCCCCTCTTCATCATGTTCCTCATCACTTCCGTCACGACCCTTCGGGAACGACAGGGCGGAACGATGGAACGGCTCATGGCGTCGCCCGTCGGCAAGGCCGACGTGGTGTTCGGGTATGCCTGCGCGTTCGGAATCCTGGCAACCCTCCAGGGCGCGCTCGTCGTTGTGTACTCGATCTGGGTGCTCGGCCTCGACTTCGCGGGCCCGGTGTGGGCCCTTCTTCTCATCATCGTGCTCGACGCGATCCTTGGCACCGCGCTTGGCCTCGCGGCCTCCTCCCTTGCCCGTACCGAGTTCCAGGCGCTTCAGATGTTCCCTGCCGTCATCGTTCCTCAATTGCTCCTCTCGGGGATCGCCGTCGAGCGAAGCATGATGCCGCAGGCACTCGAGTGGATCTCCGATGCCCTGCCCCTCTCCTATGCGATCGATGCCATTCACTACCTCGCGAAGAACCAGAGCGCGTCGGGGATATGGAGTGAGGTGGCGATCCTCTTGGCATTCATCGTTGGTGCCCTCGTGCTTGGCGTCGCAACGCTGAGGCGGCGTACGGACTAGGGATATCCGCACAGTGTCCCTCGTCCCGGTTGAGGCCATCACCGACGGTGCCGTCCTCGACGTCGTCATGGGGTAGTTGCTAGAGCGTCCCCCATCGACAGCCGGTTCATCAATGGATTGGCTCGATCGGCGAGACTAGAGCCTTCACGATTTCCTCGGCAGCGTACCTACGACCATACTTGCGACCCGTCGTTTCCTTGAGGTGGCCCAACTCGACCAGACGTAGCACAGCGCCAGTCGCCGCCGGAACAGAGCACCGCAACTCCCGGGAAATAGAAGCAATCGAGACCATCGGCGAGCGAACGAGGAGCCACGGGAGTCTTTCAACGAGCGTGCCGCTACGTTTTCCCCTGGTGTCGCGTGCCATCCGCTCCGCCGTCTCCCTGACACGCTCGATCCGCTTCCGGACGTCAATGGCAGAAAGCCTAATTGCCCGCGCGAAGAACTCGACCCATCCCGGCCAGTCCCCCAAAGCCGAGACAGCGTATAGACGGTCGCGATACTCGTCGTCATGCTGCTCGAGCCAAGGTGACACCGTGAGCAGCGGGAGGCGCAATTCTCCTCGGCGGAGAAGCCTTCCGACGATCAGCATGCGCCCGATGCGGCCGTTACCGTCCACGAACGGGTGCAGGGTCTCGAACTGGTAGTGGAACAGAGCCGCCTCAACCACAGGGTCGCGAGACGACGCCGCGTGTTCGCGAACCCACTCGACAAGAGCCGCGAGAGAAGCCGCTAGGCCTGGGCCTGGAGGCATAGGTACGAAGCGGGCATTCTCGAACAAGTCGCTTCGACCACCAATCACAACCGGAGTGGTGCGAACGCGTCCAGCATCGCGCTCCCCGGCCGGGGTTCCCTCGACGAGCATGCGCTGGAGTTCGCAAATCCCGCCAACCGTCAGGTGGCGCCTTCGGCCGGCGGATGCGAAACAGTGCTCAGCTGCACGCACGTAGTTGAGGATCTCCCGCATCGCGGTCGATTGGGGCTCATCCTCATCCAGGTCGGCGGCGAGCACGTTCCTCATAGGCTCGAAGGTGCCTTCGAGCGCCGACGTCGACTGTGCTTCGCGTCGAAGCAGCGGCACCGACATCCATGATCCAAGGTCCGGAGCCCCTGAGATCTGAATGATTTCATCAAGCCGTGAAAGGGCGCTCCGCGCATCGGCAACAGCCGCCCACGCGCCAGCAGAGAGTCCCGGGACTTCGTCGAGGTCAAATGGAACGAATCCTGCATGGGAATACTCTCTTCCCGTGCGAGGATCGATACCTGCGATCGAAATCAACTTCCCGCAGGGGCTCTTGCCCATCACTTCGAGATCCACAATGAAACTCTAGCGGGTTAAACCTTAATTTCACTGCTGTGATTGCAACTTTGGAGTTAACGAGCGCACGCATTACTTGCCGTCACTTCGTTGATAGTCGACTTGGATTCGACCGTCGATACGCAGGCCGTTTTCCAAGGCCAACTCTTGGAACTCACACACCTACGTCTTCGGAACCTGCCGCTCACTCTCGGAGGGAATCGGCAACTCCGATGCGTTTATAAGCTCGCCGTCACATACGCGCGCAAGCAGATCCCGCTGCGCCTCTTGGCGATCCACCGTGAGAGTCAGGATCCGAACGAGATCGAGAAGCTCGTCGTTCCACTCGTCCTCCCAAACCTCCGGCCGGATGCGGTCGAGCGGGGTCGCGGTCTTATCGCCCGACGCGCGACCTACTCCCTTGTGAGTACGGGAGCCGAGCCAGCGGGGCAGAACCTGCAGGCCCGACACGGAGAACTCCCACACCGAGGGCAGCACACCTGCCAGCACACCGTCACCGACGTGAAGAGCGCCGGTCGATGGGTCGAAGGAGCAGTCCGCAAGGGTCGTGGGGATCGCCGTCACCGCGCGCTCCCATTGAACTCCGGTTACCGCAGCCACCTTCCCCGCCGGTCGGCCGGGACCACTGAACCGCTCCCCATGGGTGTGGAGGTACAGCAATTCGGCACCAAGGTTGACTGCCTCCCGGAAGAGGTCGGGGGACGCCGTCAGCGGGAGTCGGATGCCGGGCGTCGCAAGATCGGTGGCGAACCGCTCCTGGTAGCCGGGGTGGGCGAGGATGCAGTACACGTATGCCCCCACGTCCTCTGGGGTGACTTCGAAGCCGTACCGTACCGCTAGAGCGTTCAGGAGACCGAATGCGATGTTCGGGGTACCCATCGAGTCTCGGAGAAGGGGCACGACGTCTCTACCGCCAGCTCCTCCCCGAAAGCAATCGAGGTCGGGAACGTCGGCTGTCGCGATCATGGCTGGTCCTTGGCCGAGCGCCTTCGTCGTCATGGCGGTGAAGAACACCTGCCGGGGCGACCTCGAGTTCCAAAGTGACGGGCTCTCGGTCCGCGTCAGTCGTGGATCCTGAAAGGTCCATCTGCGGTCGAACGAGCGATACGCGTAACGCACGACCGGCTCCGGTGCCGCGCCGGGCAAGAGTTCGTCCAACTTCGGGAACCCTGCTACCTTCGTGTGAATCGTTCGTCCGTGGGCTCGGGTGTCGAATCTCACCTCGCGCTCCACGGCTTCCGTCGCGGACAATAGATGTTCCCAACGCCGCATGAGCACCTCACGACTTGTCGAAATGGGCCACGTGCGCCCCACCTTGCAGCCCGGCTGTTGCCACGGAAGAAGATCGATGAGCGCAGGCATCGCTTCCCACGCCGCGCCTCCGCTATCGGGCACGAGCGGATCCCCGGGTGCGACCTGCGTCTTGCTCCAACCGTCGTCGCCCCCCGTTGGTGCGACGATGGTCGCGAGTGCCGTGAGCTTGGCGGCCGCCGTCCCATGGACACGGCGGTAGGACACGGCGGCGGGTAGTCCCGTTGACGCGCCCCTGCGGAATAACGTCACAATCGAGACGGGTGTCTGGATCGCGAAGACGTTCTCTTCCTTGACCGCAGCATGCCCATCGCCACCCAGATCGATGACCCATACCTCATCCGCAATGTCGCTGACGAGCGCGCGAAGCCCGATAAGGGCGGGTCCCGTTAGCCACGACGAGGCGGTGATGAATGACACGACTCCGGGCACAGGCCCGTTCTGCTCAAAGACCTTCCATAGCGCCCAGCGCCAGAAGTACACGTAATCGTTGTAGAGGGACGCCTGAGCGGAGAAGATCACGTTCGCCTCTCGTGCCGCCCTCAGGAGTCCGTCGAACAAGGGCTCGCCGTGCGGACTGTGCACCACCCACCCTCCGCCGGACTCGGCGGTACGTCGCCGGTACGGCGGATTCCCGAGAACGACAGTGACGGGTTGCTCGCGCTTAACCAGCCGGGCGCGCTCGCGCTCTCGTGCGAGAGTCTCCTGATCACCCCAGAGACCGAGCAACGTCTCCGATGCGTCGGGGTCGTCAAGAGTGTCGGTGAGGAAGACCTGCACGTCCGAGGGAGGGTTCGGGGTCCCCGCCAAATCGGCGAGGCGCTGACCCACACGCAGGTGCGACAGCGCGTACGGTCCGGGCATCAACTCGAATGCGAACACGTTCTTCGCCAACGAGGTCACGACTTGCGAAGGCCCAGCGGGCCCGCGAATTGCCGTCGCTGTCTCGGCGGCCTGATCCAACACGGCCAAGGGGTAGGTGCCCGATCCCGCGGCCGGATCCAGGGTTACCACGCCCGGGTCTCCGAATCCGAGCGCACGGCCAAACCGTTCGGTCAGGATGTGGTCGATCAGGCGGACCTGGCACTGCACCACTGGGGTCGGCGTGTAGTAGACCCCCGCCTCCTTCCGGGCCTTCGGGTCGTACTTGCCCAAGAAGTCCTCGTAGAACCACAGCCACGGCTCGCCTCTAGGGTCCTTGGCGGACCGGATCTTGAGCACGTCAACCGCCGACACCAGGCGTTCTATTGCGCCGACCTCGGCTGCGACGTCATCCATCAGGCCCTTGACGGTGAGGACTGGGCCGAGGGCCGCGGCGAGAACGTCGTTGGGCCCACGAAGTGCGTGCTGCGCTTCGGCCAGAGAGACATACCCGTCCCGGTTGTCGTCGGCCCCTCCTCGCAACGCCGCGATCGCAAGGGAGTACGCGACCACCTGGGCCAGGTCATCCGCGAACTGGCTTCCGCTGGCGCCCTCGTGCACGGACGCCTTCCAGGCAAGGTGGGCGCTGACGATGCTGTCCCGCCTCGTCTCTTTGTCAAGCCCGGCAACAATCCGTTCACGGAGAAGCCTTGCGAGCGGTGCGAGTCGTGCCGCGAGTTGCGAGACGCGGGTGATCGTGACAGGCCTGCGCTCCGTGAACAACCGCAAGAGCGCGACAAGCGACGTTGCGTCCCACTTCTCTGCGGGTGGCTCCGGCAGGTTCGCGTCGGCGACGAACTCACCCAGTTGGTAGAAGCGCGCGCCGTGACCATCGGTGACGATGAGTGCGTCGAGTTCGCGGAGGAGCTCCCACTGCTTCTTCTCACGTCCGACCCACTTCGCGCCGTCGAGTGAGTGGCCCGGCGCCTTGAGTTCGATCCAGCCGCACGGACGCTTGTCAATCAAGGCCGCGAAGTCCGGTCGAACCCCAGGCAGCTGCGCTTCCCGAATGAGCGTCAGCTGCCCGATGCCATGCTCGCTCGCGATCGAAGTCAGGAAGTTGCTCACGGGGACCGTCAACTGCGCCTCGGGATCCGCGAGAACCGATCCTGCGTCGGCCGCGCTGATGTCCTCAAGGTATCGCTTCGCCCCGTCCATGAACCCACTCTTCCACTTCCATACGACGGAATCCCGAGAACGCGCCAAAGGGCAGTCGAGTGTCGATCTCTTGAAGTAACTCTCGTCCCCATCGGCGCCTTTGCTGACGGCACCGTGATTGACGCGATCCTTGGCACCGCGCTTGGCCTCGCGGCCTCCTCCCTTGCCCGTACCGAGTTCCAGGCGCTTCAGATGTTCCCTGCCGTCATCGTTCCTCAATTGCTCCTCTCGGGGATCGCCGTCGAGCGAAGCATGATGCCGCAGGCACTCGAGTGGATCTCCGATGCCCTGCCCCTCTCCTATGCGATCGATGCCATTCACTACCTCGCGAAGAACCAGAACGCGTCGGGGATATGGAGCCAGGTGGTGATCCTCTTGGCGTTCATCGTGGGTGCCCTCGTGCTTGGCGTCGCAACGCTTAGGCGGCGTACGGACTAGTTGTACCCGGCCAGTCGGCCCGCACGATAGCCTGGCTCCATGAGCGAAGAGCAGACCCCGAGCGCACCCCTTCCCCGAGTCGCGATCATCGGCGGCGGGGTGATGGGGGGGACCCTGATCAGCGCCCTCAGGGCCACGGGGTGGCCAGACTCGAGCATTGCCCTTGCCGAAAAGGATCCGGAAAGGGCCGCCACCCTTAGGAAGCTCCACGGCATCGAGGTGGGCTCGAAACTGACCAAGGTGGTCAAGGGGGCCGAGGTCGTCGTCATCGCGGTCAAACCCCAGGACGTGAAGATTACGCTCAAAGAACTCGCGAATGCCCTCGAGCCCGATGCCCTCGTTCTCACCATTGCCGCCGCGTTGCCCACCTCCTTCTATGAAGCGAACCTGCCGTCAGGTACCCCCGTCATCCGGGCCATGCCCAACACCCCCTCTATCGTCGCCCAGGGTGCCACCGCCATCGCCGGGGGCAAGCACGCAACCGACGAGCACTTCATTACCGTTCTGTCCTTGCTCCGGGCTACCGGCATGGTGATCAAGGTCCCGGAGGAGGCCCTAGACGCGGTTACCGCGGTGTCCGGCTCCGGTCCGGCCTACTTCTACGCCGTAGTCGAAGCCCTAACGGAGGCGGGCGTCGCTCAAGGCCTCGACCGCATCCTCGCCACAGAGTTAGCCACCCAAACGTTCGTCGGTGCCTCCCGACTCCTGGTCGAGAGCGGCGAAACCCCCCAAGGCCTGCGCAAGCGGGTGTCCTCCCCAGGTGGCACGACCATCGCGGCCCTCGACGCCATGACTCACGCAGGCCTTCAGGACGTTATTAGCGCTGGGGCCAAGGCCGCCGCAGCCCGAGCCCGAGAGATGGCGGCAGAACTCCAGGAAGACTAGCGCGCCTGATGGCCATCGTGCGGAATGCGCCACATTTACCGAACCCCTAGCTTGTATTCGGTGAACGTAAGGCATCATTGAAGGTATGCGTCGTCGAGCTGTTGTTACCGCTTCCCTGCTGACCCTCACCGCTTGCGCCTTAGGTACCTTGGCTTTGGTCTCGGCCCAAAACCAACAGGAGGAACCCTCAGAGGCGTCGCTTGGCGTTCCGGAGAATATCGAGATAGCAGTTCCGCTCAAGGCGATCTCCGATGAAGGGCTCCATCAACCAGGAGCGCTCGAACCACTCTCATCCGAAGTCGAACTCGCAAATCCCGACACTGTGGACTACCCCCTTGTTGCCCTGACCGACCTCCTGGACCTCGACCCCTCGATCCCCTACGTCATCGGGGTGACCTGGGAGGAGTCAGGACCGATCGCTGTCGATGCTCGATATCAAGCCGAGGAGGAATGGCAACCCTGGGAACGTGTCGACATCGACAGTTGGGACCCGGGCGAGGGTGACCCAAACAACCAGGGCACCGAGCCATACCTAGCGATGAACGCCACCGCCGTTCAGTTCCGTGTCTCGTCCGATTCAGGGGTGCCTCCTGAGTTGACAGTCAGAATCTTTTCCTCCGAGTTGGTCCCCGCCGCCGAGGCCGGAGGAGTCGCCGAAGGCGAGCATCGTGTCGCGACGGTACCGAACTCGGTCCACGAAGCTGTATCTGTAGTCTCCTCCGTCGCGCCGGTTCCGCCGGTGGACAATCCGCAGCCGGTTATCCACCTGAGGGCCGAATGGTCACCTCGTCCTCCGAGTGGGATCTTCGATATCGGAACCGTTGAAGGTGCCGTCATCCACCACACCGCGGGGACCAACAACTACTACGCCTCCAACGTGCCTGCGATCCTCAGAGGGATTCAGAACTACCATATGGACGCGCGGGGCTGGTTCGACACCGGCTATAACTTCCTCATCGACAAATATGGCCGGATCTGGGAGGGACGAGCAGGAGGAATCGAGAACACCATATGGGGAGTGCACTCGCATTCGTTCAACAGAATCGCAACCGGGGTGTCCGTCATGGGTAACTACGACCTCGTTCAGCCACCCTCTGCCGCCGTCACCGCCCTCATCAGTTTCCTCGCATGGAAACTGACGCTCCACGGTGTGTCGGCGGACGGGTCAATGTACAACTACCTCAGCGGATACGCTCCGGCAATCATCACCCATCGTGATGTTCCGGAGGCCTCCACCTCATGCCCCGGAAGGTACCTCTATGCGCTACTCTCAGGCATCCGGGCGGCCGTCGTCGCCAAGCAAGACCTCCCCTCCCTCGAGTTGAGCGTCGATGCGACGGGAGACGGCCTGGGCGACGTCGCCCGACTTCAGGATGGCATCGTCACGGTATACACGCCGGGAACCATCTGGGCCGTCGAGGATGCCTCGCACCTCCCCGGGCCCGATAATCTCCTGTTCGATGCCCTAACCGAGGGACCCTCACTTGCCGACGGTGGCGGTACGGACGTCATCGCTCAGGAGACGACGACGGGACGTCTCTACCGGCTCCCGTCCGGTGGGCATGCCGAGTTGATTTCGACTGTGCCGCTCCCTGGGTCTGTAGGCGCAACCGTCGTCCTCAACCCGGGTGACGTGACGGGCGATGAACACGTGGATCTTGTCAGCGTGGACATGCTCACCGGAAACGTTCAGATCTGGGCCGGCGATGGTACAGGAAGGGTGGCGGCTCCGGTTTCCACCGCGAGCGGGTGGGGTGTGGTGGCTGCCGTGACCGCACCTGGGGACATCAGCGGCGATGGAAACCCCGACCTCGTGACGATCCTTGCGAACGGAAACCTGCGGCTCGTGCGTGGCAATGGATCCGGTGGATTTACCCTCGCCGCGGCCCTCCCTGGTAATTGGAGCGACTTCCGGCACATCGTGGGAGTCTCCGACCGCACGGGAGATGGCATCCGGGACCTCGTCGCCTGGAATATCACGACGGGGGAGACCCGCACCATCGTGGGTGGGGCCAGCGGCCCGACGGGAGAGTCCCAGATCTGGGCCGACCCCCAGTTGACGAGGCCTCGAGAATTCGGATCCATCGACTGGGCGTCGGAGGCTGGATCGTCGCTTGTGGCATTGAATCCCCGCTTCGAGTACTGGGCCTATAGCGGACTCCCCTACGCGAAGGCGACCCTCTGGCCTACCGGCCTGACGCTCGACGCTCCAGACGCCGTATCGGCCGCGATCGTTGGCGATGTCGACGGGAATGGGCTTGCCGACCTCGTCACGGTCGACACCAGCGGCCGTCTTTGGCTTCACCCGTCCGAAGGGGCTGAGTTCGGCGATCCGATCGAGATCGCGAACCCGGACGACGAATTCACCAATTGGGCCGGATATTCGAGCATCGCGGGGGCAGGAGACATCAACTTCGATGGGAGGCCCGACCTCGTGGCCGTCGAGGGCGATGGCGATGTGGTCGTCTTCCCGTGGTCGACTACCGACCCCTCGACGCTCCAGTTTGTCCGCGTGGTCGCGCGCGGCTTCGTGGGATACGAGGCCCTGGGAACCGGGTCGTGGGGCCCGAACCGCGTCTCCGACCTCCTTGCCATCGGGCCATCTGGTGATGTCATCCTGCTCGAGGGAAAAGGCCTGACGGGTTCGCGTCTCGTGGGGACCATCAGCACCGGTTGGGACGCGTCCACAGAGTTTTGGGCGTTTGGGATCGGCGAGCCCGGTGAGGCCGCCGGGGTGGTGGCGTACGCGCCGGGAACGGGTACGTTCGAGTACTACACTTGGAGCACCGGCGGCGAGTGGACGCTCAACGCCGACGCGGTCGGCGGATAGGCCCCCTCTTCTGTGGCAGCTAGACCGCTAGTCTGACGTGGTGAGCGCCCTCGACCGCCTGGCCTGCTCCCTTGGGCGACGCGACGAGATTCCAAACATCGAACTTGCGGAATCCCTCCTCGCCACCCGAGACGAGGAAGGTATCCAGGAACTGGTCGACGCCCTCGCAGCTGGCCCCGCCCCGGTGGCCGCGGACGCCATCAAGGTGCTTTACGAGATCGGCGAGCGCGATCCGTCTCTCATCGCTCCCTATGCCGCCGAGTTCGCCGCCCTCCTGTCCGTAAAGAACAATCGCTTGGTCTGGGGAGCCGCCTCCGCCCTTCATGCGATATCGCTCGGCGCTCCCACTGCCGTCGCTCCCCACCTCCGCTCCCTCATAGACGCTGTCTCCCGCGGCTCGGTTATCACCCAAGACCGCGGGATCGGGGCGATCGCGAACGCCGCGATGGGTGACGAGGCCTCAATCGACTTCCTCCTCGACCACCTTAGAACCTGCGGAGCGAAGTATGTGCCCCTGCGCGGCGAATACTCACTCCCCGCCATCACACCTGTCAACGCAACGCGGTTCGCCTCCGTGGTCGCCGGTCGGCTCGAGGAACAGTCGACCGGAGGGCGTACCCGCCTGGTCCGGCTCCTCCGCGTCATCGAAGCGCTCCTCCAGTAGTTCGTCGCCGCGACGCATGGATGCCGATCCAGACACGGCGATAGGGTGAGTAACGCTCGGGGGATTCAACACGAAAGGACATCGATGTCACGCTCACGTAGGGACATGGTGCCACCACGGCCACTGACCGTTGTCGCGATCCTGGTGTTGCTGTTCTTCCTCGGGATTTCCGCGATCGTCGGGTCGATTGCCATGCTCGTACCCGATTGGTCGTTTCCCCAGGAATGGCTTGACGACGTCCCGCTAATCACGTCTTGGACTATTCCTAGCATCGTGCTTGGGGTGGGATTCGGTCTTGGCTCGCTTGTCACGGCCTTCGGGATGCTCCGACGGTGGGAATGGACGTGGCTCGCCGGGGTCGAAAAGGCGACCGGTCGACACTGGTCTTGGCTGGCGACCATCGCGATTGGGGTCGGACAAGTCATCTGGATCTCCTTGGAACTGATCTTCCTTCCCGAGCCCTCCCCGCTCCAGGCCATCTATGGTGCCGTCGGGCTAGCCCTGGCTACGCTCCCCTGGTTCCCGTCGGCGCGGAGGTGCCTCAGCGCGAACTGCTGACCACTGCGCACCTTTGCGCTCAATGTCAATTATTCTTGACATTTTGTCAACATCGCTATACATTCGTTATTGTCAACAATCTTTGACATAGGAGTGGCGATGACGTCTGAAGAGAAGAACCAGTGGGCCTATGGCGTGGCCTCGCTCGTGGTATCCGTGGCCTATTTCGTGTGGTTGGTCGCGCAAGCCCAGGACGCGCCGGCGGTCGATATTGACTACGTGCCCGCCATGCTCTGGGCAATCGGGCTCGGAATCGTGCTCAACATCTTCGGGAGCATTGTGGCGTGTGTCACGAACCCGGCCGAGGTCGGGAAGAAGGACCAACGCGACAGGGACGTCACCCGCCGTGGCGACGCCGTGAGCTTCTACGTCTTCTCCATCGCGGCCGTCGGGCCCCTCGTCCTCGCCATGGCCGATGCCGACACGTTCTGGATCGCCAACTCCCTCTATGCCGCTTGCGCGCTCACCGCCGTCGTCGGTGTGGTCGTCAAGATCGTCTCCTACCGGAAGGGAATCTAGCCATGGGAAAAAAGAAAACCCCGAACTGCGACGAGGAGTGGGCGTCGATGTCGCGCGACGAAGTCTACAACTGGATCTTCGCCCTCGTCTCGCTCGTCTCGACGATCACCTATCTCGCGATCCTCGTTCCCCGCAAGATCGGGGCCCCAGCGAGCGAGGTCTCCTACGTCGCGCCCCTGCTCTGGGTGTTCGGCTGCGGAATGGTCGTCGGATTCGGCACGGCGCTCGCGGTGCGCCTCGCGGCGCCGAAGGATTCCAAGGTGCGCGACGAGCGAGACAAGGAGATCGAGCTGATCGGCCAGTACGTCGGCTCGGGATTCGTCACGATCGGCGCCATGGCCGCCCTCGTCCTGTCCATTCTCGAAGTCGACCACTTCTGGGTCTCCAACAGCCTGTTCGTCGGCTTCCTGTTCGCCGCCGTCCTGAGTTCGTTCGCCAAGGCCGCCGCCTACCGCGGCGAGTACCCCGAGATCTAGGAGAGAAACCCCATGTCCTTCACCGAGCGAATCACCTGGACCTCCCTGGTCGTCCTGCCCGTCGTCGCCCTGACCTACTTCACTGTCGTCCTCACCCGGCTGGCCGACGCCCCCGTCGATGAGGTCTCGTGGATCGTCCCGATGATCTGGGCGATCGGCACAGTCATCGTCGGGATGATCGCAGGTGCCATCGCTCAGGCGATTGCCGCGACCATCGCCTCCGGTGGCGAGGAGCCGGACACCGAGGGGGACGTCCGCGACAAGGAGATCGATCGCATCGGTGAGTACGCCGCACGGCACGTAACGTCGCTGGGGTGTATGGCCGTCATCGTCCTCGCCATGCTTCGCGCCGACCACTTCTGGATCGCCAATGGGGTGTTCCTCGCCGGACTAGTCGGCGGCGTCGTGAGCGGCATCGTCAAGATCCGGGCCTACCGGAGGGGCTTCTAGCCATGGGACGGCCGACGAGGGTCACCAACGCGATCCGGCAACTCCGGTTCGCGGCGGGTGAGATGACCCAGGCCGACCTCGCCGACCGCGTGGGCGTGACCCGCCAGACCATCATCGCCATCGAGCATGGACGCTATTCGCCCACCCTTGAAATGGCGTTCCAGATCGCTCGGGTCTTCGAGGTTCCCCTCGACGATGCGTTCCAGTACCCCACAACCGAGGAGCTCTGATTATGACCCAATACCGGGCCATGGCACGAGTCGTTGGCATCCTGTTCTTCGCCAGCTACATCGGCGTCGCAATCGGCGCTGCCCTCATGGCGCCGGCCCTCGACCCCGAGACAGGCCTCGCCGCTATCCATGCCGACAAGCCTCGATACATCCTCGGCGTGTTGTTCGAGTTCATCAACGATGCGGCGGTGATCGGCATCGCTGTCCTGCTCTACCCGTTCCTCAAGCGAGCGGGCGAGGGCCTGGCGCTCTGGTACGTCGGGATCAGGATCCTCGAGGGCGGCATGTTCATGATCGCCAGCGCCAGCGTCCTCGCTCTCGTCGACCTCGGCGATCGCTTCGTCTCTGTGGGCTCCTCGATCGAGACTGGTTTCGAAAATGCTCGCGCGGCCGCGCTCGGACAGTACTTCGGCGCGAGCATGATGGCGACCGTCGCGTTCGTTTCCGGCGCCATCCTCCTGTACATCCTGCTGTACCGGTCGCAGATCGTCCCCCGCTTCATCGCGATCTGGGGATTCCTCGCGGTCACCGGCGTCATCGTCGTCAACGTCCTCGCCCCCGACATCACCGAGGCCTCGGGGCCGGTGCTGCTGCTCGTGATCCCGATGATCGCGAACGAACTGTTCTTGGCGGTGTGGTTCATCGTCAAGGGCCTCCGGCTTTCCGAAGACGTGTCGGTAGAAGGAGGTGCGCGATGAAGGCTTGGATTCACCACAAGTACGGCCCGCCCGACATTCTCGAGTTGAAGGACGCTGAGGTTCCGGCAGTCACCGATGACGAAGTGCTCGTCAAGGTCCGGGCCTGCGCCGTCAACCCCTACGACTGGCACATGCTTCGTGGGGATCCCCGCCTCTTTCGGCCCATGCTCGGAGGCCTCCGTGGCCCTCGGAAGGGCTGGATCCCCGGCGCCGATGTCGCTGGCGTCGTCGAGTCGGTCGGCCCAGCCGTCACGAAGTTCTCGATTGGAGACGAGGTCTATGGGGAGCCGGGGAGGGGAGGCTTCGCCGAGTTCGTCAGTGTGAAGGAGGAGGCCCTCGCCCATATGCCCAAGGGTCTGTCGTTCGAGGAGGCCTCGGGAGTCCCCATGACCCTCTTGACGGCGCTCCAGGGGCTCCGGGATCACGGGCGCCTCAAGAAGGGGCAGAGCGTGCTCATCAACGGCGCGGGCGGGGGAATCGGTACCTTCGCGATCCAGCTTGCCAAGGTCCTGGGCGCGGGTGAGATCGCGGCCGTGTGCGGACCCGACAAGGCGAAGCTCGTGCGCTCCCTTGGGGCCACGCGGGTGTTCGACTACACGACCGAGGACTTCACCCACTCGGGCGAGCGGTACGACATCGTCTTCGACACCGTGGCCAACCGCAGCCTGTCGTCGTTGCGTCGCGCGCTTGCTCCTCGCGGAACCCTCATCCTCTGCGGCGGCGGGAAGCAAGGCACGCTGGTCGGACCCATCCCGACCCTGTTGCGCGCGATGCTCCTCAACTTCGTCGTCCGCAAACGCCTTGTATCCTTCGTGGCCAAGACCACGAGTACCGACCTCGAGCACGCCGACACACTCATCGAGGCGGGCAAGCTCAGGTCGGTCGTCGGTCGCACCTTCCCCTTCGCCCAGGCGCCGGAGGCGATCCGGTTCCTCGAGGAGGGCCACGCCACCGGGAAGATCGTCGTCACCATGTAGCCCACCCGTCCATTCACCCAAGTTTCGGGGCCATCCCCGATCGCCGCGGAAGGTCCGCGGCAAAGCCACCATCGCCGTGCCGGCGTCGAACGGTGGTCGAGCCTTGCCAAAAACAGGAGAGAACATGTCAATAGGACTCACCGGGCGCCTCGCCCGAGCGTCCGCACGACGCCCCTACCTCACGCTCGCTGCGTGGGCGGGCGTGGTCGTGGTCGCGATGTACTTCGCCGGCACCATCGACAAGTACGTGACGACGGATGTCGTCACCTACGTCACCTCGGACTCCGACGAGGGCACCGCCCTCGACGAGACCTACCGCTCTACATCGGATGGCTCCGAGGCCTTCCACGAGACCGTTATCGTCACATCTGAGACCGCCAGGTTTGGCGATCCGTCCTTCGCACGAGCGATCGACTCGGTCATCTCCACCCTCGGCGGCATCGACGGGGTGACGGCCACCACCGCCTCCGCCCTTGGCGACCCGTTTGCCATCTCCGACTCCAGCCACTCGACCCTCATCTCGTTCGAAACGGTCGCGGACACCGGGGTGATGCGTGAAGTGGTCGAGGCCGTCGAAGCGATTGAGGTCGATGGCATCGACCTCATGATCTTCGGACCCGAGTCGAGCTACCTCGCCTTCAACGATCTCGCCAACGAGCAACTCGCTCGAGGCGAGTCGTTTGGGGTGCTCGCCGCGCTCGTCATCCTCGTCATCGTATTCGGCGCCCTTGCCGCGGCGGGGCTTCCGCTTGCCGTGGCGATCATGTCGATCATCATCGCCCTCGGCACGGCGTCCGCCCTCGGGCGGGCTTTCGAGCTCTCCGATGGGATCCTCACCATGACCTCGATGCTCGGCCTCGCGCTGGGCATCGACTACTCGCTCGTGTGCGTTCAGCGGTTCCGTGAGGAGCCCGCGAAGGGTAAAACCGTGATGGATGCGGTCACGATCGCCGGCGCGACCGCGAACCGGGCGGTGTTGCTATCGGGCATGACGGTGGTCATCTCACTCGCGGGCCTGGTCTTCATCCCGACGAACATGACCCTTGGGATCGCGCTGGGCGTAACATTCGTCGCCATCGCTTCCGTGTCCGCCGCCCTGACCCTGCTGCCCGCCGTTCTCCGGCTGCTCGGCCACCGCGTCAACAAGGGGCGGGTTCCCACCGCGCACCCCGGCCAGGAGTCGCCCATGTGGCAAATGATCGTCCGGGCCGTCGTACGTCGGCGGGGTGTCTCCGCCGCCGTTGGGCTTGGCGTCCTTGTGATGCTCGCCGCGCCCGCACTCTCCATCCGGTTCGCCAACCCAGGGCCGGAGTCGTACCCGGAAGGGTTCGTCACGCGCGAGGCAAACGAGGTGCTCGTCTACGACTTCGGCTGGGGCCAGTCGTCGACGACGATCGCGATCGAGGGGGCCTCGGGCGCACGCGCCGAAATCGAAGACCTCGCGGCCGCGGTCGAAGCAGACCCCGCGTTCGCGGACACGACGGTCGACTACCTGGGCAATGTCGCCTTAATCGACACGCACGATTTCTACGACGCCGGCGACCGCCGGGCGAACGAATCGGTCACGCGGTTGCGCGTAGAGGTCATCCCCGCCGCGCTCGCCGGATCGAGTGCCGTCGGCCACGTCACCGGCGACCAGGCAACCACGATGGACCTCATCAACCTGTTCACGTCTCGGGCGCGGCAGGTCGTCGCGTTCGTCCTCGGCGCGAGCTTCCTGCTGCTCATGGCGATGTTCCGCTCGATTGCCATTCCCCTCAAGGCGATCCTTCTCAACCTTCTCGGAACGGGTGCGGCCTTCGGCGCGATGGTCGCGGCGTATCAGTACGGATGGGGGTCGACGCTGTTGGGCCTGCCCGAAGTCGATGGGATCTCCCCCTACATGCCGGTCGTCATCTTCGCCCTTCTCTTTGGGCTATCGATGGACTATCACGTCTTCCTGTCGAGCCGGATCAAGGAGCGGCATGACGCGGGTGACGACAACGAGACGGCGATCATCCACGGGTTCAGCAGGACGGGGGCACTCATCACGGGTGCGGCGACCATCATGGTCGCGGTCTTTGCGGGGTTCGCCGTCGCGGACGTGCCCGAGCTCTCGCAGTGGGGCTTCGGCCTCGGAGCCGCCGTCCTCATCGACGCGACGATCATCCGCATCCTGCTGGTGCCGTCGTTCATGGCCTGGCTCGGGAGCGCCAACTGGTACCTTCCGTCCTGGCTCCGGTGGCTCCCCACCTTGCGCTTCGAAGCGCCCTCACCGGTCCTCGAGGAAATCGAGAGGACGCACGAACCGGCACTCGTGTGATCCCTCGGCTTGAGGGGCCCGTCCTCTGTGAGGACGGGCCCCTCCCGCCTCCTTCGTCGACGAGCGCACCCACCGTCGAGCGATTCAGCCGCATTCTGCGAGTGATCTCCGCGCGTGCCATTTGTTCGCTGCTGTGAATCGTGGTCAAGACGATCGATAGATTGTGCCTTAGAGTCTCGTCGTAGCGACTACCAATACCTGCACTAAGTCGCTACGACGCCCGCGTACTTCTTACCGCTCGAATCCGAACTACGCTCCGAACTGACATCCATCACTGCCGAAACAGCACAGTTGATCAGGTAGCCAAACTGGGAGGCAGTTCAGGTTAACTATCGCCCGACCGTCGGCGGTTCATGACATCGAATCCGACTGCAACGAGTAGCACGAGGCCCTTAATGACCTGCTGCCAGTCAGCACCGATGCCCATGATCGAGAGCCCCTGGTTGAGGACGCCCATGATCAACGCACCAATTACGGTTCCCGATATCCTGCCAACCCCTCCGTGGACCGAGGCGCCGCCGATGAACACAGCCGCAATAGCATCGAGTTCGAAGAAGTTTCCGGCTGACGCTATCGCGCTTCCCGCACGTGCCGTCGTAACGACGGCGGCAATCGCGGCAAGTACTCCGATGTTCACGAAGATCCAGAAATCCACCCGTCTCGTCTTGATTCCCGACATTTCGGCTGCGAAACGGTTTCCACCCATCGCATAGATGTGGCGCCCGAAGACCGTTCGGCTGAGCACGAAGGTATAGGCGATTACAAGGACAGCAAGAATGATGAGAATGTACGGAAGTCCGCGGTGCCCAGCCAGAAGGAAGGCAATGTACATGATGGCGGCGCCCACCACAGCGTTTCGCAGGATGAACGTGGACATCAAGGAATGGGGAAGCCCACGCGCCACAAGTTTGCTTCGGGCTCTCGCCTGAGCCACAACCATTCCGGCGATTGCGAGCAGACCAACAAGGAGGGTCAAGAGGTCTCGTCCATCAAGGATTTCACCAAACCACGGGGGCAACCAGCGGGCTCCGATGGAAACGAAGCCTTCCGGCAGGCCGCCAATCGTGCCTCCGACGAGGAAGACCAGGGCGAACCCCCGGAACAGAAGCATGCCGCCGAGGGTCACGATGAATGCAGGTACTCCGACGTAGGCAACCCAGAAGCCTTGCCAGGCACCCGCCACCGCACCGACGAGCAGGGCGATCAAGACGGCGATCGGCCAAGGAAGACCCCATTGTGAGATCGCAAGCGCCACCACTGCTCCAATCATGGCGCACAGGGATCCCACCGACAGGTCGATGTGCCCGGCGATAATCACCATGACCATGCCGATCGCGAGAATGACGACATACGCGTTCTGCATAATGAGGTTGTTGACGTTCGCCCCTATGAGCAACCTGCCGTCGGTCACGAACTGGAAGAACAACATGATGAATACGAGCGCCCCGAGGAGCCCATATTCACTCACTTTGATATCGATGCCGCCCATGCGGCGTTGCTCACCCTGATTCTTCTCGACTCTAGGTTTCTTCCCGATGGTTCCAGGTTTCTTCTCGATGCTAGCCACGGCCTATTTTCCTTCCGTTGTCATGAGTTCCATTAGGTTCTCCTGTGTGGCATCCTTCCGGTCACACTGTCCGGTGAGGGATCCCTCCGAGATGGTATAGATGCGATCGCAGATCCCGAGGATTTCTGTAAGTTCCGATGAGATGATAATGATCGCCTTGCCCTGCGCGGCCAGACCGTTAATGAGTCCATAGATCTCGTACTTGGCGCCGACGTCTACGCCGCGTGTCGGCTCATCGAGAAAGAGCACGTCGGGCACCGTGTGCAACCACTTTGCGAGCACGACCTTTTGTTGGTTTCCTCCCGAGAGTTTCGCCACAGGCCTCGCTACGCTGTCGGTCCGAATATTCAGGGCGGAACGAAACTTCTCCGCCTCTTCTGTCTCGTCATGGAGGTCAATTACCCCCCATTTGGACAGGCTCTCAAGATCGGCGATGGAGATGTTGGCGGCTATAGACGCAATGAGATTGAGCCCGAAGCGCTTGCGGTCCTCCGTTAGGTAGGCGACCCCATTGTCGATAGCGTCACCGACGGTCCGTGTCGAGATCTTCTGACCGTTCTTAAAGACCGAGCCCGAAATCTTGGTGCCGTAACTGCGGCCGAAAATGCTCATTGCGAGTTCTGTCCTGCCCGCCCCCATCAGACCGGCAAGCCCAACAATCTCGCCCGCCCGGACGTTGAAAGAGACGTCATCGATGATCTGTCGCTGAACGTCGTTGGGGTGGAAAACGTTCCAGTTCTCGACACGAAGGACCTCGTCGCCGATGTCCGGCGTCCTCGGGGGAAAGAGATTGTCGAGCGACCGTCCCACCATGGACCGGATCATGCGCGACTCTGAGTTGTCCTTGTCTTTCATACTGAAGTGGTCGACGGTCTTGCCGTCACGAAGCACAGTGATGGAGTCTGCGATCGACCGAATCTCCTCAAGCTTGTGGGAGATGATGATCGCTGTGATCCCGTGTTCACGAAGCCCGGTGATGAGACCGAGGAGATGCGCGGAGTCTTCGTCGTTAAGTGCCGCGGTCGGCTCGTCGAGGATGAGCAGTCTGACCCGCTTGGAGAAGGCCTTCGCGATCTCCACTAGTTGCTGCTTCCCAACTCCGATCTGAACAACCGGAGTGGTGACCTTTTCTTTGAGACCCACACGTTTACACAAGGCTGCAGCCTCTAGGTTCGTATCATTCCAGTCAATTATTCCCCGGTTAGCACGCTCGTTTCCTAGAAAAATGTTCTCGGCGATAGAGAGCCGGGGGGTGAGCGCGAGTTCCTGATTGATGATGACGATGCCGTGATCTTCAGATTCGTTGATCGACTTGAACTCGACAGGCTCGCCATCGAACTCGATGGCGCCTTCGAAGGCTCCATGGGGATAGACGCCCGAGAGAACCTTCATGAGGGTCGATTTGCCGGCTCCATTTTCTCCACAGATGCCGTGAATCTGGCCGCGCTTGACCTCAAGGCTGACGCCGTCGAGCGCTTTGGCGCCACCGAAACTCTTGAAGATATCGGTCATCCGAAGGATGACGTCGTTACCCTTTGGGGCATTCTTTGCAGTCTTCGATTTCATCGGGACTCACTCCCTTCTACAAAAGTCGTGGCACGGTGGCCGCGCTCGCAAGCACGGCCACCGCACCAACTGTACAAGTACTGACTACTACAGACCGACGTCGGATGCCAGGAGGAATCCGGAGTCAATCAACTTGCTCTGAACCAGGTCCGGAGTCACGACCTCGGGAAGAACCAGGAACGACGGAACGATGTGATCTCCGTTGTCGTAGGTTTCCGTGTCGTTGACCTCGACCGTCGTGCCAGCCACGATCGACTTGACCATCTGGTGCACGCGCTTGCCGAGCTCGCGGGTGTCCTTCCAGACCGTCATCGACTGCGTTCCAGCGAGCATGTTCTTGACGTTCGCCTTGTCGCCATCCTGACCCGTAAGGACCGGGAAGTCGACGCCAGCTACATAGCCAGCTCCTAGGAGCGCTGCCGTAATACCGTTAGCGAGCGAGTCGTTCGGGGAGAGAACAACCTGAACCTTGGAGTCGGTGTAGAACGAAGCAAGGCGGGTTTCCATCTCCGCCTGTGCGTCGGGTGTCTCCCAAGCAAGGATGCCGATGTCCTGCCACGAGTCATCACCGCTGTTCGGAACCTTCCCGGACTGGACTACCAAGGTTCCATCGTCAACGTACTTGGAGAGAACATCCCAAGCTCCGTTGAAGAAGAACTTGGCGTTGTTGTCATCGGGGCTTCCGGCAAAGGGCTCGAAGAGGAACGGACCTGCGCCATCGGCGAGGCCAAGTTCGCTTTCGATGAACTCACCCTGGAGTTGACCGACCAGGTAGTTGTCGAACGTCGCGTAGTAGTCGACGTTCGGCGAGCCGTTGATCAAACGGTCATACGCGATCACCGTGATGTCAGCGTCGCCGGCGTCGGCGAGTACCGGGCCGAGCGTCGTGCCATCGATGGCGGCGATCACGAGGACCGTGGCGCCATTGGCGATCATGTTCTGGAGCTGTGAGATCTGCTGATCGGGCTCGTTGTCGGCGTACTGGAGGTCGACGGTGCAACCGTCACCTTCTAGCAGGGCCTGGAGACCCTCGCCGTCGTTGATCCAGCGCTCAAGGCTACGAGTCGGCATCGCTATGCCGACGTTGCAGTCTATGCCCGCTGAACCGGACGTTGTTTCTTCTGTCGCATCGGAACACGACGACAGCAACAGCGCTGCGCCGCTGATAGCGACAATCCCCATCAATTTGCTTCTTGCTGACATGTGCGTTTTGTACCCTTCCTGTTGTTGGACACCGTCGTCCTGTTGTTGGACACCGTCGTCCGCACCTAACCGACGACCGGATCCGCCCCGCAGGGAATCACCTAGTCGAGCAGGGCCACAGGCGCTTGCGAAACGATCCTGACGAGCGGACAGAAGAACGAATGCTCGTTGTAGACGCCGTTACGCTTTGTGGACGCTCCGAACGTATACCAATGTCACGACTCCCGGCAAGCGCAGTAAGGTCACGATTTCAATACGATTCAATTGTTCCATTTTCATTCATCCCATATGCCCCTCATCTGTAACGCCGAGGACATCAGATGTAGCCCGTTGAGCCTGACGCCTACCGTATTGACTCGAGTCCCTGGGTGCCATATGTTGGCTCCGTCAACGTTCTGTATTCATGTCGACCAGCATTGGAGCCTCCCCATGCACGCGATGCCTACCCTTGAAGACAAGTTCACCTTCGGTCTGTGGACAATCGGCTGGCCAGCGCAGGACCCCTTCGGCGCTGCGACTCGTTCTCCCCTCGACACCGTCAAGGCGGTTCACAAGTTGTCTGAACTAGGCGCCTATGGTCTGACGTTCCACGACAACGACCTCTTCCCCTTCGGTTCGTCCAACGCGGATCGCCAGAGCGCGATCGACGCAGTCAAAAAGGCGTGTACGGACACGGGCATGGTCATCCCGATGATTACCACCAACCTGTTCACCCACCCGGTTTTCAAGGACGGCGGCTTCACCTCGAACGATCGCGGTGTGAGGCGCTTCGCGCTGCGCAAGGTGCTCCGCAACCTCGATCTCGCCGCCGAGCTCGGAGCGACGACCTTCGTAATGTGGGGTGGGCGAGAAGGCGCTGAGTATGACGCGGCGAAGGACATACGCGCCGCCCTGGAACGGTACCGCGAAGCCGTCAACATGCTCGGACAGTATGTATTGGATAAGGGCTACGACCTTCGCTTCGCCATTGAGCCCAAACCGAACGAGCCGCGGGGCGACATTCTCCTTCCCACCGTTGGGCACGCACTCGCGTTCATCAACTCGCTTGAACACCCCGAAATCGTTGGCCTCAACCCCGAGGTGGGCCACGAGCAGATGGCGGGCCTCAACTTCGCCGCTGGTATCGCACAAGCGCTGTACCACGGCAAACTCTTCCACATCGACCTCAATGGACAACGCGGGATCAAGTTCGATCAAGATCTGGTCTTCGGACACGGGGACCTACACAACGCTTTCGCCCTCGTCGATCTGCTCGAGAACGGCGGCCCCAAAGGCGGGCAGACCTACACCGGGCCTCGACACTTCGACTACAAACCATCCCGGACGGAGGATTCCACCGGGGTCTGGGAGTCGGCCGCCGCCAACATGCGGATGTACCTACTCCTCAAGGAGCGCACCCAAGCGTTCCGCGCTGATCCGGAGGTCAAGGAGGCACTCACCGCCGCACGCGTTCCCGAGTTGGCCCTACCCACCCTCTCGAAGGGAGAGGGATACGCCGAACTATTGGCCGACCGGTCAGCGTACGAAGACTTCGACCCGGAGCCCTATTTCGACGGCAAGGGATTCGGTTTCGTACGATTGCAGCAGTTGGCATCCGAGCACTTGATGGGTGCGCGGTAGGCGCGGGCCACAATCCTGACCCAGGAGGAGAGCGATGTCGCTCGTCGCAGGAGTGGACTCGTCCACCCAGAGTTGCAAGGTTGTCATTCGGGACACAGTCGACGGTCGCCAGGTTCGTTTCGGGCGAGCCTCCCACCCCGAGGGCACCTCGGTCGATCCCGAAGCATGGTGGACGGCCCTTCAAGCGGCCGTCGCCGATGCCGGGGGACTCGCCGATGTCGCCGCGATCTCCATCGCTGGCCAGCAACACGGGATGGTCGCGCTCGATGACAAAGGCCGGGTGATTCGCGATGCGCTCCTTTGGAACGACACTCGCTCGGCGCAGGCCGCGACCGATCTCATAGCCGAATTTGGTGCAGCCAATCTCGCAGGGCGTACCGGGCTTGTGCCCGTGGCTTCGTTCACCGTCACCAAACTTCGCTGGATGAGGGATGCCGAGCCAGAGAACGCTTCGCAGGTCGCCGCCGTCGCCCTTCCCCATGACTGGCTTTCCTGGCGCTTGCGGGGCTTCGGCCCTCGAGATTCCAGCCCACTCGGCCCAGACCTCGACGCCTTGGTAACCGATCGATCCGACGCCTCGGGGACCGGCTACTGGAACCCCGAGACTGGCGAATACGATCACGACCTGCTGACGGCAGCCCTTGGCCACGATGCCCTTCTGCCAAGGGTCCTAGCGCCGGATGGCCGAGCGGGGACGGTTCACCCCACGATCGGAGGGGAAGCCGTTGTGGGAGCAGGGGCGGGAGACAACGCGGGCGCTGCCCTCGGGCTCGGCCTCGATGCCGGCGACGCCGTCATCTCTCTTGGCACATCAGGAACCGTATTCGCCTCGACTCCGAGCCTGGTGCGCGACCTGACGGGGACGATCGCTGGGTTCGCGGACGCAGCGGGTCGCTACCTTCCCCTTGTCGCGACGCTCAACGCCGCGCGGGTGCTTGACGCAATCGCTGGAATCCTAGGCGTCGATCACGACGAGTTGGGTGGTCTTGCCCTCGAGGCACCGCCCGGCTCTGGGGGCGCGATACTCATCCCCTACTTCGAGGGAGAGCGCACCCCCAACCTTCCCAACGCGACAGCCTCAATCGACGGTCTTACCCTCACCAACACGTCGCGGCCGAACATGGCCAGGCTCGCCGTCGAGGGAATGTTGTGCGGGCTCGCCGACGGGCTTGAGGCGCTCACCGCGGAGGGGATCGCCGTGGGTCGCGTCCTCCTCATCGGCGGTTCTGCGCAGAACCGCGCGGTCCAGACGATCGCGGGACAAATAGTGGACGTCCCCGTTGAGGTTCCCGAGCCCGGCGAGTATGTGGCTATGGGTGCGGCGGCCCAAGCGGCATGGGCCCTCGATGGAGCGCTACCCGCCTGGCCCGTCGCGATCTCCTCCTCACCCCCCAGGGATCCCCAGCCCCAAATTCGTGCGAACTATGCACGCGCATGCGCGGCTCGGTTCTAGGATCAGCGAGTGGGCGGCGTGAGTGACTTGGAGATGATCACCCTCACCAATGACCACTGGCGCGTAGGACTCGTCCCAGAGAATGGCGGGAGCGTGGCTTTCGGTCAGGCCCGCATCGACGGCAATTGGATCGATGTACTACGCCCCACCCCGAAAGATCGTCTTGGCCAGTGGTGGGACGTCGCGTCGTTCCCCCTCATTCCGTGGTCCAATCGCATTCGGCATGGAACGCTCCTGTGGGAGGGCGAGGCCTACCAACTACGCCGCTGGGGGACGGACGACTTCGCGATGCACGGCACCGCCGTCGATTTCCCGTGGGAGGTCCTCGAACAGGCCGTCGATCACACCTCCCTTGAGTTCGATGCTCGTGGATACTATGGCGTCAACTTTCCTTGGGATTTCGTCTCCCGCACCGAGTTCACGCTTGACGGCCCAAGCCTCACATGCCGTATGACCATCGAAAACACCGACGATGAGGCCTTTCCGGCTGGCCTCGGCCACCACCCATACTTCGTTCGGGCACTTCACTCCCCGACGGGTGCCGCCTTGGGAGAGGAGGCCCTGCTCCAGGTCAATTGTGAGCACGCGTACCCGCTTACGAACGGCATGCCGGATGGCCCTGCCGGTCCCCTTCCGCCCGTCGCCGACTTCCGCACCTCACGAGCCCTAGGCGATGCCTTGGTTGATCACTGCTTGACCGCGCGAGTAGGAACAACGGTCGCCGCGACCATCGAGTATCCCGGTGCGCTGACAGTCGATATCAAGGCGGGCGACCTTCTCTCCCACGTCGTGGTGTTCGTGCCCGTGGGCGAGTCGTACTTCGCCGTCGAACCCGTGACGAACGCCAACGATGCCTTCACCCTTCACGCACAAGGGGTTCCCGACACGGGCGTATTCATTATCGAGCCCGGCGAAACAGCGGCAACGGAGTTTGCGCTCATCCTTCGCTAATGCGCCTTTGACCTCGAAGAGGGGCGGCCCTACTCTCCCCAGAATGTGGGGGGCTCGAGATCCGCGATCGTTGGGTATTGAGGGAACCCTGCTTCCAGATCCTCAAGCGTCTGCGCAATGAGTTCGAGGAAGTTGTCGACTTCCTCATGATCGAAACTGTTTAGTTTTCTCGTCTGCTGGAATTCATGCTGCCGAATGTCCCATGCCGTCACTCGGGGTGCGAGTCCAGCCATCGCTGCGGCGACCGAATCCAAATAATCATCGACCTCGTCGGGATCATATCCGGTCCTGATCCTGCGAAGAACGAAGGTCTTGTCGAGGACTTCATGAGGAGTTAGTCGTGGCTGTGGGTGATGCCGATTGTGAGACCTTCGGCCTCGGCCCAAGATCGCCATCATCACCCCTTCCTTCGTTCTACTATGCTGGTCAGGCGCGGGGGCGCCGTCAAGTAGCCTACGTGCGGGTGTAGTTCAATGGTAGAACTTCAGCTTCCCAAGCTGATGGCGCGGGTTCGATTCCCGTCACCCGCTCCATGCATGGTTATTCGGCGACCTCGCTGCGGAGAGACCCCGTCGTCTCGCCACTTCCCGTGGTCAGTATGCACACCATCTCGTTCGCTCCCGCCGAGAAAGACTCCTCCGTCGGGTAGAGCACGGCGTAGAACAGATCCGAGCCGAAGTAGGGTTCCCCCACGTATGACTCGAAGGCCGCGCCCTCACACAACTCACGTGCATGGTGACGGAAAGCGGTATCGTCGGGGGCGTCTTGCCCCTCGATCCGAGCGATCGCATAGATTTCCCCGACGTGCGAGTCCGTGCAGGGCACGATCGTCGGCGACGACAGTGGAGCTGACAATGAGCCAGATGGCTCCGTAATGATGGAGGTGTCGTCGAGCACGCAATCTCCGATTGACAAATCAAACCAGTATTCGGAGCTCGTCAGGGACGAATCGAGCGTGCCAATATCTGTCGAATCCAGCGGCTCGGTCCCCGCCGGTGCGCAAGAACCGTCCATCGCCCCCGTGGCAGCGTCGTAGGAATACGACACCCCGCTCGAAGTGGTCAACACGATGCAGAAGTCCTCTGCCCCGGGATAGAAGTCGAGCGTTTGATCCGTGACATTTGATTCCAGGAGGGTGGCGCCAATTGAGTACGCGCCGTCGCTGTATAAGACAACAGGCTCCCCTCCAGCTTCATACTGTGCCGCGACTTCCTCACCGATAGCGGCGACGTCGGCCCGGGCAGACGAGGCCTCACCCTGGCCAAGGAAGAAGATCGCCGCAGCAGCTCCCGCGGCCGCGAGAACAACGAAACCCAAGGCGATACCCACGATTGAGCCGATCCGGCGGCCTTCCCTCGCTGACGACGGCTTTGTCCCCTGAGGAAGGGGAGAGGCTAGGTCGGGGGGAGGGGGCGTTGACGCGTCCATCGGTCCAGGTACCAACGGGCCCGAAATCTGGGCCGGAGCCGGGGTCGTAGCCGCCGAAGCGGGGGGTGGAGTCGGGAATCCCGGAGTCGTCCCAGGTGGTGCCGCATGAGGTGTTGGGGGTTCCGACGCAGGTGCCAATGGAAAGCCCTGACGAGATGGTGGGAATGCCGGTTGAGGCGGCAGCTGAGCGGGATCGGGAGCCGGGGCGGGGGGTGCAACCGGGGCGGGGGTAGGAGCCGGAGCAGGGGGTGCAACCGGGGCAGGGGTAGGAGCCGGAGCAGGGGTAGAAACCGGGGCAGGGGTAGGAACCGGAGCAGGGGTAGGAACCGGGGCGGGGGCAGGAACCGGAGCAGGGGTAGGAACCGGGGCGGGGGTAGGAGCCGGAGCGGGGGGTGCAACCGGGGCGGGATCGGGAACCTGAGCAGGGGGCGTGGGCTGGGCTGGGTTCACCGGGGCGAAGATTGGCCGCGGAGCCGATTCCGGAGTGGGCATGGCCGCGTCTCCGGAGTCCCGCGACGGCGGATAGGTCACCATGCCCTCCTAGCTATTCCTGGCACGATGCTACCTGGACAACACCGATGAGGCCCTATCTATGGGTCCCCTCAACGGATCCCGTGTTCTCGTAGTCTGCCTCCACGGCATAGCATCGCCATCCCCTAAGCCCCTGATCCCATCCGTACTGCGAAGCATACGAGTAGTCGAAATACAACTCAGAAAACTGATAACCGATACCCACATAACCCTCGAATTCCTTTTCGCAGAATGCCGAAACCCTCATGCCAAAATCATCGGAGTAGGTTTCCTGCGTGAATTGCCCGGTGGCATAGACCTCGCCGTAATGAGGCTCAGTGCAAGGAACCACTTGGACGACGTCCATGAGTTCGTCATCTTCGTCGTATGGATACAGGAAGCACTGCCCCACGACGACATCGCTGAGGTCGGAAAGAACCGCGTTTGGGCTCGATCGTGTCAGTTGCGCGTAGGGATCGACCGGATCGGGTACTGAATCGATTGGATCGGGCGCAAGGTCGGGACTGATGGTCGCCAACTGCCCATGCACTTCTTCGATCAACTCATCCCAACCGGGCGTCTCGTGCGTCGGTGCCGGGCCGGAACACCCCGAGAGCGCAATGCCGACGAGAACGCATGTAATCCCGGCCAGCCCGATACGCATAGCCATTGTCATGATCCGTCCATTCCCTTCGTCGGGCTCCATCGTCCCATCCCCGCGTGTCGCTGCGCCATATCCCGCCGCAACTCCTACCGTGGAATCGTCATCGGTCGAGAACAACCGTTGCCATTAAGGCCCCTCGGAGTAAGCGTCCGAGGGGCCTTCACAATGCGGCCACCCCGATGGATTGAACGTCGACGGAGTAGAACCCCTCCTTGATAGATGGGCGAAAGGTAGGGCCCCTCGGAGTAAGCGTCCGAGGGGCCCTTCCATGGCCTCGAGTTTCCAGTACCACCGGTTGCCCGGGGAACCGAAGGCCGCCATTGACGATGCGGCATCGCGCCTTGCAGCTCGACCTCTCGACCTACCACCCGGGCCCGTCAGCCCCTGTGCCGTCACCCACAGTTCTCGGTGCTGCCCCGAAGGACTCGACCTCGACGTGGACTACCGTTGTCCGGATGGCCCAGAATCTCGATCATCCGATTGGTCAGTTGCCCGACCTTTCTGCGATAGATCTCAATCCCGATGTCCTCATGTCTAGTCCGACTCGCCATGGCCGCGCAAGCGAAATCTAACCCCAATTTCTATCCACCTCTTCTTCACAGGGTTGTCCACCGTCGATCCCGTTGCAGGCCCGATTCCTAACACCCATGTGGACAAAACTCGTGGAAAAACGTTCATCTTAAGGGGAATCCATAGGTCCCGCGATGGTCGCTTCGGTCCTCTCTCCCACATGTAGGCTGATACTCCGCTCCCACCATCGATGATGGCGACGTGCGGCCCCTCCCTCTCAATTCGTTCAAGAAAGTCAGAAAGCCATGTCCCACGCCTTCGTGCCCCCCACCCGACGCCAGGTCAATCTCATCGTCCTCGCCCTCGTCGTCGGCATGTTCCTGGCCTCGCTCGACCAGATGGTCGTCGCCACTGCGATCCGTACCATCGGTGACGATCTCAACGGCCTCACCATTCAGGCATGGGTGACGACGGCATACATGGTTGCAGCCACGTTAGCCACCCCCCTGTATGGAAAACTCTCCGACATCTTCGGACGGAAGCCCTTCTACGTGACAGCGCTTGGCCTCTTTGTCCTCGGCTCGACCCTCTGCACATTCGCCGGATCGATGTACGAGCTCGCGGCCTTCCGAGCGATCCAGGGGGTTGGCGCTGGTGGCCTCATGGCCCTCGCCATCATGATTCTTGGAGATATCCTGGCCCCTCGGGAGCGGACCCGCTACCAGGCTGCCTTCTTCGCGGTCTGGGGAGTCTCCGCCGTCCTCGGTCCCGTCCTTGGAGGCTTCTTCGCCGGCACCGACAGCCTCCTCGGCATCTCCGGCTGGCGTTGGATCTTCCTTCTCAACGTTCCCCTCGGTGCCGCCGCCCTTGTCCTCATCGTCCGGGTCCTCCACGTCCCCCATTTTGACCACGCTACCGGAAGGGTCGACTGGTCTGGTGTTTCGGCGCTGGTCGTGGCGATCGTTCCTCTGCTCGTCGTCCTCGAGCGAGGAAACGATTGGGGATGGAAGTCCTCTAGTTCCCTGATCCTCTTTGCGATCTCCATCATCGGGTGGGTGGCCTTCGTCTTCATCGAACGCTCGGAAGGGGACGACGCCCTCCTTCCCCTGAGAATGTTCCGGATTCCGACGGTAGCGATCACCACCACCATGAACTTCATCATGGGCTTCGCGATGTTCGGCGGGCTCGCCGGCCTTCCGCTCTATCTCCAGATCTCCCGGGGCATGTCACCGACGCGCGCGGGCCTCGCGATGATCCCCTTCACAGTCGGCATCTTGCTGGCTGCGGTGATCGCGACCCGTATCATCTACCAGACCCTTCGCTACAAGTGGATTCCCGTCGTCGGATCGTTCCTTCTCATCGTTGGCACGTTCTACCTCTCTCACCTCGAATACGATTCCCCATTCTCCAGCATCATCGTGGGAGCCATCATCTTCGGATTCGGCCTTGGTTGCCTCATGCAACCCCTCATGCTGGCCGTCCAGAATGCCCTTCCTGCCAAAGACAATGGCGCTGGGACAGCCTCGGTCATGTTCTCCCGGCAGATCGGGGGGTCACTCGGCGCGGCCGTGTTCCTCTCGATCCTTTTCGGAACGGTCAAGGACCGGATCGCGGATGCCTTCGCCCGGGCGACGGAGACCCCGGCCTTCCAGTCTGTGGTGTCGGATCCCGCAGTCATCTCCAGCGGCAAGAACGGCATGGTGCTCCAAGCGCTATCGACGGGTGACCTCGCCCATGCGGAGGCCGCTGGGATCTCCCTCGACGACACCTCCTTCCTTCAGGATCTACACCCTCAAATCGCAGCCCCCTTCAGGATCGGTTTCTCTGACGCCATCAACGGGGTCATGTTGATCGCCGCGGGGATCCTCATCATCGCCTTCGTCGTCTCCTTCTTCCTGCCCTCACTCCGACTCAGCGAAAAATCCGGGTTGGAAAACCTCTTCGACGAGCGAGCGGCGAAAGCCGAGGCTGAGGCTGAGGCCGTGCTGGCCGGTGAATCCAGGGCTGTCGTCCCCAATCCTGTCGTCGCCGAACCTGCGAGGGTCCGCCCGCCCAAACCGAAGGGCTAGCCCCACACGAGGGCGCGGCTCGGGTCCCCAAGAACGACGGCAACATCGGCAAGGACCCGCGACCCGAGTTCTCCGTCAACTAGCCGGTGGTCAAACGACAGTGCAAGTTGCGTGACCCAACGCGGCACTACGGCCCCTTCATGAACCCAGGGGTGCTGACGGACGGCGCCGAAGGCGAGGATCGCCGCCTCACCCGGGTTGAGGATCGGCGTTCCCGTGTCTATGCCGAAGACCCCGACGTTAGTGATGGTGATGGTCCCGTCCTGCATGGAGCTCGGCGGGGTCGACCCATTGCGCGCCTCGTTAGTCAGCGCCTGCAATTCCTGCGCGAGCGTGTGGAGGTCGTATCGGTGTGCATCCTTGATGTTCGGGACGATGAGTCCCCGCGGGGTCGTGGCGGCGATTCCGAGGTTGACGTAGTGCTTGTAGACGATCTCTTGCCGTTCGTCGTCCCAGGAAGCGTTGATCTCCGGGTGGCGACGCACCGCGAACAGAAGGGCCTTCATCGCGATCAGTAGGGGGGTGACCCGAACGTCCGCGAATTCCTTGTCCTCCTTGAGCCTGGAGACCAGATCCATCGTGGCCGTGACGTCGAGGGTGTGAAACACCGTGACGTGGGGGGCGGTGAAGGCCGATCTCACCACCGCATCGGCCGTGCGTTTACGCACCGACTTCACCGGGACCCTGGTCAAACGTCCATCCGCGCTGACGACCCCCGATTCCAGCCATGGCTGGTCGTCTGCCGCATAGGTCGCGAGACTTCTGGGTTCTGTGGCTTTCGCGTGCTGAAGGACGTCCTCACGGGTGACAATTCCCCCTGGCCCCGATGGGCTGACGGTCGTCAAGTCAATACCGAGTTCTCGAGCCAGGCGACGCACCGGCGGCTTCGCGAAGACGGGGTGATTGATTTCTGCGTCGGACTCCTCGCCGAGGGGCGAAAACACCTCGACGTGGCGGGGTCGCCGCACCGCATCCGTCACGCTGACGCCATACCCGACGAGCACAGTCGTGCCATCCGGTTCGGGGGTGGATTCCGTGG
The DNA here is from genome assembly GCA_964610155.1 of uncultured Demequinaceae bacterium. Classification (GTDB taxonomy): domain Bacteria; phylum Actinomycetota; class Actinomycetes; order Actinomycetales; family Demequinaceae; genus JAFGBM01. The sequence continues at coordinate 114,113 of CAZSUY010000003.1, forward strand.
TGTGTTCTGCAGTGGATTCTGCAGTGGGTTCAGTAGTCCATTCCGTGATGGATTCCACCTCGACGATGAACTCCGGAACCGGCCCATTGGGATCCACGTCGAAGACGATGATGGGTTTGCCGACGCTTACGGTGTCGCCTTCGCTCACCAGCAGTTCCGACACCAGGCCATCGACCGGGCAAGGGATCTCTACCAATGACTTCGCGGTTTCGATCTCTATGAGGGGTTGATTGACCTCTACGGCATCCCCGGGCTTGACGAGCCAGGTAACGACGTCTGCCTCGGTCAAGCCCTCCCCGGCATCGGGAAGGTTGAACGTCTCGAACGAAGGCATCGCGCGCTCCTAGTGGGCCAGAACTCGGTCGATGGCATCAAGAAGCCTATCGACGCTGGGAAGGTAGTCGTGCTCGAACTTCGATCCAGGGTAGGGCATGAAGAACCCTCCGACCCTGAGGATGGGAGCCTCGAGGTGGAAGAACGCCTCCTCGGTCACGCGGGCGGCTAGTTCCGCACCCACCCCAAACGCCGTCGGAGCCTCGTGAACGATCACGCACCGGCCGGTCTTTCTTACCGATCGAACGACCGCCTGATGATCGAGGGGACTCAAAGACCTGAGGTCTATTACCTCAAGGCTCGAACCTTCCTTCTCCTCCACCTGGGCGACCTGAAGGGCAAGCCTGACCGTCGGCCCGTAGGCGACAACGGTGACATCGTCCCCCTGGCGTACGACCCTCGCGTGACCGATTCCTGCCGTCGCGGAAGTGACATCGAAAAGTACGTCCAGGTCAACGTCTGCCTTATCCCAATAGCGAGCCTTCGGCTCGAAGAAGAGGACGGGATCGGGCGAGGCTATCGCCTGCTGGATCATCGTGTATCCATCCTCCGGGGTCGCCGGAGAGACCACCCGAAGCCCCGGGGTATGGGTAAACATCGCCTCGGGACTCTCGGAGTGAAGTTCGACAGCCCCTATGCCCCCCGCGAACGGCACACGGATCGTCACCGGAAGTGTGATGTGCCCCTGGGATCGGTAGTGCATCTTCGCCAGTTGGGTGGTGATCTGATTGAACGCCGGAAAGATGAAGCCGTCGAATTGAATCTCACAGACCGGTCGGTACCCCCGCATGGCCATGCCGATCGCGGTGCCAATGATCCCGGACTCCGCCAGCGGGGTATCCATGACCCGTTCCGAGCCAAAGTCCTCGTGAAGCCCATCGGTGACCCGGAAGACGCCTCCTAGCACTCCGATGTCCTCCCCCATCAGGAGAACCTTCGGATCCCGTTCCATCGCCTTGCGCAAACCGGCATTGATGGCCGCTGCCAACGTAAGCTCCGCCATCAGCCCTCTACCTCCACATCGGCGAAGGATCGCTCGTAGCGCTCGAACCACGCCCGATCAGAGTCGACCATCGCATGGGGCTCCGCATACACGTGATCGAACATGTCGCGGGCAGGAGCCCGGATGAATCCCCTCAACCGCGTGCGGACCCTCGCTGCCAACGCCTTTCCTTCAACATGTGTCTCGTCCTGGAAAGCCGCCGGTAGCTCTCCCGCGCGCTCAAGGTACATGGTCAGCCTTGCGATCGGATCGCGATCCCTCCAGTAGTCTTCCTCGGCCCTCGTCCGGTACCTAGTTGGGTCGTCCGACGTCGTGTGTGCCGCCATCCGATAGGTAAAGGCCTCGATGAAGGAAGGGCCGCCTCCGGACCGGGCCCTCTCGAGCGCCTGCCTGGTAACCGCGTACGAGGCGAGGACGTCGTTTCCGTCCACCCTGACCCCGGGGATTCCCACTCCGTCTGCCCTCCGGGCCAGAGCGACCTTCGACTGCCGGGATGTCGGCTCGGAGATCGCATACTGGTTGTTCTGGCAGAAGAACACCACCGGCGCGTTATTGACGGCCGCGAAGTTTAGCGCCTCGTTCGAGTCTCCTTCGGAGGTGGCCCCATCCCCGAGGTAGCAGATGACGGCGGCGTCGTGGTCGGGGCTCCCTGATCCGACGAGCCCGTCCCGGTCCATCGCCATGGCGTAGCCGGTGGCGTGGAGGGTTTGTGCGGCAACGACAAGGGTATACAGGTGAAACTTGTGTTCCTCGGGTACCCAACTCGAGTGCTCGAGTCCCCTGAAGATCTTAAGGATGTCCGCCAGGTCGATTCCTCGAAGGTAGGCGATGCCGTGCTCGCGGTAGGAGGGAAACACCCAATCCCTGGCAGTGAGGGCGTGTCCGGAACCGATTTGGGCGGCCTCCTGTCCGAGCGACGCAACCCATAGCCCAAGCTCACCTTGACGCTGAAGGGACGTGGCCTCGGTGTCAAAGGCCCGGACGAGGGTCATGTCCCGCCACATGGTGCGGAGCATCGGGAAGTCGAGTTTTTCTGCTAGGGGGGAGTACTCGGGGTGCTCGAGGCGTTCCCCGGTGTGGGTCAACAGGCGGACAACATCGTCATCTGAAAGCGGTCCGTGGGCGTTCACTCATACCTCCTACGCCGCACCCGCGGCCTCGCTCCGCCTAACCTACGCAAGCGTAGGCTACGGGAGCGTAGGTTGGCAAGACGGCCGACGTGATCGCACCCCCGTCGGGTCCGTGCGCCCCGGAAATGTCGCCTAGAACCGAGAGGGGTAACCCGCAAGGGTCGCGATCAGGTGGTCGTTCTCCTCAGAGGAACCGACGGTGATACGGACCCCGTCGCCATCGAAGGGACGGACGAGGACGGGAGGAGATGCGGCCCGAAGGTGGGAGGCGAACGCGGAGGTCTCTTCGCCCGCAGGAATCCAGAAGAAGTTACTCTGCGTCTCCGGGACCTTCCATCCCTGTCCCTTCAGTGCAGCGAGGACCCGATCCCTCTCGGAGACGATGCCGTCTACCCTCGCCATCAACTCGGGCTCGGCCCTAAGGGAGGCAAGGGCCGCCGCCTGGGCGATACCCGACAGCGAGAATGGAGTGGTGCATGCACGGATCGCTGAGACTATCTCTGGTTCCCCAAGCGCATACCCGACCCGAAGGCCTGCGAGGCCATACGCCTTGGAGAAGGTCCGGGCCACCACGAGGTTGGGGTATCGCTCTAGGACCATCCTCCCGTCGAGCGCCAGAGGATCACGCGCGAACTCGATGTACGCCTCATCGAGAATGACCAGCACCGTTCCCGGAGTCGCCCTCATGAACGCCTCGAAGCGGGTGGCGTCGAGAACGGGCCCCGTCGGGTTGTTAGGGGAGCACAGCAGCACCACCTTGGTCCGATCCGTCACGGCGCGGACCATGGCCTCAAGATCGTGGACCCCCCCGGGTGCAAGGGGGACGGCTACCGTCGTCGCGCCGGTCAGCCTCGTAAGGATCGGATACGCCTCGAAGGACCGCCAGGCGTAGACCACCTCGTCGCCCACACCCGCGAAGGCCTGAAGCGCATGACCCAGCACGGCGACCGCGCCCGCCCCAACCACGATCGAATCTTCGGAGGTGTCGTAACGTCTCGCGAGGGCCTCGGTCAGTTCCCCGCTGAACATGTCCGGGTACCGATTGATCGAGGCGGAGGCGTGCGCGATCACCTCTCGGACGGAGGGAAGGGGCTCGTTGGGGTTCTCATTCGAGGAGAGTTTCACCGGCACGGGCCCATCTGTGGAGCCACGTGCCCCAGGGACATAACTCGGCAAGGCCGCAATGACTTCTCGTGGTACCGGGAGGGTCATACGGCTAGCATGCCACCGCCGTGGAACAATGGGGGCCATGAGAATCCTATGGCGACTTGCAGTGACGGCTCTTGCGATCTGGATCGTGACCAAACTCGGGCTGGATGTCGACGTCTATGGTGGGAACGGATCCTGGTGGGGTCGTGTCCTGACCTTCCTGGGTGTCGCGATCATCCTCGTCGTCGTCAATGCCCTGGTGAAACCTCTTATCCGCGTCGTGACCCTTCCGGTCCGCATCCTCACCCTTGGCCTCTTCTCGCTCATCATCAACTGGGCGATGCTCGTGCTCGCCTCTTGGGTATCGCAGAAGACGGACTTCGCCACGCTCGAGGTCGGGGGCTTCTGGAAGACGCTCCTCGCCGCTCTGGTCATCGCGATCATCACGATGATCTTCGGGGGTTCTGCAGGACGCAAGGGCCACTAGCCACATGAGACGATTTCCCATCGTTCTCGTGGCGGCTTTCGTCCTGGCCGGTTGCGGCTCGTCGTCGCCCTCTGCCACACCCTCTTTCGACGGCCAGTCACCTGACGAGACTCCTCAAGTTTCGACCACTCCAGACTGGTCCCACGCCATCGACAGCGAGGTCCCAGCGCCCGAACAAACGGTCAGGCTCATCTTCATACACCACTCCACCGGCGAGGCCTGGCTCGCGGACGAGTCCGGAGGACTGGGCATCGCGCTTGCGGACAACAACTACTTCGTCAGCGACACGAACTACGGATGGGGTCCCACTGATTCGCAAATTGGCGGTCCGATCGGCGACTACACCGACATCGGCAATTGGTGGAACTGGTTCCTAGGTTCCTCGCACGACAGGATCTTGGATGCGGTCTACTCCGAGTCCGAGCAGAACTCCTGGTACTCGCGCCTCGACGATGACCCGGGCGGAGAGAACGAGATCATCATGTTCAAGTCTTGCTTCCCCAATTCCCATATCGAGGGCCATCCCGGCGATCCGGTCACTGTGGGAAGCAACCCCCTTGCCGGCGCCGGCCTCGACAATCTGACGGTGGGCAATGCCAAGCGGCTGTACCTGGACCTGCTCGAGTACTTCGGGGATCACACGGACAAGCTCTTCGTCGTGATCACGGCGCCTCCCCTGCTCGCGAGCGACACGGACTCTGCGGCCGCCCAAAATGCTCGGGGCTTCAACCGCTGGCTAGTGGAGGACTGGCTGGACGACTACCCCCACTCGAACGTCGCCGTGTTCGACTTCTACAACGTCCTTTCCTCCAACGGCGGCGATCCGTACACCAACGATCTCGGCACCGCCAGCGGAAACCACCACCGCTACCGCGACGGGCAGATCGAATACGTCACGGACCAGGGTTCGAACACCTCGGCCTATGCCGTGGACGGCGACAGCCATCCCACCTATGAGGGCAACTTCAAGGCCACCGGAGAGTTCGTGCCGATGCTCAATCTGTTCTACCAGCGCTGGCAGGACGGGGCGTAGGGCTACGGCGCGGTCGAGGCGACGACTATTCCGTCGGTGCCGCGTATCGCTTCGTATACCGTGCGGGTAGAAGTTGTGCGGCCGTCGTCCTCCCAGAACGCCTCTGTGTCCTTTAGCCATCGTCGGATCGAGGGATCGGTCGATGTGTCGACATAGGCGGCCGTCCGTCGATAGGCATCGAGTTCGTGTCGCTTGATGATGTTGTCATCGGCCCGCCGGTCGGCCTCGTTGTCCGACGATGCTAAATCTCTGCGCACGGTCGTCCAGTTCGGCTGGTCGGGGTTATGGGTCGCGTCGAGGGCCGGCACAGTGTCGCTTGGATGCTCCAGACAGAGGATCGAGGTACCCGGCGGAGGCTCCGTCCTCCCCACAGGGGCCCCGGCCGTCAAGACCGCCGTCACGTTGTACTTCTCAGAGAAGGAGGGCTGCGAGACCAGACTCATCGCCGCGATCCCTCCCTGGCTATGTCCCACGATGAGGACCTCCTCGTCGCCTGAGACGCCCGCAGTTTCCATCGCCCGCTCGACGGCGACCGTGAGATCGGACACTCCGAGGGACATCAGGAGGAAGTTCGAGGTGATGTCGATGACGTTCGAACCCCCATCGGGTATCCCGTCCTGTGTTCCGGGGATCTCGACGATCCACGCAGGCTCTCCCTCTTGGTGTTCTATGCGAGAAATCGCGATGCGTCCGGCCCCGTCCGCCCCATTTGGGGACAATCGATCCAAGCGTCCAAGAAGATCGGCCACACCCATGGGCGGGGCGATATCCCGTGAATCAACGGGGACGACGAGCAATCCCCGTAGATCTCCCAAGATCTCGTCGAGCGCGAGCGCAAGCACCGCGAGTTCCCCAGAGATGGCTGCAACAAGGTCGTCGGGAACACAGAGATCAAACCTCGAGAGAACGAGTTGCGGAATGGCGGTGACGTTCTGGTAGGCGTCATCGCCCACCGCGAGCAGGGCCTGAAGGTCATCCCCATAGACGAGGGGTGCCAGATTGGGGGTCCAGTCCGGATTGACGGTGTCCGCCAGCCAGCCACCGCCTGAGGCAACCCAATGAACGGGAAGCCATTCCGGCGTCCAATCCTCCACCTCGTGCGCGATCGCGCCGGAACCGGCTCCGACGGCCTTGAGCGGCACCCAGACGGCGGCGGATGCCACCGAACTCGTCTTGTCCCAGAGCCGTTTGGCCTTGGTCCAAATCGATTCAGAGACCCTCTCGGCTTGCTCAAGCAGGTCGACCGTCTGCCGAAGGCTCCAGGCTAGATCTTCGATCTCCAACGCCACCCTCGTCGCTCCCCCTTGGCCTTGATCGATCCATGCGATGCGATCGGCGGCATAGCCGAGGGCGTGGAGGTGCTCGGCGGGGACGTCGATCTCAACAACGGTTCGGCTCGCTACGCGTGTGGCCTTCCCGATTGCTACGAGGTGATTGGCCGCCGCATTCATTAATTTGACCGCCCTTGAAAGGTCTTCGAGCCGCGCATAGGTTCCCCCAGCGCCGCCGATGACCGCGATGCTCTCGCTCATGCCGACCGTGCGAGGGCACGTACCGCGTTTTCCGCCGTCTCGAGCCTGTCCCCTACGATGTGAACCAGATGGATCATGCGATCGAGGTGGGCAAGGAATAGGGGGGCCGTATCCGAGACCCACTCGATGTCCTTCGCGCTCCCCAAAAGCCTCAGTATCCAGGTGAGGTCATCCGAGGACCCCGAGAGGATGACGCGAACCGAGAGGGGGATGGTGACCTGATTCTCGTGGTGAAGGGTACCCATCATGGGGCGACGGTATGGGGCCTTTCGGTGACAGGCCTCGCCCCACACGATTCGGTGGATGACCGGACCCCTTTGGAATACGGAGGACATCTAGGGCCTTTCGGGGCGCTCCCCATGGAACAATGGACCCGTGACCCGGTCGTGGAGGAACCTCGCGGAAATCGACCCGGCTATACCCCTGGGGCCTTTGGACGGCCGATACCGTTCCGTCGTCGCCCCCCTCGTCGACCACCTGAGTGAGGCGGCGCTCAATCGAGCCCGACTGAGCATCGAGATCGAGTGGCTGATACACCTCGCCGATGGTGGGCAGATGCCGGGCGTCGCCCCCCTCACGGACGACGATCGTACGTTCCTTCGAGCCATCCCAGAGGCCTTCGGTGAAGCCGATATCGCCGAATTGGCCGAGACGGAACGGGTGACCATCCACGACATCAAGGCGATCGAGTACTTCCTGAAGAAGCGCCTCGCTGAGGCGGGGAAGTCCATTCCCGGCACGTCCCTTCCCGATCTCACGGAACTGGTTCACTTCGCCCTGACCTCCGAGGACATCAACAACCTTTCCTACGCCCAGGCCATCGGTGGCGCCATTCGGGAGGTCTGGCTGCCGGCCGCGCGCCTTCTCGTGAACGACCTGGCTACCCTGGCACGAGAACACGCCGACCTCCCCATGCTTTCCCACACCCACGGCCAGACCGCGACCCCCACGACGCTCGGCAAGGAGTTCGCGGTCCTCACCTCAAGGCTCGCCCGTCAACTTCATCGCATCGACGGCCAAGAATACCTGGGAAAGATCAACGGGGCGACCGGTACCTTCGCCGCACACGTTGCCGCCGTTCCCACTGCCGACTGGATCCAGATATCTCGGACATTCGTCGAGGGCCTTGGGCTCTCGTGGAACCCCTTGACCACGCAGATCGAACCCCATGACTGGCAGGCCGAGCTCTACTCCGACGTGGCCCGCTTCAATCGGATCCTGCACAACCTCGCCACAGACACCTGGACATATATCTCGCTCGGCTACTTCACCCAGGTCCGGGGCCAGGGCACCGTGGGGTCATCGACCATGCCACACAAGGTCAATCCCATCCGCTTCGAGAACGCGGAGGCCAACCTCGAGATCTCATCCGCGCTCCTCGACTCACTCGCAGCAACCCTCGTCACCAGTCGGCTCCAGCGCGACCTCACCGACTCCTCGACGCAGCGCAACATCGGAGTCGCCCTCGGCCATTCGCTCCTGGCGATCCGGAACGTCCGCCTGGGACTTGCCGGGCTCGACGTCGACCCTGAAGCCCTCTCCCGTGACCTCGACGGGAACTGGGAAGTCCTCGGCGAGGCGATTCAGACGGCGATGCGGGCCGCCTCGCTCGCAGGAACCCCGGGGATGGACAACCCGTACGAACGGCTCAAGGAACTCACTCGAGGAAACCGCATCGACGCCGACGGTCTGCGGGACTTCATCCGATCCCTCGGCCTACCGGAGGATGTCACCGACCGCCTCGTCGCCCTCTCTCCGGCCTCCTACACCGGCCTAGCCGGTCGCCTCGTCTCCTTCCTCCAGACCGAATGACCGGCTTGACCTCAAAACGACTTCGTGCCGAGGTTCTCATCGTTCTGGGGCTCAGCCTGGGGCAAGCCGGGGTCTTCGCCATCTGGAGACTCATCGAGAGGTATCTCGCCGAGGCCCCAATCGGCTCCCAAACGACGACGCTTCACCCTTCGGCATCCGAAATCAATGTCATGGACCTCGTCCACCAATTCCTCCAGATCGGTTTTTCGCTCGTACCCGTCGCCCTCGCCCTTTTCCTTCTAGGAAACGGGACGATGCGGGCGCGGGAACGCCTGGGGCTGGTCTGGAACAGGCGTGGACCGACATCCCCCCACCGGGACCTGGCCCGGGGATGCGGCCTTGCTGCGGTCATCGGAATCCCCGGGCTTGGGCTATACATCGCCGGCCGCGCGCTCGGCCAGAGCGTCCGGATCGACACGAGTGGGCTTCCCGACGAGTGGTGGGCCGCCACTGTCCTCATCCTCAGCGCGCTCGCGGTCGCCCTACTTGAGGAGACGGTGGCCGTCGGGTACCTTCTGACTCGCCTTGGTGAGATGAAATGGCGAGTCCCCACGGCGATCGCGGCATCGGCCCTCCTTCGCGCCTCTTATCACCTCTACCAGGGGTGGCCCATGGCACTTGGGAACCTGATCATGGGCCTGGTCTTCGCCGCCGTCTACACGAGAACCAGACGGCTCGGTCCCCTCATAGCGGCCCACGCCCTGCTTGATCTCGTCTCTTTCGTTGGACCGGAGGTCCTCCCTGACTCGTGGCTCGATGCCCTGAACCTCGCGTAACAGGGCTCAAGCCTCCTAGACTCGGGGCCATGGTCCGCGACGATCCCGCTACCGCGACCGACGCGGCGACCCCTCCCCAGGTCTACATTGTCGACCAGCCAACCGAACGCGCCCGCCTCGTCAGCGACCTCATCAAGCTCGTCCTGACGGTTGTGGGAACCGTCGTAATTCTTCTAATCGGCGCGTACGCCTCGGGAACCACCGCCGGCATAACCGAGGACATCCAGAGTTTCTACTCCGTTCTCCATCCCCTCTTGGTCGCCCCGGTCAACATCCTTGAGGGGGCTATCACCCTCGTCATTCCAATCGTCATCATCCTTGCCCTTGCCACTCGACGCGAACCCCGTCGCATCGTCGAAGCCATTGGCGGGATGGCGCTCGGTATCGTTGCTGCGTTGCTCGCGGCGGAAGCATCCCGACGTTGGGGGGCACCTGAACTCATCGACAGCCTGAGCATCACCGCAAACGGGCTCACCGACGTGGTCATGCCCGCATATCTCGCGGGCCTGGCGGCCATGCTCACGGCCGCTGGGCGACGACGGGTCTTTCGGCCCATTTCCATTTCGTGGAATGTCCTGTGGGTCGCCATGGCTCTAGCCGCCATCAGTGGCTTCGCTACCCTTTCCGCGGTCCTGGCCACCATCTTCGTCGGCCGGGCCGTCGGCCTTCTCGTTCGCTTCGTTATGGGTTCCCCAACGGATCGGGCATACGGTGAGCACCTTATCGAGGGAATAAGACGCTCCGGGTATGAACCGAAGCGGATCGTCCGGGTCGACGCCCAGTCCGAATTCTCCACCGAAAATATCGACCCCGCCTGCCTCGCCCTCGCCCGCACTCGTCAAGGACGCGTCTACGAGTTGACGACGGTGGAGGGGCACCGACTTTTCGTCGTTGCCCTTGATGGGGATCAGATCGCCGCCGGGAGCATCGCCAAGGCCTGGCGTTCCTTCAGGGTCAGGGGAATCGACACCCGTCCCTCCCTTGACCTTCGCCACGTAGCGGAAAGCACCGCCCTGGTGTCGCATGCCGCCCGTACGGCCGGGGTCAGAACCTCTCGGGTACTTGGCATGGCCCAATCCCGGGACACGATGATCCTGGTCTATCAGCGACCCAGCGGGTGTCGAGCCTTCGCGGATCTATCGCCAGAGGACACGACCGATACCATGATCGATGCGATCTGGGCCGAGGTCCTTAAGGCGCATCATGCCGGTATTACCCACCGCTCCCTGACCTCCGACACCGTGCTGGTGTGCCCCGAGGATGGCGGCCAAGCTCCCGTCGTGTGGCTGTCCAGTTGGGAGATGGGGGAGGTCGCCTCCGGAGGCCTCTCGCGGTCGATCGATTCCGTTCAGTTGGTGGCAATGATCGCGGCCAAGGTGGGGGCGAAGCGAGCCGTCGAATCTGCCTTCCGGGCCCTTCCCGAATCCGAGGTCGCAGCCCTCGCCCCCTTCCTCCAGGGCGTGCTGCTTCCGCGTTCCACGAGGATCGAGACCAAGGCGAGGGGTCCTGTTCTCCGGAATGTTCGCTCGATCATCCTCGAGATGATGCCGGAGGCCCCATCCGAGCCCCAGCGCATCATCCGCTTTGGCCTCCGAACCGTGTTGACCCTTGGCCTGACGATCATCGTCGCCTACGCCGTCCTGACATCCTTCAACCTCCCCGCGGTGGCGGCCTCCATTACCCGGGCCTCCCCCTGGTGGGTTGCCATCGTCTTCGGTCTGATGCTTCTGACCTTCCTGGGTGCCGCCCTCTCCCTGATCGCGTTCTCCCCCATCAAGTTGCCGTTCAATCGGGTCCTCTTGGCCCAGGTGGCCGCCGCCTATGTGTCCCTTGCCATGCCGGCCGGAGTGGGTCCAGCCTTCATCAATCAATCGCTCCTCGTAAAACGCCGAGTCCCCCGACCCCTTGCCGTCGCCACGGTTGCCCTCGTCCAGGTTTCAGCCATTGTCGTCACCGTCATTGGATTGGTGAGCCTTGCCCTCATCACGGGAAACCAGGGGGCCCTCGATGCTGTCCCAGGAGGCACGGCCCTGATCGCCGTTGGGATCCTGGCAATAGTCGTCCTCTTGGGTCTGACGTTTCCCGGGATGCGGAAATGGGCGGCGGCCAAGGTGCTCCCTATCCTCCGTCAAACCTGGCCGCGTCTGGTCGAGGTCCTGTCTCAACCGTGGCGACTCCTTTTAGGTCTCACCGGCCACCTCATCCTGACGGTCTCGTTCGTCGCGGCGTTCTATGCCTCTCTCCGGGCCTTCGGCCAGCAGCCAGCCGTGGTCGACATCGCGATCCTCTTCCTGCTCGGCAACGCCGCCGGGGCGATCGTGCCGACACCTGGCGGCCTTGGGGCGATCGAGGTGACGCTTGCGACGGGTCTCGCCACCACGAACGTGCCGGTCGCGGTCGCCAGCTCCGCCGTCATCCTGTTCCGTGGCCTCACCTACTGGGCACGCATCCCCCTGGGATACGCCGCCATGGTCTACCTCCAAAAGAAGAAGGAGTTGTAGCTGGCATCCTCGCGGTGCAATTCATCAAATAGCGGTTCTCCGATCGTGGTCTTGCCTTTTCGTCCAGAAGAACGGGGTTGGCTCCCACCCCCGTGTTGGGCTACGCTCCGAATACACTCACTCAGTCCGCACGCGGCGAAGGAGCCCCGATGAGCCCCGAGCAAGTCATGTACAGCCTCGAACCCGACGAGCAGATCACCCACTGGTACAACATCATGGCCGACCTGCCCACGCCCCCGCCGCCGCCGCTGCATCCCGCCACCAAGGAGCCCGTCGGGCCTGACGACCTCGCCCCTCTGTTCCCCATGGATCTGATCCTGCAGGAGGTCTCCCAGGAGCGGTATATCGAGATCCCCGAACCGGTGGCCCAGGTGTACGCCATGTACCGTCCCTCCCCGCTCTACCGGGCCCGACGCTGGGAGGCCAAGCTCGAAACCCCGGCCCGCATCTACTACAAGTACGAGGGCATGTCCCCGGTCGGGTCTCACAAAATCAACACGGCAATTCCACAGGCGTACTACAACTCCATCGCCGGGGTCCGGCGTCTCACCACGGAAACCGGGGCCGGTCAGTGGGGGACGGCGCTGGCGTATGCGTGCTCGCTGTTCGGCTTGGAGTGCGAGGTCTGGCAGGTGGGCGTCTCGTACGACAACAAGCCGCAGCGTCGGACGCTCATGGAGGTGTTCGACGCCAACCTGCACCGCTCGCCGTCGCGGCTCACGAAGTCGGGCCTCGCCTTCCCCGAGGACCACCCCGGAACGCTCGGCATCGCGATCTCGGAGGCCGTAGAGGTCGCGGCGCCGGCTGCCGACACCAACTACTCCCTGGGTTCGGTCCTGAATCACGTGCTGCTGCACCAAACCATCATCGGCCAGGAAACCATCCTTCAGCTCGCCAAGGCGGGCGAGGGCGCCCCCGATGTCGTGATCGGCTGCGTGGGGGGTGGCTCCAACTTCGCGGGACTCGCCTTCCCGTTCCTGCGCGAGAACCTCGTGAACGGCACCAAGACGCGCCTCACCGCGGTGGAGCCGACGTCGTGCCCCACCCTCACCCGAGGCGAGCACCGCTATGACTTTGGCGACACCGCCGGCATGACCCCGCTGTTGATGATGTACACGCTGGGCCACGACTTCGTGCCTTCCCCCATTCACGCCGGGGGCCTCAGGTATCACGGCATGGCGCCGCTGCTCACGCACGTCGTCCACGAGGGCCTCATGGAGGCGGTCGCCCTGCACCAGACCGAGTGCTTCGAGGCCGCCGTGGAGTTCGCCCGCCTTCAGGGCATCGTCCCCGCTCCCGAATCAGCACACGCCATGGCACAGGCTCGCCGCGAGGCGCTTGCCGCCAAGGAATCCGGCGAGGAGAGGGTAATCGTGGTCGGGCTGTCCGGACACGGCCTGCTCGAGTTGGGTGCGTACGATCAGTTCCTCAACGGCAAACTCGATGACGACGCGCTGAGCGAGAAGGCCTTGACGGAGTCCCTGGCGGGGGTGCCTGAGGTCTAGGGCCGTTGCTGAGTCGTCGGGGCCTGCTCGACGGCCGCGCCTGAGGAATCGGACGCGAAGGCCCGGCTGAGGAACGCCGAGATGTCCTCCATCGGTAGAGTCCCGTCCGCGGCCTTCGACAACGAAGCCAGACACATGGGACACATCGTGGTCGCCTGCTTCCCGCCGGTTCCTCGGAGTTGCCCCACTCGCTGGAGGGCAACATCGTGGGACTTCTTCGGGAAGAGCGCCTCGATCGGCCCGCCGCAGCAGTAGGTCAGGTTCCTGCTCTCTCGCGGTTCCTTGACGGTGTACCCGGCCCGCTCGAGTAACTGGCGCGGTTCGTCGATCACACCTTCAGAGCGGGCATAGAGGCAGGAGTCGTGGATGATGACGTCCTCGCCGACGCGCCGCAGAGGCTCGGCGTCGACCTCGGCGAGGACCTCGAGGTAGCTCTTCACCTCGATGTCGAAACCGTCGATCATGGTCGGATACACGCTACGGAGCATGTTCGTGGTGTGGGGGTCGAGCGTGATCAGCCTCTCAACCCCGTGTTCCTGCAACGTGGCGTGGACCCGCTCGGCGTGGGCGCGGAGGGATCCGTCGACCCCCATGTCGTAGGCGAGGGCCCCGGCGTACATGTCGTCCTCATACAGGTAACCGAATTCCACCCCAGCCCGTTGAAGCAACTGGGCGATGTTACGAAGTATCTGGTCGTATCGTTCGACCTGAGCCCGGGACGGCCGGGCAGCGATGGCGGACAGGTTGACGAATCGGTTGGCGAATCTCCCGAGGAACACCCCCCTGGCCAGGAAGGAGTTTTCGACGCGCGCCAGCAATCCCACCATGGCGATGATGTACGGAAGCAGTTGATACATGGAACCCGTGTAGAGCACCGTTGGGCCTCCACGCGGGATGTCCAACCCTTCCGCCCAGCGGGTGGCCTTCTTGGCCGACAACGGAAACACGGAGCCCCGTTTGTCGAGGTTGTCGACCATCAAACCGATGATGTCACGCGTGGGAAGCGGCACGACGTACCTCCCTGTCCCGATCAGCATTGTCCCGACCAGCGTCCAACCCGAATACCTCGTCGTCGATGTAGCCGCGCAAGAAACGCATGTTCCCGGCGATGTGCACATTGGCCATGCAGTTCTCCTCGCACAACTTGCAGAGAAGGCACTGGAAGATGGAGTCGGTCTCTTCGAGCAGGTCGTCCTTGAGTCCGAGAATCGCGTACCGAAACAGCTTGCGGGGCATCAGATCGATCCCGATCGGACAGACCGCACTGCAGACGCCGCAGTTCAGGCACGCCCACGCGTTAAAGGCGTCGGACGTCGCCACGGCCTCCGCAAATGCCAAATCGACTCGGGATGTGGTCACGTCTCTCACTCCTTCTCGACGAGGGCGTATTGGTAGTAGTCGTCCGCGGTGGGTTGGCTGCTCTCCTTCACGAGGCCGTACCGCCTGGCCGCCATCACCCAGTGCATGACCTCGTAGGTCGGGTACCCCATGGCCTCCGCGATCTCGGGCACGGTCTTAGGCCCATCCTTCAACGAGGCCAGCAGGCGGTCTCGGATGGCCATCTCGTCTCGCATGACCTCGCGTGGTTCCCGCAGCATCTCAGACAAGGGCCGCCCCCAAAGCGTCGATCTGTGCCCTGACCTGCTCGTCGGTGGAGCCGAGAAGCTGGAGCGCCCCCGTGGGACAGGACGGTAGGCAGGCTCCGCATCCCTTGCAGATGGTCACGTCCACCGTCGCCACCTCCTTGTCGTCGAAACTGATCTTATCGATGGCCTCATACGGACACGCGGCCACACATTCGTTGCACCAGACGCAGACTTCTGGATCCACGGTGGCGATCGACGGCTCCAATTCGACGTACCCCTTCTTCAGCAGGGCCGCGCTCTTCGCCGTCGCCGCCAACGCGGAGGCCGCGCTCTCCGACGAGTTCCTGGGGGCCTGGGCGGTGCCGGCGATGAAGACCCCGCCGATGACGGTTTCGACCGGCCGGAGCTTCGGGTGGATTTCCATGAAGAAGCCATCCAGCCCCACCGGAAGCTTGAGCAGATTGGTCAAGTCGCCGTTCGCCCGTGGTTCCATGGCGGTGACCAAGACCACCAAGTCACTGTCGAGCGCCAACTCCTTCCCGCTGGTCAGGATGTCCTTGACCGTCAGGTGGCAGCCGTCGTCGCCGATGTCGATCTGAGGGGGTTCGGAGGCATCGAACTTGATGAAGACGGATCCCTTCTGGCGGGCTTGCTGGAATAAGGTCTCGTACTTGCCGTAGGTGCGGATGTCCCGATACAGGTGGTACTGGTGCAGGGCGGGCTGTCGTTCGTGAGCCACCAGGGAGGCATGCATGACGGCGCTGCAGCAGTAGCGCGAGCAGTACTTGTGGCCGTTCTCTTCGGAGCAGCTCCCCGCGCAGTAGATATAGGCGACGCTTCTGACGGGTTTGCCGTTGTACTCGAGCGGTCCTTCGGAATCGTCCAGGAGTCTCTTGAATTCCGGCAGGGTCAGCACCCGGTCGCTTCCGTAGCCGTACTCCCCTTCCGCGGGTTGGTAGGCGTCGAAACCGGTGGCGACGACGATGGCGCCTACGTTCAATGGGATTCGTTCCCCGGACACATCGAGGGCGACCGAGAAGTCGCCGATGCTCCCCGACTTCTCGACGAGTTCGGCGTTCGTGAAGACGGTGATATTGTCCCTGGCTTCGATGTCGCGAACCAGTTCCGCTATCAGGTCGCGTCCGACCCGATCATGCGGGAACATCGTGCCAAAGGTACCGACCCAGCCTCCGACCCGGTCCTCCTTCTCGGCCACGAACACGGAGATTCCGAGGTCGGAAAGGCCCAACGCCGCACGCAGGCCGGTGATTCCCGCACCGACGACCAGGGCCCGTGGGACCGTATCGATCTTGGTCTTCTCGAGTGGCTCGGTGTGCCGGGCCTTGGCGATTCCCGCCCGAACCAGCGAGATCGCCTTCTCGCTGGCGAGGCCCGGTTGGTCGGTGTGGGCCCACGAGCACTGCTCACGAAGGTTCACCTGCACGTACTGGTAGGGGTTGAGTCCCGCCCGTTCCGCCACGCCCCGGAACGTCTGCATGTGGAGGGTCGGCGAGCAAGAGGCGACGACGATGCCGTCGAGCGGGTGCTTCTGAATGTCGTCGATGATCTCCTGCTGGGCCGCATCCGAGCAGGTGAACATTGTGGTCTTGGCGATGGCCACGTCGGCTTCACCGGCGATCGTGTCCCGGACCCGTTCACAGTCGACGTAGTCGGAGATGTTTCCGCCGCAATGACAGATGTACACGCCGATCCGACGCTTGCTCATCTCCGCACCCCCTCGACGTAGGCCCCGGCCCGCGCGGCGGCCGCGGCCGAATGAAGGATCGTGTCCGGGATATCCATGACCGCCGATGCCGATCCGGCCGCGAACACGCCGGGCATGGACGTCCGAGCGGGGCTATGATCCTCGTCGATCTCCCGCACGAAGTCGTGCGCGTCTGGTTGAAGTTGACCATCGAAGAACAGCCCCAGGGCGTCCTGGTTGGGCAGCATGCCCACCGACAGGACGACGAGGTCGTGCTCGGCTTCGACCACGTGACCGTCGCCGATGTCCTCGTAGCGGACGAGAAGATTCCCGTTGTCCGCTCCGGCCACATTCGCCACCTTGCCCTTGACGAAGTTCGTTCCCATGGCCTTGGTCTGCTGGTAGAACTCCTCGAAGCCCTTTCCGAAAGCCCTCACGTCGATGTAGTAGATCGTCACGTCCGCGAGAGGCAGGGCGCCCATGATGAGCTGGGCTTGCTTCACGGTGTACATGCAGCACACCCGGGAGCAGAGGTCGTTCCCCACATGGCAGTCGCGGGATCCGGCGCACAGGATGTAGGCGACGTTCTCGGGGATCTTCCCGTCCGATGGCCGAAGGACGGAGTTGTATGGCCGGGTGGGCGACAGGAGTCGATCCATCTGCATGGCGGTGATGACGTTGGGGTATCGCCCGTAGCCGTACTGCGGTTTCTTGAGCGGCTGGAAGAGGTCGAATCCGGTGGAGACCACGACCGAACCCGCGGTGACCGACAGAACCTGACCGTGTCCGTCTAGGTCGATGGCGTCGCCGGAGCAGACGTCGAGGCACTGGTGGCATTCCGAACAACCGCCGCAGTCCAGGCATCGGCCAGACCCAGCCCTAGCCTCGTCCTCGGTCAGGGGAAGCTCCACCTCGTCGAAGTCGCCGACCCTCTCCGCGGCCGGGCGTTCCACTTCTCGTGCGCCGTCAAGGCGACGGAAAACGCTCTGTCGGGCAAGCACCTCGTCCTTCCCGATGACCGGCAGGCGTCGCTCGAAGTCTGCGACATCAAGGTCCGCACCGGAAAGAAAACGGTCGATGAAGTGTGCGGCCCTCCTGCCCTGGCCGATGGCCTCGGTGATCGAGCTTGGTCCGGTCACCATGTCTCCGCCGGCGAAGACGTGCGGGAGGGAGGTCTGAAGCGTTCCCGGGTCGGCCATGACCTGGCCGTCCTTGGCGACGTCCGGCCCGCCCTTCCAGCCGAGATCCGAGGGCACCAGGCCGACAGCGACGATCGCACAGTCCACGTCGGCAACCGTTTCTGATCCCTCGATGGGGAGCGGCCGTCGTCGGCCAGACTCATCCGGCTGGCCGAGGTGCATCTCGATCGATTCGACTCGGGCAAGCTTGCCCTTGTCCCCATGGAATTGAACCGGGACCCTGAGGTATTCGAAACCGATCCCTTCCGCCGCCGCGGCCTCGATTTCCCAGTCGAAGGCCGGCATCTCGTCGCGACTCCGTCGGTACTGGACCGTGACACTGGCGGCACCGAGGCGACGCGCCGCCCGGGCGGAGTCGATGGCGACGTTGCCGC
Source organism: uncultured Demequinaceae bacterium (assembly GCA_964610155.1). Classification (GTDB taxonomy): domain Bacteria; phylum Actinomycetota; class Actinomycetes; order Actinomycetales; family Demequinaceae; genus JAFGBM01. The sequence continues at coordinate 132,238 of CAZSUY010000003.1, forward strand.
CTCCGACCACCAGGACACGCTTGCCCTTCAGATCGGGACGGTCCCCGGTGTTGACGCCGCGCAGGAATGAGAGTGACGTGACCACCCCTTTGAGATCCTCGCCCTCGATACCCATGGTTCGGTCTTGACCGGTCCCCGAAGCGACGAACACCGCTTCATACCCCTTGCCTTTCAGGCGCGCCGGATCGTTGATGGGTTTGCCGAGACGAATCTCGACTCCGAGGGCCGTGACGTTCTTGATGTCCCGGTCCACGACCTCTTTGGGCAGTCGGAACGAGGGGATCGCATACCGGAGCATTCCCCCCGCCTGGTCGTCCGCCTCGAAGATGGTGACCGGGTACCCCTTCTTGGCCAGGTCGTAGGCGGCGGACAGGCCGGCCGGCCCGGATCCGATGATCGCCACCTTCTCGTCGCGGAGCTCGTCGGGGGGTCCCTGCTTCGGCTCCGGGTGTCGCGCGTAGTACTCGTCTGCCGCGAAGCGCTTCAGCAAACGTATGGGGACCGGCCCCTCGAGCTCGCCCCGTGTGCACGCGTCTTCGCACGGCGCGTAGCAGGCCCGTCCAAGGGACCCGGGGATCGCGACGTCCTCGAGTATCAAGTCCATCGCCTCCTCGTAGAGGCCGCTGCGCACAAGGGACACGTACCCGTGTGCCTTGATTCCCGCCGGACAGTTGAACGTGCAGGGCGAGGTGCCGGCCCGTTCGATGACCGCCTTCTTCGGGACCGCCTGCGAGTAAGGGATGTAGGCGGCCCGGCGCGCCACGAGGTCGAAGTTGAACTGGTCGGGAATCGCCACCGTGCAGGCCACCTCGCAGTTCCCACATCCTGTGCATGCGTCGGCGTCTACATACGTGGCCTTCTGGTCGATGTTCGCCCGGAAAGTCCCGTCGGACAGCCTCTCGATCCCGGTCACCTCGGCTGACGTCAGGGTCTTGACTTGCGGGTGGTGAAACGTGGCCGCCATCTTGGGCGTGGCGATGCAACTGCAACAGTCGAGGGTGGGGAACACCTTGCTGAGCAGGATCATCTTGCCGCCGATGGATGCTTCCTTTTCGACCAGGAGAACCGAGTAGCCCATGTCTCCCAGGTTCAGGGCGGATTCCATACCCGCCGCTCCGCCCCCTATCACCAAGACGTCATAGTCCATGTCAACCCGTTTCGCTCGTAGTTCGAAGCTCCGAGAGCGCACGGGAGAAGGCCTGCATGTGCCGCACGAACGGCTCCGCACACACGGAGCAGATGGCCGCCATCTTCATCCGTTCCGGAAGGATCCCCCGCTCGCGCATCAGATCCTGAGCCTTGCCCGCGATTCGCGCGGTCCGGTCCGTGCAATCCGGCAGGAAGGGACAGTCGGTGCCGTCGGCGGCAATGAACACCCCGTCGAAGCCGTGGTCGAGGGCGTGCAGGATCCATTCCGGCCGGATCCCGCTCGAACAAGCGACGGGCATCGAGACGACCGAGGGTGGGTAGTGCAGGTGCATGCTACCCGCCAGGTCGATGCCGATGTCCGAGATGGTGGTGGTCGAGAACACCAGAATCCGGGGTAGAGCCCCGGCCTCGGCCGTATCGCTCTCCACCGCCATGGTCACTTGCCCCGTTTGACGAAGATCCTCCAGAAGCCCGCATCCTCAATGGTCCCCAGGAAGTCGTGACCCATCTTCTCTGCCCACCGGGGGATGTCGTTGGCTGTGCTCGCATCGGACGACAGAACCGTGATCACCCCGCCTACCGGCACCGCTGTGATCCCCCGCTTGGCCTCCAGGAGCGGACCCGGGCACGCCACGCCGCGGGCGTCGATTTCCTTGTCTGCTGTGAGCTTGGCGAGTTCGTCATCAGAAATCATGATGTCTTCATCCTCTCTTCTTCGTCTAAGTTACTAGAACGTGAGAACGACGTCCGCCTCTGCGGCCTCCATTACGAAGGTGGCGACGCCACCGCACTCCACGCCATCGATGAGATCCTCTTCTTTACACTCGACGATCGGGAACGCGGCCGAACAGGCAATCAGCTTTGCGCCACCCTGGATCACCGTTTCTATGAACTCGGGCAGGGTCTTGGCTGCTCCCTTGAGTGTGATCGCTTCGGCGCCACCCTTGCGAATGATGTTGAGCCCGTCCATCGTGAAGAAAAGAACGAGCTCCATGTCCAATGCCATCGCCCCTGATCCCAACATGAAGGGGGGAAAGGCCTTCTGGGGATCATCCGATCCGCAGAACACCACCATCTTGGCCATGTCGATTCCTTTCCGGTAACGAACCGTGAGCCCGGAGGCTCACGGCGTCACTTGATTATTGAGCAACCGACGGCTGCCCAGTTTTTAGGACTGTCCCGCCAGTCTTCCCCTGTCGGCGCTCGTTGACAAGGGCATCACCTGTGCTCTTCGACAAGCAATCCACTTGTTGCGGCGATTTTGCAGCCATTCGGTCCGGACGGATAGGGGGTAGCCGACTTCATCGACGATGGTGAGTCCGAAGCTGAGCAAGCGGGTGAATTGGGACTGCTGTGTATCGCCCTGGGATTGATGAAGGCTCTCATCACAGAGGTCCAGGCTGGGGGAGCCTCCGGGCAGCAGGCAGCCCGCAACGTTCAGCAATCGTTAGAAGACGATATCGATCTCGTCTCGACTCTCCAAAGGGGACAGGTCTATCACGGGATTGTTCTCCAGATTCACCCAGGTGAGGCTGGGAAGGAAAATGAGGGGCGTCGCATCCTCAACTTGGTTGTCCTCCAGGTAAAGCGTGGTGAGGTAGGTGAGACCGATGAGAGGTGACACGTCCACGATCTGGTTGTCACCCATGCTGAGCAATGTGAGGTTGGTGAGATTGGCGAGAGGCCGCAAGTCCACAATCTGGTTCTCGGGTAAGTAAAGCTCGATGAGGTTGATGAGGCCCGCGAGAGGCGACAGATCCACAACCTGGTTGACGGATAGGTTGAGGTAGTCGAGGTTGGTGAGGCCCGCGAGAGGCGACACGTCGACAATCTGGTTGCGTCTCAGCTGAAGGTCGGTGAGGTTGGTGAGACCGGCGATGGGCGACAGATCCACAATCTGGTTGCTAGACAGGGAGCCGACCTCGGACTCACTTGACATCTATAGGACCGTCTAGGGCTACATCAGAGCCTCCACCAAACCCGGGGCAATACAAGACGCAACCCTACGGACCGGATAGCGCGGGATCCCACAACCCTTCCCCGGGCATATGGCATGAGTGTCGTCGTCTCGTTGCCCTGAAAGAACTTCCCGAGTACCTTGTGGCCCAGGAAGATGAGGTAGTGCCGCCGGACGAAACCCAGGGCAGTTCACCTAGAGGAGGCAGCCATGTTACGAATGACCCACCCATTACGGGGTCTTGTCGCGGTGGTACTAGTCGCGAGCACGCTCTGTGCGTGTTCCCCATCCGACGGGGGTGTCTCCGATCCGGTACTGCGGCAATGCATAGAGCATGCTCTCGGGTTTTCCCCCGGGGAGCCCATCACTCGAACCGACATGGAGACTCTCAATGAGTTGACGTGCTGGGAAGGGGGTGTCGTATCCCTTTCTGGGCTCGAAGCCGCCACCAACCTCACCAAGCTCGACCTGTTCGCCTTTGCCCGTAACGAGATTGTGGATGTGTCGCCCCTTGCCGGCCTCACCAACCTCACCATTCTCAACCTAGGCGCCAGCGAGATTGTGGATGTGTCGCCCCTTGCCGGCCTCACCAACCTCACCTACCTCTTCCTGTCCTACAACGAAATTGTGGATGTGTCGCCTCTGGCAGGTCTCACCAACCTCACCACGCTCTTTCTAGACGGCAACGGGATCGTGGATGTGTCGCCTCTGGCAGGTCTCACCAACCTCACCAGGCTCCTCCTGACTGGCAACCAGGTGGTAGATGTGTCGCCCCTCTCCGGTCTCACCAACCTCACCGAACTCAACCTGACTGACAACCAGGTGGTGGATGTGTCGCCCCTCTCCGGTCTCACCAACCTCACCTCGCTCAACCTGAACGGCAACCAGGTGGTGGATGTGTCGCTTGCCGGTCTCACCAACCTCACCGCGCTCTTCCTAATCGGCAACGAGATTGTGGATGTGTCGCCTCTTGCCGGTCTCACTAGCCTCACCGCGCTCTACCTGCGCGAGAACGAGATTGTGGATGTGTCGCCTCTTGCCGGTCTCACCAACCTCATCATGCTCAACTTAATCGAGAACGAGATTGTGGATGTGTCGCCTCTTGCCGGTCTCACCAACCTCACCTCGCTCGAACTGACCGGCAACCCGGTGACGGACCTGTCGTCCTTGGCTGGTTTGGGCGCCGAGATCCACGTCAACTGAGGGAAATACATTAATGGAGGGGTGAACTAATGGATAGAAGAAAAGTAAAAATACCACTAAACGGTGAGAAGTGCGATGTAAAATGTACTATTTGTGGATTAGAGCTTAAAGGAAATGCATGGAGTTATAAACAACTTTATGCTACTTCGGATGCTGGTTTTCAAGATATCATAGGTTGGGGCTGCGCGAATTGTGGATTTGCATATTGTCATAAGGGACACAGAAAGCAAGTCAAAGCGATGGGTATAAAATCTATCGGAGCTAGTAGGTGCCCTGATTGCGGAATTCTTATGGCAGAAGGCATCATGTGCATTATAACCAAGAAACCGAAGAAACCGGGCGCATTTGAATATAGAGAGGGTCTTTGCATGGCCTGCGGCGCAGACGAGCCCTTACAAAAAGTAACAGTATGGTCAGGTGTTGAGGTCGAAGGGAAACAACTTTCCCCAGCTATCACGTGGATGGGGATTGTTCCTTTGATTCCCGAGAAAAGAGAAGAAAAGATTACAAAAGTTCAATCAAAAACATTAGAGGTTTGTAAAAAATGTTCCAGAAAGAATTTCCAGCTGGGGTTGCTTGTGGAAAATGAAAGATGGAAAAAGGAAGGCTTAAGAGTTGTGTCTCGAACCTCTCCCTTTGAACAAAGCAAAATAGAAGACGGCAAAATCTAACATCCGGGCGTGTGCAAACTTCAGTTGGGATTGTGCAACGACTATACAAAGTAGTTCTGGTAAATGCAAACTTCAACAGGTCCCTACAAAACACTGTAGGTTCCAAGCGAAGTTGGCACATCCGCACGCTTGAAGTTGGCACAAATCTGTACCTCCGAGCGGCCGAGTCCAACTCTAGTTGGCACAAACACGCACCTCAGGGATCCTGTGTAGACCACCCGCGCCTAGGCCATCTCGAAGAGAACTATCACGTTGTAGAAGTGTGTCGGGTCGGCGGTTATGTCCCGATACACCTCGATCTCGATCAACCCCGTGCGCCCTTGCGAATCCCTAGTCCTGAAGGAGCACTCGACCGCAGCCTCACGGTGTGCCACTTCGGCGGGACAGTCGGTGCCCTCAACAGCGACTGTCACGGCTCGCTCGCGCTTCAGCAACTGCGTGAGATCGGACTGGATGCCCAGAGGCCCTGAATAAGACGAGAAAGTCCAACAGCCCTCGACGGACATGTCGTCGTACTGCGCGCCCGGGCCACACGAAACCTCCTGTACGCCATACATCGAAGTAGTGAAGCTCCCCGAACACCCTGCCACTGCCGAAGTCAAGGTCACGGCTCCTGCAAGCGCTAGCGCCCGCCTGCTCCAGCTCATGAAACTCACACTACCTCCAAGGATCAGTTCCCCGAAGAGTGATGCTTCTCGCATTGCCGCCACCGTGCGTGTCAAGAACAGACTGACCTCGACGCTGTGTGGCCCGGCGACGTCGGAGCGACCGTGGAGTGGTCACCTTGGTTGGCCAGGTGATGGCCAAGTATCTCGTCGGTTGGCCAATTACGTTGGCGTCCTACACCACGGTCCCGCGATACCAGCGTGCACCACAACGCCTCCGGGGATTGCGTTCGTCATCGCAAGATCCAGTGAAACACCGCAAACTCGGTGCAACATACTTTGAAAAAGTGCAAGACCCACTGAACTCCTACAGCGGTCTAGCACCTCGTCGGCATCGCAAACTAGGTCCGACAGCCTGTGCAACGTCTTCCTCACTTGCTCGTCGTTCGTTAGGACGCCCCTACGATCATCCGATTGGACTGTCTCCCCTGGGCCTCATAAGGAAGTTTTTTAACGCGACCACAATGAAGCCCAAGAGCACCGTCATCGTGAGTGTCGCGAGCGATTGCGCACCTAACGAATTCCCGATCGGGCGGTACGGAATCGCTCCGCCACCGGTGCCGCGGAAGAGAGATGTGGGAAGTACTAACACACGCTCAAGTTGGTCCGGGAAACCATAGTTCCCCTGCTTGCACTGAAGACAGGTTGCCTCGGGATCCATGGGCTGCTGGGAGTCGACCCATGTGAGCATCCCGGCGCCAGCGAGTAACGTGCAAACGTAGGTTGCGACCGCAGGGATGGGTCGTACTCCATAGCCCACAATGCGGTGAAGAAATCGTAGAAATCGTTCCCCCGATCGCCCCTCTCCCAGGGACACCGCGTGAGAGCGAGCTGCGGCCCACATCGCCGCCGAGTAACTTGAACCTGACACTGCCCGAGTTCTCGTCGCCTCAGCAATGTCTCGAAGCCGTTGCGCCCTGCTCTTGCAGTCCGGCTCCTTCCAGCTCTTCCGTCCCTTCCCATGCGTCTTCGCCTCATGAACCAATCCAACGTCGAGCGGCTCGAATACCTGGAAACGCCCTAAATGCGAGACATCCTCTGTCAGTAGAGTCGCTACATCAACATCGATCAACTCGCCTTTCCGCCGAGGTGCGTCTGATGGCCGTTCGTCGATACCAACAACAACCGCACTCTGGTACGGTCTCGACTTTCCGCTACGTATCTCTTTGTTTCCAAACCACTTCCACCACATCATCCAATTCCCGGGTCCCGATCTGTGCCCCACGATGCGTCCACCAAGGGCTCCCACGCGGAACCTTCCGGTGACGTCGTCTATCGTTGCGCCATCCTCAGCAGAGAGCGTGGGCTCGATATCCAACGATGAAGACCCTCTAATACCGCCTTTTCCTCTTCCGCTCCCTCCCTCCGGAAAACGACTCTCCACCGACACTGCAACCGATCCTCGTATCACGTGGAGCTCTTGCCCAGCCATCTTCAGGCGAGGTGCGTGCTCCTCTGCCAATACGACCTGGAATCTGGTATTTGAACCGACGAGAGAAAGCACTCCTTTCTTCAATGTCTCGTCTGTATCGCCCGGTAGTCCAGCCAAAGTAAGTTGCACAATCTTTGGCTCAGAAGCTGCGCTCGATCCCACCTCGATAGTCGCCTCTGTCGAAGCAAGTTTCACCTTCCCCACATTGATCTCTACGTTCACCACGAGACGTGCCCCGTTCTTGAGCAAGACCGAGTTCGTTGCTGGGAGTTGTTTCTTCTTCGATTTGCGTGAACCTGGTGGCCATGCGAGTTCTATTGTTCCTGCCACTTCGAGATAGCGTGGAAATGATTTGGTGTAGAGCCGTGGGATTTTTCCTGCCCGCGCATTCAGGGGTCCTTCGATCTCTAATCGCTCGATGCTATTGGCTATGTGGAGTGCTGATCCGGCGCGTCCCGTTGCTGGCAGTTTCCAAACAACTGCGCCAAGTACTTTGCCGTTGAACTGGGCCGTTCCATGGGCCTCGATTCGGCTCTTCTTGTCAACATTTCCGATTTCGAGGACCTTGTTGCCCTGCACTGTTGAGTCCGTGATGTCTTCACGAACCTGAACCTGACCTCCTTCAAGGCATGACCTATGTAAAGAGCCAAAGACCGCGACTCCTCCACCCTTCGCCTGACTCGCATCAACCAACTCAGTCGCAGAGAATAAATCCTTGAACTTCATAGACCTTCTGCCAAGATCCACGACTCCATTGACTGCGATCTCGGTAGCACTGAGAACCTGCCGCCCCTTTCCGGAGGATGAGAACGTGAAGTCACCTGTGATTCCCACTTGGCCATTCACATTCACCTCGCAGTCCCGTGTCGAGCCATCGATTCGAATGTCCCCATCTCCTCGAATTACGGTGTTGTCAACAACGACACCCGAGTGATCAGCACCCCGCTCACCCCCTTCAGCGCTGCCGTTCGTGAATTGCTTCTTGACTGCTGACCAACCCGCGCGGGTGATACCTGAACCCGGTTGCGCTCCCACTCTGAGTTCCGCCCCAGGATTCCGGAGGGTTATTTCGCAATCTCTGAGCCCGCCCAGAACCTCAACCAATGATCCGGTGACCTTGATTTGTCCGTCCGAGCCCAGTATCGAGTTGTCAACCACAACCTGATTGCACTCGATAGAACCCTGGGCGTTGATGCTCTTCGCCTTGAGCTCCTCCGCACCATCAATCTCGGTTGCACCTCGAAGGTCGTCATCGAAGGCAAGGAATGTGACGTCGCGGCATACGACGTCGTTAGCCGGCTTGTGAAAACGCGCCCAAGTTCCACCCGTCACAGCAATCCCTTTGACTTCATGACCGAAGTCGACGGCCGTAGTTTTCTTCCCCACCACAGAAGCCGGACTTGTGGGTCCCTCAAGAACTACGGGCTCGGATTCTGAGCAGTCGGCCAGGTGGAGTGTCCATGCTCCCGTAGCGGTAACCGCGTATGTGCCATGCGACAACGTCCCAACTGACTTCAGGCTTTTCAAGGTAACGTCCACCCGACCAGAGTCCTTGACCCCCTCTATCTCAAAGGTCTCGACCTTGTCCCCGAATGAGATGGCACCCCCAATCCACTCCTTTATAACCCAAGTGACACGTCGTGCAGACTCGGGTGTGACGACGACCGATCTTGCATCAATGCCATACAGAATCACCGTCCAGCCACCTGAAACCTTGCCAAATGGAAAGTCGCCCTGAAGCCCACTGCAGTCAAACTCGATGTATTGGTCGTCAAACTGAAGCAGCCGAATTCGATCTTCGACTCTCAGCGAATCCGGAATCCAGTCAAGTACCTTCCAGTCTCCAGTGCTCTCCATTGAGCGCCTCCTACCCGTATCCAGTACCTGTGACGTGGCGATACCAATACTCAACCTAGTCCTCTACCCCGACTGGCCGCTGATCGCGAGATGAGTTCCAAGACTAGAATCAACCCTCCTTTGCGGGTGCCAGCTCCTCTGTTGCCGTAAGCACCTCAGTGCATCCCTCTGTGTGTGCATTGCTGAAAGACACAAGGTGTATTGAAACGCCGCAATCTTGATGCAAGGTCTCTTGAAAAACCGCAAGATTCACTGAACTCCTACACCCCTGTAGGCCGCCTTGCGAGTTGAGTACCTCCGCGCCTGAGAAATGAGAATCCTGGGATCCGCGCCGGGGGTACTTGCCAACTAGGTGAGAACAGTTCACGAGCCTCTAGCAAACCCGGGGCGATACAATGTGCAACGTCTATGCAAAGTAGTTCTGGTAAATGCAAACTTCAACAGGTCCCTACAAACACTGTAGATCGCCATTTGAGTTGAGTATCTCGGCACTTGAGAAATGAGAATTTTGGGCTCCACGTCGGGTGTCTGTGCCAACTAGTCGAGTACTGCAGGGCATGCGATTCCCTGGTTCGTACTGAAATAGTTGGGTATCTGCATAGGCGAATGCGTGTGGGGCCCTATTGCTCAAATTGGATGTCATCAAGGAAGAAGACACCGCCTCTGCCACCCTCCAACGTGGCCTTCGCCGTCCATACCCATCCGAAGCCACCGATGATGTGCGAAAGGTCCTCTCCTTGGAGATCGATGCTGAACTGCTCCCACTCTGGAGTGAGTGTTACGTACGTGGACTTGGAGGGAATGAGGCTGTCCCCATTGGGTCCGTTGATACCGCCGACCATGAACTTCACCCAAGTGTCCTGCTCCGCCCTAGCCCAGAACGTAACCTCGCTGTACCCGGACAGGTCATAGCCGTGATCCTTCCAGAACGCATCGATCCCCCAGTTGTTTGGCGGTTCTTGCCAGTAGACACCTGCCCAGCCACAGGGCGGCAGGTATGAACACTCGTTCGGTGCCTGGCCCTCGGCGGTGTAGGCAACCTTGATTGAGGTTGCACCGCTATGGGGATCCACCGTGTAGACCTCGTTGATAGTGATGTCCCCTACATCACCCATGTAGCCCGATGGCGTGAAGTGATTGTCCAATGAGCCCATGTCGGAGTACACAACGAAGTCCGGGATCGATGTAGGCGGAGTGGAAGGGCAGGTCATGAGTGTGCACGCGAACTCTTTGGGAGTGCGGTCAAAGCGAAACAGTCCCCAGTGGGGTTCGACCGGCAGGGTTGTCTTCCATGTCATGTCAAATGCTTCGAAATAGACGAAATCGACGTCAGTAACTGCCAACCCCAGGTAGTACTGCTTCTGTCCTTCTTCGGAGAGTTGACCTCCCGTGTCCCCTCCCGTGGGAAGTCCGACTTCCTTGAATACTAGAGCCTGGCCCGCAGTCAGACTGGCCAAGTCATCAAAGGCAGCCTCCGTCCAAGTGACCGCGAGATCCGGATCAGTGACACTGTGGAAATAGGGGTGAGCGTTTGGAAACACCCAGTCACCGATGGAAAGAAGGTCCTCTTCTGTGTAGTAGTCATCGACCTGCTCTGTAGTGGTCGCAGGCTTCCCTGTCGATGACCGAACATCCTCGATCACATTACGCAGTTCAGACATCTCGTATCGCTCATGCAATCCCTCATTGCCCACGCTGTATCCCAAGACGATAGGGCTCTCCGACGAAGCCTTGGCCGCTGCGATCTCCTCTTCGTTCTCAAGATCCCATATCCCAACGATGAGGCCCTGAAAACCCGCCTCCTCAGCCAGCTGGGGCAAGTCGCTCCCGACAACGCCTGTCGAACTGTAGGTCACCAGTCCAGTGAAGCCCACCTCCCGCAGGACGGCCAGGTCATCGCGGATAGAGTCCACCGTAGGTTCCATACCTTGGTTGGGGTCAGCGTTCGTGGGCGAATACGCAATCCACTCAAGACTCACGAAGGCGTCTTCGAGAGTCTCGATCTGGACGCTAGTTCCTGTCTTTGCGCATCCGACCAGGATCGGGGCAATCAATGTCAGCACTGTTACCGGAACCAGTAGGCCACGTCCAGCCCTTTTCATGACGATTCGACGTCACTTTGTGCATATTGGATATTCGATACATCGATTGTGATGATTCTCGGTTCTATGGGTCCTGTCCGATCGTCGTTGAGTACCACATCGTTTGGTCCCCAGCTGATCGTCCAGCCGAACCCTCCGATGACATTCATCAAATACTCCTCCGGCAGGCCCGAGAGATCGTATTCAAACGACTGGCTGCTCGAAGTGAGAAGATACTTGCCCAGCGATATACGCGGCATCGAGTCAGGAACGGGCACACACTCCTGCTGCCTAGAATCACCATCCCATCGCCAGGTAACGCCACCGATCACAAACTCGACCCACACGGCACCAGTCAGGCTTCTGGCCTCCCAGGAGACGCTGGTCATACCGCGCAAGTCGTAGCCCGCCGTGGTGCCCCAGTTGTTGGGCGAAGATAGGAGCATCACCCCACTAAATTGCGCGATTCCAGAACTCAACTCGCCATCAACGTACTTCCAATCCCACTCGTGGGGACCTCGCCCCTTCGTCTCATACGTGAACGTGACTACGTCCTCGATGTTGGCGACTGTTATGTCTCCAATATCACCCATCAACCCAGAGGGATCGTAGTTCTCGTTTACTGAGAAGACAGTGACGTCTCCCATCGGTCTACCGAAGAAACCCGCCGAAGGGCAATCTGGCGAAGGCAGAGAAGACTGTGACGGGGAAAGAGAGTGGCTGGAATCCGGATCCGGTTCGAGATCGGGTCCAGATTGCCCAATTAACGCAATGAACGCAGCGACAATTGCCCCAAGGGCGCCGCATGAACCGATGATCCATGCCACCTGAATTGCTGTGCTCGGTGTCTGCGACTCTTCCGCAGGCGCCATGGATTTTCTGGACTTGGCAACCATCTCCCCCACCTCTCAACTATGAAGCTGAACTGCATGCTCATCGCAGTACCGAACTCGGAGTCCGATACTTGTGACCGCTCTTCGGCACAAACGATAGCCCCTATCTACCTACTTCGTTTGGTGAATTCGGGCGTGAGGGACTCCTGTCCACCCGCTTGCACCGTCACCGAACTCTAGATCACCCTGAACGCCTTCACAGTTGAAGGTCACTTCTTTGGTGCAATAGGCGGACTGCTGTCGGTTTGGTTGACTGGGTGACCTGCCCGGTCTTCCCAAGGCCACCGTTTTCGACTCAACGTGGTCAACTTCGTTGGGAATTGGTCAACTTCGTTGAGAACCTACAACA
>CAZSUY010000004.1:0-131255 GCA_964610155.1 uncultured Demequinaceae bacterium
GGAATCGGGAGAGGACGGGGTCGTAGTAGCGGGCATTCAAGTAGACGAGCCCGGTGTCAGTCTCGTCGGTGACTTGATTGAGCCAGCCGTGATCGATCGAGAGATTGTCGTCGCCTCGCACCGCCCCATATGGCATGTATGCCGAGCGGGTGACATCGGTTTCCAGGTTCACGATCGTAGAGGACGCCTCCTCCAAACCGGTCGGAGATTGGGCATCCGGATCGACCTTCATCATCACTTGCGCAGAGCCCTGCATATCCCCCAACAGGAGAGACAAGGTCGAGGCGGCAGGGGTGGCTTCCCTCACGGCAACCGTCGCACCACCGAACATATAGAACCGGGTCCCGGTCACAAACGACGTGCTCTCAAGCTCGATGTCAGTCGTATGGTTGGTGGTCGTATCCAGATCGGTGACCTCCGTCGAACCCAGATACGCGGTCGCAGCATCCTGGGTCACATTGATCTTCACGACCCTCTGCCCCGACCCGTCATACACATACAGGAACGTATCCCCACCCGTCTCAACGGTCTTAACCAAGTTCGAGAGCACATCCCACGTCAATATGGTCGTATCCCCATCGACCGTCCGGGAGTCCATGCGTCCCGCTCCGTCATACTCAAACGTGTCCTCTATCGTCCCGTCATCAACACTCGTCACCGCAGACACCGGACCCGTCTCCCCCCCATACGTGAACCCGTCCGACACCTCCACCCCCGTCCCCGAAGCCAGGTTCACAATCTCCGTAATCCTGCCCGCAGCTGAGTACTCCCAAGTGGTCGCATACGAGACCCCATCGGCCAAATCCCAGTCCGTGTCAAACTCCACCGGAGCAGCCGACCCACACGCCTCATCCCACGTCCATGCTGCACTAAGGCGGTTATGCCCGTCATAGGCGTAACACTGTCGAGACCCCTCTGCCGAGGGCCGGTCGTCCACAATCGAGGTCACCCTGCCTGCGTCATCATGAACCAACGTGTCGTATTGCAGGAGTGTCCGATCCGTGCCTTCCCCCAACCCATCCGTATCAAACGACGCCGACAAACTCGTCGGCACCCGGCGAACCGTATCCCACACGACGTCCCGCGTCACCCCATTGCCGTACTCCCGTTGAGTGAACTGGCCCGTCCCATCGACCGTGACCCCCGACACGAGCTCCATCGACCATGTCGGAGTCGACGCCGAATCCTCAAGCGTCAAAGTCTGAGCCATCCCATTCAGGCGATATCCCGTCGACACGGTCTCCGCGGGAAGCCCACCAATAGCCGGCAACGTCGTTCCCGTGACCACACCCGTTTGTGGTTTTCCCGTCGTTGTGTCGTCATAGGTGACCGAGGTCGTGTATTCGTAGCCCGACAGGTCACCCAAGCGTGTCGTCCCATCGGCACTCTCCGGCAACGTCAGGGTCGTCTCCAGCGGTCGACCATAGTCATCAAAGTCATCGATCGTTGACGTGACCGTGAACGGCTCCGCCGTCGCCGGCGTCTCCCCAACCTCGATCATCGATGTCGAGGTGGTCGTCTTGAGCGCCCCAATCGGATCGTCACCTTCCTGATTGACATAGGTCCACAGCGTCTCCGACTCCCACGTTTCGACCGTCTTCCAATCCGATTCCCCCGGCACCTCCGTGTCATAGTCACTGAACGCCCGACGCATCGTCATCCGACCCAAATCGTCATATCCCATCCGGATATCCCCGGTGGCAGACGTAACCCATGTCGTCTGCCCATTCTCGTCATACTCATACGTCGTGTCCCCAGAGTTCGGGTCGCTCATGTATGTACGCCGCCCCGCAAGGTTCGACACGAACACCGTGTCGTTGTCCTCCGCATCCGTCACCGTGACCTTCGAAAAGCCCTCCTCCGCCCCCGAAAGGTCAGGAGATACCGCGTCAACGTCATAGGTGTGATAGTCGTAGGCGGTTGTGATCGGATCCGTACACTCACCAGTGGATAGCGTCAGCGTCGCACACTGACTCTGCTCCTTGAGCCGACCCAAAACGTCGGTTTCCGCTACCGTGCCCGAACCATCCGGACCCAAAGTCATCGTCACCGGACCCGCATAAGCGGTCTCTGTTGACGTCACCTCGGTATCCGTTGTCGGGGTGCCCTCAATGTCGACGATACCCATAAGGGCGGTCTCCACCGTCCGACCGAGATCATCGTAGGTGTTGAGGGTGTAGGACGATAGATCCTCTGTCTCCGGACTCACCAACCCCGAAGCAATCTGTGCGGGGGCCTCGTTGTTGAAGAACGGTGCCGACGTCCACTCCACCTGGCCCAGGCTGTTGTAGTAGGTCGCGGTCACCGTGCGACCCGGCAGACCATTCGGGTCCTCCACCCCATCGAGATACCGCTTCCCATCCGCCGCTGGCGTGTGCTGCTCCACAGCCCTCCCCCACCCGTCGAGGAAGGTGTAGGAACGGCGGGTGGTCTCCGTCGAGTCGAACCCCTGGAAGCGCTCCTCCCCAGCGGGTGTGTTGGGGGCGGTATCGGCCACGAACTGGGCCGAGATCACCGTCACCGGGGTGGTGCGGAGCGAAGGGCCATTCGCATAGACGTCATACACATACAACACCGTCGGAATGTCCGGATCGATTGGGGTTGCCGGTGGCTCCGGTTGCACAGGTGCCATCACCGGGCTGTCCGCCTCACCCCACTGGGCCGGTGCCCATCCCGCGACCAGAAGCCCCAATGCGTCGTACTGGTAATGGGTCCAGTCCTTATCGTTCGGACCCTTCTGTTTGACGACGTTGCCTCGGGTCGGTTCCACCCAGGTCGACGACACCTGACCCAAAGGTCGAGTCACCGTCGCCTTCCACAGGTCGTCCTCGGTGGTGTAAGCCCAGGAGGCCGATTCGTTCGTCCAATCTGCGGGTTTTTCTGCCGTTCCGAGATTCTCCGGAGGAGTCGCGGGCATCCAGGCGGCGACGATGCGTCCGTCGTCCTCGTCATACGCCGCATACGCGTCTACGTGGGCGGTTGCAGTGGTGTAGGAGCGTTCCGCCGTGGGCAACCCCCGAGTCGGAATGTTCACCCCGCTCCAATCCCCAGGCACAGTGTCGTACCACGTCTCGGACCTGCCGGTGAGGACCCATTCGTCATCAATCCAGTAGAAGGATTCGACGACTGATGGGAGGACGAGATACGCTTTCGTTTCACTCTCGGGATCGCCTTGGACATAGGTCGTCGTGGAGCGTTGGGTTTCGGTCTCATCGATGATTGTGCCAGTCCTCGAGGTCACGACCGTCTGGGATTCCACGGGGAGGAACAGGGTCGTTTCGAATTCCGACGTGATCTTGTCATACACGGTCGAGGACTCGGACGTCACCGACCAGTCGCCGTCGAACGATGTCGACACGCTCGACGGGGTGAGGACGGTGTGGGGGCTGTGGGTGATCGACACCGGACCGAACTTCCAGTCCGGGACCGCCCCTGTGGGGGTGGAGTCGTAGGTGGGTTGCGATGCGGCGACCACCTCTGCTCCCCCCGACTCCCCAGGAATCGTGGTCTGGCTGGAGGCGACCCTGCCCGACAGGCGCGGGTCATCCGTCAAGGTAGACCCGTCATACAACGAGGTCAGTTTGTTGCCTATGGTCCCGCGGTAATACTGGTTCGTGGTAACCACGGCATCCGGATGGGTGAGGAATACCCAGTCCCCTGATCCGCTGAGCGCATACCGGCCTCTGCCAAGGGAATCGGTGACGAAGATGTCTGTCGTCCCGTCCTCATCGTCATCGAAGTTCCCGAACTTGAGTTCCGTGGAGGCGACACCCATGGATGGTTTGTCGAGGTAGGACCAGTCTGCGGTTCCCTTCGAGGAAATCTTCCAGGCACCGTTCGCGTCTTGAGTGAAGACATCGGTGTATCCATCGGCATCGAAATCCCCAAAACGCAGATCCGACAGCGGAGTACTCGAGTCTCCTGCGAGACCGATCCAATCCGGATGACCCTCATACAGGTAATTCCAGATCCCACCATCCCACCAGGAAAAGACATCGGTCTTGCCGTCGCCATTGAAGTCCCCAAACCGCAAGTTCTCAACAGGGGCTCCAGTCCCTGAGATGTATATCCACGCCGTGTGACCTTCGTATAGGTAGAGCAACTTCCCGGTTGAGGTTTGGCGGTGGAAGACGTCGGTCTTGCCGTCGCCGTTGAAGTCCCCGAACCGGAAATCGTCTAAAGCCACACCCGAATCGCTGAGATAGACGTACTCCGAAGCTCCCCCCGGGGAGTACTTCTGCTGACCCGGGACAGAGGTGAACACATCGGTTATCCCGTCCCCATTGAAGTCTCCGAACCTGAGATCCTCTAGCGGTGTGGTCGTGTCACCGTCATACAAGTCGATCCATTCACCGCTGGCGGAAGGCGAGTACATCCACGTGTGGTCGGTATCGAAGGCGAAGACGTCTTGTTCACCGTCTCCGTTGAAGTCCCCGAACTCGATATCCGACAGTGTCAAACCTGTGTCGGCCGCAAGATCGAAGAATCCTGTGACCCCTGCGGAGGAGTACTGCCAGTCACCATCGGTGACGGTGAATACGTCGGTCCTGCCATCCCCGTTGAAGTCCCCGAACCCCAGGTTGGACAGGGCCACTCCCATATCTGCAACATCACCGAGGTAGGACCAGTCTGCGGTTCCCTTCGAGGAATACTTCCAGGCACCGTTCGAGTCTTGGGTGAAGATATCGGTGTATCCATCACCGTTGAGGTCACCGAGCCTGAGGTCCTCCAACGCGACAGTCGAATCGGCGTGCAGGTAGGTATACCCGACGGCCCCCCCGGATGAGTACCGCCAGTCGCTGGCTGACCTGTATGCGAAGACGTCCGTCTTCCCGTCCCCGTCGAAGTCTTCGAAACGTAGATTCGATATCGGAGTAGCTGAGTCCGCAGCTAGAGAGAGCCAACTGGAGTAAAGACCCCCGGGCAGGTAGTACCAGTGCCCATCGCTGGGGTTGCGCCAGAAGATGTCGGTCTTGCCGTCCGCGTTGAAATCCCCGAACCCCATGTCGCTTAGCGCCGCCGTTGTCAAAGCCAGGTTCTCATACGCCTCGGCGCCCCCGGGCGAGTACTTACACTGGTTCGAAGCGTCCTTCATGAACACGTCAGTAGTCCCGTCACCATCGAAGTCCCCGAACCGGAGATCCGCAAGCGGTGTAGTTGTGTCCCCGTCATACAGGTCGACCCATTCACCGCTGGCGGAAGGCGAGTACACCCACGTGTAGTCGGTGTCGAAGGCGAAGATGTCTTGTTCACCGTCTCCGTTGAAGTCCCCGAACCTGATATCCGACAATGTCAAACCTGTATCGGCCGCAAGATCGAAGAATCCTGTGACCCCTGCGGAAGAGTATTGCCAGTCGCCGTTGTCAATATTGAGCACGTCTGCTCTGCCGTCGCCGTTGAGGTCAGAGAGCGCGAGGTCGTCGAGATCCACTCCCATATCTACGACCTCATCGATAGGCGCCCATGGGCCCGTGGCACCGGAGGAATACTCCCAGGAACCGTCAGCTTTCAGCGTCATGATGTCCGTCTTGCCGTCACCGTCAAAGTCCTCGAACCGGAGGTCAGCAAGAGCAATGGTTGGGTATGACGGAAGGATCGTATAGGTCACGGCACCCCCGGACGAGTAGCGCCAATCGGTGGCCGACCGATAGGCAAACACGTCGGTCTTCCCGTCCCCATCGAAGTCCCCGAACCGAAGATTCGACAGCGGCGTGGCCGAGTCCCCAGCAATGTTTATCCAAGACCCAGTACCGCCTGAAAGGTAGTGCCACGTGCCGGCGGGGGCGCGGTAGAAGATGTCGGTACTTCCGTCGCCGTTGAAGTCACCGAACCGATGGTCACTCAACGCGAGGGTCGTCGTGTTACGGGACACCCACGCGACCGCACCGCCGGGAGAGTACTTCCCTCCCGTGCCTGGCTGGGTATACACGTCGGTGATGCCGTCCCCGTCGAAGTCCTCGAACCTGAGGTCCTCCAACGGGACATTCTCATCGCCCCATAGGTCCACCGGATCCCCGACACCGCTCGCGTAATACGACCATTGGCCGTTCTCATCGGACGTGAACAGGTCCGCCACACCGTCTCCGTTGAAGTCCCCCACCCGGAACCGGCTCGGATCGACCCGAACCACCTCACCGGCGGTATTCCTCATCGAATCGGGAGCCATCATCGAGGAAACGGTTTCGAACCCTCGATACGACGAGTAGGTGGCATCCCCAGTCCCGGGGGCATACAACACCGAATCGGCGAACCCATACGCCGGTGTGCCCCCATACTCATACAGATGCGTCATCGTCGGCGTGTCGGCAACCGCATCCACAAGATCCACCTTTGTGACCACATAGTTATGGAAGATCTCCGTAGTTGTGCCGCGTTTGACGGCGTAACAGAGTTGATTGTTGGTGGCGGAGTTCACCGTGTGGGTCGCGTTCCAGGTTGCGTAGCCAGCCGAATCCGCCCCGCCTTGAGGACACAGGGTGCCTTCCGGCACCCCGGATGCGTTCAAAGTGCCAGCGGTAGGGGTCGCATAGGTGACATCAATCCGGCCACCCATGTCGGTCAACACACTCGAGATTCGCATCCGGTCAAGAGCCCGTTGCGGGGTGTAAAGGGTGTATCCGGGAGTCATATCCCAGTCGACCCTGTTGTTGAGACGTTTGCCGCTGAACTTGGTGAGATAGGTCTGACGATCGTCGAGGGTACGCTCCTCTGCGGTCTCTCCAGACTCATCTCCATACGCATACGTGTAGACCGAATCCAGCCACAAGGACCTCGCCGACCCGTCGTTCGTCGTCGGGAACGCCGAAATCAACTGAGTCGTATCCACCGGGACCCACGATTCACCGACCTTGACCGATGTATTGATCTGGTTGAGCCTCACTGTCGAGAAGAACACCGGGGAGTTTTGGCTCGAAAGGCACGAAGTGCCGGTACAGATCAGGTCTGCAGGGACGTCCGGATAGGATGCGGCCGTACTTGTGCTCACGTCCGCGCACAACGTGTTGATATCCGCCCCCGTTGGCAACGGGTCGAAGAACTGCCCATACTCCACACACCGCTCGACGAGGTCGAGCTCGACCTTCGCTTGGGGGGCTGACAGAACACCCGGCGCCGGGGCGGGCGTCCACGTCTGGCCATAATCGATCCGCTTGAGTTGAATATCTCGCACGTATGTGTAGGTCGAACCGTTGGTGTACTTGTTTGGAGTATCCGGGGTGTAGTAAAAGTACGACATGGCGTTGTCGTTCACATCGACAACCAGGTCCAACATGAACCGATACCCCTGATTCTGGACGATCCCTTGGGAGCCCGACCACCCGGGTTCACCAGCCTGGTTCCCCCACACTGGAACAGTCGCCACCGAATCGGACGTTTCCGAACCTTGGGTGACGCCATACCCGAAGTAGTACACCGACCCGTCCGAGGTCATCACCTCGAAGTATTCCCCGTCGTTGTCCCCGTTCCCACTACGACCGGAAGCCCCGAAATAGCGGGTGATCTTGAGCGTCGGATCCGACGCCGCCTGATACGTCGCCTCATTCCCCTCCGTCTTCACCCACACCAACTCTTCGGTCATGCCATTGAGCGACAACGCATATATGGCCTCGTCAGGCTTGTCCGTATACGGCGACGCCCAACACATCTCCGGGGTGGAGCCGCCGTCGTCCTTACACGGCTTATACAGCCTTTCGATGTAGCTGACGGGCATCGTCCAGCCCTCGCCGACGATCCCGGCTTGCGAGTTTGTGGCGATCGACTTTCCATCAACCGTCTGCGACGAATACGACAACACCACACTCGGGACCGGACCCACCTCTACCGGTGGCACCTCGATCGGAATGCTGTAGGTGAAGGCACCCGTCGGTTCGGACACTCCCCACGTTCCCCTAGGCGCTAAATCGGTCGCCTTGAACGTCCCGGATTGTGAGTCCGCTCCCGACACGGCAGCGATGATCGTCCCCCCAGGCTGCGTCTCCATCGACACCAGGGTGGATCCGAGCGGGCCTCCGCCCCCGCCCGCTCCCGCGGAACGATCGGACGTGTTTCCCCCATTGCCACGCTCAGGCATCTCGATACTGCTCATCGCGGCGGTCTCGACAGGGACCAACACCCGCATCACCCCGTCAACGCCCCGTGTAAATGTCACGGGTGCACCTTCCAGACAGCCCGGCTCCTCAGGGGTCGTCAACGCGCACTCCGGCAACATGATAAACATCAACCGGTCCCCGTAGTCCCCCCCATAGGCGTTCTGGAAACCCGAGGTATCGAACGCCACCTCCACCCATCCCGTATCCCCCACGTCTGTTGGCGACACTCGGGCAGCAAACGCAGACCCCGGAACCCCACCCTCGTCCCCGAAACCCGGGATGACCTCGACCTGAACCTCGGAACCGGCGTCCACCTGACGATGCTTGGACTGAACCATGTCGGAACGACCCAACGCGCCAATGAGATCGATCTTCCTGAGGAAATCGAGCACATCCTGAACTTGATCATCTATCGGGGACTCAGCCACCCCTACGACGATGCTGCCCGGCACCCCGCCCGGACTGGCCTGACGGCCCAGGATCTTCTCCTCGAGACCGGCCCGAGAATCCACCACGAAGAACTCGGTTGTCGCGCGGGGAAGAACCCCTTCCGACGCCTCAAACACCCCATCATCGGCATCGTTCTCCGCAGGATCGACCGAACCGACCCGCCGAGACTCAACCGGCACGACCGGGGCCTGGTCGAGCAACTCGTTCCCATCAATGGTCACCACACCTGGATCATCGATATCCGGATCATCACCCGGCGATGGAGAAGGACTCGGCTCCGGGGTTGGATCTGGGATTGGCTCTGGGGTTGGCGACACTTCAGGAGAAGGAGACGCCGACGGCGAGGGGGAAGGCTCCGCCGCCCACGTCGCGGTCGAGGTCACTAGCAAGGCGAACGCACACACCCCTGAGATCAGGCCAACCCACACGGATGTAAGGGACCTCCAGACCCCCCGCTTCGTCGCAGAAGTCATCACGCTACCTCCGTCTTGTCATCCCAGTCGGGAGAAAGATCTCGCCCACTCGTCACCGGCCCCGTGAACGTCGCCGTCGGAGCCGTCACCGCCCCGGTCAGGCGGGTATCCGTAACCTGCACCTCAATCGTGTAAGCCACATTCGACGCCAGCGCATACGGCAACGTCACCGACGACACCCCACCACTCGACACCGTCGAGCCTGGAAGACTGTCGACAATCACGACCCCGCCCTGCTTGATCGTGAACAGTGCCTGAACCATCCCCCCATCGGGGTCGGTCACCGTCGCCGACACCTCCGGACGAACTACCGTCGACGCCACATTCTCCGTCAACGCTTGGGTATCAATCTTGATATCAGTCGGGGCACCCGGGGCACGGTTGTAGTAGTAAGCAATATGAGGGGGATAAGTCCCCACGGGTGACTTCTCATACGAATAGAAACGCTTCCACTGGAGGCGGTTGGTCCAACTCCCGGGAAGTACCAAAAACCCTTGGGAATTATTCGCTTCCAACTGCCACAACTTGGCAATCCCCGTCACCTCAACACCGGACCAGGCCCCTGGACACGACGAACTGTATCCATGAGTTTCCCAAGACTGGGCACCGTAGCCATAACTTGAAGTCGGGTTGTTCCACGTCGTCGCCCCGGAATAGGGGGCAACCCACACCACCTGCCACAACTGCGCCGGACACGTATACGAGTAATAGTTGTAGAGGTAGAGGTAGACGTTGGTCAGATCCAACGATTTGATTGTCGACGTATTGAAATTGAGATACGTGGCCGATCCAGTCACTCCCCCATCGGCACTCCCCACCCGAAGCTCATACTCCCCCCCATACTGCGAGTTCGGCACCGAACTCCTGACATACATGTCTCCGCTAGCCCATGTGGAGGAAACCCCGGGATCCACGACAACCGGGTACTCCGTCGACGCCTCCTCCAACCACCCCTTATCCACACCAAAAGACAAACGCGACCCCCGTTCCACCGACGTCACTTCAACCTCAACCGGAAGATCCTCAGCCACGGCAAGACCCCGTGTCGCCCGCTCCACAGCATCCCTTACCCCTTTCGGGGCCATGCCTCCAGGAACCGCAAACCCCGGAGACAAGTGGATCTCCTTTGACCAAGGCTGCAACACCGGACTCGTATGCTTGTCGTCCTCAGTCGCATCCCACACCGCAGCCAACGGCACCGTACCCACCTCAACACCAGCCGCATCAACAATGACATGAGGCCCCTCACCCGTGTCGACGATACTGCCCCCCTCAACCGCCACGTCGAGATAGAGGCCATCTACACGAGCACGCGCCGCCGCACGGGTCTTGAGCACATAAAACTGCTCAAAACCTGAAGGGGTCACCTCCACCACATAATCCACACCCGGCCACACATTCCGATACTTCGCCCGTGCCCCATCAAGCACCACCGGAGGCAACACGGAACCATCCCACAACACCGACAACCTGACTCCCGACTCCCCCATCGCCGTCGTCAAAATAGTGTCCGTCGGCCCACCCCCCGGTGCCAGCACCACCTCAACAGGAGACACCCGAGGCCGTACCCAACCATCAGGCGACACTGTCAACGTCGGATCTGGAACCGACCAATCATCAACCGACGACCCGTCGCCACCCGTCTCAACCCAGTTGAGACCCGTGTAATCCGACAGCACCCACGTCCCATCCGGAATCGCAAACACCTGCGAGGATTCCGTCCGCTGCGAAACATCCTCTACAGGCTCCCCAGTTGCGCGAGCCGCCAACTGCGCCTCATACGCATTCGATGCCGCCACATCCGACTGAAACGCGGCAGGATCCACCACCGAAGGCGCCGCCACATCACCCGACTCGCCCTCCGGCGAAGCCTGGACGCCGCCCCCAGCCGCCACCCCAAGAACCCCGGCAAGCACCAAGGCGAGACATGACCGACCGACCATTCCCACGTGCGACCACACCCGAATCGGATTGCGTTTGATCATGACCCTCCCCGTCGACGCCCATCCTTGTCATCAAGGAACCCGGTCGACTGTGACCTAGGTCACTTCGCAACGTAGCGGCTCCACACCCTCCCCGCAACTCGAGGAGCAATATTCCTACAACATCCATCACGTCCTACAACATCACCGTGGCAAAGGTCCCCACCCGCCGGAAACCCACCGCCTCGTACGCAGCGATCGCGGCCCGGTTGTAGGAGTTCACATATAGCGACAGGGTAGGCGCCAGGTCGGCCTGGATCGCAACACAGACCGAGGCGAGGCCTTCCCTCCCGAGCCCGCGCCCCCTCAGCGTCGGATCCACCCACACGCCCTGGAGTTCGGCCACCCCGCCTCCGACAACGCCTGCCTCGGCCTTGAAGACGACCTTTCGCTCGTATCTCCCCCCATCGGCCTCGATGTCTCCGTACTGGATGAATGACCGCCCGTACTGGATGAGTCGCCGAAGCCTGTCCTCGTAGACCCCGTGCCCGTGCTCGGTGGGGTCGTATCCCACCTCGCCACGGAACATGTGGATGGCGGCTGGCAGCACGGCATCGAAGTCGTCCAGTCTCGATAAGCGGACGAAATCCAGGAGGATGCCGGAGGCCTCCCCGGGGGATGGCTTGGGAAAGATTGGCGGGCCGTCGAGGGTCATGAGCCACTGCTCCTCCTTGACCGCGCGCGCCGGGCCCCACTTGGGCCGGACCCTCCGCCAGAGATCGAGGACGACCTCCGCCTCCCCGACGATCCCACTCGGCCGCGCGAGGCAGGTCGCGGCCAGATCGGCGAGGCCTGCCAGTACCTCCTCGGTCGGATCGGGAATGGCGGGAATGAGGTTGACGCCGTGCCACAACACCCCGACGAGGCCGTGGCCAGCGCCCCCTTTGGCGTGGAGCGCCCAGAGCCGTCCCGACGAGGGAGGCGCCTCATCGATGGCCCTCTCGACGTGCATGGCGGGCATGACGTATGCGGCCGGGTTGCTGGCGCAGAGGGCACGGGCCGCCTCGAAGTCTCGCCGCTGCAACGGGGCGAGGGCGACCTTGGGCCGCACCCTCCGTAGCAGCGAGTCTGTCACCGAAGGACCGTCACCTCAGGGGACGCCCCCTCCGCCAGAGTCACGGACTCGGCCATCTTGTGCGCCTCCGCGAGGAGCGTTTCGACGATCTTGTCCTCGGGCACGGTCGCGATAACCTCGCCTCGCACGAAGATCTGCCCCTTGCCATTGCCGGAGGCAACCCCGAGATCCGCCTCACGCGCCTCGCCCGGCCCGTTGACGACGCATCCCATGACGGCCACCCGGAGTGGCACCTCGAGCCCCTCGAGTCCCGCCGTCACCTTCTCCGCGAGCTCGTAGACGTTCACCTGGGCGCGCCCGCAGCTCGGGCACGAGACGATCTCCAGCCTGCGCTCTCTGAGTCCCATCGACATGAGGATCTGGAGCCCGACCTTGACCTCCTCCACGGGGGGCGCGCTGAGAGAAACCCGGATGGTGTCGCCGATGCCCTCCGCGAGGAGCGCCCCGAAGGCCGTCGCCGACTTTATGGTCCCCTGGAGTGCGGGCCCCGCCTCCGTGACCCCGAGGTGAAGGGGCCAGTCCCCGCGCTCGGCGAGCATGCGGTAGGCGTGGATCATCACGACGGGGTCGTGGTGCTTGACGGAGATCTTGAAGTCGTGGAAGTCGTGCTCCTCGAAGAGCGAGGCCTCCCACACAGCCGACTCCACGAGCGCCTCCGGGGTGGCGCGCCCGTACTTTTCAAGGAGGCGCGGATCGAGGGAACCGGCGTTGACGCCGATGCGGAGCGACACCCCGGCGTCGACCGCGGCCTTCGCGATGGCACCCACCTGGTCGTCGAACTTGCGGATGTTGCCGGGGTTGACGCGGACGGCAGCGCACCCGGCCTCGATCGCCTGGAACACGTACTTGGGTTGGAAATGGATGTCCGCGATGACCGGGATCTGGGACTTCTCAGCGATGGTCGCGAGGGCGTCGGCGTCGTCCTGGCTCGGCACGGCCACCCTGGCGATGTCACACCCGGCCGCCGTCAACTCCGCTATTTGCTGAAGGGTCGCATCGATGTCGGAGGTCAGCGTGGTCGTCATCGACTGGACGGAGACGGGAGCATCCCCACCGACGGCGACGGAGCCCACCATGATCTGCCGTGAACGCCGACGCGGGGCGAGGGGGACGGGGGTCACCCCACCAGTATCGCGCATGAGTGTGGCTGTTTCCGTCAGCCGATCGACACGGGGGCGACGATGTCCGCGTAGATGAGCAGGGTCCCCATGAGGATAAGGAGGATGAACATCACGTATGTGAGGGGCATCATCCTCGCGAGATCGACGGGAGCCGCCTTGGGCGCCTTCCGCTTCCGCGCCCAGGCGTCCTTGATCCCCTGCCAGAACGCTCCCGCCACGTGGCCACCGTCGAGGGGCAGCAACGGAATGACGTTGAAGGCGAAGAGCGCCAGGTTGATCAAAGCGACGAGGGCTACCATGGCGGCGATCTGATCCCCGATGCCGACCTCGGGGTTGTCGACGGCAGCGATCTCCCCGGCGATTCGACCCGCCCCTACGATGCTGATGATTCCGTTCGGGTCACGTTCGGTGGAACCGAAGGCCGCCTGTCCGGCTTCCCAAACATATGTGGGCAGGTGATAAATGATCATTGCGATCTTCCCGAGGGTGTCGACCGTGAAGGTCGTCCCGTAGAAGGGGCCCTGCCGCACCACCTCATACATTGGTTGAACCCCGAGGAACCCGACGGGAGCCGTGACGAGCTCGCCGGTCGCATCGACCACGGGCTCTCCGTCCGCATCGAAGACCACTCGCTCCTCCAAGGTCGGGGTCGCACTAAGGGTGATCTCCTCACCCTCACGCAGAACAGTGAAGGTCATCTCCTGCCCGGGGCGAGCACGAAGGTACTCGTGGAGAGGCTCCCACTCTTCGATGCTGGTCCCGTCGACGGCGATGATCCGGTCACCCGCCTCGAAACCCGCACGGTATGCCGCCGTGGTCGGATCGGCGGCGGTGCACTCACGGTCCGCCCCGACGGGAAGCGCACACTCCAGGACGGAATCGACCGCGGGGGTGACGGTTGCGGCGCCATAGAACAGCCCGATCCCGGTGAAGAGGATGACCGCGATGAAGAGGTTGGCGAGAGCCCCCGCGGACATGACGACGACGCGCTTCCTCCACGACAGCCGGTAGAAAGCGCGGTGTTCCTCGCCCGGCTCGATCTCCTCGACCGCACTCTCCCGGGTGTCCTCGATGAGGCGGGAGGCCCAGCCCTTTCCGCGCACCGGCTTGACCTCGTCGGCCGGTGGGACCATTCCCATGAGGCGCACGTACCCCCCGAGGGGGAAGGCCTTGACCCCATACTCCGTTTCGCCCCGCTTGCGGGACCACAGGGTCGGCCCGAACCCGATCATGTACTGCGGCACCTTGACGCCGAACCTCTTCGCGGGAAACATGTGCGCCAACTCATGGAGGGCAACTGAGATGGTGACCCCGATGACGAGGATGAGGACGCCGATGGTGTAGGCCATAGGAGTACTTTACGTCCCTGCCCGTGCCCCGGTTCCCGGATGGCCCATGAGTGTCCGGGCCGACTCACGGGCCCGTGCCTCAGCGGCCAGCACCCCATCTAGCGTCGGCTCCCCCTCGACCTCAAAGCTCGTTGCCTCGAAACCATCCAGAACCTCCGCGATCGTATCGACAATCCCGAGGAAGGGCAGCGCCCCGTCCAGAAAGGCCGCGACCGCCTCCTCGTTCGCCGCGTTGAATGCGGCCGGGTGGAGGGGTGACGCGGCGACCGCCTCCCGCGCGAGGCGCACGGCGGGGAACGCCTCCTCGTCGAGGGCGTCGAAGCTCCAGTCCTGGGGGATAGACCAGTCGTAGCCGGGGGCGGCGTCCGGGATCCGATCGGGCCAGGCAAGCCCGAGGGCGATGGGGAGGCGCATGTCCGGCTGGGATGCCTGTGCGATCGTCGAACCGTCCCAAAACTCCACCATCGAGTGGACCTGGGACTGCGGGTGAACGACCACCTCGATGCGATCGAGCGGCATGTCGAAGAGGAGGTGGGCCTCGATCACCTCGAGGGCTTTGTTCATGAGCGTCGCCGAGTTGATGGTAACGACCGGTCCCATGCTCCAGGTGGGGTGACGGAGGGCCTCCTCGGGAGTGACGTCTACGAGTTCGGTCCTGGTCCTCCCCCGGAATGGCCCACCGGACGCCGTCAGGATGAGCCGACGAACCTCGCCCCGAGCACCCGCCCGGAGGGCCTGGGCGATCGCGGAGTGTTCGGAGTCGACCGGGACGATCTGGTCGGGGCGCCGCCTGGCCCCGAGCACAAGCGCCCCGCCGGCCACGAGACTCTCCTTGTTCGCGAGCGCCAGGGTCGAGCCTGAGGAGAGGGCGGCGAGGGTCGGCCCTAGCCCCGCGGAGCCCGCCATAGCGTTGAGGACTACGTCCGCTCCGAGACTCGCCGCCCTTGCAGCCGCCTCGGGTCCTGACTCGACCGTGACCCCCGGCAGGGTTTCCGCAAGCGCCTCACCGGCCACCCCGTCGGCGACCGCCACGCTCCCCACCTCGAATTCCCTTGCCTGCCCCGTGAGCAGGGGAATGTCTCCTCCCCCGGCTGCGAGGGCGAGGACACGAAACCGGTCGGGGTTGCGACGGATGATGTCGAGTGCCTGACAACCAATTGATCCCGTCGATCCAAGGATGACGACGGTCCGTGCCGCGGCCACGCCGATCCCTACTGGACGCCCTGAAGGATGTCGATCGCCCTGGCGAGATAGGCGTCGACCTTGCTCTCGTCGTACGAACGCCACTTGGCCCGGCGCGGGAAGATCTCCTTCCTAAGGTCCTGCGCGGTGAGTTCCTGCCCCTTGTCGAAGAAGGCCGTGATTCGATCGAGGAGGGCATCAACGGTGCTGGCGCGATACCCCCGCTTGAGGCCCTTCGGTCGGGAGAATCTCTCACCCTTCGGACGACGCAAGCGCTCGTAGAGCACCTGAGCCCGCTCCGCAAGTTGGGCGTGCCACGCTCCCAGGCCGTTCGCCTGGACGAACTGGTCCCTGATGCGAGCCGTGAAGGCATCCTCAAGCCTGTCGAGGGCGGGGTCGACGGCTGTCGTCTTGTACCCACGGCCCCTCATGTCGAAGGCCGCGTGCCGGATGTCCATGGGGGTGAGCCCGTTCGGATCGATGATCTCCCGCTCGTAGGCCGCCCGAATATTCGTGAAGAACTCGTTCACCTGTTCCCGGTCATAGCCCTGATGCAGGAATCCCACGCGGGGAAACATATCGGTCACGTCGCCTCCTTCGTCGCTAGTTGACCACAAGCTCCATCGATGTCACTCCCACGAGTATCCCGGATTGTGACGGGAATGGCATGCGCATCGAGGCGGTGAACGAATGTCGCCTGGTCGGCCTGGGTACTCGCGGTCCACTTGCTGCCCGGTGTCGGATTAAGGGGAATGGCGTTCACATGCACCCAGGCGGTTCCCCGCGCCGACAACTTCTCCGCTAGAAGTCCGGCCCTCCACTCCTGATCGTTGATGCCGCGCATCAGGGCATACTCGATGGACACGCGCCGATGAGTCGCCTCGAAATACCGGTGGGCGGCATCGAGCGCCTCGTCAACCCTCCACCGCGTGTTGACGGGAACCAGTCCGTCCCTCAGGGAGTCGTCCGGGGCGTGAAGGGAGAGGGCAAGGGTGAGGGGAAGGCCCTCGCAGGCCAGACGGTCGATTGCGGGGACGAGCCCGACGGTCGAGACGGTGACATGTCGCGCCGATAGGCCAAGGCCCCGTGGCGTCGGAGCAACCAAAGTTCGAATCGCGGAAAGGACGGCAGAATAGTTCGCCAACGGCTCCCCCATCCCCATGAAGACCACATGGGAGAGGCGGCCCTCCCTCCTCGCGGTCAGGCGCACCTGCTCGATGATCTCTGCCGTGCTGAGGTTCCGAGTGAGCCCCATCTGGCCCGTCGCGCAGAAGGGACACCCCATCCCGCACCCCGCCTGGCTCGTGACGCAAAGGGTCGCCCGATTCGTATACTCCATATAAATGGATTCGATCCTCGTCCCGTCGTGAAGCGACCATAGGGTCTTTTTCGTGGCCCCATCGTCGGTGCCGATCGTGGTCGTCTCCTCAAGCAGGCGGGGGAACAGCGCCGACACGAGTTCGCCCCGGACCCTGGCGGGAACGTCGGTCAGGTCGGCTGGATCGGTGGTGAGGTGCGTGAAGTAGTGCGTGGCGAGTTGCTTGGCGCGAAACGCGGGCTGACCGAGGTCGACGACCGCGGTTATCTTTTCTTCGGCGGTGAGGTCGGCGAAATGGCGGGGAGGCCGTCCTCGGCTCACAGGGTGCCTAGGAACAACGCGAAGACCACGTAGGCGACAGGACCGGCGAGTAGGGCCGAATCCATCCGATCGAGGATCCCCCCATGCCCGGGAAGCACATTGCCCATGTCCTTGATGCCCAGATCCCGCTTGATCGCGGATTCCACGAGGTCGCCGAAGATCGCCGCGATCGTCACGGCAGCACCGACCACCACACCGATTCTCCAGTCCTCGTCTTTCATCAGCCAATAGGAGACTCCGGCAGCGGCTCCCGTACCGATCAGAATGCCCCCGATCGCGCCCTCCCATGTCTTCTTCGGACTGATGCGGGGGGCAAGTTTGTGCCGCCCGATGAGCATCCCCACCAAGAGGGCCCCGGTGTCGTTTCCCGAGAGGGCGGCAAGGAAGATGAAGACCCGGATCCAGCCGCCCTCCGGCTGAATGAGAAGGGCGATGAACGAGGCGAAGAAAGGAATCCACACCAGGGTTAGGACATCCGCGAGGGCATCGTGAAGAGAATCCTCTATCCACTCGTCGACCAAGCGCCAGGCGATGGTGCCCCCAGCCCCAACAAGGAGGGCGATGATGAGCCCCTCCCGCCCGTCGTACCACACCGACACGGCCATCCCAATGGTGGCGGCCGAGATGGGCACGAGGGATATGGCCCGACCTTGACGCGCGAGTGCCCGCTTCCACTCGGGATAGGCAGACAGGCAGATGAGATAAACGATGATGGTGAAACTCAAGGCGGAGTAGTAGGCCACCCCGATCACAAGAGCGAAGAGAGCAAAACCGACGACCGTGGCGGAGAAAAAGTTCCGGCCCGAGCGCGCCGAAGGTCCGCCTTGAGTCCAGATGTCGGCCGTTTTCCCCGTCGTCATCAGACCTCGAGGAGTTCGTTCTCCTTGTGGGCCAACAACGCGTCGATCGCGTCCGTGTGCCTCTTGGTAACCAGGTCTAGTTCCTTCACGGCTCTCGCCCCATCGTCCTCGCCAATCTCGCCCTCCTTGACGGCGACATCGATGACGTCCTTGGCCTTTCGGCGAAGGTTGCGGACCGCGACACGAGCCTCTTCGGAGCGGTGTCGGGCGACCTTGACGTACTCCTTTCGGCGCTCCTCCGTCAGTTGGGGCATGTTGATCCGGATGACGCTGCCATCGTCCGTTGGGCTGACCCCAAGGTCGGAGTCGCGAAGCGAGGTGATGATGCTTCCCATGGCTCCGCGGTCATACGGGGAGATGACGATCGTGCGGGCGTCGGACGTCGAGATCGATGCGAGTTGCTGAAGGGGGGTCGGGGCTCCGTAGTAGTCGACAAGTAGCTTGGCGAACATGGATGGAGACGCCGCCCCCGTCCGGATTGTTGCGAAATCATCCTTGGCCGTCTCGACGGCCTTGTCCATCTTGTCCTCGGCTTCGAGGAGTGTCTCGTCAATCACGCAGTCTCCTTTCGGCGCGGCGTCACGCCGTCACCAGCGTCCCGATTCTCTCACCCAGGAGCGCACGAGTCACGTTACCTTTCTCCTCAAGGCCAAACACCATCATCGGGATGCCGTTCTCCATGGCCAGGCTGAAGGCAGCGGCGTCCATGACCTCAAGCCCCGAACGAAGGGCTTCACGGTAGGTCACGGCGGAGAGGCGCTTGGCTTTCGGGTCGCGATGCGGGTCCGCCGTGTAGACTGCATCGACGCCGTGCTTTCCCATGATGACCTCGGAACAATCGGTCTCAAGGGCACGCTGAACCGCCACGGTATCGGTCGAAAAGTACGGCATTCCTGCTCCCGCCGCGAAGATCACGACCCGACCGCTCTCCATGTGACGGATCGCCCGGAGCGGGATGTACGGCTCGGCGACCTGGCCCATGGTGATGGCGGTCTGGACGCGAGTCACCACCCCCGATTGCTCCAGGAAGTCCTGGAGGGCCAGCGAATTCATTACCGTGCCGAGCATCCCCATGTAGTCCGCGCGCGCCCGTTTCATGCCGCCCTGGGAAAGCTCCACACCCCGGAAGAAGTTGCCCCCGCCAACGACGATCGCAACCTCAATGCCCTGGCGGACGGCTTCGGCTATCTCTCCGGCAAGCCGGTGGATGGTTTCGGAATCGAGGCCGACGGCACCGCCACCGAACGTCTCTCCCGAGAGCTTGAGGAGCACCCGTCGCGGAAGGGCAGGGTTGTCGGCCTGACCTTGGCTTGTCTTCGGCATCAGCCCCTCCTCGGTTGTGTTTCCTAGGCTCCCACGCGGATGCGGGCGAATGCGGTAACCGCGCCGCCGGATGAGGCGACCACCTTCTCGACGGTGGTCTTCGGGTCCTTGGCATACGCCTGCTCGAGTAGCACATTCTCCTTGAAGAACCCCCCTAGCCTGCCCTCGACGATCTTTGGCAGGGCGGCCTCGGGTTTGCCTTCCGCCTTCGCCGTTTCCGTCGCGACCTGACGCTCATGTTCCACCACATCGGATGCGACGTCCTCGCGGGTGAGGTAGATCGGGGAATAAGCGGCGATGTGCATCGCCACGTCGCGGGCGATGTCCTTCGCGGCGGTATCGGTTCCAAGGAGCACGCCTATCTGAGCGGGCAGGTCCTGGTTGGTTTTATGAAGGTAGAGGGTGACGTGGGGAGCCTCGATGCGGGCGATGCGTCGGAGCACGATCTTCTCGCCCAAGACTCCGGCGGTCTCGTTGATGAGGTCGAGGACGGTGCCAGACTCGGCCGCGGCTTCCAGGGCCTCTTCTGTGGTAGTGGAACCAGCCGCAACCACCGCGGCAAGGACCTTGTCGGCAAGCGCGATGAACGTCGCATTCTTCGCCACAAAGTCCGTCTCGGAGTTGATCTCGATGAGGGTGCCGACCTGTCCGGCTCCGCCCTCACGAACGTCGGCAGTCACGAGGCCCTCGGAGGCCGCGCGGCCCTCACGCTTGGTTACCCCCTTGAGTCCCTTGACCCGGAGGATGTCGACGGCTTTGTCAAGGTCGCCCCCCGCCTCGTCGAGGGCCTTCTTGACGTCGAGCATGCCTGCGCCCGAACGCTCGCGGAGAGCCTGAATGTCGGCAACGGTGTAGTTAGCCATGTCGGTCCCTTACTTCTTCGCGGCCGCCGACTTGGCGGCCTTCTTTGCCGGGGCCTTTGGTGCGGCAGCCTTCTTTGCCGGCGTCTTTGGTGCGGCAGCCTTCTTTGCCGGCGTCTTTGGTGCGGCAGCCTTCTTAGCTGGGGCCTTCTTCTCCGTCGCGGGCTTGTCAGTCTCAGCCTTATCAGTCAAAGCCTTATCAGTCACAGTGGCCTTCGATGCAGCAGGTTCGTCGCTCTCTTCGGCGGCAGCGTCGTCACCACCGAGAAGCTCACGCTCCCACTCGGCTAGGGGCTCCGCCTCAATCGGCTGTTCCCCCGCATCCGCTCGAGCCGCGTGACGAGCGACCAAGCCTTCTGCAACCGCATCGGCGATCACCCTGGTCAGGAGGTGAACGGAGCGGATAGCGTCGTCATTGCCCGGGATGCCATAGGTGATCTTGTCGGGGTCGCAGTTGGAGTCCAGGATGCCGACCACGGGGATGCCCAACTTATTCGCCTCTTCGACGGCAAGGTGCTCCTTGTTCGTGTCGACCACCCATAGGACGGAAGGGGTTCGGGACATCGCCCGGATGCCACCAAGCGTCTTCTCCAGCTTGTCCATCTCCCGGTGAAGGCCGAGGAGTTCCTTCTTGGTATGGCCAGAGCCGGCGATGTCGCCGTAGTCGATCTCTTCGAGCTCCTTGAGCCGGGACACCCGCTTCGAGACCGTGGAGAAGTTGGTCAGCATGCCCCCGAGCCAACGCTGGGTGACGTACGGCATCCCCACTCGGGAAGCCTGCTCCACGATAGGCTCCTGGGCCTGACGCTTGGTACCCACGAACAGGATGGTGCCGCCGTGGGCGACCGTGTCGCGGACGTACTCGTACGCATCATCGATCATCTTGAGCGACTGCTGGAGGTCGATGATGTAGATTCCGTTGCGCTCGGTGAAGATGAAACGCTTCATCTTGGGGTTCCAGCGGCTCGTCTGGTGTCCGAAGTGGACCCCCGAGTCGAGCATCTGACGCATGGTCACGACGGCCATGGTGCATCCTTTCGGCGCCAGCGGCGCGCGGTTTGGCGGGCACTTCGCCCGCATTCGGTTGTCGGTCCAGCCAAGAGGCAGTACCCCTAGCACCCACGCGGATCGGCACCGGGCGAACCCGGACCCCGCCTTCCCGGCGCTTCCGTTGGCCCAGGGCCCTCGGAATCGATTGGATGCGCGATGTCGGTCAACGATCGACCGCAGATCAATGGTACCCGACCCCTGCCGATTCCAACCAATCCCCTGAGCCGCCGTTTGCCACCTGCTAGCCGATGCCCCGAGGACACCAACGGGCCGCGCCTCTCCCCAAGGTGCCGACACGGCCGCGCTCGGCACCTCCCTCGAGGAATCCTGGGGCCATGAATTCCCGACCGACCAGGATCACCATCCGATCGACCGCCCTTATCGGAATGGCCGCCCTAATCGCCGGATTCCTGGCTGGCCCCCTCCCGGCAGTAGCCACGGCAACCCATCCCAACCCGGGGCTCAAGTCACCCGCCGAACCGTTCCAGGCGATCAATCTCTTCGACCGCCCCGACACCCCATGGGGTCCCGGCCATCGCGGTATCGACCTTGAGGCCTCGATCGGGCAAGAGGTCCTCGCCCCCGGCGACGGTGTGGTGACGTTCGCTGGGTACATCGTCGACCGAGGGGTGGTGAGCATCAGACACCCCAGTGGGCTTGTCTCAAGCCTCGAACCCGTCGCCCCGACGGTGACGGCCGGGATGGTGGTCTCGTCTGGCGATTCGGTGGGGACCATCACCGACGAGCGTGGCCACTGCGCGCCTCAGACCTGCCTTCATTGGGGGGTGCGCCGGAATGGCAACTACATCAATCCCCTCGATGTGCTCGCGGGGTTCGGCCCAGTGCGTCTCCTGCCCCTAAGCGAAGGCCCCGGTCGCATCGAGCACCTGACGGAGCTTGGCAACGGCCGCGGTATGGATCTGAGAAACCCGGGACTCCGTCACTCCGAGAATCTTACCGATTTGCCCAAGGTTAAGGTCCTCGAAGTAATACATGCGAAGCACCTCCTGCTCGCGTCCACGGATGCTATTCATCGCAGTACGGAGCAGGTGGAAGGTTTCCCGCCTGTCAATGAAGGAGCCGGCTCCGGGGACCCGAAGCGATTCGGCCGTCACCTCGTAGGGGCCGTCGTGGTGCGAGAGCATCCCATCGAGCGCGGCCACATGGGAGAGGGCCACCTTGGCCCTGACGGATCGAACATCCGAGACCTCCCACCCGAGCCTTAGGGCGACGTCTTGATCCATGGCCTGGCGCATGAACTCCTGCTCGACCTCTCGGGTCGCATTCTCGACGGCCCTGGCCTTGCTCCTTACCGAGCGTGGGACCCAGTCCGCGGCCCGCATCTCATCGATGATCGCGCCCCGGACACGCGTCCCCGCATAGGTCTCGAACTTGAATCCCCGCTCGGGTTCGAATTTCTCAACCGCGTCGATGAGACCGAACATCCCATAAGAGACGAGGTCGGCGAGTTCGACCGTGTCGGGGAGACGCACGATGAGGCGGGTCGCCACGATGGTGACGAGCGGAGCGTAGTGGACGATGAGTCGAGACCTCGCGTCCCGGGCCGCCCGCGTCCTTCTTTTGCCCGCGGGGGATCCAGCGAGATCGGCCCACCAACTGTCGATCTCCGTCGGCGCCGTCTCGGTCCTGGCGAAGACCGGGTCGGCCTCGTACTCGGTCTCAAGCTGAAGAAGTACTGCATTGAGGTGCGTCATGACTCTCCCTAGGCCCTGGGGTGGGCGAGTTGATATGACGAACGGAGACGTTCCGCGGTCACGTGGGTGTATCGCTGAGTGGTGGTCAGGCTGGCGTGCCCCAGGACCTCCTGAACCGACCGGAGATCGGACCCGCCGTTGACGAGGTGGGTGGCTGCGGTGTGCCGAAGGGCGTGAGGGGCTACGTCCTCGACCCCGGCGATCGAAGCGAGCCTATGGATGGACTCGCGGATCTGTCGCTGATCCACTCTCTGTCCCCTCCGGCCCAGGAGGAATGCCGGTGAATGATGGGCGGTGGCGAGTTCGGGACGCCCTTTGGCAAGCCACTGGTGAGCCGCCCGTGCGGCCGGAATCCCAAAGGGAATCACCCGCTCCTTGCCGCCCTTCCCCATGACCCGGACGAGTCGCTCATCAAGGTCGACGTCGGAGACGTTAACCCCGGCGAGTTCGCCCACCCGCATTCCCGTCGCGTAAAGCATCTCGGCCGCTGCCCAATCGCGCAGATCGATGGGATCGCCGCTGACACACCGCGCCTCGGCCGCCTCGAGCATGGTCACCATATCGATGGGGCTCAGGACGATCGGAAGCGTGGTGGCTGGGCGGGCGGAGGCAAGCCGCGCTGCCGGGTTTTCCTCAAGGAGGCCGGCGTCAGTCGCCCATGAATAGAAGGCCCGCACGGCCGCCCCCCGGCGAGCGAGGGTCGTCCTGCTGAGCCCCGAATGAGCCTGGCTCGCGAGCCATTCCCGAAGCGTTGCGAGATCGACGGAGGAGAGCGCCTCACTCGGCTCCCGGTCGGGGTCGACGAAGTTTGAAAGGTGAAGGAGGTCGGAAGCGTAGGCGCGGATGGTGTTATCGGCCAGTCCGCGCCCGAAGCGAAGGTGTGCACCGAAGTCCTCGAGGAGGAGGCCCTGGCTCGCCGTCGTTGGCATAGGACCTAATGTGGCACTGTCACAGGAGTCAAATCAACCCCTTTTGTCACATCAATCACTCGCGACCCAGGATTATGCGGTGTTATGTCCCGGTTTGACCGGTATCATTTACCGATAACGTCGCCGAATCGTTATGTCCGCATCGGGACCCTTCGCCAGGTATCCCCCTCCTTGAGCACCGATCCAGCGAGGAGAAGCCCCCCGAGCGCGGATCGGGCCTCCATCGGGCTCAGCCCGGCCCTCTCTGCCACCTCGCCAATGGTTGACCCCCTCCTGGTGATGGCGTCGTATGCCTGACGATGCCCGGGTGATGTGAACGTCATCTGCGGGCTCCGGAGGCCTTGGGGCTGGCGAAGATCCTCCGATCCACCCTCCCGTGCGGCATCAAACGGCTCAATGAGATCTCGGACGTCCCGGGCATTCGAAACGAGGACTGCACCATCGCGGATCAGCCGGTGGCACCCGCACGACCCTGCGGACGTCACGGGTCCGGGGATCGCCGCGACGGGACGCCCCAACCCGGCCGCATGAGAGGCGGTCGAGAGGGCCCCTGAACGGTTGGCGGCCTCGACGACGACGGTCGTTCGCGCCGCCGCAATGATGCGATTGCGGGTTAGGAACCGACTTCGATAGGGCGCGTAGCCCGGCGGAAGCTCACCGACAATCGCGCCGGTTTCAAGCATCCGGGTGAGGAGCTCTGTGTTTCCTTCCGGGTAGAGGCGATCCACACCCCCCGCCATGACAGCGACGGTCACACCTCCGACTGCAAGGGCCGCCCGGTGGGCGCGCGCGTCGATTCCGTATGCACCGCCCGAGATCACCACGTGGCCCATTTCCGCGAGTTCGCCGGCCAACATGGCCGCGACGTGTTCCCCATACGCCGTGCTCGATCGGGAACCGACGATGGCAATTGAACGGCTCCACGCCTCGCGGATACTCTGGGGCCCCCTCGCCCATAGGCAGTACGGTGCGGCACCGCCAAGGTCATCGACCTCGGTCGGCCACTCGGGATCACCTCTGGCGATGACCCTGGCCCCAACCTTCTCGGCCCGCTCAAGATGCGGTTCCGGGTCCCAGGCGGAGTCCCTCTGCCTCCATCGCTCGACGGCGGCAAGCGCCCTATCCGCAAGATCGCGATTCGCAACCGAGCCCAGGTCAAGGGACGCCCCGACGGGATCGGTAAGGGCAAGTCGAGCCCACTCGAGCGCCTTGCTTGGGCCAAGCACTCCGACGAGGGCGTTGGCGATCGCATCCCCTGGCTCCGCGATCGCGCTCCAGGTCACCAGGGCCATTCGATCGGCCTCGGAGGTACTGGCCTCGGAGACAACCGTCATGCCGCAGTCCCAAGCCCGGGGACGCCACGCGTCCTGAGGACCATCGCCTGCGCCACCTCGTCCGGACCCGGCGAGGAATGCCCCGCCATGTCGGAAAGGGTCCAGGCCACCCGAAGCGCCCGGTCGACGCCCCTGGCGCTCAACGCGCCGCGGTCGAGCGCCCGAAAGAGGGAGGCAAGCGACCCCCGCGACGTCCGCTCCCTGAGCCACGTCGCCGAAGCCTCCGCATTCGTGCCCCACCCCAGCCCGCGATATCGCTCCCGCGCGGCAGCCCTCGCCGCCGCGACTCGAGGAGCGACGGTCGCGCTCGACTCCCCAACCTCATCCATTCCCCGCCGGACAGGGCGAACATCGACCTGGATGTCCACCCGGTCGAGCAGGGGCCCAGAAAGCCTCCCGAAGTACCTCCTCCTCGCCATCGGCGTGCACGAGCACCGCTCCCCAGTCCCGGAGAAGTGCCCGCATGGGCAGGGATTAGCCGCAAGGACCAACTGGAATCGGGCGGGATATCGGGCCGCCCCCGCGGAGCGATGGAGGATCACCTCCCCCTTCTCCAGCGGCTGACGAAGGGTCTCAATCACGTAGGGCGGAAACTCGGGGGCTTCGTCCAGGAAGAGGACGCCCCCGTGGGCACGGGAGATCGCCCCCGGCCTGGCGAAGTGGCTCCCACCCCCGACGATCGCCGCGGCCGATGCGGAGTGGTGGGGAGCCTCAAACGGCGGGCGCCTCAGTAGCCCGGCAACCGGATCGAACGTGCCGGCGACGGAGTGAATGGACGTGGCCGTGACCGCCTCATCCGGCGTGAGATCGGGGAGTATCCCGGGTAGCCGCGCCGCGAGCATCGTCTTTCCGGACCCCGGTGGCCCGACCATGAGGAGATGGTGGCCCCCGGCGGCGGCAATCTCGAGCGCCCACCTCGCTTCGTCCTGGCCCCGCACATCGGAGAGGTCAGGAACCGTCACCTGGGGTCGTTGCCGGGGCACCAGTGCGATCGGTTCTGCGGTCGAGGGTCGTGCCTGCTCGTTTCCATACCATCCCGCGAGCTCGGCGAGGCTGCCCACCCCGACGACCTCTCCCCCAGGGACGAGCCTGGCCTCTGACAGATTGGCGAGCGGAACGACTACCCTGTGGACCCCTGCTGCAACAGCGGCGACGACGGCTGGGAGGATCCCCCGGATTGGACGCACCCTCCCATCGAGCCCGAGTTCACCCAGGTGGACCGACCGCGCCGCCTCCTTGCCGTCGATGAGCCCGGCGGCCGCCAGGACCGCGATGGAGATGGCGACGTCGGTGACCGAGCCCGACTTCGGGAGCGACGCCGGGGAGAGGTTGACGGTGACTCGTCTATTCGGCCAGGGGAGGGACGTGGACGTCACAGCCGCTCGGACGCGGTCCTTCGCCTCGTTGAGGGAGGCATCGGGGAGCCCCACGATCGTGAATGCGGGTAGGGACGCGGCGAGGTGCGCCTCGACATCAATGACGTACCCATCGAGGCCGGCAAGGGTAACGGACCTGGTCCTCCCGATCACTGGACCCCCTTCAGGTGCTCGATCGCAGCGACCCCGGAGCGGATCTCCACCGAGACAACGTCCACCCTCACCCCGGAGAACCGGCGCTCCTGGCTGGAAAGCCATGCGGCCGCCAGCCGCCTAAGCCTTGAGACCTTGGCCCGGGTGACGGCCTCCGCCGGCGACCCAAAGGTCCTGCTCCGGCGCGTCTTGACCTCCACGATGACGGCCTCGCCCCCGTCGACGGCCACGATGTCGATTTCTCCGCCTGAACACCTCCAGTTTCGTGCGAGGATCTCCCACCCGAGGTCGGTGAGCACTCGCGCCGCCACTTCCTCTCCGTGACGGCCCACTTCCTCCTTCGTGGCCATTCCCACTTCCCTACCTCCCCCCGCAGGATCCAGGGTGTTGGGACGCACGCGGCGGTGTACGGAGGGAGAGGAGAGGCGCTCCGCCTAGTGGCGGCCCTGGGGACATCGGTCGACGAAAGCCTCCGGCGTCCGCAGGCTAGGGAGCTTCCACGAGGTCCGATGCCAGGGCGTCGGTCCCAGAAGGGCCAACGCCTCGAGGTGGCCGGGAGTCCCATACCCCTTGTTCCGAATCCACCCGTATTCGGGATGCCTGCCGTGGCCCTCGACCATGACCTCATCCCGCTCGACCTTGGCCAGGACGCTGGCGGCCGCGATCGAGACGCACGTGGCGTCCCCCTTGACGATGGTCGTGACGGGTGGGACACAAGGCGCCGATGCAGAGGAGTCGAAGAGGTCGGACGGCGGAGGCGTCAACCAGTCGTGGTGACCGTCAAGAAGGAGAACGTCGACGTCAACGCCCGCATCGGCAAGGGTGTCCAGCGCCCGCCATCCGGCAAGCCTCAAAGCCCCGACGATTCCGCGCTCGTCCACCTCCGAGCTGCTAGCCGACCCGATCGCCCTGGCCAACCCGAACCCTGCGAGGGCCGCGGCGATCGATTGACGCCTTGAGGGGGTGAGGTCCTTGGAGTCCGCCAGGCCCGCCGGCCACGCCGCACACGGCCCGACGGCCACCACGCCAACCGAAACCGGCCCGGCCAGCGCTCCCCTTCCGACCTCGTCCATGCCCGCGACCACCCGCGCTCCGGCTCCCCAGAGCGTCGCCTCAACCGAGAGCGAGACCCCCATGGCTAGCTCGCCGCGG
This sequence comes from uncultured Demequinaceae bacterium, assembly GCA_964610155.1. GTDB lineage: Bacteria > Actinomycetota > Actinomycetes > Actinomycetales > Demequinaceae > JAFGBM01. The sequence continues at coordinate 28,111 of CAZSUY010000004.1, forward strand.
CCTGTTCCCCAGCGAGCGGATTGCCGATGCCGCCCCAATGATCGAGCGGCCACACGGTGACGAATGCCGACCCCACGATGTTCCGGATGGGTATGGACCCACCACCCGGGTCTCCCGTGTGGAATCGAGAGTCGGCGCTATTTGGCCGATTGTCTCCCATAACCCACACGTATCCCTCCGGCACGGTCGTGGACCACGGTATTGATGCACCCCCCGCACACGGCGACTCCCCCTCCCCGAGGTACGGCTCCACGATCTGCTCACCATTGACGATGACCTGTCCATCCCGCGTACGACACTCGACCGTGTCGCCCGGCAGCCCGATGACCCTCTTGACCAGGTGCTCGCCGGAGTCGTCCGGCATCAACCCGACGAAAGTCAGGACATCGCCCAGCCAATTGGATTCCTGGATGACGGAAGGCTGGGCTCCGAGCCAATCGCCCGGGTCCCGGAACACCACGACGTCACCGTTCCGCAGATCCATGGGACCCGGTCGCCATTTCGTCACTAGAATGCGATCGCCTACATCGAGGGTTGGTTCCATGGACGACGACGGTATCCAGAAGGACTGGAAGAAGAAGAGTTTGATGAGGAAGGAGAGGAAGAGCGCGCTGACGATGACGATGCCGATTTCCTTGAGCCACCCGAGGACCATCCTTAGGAAGGAGGAAGGGGTGTCCTTCACGTGCTTGGGCTTCGGCATGGCGGCCGCTCGAGTCCCTGAACCACAGACTAGTTGTCGCGCTTTTCGCGGATACGGGCCGCCTTGCCGCGGAGGTCGCGGAGGTAGTACAACTTCGCGCGCCTGACGTCTCCCTTACGCTCGATTTCGATCTTGTCGATAGTCGGCGAGTGAAGGGGGAAGGTGCGCTCGACCCCGGTGCCAAACGAAATCTTTCTCACCGTGAAGGTCTCGCCGATACCGGCTCCCTTGCGGGCGATGACAATACCCTCGAAAACCTGGATACGGGATCGGTTTCCCTCGACGACCTTGACGTGCACCTTGACGTTGTCTCCGGCACGGAAGGCCGGGATGTCGCTCTTGAGTTGACCCTTGGCCACCTCTTCTAGCTTGCCCATCGTTCTCTCCTCGTACCCGCCACAGGTCTGGCACGGTATCTGCCCCTTCGGGCCGCGTGTTGTTCGCGTGATTCGCCCGGTGCGCCCTCCCCTGTGGCGGAGGTGCGCGGCTCTCACGCCGACGCACTATTGTGTCACATGGGAGGGCTGCCCCAGGCTAGGTGGCCCCTTCGGCTTGACGACGGGTCCTGCAACCCGGTGACGAATCCGCTAGCTGAGAAGATCGGGACGGCGTTCACGGGTTAGGCGCTCGCTCTCCGTGCGGCGCCACTTGGCAATCTCTGCGTGATTTCCTCCGACGAGCACGGGGGGGACATCGAGGCCCCGCCACGAGGCTGGCCTGGTGTAGCTCGGATACTCCAGGAGCCCATCGGAATGCGATTCCTCGGTGAGGCTTTCGGGGTTTCCGACGAATCCGGGAAGGAGTCGTGTCACCGCCTCGATCATCGCGAGAGCCGCCACCTCTCCTCCGTTGAGAACGTAGTCGCCTAGGGACACCTCGCTCACCTTGAAACCCACCGCCGCGTAGTGTTCCGCCACACGAGCATCGATACCCTCGTACCGCCCGCAGGCGAACACGAGGTGTGGCTCGCTGGCCCACTCCTCCGCCATCGCCTGCGTGAAGGGGAGCCCCGCAGGCGTCGGGAAGATGAGACGCGCGCCTGACTCAAGGAGCTCGTCGAGTGAGCGGCCCCAAACCTCCGGTTTCATGACCATGCCCGCACCCCCGCCAAACGGGGCATCGTCGACGGCGTGATGAACGTCCTCGGTCCAGGAGCGCAGGTCGTAGACCCCCACCTCGACGAGGCCAGTGACGCGGGCCTTCCCCAGGAGCGACACCTCGAGCGCATCAAAATAGGAGGGGAAGATCGTCACAACGTCAATCCGCATCGTCCGCCTCCTCGCCACTGAGCAACCCGTATGGGGGATCCACGACGATTCTCCCCCCACTCACATCGACGACGGGGACAAACGCGGCGGCGAAGGGGATCCGGCACTCCTCGCCGGAGGCCTCGCGGATGACGAGCAGGTCCTGGGCAGGCATGCTTTCGAGAGAGATGATCGTGCCGACCATGCTGCCGTCGGGCCGCTCCGCCTTCAGTCCGACGAGTTCGTGAGGGTACCAGGCATCCTCCTCGTCGGAGGCCTCCTCCTCGATGACGAGCAGGACGCCACGCAGGTCTTCTGCTGCAGTGCGATCGGTAGCCTCCGCGAAGTGTGCATACCAGCGGCCAGCCTGTTCTCTGGTACCGGTCACGGTGAGGGGGCCCGCCGAGGAGGGATTCGTCTGAAGCACCGCACCCACCACGAGTCGCTCCCCGGGTGCATCCGTGCGCAGTTCGAGGCTGACCTCACCGCCAAGGCCGTGGGGACGGCCGATGCGGGCGACGATCAGTTCCACGAGTCCTCCCAAGAGGGACGGCGCAAATGGGGGTGCCTATCGCGGGGCGACATCCACGAAGTTGACGTGAACATCATCACTGGAAATCGCGTCGATGACGGTCCGAATCGCGTTAGCCGTGCGACCACGCCTCCCGATAACCCTGGGAAGGTCATCCGGATGCACAACAACGTTGAAGGCCAATCCGCGTCGCCCCGAGCTTTCAGTGATGCGCACGTCTTCCGGGTTCCGGGTGATCGACCGGATGAGGTACTCCAAGGCCTCGTTTACCACGGGAGGCTAACCCTCGACCTTCGCCTCGTCGATGATGCCCTCGACCTTGTCTCCGGCATCCGACGGATCTCCCTCGGAAATCTCAACGTCGATCTCGGTGCCCTCATCCGCGGGAACCTCGTGCGACTCATCGGCGACCGCCTCCTCTGCGGGGGCACCGGGCGTAACGGCCTCTGAGGCAACGGCCTCTGTGGCCTCCTCCTTCGCTGATTCCTCAGCGGCCTTCGCCTTCGCTGATTCCTCAGCGGCCTTCGCCCGCGCTGCCTTCTCGCGTTCGGCCGCCTTCGCCGCCTTCGCGCGCTCGCCGGCCTTCGCGGCCTCCTTGATTCTCTCTTCAGGGGACGCTTTTGCCACCTGTGGCTTCACCGTGTTCACGGCGCCCTTCTCGCCCTTGAACTTCTGCCAGTCACCCGTCAGTTTCAGTAGGGCAACCAACTGCTCTGAGGGCTGGGCTCCAACACCGAGCCAGTACAGGACCCGGGCGGAGTCGATCTCAATAACCGAAGGTTCCTCGGTGGGGTGGTACTTCCCGATCTCTTCGATCGCTCGGCCGTCTCGCTTGGTGTGCGAGTCCATGACGACGACGCGATAGTACGGGGCATGCTTCTTGCCGAAGCGCTTGAGTCGAATCTTGACGGCCATGATGCAGGGTCTCCTAATATTCGGTATGAGCCAGCCCGTGTGTCCCAATAGACCGGGCCGACAAGACGAATAGCGGACGCGGGTGCGAACGCTGGCGAGCCATTGTGTCAGACGGGGAGCCTCCCCGGCAAACGGGACTCCCCGCCTGTGCCAACCCCTACGGGACGAACTGGACCGCGAAGGACGTCACCACTCCCCCATTGACGGCGAGCCACACAATGGGCGGATTTCCCACAGGCATGGTGCCACCGGGATCAGCGATTACCTGGGCGACTGTGTGGGTCACCCACGAGGAGGTGTCGGAGATGTTCAGGACGTCCGCCTTGAGCGCGAACGCGTCGCCCGCGACGGAGACAAGCCGGACCGTGGTCGCGTCGTTCGTGATGTAGTAGTCGTTGTTGACCTCGTCGCCACGCGCCGCCGCCGTCGCGAGGGCACCGCTCCCGGTCCACCAGCACTCCATGTCGAAGGCAATCTGAGTCGTCGACCACGAGGTTACTTGCCCGAACCATATCCCGTCGGGCAGGCCCGAGCCAGGCGCACAGCCTGAGCCCTGAGGCACCGTCTGGGGACTGAGGCTCCACGTCTCGTCGAGCGTGTAGAAATGTCCGGTGACCACCGGGGTCGGGGTTGCGATGGGGGTCGCGACGGGCGAGGCCGTCGAGCTTGGGCCCGAGGTTATCGTATAGGTGATATTGGGCGTCCCACCCCCACCGCAAGCAGTCAGGCCCGCCGCAAGGGCGATCGCGGCCAGGGCGGCTGGGTACTTGAATCTCATGAAGTGTCCTCTCCGGAAAGTGTCACGCTTCGATGCGATGGCATTTCGATACGATGGCATTCTGCCTCCCACGCCTCCGACGCTAGCACCGCCGAGCCACCCAAGCACGGGCAACACGGCCCCCCTCCGCTCGACATCACTCGCCGAGTTCCTCCGGTGGCTTCACACCCGGAACCCCTTGCCCGAAGGCACTTCCCGGCGCGCTCGTCGACACCCCCGATGTCCGTTCGGCCGCCCGTCGTGCGGCGTCGGCCTCCTGCTGCGCCCGAACGGCGGGGTTTCCACTCTTCCCCTTCGACCGCTTGGACTGTTTGCCCTTGCGGGTGCCTCCATAGCCTGGCCCGAAGCCCGGTCCCCCCATCGCTCCCGGTCCCCCGAACCCGGCCTGGCCCTGGGTTCCCGGAAGGGCAGGCGTGCCTCCCTTCGCCATCGTCTTCATCATCTTCTGGGCCTCGGTGAAACGCTTGACGAGCGAATTGACGCCAGCGACTGTTGTGCCGGAACCCGCCGCAATCCTCCCCCGTCGCGACCCGTTGAGGAGAGTCACATCCGCCCTCTCGCTGGGAGTCATCGACTGGATGATGGCCTCTGTACGGGTCAGCTCCTTCTCGTCCAGGTTCTCGATCGCTTCTCGGGCTTGCCCCATTCCTGGAAGCATCTGAAGCATCTTGCCCATCGAGCCCATCTTCTTGAGCTGCTGCATCTGAGAGAGGAAGTCGTCGAGGGTGAAACTCTCCCCCTTCGCGACCTTCTTCGCCATCCGCTCGGCCTCGGTCGCGTCAAACGTCTGCTCCGCGCGCTCGATGAGCGTCAGGACATCCCCCATATCGAGGATGCGCGAGGCCATGCGGTTCGGATGGAAGACCTCAAAATCGGCGGGCTTCTCACCAGTCGAGGCGAACATGATGGGCAGCCCGGTCACATGGGCGACGCTCAGGGCGGCCCCGCCTCGCGCGTCGCCGTCGAGCTTGGTAAGGACGACGCCGGTGGTGTCTACTCCTTCGTGGAAGGCCCGGGCCGTGGTGACGGCGTCCTGGCCGACCATGGCATCGATGACGAAAAGGACCTCCTGAGGCGAGATCGCCTTCCGGATGTCCTGGGCCTGCCTCATCATGTCGGCGTCGACACCGAGGCGTCCGGCCGTGTCGACGATAAGCACCGAGTGATGCTTTGAAACCGCCTCCTTGACCCCGGCCCTAGCGACCTTGACGGGATCGCCCGTCGGCTTCTGGTCCTCGGATGTAACCCCTCGGTGGGGAGCGAAGACGGGCACCCTGACGCGCTCGCCTACGACCTCGAGCTGGGTCACGGCGTTTGGCCGCTGAAGGTCGGCCGCGACGAGGAGCGGGGTCTCTCCCTTCCCCTTGAGGTGACGGGCCAACTTGGCGGCGAAGGTGGTCTTTCCCGAACCCTGAAGGCCAGCGAGCATGATGACCGTGGGACCGGTCTTGGCCCTGACGAGAGGCCTAGCCTCCGCCCCGAGCATGGTGACGAGCTCGGCATGAACGATCTTGACCACCTGCTGGGCGGGGTTGAGGGCCTCGGAAACCTCCTCCCCAAGGGCCCGTTCACGAATGGCGCCTGTGAAGGCCTTGACGGCGGGGACGGCTACGTCCGCGTCGAGGAGGGCTCGGCGAATCTCTCGGATGGTCGCGTCGATGTCCGACTCAGAGAGCCGACCCTTGCCGCGTAGGTTCCTGAACGTTGCGGCGAGGCGGTCGGAGAGGGCCGCGAACACTGTCCGTCCTTTCGGTTCGGCGCTTTCATCCAACGTCTATGCCCAGCCGGGTACGGCGCCTGTACAACCGCCGCCCGGAAGGCTTGGCTCCCAGCCTACCTAATGGCTGGCGGCCCTCCGGGAGGCGAGCTTGGCCCGTGCGGCCTTGGAGAGGGTATCGACCAGGGCCTGCTTCCACGGCTTCCACGCCTTCGGCCCCGCCGCGATGGCATCGGCCTCCGTGAGGGCTCGGAGGGTGTCGAAGAGGTCGGCGCGGTGCTGGAGCGGCTCCAGGAGGGCCTCGACGGTCTCGGGCGCCGCGGGATCCTGCGAGGTGGCGAGTTCGGAGAGGAGGAGGTGGTGCCGGACGAGTATCTGGAGGTCCTCCGCGAATTGCGGGGCGAGACCCATGCGAGCGGCTATCGCGGGGATGAGGGCGGCCCCGGCCACCGAGTGGTCGTCGGCCCCGGGACGCTTGCCCAGGTCGTGGAACAGGAGGGCCAGGCGAAGAAGGTCCGGATCCTCAAAGGTATGTGTCAGCTTCCCCGACTGGATGACGGCCTCGACCGAGTGACGATCGACCGTGAATATGTGGACGGGACTCCGCTGGGGCCGGTTCCGGATTCCCTCCCACTCGGGAATCCATCGCACGATCGCCCCATCCAGGTCGAGGGCCTCCCACACCTCGAAGAGCCGGTCCCCAGACCGCAACAATTCAAAGAAGAGCGAGAGGGCCTCGGCGGGCCAGGGGTCGGGAAGGCTGGGGGTACTGGTGAGGGCCTTGAGGAGGCGGGGGGTCGGGTTGAGGCCCTTGGTCGCGGCGATGGCCCCGACGCGAAGGGGAAGCAGGGCATCGTCCTCGGGCCGGGCATCGATATCGAGGGCGAGATCGGGGCCGATCTCGATGAGGCCGGGAGCGACAGGGATGTGAAAAGGAGGGATGTTGCGACGCCGAGCAATGAGGATTCGGTATCCCCTCTCGGGTCCGGCCAATACCCGCTTCGCCTTTCTTTCGGTGACGTCGAGGGCATGGGCGATACGACGCCCGGTGTCCGCGAGGGAGGAAAGAAGGTCGTCCGTGGAGCGATAGCCCATGCGGGTGGCGACCTTCTGAGCTACGTGGCGGCCCAGGACAACCTGGGGGCCGCCGGAGACGATCTGGAGGGCGTCCCGGACGTCTTTAAGATGCTCGGCAGCATCGTCGACGGCGCCGTGAGGACGGTCGGCGAGCCAAGTCGCGGTCAGGGCGGTCAGGTTCGTGTAGTCCCGGATGCCTCCCCTCGACTCCTTGAGATTTGGTTCGATCATGAAAGCGAGTTCCCCGAATTGCTCCGCGCGGGTACGGGCGCCGGAGAGCAACTCCTGAAGATGTTTCTTCACGGTGTCCCGCCAGTCCGCGAGGATCACGGAGTGGGCTTTCTCTATGAGCGTGGCGTCCCCGGCTACGTGCCGAAGGTCGAGGAGGCCCGCGGCCGCGATGGGGTCATGGGAGGCGACGTCCCTGCACTGCGAGAGGGACCGGACGGAGTGGTCGAGGGGAATCTTGGCATCCCAGATGGGGTACCAGAGCTTCTGGGCGAGGGCCGCCATCTCTTCGTCTGAGAGGGATGACCCGTCGTGGATGAGGACGAGATCGAGGTCGCTCGCGGGCCCGGCGTCGAGCCGGGCGATGCTCCCTACGGCCCCGAGCGCCGCCCCCGACTCGGGCCCTCCGACGTCCTGCCAATGCTCCTTGAGTCGCTTAAGGACGAGTTCTCCGACTGTAGCGCGCCTCTCGGTCCCCCCGACCCCTCTCACCGTCAACTCCTCCGCAAGGGCAAGCCTCTCCCTGCCGAGGTCCCGCACTCCGATGGGGTGCGGGACCTCAGCGCTTGGCCGGGAACGGTCGAAACCGTTTGATGGGGGCATGACGCTAGATCGCGTCCTTTCCCCGCTCGCCCGTGCGGACACGGACGACGTTCTCGACCTTGGTGGCCCAGACCTTTCCGTCCCCGATCTCACCCGTCTGGGCGGCCGCCACAAGGGCATCGATGGCAGCATCCACCCCTGTGTCGTCAAGAAGAACCTCCACGCGGAGTTTGGGGACCAGGTCGACGGTGTACTCGGCACCGCGATAGACCTCGGAGTGGCCTTTCTGACGCCCATACCCTGCTGTCTCCGAAATGGTCATTCCCGTCACCCCGACGCCTTCGAGGGCTACCCGGACCTGATCCATGCGGTGCGGCTGAATTATGGCTGTAATGAGTTTCATTGCTACTTCGCCTCCTCGTAGGCCGTCTCGCCGTGCTCGACAAGATCGATACCCATGATTTCGACCTCTTCCGGCACCCGGAAGCGGATCGTGTGCTTGATTGCTAGGGCTATCACCAATGTGACGATGACCGAGGCAAGGGTGGCGCAGAGAGCCACGATTGCCTGCGAACCAAATTGCGTTAGGCCGCCCCCATAGAACAGGCCATTCTTCGCGGCCATAGTCGTACCGGCCCCGGCCCACGTTGTTCCTTCGTCAAGATTCGCAAAGAGACCGATGAGCAGCGTCCCCACCCATCCACCGACGAAGTGAACCCCGACCACGTCTAGCGAGTCGTCGTATCCGAACCGGTACTTAAGTCCGATCGCGAGTGCGCACACCACCCCGGCGGCGAAGCCAATGGAGAGAGCTCCCCATGTATCGACTGACGCCGCCGCCGGGGTTATGGCCACCAGTCCGGCCACGATCCCCGAGGCCGCACCGAGCGATGTAGGTTTTCCGTCACGAATCCGCTCGATCAGGATCCAACCGAGCATGGCGAAGGCGGGGGCGATCATCGTGTTGAGCAAAGCCCGGCCTGCCGTCGAATCGGCAGCGAACTCCGATCCCGCGTTGAACCCAAACCAGCCGAACCACAGGAGCGCGGCACCAAGCATGACGAAGGGAAGATTGTGAGGACGCATGGGCTCCTTGCCGAAGCCCTTCCTCTTTCCGAGGACGAGAACGAGGACGAGGGCCGCAGCTCCCGCGTTTATGTGGACGACCGTTCCACCCGCAAAGTCGATGGGCGACGTTGCGGTGATGGGGTTCTCCCAACCCAGAAGCCCCCCGCCCCATACGGCGTGGGCAATCGGCGCATAGACGAACGTGATCCAGACGATAGTGAAGACAACCCAGGCCAGAAACCGGGTCCGGTCGGCGATAGCACCGCTGATGAGGGCGACCGTGATGATCGCGAAGGTAGCCTGAAAAGCTACCATGACAAGAAATGGGACGCCGGAAGGCGCCGCAAGGCTGGAATCGTCTCCCACCCCGTTGAGTCCAATCAGGCCGCTTGGGCTACCCCAATACGATCTCTCTCCCGATCCGAATGTCAGGCCATACACATAGACCACCCAGATGACGGCGACCGTGCCCATGCTGACGAAGGACATCATCATCATGTTGAGCACGGACTTCGTACGCACCATGCCGCCGTAGAAGAACGCCAGAGCCGGCGTCATCAGCAAGACGAGCGCAGTGGCGACGATCATCCAGGAGGTGTTTCCTGTATCCAGCGAAAACTCCATTGCTTAGCTTGTCCTTTTCCGTTGAGGTCAGAATGGTGATGGAGCAAGCGTCTCGCAGAGAGATTTCAGTCGGGCCACCGGCGTGTTACAGGATCGTTAACGATCGCGTCGCCGTGTAAAGGCTGTGTTGCGGGAAGCCTGGCCAAGCTGTCCGCGCTGCATGGGCAGGCTGCGCTAGTTGAGCAATCCCTCGACGAAGAGCCCCGGATCGAAGGGGGCCAGGTCGTCGGCACGTTCCCCGAGCCCGACGAATTTGACCGGCACCCCGAGGTTCCTCTCAACCTGTATGACGATTCCCCCCTTGGCGGATCCGTCGAGTTTGGCAAGAGCGATGCCCGTCACCGAGGCCACCTCAGCGAAGACCTTCGCCTGGGCGAGACCGTTCTGGCCGGTCGTCGCGTCCAAGACGAGCAGGACCTCGGCGATCGGAGACCTCCGAGAGAGGACACGGAGGATCTTGCCGAGTTGATCCATGAGGTCCCGCTTGTTCTGCAGGCGCCCTGCCGTGTCGATGAGCACGACATCCGTCTCAAGCTCCATTGCGCGCTCCGAGGCCTCAAAGACGACCGCTGCCGGGTCCCCACCATCCTTGTCGGAGCGGACCACCTCTACGCCGATACGAGACCCCCAGGTGGCGACCTGATCGGCGGCGGCGGCACGGAAGGTGTCTGCGGCCCCAATAATCACCGAGTATCCGTCCTCGACGAGGAGGTGAGCCAGTTTCCCCACCGTGGTCGTCTTTCCCACCCCGTTGACCCCGACGATGACGACGGAGGCCGCCCCTCCCGCACCAGGCACCCCCACCGCGAGAGAGCGATCGACGGACGGATCGAGCACGGATAAAAGTTGGTCCCGGAGGGCTGACCGGGCATCCGCATCGCGATCTCCCTTGAGCCGCGCCCTGAGGCCCCGCAAGATCTCTTCGGTCGCATCTGCCCCCACATCAGATGTGAGGAGGATCTCCTCGAGTTCGTCCCAGTCGATTGTCGACGGGTTGGAAAGGGCGAAAAGGAGTCTTCTTCCGAAACCCCCAGCGAGGTGGTCACGCAATCGGGATGGGCGCGACGAGGCCGAGTGTTCCTTCATCCGCCTAGTGTCGCATCAACACCCACCGGATCAACGCTTCGGAGGATCGATTCCCTTGAGCGGTGCGAGCATCGCCCAATCCTGTTCGGACCTTGTGATCTCGCTAAATGGGGTAGGGAAGTCCTTGCGCGGCGAGGCGCCCAAAGCGATCAGGAGTAGGTGCTTGAGGCGGCCCTGGGAGCACACCCCTACGACGAGCACCACGACGGCGATCACTGTCGCCATGGTGAGTGCGTGTTCTATCGCCGACAACCTTACCGTCCCCTCAATACGCTAGAGCCTCCTCCAACATGCTCCTCTACCTGCACGACGTTCGCAACTCGAGAAGGGAAGAAACTCCCCGGGCGAAAAACGCTCCGGCCTATCGCTGAGATGGCCGAGATAGAGTCGGATTGTGGACACCAATCCGAATTCGTGGTTCGCGTGCGAAAACGGCCACCCGGTGCTCGAGGGCTCGACAATCTGCATCAAGTGCGGGGCCCAGGTGACGACCCGCCGGGTCGAGCCTCCACGGGCTGCTGCCTCTACCGCATCCACCCCAGCCTCCCAATCTACTTCTCGCCCGCCCATGAGCGCGGAAGCAGGACGACGGGTATCTCTCTTGGTGGGGATTTCCGTGGCCGTGGCCGTGGCCGCAGCCGGGGTTTTCCTTTGCGTCGCGGCATCCCAGGACGTGGATCCCGGGTCGGAGATCACTTCGGAATACCCCGTCTCCCCCCCCTGCGAGGAGATCGGCGTGACCGAGCTGGAACTCGGTGCGGCATACATCGACGCCCCGGCCGTCTCTTGCTTCACGGTCACCGACAACGTGTTCGTGACGATCGGCGTACGGGGGTCGGAGGGCTCGGACCTCAGTGTCGAGGTGAAGAGTTCCGATGGAGTCACCTGGGAAGCCTCCGAACACACCTACGGCAGCGAACCGGTCGTGTCGTCCGTGTTCTTTCCGGGGTCGTACGTGGTCACGGTCGGCGATCGGCACGCTCCTGAACCCGAGGAATTCACCCTCTATAGCGTCATTCGCGATCCCAGCGTCCCCTGGGGAGACGTCGACACGGTGCTCCCGTTCCTTGCAGAATGCGGAACGGCGAGTGTTCCAATACTCGACAACGCCCCGATGCTTCCGCTTCCGAACGCGCCAAGGTACTCATGCGTTGTCGTTGCTTCCGGCGGATTCGCAAAATTCGGCGCCATCGCAGACGACGGCAACTCCGCAAATCTCAACCTTGCCGTCCATTCGTTCGACGATTCCGGTCGACCCCAGTTCATCCGTTCGGTAGACGACACCTTCGGGACCGATCCCGAGATGTCCCTCGACCTCGAGGCGGGCACGTACCTCCTCGAGTTAACGGAAGCGACGGGCGCACCCCTCGGCGACTTCTCCGTCTATATCGACACCATGGACGTCAACACCACGGAAATGTACTTCCGGCGCGGCAACGTCTCGCTGCCCCTTGAGTCCCTGGCGGCCACCGACTGCGCGGACGGAAGGCTCCCCGCTCTCGCCCTCGATGGGTCCCTGTCCCTCCGAGGGGGCAAGGCCCTCGCCTGTGTCACCCTCGAACAGCAAACCCGTGTTGTCGCGAAGGCGATATCCACCTCGGGCCAGGACCTGACGCTTGAGGTGGTGGGGTTCGACGAGGGTGGCGTCCCCGTGCGATACGGATGGGTGGACGACGACCTCTGGGCGACCGACTTCGAGAACTACGACCCCCGGCTCGACATCCTGCTTCCCTCCGGCACATATGTTCTGGCCGTCGCCGTGTTCAGTGGCGGTGTCGTCGGAGACGCCGTCATCACGATCGATGAGGTCAGCGACTAAGGAAGCCAGTGGTTAGGCGACGGCCTCGCGGAGGCGCTGGCTCACCACGGTCGTCACGCCGTCGCCCCGCATCGTCGTGCCGTAGAGGGCGTCCGCAATCTCCATCGTCCGTTTCTGGTGGGTGACGATGATGAGCTGTGAGTCCTCCTGGAGTTCCTGAAGGATCCCTAGGAGACGTTGAAGGTTGATGTCGTCGAGGGCGGCCTCGACCTCGTCCATCACGTAGAACGGGCTCGGGCGGGCCTTGAAGATGGCGATAAGGAGCGCGATCGCCGTCAAGGAGCGCTCGCCTCCGCTCAACAAGGAGAGGCGCTTGACCTTCTTTCCCGCCGGGCGAGCCTCGATGTCGATCCCCGTGGTCAGCAGATCCTTCGGCTCCGTGAGGACGAGCCTCCCCTCACCCCCGGGAAAAAGGCGGGGGAACACCTCCTCGAACGCCTTGGCCGTATCCGTATACGCCTCGGTGAAGATTCGCTCGACCCGCTCGTCGATATCCCCCACGATCTTGAGCAGGTCGGACCGAGACTTCTTGATATCGGCCACCTGGTCCGCCAGGAACCGGTGCCGTTCCTCCAGGGCGGAATACTCCTCGAGGGCAAGGGGATTGACCCTTCCAAGCTGGATGAGAGCCCGCTCCGTCCGGCGAAGGCGACGCTCCTGCTCCTCGCGAACGTATGGTTCCGACACCACCTCGCCGGCCTCGTCGGTCCCCTGGGGGATCGGGAGGTGGGGGCCGCATTCCTCGATGAGTTGAGCGGGGTCCATTCCGAGTTCGTCGACGGCACGCTGCTCGAACTGCTCAAGCCGCACCCGCTGTTGGGCCTTCGCTACCTCATCGCGATGGGCGTCATCCGTCAGACGAGCGTATTCGGTTCCGTGCTCCTCCACCTGGCGGCGCACCTCGGCCAACGCTCCTGCGCGATCCACCCGCTCCTGCTCGATGCCGGCTCGTCTGTCGTCGGCACCCTGAACGGATCCATCGATCGCGTCGAGGGCAATTCGCGCTGCCGCCAGCACCTCCCTGGCCGCCTCCGATTGATGTGCCCTCCTCTTCGCCGCGTCCTCGACCCTTGCCCGGGCGTCCCGTTCCGCCGCCGCAGCGAAGGCCAGACTCTCCGCCCGCGCGGACAAGGCTCGTGCGCGCTCCTCCGCCGTCCGGAGGGTGAGCCTCGCCTCCGTCTCCGCTGCGCGGGCGGCCGTCGCGGCCTCGCCATCGGCGTCGCGATTGGATTGGGCCTCTCGTGTAACCACCTCGGTCTGCTCGGGTTCGGCCTCGGCGGCGCCAAATCGCTCGTTAAGGCTCATCAACTCCTGCTGTTCGACGGCGATCCTGGCTTGCGCAGCTTCGAGCTGCTCGCGGATTCGATCCGCCTCGCCCTTGGCGGCTGATACCGCGGCCCCGAACTGCCCAAGCTGCTCGGCCACCGCCGCAAGCTTCGCGTCCGACTCGTGAAGGCGCGCGAGCGTCGTCTCGTGACGCTCCCGGGAGGAGACCTCGCGTTCCTCGGCGGCCCGCGCCTCGAAGGTCGCCTCCTCCACCTTGTGGGCGGCGGTATCCCTCTTGCTGTGGGCCTCGTCGAGGGCCGCCTGCATGTGCAGGATGCTCGGCGCATCTCCCGCCCCACCGAACGCGCTCCGACGGCTGAGGATGTCCCCCCTCCGGGTCACGGCCACGATTCCCTGACCTTCGTTCACCAGGGCCCGAGCTGAAGCTAGATCATCGACAACCGCTACACCCGATAGGTGAGCACGCACGGTATCGACGATCCCCGAGGGGCCGGAGACTAGGTCGGAGGCCCACTCCGCCCCTTTGGGTAGGGACACCTCTGGGTTGTCGACGGCAGCCGTGGGGTCGGCGACGACGAAGCGCGCCCTCCCCGCATCCTCGTCCCGAAGCCATCGGATCGCATCGACGGCGTCCTCGACCGATTCGACGGCAAGGGCGTCGGCCAGGGGTCCGAGCGCGGCCGCGATCGCGTCCTCGGCATTTCCCTCGATGTCGATAAGAGACGCAACGGTGCCCCGCACCCCACGAGTCTTGCGGGTGAGGAGGGCCCCCACGCCATCCTTCCGGGCAAGGCTGAGTTCGAGGACTTCGGCCTTGCCCGCCCATGTGTCGCGCTCGCGGATTCCCTCGGTCAGACGCTGCCCCACGTCCTCGACGCGGGCCTTCGCCGCCTCCCACTCCTCCGTCGCCGCTTCGTGTGCGGAATCCAGATCCTCCTCGCCTGCCTCGACGGAGGCAACCGTCGACTCGAGCGCGGAGAAGTCAACGCTCGCCTCATGACCCCGCCGCTCCGCCTCACTGAGGCTCTGTTGAAGCCTCCCGATCTCCTCCTCGGAGGCCTCCACCCTTGAGCGCCGCGCCGCGACCTCGCCCGCGAGTCGAGCGACGCCCTCCCGTCGGTCCGCTACCGACCGGAGCAGGTTGGCGAGTGTCCGTTCCGAACCGACCGCGGTTGCCTCGGCCTCCTCGCGCAGGGCCTCAGCCTCGGCCAGGGCGGCAGAGGCGGCGGCAACCTCGGCCTCGAGTTCCGCCTGGGCCGCCTTCGCCTGCTCAAGTTGCTCATCCAGGTCGACAAGGTCGGTCGGGGGGAGTGAATCGACGTGCGTGCCGAGCATCCGAAGCCGCTCCTCCGCGAGGGTCGCGAGGTTCCTGAGCCTCTCCCGGATGGCCGAGAGTCGGTAGTACACGTCGTTGGCCTTCGTGAGGGCGGGTGTCGCCTCCGCGGAGGCTCTCTCGAGGTCGATGAGCCTGAGGCGGGCCTCGGCGAGGGACTTCTCGACGACCTTCCGGCGTTCCAGCAGCGCCGTCTCGTCGGCCTGCTCCCGCTCAAACTGGGTGCGCACCTGTACGAGGTCGTCGGCAAGCAACCGAGCCCGGGCGTCCCTCACATCGGACTGAATGCCCTGGGCTTGGCGGGCAATCTCGGCCTGCTTCCCAAGTGGCCCCAACTGCCGCCTGATCTCCACCGTCAGGTCCCCGACCCGCGTGAGGTTGGCCTGCATGGCGTCGAGTTTGCGGAGCGCCTTTTCCTTGCGCTTACGGTGCTTGAGGATGCCGGCGGCTTCCTCGATGAAGTGGCGCCGATCCTCGGGAGTCGCACGGAGGATGTCATCCAGGTGCCCCTGGGAGACGATGACGTGCATCTCGCGCCCGAGACCCGTATCGCTCAGGAGCTCCTGGATGTCGAGGAGGCGGCAGGGCTCTCCATTGATGGCGTACTCGGAGCCGCCCGATCGGAACAGGGTCCGGGTGATGGTCACCTCGGAGTACTCGATGGGGAGGAGCCCGTCGTGGTTGTCGATCGTTAGGGAGACCTCGGCGCGCCCGAGCGGTGGGCGGGCCGCCGTCCCAGAAAAGATGACATCGTCCATCTTGCCGCCGCGGAGCGTCTTCGGCCCCTGCTCGCCCATGACCCAGGCGAGGGCATCGACGACGTTGGACTTCCCGGATCCATTCGGCCCGACGACGCAGGTGATGCCGGATTCGAACTCGAGCGTCGTCGCGGACGCGAAACTCTTGAATCCCCGGAGCGTCAACGTCTTGAGGTGCACGGAGGTAAGCCTAGGCGATGAGGAACGACCGGGGTATCAAGGAAACCGCTCCCGCGGCTGAGCGAGCGGCCCTAGACCTCAGGCACCCCCGCGAGGGACTTCGTCAACGCCGACTCGCTCAGTGCGTCGTCCTCGAACTTGCCAGCGAGGAACTGTTCGTACGCGCCCAACTCGAGCAACCCGTGTCCGGACAGACCGATCACGATCGCCTTCTCCTCGCCGGATTCCTTGGCGGCAAGCGCCTCGCGGCGGGCTTGGCGAGCTGGAGGAGGGCTTCCTCGCCAATGATGGTCTGGTGCAGCAGCACGTGGTTGAGGACCGAACCCAGGGCATACTTGGTGTCGTCTGACTGCGCCGCCACCTCGACTGCTTCGGAGATCGCGATGCCAAGCGAACCAGGTGGCCCTCGGGGAAGACGCGGCCCGCCTTCGTTAGCTGCGACGGCGAGTGGTGCAACTTGCCGCCGAATACCTCCATGAACGTGCGACGCTGCGGCTTTCCGTCGTACGAGACGCCCACCTGCCAGATTTCGCCGCCAACACGGACCCCGGGGCCGCCGCCAACGCGCGGGCATCCATCCTCTGGTTGGTGGAGGATTGGCCGGACGACTACCCCCACCCGAACGTCGCCGTGTTCGACTTCTACAGTGTCCTTTCCTCCAACGGCCGAGATCCACACACCAACGATCCTGGCTCGGCGAGCGGAAACCACCACCGCTACCGCGACGGGCAGATCGAGTACGTCACGGACCAAGGAAAGAACACCTCGGCCTATGCCGTGGACGGCGACAGTCATCCCCCACCTATGAGGGCAACTTCAAGGCCACCGGGGAGTTCGTGCCGATGCTGAACCTGTTTTACGAGCGCTGGCAGGACGGGGACTAGGACGGTGGGCCCCGTCCGAAGACGAGGCCCACCGTGTTCCCTTGACTCCCGTCGCTGCGCCTCAGCGAACGACAGCCAGCTTGTCGACTAACCCCTGTGATGCCAGGTCGTGGCCAAGAGCGCGAGGATCACACCGATCACCAACATGACCAACCTCACGGTGATATCGGCGCCATCCATGATCACTTCGAGTATCCAGATCAGGGCGATGGTGGCCGCGGCGATCGTGCTGTAGATGGCCCAGGGCATTTTCCCCGCCAGAAGGAAGAAGATGACTCCGAGGCCGGCGGCGAACAGGACCAGGGTCAGGGGATGCCCGAGGCCGTCGGTAGAGAAATCAAATTCGTTTCCTGTGAGAAGTGCTGCGATGGCGATCAGGATGCCTCCGATGATGCCTATTTGTCGGGTATTACTTTTCTTACTCATGCTGTGCTCCTTTGCGTGTATGTACATGTATTGACGTTCGCAGGCCGCACCTGTGGGCGCGACTCTTCGCGAGCATTCGATGGCCTTCGCACGTCGACGCGCGTCAGCCGTGAGGGATCCGCTAGCCGCGAACCCGCCTGTTTGAGATTGTCGCCATCAGGGCCAGGAAGACGCCGATGATCAGCACGACCAACTGGACCGTGAAGTCGGCGTCGGACTTGACCAGATCGATGACCCAGATCAACGCGATGGTGGCTGCTGCCCCCGCTGGGTACGCGGCGAGCGCTGGCTTGCTCAGCAAACACAGCAGGGCGACGAAGAGCCCGGCCAGGAAGAGGACGAGCAATATGGTGGTGTCGAGCGCGTTTTTGTTGAAATCGAATCCGGTCCCGGTGAGGAAGGCCGCGACAACGATCATCGCCCCACCGATAACTCCAAGTGAACTATTTCTACTCATGGAACATTCCTTTGATTGGTGCTACAGATGTAGCCCTGCTAATCCCCCATCGTGACCAACCGCTCCGGTCGCGTGAGGCCAAGGCGCCCTTGTCGGGGCGCCAAGCTTGGTGTCGTCGCGTAAGTCTTCGCGACCTTGATTGAGGCGTCGGCTACCCCTCAATCGGCCTCTGCGACCGCGACCGTGAACGGCAGGATCCGTGCCGTTGGCCAGGAGGTTTGCGTGAATGCCATCGATGACTCGAGCGAGGGCCTCGATATCGGAGGGGGCAATCCCCTTGACGAAGCTCGCGGTCGCGGCGTCCGCACGCTCATGCTGGACGTCATACAGGGTCTCGCCCTGCTCGCTCAACGCGACGATGGTCCGACGTTTGTCTCCAGGGTCCACCGTGCGGGTCACGAGTCCGTTGTTCTCCATGGAATCGAGCCGACGCGTCAAGGTCGAGTCTGAAAAGCAGATGCCCTTGGCGATGCCGGCTTGCGTGGTGGGCCCGGCCCGATGAAGGTATCGGAGTACCGACCACGCGCTCATCCCGCCGGGGACATCGCTGACGGTGTCTTCGAGGTGGAGGCGCATCGCTCGCGAGGTGCGGCCGAGGACGCGGAAGAGGGATGCCTCGCGACCGTCGTTCGGGACGCTGCTCTCGATCCTGGGTCGAACTGCGGCCATGGGATCTACCTCACGTAACCAGCGTTGGTCGTACGGGCGGTCAATAGTTCGCTAAACAACTAATAGCCTAGCACTCAGAACGGAGCATTAACAGAGGCACTGCGCGGGTCTGACGCAGGGACCGGCCTGGTGCTCGTCTTGGCGACAGATGGAGCCGCCCTCGGTTTTCTGGACACGGCGATGTAGCCCCGGCATCGACCGATCCCCTCCTTGGGGCGGAGAATCAGCCGGTTTCCAGGGATCGCCTAAACCCATGGAGTAGGGCGAGAAGCGCTACAACCGTAGCGCGGGCGCTTGCCCGCACACAAAGGAGTGGTAGATATGTGCCGAAACAACGGAATGGGAGTTCTCGGCGGAGCCTTAATCATCATCGCATCGTTCATGGTCGGGACCGGATTCGACTTCAGCAGCGACACGCTGGACAGCAATACGAACCTGGTCCTGTTCCTTGCGGGTATCGGTGTGGTGGTGTTCCTCCTCATGGGGAATCACAATCTCTCCACCTACGCCGCCGTCGCGGCTGCCACGATCGGACTCATCAAGGTTCTCGATTTCATCCGCGCGGATGCGAAGGATCTCAGTGTCATGATCGTGTTCCTGGTCATCGGCGTGATTCTGGCCCTCATCGCGACGGGAATCCCGTCGCCTGCTCCCATTTCCCGGCGAGGGCCGAAGCCCTTCCATCGTCGAGCCCTAGAACCCAAGACTCCTTAGAACCCTAGGCGCCCGAGTTGCTTAGGGTCCCGCTGCCAGTCCTTGGCCACCTTGACCCGGATGTCGAGGAACACCCGGCGGCCGAGCAGGGCTTCGATCCCGACCCTAGCCTTCGATCCGATCTCCTTAAGCCGCTCTCCGCGGTGCCCGATGACGATGCCTTTTTGACTGTCGCGCTCAACGAAGAGCGTCACCCTGACGTCCATGAGGGGGAACTCGTTGCCCTCACGTTCGGCGACCTCCCCGACGACGACGGCGAGCGAGTGGGGCAACTCTTCCCTCGCCCCCTCAAGGGCCGCCTCGCGAACCAACTCGGCTATTAAGATGGCCTCTGGCTCATCCGTGAGGTCACCATCTGGGTAGAGCGGTGGGCCGGGGGGCAGGTGGGAGACGAGCACGTCGGCTAGCACGTCGACGCGGGTGCCTTCCACGGCGGAGACCGGGACGATGTCCGCCCAATCGCCGAGGCTATCGACGGCAAGGAGGTGCTCAGCGATCGCGGCGGGTTTGACGAGGTCGGTCTTGGTGACGATGGCGACAACGGGAGGGCGGGCTCTGCCGACCTCCTCGGCGATGAACCGGTCCCCAGGTCCGACCCTC
This sequence comes from uncultured Demequinaceae bacterium, assembly GCA_964610155.1. Classification (GTDB taxonomy): domain Bacteria; phylum Actinomycetota; class Actinomycetes; order Actinomycetales; family Demequinaceae; genus JAFGBM01. Next base: position 47,756 of record CAZSUY010000004.1, read on the forward strand.
TCATTCGCGGGCAAGCAGAAACCGATGATGTCCACCTCCGCGAGGGTGCCCCTCACAAGGCTATTGAGGCGCTCCCCCAGGAGTGTCCGCGGCCGGTGAAGCCCAGGGGTGTCGACGATGACAAGTTGGGCGTCTGGCCGGTGGACGATGCCCCGGATGGCCCGGCGGGTCGTCTGGGGCTGGTCAGCCGTGATAGCGACCTTCGCCCCGACGAGGGTGTTCATGAGGGTCGACTTGCCAGAGTTCGGGCGCCCCACGAAGCACGCGAATCCGCTCCTGAATTCGCTAGCCACCGCCGCGGCCCTTCTCCATCCGCGCCTTCGCCGCCGTTGCCACGATCCAGGCCAGGCGCTTCCTCCGGCCCTGGGTGCCCGCCGCTACAAGCCGCAAACCGTGTGTCGTCGCCTCAGAACCCTCGATCGGCACCCGCCCCAGAGCCTTTGTCAGCAATCCCGCGACCGTCTCGACGTCCTCGTCGTCGATTGACACGCCGAATAGTGCCCCCAGCTCATCGAGCGGCAGGCGTGGGTGCACCCGAAACGAGCCATCCGAGAGTTTGACCGGCTCTGGGGGGGCCGCGTCGTGCTCATCGACCAGTTCTCCGACTATCTCCTCCAGGGCATCCTCAATGGTGACGAGCCCGGCCACACCACCGAACTCATCGACAACGATCGCCATGTGTACCGCTGCCTTCTGCATGGCCCTCAGCAGGTCGTCCGCCTTGATGGACTCCGGAACATAGAACGGTTGACGCACGAGGGAGTCGATCGGCATGCCGAGCGCCTCCGGCCGCTCCCATGTTGCCGCGAGAAGGTCCTTGAGATAGAGCACCCCGACAAGGTCATCAACCCCTTCCCCCACAACGGGCAGTCTGGATCGTCCCGAGAGGAGGAACATCCTTGTGGCCGTCCCGGCCTCGGTGCCCGAAGGAAGCGTCACCATATCCGTGCGAGGCACCATGACCTCCCTGACGCTGGTCTCCCCCAGCCTCACGACGGAGCGTAGGAGTTCGACCTCCTCCTCCTCAAGGGCCTCCTTCGCGTGCTCAACGATGTCGCTGACCTCAGAGAGTGGTGGACGACGGAGGGCTGGCACGATCGCGCGGATCGGCGCGGTGGCGGCAATCTGGAGGGCGGCAAGGGGGGCGACGGCCCGTATCGTGCCTAGCGGATGAGTTCGCGCCATCCCCCGGGGTAGGGCGCGAATCACCATGAGCGACACGGCCGCGGCCAGGCTAGCCGCCACGACCAGGTCCCACACCCACGAGACGGCCATACGATCACCCACCTCGACGGCGATGAAGGCCCAGGCTACGAGCGCTACGGATTCGGCGATCGAGTAGGCAACCGAGGCGGCATTCGTCGTTGCCCGAACGTCACTGGCCAACCAGCCGGCCATGATTCGTCGACCGTCTGGTCGAAGCCGCCCTGCAAGCCGCAGCTCCTCGGCCGTTGGCAGTTGCTCGAAGGCGGCGATGAGGGCGTGGAGGGAGGCTGCGCCCACCACACCCGCACCACAAACGAGGCACATCCATGTCAGGCCGGTCATGCTCATGAGGCGTCGGTGGCGAACCCGTTGAGGAGGCTCCCCTGCAGGTCGAACATCTCCCGTTCCTCCTCGGGGGTGAAATGGTCAAAACCCAACAGGTGAAGGATTCCATGGATGACGAGGAGGAACATCTCGTGTTCGGTCGAGTGTCCAGCCTCCGCCGCCTGTCGCTCGGCCAAAGAAGGGCAGACGACGACGTCCCCCAGCACCCCCGCCGATGTCGGCTTCCCCTCCGTTCCGGGACGAAGTTCATCCATAGGGAACGAGAGAACGTCGGTTGGCCCTGGCTCGCCCATCCACTTCAGGTGAAGGTCACCCATCTCCGCCTCGTCGACAAAGAGGATCGTCAGGTCGGCCTCCCCCGAGACCCTCATCTCCTTGAGGACGTACCTGCCAAGGTCACCGAACCGCTCCACTTCGATGTCGGCCTCGGTGTCGTTCGATACGTCAATCACGGACGGGCTTCCCACGCTTGTAGGTTGGCTCTTTCATACCGCGCTGGGCGTCGTCGTCAGCATAGGCGGTGATGATGTCGCTGACGAGCTTGTGACGAACCACGTCCTCCGCCCCGAGTACGCATACGGCGATGTCACCGATACCCCCCAGGACCTCGCGGGCGACGACCAAACCCGAGTCCATTCCGCCGGGCAGATCCATCTGGGTGATGTCCCCCGTCACAACCATTCTCGATCCAAACCCCAACCGCGTCAGGAACATCTTCATCTGCTCCCGCGTCGTGTTCTGAGCCTCGTCCAGGATGACGAAGGCGTCATTGAGGGTGCGGCCCCGCATGTAGGCGAGCGGCGCCACCTCAATGGCGCTCGACTCGATGAGGCGGGGGATCGACTCAGGAGCGACCATGTCGTGCAGGGCATCGTAGAGGGGACGGAGGTAAGGGTCTATCTTCTCCGAAAGAGTCCCCGGAAGGAATCCGAGCCGCTCCCCCGCCTCGACCGCTGGACGGGTGAGCACGATGCGGGTGACCTTCTTCGACTGAAGGGCCGCAACGGCCTGCGCTACGGCAAGGTAGGTCTTCCCCGTGCCGGCCGGCCCGATGGCAAGGGTGATGGTATGCGTCTCGATCGCCGCGACATAGGCCGCCTGGTTTTTGGTCTTTGGTCGTATGGTCTTGCCCCGTGAAGACAGGATGGAGCGCGTCAGGACGGCAACTGGGCGATCGGCCTCGGCGGCATCCGAGGGACCGGCTTCGTCAAGCATGCGCACACTCCGCCGGGCGACATCGGGGGTCAACTCCACTCCGGCCTCGACGACGGCCCGTAACTCCTCGATGGCCGTCGCCACCCGCGCGACATCCGCATCCTCGCCAGAAAGCGAGATTTGGTTTCCCCTCACATGGATGTCGACAGTGGGAAAGGCCCTCTCAATTTCCTTGATGACAACATCGTCGGTCCCGACAAGCGCAGGCATGATGGACGAGTCCTCGACAACCACCACCCTGGATGGGCTCACGCAGGACTCCACCCAAGGTCCGCTCCCCCGATGATGTGGCCATGGGCATGGAACACGGACTGACCCGCCCTTGGTCCGGTATTGAAGATCAACCTGAACTGGCCGTCGCACTCGTCATCGGCGATCCTCTGGGCCAGGTCGACCATCTCTGCGAGCACGTCCGGTGCGGCAGCGGCCAGGTCTGTAACATCCGCGAGGTGTTGGCGAGGTACAACCAAGACGTGTGTAGGTGCCTGAGGCGCGAGGTCTCTGAAGGCGACCACGGTATCCGTCTCGAGGACCATCTCGGCTGGAACTTCGCCCGCGATGATCTTGCAGAAAATGCATTCGGTATCGCTCATGGTTCTAGCCTAAGGCTCACGTCTTGCCTCTGGAAGAATTCCATATCCCGCCGAGGACGGAAAACGCCGCTATCGCGGCTGATCCCGCGGTCCCCGAGCGCAAGATGTAAGGGCCAAGCCTTGTCGGGAGGGCCCCGACATCCTCGAGGGCAGACACCTCCTCCTCGGCGATGCCACCCTCCGGGCCGACGATAAGCCAGGTCTCGCCCAAGGCCCCCGGTTGGAGAATGCGCCCCGTGATTCCCTCCCCTGACCCCTCGTGGAGGAGAAGCACGAGCGCCCCGGCCGAGGCCGCCTCGGAAACCAGGGCTACGAGCCCCGGTGTCGCGACTAGTTCCGAGACCTCGGGGATGAGGGCCCTACGGGCCACCTTCGCCGCCGACGAGACGACGGCTACCCAGCGGTCGCGTCCGGTTCCCGTCTTCTTGCCCGTCCATCGGACGACGCTCCTTGAGGCCTGCCAGGGGATGATCCGTGTCACCCCCAACTCCGTCGCCGACTCGATCGCCGACTCGTCGCGATTCCCCTTCGCGAGGGCCTGGACGAGGACGAGGGGGCAATCGACGTCCCGCGTTATGGCGTCCACCCTGACTTCGATGCGCCCGATCGACGCGGCGACGATGAGGCCGGATGCTCGGATGCCCCTCCCGTCGACGAGGTCGATCACCTCGCCGATACCGAGGCGCTGAACCTGAGCGGCGTGGTGACCTTCGGGTCCGTCGAGAATCAGGATGTCGTGGGTGTTGGCGCCCGTTGCCTCGGGACAGACAAAGACGGGCGCGCTCACCCTACCGTCCGGTGAAGGCATCACGGAGGCGCGAGAGGAGCCCGGAGTTGGCAGGAGAGAGGCGAGCCTCCAGCAGTTCCTCCCCCCGAAGGGCGGCAAACTGTTTAATCAGGGCTTCCTGACCCAGCGTCAGCGCCGTCGGCGTCTGAACATCGATGTGGACATAGAGGTCGCCTCGCCCCGCCCGCTGCAGGTGGCCTATCCCAAGCCCCTTCAGACGAATCGTCTCCCCGGACTGGGTCCCAGGTCGAACGTCGACCTCCTGGCGTCCGTCCACCGTCTCGATCTTCATGACCGTTCCGAGAGCGGCCGCGGTCATGGGGATCTCCAGAGAGCAATGGAGATCGTCACCGCGCCGCTCGAATACCTGGTGTGGTTTCTCACGGATCTCCACGTAAAGGTCTCCCATCGGCCCACCGGCAACCCCCGCGTCACCGTACCCCTGAAGCCGAATCCGGGTGCCAGACTCGACCCCGGCGGGGATGTCAACCGTGATGGTGTGGCTGGAATGCGTTCTTCCGTGACCGGAGCACTCCGGGCAGGGGATCTCAATCGTCGTACCGTAGCCTCCGCAGGAGGGGCACGGCGCACTCGTCATGACCTGCCCGAGCAACGAGCGGACAACGCGCTGAACCGCACCCTTTCCGCCACATTCTCGGCAACTGGTGGGCGCGGTCCCGGCGGCGCAGCACGACCCCTCACAGGTCGCACATACATCGGCCACATTGACCTGAACATCACGGGCGATCCCGAATACGGCCTCCTCCAGGATGACGTCAGCATGGATGAGAATGTCACCTCCCCGTTGCTGGCGTGACGCCGGACCACGCCGACCCGTCGCACCGCCCCCGAAGAACGTCTCGAAGATGTCCTCGAAACCAAACCCGGCGGCGCCCCTCCTCGAGTTCGGATCAAAGCCGCGGTCGTACAGGGCCCGTTTATCGGGCGTCGACAACACCTCGTACGCCTGGGAGACCTCCTTGAAGCGTTCCTCGTCTCCATCCACCCCGGATGAATCGGGATGATGCTCGCGGGCGAGGCGCCGATAGGCCTTCTTGATCTGGTCCTGTGTGGCGTCCTTGGACACCCCGAGAGTCTCGTAGAGGTCCCTCACGCGGCCACGGCCTTCGTCAGATACCGCGCGACCGCCCTGACCGCCGCCATCGTCCCTGGGTAGTCCATCCGCGTTGGTCCGAGCGATGCGAGGAGGGGGGAGTCCACCCCTCCGGGTCCATATCCTGCAGCGACGATGGCGGTCTTCGAGAAGGCCTCGTGATGGGTCTCGCGGCCGATCCGCACGGCCACATCATCCGTTTCCAGCGCCATCTCGTGGAGAAGACGGATGAGGAGCACCTGCTCCTCAAGCGCCTCCAAGACTGGCGCGATCGCATCCTGCTCCAGTCCGGCATCCACGCGCACCAGATTCGACGTCCCCGCAAGGACAACGCGCTCGACGGTTCCCCCCCGGGCCCCCTCAAGAATCGCATCCGCGATCACCCGCACCCAGGCCGCCTGACCCGGACGCGCCACCCAATCCGCCAACATCCGTTCAAGCGTGGCTGAACCCAAACCCGCCGCGATTTCATTCGCCTCCCTGGCGACCCTCTCGAATGCATCGTCGGAGGGCCGATCCTCGAGCGCCACCATAGCCTGCTCTACCCTCGCGTCTGCCGACACCACGACGACCAGGACTCGATCGAGACCGACCCTGACAAGTTCGACCCGGCGAACCTTCGAATCCCGAAGCGATGGGTACTGGATGACCGCGACCTGCCGCGTCAACTGGCTAAGGAGCCGGACCGAGCGCTCAACGACATCGGACAGGTCAACGGCGTCGCTGAGGAACGTTTGAATCGCCCGCCGGTGCGCCCCCGTCAACGCTGAGGTGGCGAGGTGGTCGACGAAGTATCGGTACCCCTTGTCGGTAGGAATTCGTCCTGCGGAAGTGTGGGGCTGGGCTATGAGTCCCTCCTCCTCAAGGATCGCCATGTCGTTGCGGATGGTCGCCGGAGACACGTGGAGATCAGGGCGGGAGGCAAGCGCCTTTGAACCCAGGGGTTCCTTCGTCGACACGTATCCTTCGATTATCGCGCACAGGACGGCGCGGCGTCGTTCCTCTGACATCCGCGCTCCTCCCAGTTGGCACTCATCACGATTGAGTGCTAATTCTATCCCTTCATCCTCGACCACAAGGGGAACCCGGTACCGTGGTCCCGGAGGCATCATGGTGCATCAAAAGGCTGGGGGACGCGGAGTCCATGGATCGGGTGTCGCTCAGATCGGGGCGATGATCGGGCCGATCATTCCCTACCTCATCTGGCTGAGGCACCGGAACGATGAACCTACCGCCGCCCGGGACGCAGCCTCCGCGACGAACTTCGGCACGTTCGTGCTCGCCTCCCTATTGCCGGCCACCGTCCTCAGGATGTTCGCCCCATGGATCGGATGGGTCGGGGCGATCCTTCAGGTCGCGATCATCGTCAGCGCCGTTGTCCTGTGTCTCCAGGCGTACGGGTCCGTCCGACGAGGGGTGCCGGCCACATATCCGTTCGAGATCAGCCTCTTCAAGGTGTAGGGACATTCGAACTGGAACTAGGCGAGGGCGCGCACGACGACATCGGCGAGAAGCCTCCCTCGGCGCGTAAGGCCGACCCGGCCACGCGCCGCTTGGTCCGCGTCAAGGAGACCGTCCTCCACTAGAGCAGAAACCCTGTCCCGTGCCGAGTCCCGGAGCACCTCCGCGTCCAACCCCTCCCTGAGCCGCACCCCGAGCATGACCGCCTCCATGTGAACCTGCTCTCCCGAAAGCGACTCACGCTCCGCCTCCGGACTTTCCCCATCCGCGATTCGTTCGGCGTAGAGCCTCGGGTGCTTGACGTTCCACCATCGGGTGGCGGGGCTATCCCCCCTCGCCCCCAGGTACGAGTGTGCCCCCGGCCCGATTCCCCACCAATCGGCGCCTCTCCAGTAGCCGAGGTTGTGCCGACACCGATAGTCCTCCCCCCTCGCCCAGTTCGATATCTCGTACCACGTCAAACCGGCCGCAGCGAAGGCCTCTTCGGCGGCCTCGTACATCTCCGCCTGAAGGTCGGGGTCGACGGGAGGAATCTCGCCCCTTCGAAGGGCTGCCCCCATCCTGGTCGCTGGCTCGATAACGAGGGCGTACGCGGACAGGTGATCGGGGGCGAGATCAAGGGCGGCATCGATTGAATCCTGCCACTCCCCGAGGCTCTCCCCCGGCGTGCCGTAGATGAGGTCGATGGACACATCGAGGCTGGCGGCTCGCGCCCCCCCGACAGCCCGCGCCACGTTCTCCGGGCGGTGCGTGCGATCGAGGACGGCAAGCACGCGGCCAACACCGGATTGCATCCCGAGGCTCACCCGGGTGAATCCCGAGCCCGCGAGCGATGCGAGCGTCTCCTCCGTCACCGAATCGGGGTTTGCCTCGACCGTCACCTCGGCGTCGGGAGCGAAGCCCCACGCGTCCCTCACACCGTCGAGGAGCCTCCCCAGGACCGACGGCTCGAGGAGCGTCGGTGTGCCTCCACCGAAGAAGACGGTGTCGACCACCCGGTCCTCGCCGACGAGCGCGCCCCGGGCCATCTCCAACTCACCCAGTGCTGCCTCGACATATCCCTCGGGGGTCGCCCCCTGGAGTTCCCCCGGCGCATAGGTGGTGAAGTCACAGTAACCGCACCTCACGGCGCAAAAGGGAACGTGTAGGTAAACGCCGAAGCCCACGGCTACCTCTTCTGGTTCTTTTTCGAGCCGTCGTCGGAGGTATCGAGCGCGGCGATGAAAGCCTCCTGCGGGACGTCTACCCTTCCGATGGTCTTCATCCGCTTCTTGCCTTCCTTCTGTTTCTCCAACAGCTTGCGCTTACGTGTGATGTCGCCGCCGTAACACTTGGCCAGGACATCCTTCCTGAGGGCCCTGATCGTCTCCCTGGCGATGACACGCGATCCGATGGCGGCCTGGATCGGCACCTCGAACTGCTGGCGGGGGATGAGTTTACGGAGTTTGGCCGTCAGCCGAAGGCCGTACGCATAGGCCTCATCCTTGTGGACGACGGCACAGAACGCGTCGACCTTCTCCCCCTGGAGAAGGATGTCCACCTTGACAAGATCGGCAACCTGGTCGCCGATCGTCTCGTAGTCGAGGGAGCCATACCCGCGCGTACGGGATTTTAGGGCATCAAAGAAGTCGAAGATGATCTCCGCGAGGGGAAGTGTGTACCGAATCTCCACCCTTTGCTCGCTCAGGTATTCCATGGACTGAAGGACGCCCCGACGCTCCTGACAGAGATCGATGATCGTTCCGATGTACTCGCTCGGAGCGATGACCGTCGCCCGGACGAGCGGCTCTTTGACCTCGTGTATCTTCCCCTCCGGGAATTCGCTCGGATTTGTGACGATGCTGACGGATCCATCGTCCATCGCGACCGTATAGACGACGTTTGGTGCCGTCGAGATGAGTTCGAGGTCTGACTCCCGCTCCAGGCGCTCCCGAACGATCTCCAAGTGGAGCAATCCAAGAAACCCACACCGGAATCCGAAACCCAGCGCGACCGAGGTCTCCGGTTCGAAGGAGAGGGCGGAGTCGTTGAGTTGGAGACGCTCGAGTGCGTCCCTGAGGTTCGGGTAGTCCGATCCATCGATCGGATACAGGCCGGAGAAGACCATGGGTTTCGGATCGCGATACCCGCCGAGGGCCGTGGTCGCCGGTCGGGTAGCGCCCGTGACCGTATCCCCCACGCGAGACCGTCGAACGTCTTTGACGCCGGTGATGAGATAGCCGACCTCGCCGGCGGCGAGCCCCTTCGTTGCGACCGGCTCGGGCGAGATCACCCCGATCTCGAGAAGCTCATGGGTGGTTCTGGTCGACATCATGGTGATGCGGTCGCGAGCCTTGAGGGCACCGTCGATGACCCGCACATACGTGACGACGCCGCGGTAGGTGTCATAAATGGAATCGAATATCATCGCCCTGATCGGGGCATCGGGATCCCCGGCAGGGGCCGGGATCTCGCGGACGATGCGATCTAGGAGGGCCGAGACTCCGTCGCCCGTCTTGCCTGAGACGCGCAAGATGTCCTCCGGCTCGCATCCGAGGAGCCGCACGAGTTCAGCCGCATAACGATCGGGATCGGCCGCGGGCAGGTCGATCTTGTTGAGCACGGGGATGATGGTGAGGTCGCCCTCCATCGCCAGGTAGAGATTCGCGAGGGTCTGTGCCTCGATTCCCTGGGCGGAGTCGACGAGCAACACGGCTCCCTCGCTGGCCGCGAGCGAACGGGACACCTCGTAGGTGAAGTCGACGTGGCCGGGGGTGTCGATCATGTTGAGGGTGTAGTCCACGTCTCCGACCCGCCAGGGCAGGCGAACGGCCTGGGCCTTGATCGTGATTCCACGCTCCCTCTCGATATCCATCCGATCGAGATACTGGTCGCGCATCGCCCGTTGATCGACCACACCGGTGAGCTGGAGCATCCGATCGGCAAGGGTCGATTTCCCGTGGTCGATGTGCGCGATGATGCAGAAATTCCGGATGACCGACTGTGGGGTCGACGCTGGCTCGTTGGGATCGGCTGGCACGGGGATAGTTTCCTCTGGAAGGGGACGGACGACGCCCATCGTCCCATGGATTGACTCCCCCTCACACGTGAGCGGGCCCCTGCCCCATTTCGGAGGGAGGCGAATATCACACCGTTTCGGCGGTAATTCGTGGCACTCTGGAACTGACGCGGACGGGAGCGAAATGACGATCGACGATGGGCTATTCCGGGCGACGTTCTTCGACTCGCCTATCGGAATCGCGATCCTCGATGAGGTCGGTACCTACGTCGAGGTGAACCGCGCCTTCGCGACCATTCTCGGACGGGAACCGGAGGAGGTGGCCTCCCGGAATTTCGCCGAATTCACCCATCCCACCGACCTCCCCCGCGACATAGAACTCATGAGCAAACTCGAGCGAGACGAGATCCCCTTCTATCAGACCCATAAGCGATACATCACTAAGGACGGTAGCGTCCGGTGGGTACGGATAACCGTGACCAGGATCGAGAAGGCCGTTCGCACGGAGTCCCACCACCTCATCGCGCAGATCGAGGATATTACCGAGGTCATTCAGGCCCGTGAGCAGCTGGAGCAAAGGGCCTACTACGACACCCTCACCGGACTCGCGAACCGATCCCTTCTCATGGAGCGACTAACGGCGGCCCTCGCCGCTCATGCCAAGTTGGACACCACCGTGGCCCTCATCTTCTTCGATATCGACGATTTCAAGCAGGTCAATGACTCTCTTGGCCACCACGCCGGCGACCAGTTGCTCGTCGTCATCGCCCAGAGAATCCAATCGGCCGTGCGTCGGAGCGATACGGTCGCCCGATTGGGGGGCGACGAGTTCGTCATTCTTCTCGAGGATGTCCGGTCCATCAAGGATGCCGAGTCCCTCGCTGCCATCATTACCCGGACGGTCCAGGCTCCCATCATGATCGCCACTCACGAAGTCGTCCCGACCGTCAGCGCGGGGCTGGCAATCGCGGAGGGCGACGTCGAACCGGAAGCCCTCATTCAGGACGCGGACACCGCCATGTATTCGGCCAAGCGCTCGGGCGTTGCCTCCTTGAAGATCTACGACACCGCCCTGCGAGAGGCGGCGGTCGCCAAGATGGAGATCGAAGAGGACCTGCGAAAAGCCTTGCGTGAAGGCGAACTCACCGTCGTCTACCAGCCGGTCGTCGAGTTCACGACCCGAATACCGATCGGATACGAAGCCCTGGTCCGATGGAGTCACCCCAACCGAGGGGTCCTCCTCCCCGAGGAGTTCCTCGCCTTCGCCGAACAGGCCAATCTCGTTGTGCCCATCGGTTCCCAAGTCATCCACGAAGCCTGCGCGTTTCTTTCACGCTATCCCGACCTTGCGGCTCAGGTCTTCATCAATGTCTCCCCCAGGCAATTGGGAGAGGCCGCCCTAGCCCGTACCCTCGAAGCCGCTCTCGACCAGCATGGTATTGACCCTGATCGGATCGCGATCGAGATCACCGAGTCGGGATTCCTTAAAAGAACCTCCGTGATTGAGGCCGACCTCAGGAGGATCGCAGGACTCGGAATCGACATCGTCATCGACGACTTCGGTACGGGCCGCGGGTCGCTTGCCACCCTCCTGGAACAACCCGTCACTGGGGTCAAGCTCGCCGAGCGATTCACCCGACGCCTGGGAGACAGGGGGCTCGCGGACAAGGTGAGTCGCGGAATCTCCCTCCTAGTGAACGACGTAGGACTTCTCGCAGTCATCAAGGGGGTCGAGACCAAGGACCAGGCCAGGATCGCCCAAAGCCACGGATGGCTCGCCGCCCAGGGATACCTCTTCGGACACCCCCTGGCCGAGGACGAACTCGGGCTCGACCAATCCGTCTTAGGCACGGCATCTCCGGTCCCATCAGGTTCTCCCAAGCCCTCGTGACCCCCGGGCGCCCAGCCGATCCGGCGCGAGGGTAGGGTGTGAATCTTCCGGCTAGGCGAGAAGGAGCGGGAATGACGAACGGAGAGGACCTCTTCAGGTCGACGTTCCGCGATTCTCCCATCGGCATGGCCGTCCTCGATGAGGCGGGCCTTGTGCTCGATGCCAATCCCGCGTTCGCGCGTTTTCTCGGCAGAGAGACTACCGACGTCATCGGACGATCGCATTCCGCGTACACCCACCCCGAGGACCTGGCGAGGGACGAGGAGACCTTCTCGCAGGTTGTCTCCGGGTCCCTCCCGTATTGCCAGATGCGAAAACGTCTCATCCATGGAGAGGGCGATATCGTGTGGGCCCGCGTGACGGTAAGCGAGGTTGTCCGATCCGCCACGGAGGAACCCAGACGGTTCGTGAGCCAGGTCGAGGACATGACGGAGTTCCACCGCACCAAGAACCTCCTGGAGAAGCGAGCTCTCTACGACCAGCTGACGGGGCTCCCCAATCGCACCCTCCTCATCGACCGGCTCGGCCACGCGCTCTTGAGCCACAGTGCCCGGTCCACGACGGTCGCCGTCCTATTCATTGACGTCGATCACTTCAGCATCATCAACGATTCCCTCGGCCACCAGACCGGGGACACCCTTCTCTCCATCATCGGGAAGAGAATTCAGTCCGCCCTCCGTCCCGGGGACACGGTGGCTCGAGTCGGCGGGGATGAGTTCGTCATCATCCTCGAGGACCTCGCAGACCTCGCCGCCGCGCAGAAAATGGCGTCGTCTGTCGCGACTGCGGTTCACCTGCCCGTTCGTCTGGCCGATCACGATATCGTTCCGACGCTCAGCATCGGCGTCTCGCTCGCGGAGGGAGAGGTCACCGCGGAAACCCTCGTCCGGGATGCGGATACCGCGATGTTCGCGGCGAAGGAGGCGGGACGGGCTCACATCGAGGTGTTTCGGCCAGACCTACGAGCCGTCGCCCTCAACAGGCTCGCCATCGAGGGGGACCTTCACTCCGCCGTCAATGAGGGTTCGCTCGTCGTTTACTACCAACCCATCGTTGACCTTGCCACTCGGGATGTCTTCGCGTACGAGGCCCTGGTCCGCTGGGAGCACCCCACCCGGGGCCTCCTCTTGCCGGATGAGTTCATCGAGATCTCCGAGAAGGCCAACCTCGTCGTTTCCCTCGGCGCCTATGTCCTCGAGGAGGTCTGCGCCTTCGTTGCCCGCCATCCGGACTTCGTCGGCCGCGTCTTCGTCAACGTCTCCACCAAACAGATCGGGTCGGCGGACCTGACGCGTGCTGTTTCGTCCGCCATCGGCGCAAGCGGCATTGACGCTCATCGCCTCTGCCTGGAGATCACCGAAACCGGGATGCTTCTGGCGACCGAGGAGGCCAGGGCCGACCTCGAGAACCTTGCCTCCCTCGGGGTCGATCTAGTGATCGATGATTTCGGTCAGGGATACTCGGCGCTTTCCTCCGTCCTCGAAAATCCCGTCACGGGACTCAAGTTGTCCAAGCAGTTCACCGATCGCCTCGGGGAGCCCTCGGGAGACCGGGTCTCGTCCGCCATCGCCAAGCTCACCACTGGCTTGGGTATCTTTGGCGTCGTCGAGGGGATCGAGACGGAGGCCCAACACCAGAAGGCTCTCGCCCATGGGTGGGGATTCGGTCAGGGTTACCTATACGACCGTCCCCTTCCAGAGGGTGAGTTGCCGTTCAAGGTCACTGGCGTGGAACAATCGATCGGGCCACCGAGGGAGGATGCGTGAGGGGTTTTGCGGAAATACTTGGACGGACGTTTGGGATACGCAGGCAGCAGCACCCTCCCCCGCTTTCGGCAGACTACCCTGGGGACTTTCCCGGCAAGGCGAGTTTCGCGTATCGACCAGACCTCGATGGCGAACCGGACCCAGGCGAGATCGTTTGGACCTGGATTCCGTACGAAGAGGACTTCGGTAAGGGCAAGGATCGTCCCGTGCTACTCATCGGCAGAGATGGCGACTGGCTCCTCGGCCTTACGCTTTCCAGCAAGGACCACGATCGGGACGCCGAGGACGAGGCCAGATTCGGTCGCCACTGGTTGGATATCGGAAGGGGCGACTGGGACACGCGCCGTCGACCAAGCGAGGTCCGTCTTGATCGAATCGTTCGCGTCAGCCCAGGGGCCGTCAGGCGTGAAGGGGCAATCCTCGATCGCGCTCACTTCGATGAGGTCGCGCGCGCCGTTGGGCAAACAAAGGGCTGGTAGCATAGGTGGTCGCGTGCGCCGGAGTCGGCGCCACCGCACCCCTAGCAATGAGGATCCTGTGGCAAACATCAAGTCGAACATCAAGCGAATCGGGACCAACGAAAAGGCTCGCGTCCGCAACATCGCCGTCAAGTCTGAGCTCAAGACCCATGTGCGTCGCGTGCGAGAGGCAATCTTGACAGGCGACAAATCCGTCGCCGAGGCCGCCTTCAAGGCAGCCTCCGTCAGGCTCGACAAGGCTGTCAGCAAGGGCGTCATCCACGAAAACCAGGCTGCGAACCGCAAGTCAGCCCTCGCGAAGCAGGTCGCGGCTCTATAGAAGTGCGGCGTGGCGTTTCATGCCAAATGAACCATCCTGTCGCTAGGGTCGTGAAGGTGAGCGACCATCCCGTGTCCGCCCCACGGGTCTGGCACCTCCCCCGTATCGATCGCGCCGCAGAGTCTTCTCCACGCCAGGTGGTCGTCGGGCGCCAGGCGATCTTCGATCGGGAACGCTCGGTCTTCGGCCATGAACTTCTCTTTCGGGCGCCGGGACGCCTCCACCTTAGGATTGACCTCTGGAACTCGTGGCAGCAGGATCGGGCGACGGAACACGTCCTAGCCGCGGCCTTCTTCCATGGGGCAGACATCTCAGACGGCCTCCCTACATTCGTCAACTTCACCCGCAGCTACCTGCTCGATCCATTAAAATACCTGCATCCCTCGAACCATGTCGTCATCGAGGTGGTCGAATCCGCCCACGCTGACCGCTCGCTCTACAAGCGTCTCGCCGACCTCAAGTCGGAGGGCTACCGCATCGCGATCGATGACTTCGTCGGAACGACGAGCCAGCGGGACCTTCTCGAATTGGCAGACTTCGTCAAGATCGACATGAGGGACATCAACGCCCGCGGGCCAGGGCTCATCGATGCGGCGCGAGCGCCGCATGCCTCGCTCATCGCGGAGCGCGTCGAGACGGAAGACGCGCTCCTTGAGTGCCTGGACGCTGGCTTCGATTTCTTCCAGGGCCACCACTTCGAGCCAGCCCTCATCATCGAACGGGAACTCCTACCCACCAGGTAGGTGGGGCATGGTTCGTTGGGCCTGATCCTTAGCGGGAGGCGAGGGACGCGACCGTCCGAACGGCTTTCTCTATGGCATAGCGGGGGTCACGACCGGCACCCTTGACCTGAGCATCGGCCAGGGCAGCGGCCTCGATCGCCCCGGCAAGGGAATCGGCATCCCAATGACGCAGATCCCGACGAGCACGATCCACCTGCCACGGCGCGAAACCGAGACTCGTCGTTTCGAGTTCCCGACCCCTCGCCGCCCCCACGCGTGCAAGCATCCTCAGCTTCGAGGCCAGGGCGGCAACGAGGGGAACCGGATCCGTCCCCGTATCGAGGGCGTGTCTCACTAGGGCAAGCGATTCCGCAACCTTTCCGACGATGGCGGCATCGGCGACGGCAAAACCCGTCGCGTTCACGCGCGATCCGTAGTACCTGGAGACGGCATCTTCCGTCACGGGCCCTGCGATATCATCGAGCAGTTGTTGGCAGGAGGCCGCAAGCTCCGAGACATCGCCCCCTACAGCGTCCACGAGGGCACGCACCGCCTGGGGTCTAACCGCTCGTCGCGCCCGCTTGAACTCGCCCTCGACGAACTCCACGAGCTCGGAGTCACGCTTGATCGCGGGGCACAAGAACTCCGAGGCGCCCGCGGCGCGCCATGCCTCAAGCGCCCGTTTTCCTCTCACCGCCCCTCCGTGCCTCAACATGACGACAACCTCCGGGTCGGGGCTTCCGGCATAGGCGATGGCATCCTCGAGGAAGTCGTCGCTCATCGCCTCTGCCTCCTCGATGACGACCACGCCAGGCTCGTCGAAGAGCGAGGGACTAGTGGCGGCGCGCAGCTCACCCCGGACGCAGGCAGCGGCCGTCAGCGTGGTCACGGCGACCGAGCCCTCGGCGGATCTCACGGATGCGATGATCGCATCCACGGCCCTCACAGCCAGTAACTCCTCCGGCCCGATGACGATAACGAGAGGCGCGGGTGCGGCCTCAGCCCACGAACCCGAAGTCCGCTGTGCGCCCGATGATGCCATGACCCAAGCCTCCCACGCTTCACGGACAACGGGCCGACACCACCACGTCACCCCTCCAGGACACGTCGATATCCCCGCAACTGTCCGTGCGAAACACCGGCGCCCCTTTTCCCTCAAGAGCCTCAAGGGTCGATGAGGCCGGATGGCCATACGCGTTGTCCTCGCCGACGCTGATGACTGCAAGGGCGAAGGTGACCGACGACATGAGCCCAGAGTCCTGGCGAGACGATCCATGGTGGGCCACCTTGAGGACGTCGACCGATATCTGACCTAGCGTCCTCGCTAGGGAAGCCTGCCCCCGCTGTTCCAAATCCCCGAGTGAAAGTAGACCGATTTCCCGGGTTGTTGCGAACACCACGAGGGAGGACTCATTGACCTCGGAATCCTTTCGGGCAGCGGAGTCGCCGTCATGCCAGACGAATATCTGAGCCTCTCCCACTCGTACGGACGTGCCGGAGGTCGGGACTTCCACATTGACGCCAGCCTCTCTGAGGATGCGGCATTCGTCAGCGACCTCCCCCGGCGCCGAGACCCATGCCTCTCCTACGGGAACCTGCCGAAGAACCCACTCCAGCCCCCCGTCGTGATCGGCGTGGGGGTGGGTTAGCACCAGCAGGGGCACCATCGACACCTGATGCCGGGTGAGGCACGCCAAGGCCTCGCCGCCCTCGGGCCCGACGTCGACGACGACGGCGCTCGCCGGTCCAGCCCGGATAAGAATCATGTCGCCTTGGCCCACGTCACACACGGCGACCGCCCAGTCATCCGGTGCCCGTTGCCCGACCTCCCCTAGGACGGCGCGCACGGGCGGGGACGCTGCCACGATCGTAAGGATCGTCACGAGCCCTGCCAGCCTTGCCCAACCGACGATGCGACGGGTGGAGGTTGCCGCCACGAGCGACACTGACACGCCGGTCGCCAGCAACGCTCCCGCCAACCCCGACGGCCACGGCAGCCATCCCCCGGGAAGGGTCGCCGCGGTGTGGGCCGCCCAGGCGACGGGCCGGGCGGCCTCGCCTGCCACCCAGGCGCACGCGACCCCTGCAGGCTCCCACAGGGGAGAGACGAGCACGGCTGTGATCCCGAAGGCCGTCACCAGTGCCGCAAACGGAAGAGCGATGAGGTTGGCGAGAACGGAGTAGGAGCCGATTCCTGAACAAAAGAGGACCAGGATCGGGGTGCAGAAGATCTGAGCGGCGATCGGAATCGAGAGTGCGCGGGCGAGGGGAACCGGGATCGCGCGTGCAAGGAGGGCCGCGACCGTCGGCGACCACAGGACGATCCCGGCCGTTGCGACGACCGAAAGCGCGAACCCATAGGAGAGGGAAAGGAGGGGATCCGCGAGCAGCAATCCGATGACGGCGGTCGAGAGGGCGGGGAGGGCCTGACCCGGCCTTCCCCACCACAGCGCAAGGGCGAGAACGCCCCCCATCCACGCCGCCCGCAACACGCTCGGTTCGGGATGAACCAGCGATACGAACCCGATTGTGGCCAGAACGAGCACGACCACCCGTACACGACGGTTCCACCTGAGTGCCCGTGCCCCCGCCCCGATCGCAACGGCCAGCATCGCGAACTGGGCTCCAGAGACGGCGGTGAGGTGTGTGAGACCCGCGATCCTCATCTCCATCGCCTGCGCTTCGGTCATCCCACTCGTGTCACCAATGGTCATCCCGATCGTGAGGGCGCGGATCTCGTCCGGGAGGCCCGAGGCCGCATCGCGTAGTCCCTCCCTCAGATCCCCGACCACCCCATTGATCCCCGCCACCGGGACCGTCTCAAGCAACGCTGGATCCCAGGCGATGGCCGCCGACCGACCGGGACCCGCGCTGTCCAGCCGCGCTCCAACCCAGACCCGATCGCCCGACCGCACCTGGCTCCAGGGCTCGCCTCCCACAACCGTGATAGTCGCTCGCGTCGACCCGGCTCCTTCTCCCTCGAGCGCCTCAATCCGTACCGTGAGGCACCACCGCGCCTCGGTTCGGGTGAATGGCCCAGGCTCGATCGGCCTTGGATCGTTCAACGCAACCCCAACGAACACAACCTCCTCACCCGAGACGAGCGCCTCCCCCACTCCCCCCGAGAGTCGAGAATCCAGGTGTATGACCGTCACCCCGGAGGCGACGGCGATCGCGAGGGCCGCGAAGGCCGCCCCGGGGCTCGCTCGTCGGGCCCCAACCAGCAAGAGAACGCCCCCTAGCCCGATCACGACCCACCAGCCCGGATCGACCACCCCACGCGAGACGGTCGCCGTTACCCCATAAACACCCACGGCGGCCGGTACCAGCCGAGCGTCGTTCCTTGGCCTCACACGGTCGCCAGCGATGCGATCTTGGAGATGACAGACTCTCCGATTCCCGACACCCGATCAAGGTCGTCGACGGATCCGAAGGGCCCATTCTGATCTCTATCGGCCACAATGCGGTCGGCGAGGGCGGGACCGATCCCGGGCAAGGCATCTAGTTCGGTGGCCCCCGCACGGTTGAGGTTGATCATTCCTTGGTTGGTCTCGCCTACAACCGGGACGTATACCTGTTCACCATCGGTGACGATTCGAGCCAGATTGATGGCCGATTGATCCGCGTCCTGTGCGAGTCCGCCAACGGCCTCGATGGCGTCCGCCACTCGCGCTCCCCCCTCAAGGGACACAACCCCGGGGTTCGCCACTGCCCCCGTCACATGGATCACAACCCCGGCGAGATCCCGGTCCTCCTGAATGACGCTAACCTCCGGCATAGGTACATCGGTCGGTCGGAGGGACAGCCAGGTAAAAACGAGGGCAAGGACGAGTACCCCGGCCAGCGCGACCGCAGGGACGGCATCGAGCCTGAACCGGTAACCCCGCGCCTCTGCTGATGGCGGAGCGTTGGCGGCCCGATACGCCCGCGCAGCCGAATGGGCGAGGCTATCCTTCAAGCGAGTACGAACGTCCTCCGCATCTTTTGCCACGGCGCCCACGGTAGGTCGCACAAAGGATTCCTATCGGACCCCGCCTATACGCCGAATAGAGTCCAGGATTCGGAGACACCCTGGGGACATCTGAGTAGGCTCCCCGGGATCCGGCCTCAGGAGACTACTGAAATCCCCTGGGCAAGTCGGCCGCGGCGATGACGAACGAGCCGGAACCCCCATGGACGGCAAGTGCGGCAGAGAACTCCGTCCCGACCGTTATTGCATAGACCGGGTGTTTATCCTTCAGCCTGATCGCCACATCGTCTATATACCGAGGAATCCTCAGGCCCATTATGGCGACACCCGGACGGAGAAAATGGCTCGCCCTTTCCTCGATCATCTCGATGACCCGCTCACGCGCCCGCGCCGTCGTGCGCACGCGATCGAAAGCCTCCACTTGGCCATCCATCATCCCCAGGATCGGGCGAATATTGAGAGCCCCCCCGATGATGGCCAATGCATGAGGCACTCGCCCTCCTCGCCGGAGGTATTCGAGTGTGTCTACGGTGAAGTAGACGGAACTTGAGGCCGCCACTCGCCTCGCCTCTCGGGCGACCTCGGCCATAGCCGCCCCCTTCCTGGCAAGGGCCGCCGCGGCTAGGGCGGCGAACCCCAGCGCCATGGAAAGGGTCCGACTATCCACGATTTCGATCGGGATCGGAGACTCACGAGCCGCCACCTCTGCCGCGTTGATGGACCCCGAAACCTCGCCGGAGATGTGTATGGATACGACACTCTCAGCTCCGGCATCGGCCGCACTCCGATACGCCTTAAGAAGATTCCCAACGGTTGGTTGGGAAGTCGTGACAGACCGGCCGGCCTCAAGAGCTCCGATCACGTCCTCCGAGGTCATGCCGGGGCCCTCCGTAAAGGGCTCGCCGTCGATGATGACCTCGAGAGGAACGACATCGAGGCCCCATCGCCTGACCAGGGCCTCGGGGATCGAGGCCGAGGAGTCCACAACGACGAGGCACCTCTGGCTCATAGGGCCAAGGTAGCACCGGGGCTAAGCCGAGTCACGAGACGACGACATTCACCAGTGTCGGGGGTCTGACGATGACCTTCCGCACCGTCCCACTCCCGATGGCACGCACGACGCCGGGGGCGGCGAGCGCCAGCGCCCGGAGCTCCTCCTCGTCGATGTCCGGCGGCACCTCGAGCCGGTCCCTGACCTTGCCCTGGACCTGGACCACACAGGTCACAGTTTCTTGGACGAGTAGCGCCTCGTCGACCGTCGGCCATCCGGCCCTCGCGACGTTGGAATGCCCGAGGGACGCCCACATCTCCTCGGCGACGTACGGGGTGAATAGCGAGAGCAGAATGGCGACCGTATCTGCGGCCTCCCTCACGGCCGGATCGGAAGGTCCGGGTCCGGTGTCGATCGCCTTCCGGGTGGCGTTGACGAGCTCCATGACCCTCGCGACCGCGACGTTGAACCGGAAACCCTCGATGAGCTGGGTCACCTCGTGGATCGTTCGATGGGTAACCGCCCTAAGAGTGAGGTCCCCATCGACCGGAGGGCCATTCGGTTCGGAGTTCACCTCTTGGGCAAGCCTCAGGGCCCGGGCAAGGAACTTGACGGACCCCGCCGGGGAGACATCCGCCCAGTCGATATCGTCCTCCGGTGGTCCGGCGAAGACCATGGTGAGCCGGACGGCATCGACCCCGTAAGTGTTCAACTGGTCCGAAAGCCTGACAAGGTTCCCTCGACCCTTCGACATCGCCGAGCCATCCATGAGCACCATGCCCTGATTGAGAAGACGGGTGAAGGGCTCCTCGAAGCCCACCAACTCCAGGTCGAACAGCACCTTGGTGAAGAACCGGGCATAGAGAAGGTGAAGGATCGCGTGGGTGACACCGCCAACGTACTGATCCACGGGTGCCCACCGACGCGCCTCGTTTCTGTCGAAAGGGGCGTCCTCGTTCGAGGGCGAGAGGTATCTAAGGAAGTACCATGACGAATCGACAAAGGTGTCCATCGTGTCCGTGTCACGTCGAGCGGGCCGATTGCACTCAGGGCAGGTCGTCGTGAGCCACTCCTCGGCGGCCCCGAGGGGAGAGGCCCCCTTCGGTTTGAGATCAAGCCCGTCGCTCGATGGAAGGACGACGGGAAGCTGACCATCCGGCACAGGAATCTCCCCGCATACGTCGCAGTGAATGATAGGGATGGGTGTGCCCCAGTACCTCTGGCGGGAGATCAGCCAGTCGCGCAGTCGGTAGTTCTTGGCCGCCTTCCCGGTTCCGTTCTTCTCTAGGGTCTCGGTAATCCGCGCGATCGCCTCAGCCTTGGGAAGCCCATCGATCGGCCCGGAATTGATGAGGTTCCCGTCCCCCGTCGTGGCTTCGCCCGACACGGACGGGTCGGGAAGGGGGTTTCCATCCTCGTCGCGGCAATCGAGCACGACCCGCACAGGCAGCTTCATGACGAGGGCGAACTCAAGGTCACGCTGGTCGTGGGCGGGAACGGCCATTATCGCTCCGTGCCCGTAGTCGGAAAGGACATAGTCGGACGCCCAGATGGGAAGCCTCTCGCCATTGACGGGGTTGACCGCGTACCGCTGGAGGAAAACGCCCGTCTTCTCTCGCTCGGTCGAGAGCCTGTCTATCTCACTCGTCGCCTTGACCCCCTCGACGTACTCCGCGAAGGCCTTCTTCGTCTCGGCGTCCGCCCCCTCAACGAGTTCGGATGCTAGATCGCTGTCGGCGGCGACGACCATGAAGGTCGCCCCGAAGAGGGTGTCGGGGCGAGTGGTGTAGATCGTGATGGGTTCCTTGCGCTCCTCGATGGCGAACAGTACGTCTGCACCATACGAGCGCCCGATCCAGTTGCGCTGCATGGCGAGTACCTTGTCGGGCCACTTCCCCTCGAGAGTGTCGAGGTCGTCGAGGAGCCGGTCGGCGTACTCGGTCACGCGGAAGAACCACTGGGTTAACTTCTTCTTGACGACCAGGGTATCGCACCGCTCGCACAGCCCCCCGACCACCTGTTCGTTCGCCAGGACGGTCTGGCAGGAAGGGCACCAATTGACCATCGAGGGCTTCCGATAAGCGAGACCCTTCTCGAACATCCGGGTGAAGAACCACTGGTTCCAGTGGTAGTACTCGGGTCGATGGGTGGCGAGGACTCGGTCCCAGTCGAAGGAACAGGCATATTGTTCCATCGACTCTCGCTGCTGGGCGATGTTGTCCTCGGTCCACTTCCGAGGATCGACCCCACGTTTGATCGCCGCATTCTCGGCCGGGAGTCCGAAGGAATCCCACCCGATGGGGTGGAGGACGTTGAATCCCCGCTGGACCCAATACCGGGCCAGGACATCCCCGAGTGCGTACGCCTCGGCGTGACCCATGTGCAGGTCCCCTGACGGATAGGGGAACATGTCGAGGACATATCTGGTAGGACGCTCGTCCTCTGATCCGCCGCTCCTGAAGGGTTGGGTCTCCATCCACACGGGCAGCCAGCGCGCCTCGATAGCGCGGAAGTCGTATCTGCCCTCTGCGGGCGTCTCGGAAGCCACGGCGTGATTCTACCGGCGAACTCGACGCTTCCCGTGCGAGCCACAAGTTATGCGACGCGGTCATCCGAACCGTCTTGGAGCCGCTTTCATGGAAGGACTCCCGCTAGGACTTGAGAAGCCTCGCCCCACCCCGCCCCAGAAGGGTTAAGCCTGCGCTGCGTCCGAGAATCCTGGCATCCTTGGTTGTCGCCTTGGAATGGTCATTGAGAACCAGGGTGCCCCCACGATTAAGGATCCTCGCGTGAAGCTGCAGAGAATCCCCAGTGATCGAAGCGTGTACCCCGACGGGTGCCCCCATCTCCACATCGAGAACCTCGAGGACCGATCGCTCCGCGATCGCCTCGGCTCGCGTGTTCGGGTCGTCGATAGCCCTCAGAAGGTTGCGAAGATCTTCCGGGGCATTCGAGCGGGTCTCGACCACAAGGGTTCCTTGTCCGGCCGCAGGAACTACCTCGTCCAGCTCGAATGCCTGGACTGCGCAATGGGGTCGACCAATGTCATCCAGATCCGACTTCCCTAGAACGAGCCCCTCGAATTCCCCTCCCGACAGCCTCTCCAACTGGAAGTCGATGATGCCGAATACCTCAACCGCCACAAGTCCCGGGCGAAGGGCAAGAACCTGGGCCGACCGGACCGCGGAGTCAGCGGCGATCCTTGCCCCGACCGGAAGATCAGCGAGAAGTGGTCCATCGGTACATAGCACGTCGCGGGGGTCGCGGCGACGAAGGATGGCCTCGATGGATAGATCGGGGTGCCCCACCACCGGGACATCCTCCAACGCGTGGACGACTATGTCGCATTCTCCGGACAGAAGGGCGATCCGCAATGCGGCCATGAGAACGCCTGCGTCCGCCGCCGTCGAGCGTTCATGCCTGGAATCCCCCTCCGCCGTCACGGGGACGACAACCACCTCTAGATCGACCCCGAGTTCGGATGAGACCTCCCAAAGGCGATCGGTCACCAAGCCGGAACGGGCGCGAGCAAGGCCACTCGCACGGGTGCCAAGCCTGACCTTCATGGCACCAGCGTGCCATAGCGGAAGGAGTCACCCACGACATCTGCGCGAGTGGGGACGTAGGTCCCCAACAGAACCCAACGCCGCAGGGCAATATGGAGTCGTAATAGGTTAGGCTTACCAAACCATCCAAGGAGGAACCGCATGATGAATGCACGACTCAAGAAACTGGGAGTGGTCCTGGCTTCCCTCGGCCTTGTCTTCGTCATCGGAGGCGTCTTCGCCTTCACAAAGGTCCAGGCAGGTGTCGACTCGCTTCAGGCGTTCAGCACGGCTCAAGACGTCAATCTGAGCTACAACGAGGACGGCCAACTAGTCGACCGTGGAGAGGTCGAGGGGGCTCAGGCGATCCTGTCGCTTCTCAAGGATGACTGGAAATACCCGGTGGTCACCAGCGAACTCAACCCCAATGATCCGTTGGTGAATACCGGCACCGAGTACATGTATCAGATGGCGACCGTCGCATACCACACGCTCCACGGCACCCAGACCATCACTCTTGCCGAGAATGTCGACTACCAAGGCAAGACCTACGCCGCTGGCATGTACGACATTGCCGTCGACGGTCGATACTTTTCGCAATTCGACCGCAACGACCCGCTCGATGGCCCTGCGCGTGATAAGGCCTGGAGTCCGACGGCACACGCCCTCATTGCTGAACTGGGTGTCGGCAGCGTG
Organism: uncultured Demequinaceae bacterium; assembly: GCA_964610155.1. GTDB lineage: Bacteria > Actinomycetota > Actinomycetes > Actinomycetales > Demequinaceae > JAFGBM01. Next base: position 71,854 of record CAZSUY010000004.1, read on the forward strand.
ACCGCCTCGACCCTACAGATGGGCTATGGCCTCTCCGCCCTCATCGCGGGCATCGGCCTGACCAACATCCTCGCGGGCCTTGGACTTGTCTGGGCCGCTCGGGAAGTCTCTATCAAGGTTGATAAGGATGCCTCGAAGAAGAGCGCAGCGACGCGCTAACAACCACGAGAGAAGGGCCCCTCAGGGGGCCTTTCTTTCGCTTACACTTCGCGTGGAAGGGTCAGGCAAGGTGCTTCAGGAGGTCGTAAACGACGAACGCCGGCCACACCAGAGCCTTGAGGCACGCGACAAGGAACTCGCCGAAACCAGTGGACTCCTGGATGTAGTAGACGGCCGCGCCTATGAGGCCAAGCCCGTACACGGCTCCTCCCCCGGCTCCCCCGCTCCTGCCCGACTTGACACAATTCGACTCTTGGTTGCGGCGCTCCGTTATAGGCTCTTCGGTTGCCTTCGCCTTGGGCTTCCTTGGCGTGGGCTTCTTCGTCGCTGATTCATTGCTCTCAGGCATATTAGCCTCCCTTGTCTGACTGTTTCGTGGAGCTGAGGGGACTCGAACCCCTGACCCCCTGCATGCCATGCAGGTGCGCTACCAGCTGCGCCACAGCCCCATTATCGTTCCTGCTCATCGTCCAGGCACCCCGAAGGGCGACCGCCATCTTACCCGCAAATCGATGCCCGTCACCAATCCCCTGGCCCCCTACAGATCCGCGGGAAGGGGAACGATCGGACCGTCCTTCCATAGCCTCTCCAGGGCGTAGAACGCCCGCTCGTCTTGATGGAGCACGTGAACGATGATCTCGTTAAAGTCGAGCAGCACCCACCGGCCCTGTCGCGTGCCTTCCTTGCGCACCACCCGATCTCCAGCCTTCGATAGCTCCTCCTCCACCCGCTCGGCGATAGCGAGGACCTGCCGCTCGCTCGATCCGGATGCGAGTACGAAGACGTCGGCGAAGGGGAGGTGACGGCTGACATCGATGGCAAGAAGATCCTCTGCCTTGACGGCGGCGGCCGCCCTGACGGCCTTGTGGGTGAGCGCAATCGCCTGCGCGGAAGCACTCAACTGCCGTGCGCCGCAACGTTCCAGATGACCACCCCAAGGGCAAACGCGGCCGCGGCCAGCAGGCCGAGTTGAGCCCACCCGAAGTGTCGGACCCCCCCGGCGGGTTGGATTTCGACAATCGGACGCGGGAACGTGCCTGTGCCGGGAATAGTCCGGAGTGCTCCCGTGGCCTGATTCAATCCCATGTTGTTCTGGATCATTCCCGTGCCGGGGATAACCAGACCCTGCCCAGGCGGCGGAGCGACTCCCCCCGGTGGGGCGATACCTGGCGGTTGGAACGGATCGCCGTTCTGAGGAACCGGAGCGGCGGGCATCTCGGGTTGGGGCGGCGTCACCCCACCGCTGACTAGTTGCTCGAACCCGGCGGCGTGTTCCCCAAGGGTCATGGGTGGTGGGGATGTCTGGTAGGCCGGAGGGGGGCCGACTACTGAGGGCTCGCCAGCTAGTTGTGGAACGACAAGGTGGCCAGGGTGGGGCGGCATCGGGATTGGCCGGGGTCCACCCGGCTGCGGTGCGGCCTGAAGCTGCTGAGGATGCTTAGGCGCCTGCTGGGCCGGTGGCCCGCCCTGATGCGGCGCGGGCGGACTATTCACCTGACGGACCGACCCCGATGCCGCCTGAGCGTCCGACTGCGCCGCGGCGGCCTGCTGCCGCGCGAGAGCTTCCTGCTGGGAGATCACCTCGGGAGTCATCACTGGTACCTGGCCGGTGTGCCGCATCTCCTCTGCGGCCGTCCAAGTCTCCACGGGGTTCTCAAGCCGTTCGAGTCGCCTCCGGTCCCTCCGGGACATCGTCGACTGAGGAGGACTGGGCTCGACTGAAACGGCTCCCGCTGCGGCCGCAGCGTTTAACTGGGTCGTCTGCATCTCGCTTGTATAGGCGAGCCCCGCCTGAATCTCAGGGGCCCTCCCCTCTTCACCCGTGGGCGCGTCCGAGCGCCCCGATGTCTCGCGCCGTGCACGGCGCGAGACGGGGCGCGGCTCGTCAGCCATCCGGACCTCCGCGGTATAGGTGATGTACATCTATGTAATCGGCAACAGCGCCAGGGACTAAATACCGGATTGGCTGGCCGGTTCGAACCCTCCTCCGAACATCCGTCGAGGATACCTCGAATCCTGGCACCTCGATCAATGTGAGCCCGTCAAGCGATCCCTCCCATCGATAACCCGGTCTCGTGACCCCCACGAACGTCGCCAGATTCCTCAACCGGTCCGAATCCCTCCACTCCCCCAGACGCGCCAGGGCGTCCGCCCCCGTGATGAAGAACCACTCCGCGTCTAGCTCCTGGGCTCGAAGGTCCATGATGGTATCGATGGTGTACGTGGGGGTGCCCCGATCGATATCAACGCTAGAGATCCTGAGCAGGGGGTCCCCCTCAACCGCTAGGGTCGCCATGGCGAGGCGGTGAGCGGGGGAGGCCTCCTCTCGCCCTTCCTTGAGGGGATGCCCAGCCGTCGGCACGACGAGAACCCTCTCAAGGGACAGTACGGAAGCCGCCTCACCGGCCGCGGCAAGGTGCCCCAGGTGGATCGGATCGAACGTCCCTCCCAGGACACCGATACGGATCGGGTTCTCCACCATCATCCGCAAACCGCCAGGAAGACAAGAAAAGACACGCAGGAACCTTCCTTCGATAGACCTTCATTGTCTCAACACCCCCGCCGGGAGCCAAGTCGGGTCCCTCTAGGACGCCGGATTCGGTCACCCCATCAGGGGCGGACATGGCCTTCCCCATGCACGATCCATGTGGTTGTCGTCAGTTCCTCCAACCCCATCGGACCCCGGGCATGGAGCTTCTGGGTGGAGATACCAATCTCAGCCCCGAGGCCGAACTCCCCCCCATCCGTGAAGCGAGTCGAGGCGTTTACCATTACGACCGCAGAATCGAGTCCCTCTATGAAGGCCTCTGCGGAACCGATGTCGTCCGTGACGATCGCCTCGGTGTGTCCCGTGCCGTAAGCGCGGATGTGGGTGATTGCCTCATCCAGGTTCGCGACGACCCTAACGGCGATGTCGTGGGAAAGGTACTCCGTCGCCCAGTCGTCTTCCGTCGCCGGGACGGTGGCGACGCCTTCGGGGGCGAAAGACGCTGCCTCCCCATCCGCGTGAAGGGTGACGCCCGCGTCGGCAAGCGCCTGAAGGACCGCCGAGAGCACCCGCGGTGCTGCGTCGCGATGAACGAGCAGGGTCTCCGCTGCGTTGCAGACCCCCACCCGCTGTGCCTTCGAGTTCACCGTGATGGCAACCGATCGGTCAACCGGAGCGGACACGTCCAGATAGACGTGACAGTTCCCCTCACCGGTTTCAATGGCAGGGACCGTCGATTCGGTCACGACGGCCTGGATAAGGTCGTGCCCTCCCCTGGGTATCAGCACATCGACGAGTCCCCTCGCTGTCATTAGCACCTTCGCCCCTTCGCGACCATAGGCGTCGATGCTCTGGATCGCGGCTCTGGGTAGGCCGCTTGCCTCAAGGGCGTCCCCAAGAACCTCGACGATGGCGACATTCGACGCCTGGGCGGAAGAACCACCGCGGAGGACGGCCGCGTTCCCTGATTTCAAGGCGAGGCCGGCGACATCGACGGTGACGTTCGGGCGAGCCTCATAGATCATTCCGATCACGCCCAACGGAACGGCCTTCTGAACCAATCGGAGCCCGTTGGGAAGGGTCCATCCCTTGAGAATCCTGCCAACGGGATCCGGAAGCGCCGCAAGGTCTTTGAGAGCGATCGAGGCCTTGACGATCCTCTCCTCCGTGAACGTGAGCCGATCGAGCAGCCCCGGAGCCATGTCGGCATCTCTCGCTCGCCCAACATCCACAAGGTTCGCCTTGAGGACAGTGTCCGATCGGGCGACCAGGGCGTCGGCCATGGAAATAAGGGCAGAATCCTTGAGGGAGCTGGGGGTGGGGGCTAGCACCCGCGACGCCTCCTTGGCGAGCCGGCATACCTCCAGTACGGCCCTGCTCGCGTCCGTCCCAATGTCCGTTTCGGTCATAGACCCAAGGTTACTCAGGCCGACGAACGACGACGAGGTCGTCGACATGAACCAGTTCCCTCGCGTACTCCTCGCCCAGCTCCTCCCGAAGCCGCTTAGTACTGAGGCCGAGCATCGCCGGAATCTGATGCGAAGCGAACCGGGCGAATCCACGCGCTATTAAGATCCCGTCCGGTCCGACCAGTTCGATGGGATTCCCCACCTCGAACTCACCCCTGACCGCGGTCACTCCCGCCGCGAGCAGCGAAGCCTTCCCGGCACACACGGCCTTGGCCGCGCCTGCGTCTAGGACCAGTTGCCCGTGGGTCTCCGCTACCGTAGCGAGCCACTGGAGTCGGCTCGTCGAGCGCTTCCCGGTCGGAGCGAACAGGGTGCCGACATCCTCACCCTGGATGGCTCGGGAGGCATTCTCCGCGCTCGTCAGGAGCACGGCCGTTCCCACCCCCGTCGCGATCGCCGCGGCCTCCAGTTTGGTCACCATCCCACCGGTCCCCAGGAGGTGTCCCCGGTGGGAGATGTCGATGTCCGCGGTGTCTTTCATGGCATCGACCCTCTTGATGCGGCGAGCCCCCGGAATGTCGGGGGCGGAGGTATAGAGAGCGTCCACATCCGTGAGAAGCAGGAGACCATCCGCATGAACCACGGTAGCTACGAGCGCGGCAAGCCTGTCATTGTCGCCGAAACGAATCTCGTCGGTCGCCACCGTGTCGTTCTCGTTGACAACGGGGACGACACCGAGTTCTAGGAGCCGGTCGAAGGCCCGCCGAACGTTCCCGTAATGGACGCGTCTTACGAGATCGTCGGATGTAAGGAGGACCTGCCCGACCTTCATCCCATGTCGAGCGAAGGCCTGAGTGTAGGCAGCTATTAGCAGACCCTGCCCGACCGAGGCCGTTGCCTGTGCCGTAGCCAGATCCTTGGGACGTTCCTTGAGCCCGAGGGGCACGAGGCCGGAGGCGATCGATCCCGACGTCACTAGGACGACCTTCTGCCCCCGGTTGCGCATGGTAGCGATGACATCGACAAGCGCGGTGAGGGCGTCCTCGTCGAGGTGCCCATCCATCCCCGTGAGCGAGGATGACCCAATTTTCACGACGACGCACCCGGCGCGCACGAAGCGCTGACGAACCTCGGTCATCCCGAGCCCCCTTCCTCCTCGTCGGTCCCCTTGAAGTCTTCCGGACCCGATGAGACCCAGTGTCCCGCGTCCCTCTCCGTTCTCAGTTCCTCACGCGCCGCGGCCTTCGCATCCATTCGCTCGTGATGGGAACGCCTGCGTTGTTCCCGACTGGCTCGACGGGTGTCTTCCCATTCCTCAAGTTGGAGATCCCCACCCCTTGCGCCCAGAAGCTCGGCTCCAGCAACCATGCTCGGCTGCCAATCGAAGACGACACCCCCCTTGCGATCTCCGATGATCACCATCGCCCCGGGGGCGGCCCCAGCGCGAAATAGCTCCTCCTCGACCCCAAGGCGAGCCAGCCTCTCAGCAAGGAAGCCGACCGCCTCGTCGTTTGCGAAGTCCGTCTGATGCACCCATCTCTCGGGCTTGCTCCCCCTCACCTCGAAAGCCGCCCCCTCTGGAGTATCGACCCTGGTCACCGCAAACCCGGAATCATCGACTGCGCGCGGTCTGAGGACGATCCGCGAGGTCTCCACGATGGCGGCCGCCCTGGCCTCTCGGACCATGGAGGCGAGCGCATATCCCAGTGCCGGAAGACCTTCGTGAGTCACCGCGCTTACCTCGTACACCTGGAGTCCCCTTGCCTCGATGTCCGCTCGCGTCATTGCCGCGATCCGACGACCGTCGGGGACATCAACCTTGTTCAAGACGACAACCCGAGGACGCTCGGACAGGGCCGGCCCTCCGGCTAAAGCGTCATCATATTGTTTGAGCTCGGTCTCGATCGCGTCGAGGTCCCTCACGGGGTCACGATCGGCCTCAAGGGCTGCCGTATCAATCACGTGGGCAATAACGCCGGATCGCTCGACATGACGGAGAAAATCGAGACCGAGTCCCTTTCCCTCCGAGGCTCCGGGTATGAGTCCGGGCACGTCAGCCATGGTGAAACGCGCCTGACCGGCCTTGACCACCCCGATGTTGGGCACAAGGGTTGTGAAGGGGTAGTCGGCGATCTTCGGTCGAACCGATGACATCGCCGCGATAAGGGATGACTTCCCGGCACTCGGAAAACCGACGAGGGCGACATCCGCGATGGACTTGAGTTCAAGGACGACGGTGACCTCCTCGCCGGGCTCTCCTAGCAACGCGAAGCCCGGGGCCTTGCGACGCCTAGAAGCGAGGGCGGCGTTACCGAGTCCTCCCCTCCCTCCCTTTGCGACGATGAACTCCGTCCCGGCGCCGACCAGATCAGCCAGGGTTGCGCCATCGTCCGACACAACGACCGTCCCGCTGGGAACGTTGAGGACGAGGTTGTCGGCCGAGGCCCCCTCCTTGGTGTCACCTCCACCTGGGGCGCCGTTCTCCGCGCGCCGATGTGGGGAATAGTGATAGTCGAGAAGCGTCGTCATCTGGGGATCGACGCGGAGGATCACCGATCCGCCGTGACCACCGTTGCCACCATCGGGGCCGCCGAGAGCCTTGTACTTGGTGCGACGCACGGAGGCGATGCCCCTGCCGCCGCTACCCGCCATGGCATGGAGGGTGATTCGGTCGACAAACGTCGCCATGAATCCTCCTCATCCATCCGGCGCGACCGTGGGATTCACCCCGTTATCGCCGAGGAAGCCGAGGCTGCACTCACTCGTTTCTAGGGGACGACGATATCGACAATGCGTCGACCGCGGCGGGTGCCAAACTTGACCGCCCCCGGCGTCAGGGCAAAGAGGGTGTCATCCTTGCCACGCCCGACACCGAGACCTGGGTGGAAGTGCGTTCCACGCTGGCGCACGATGATCTCGCCGGCGTGGACGACCTCTCCACCGAACCGCTTGACCCCTAGGTACTGGGGGCTCGAGTCCCGACCGTTGCGCGAGGCGCTCGCGCCTTTCTTGTGTGCCATGGCGACTCCTCGCTTACGTGATGCTCGTGACCTTCAGACGCGTGAGGTCCTGTCGGTGCCCCTGGCGCTTCCGGTATCCGGTTTTGTTCTTGTACTTGAGGATGATGATCTTCGGGCCGCGCTCGTCGCGTACAACCTTGCAGGCCACCTTGACACCCGAAAGGGTTTTCGCGTCCGAGGTGACCTTCTCACCATCGACGACCAAGAGCGCGGGCAGGTGGATCGTGGATCCGGCATCCGCCTTCAGCCGATCAACGACAACGACATCGCCAACGGAAACCTTCTCCTGACGGCCTCCGGCCTTGACGATCGCGTACACCATGATGCTGTCCTTGACTCTCGGTTGATCCCCGCCGCCTTCCGCACTATCCGGATGGGGCTGAATGACGGGTGCGGGCGCGAAGGCGCCAGCGGACAACGATACCCGGTGGCGCACCTGTGGGTCAAACGACCCACGACCGTTCGATCGAATGATTGGCCGTGCGCAATTTGACGTTCGGCCCGATGAGGACATCATTGCTGATGGTGATGAGGGCGGGCAGACGAAACCCTCTGGCACGACCGAGCCGAAGATCGCCTGGAGTACGAGCTGGACCGTCTTTGGGCCTCGCTCGTACTCCTCGGCGAAGCGGGCGGTGCCTCGGTGAGGCTTACCCGATGGGGCAGTACTCCATCGACATGGAGTATTTGTTGTCCAGGGTGGGGGACGCATACCAGGACTGGCCGTGACCCTCGATCACATAGACCGTCGCGCGGCCTCCGTAGTCCCAAGCCATGTCGCCCTCTGTCCAGCGAGGCTCTTTCGAGACGATGGTCCAGCCAGCGGCCGTTGCCGCGTCTTCGAACCACTCCTCGCCGAGCGTGAGGTCGTCCTCGGTGAGGTCGGGCTTCCCCCCCGTTGCGCCGTCCGCGAGCGGAAGCCCGAGGGCATACCCGCCCGGGCCCGGGCAGGTAATGGCGCTTTCCCCTTCGGTCCCGCGAAGGCTCAGAGACTCCCCATCGCTGAACTCAAACGGATCGCCGTTTGCGGGGATGGGTAGTTCTGGTGCCAGCAGAGCCTTAAGAGACGCGGAATACTCCCCATAAGACTCGATGTCGGTCGGGCTCTCTACGGACTCCCACTGCCGGACGAGATCCGAACTGCCTATAGGTGGAGTGTCATCGTCGCTGGGAACCCCGTTGGTTTGCGACGCGGAGCCATTAGGGGTGGAGTCCCCGCCGCAACCCGCGAGGGCGAGTGCCACCCCGCCAATCAGTGCCGTGATCCATGGTCGTCGAATCGCCACGATTTCCTCCTCTCGTTTCCTGACCCCTGGTATTGGGTGTCAAGCGTCCTCATTTGAGGCTACTTGGATCCCCTATAGCCATCCAGGACGTAGGCCCCGGGTCTGTGGGGTGGCTCACGCCCTGGCCCGCCGACGTGGCGAACCTCACTCCGCTACGGCGCGTGATCGTTCGTTGGTTTGAGACGGCGATGCTACTCGTCGAGGAACACGGAGGGTCGAGGACGAGGGCCCGGGCGAGTTCGACCCACTTCCGCTACTTCCCGGGCTCGGCCGCCCTACCCTCACTTTGCTCGGCCGCCTTACCCTCGGTCGACTCGGGTACCGTCAAAGCTTCCTCCGGCTCGGAGATCCCTTGGTGGTGAGCCTTCTCGGCCGCGGCTGCGATGCTCGCGAGGGTCATCTTGACGGATTCCCTGGCCTCGGATCGATCGTCGAGCGCATGGGTCTCGGGTCGCTCGTCGCTCTTCTTCTGGCCTCGACGGCCGCCCTTCTCGCTGGACGGCTCGCCCGTGTCAACCACCGGTTCGCCGTGCACCAGAAAGCCCCTTCCTTTGCAGTGCTCACAAACCTCCGAGAACGCCTCGACCAAGCCTTGGCCCACACGTTTGCGCGTCATCTGCACGAGCCCGAGCGAAGTCACCTCGGCCACCTGATGCTTCGTACGATCACGTCCCAAGCACTCGATGAGGCGCCGGAGTACGCGGTCACGGTTCGCCTCGAGCAGCATGTCAACGAAGTCGACGACGATGATCCCGCCGATATCCCTGAGTCGGAGCTGCCGAACGATCTCCTCAGCCGCCTCCAGGTTGTTGAGGGTCATCGTCTCCTCGAGCGTCCCCCCCTTGCCGACGAACTTGCCGGTGTTGACGTCAATGACGGTCATCGCCTCGGTGCGATCGATAACAAGGGATCCCCCCGATGGGAGCCATACCTTGCGTGCCATTCCCTTGGCGAGCTGTTCATCGATGCGAGCCTCCGCGAATACGTCCTTGTCCCCGAGGAATCGGTGGAGACGCTCCTGGAGGTCTGGGGCGACCTGGCCGACGTATGCGCTTAGTGAATTCCACGTGTCCTCGCCCTGGATGGTCAGGGAGTCGAAGTCCCCGTTGAAGATGTCTCGGACGACGCGGATGGCCATGTCCGGCTCCCCCCGAAGGAGTTGCGGGGCCTTTCCGCTAGTGGCCGACTCTTCTATCCCCTGCCACTGACGCATGAGACGCTCGACATCTGCGCGCAATTCCTCCTCGCTCGCTCCTTCGGCGGCGGTTCTAACGATGACCCCCGAATCGGACGGGAGTACCTCACGGAGGAGCTTCTTCAGGCGATTGCGTTCGGTATCGGGAAGCCGCCGGGAGATGCCCGTCACCCCGCCTCCCGGGAGGAGGACGAGGTATCTGCCCGCGAGCGAAATCTGAGACGTGACCCTGGCCCCCTTGTGGCCTATTGGGTCCTTCGTCACCTGCACCATGATCGAATCGCCCGGCTTGAGGGCGAGTTCGATGCGACGGGGCTTTCCTTCAAGGCTCGCCGCGTCCCAGTTGACCTCACCGGCGTAGAGGACGGCGTTTCGCCCGGGTCCGATGTCGACGAAAGCAGCCTCCATTCCCGGAAGGACATTTTGAACCCGCGCCTGATAGACGTTCCCCGCGATCGACTGTTCGGCTTGGTGGGAGACATAGTGCTCGACGAGGATGTCGTCCTCAAGCACGGCAATCTGGACACGACCGTCCTTCTCCCGAACGACCATCGATCGCTTCACGCTCTCGCGACGGGCAAGGAACTCGGCCTCGGACAGGATCGGCCGACGGGTGTCACGACCCTCGCGTCGATGCTGGCGCTTGGCCTGAAGGCGGGTAGAACCGGCAAGGGAGTCTTCGCGCCCGGCCGACGACCTTCCATGGCCACTCCCGCGCCGTCGACGCCGGGGCGCCCCACTCGACGGGCCGTTGTCGGAACCGCCCTCCCCCTCGTGTGAGCCCTCATCGCGAGTTCCGCCTTCCGAAAAGGTGGACGTCCGCCCACCGCGACCCCGGCTGCCTCGGCGGCGACGGCGCGTCGCCGTGCCCTCGCCTGTTTCAGGCGTCTCGCCCTCTGCTGCCTTAGCCTCCGAGTTCCCCTTGGCGGCGTCCGATGACGCCTTAGGCTTTGGGGCCCGCGTCGTCGTCTTGGTGACTTCGGTGGCCGACCCGGCCTTCGCGGCTGTAGCTTTCTTCGCGGCCGGGGCTTTCTTCGCTGCTGGAGCTTTCTTCGCTGCTGGAGCTTTCTTCGCTGCCTGGCCCTTGCTGGTTGCTGTGCTCTTTTCCGGTTTTGCTACGGGCTCCCCTGCGGAGGCCGAGGCGCGACGAGGCCGTGGCGCGGTAGCCGGTTCGGGTGCCTTGAAAATGACGGCGCTCTTGGCGCCTTCGCGTATGACGTTGTCCTCGCTCACGGCGGGTACCTCGCGTCAGGGTGGGCCACACCCCCACCCGACAATTGTCGGACGCGGCTGACAATTCAGCCGCGGAAGCTTCGCGGTCGCGGCGGACAGCGGCGCCTGAGGCGGTGGTTATGCGCCCCCGGAAATCACCTTCGCAGGTTTCCCCACGGGGATCCGGCCGGGACAGCCAACCACGAGTCGCTGCGTCTGTCGCACGGTGGGCACACGGTGTGGCCGTGTGCGGACCTTGACCCATTGTGGCACATCCTGTGGCGAACTGCGGGATCCCCTCATTAGGGTTGCCTCAGAGGGGCCGTTTCTGGTCCTAGGCCTTTTCGATCACCGATGTCCGAGGGAGAGACCGCCATGGATGCTCTGGAGCTAGCTCGGTGGCAATTCGGGATCACGACGGTGTACCACTTCTTCCTCGTCCCCCTGACGATCGGGCTTTCCGTCCTCGTGGCAATCATGCAGACGGCCTGGGTTCGCACGGGCAATCCCAAGTGGCTTCGGATGACCCGGTTCTTCGGCAAGCTTCTGATGATCAACTTCGCCCTTGGAGTCGCGACCGGGATCGTTCAGGAGTTTCAGTTCGGGATGAACTGGTCCGAGTACTCGCGATACGTCGGTGATGTCTTTGGCGCCCCCCTCGCCATGGAGGCGCTGGCGGCATTCTTCCTTGAGTCAACCTTCCTCGGGCTGTGGATATTCGGGTGGGACCGCCTTCCGAAGAGGATCCATCTTGCGTGCGTCTGGCTCTTCTCCATCGGAACGGTCGTAAGCGCGTACTTCATCATCGCCGCCAACTCCTGGATGCAGCACCCCGTCGGCGCCGTCTACAACCCGGAAACCGGACGCGCCGAGATGACGGACATCGGAGCCGTCCTGACCAACCCCACCACCCTCGTCGCCTTCCCCCATGTCATCGCCGCGGCGTTCCTCGTGGCGGGCACGGTCGTGGCGGGCATCGCGGGGGCCTGGCTCGTCAAAACCCAGAGGGAGGCCTCCGTGAAGCGTACTCCCGCCGCCGTCGACGCCGACCGTTCCCTCTACCGCACGGCTCTTCGCTTCGGTGCGGTGACGATGCTCGTCTCAGGCCTTGCGGTCATCGGGACGGGTGATGCGCAGGGCCAGGCCCTCGTCGAGGATCAGCCGATGAAGATGGCCGCGACGGAGGGCATCTGCGATGCAGGCTCGGGTGTCGGGTTCACCATCATCGCCCTCCCCACGTTCTCGGATGACTGCGATGCCATGACTCACGTCATCGAGGTACCCAAGCTGGCGTCATTCCTCTTCACCCACGACGTCGAGGGCGAGATACGTGGCGTCAACGACCTCCAAGCCGAGTACGAGGATCTGTACGGCCCTGGCGATTACTCGCCCAACGTCCCCGTCGTGTTCTGGAGTTTCCGACTGATGATCGGCCTCGGGGCCGGAAGCGCCGCCCTCGCCCTCGCTGCCCTATGGCTCACCCGAAAGGAGCGCAACCCCAGTCAGAGTTGGTTTGGGCGGCTAGCGCTCTGGGTCATACCCACGCCGTTTATCGCGGCCTCGTTCGGGTGGATCTTCACAGAGATGGGCCGCCAGCCATGGGTCGTGTATCCCGACCTCACCGGAACCGACAGGGTCGGCCTCCAAACCATGTTCGGTGTCTCCGACGGGGTCACCGCGGGCGAGGTCCTGACGTCGATGATCGCCTTCACTATTGTGTACCTCGTTCTCGGCGTCTTCTGGTACCGACTCATGCACCGCTACGCGGCCGAGGGCGCCCCCGAGGTCGGGTCCGAACCCACGGGTGACCCATCCGACCGACCCCTATCCTTCGCGTACTAGGAGCAGACCATGGAACTCGCCGTCGTCTGGTTCATTCTCATCGCTGTCCTGTGGACGGGTTACTTCGTGCTTGAGGGATTCGACTTCGGAGTGGGAATGCTTCTCCGGATCGCCGCGAAGAACGACTCCGAGCGCAGGGTGGCCATCAACACCATCGGGCCCGTGTGGGACGGGAACGAGGTCTGGCTGCTCACCGCGGGTGGCGCGACCTTCGCCGCCTTCCCCGAGTGGTACGCCACCCTCTTCAGTGGCTTCTACCTGTCCCTACTCCTCATCCTGCTCGCCCTGATCGTCAGGGCCGTCTCCATCGAGTATCGGAGCAAGATCAACGAGCCGGCGTGGCGACGCCGATGGGATTGGGCGATCATCGTCACGGCCTGGGTTCCCTCGATCCTGTGGGGGGTGGCCTTCGCGAACATCGTCAGAGGCGTTCCGATCGATGCCACCGGCACCTACACGGGGGGCTTCTTCACGCTCCTCAACCCGTTCGCTCTCCTCGGGGGACTCGTCACGCTCAGCTTGTTCCTCACCCATGGAGCGATCTTCCTATCCCTCAAGACCAATGGCGCCCTCCGTGAGCGAGCCAGCCTCCTCGCAAAGGTGTTCTCCTCCATCTCGGTCATGGTCGCGAGTGCCTGGGCGGTGTGGGCTGAGATCGCCTACTCCGTGACGTGGACATGGACGGTGGTGATCGCCGCCGCCATCGGGCTCCTTATAACGCGCCTCTTGACCGAGGTCGGGCGGTTCGGTTGGGCATTCCTCACCAATACGCTCGTCATCTCAGCGATCGTCGTCCTCATCTTCGGATCGCTCTACCCCGATGTCATGCCATCGACCACGGATCCCGCCTACTCCCTCACTATCCACAACGCCTCATCGACCGACTACACCCTCAGGGTCATGACGTGGGTGGCGGCCTTCCTCACCCCGGTCGTGGTGGCCTACCAGGCATGGACGTACTGGGTTTTCCGTCGGCGCCTCCGGGTCGAGGACCTTCCCGCACACCACGAGCCAACCTTCCGTAGGGGCTAGCGTGAGATCCTTCGATCCGCGACTGGTCACGCGGATCGGTCCGGCCCGGCCGCTCCTCGTCCTTCTGGCCGGACTCCACGCCGCCGGTGCCGTCCTCGTCCTCATCCAGGCACTTCTTCTCGCTCGGCTCCTCTCCCCAGCCCTCTCCCCCGGCCCCTTGGATGGCGACGGGTTGGGCGCCCTCGGGGCGATCGTGCCCGAGGCGACGAGGGCGCCACGCCTTGGACTGTCCATCCTCGCGGCGACGATAGCGGTGAGGGCGTGCCTCGCCTGGGCCTCCGAGCGGATCGCTCACCGGACCGGGGCCCGCGTGGTGTCGACGCTCCGGTCAGAAGTCGTGGCGCATGTGGGCTCGCTTGGGCCCAGGTGGTTGGCCTCAGGGAAGGCCCCGGCCGTCACCGTGCTCGTCACCCAAGGCCTCGAGGGTCTCCTCCCCTATTTCACCCGCTACCTGCCCTCCCTCCTCACCGCGGCGATGGTGACCCCCCTTGCCGTCATCGTCATCACCGGGCTCGACCTGACATCGGCCCTCATCGTCCTCGCCACCCTTCCCCTCGTTCCCCTTTTCATGTGGCTCGTCGGGCGCCTCACCCAGACCCACTCCGAACGCCACCTCGCGAGCATGGTGAAGCTCGGTTCCCAGACTCTCGACCTGATTGCCGGGCTTCCAACCCTCCGGGCGCTCGGGCGATCACGCGGGCCGGCCTCGAGGATCCGTGAGCTCGGGGAGGCTCACCGTCGCGCGACCATGGGTTCCCTCCGCGTCGCCTTCCTCTCGGGGATGGTCCTCGAACTCCTCACTACCCTTTCGGTCGCCCTCGTCGCGGTTTCCATGGGTTTCCGGCTGGCCGGGGGAAGCGTGACCATCGAGACCGCTCTCGCCGTGTTGGTCTTGGCGCCGGAGGCCTACCTCCCCCTCAGGAACATCGGTCTTCACTTCCACGCCTCATCCAACGGTCTCGCGGCCGCGGAGTCAGCATTCTCCGTCCTTGACCTACCGACGCCGACTCGACGGGGCTCGGGGCCCGCCCCCGCACTTGCTGGCTCCACGCTCCGCATGGACGACCTATCCATCGCAACGCCGGATGGCTTGCTCCTAGCCCCATCTCGGCTTGACCTCGCCGCCCGACCGGGCGAGGTGGTCGCCCTGGTCGGCCCAAACGGCGAGGGAAAGTCGACGGCCCTCCTCGCCCTCGCAGGCCTCGTGTATCCCACCTTGGGTCAGATATCAGCGATATCCCCCGATGGGGGGGTACTTCTTTTAGCGGATGCCGCGGGTGGCGGCGTCGAGCCAAGTCTCTGGACCTCCCAATGCGCGTGGGTGCCCCAACGACCGGACCCAGGGCCGGAAGGCCTAACCCTTAGCCTCGGCCAGAGGGAACGGAGGGCTGTCACCGCGGCCTGTGACTCCGGGCGTTCGATCATGCTCCTCGACGAACCGACCGCCCACCTCGATCGCGCCACGAGGCTGGACACGGTCGCCGAGATCCGAAAGGTGGCGGACCGGGGTGCCATCGTCGTCGTCGCCACCCACGACGAGGCGGTCGTCGCTATGGCCGATACGGTTATCGAAGTGGCTGCCGCGGACGCTTCGGTGGCTAGGAACGAAGGTCGGTCATGACCGGCAGGCGGGGAGCGAGGGGCGGCGGAGCCTATTTGTGGCATGACTTGGATATCCGGTGGGCCAGGGTCGCGGGGGCCATCCTCGCCGGTAGCGGTGCCCTCGGTTCCGCCGTTGGGCTCGCGGCCGTCTCCGCGTGGCTCATCGCCCGGGCGGCGGAGATGCCCTCGCCCGCCGACCTTGCCATCGCGGCCGTCCTCGTTCGGACCCTCGGTATAGGGAGGGGGGCTCTCCGTTATGTCGAGCGCCTGCGTTCCCATGACACCGCGCTGCGGGGAGTCGCCTCCCTTCGTGCCCAAACCTATGAGCGGCTGGAGGCCGGAGGGGCTGCACGGGTAATGACGCTCCCGCGGGGGGAGGTCATCGCCAGGGTCGGCGCCGATCTCGACGCGATTGGGGACGCCGTCGTACGGGTGCTCATCCCGGCAGGGGTGGCGCTCATCGTCTCTCTCGCCTCGGTGGGGATCGTCGCCAGCCAGCATCGGGGTGCCGCGGCCATACTTGCCGGTTGCCTGGGCCTAGCCGCGGCCCTTCCGGTCATCCTCACGACTCGAGCCACCCGCATCTCCCAGGAGGAAGGCGCGGAGGCCGAGGCCGAGGTCGCCGTCGCCGCCCTGTCCGCCCTAGAAGGCGCGACGGAACACCGGGTGTGGGGGACGGACGGCCAGGCCGCAGCCCTCCTCGAGGAGGCGAATACCCGCTCCGAGCGTGCACGGGACTCCGCCGCGCGACCGGCGGCCCTCGCGGCCGCCCTCCAGGTTCTAGCAGCCGGGACAGCCGTTATCCTGGCCGTCGCCATCGGACTCGCCGCCGTTGCGTCGGGGAGCCTCACGGGCCCAGCAGCCGCGGTCGTCGCCCTCACCCCCCTCGCCGCCTTCGAGGCCGTCGGGGCCCTTGCTGCGGCGTCTGCTCAGGCATTCCGGTCCCGCATCGCGGCCACCAGGGTACGCGAACTAATCGATTCAACGGGTAAGGTCCTTGCGGCTCACCACGCCCACGGCCTCCCGACCGCCTTCTCCCTCGAGATCGACATGGTACGAGCCGCCTGGCCCGGCGCGACCCCCACCGTCCCCGTCACGGCCCGACTTGGCCCCGGAAAGGTCCTCGGAATCATCGGACCATCCGGTGTCGGAAAGACGACCCTCCTCCTCACGATCGCCGGTGCCCTCCCCCCCTTCTCTGGGGAGGTGAGGCTTTCCGGCCAAAGGGTCATGCCGGAGGACACCGGGTCAAGGATCTCCCTGACCACCGAGGACGCCCACGTCTTCGGCACCACCATCCTTGAAAACCTGAGGGTCGCCCGTGGCGACGTCGACGCCGAGGAGGCCACCCGTGCGCTATCCGTCGTCGGGCTCGGGCCGTGGCTCGCCCGGCAGGCAGACGGCCTCGACTCCCTTCTCGGCAGCGGGGGACTCACCGTTTCGGGTGGGGAACGTCGGAGGCTGCTCCTGGCTCGGGCGCTGCTCCACCCCTCGCCAATCCACCTCATCGACGAACCGGCCGAGCACCTTGACGAGGCTGGGATCGACGTCGTCCGTGCCATCGTCGAAGAGGCGAGAACCCTTGGCAAGGCTGTCATCATCGTCACTCACGATCATGACATCCTTAACGTGGTAGACACGGTGGTGGATCTCGGATCGGGAGGATAGGTGCCGGACTCGCTCAGCGGTGCGATCATCGCCCTCAATGCCGACCTCGACCTGTCGGCCGTACTCAACCGATTCCTCGACGTCTCACTCGCGCACACGGGTGCCAAGCACGCCGCCATCAATGTTCTGGGCCCGGATGGGCGATCGGTTGACTTCTACTTCAAGGGCGTGGACCGATCCGTGTGGGATCTGCTCGGCCGCGGCCCCGGCGCGGTCGGTGTCCTGGGAAGGATCCCCGCTTACGGCACCCTCGTCGTCGACGAGGTGACGGAGCACCCGGCGTATCAGGGATTTCCAGAAGGACACCCGATCATTGGTTCGTTCCTCGGTACGGCCCTCCGGGTGCGCGATCGCGTCTTCGGCTACCTCTACCTCGCGAGCAAGGATGGCGGATTCACCGCCCAGGACGAGACGATCGTCCGGGCGCTCGCCGCGGCGGCTTCCGTCGCCATCGACAACTCCACGCTGTACCAGGACGCCCTCGAGAGGGAGCGATGGCTAACGGCCTCACAGGAGATCACGACAAGGCTGCTGGCGGACCCCGGGGACGAAGGGGCCCTCGCCCGGCTCGTCGAGGCGACGAAGGAGCTTGCTCAAGCCGCGGTCGCGACCCTCGTTTTACCTGGGATGGATGAGCAGTGGGTCCTGGAGTTCACCGTCGGGGCCAAGGCTGACGAGCTCCTCGGACTCGTCTTGCCCGAGGGAGGCCACGCCCTCAAAACCATCCGCTCAGGGGTGGGAAGCTATGCGATCGAGCCGGCCGGAGAGGTCATCCTCGAACCCGTTCGGTCCTTCGGCCCTGCCCTCTACGCCCCGCTTCGCGCCGAAGGACGAACCGTCGGGCTTCTCATGCTCTTTCGAGAAAGGGGTCAACCCGGTTTCGGTGCCACCGATCTCGACACGGCTCAGCGGTTCGCCGATCAGGCAGCTCTCGCCCTCTCCGTCGCCGAGCTCCGCCACGTCAAGGACGTCTCCGCCCTTCTCGAGGATCGCCAGCGGATCGCGGATAACCTTCACGACCTCGTATCCCAGGAACTCTTTGCCGCCGCCATTCAACTCGAATCGCTCGACGAGCAGGTCCCCCCCGAGTTCCGAACGACCCTCGAGAACATCCGGCACAACGTCACACGGGCGCAGAGAGAGGTCAGAGGGGTCGTCTCCACCCTCGACGACGAGCGATCGTCGGAGCCACTCTCCGAAAGGGTTCGTAGGGAGATCGTGCTCTCCCAGAATGCCCTGGGCTTCGCCCCTGGGGTGCGGGTCGATTGGGACGCACTCCCCCCCGAACTCGGTGCGGATTCCTCCCTGGTGGATGACCTGGTCGCAGTCGTCAGGGAGAGCCTTTCGAACGTCGCCCAACACGCCAGGGCATCCAAGGCTGAGGTGACCATCTCGGTCGAGGGTGACCGTCTCGCCATCTCCGTTACCGACGATGGAGTAGGGCCACCCGAGGAGTACTCCCGGCACTCCGGCACCTCCAACCTCGCCAACCGCGCTCTCCGGCGGGCGGGATCGTTCTCGCTACAACCGGCAAAGCCCGGGACGCCGAAACCGGGAAGCATCATGCTTTGGACGGTCAGGTGTGGTCCGCCCAGCGACGCCAACGGTGCGGTGGTCAATCCTCCAGCAGAGACCTAGCCCCTGAAGGATCCGGCGCGACGGGCGGTCGCCCAAGCGACCACCTGCGTCCGCCTCTGGAGCCCCATCTTTGCCAGGACAGCCGTGACGTGATTCTTGACGGTCTTTTCGGCGATTCCGAGTTCGTCTGCAATCTCGCGGTTCGACTTGGATTGACCGACGAGTTCGAGGACCCGCTGCTCCATGGGCGTCAGCCGTGAGAGCACACTGTCCTCCTCGACCTTGATTCGAGTCGAGGACATCCGACCGGCCGCGGCATCCCTGACCGCCTGAAGGACCTCGGCCGATCGCGTTGTCTTCGCGATGAAGCCATGGGCACCCGCCGCCCGCGCCGCCGCCCGAGCGTCGTCATCATCGTAGGAGGTCAGCACGACGATGCGAGTGTCGGGCAGGTTCTTCACGACGTGGGCAATCACGTCAAGGCCCGTGCCATCGGGGAGGCGCAGGTCGGTGAGGATGACGTTCGGCTTGACGGCGTCGGCGCGTCGGATCGCCTGTTGGACGCTTCCGGCTTCTGCCACAACCGTCACTCCCTCCGCGCGGTCGAGGATGTCGCAGATGCCGCGCCTCACGACCTCGTGATCATCGAGGACAAGGACGGTGATGTCGGCCATAGAACGATGCTAGCCCTCGCCGGTTGTTCCGGGGGGAAAGTCATCGACGCCAAGGGGGTCATCCCAGGAATCCCAAATGACCCACCCGAGGCCGCGAACCTCGGCCACCTCGATCTCCGCCAGGATCCACTTTGGGGGATACCAGGACGCCTGAAGGTAGGGGCGCACGACCGTCCACTCGGCGACCCTGGGCATCGCGGCATCCAATTCGCCCTCCGTGACCTCCACCGGGTGGTTCTGAGGGTCGGATAGCCCAAACCAGCCCGTGGCCCACAGTTCCGGATAGCCCATGGGGGAATACGCATCAAGGGGAGCGGAGAACTCCTCAAGGAGTTGCCCGATGCCTGAATCCGTCGTCTTCACGGCGGGCTCGCCGAAGGAGTCGGCCGAGAGGGCACACCCCATCGGATGCAGAACATCCCTGGACTCCTCCAAGAACCCCCTGATATTGGCGACCCTTTCCTCCGAGGTCGAGGGAGTCTTGCTGGAGGCCAAGTCCGCCGGGTAGCGGATGTAATCGAACTGGATCTCATCGAAGCCCATTTCGCACGCCTCTTCCGCGAGGGCGAGATTGTACGCCCGCGCCTGTGGTTCGGCCGGGTCCACGTTCAGTTTGCCGATTCCCTGCTGGGGGAAGGCCTTGACGTAGGCGGGATCCTTGAACGCCGGGATGCGGACGATCGTATATAGGCCCCTCTCCTTCGCCTGGGCCAATCTCTCCTCGACATCGTAGGTGGTCTCTTCGATGAGGTTGTTGTCGATCGCGAGTTGGACCTTGGTGGCGTAGTCGACCTGCCCGTCGTCGCCCTTCGCGTCGAGGACGAAGGCATTGACCGTTGTCACGTCCGCCAGGTCGAGGAGCCTCAGGTACTCGGCGTCGTCCAGTGCCCAGGTCGTCGACACGCGAATAGCCTTGACGATGCGCGGGCTCATGGCAATGTCGGCCTCCGTGACCGAGCCGTCGAAGATGTATTCGGCGGTGTCGTATCCCGGCCGCGTAACCGTGACCGTCCCAAGGGGAGCGCTGTCGAACGAGAAGGTCCCCGTCTCGTCCGTGGTGCGGGATTCGGTACCGGCCGTCACAATCGCCCAATCCAGAGGGTGGCTGCCGATCAGCACTACCCCGGACAGCGGGTAGGCGCGTTCGGAACGCTCGAGCCGGAGTTCGGCTGGGGGCACCTTGCTGACGTGGTCAGTGTCGGCGACGCTCATCAGTATCGGCCCGAGGAAGTAGGCGCCACCCGCCCCGAGGGCAAGAGAGACGATGCCTCCCAGCGCGAGACGCATGAGTCGACCCCTATTCATGCGAACAGTCTGACGGATCGAGGGTGGGTGTCAAAACGCCGCCACAATCGGTCAGCCCGCGCCGACCGTCCCTGGAGGCAGCGCGCTGGCCGAGTAGTCGCCACTGACGTTCCAGATAATCCAGCCCAGGCCCCGCTCATCAGCCGCGTCGATCTCCGACCGAATCTGCGTGCTGGTGTAACCCCACCCCTGCAGCCATGGACGCACGGTCGTCCACTCGGCGACCCTGGGCATCGCGCTGTCCAGTTGCGCGGCCACGACCTCCTTGGGGTGGGCATTCGGGTTGGAGAACCCAAACCATGCGGTGGCCCACAGGCTTGGGTAGGTCATGGGCGAGTAGGCGTCGAGGGGTCTAGTAAAGTCTTCAAGACGCTGCCCGATTTTGTCGCGGTCGTCGTCGTATACCGTGACGCCTCCAAAGGTATTTGCCGATACGGCGCACCCGAGCGGGTGCAGCTGATCGGAAGCCTCCTCAAGGAACCCGCTGACGTTCGCGACGCGCGTCTCCTCGTCTGGGATGAGGCCAAGCTTCCAAGCCTGCGACGCCGCCTGGCTGTCGGGATAGCGGATGTAGTCGAACTGGATCTCGTCGAACCCCAGTCCGCACGCCTCGACCGCAAGGTCGAGCGCATACTCCCAGGCGTCACGATTTCCCGGATTGAGGTACTGGCCAACCAGGCGGTGCTCCGGAAAAGCCTTCACATAGGTTTCGCTGATGAAGACCGGGATCCGAGAAACGGCATAAAGCCCGGCGTCATGGGTCTGTTGAAGCCGCTCCGTCACGTCGTACCGCACGTCCACGGCTCCGGCGGTGATCGCCGCGGGGACCTGGGTGTCGTAGAAGACGTACCCCCCGTCGTAGTCACCCTTCGTGTCGAACACCAGGGCGTTGACGGTCGTCACCGCCGCGAGGTCGAGGTACTTCTGGAAGGTCGCGTCGTCGTCGGGATTGGTCCACGGCGAGACGTAGAGCGCCCTAACGACCACGGGCTCCATGAGGAGGTCCACCTCCTCGACCGAACCGTCAAACGCGTACTCCAGGGAGTTGTAGCCCGGCCGGGTGACCGTTATCTCGCCAAGGGGAGCGCTGGTGAACGAGAAGGCCCCCGTCTCGTCGGTGGCGAGGGATTCCGTACCGACCGTCACGATCGCGTAGTCCAGGGGGTGACTACCCACGAGCACCACCCCGGAGAGGGGGTAGGCACGCTCCGAGCGCTCGAGCCGGAGTTCGGCCGGGGGCACCTTGCGCACGTGATCGGCGTCGCCCGTCCCCAGGAGCGTCGGCCCAAAGAAATAGGCGCCACCGGCTCCGATGGCGAGGGAGACGATGCCTCCCAGCGCCACCACTAACCGTCCGCCTTTAGCCATGCGAACAGTCTGACGGATACAAGGGGTCTGTCAATCGCGGCAAGGGCGGGTCGGCGGTCAGGATGAACCCCCGAGGATCGCCTCATGAGCGGCGGCGGCCGCCTCCTGTTCGGCGTACTTCTTCGCCGTGCCCGTGCCCGATCCACGCGGTAGATCATCGATGAATACCGTCGCCGTGAACGAGCGGGAATGGTCGGGGCCTTCGCTGGAGATCTCGTAGCGGGGGATTCCCAGGCCCTGTTCCGCGCACGCCTCCTGAAGCGAGGTCTTCCAATCGAGTCCAGCTCCAGCAACAGCCGCGCGTCGAAGGGCTGGCCCAAGGAGCCGGAGGACGAACTCGCGGGAGGCCTCTATTCCATGGCCGAGGTAGACGGCTCCGATGATCGCCTCGAGGGCATCGCACAGGATCGAATCCTTGTCGGCTCCTCCCGTCGCCATTTCCCCTTTGCCGAGGAGCACGCATGGGCCGAGACCGACCTCCTTCGCAACGTCGGCAAGCGCCCGTTGGGAGACGCATGCGGCCCTCATCTTTGCGAGGTCACCCTCTGGAAGATCTGGGTGGTCTCGAAACAGCCGATCGGTGACGACGACCCCGAGCACCGAGTCCCCCAGGAACTCCAGGCG
The DNA here is from genome assembly GCA_964610155.1 of uncultured Demequinaceae bacterium. Taxonomy (GTDB): domain Bacteria; phylum Actinomycetota; class Actinomycetes; order Actinomycetales; family Demequinaceae; genus JAFGBM01. The sequence goes on from CAZSUY010000004.1 coordinate 94,316, forward strand.
CTCATTCGTGGGAAGACCGCCCGCCTCATAGGCGAACGAGCGGTGTGTGAGGGCGAGAATGAGCAACTCGGGGTCGATCTCGACCCCGAGCCTTTCAGCAAGGGCCGTCGCCGCAAGCTCACCCGGGCTCGTCATCGCGCCTCGTTCGGGCGGTTGTTAACGCTCGTGCTCGGTGCGCACGGCCTCGGAATAGGTGCGACCGTTGTACACGCCGCACGCAGGGCATGCGACATGGGGCAACTTATCCGCCTTGCACGCCGGGCACTGGGTGAGTTTCGCGGCGGTGGTCTTCCACTGCGAACGTCGCGCGCGGGTGTTGCTACGCGACATCTTGCGCTTGGGGACTGCCACGGCTAGTTCTCCTTCTTGTCGGTCAAGCCTTCGAGGGCGGCCCACCTGGGGTCGACCACGTCGTGATGATGCTCCAGATCGTTCGCCAACCGTACACCGCACTTGTCGCACAGTCCCGGACAACCCGGATCACACAGCGGGATGAACGGCAGTGACGTCACCACCGCATCTCGAATCACCTCTTCGAGGTCGAGATTCTCGCCATCGAAGTAATGCACGTCCACATCGTCGCCGGAACCGCCCGACCTCGCATCGGGACATACAAACAGTCCCTGAACCGGAGCGACGATGTCCACCGTCACCTCGTCCAGGCACCGCGCGCACTCCCCCACGGCCTGAGCCGCGGCAGTTCCAGAAACCCAGATGCCTTCGGATACCGACTCTAGGCTGAGATCCAGCCCAAGATCGGAACCCTCCCGCACGCCAATGACCCCGGTGCCAAGGACCGCGGGGGCCGGAACGATGCGGACGTGAGGTTTCTGCGTACCCGGCTTCCGTGCGATATCTCGCACGGAGACCACGAGCGACTGATCCTTGGGGCTATGCGTTTTCGGCATCGCCTCTCCCACAATCTCCGGTCCTCATGGACCTTGACCCGTGCCACCATCGGCCGGACCAGCGCACGAGTCTACGCGATGGCGGGGGCCGCCTCAAGCCGCGTCGGCTTCCCCGCTTGATTACGCCGTCAAACTCCCGACTCCCTCACGATGGCTTCGATCACCACGGCCTCAACGCCCGGGGGCACGAGGGAGGCGATAGACCCTCCATGGCGAGCCACGTCCCTGACCAGGCTCGACGCGATGTGCTGGAGGCTGGGGTCCCCAGATACGAATACCGTCTCGATCCCGGTCAAGGCGCGGTTCATCAGGGCCATCGGACGCTCGATGTCATAATCGGCTCCTCCGCGGAGCCCCTTGACGATCGCCGTGGCGCCAACCTCCTGGCAAAACGACACGAGGAGCTCATCGATCGAGGCGACCTCGACCCCGGCGATGTCTGCCGTCACGGCGGTGGCTAGTCGGAGACGCGTCTCTATGTCCAGCAAGGGTTCCTTCGACGAGTTGTGGGCGATAGCGAGGATGACGCGGTCGAAGAGGCTCCCCGCCCGGGTCGCGATGTCCAGGTGCCCGAGGGTAATTGGATCGAAGGTTCCCGGAAAGACCGCTGTCGTCATGGCTCGACGCTACCCTCCACAGGGCCGCCACCGCCATCGGCCATCGCCTGTTTGGAGGCGGCGACGTAGTGAACGGAGGTCTCGCCATACCTGCGCACATCCTGAGGCATGATGCCGGGCGGCCACTCGGGAGGCTCCCCGCGGGAGGGCCACTCGAGTACCACGCGAGCCCCGGGGGTCAGTCGGGTGGCGAGGGCGGCGAGGATTTCCACGAGTTCCTTTGAGGGCAGGTCGTAGGGCGGATCGAGGAGGGCGAGGTCAAACCGCTCCCCCTCCCGCTTAAGGAAGGCTAGGGCTTCGGATCGGACGACCGTCCCCTTGCCAGCCACACCCAACACTCGTAGGTTGCCCTCGATCACGCGCGTGGCCGAAGCCGCGGCTTCGACGAAGACAACGCAGGCCGCACCGCGCGAGAGGGCCTCTATCCCGAGGGCTCCCGATCCCGCGAATACGTCTACAACCCTGGCATCCTCGATCACGCCCGCAGCTTCGAGCCTCCCAAAGATCGCCTCCCTCACGCGGTCGGTGGTCGGGCGGGTCCCTCGAGGGGGTACCTTGATGCGACGTCCACCCAGGCTTCCGGCGATGATGCGGGTCACGGTGTTATCACCTCTCCACGTGGTGCGGGTGTTTAAAGACCGGCACCTCAAACCACGGTAGTGGGATACGGCTGCTAGGACCGCTCAAGAAACTCTTCGCGTTCGGGTTCGAGCCACTCCTCGATCGCCGCGGCCAAATCTGGATGGGCGGCCAGGGCCGGATCCGCCTCCACCAGGGCATGGGCGTCTTCCCTGGCCTCCTCGATGAGTTCCTTGTCGCGGATGACACTCAGCAGGCGGAGCGAGTTTCGTCCACCCGATTGCGCCGCGCCGAGCACGTCTCCCTCCCGACGGAGTTCCAGGTCCTTCTCCGCGAGGGCGAACCCATCCGTGGTCTCGACAAGCGCCTGGAGCCTCTCGTGAGCGAGCGTCCCCTCCCCCGCCGACGAGACAAGGAGGCACACCCCTGGGGTCTCCGCCCGTCCGATCCGTCCCCGAAGTTGATGGAGTTGGGAGATGCCGAAGTGGTCGGCGTCGAGGACGACCATAATGGACGCCTCGGGTACGTCGACGCCCACCTCGATGACGGTCGTCGAGACCAGCACGGGCGCCTCTCCGGAGGCGAACCTCGCCATCGCCAGGTCCTTCTCCTCCGGTCGAAGCCTTCCATGGAGCACACCTATCGAGACGTCGGCAAACTCGGGTCGGGCCCGGAGCTCCTCTGCGACCTCTCCGACCGCATGGAGGGGGAGCCGGGGCTCGGGCCGGGCCGATTCAAACCCAAGGGCGAGCTCTCCATCGGCGGTCACGTCTTCGTCGATCTCATCGCTCCGGACCTCCCCGGCCTCTATCGCCACCGGGAGGTCGCCCTCCTCGACATCGCCTTCCTCGATACCGCCTTCCTCGATACCGTCGCCCTCGATCCTGGCGCACACGACGAAGGCCCGCCCCCCGGCGGCGACCTCCTCCCTCACTCGCGCCCAGGTCCGGTCGAGCCAGGCACGATTGTCCGCCGGAACGATGTGGGTGACGACCTCGGTACGTCCAGCCGGCTTCTCCCTGAGCGTTGACGTGTCGAGATCACCGAATACCGTCATTGCTACGGTGCGGGGGATGGGGGTCGCGGTTATGACGAGCATGTGGGGTTCACGCTCAACTCGGGTGCGAAGGACGTCCCTCTGCTCCACTCCGAAGCGGTGCTGTTCATCGACGACGACGAGGCCTAGGTCGGCAAACCGAACCCCCTCCCCAAGGAGCGCATGCGTTCCGACAACGATCCCCGCAACGCCGGACTCAACCTCGGCGAGCGCGGACCGCCGTTCCTCCATCCCGAGAGACCCGGTCAGGAGGGTGATCCGTGTCGCCACCTCGGGTGCGGAGAGGGTCCCGGCCTCCGCTAGTGACCCGAGCAAGGTCCGAAGGGTCCTGAGGTGCTGCCACGCAAGAACCTCGGTTGGCGCCAGGAGTGCGGCCTGGCCTCCCGCGTCGACCACCTGGAGCATCGCCCGGAGAGCGATGACGGTCTTTCCCGCCCCGACATCCCCCTGGAGGAGGCGCCGCATGGGGACGTCGGCCCCAAGGTCTGCTGCGATGCCCTCCCCTATCTCCGCCTGACCCGTGGTCAGTGTGAAGGGCAGCCGCGCGTCAAAGGCCTCAACTAGCCCCTCCGAGCGCCTGGAACGGGCGACGGATCGGAGGCCACGCGCGGCCGCTCGACGTCGCGCCAAGGCCACCTGAAGAACCAGGGCCTCCTCGTAGCGGAGGCGCGCCCTCCCCCGCGCCCACGCGTCGTCGTCAGCTGGAACGTGAACGTCGCGGAGGGCCTCAAGCAAGCCACCGTGCCCGCGTCGCGCGAGCACCTCCGGGGGTACCGGGTCGGGAACATCGGCCTCCGTCAGAGGATCAAGGACGGTCCGGACGGCGCGGGAGATCCTCCACGTGGGGACGCCGGCTGTCGCGGGATAGAGGGGTACGGGACGGGAGGCTTCAAGAAGCGCTTCCTCCTCGGACCCCGCGTCCACGCCGACGACCAGGTAGTCGGGATGGGTCAACTGGCGACGCCCCCGGTATTCACGCACTGTCCCGGTGAAGAGGCCGGTGCGTCCGGGGCGAAGCCTGTCCTCGTGCGCTCGGAGGGCTCCGGGCCGCTTTGCGAAGAAGGTGAGGCCGAGCATGCCCCTGCCGTCGGTCACGACCGCCTCCAGGATCGCCCCTCCCCTATGGCGCATGGGCCTCATCGTCGCGGACCTCACCTCGGCGAACACCGCGACGTACTCTCCCAGGCGAAGCGAAGCGAGATCCGTTGGCTCACCCGGACGGCCATAGCGACGGGGATAGTGCCTGAGGAGATCCCCCACGGTGAGGAGACCGAGCTTGGTGAGTGCCCCGGCCGTTCGCGTCCCGAGCACCCTCGCGAGTGACTCGGCGAGACGCGCCTCCCCCCCGGGGTTCCCGGTCATCGAGGTACGGCGGTCTCGACTCCGATGATGACGGCGGGCTCCGCCTGGCCGCCCGAATAGACGTGCACCTCGACGTCGGGAGCAGAAACAGCAAGCCGCGAGACGGCATCCTGTGCAGCCGATGTCGGAATCCCGTCTCCGAGAATGATCGTGGCCACCTCGGCCTCCGGGGTGATCATCCGTCCGAGATCCTCTGCGATCGAGTCGATCCGCGCGTTCGTCACGAAGCAACGAGCAATCGCGGCCCGCATCGCGTCTTCCGCGTCCTCGCCGGGGGGCACCAGGGCTGCAGCTACTAGGGCGGCCACCACCTGGGGCTCGCTCAAGGAGTCGAGCACGATGACGGTCGGCTCCTTCACGGTCTCGATGAGGGCGCTTGCCGCACTAGCTAGCGCCTCTGCGCCCGCTACGACGATCACCCTGTCCGTGCCCGCGTCTGCCAGTATCCGCTCGAGATCCCACATGGCCACGACTTCGGGATCGAGGGCGACAAGCACGGCCGCCCCGGCACCGGCCAGGGCCGATGCCAATCCGGGGCAGGTCGTCAAGGCGACGATTCCCGTCGAGCCACCGCATCCGGTGCTCATGACGTCCCTCACCACGATCTGGGTGGCGGAAACCGCCCGCGCAAGTTGAATCGCCCTTTCGGGGTGATCCGTGTGGACGTGCGCTTGCCAAAGGCCGACGATTCCCGTTACCGCGACCGAGTCTCCGACCCCGCGGAGGGCATCCTTAAGAGAGACATCACCAGAGTCATCCATGATCCGGTTGGCGCGGGCGACAAACATGACCTCATAGGCCCCACCGCCGAGGGCATGTTTATGGGCCGCGGCTCCTTCCGCTGGCGTCAGCCCCCCGATCCGCTCCCGCATCTCCCACTCCACCTCGTCGATGGTGGCGAGCGCCTCGGGTCCGGCGATGGTCTCGGCGAGGACTTCGAGTTGAAGAAGAAGGCCGGCCGCACCGGCGTCGACGACCCCCGCCGCCCTCGCCTCCGCTAGCGTCTCAGTCGTCCGGGCTAGTTCGGCGCGGGCGGACACGACGGCAGCGACGGCTACCGCCTCAAGCCCAGCCCCCACCTGGACGGCACCCCTCGCACCCTCGGCGGCCGCCCGGGCCACCGTCAGGATCGTGCCCTCGACGGGTTCGCCGACGGCCTCGTAGGCAGCATCAGCCGCAGCCTCAAGGGCGCTGGCAATAGTCTCACCCGTGGACTTCGCGAGCCCTCCGGCCGCGTCGATCTTCGCCAGAAAGGCGGTGAGGTACTGAGAGACGATCACGCCGGAATTGCCCCTGGCTCCCATGAGGCAGCCACGAGCGAAGGCCGCGACGACCTCACGATGGGAAGCCGAATCCGGGAGATACACGACGGCCCTGTTCCCCTCCCTCAAGGTGAGGTAGAGGTTCGTCCCTGTGTCGGAATCCGCTACGGGGAACACGTTGATCGCATCGAGCCGCGTACGTGCCCTCTTGACGGCATTCGTCCCCGACTCGAGCCACCGTCTCAACGTTTTGGATTCCGCTACCACTTGACCTCCAGGTTGTCGGATCGGTCCACGCCAGGTCTCAGTGTGTCAACGCACCATCGTGGCACGAATCCACCCATACGCGAAAGCTCACCTCGCCCCTGAGGCGATAGGTTTGTGAGAACCCCGTGATGTCCGCTATCCTTACGCGGTTACCCGCCTATTCGCGGAAGCGAGCCGATCTGGCTCATCGACCTGGGAGAATATCGTGGCTGCTACCTGCGACGTCTGCGGAAAGGGTCCCGTCTGGGGGTTCTCCGTCTCGCACTCGCACCGACGCACCAAGCGTCGCTGGAACCCGAACATCCAGCGCGTACGCACGGTGATCTCGGGCACCCCGAAGCGCCTGAATGTGTGCACCTCGTGCCTCAAGGCTGGGAAGGTCACCCGGGTTGTCTAGACCCGAGCGAAGTGGTCCCATCCCCATCGAGAGGGAACCTCTCCGTTGACGAGCACCCCTTTGCGATCCCGTGTCACCGTACCGATCTCGATCCATCCCTCTGGTAAGCGAACCGTTGGGGCAAAGGTCGCAACCAGGTGATGGTCTTCTCCGCCCGTGAGCGCCCACTCGTCCGCGTTGCCTACGACGGCAGTCGCGACCTTTCTGGCTGCTTTATGCACCGGCACGCGTCGGGAATCAACGGACATCCCAATTGAGGACGCCCTTGCCATGCGGGCGAGTTCGGTAACCAGCCCATCGGAGACGTCCATCATCGAGGTCGCCCCGGCTCGCGCAGCATCGATCCCCGCGCCGATCCTTGGCCGGGGCCGCAGGAACAGGTCGATGGACTCCTGGTCGATGTCGAGCAGGTTATCGAGCTGGTGGTAGCCGGCCATCGAGGCGCCCAGGGGACCCGACACGGCAATGATGTCGGCGTGATGCGCCCCTCCCCGCTGAATCGGTACTTCTCCCCTCATGTCCCCGATCACCGTGACGCTGACCGTGATCTCTCTTGAACCCGAGACGTCCCCGCCGACAACCCCAACCTCATGAGGCTCACAAGCCTCCCGGAGCCCGTCGGCAAAGTCGAGCACCCACTCGACCTCGGTCGTCGGTGGTGCCGCTAGGGTGATCTGCAGGGCGATCGGTACGGCCCCCATCGCATCGATATCCGCCATGTTTTGCACCGCAGCCCGAAACCCCACGTCCCCCGCCGTCGACCACTCGGTGCGGAAGTGCCTCCCCTCGACCAACACGTCGCTCGATACGACGAGGTCGCCCTCGAGTCTGATCACGGCGGCATCGTCACCGGGACCAAGGACCGCGCAGGGGGTCGTTGGTAACCGGAGAGTCATCCGTTCGATAAGGGCGTCTTCGCCCAGATCGCCTATCTGAGGCACACGACCAGCGTAGGCCCCACCGGTCCATCTCGCATGTTGAGAATGTCACATCTTGAGGATTCCGGCTCTGCAGGGCCTCGCGGCGACTGGGCGTGGCCTACCGCTCAGGGGCAGCGCCCGGGGATACGGTGGACGGAATTAGTGAAGGCGAGGTTTCCCATGTCGGCACGCATTAGTCGCCAAGAGAGAGTTCAACAAGACCTCGATGAACTGCTTGGCCAATTGGCGATCCTGGCCAAGGCCCTGATCATCCGCAATGGCGAGTTCTTTCCATTTGGGGCGACCATTGGGAAACGGGGCAAGTACACGCTTGTCACCCCCGTTCCCGAGTCCGATCAGCCCACCCCCCACGACGTGGTCGACGCCATCCTCTCCGAGATTCAGACTTCGCGGGACACCTTCCGTGCCTACGGGGTGACAATGATGGCCGCGACGGCGGAAGGCGCCGATGCCGTCAGGATCGAACTTGAGCATGTCGAGGGTTCGTCGCTCGTAATCGCCCTCCCATACGCTCGCGGTGATTTTGGAGCGTTCGCCTATGGTGACATGGGGGCCCTCCTGGCTGAACGTCGCGTGTGGACCGCTGAGCCCAAGGCTCCTACCCGCCCTTCCCGATCCACATCACGGGCGAAGTCGGCGTCGAAGGCCGCACCAAAGAAGGCAGCGCCAAAGAAGGCCGCACCAAAGAAGGCAGCGCCAACGGGCGGCCCTAAGCCGAGCAAGACGACCAAGACAACATCCCCACGAGAGGCCACCAGGCAATCGGGAACCTCAGCGACCGGACATCGGTCCGCGCATCCCACCCGCAAATCCCTTCGAGCGCAACCCGTCTAACGAAGCCCGACCGGGCGATCGAGGGCAGTACGCAAGAGAACCTCGACGAGCGCCGGGTAGTCAAGACCCTCGACCAACCACATCCGGGGATACATCGAGAACGGCGTGAAGCCCGGCATGGTGTTGATCTCGTTGACGACCACCGATCCATCCGGCCGAACAAAGGTATCGACCCGCGCGAGCCCCTCCCCGCCGATAGCCAAGAATGCCCGCCGCGCGTAGTCGCGAACCGTCTCGACGACGGCCTCGGGCAGATCGACGGGGCAGGTCAAAGTCACCGCCTCCTCATCGAAGTACTTTGCGTCGTAGTCGTAGAAGGTGTGGCCACCCTCCGTGACGATCTCGCCGGGTTGGGATATCCGTACACCGTCGGGGGCCTCGAGCGCCGCACATTCGATCTCCCTGCCAAGAATTCCCTCCTCGATGATGACCTTGGCGTCGTGCTTGAGCGCATCTGCGAGCGCCGAGTCGATGGCGTCCCACGATGCGACCCGGGATACCCCCATCGAGGATCCGGCCCGCGCGGGCTTGACGAAGACCGGGAGGGAAAGAGCCTCGATCTCCTCCCGCCTTGTCCGCGCCTCCTCGAGGCTTCTCAGGACTACCTCCCTGGTTACGGGGAGACCGACGGCCCTAAAAATGATCTTGGTGAACTCCTTATCCATTCCTAACGCACTCGCGAGGACTCCTGCGCCCACGTACCGCACGTCGACGAGTTCGAGTGCCCCCTGAATGGTCCCGTCTTCTCCCCATGGGCCATGAAGCAGGGGAAACACGACGTCGACCTCAGCTAGCGTCTCAAGGCGCCCCCCGCTGCGCTCGATCCGCCAGGTACGCTCGCCCGCACACGCCGGGAGAAGGACAGTCTCACCGTCACCTGAAACCTTGGGAAGTTCACCGCCGTCGATCCGCCAAAGGTCGGGATCGTCGCTCGCGAGGGTCCACCGACCATCGGTCGTGATTCCCACCGCTATCACGTCCCAGGAGTCTCTGTCGATCGCCTCGAGGACTCCACTGGCCGTTACGCAGGAGATGCCGTGCTCTGAAGACCTACCCCCAAATAGTACGGCGACACACGGTTTTTCCACGGCTACTCTCCCTCCGCCTTCCGCGGCCTCGCGAGGAGCTCGGCCATCACCAGCTCGGGCTCGGCCCCCCCATGGAGCATGGTGACGACGGCATCGCAGATCGGCACCTCGACGTCAGCCATCCGCGCCAACTGCTGGATCGAGAGCGAGGTCTGGGCACCCTCGGCCGTGCCTTCGATCTTGAGAATCGCCTCCTTCAGCGGCATTCCCTTCCCGATGAGTTCGCCGAGTGTGTGGTTGCGGGACAGGGGCGACGCGCAGGTGGCGATGAGATCACCAACCCCGGCGAGCCCAGCGAACGTGTCCGGTGCGGCACCGAGGGCAAGCCCGAGCCTCTGAATCTCGGCGAGCCCACGGGTAATGATCGTCGCCGTCGTATTGTTGCCGAAACCTCGCCCGTCAGCTATCCCAGCTCCAACGGCGATGACATTCTTGTAGGCCCCGCAAAGTTCGACCCCGACCACGTCGGAGTTCGTATACGGCCGGAAATACCAGGAGGCCAATGCATCGGCGACAGTGCTCGCCGCACTTTCGGACCGTGAGGCGACGACCGTTGCCGTCGGCTGCTTCTGGGCGATCTCCCGAGCGAGATTAGGCCCCGACACAACCACGAGGTGGTCCTCCTCAATGCCCCACACCTCTCCGAGGACCTCGCTCATCCTCAGGTGAGTGTCGACCTCGATCCCCTTCATAAGCGAGGTCACCTCCGCATCCGGAGGAATCAGGCCAGCGAAATCGGAGATAATGCCTCTCACGTTTTGTGCAGGCAAGGCTAAGAAGACCAGATCAGCGTCGGCCAATGCCTCTGCCGGATCGGCGGTGGCCTTGACAGAATCGGGAAGCTCCCGGTCACCGATAAACGCTGAGTTTGTGTGCGAGGCGTTGATCTCAGCAATGGCGTCTTGGTCGATGCCCCACAAAATGACATCGTTGCCAGCGTCTCCCAACACCCCCGCGAAGGTGGTTCCCCATGCCCCGGTCCCGAGGACTGCGATGCTGCTCACGACTTCGCCTTCCTCATGTCATACGGCACTGCGGGAGCTCGTTCACCACGCATCTCCTCGACCATGCTTGTCAGGGTAGCCATGATTCGATCAGTTGCCTCCCTCATCGTCCGTTTTGAGATGGGGAGAGCCCTCAGGTCATCGAGGTCTATGGGGGGGCCCGCGATGACTGTCACCTTTTTTCGAGGAATCGGCTTGAGCCATTTGCTGTAGTGGCCCAGCAGTCGCTGAGCACCCCATTGGGCGACGGGAACGACGGGGACACCCGTCGTGAGGGCCATACGCGCTGTCCCCGTACGGGCGACCATGGGCCAGAGGTCGGGGTCGCGGGTCAAGGTGCCCTCCGGGAATATTGCGATCATGTCACCCCGCTCAAGGAAGGAGATACCGGCATCGACGGCCTCCTTGGCCTTGACAGTTCCCCGGTGAACCGGCACCTGATCGAGGGCCCGCACGATGCATCCGATAACGGGGGCTCTAAAGAGCGACTCCTTCCCCAAGAACCGTGGCGGGCAGCCGTTGTTATACAGGAAATGCGCAAACGTCAGTGGGTCCGCATAGGTCACATGGTTGGATACCGCGAGGAAGCCACCGGACCGTGGCAGGTTCTCCGCGCCGTGCCAGTCCTTCTTGGTGACCATCCACAAGATGGCGCGGAGCAGCGCCGCGGCGCTCTCATACCCGCGCGGCACTTCACCGCGAAGAGGGGTCCTACGCAAAGTCCGCGCCTAGCGCCGCGAGCTTGTCGCGGAAGCCCTCGTACCCCCGATCGATGACTCCAACGCCTGAGACGGTCGATGTGCCGGTGGCCACGAGGGCGGCAATGAGGTGACTGAAGCCACCCCTCAGGTCGGGCACGTCGATGTTCACCGCCTCAAGATGGGTGGGGCCGGAGATCGCCGCGGAGTGAAGGAAATTACGTTGCCCAAAACGGCACGCCGTATCCCCCAGGCACTCCCGATACAACTGTATGGACGCCCCCATCTTGATCAGGGCCTCCGTGAAACCGAACCTCTGCTCATACACCGTCTCGTGGACGATGCTGAGTCCTTTCGCCTGTGTGAGCGCAACGACCAAGGGCTGCTGCCAGTCGGTCATGAAACCGGGGTGGACGTCCGTCTGTAGCGCGATCGCCCGAAGTTCCCCTCCGGGGTGGTAGAAGCGGATGCCATCCTCGACCACATCGAATTCTCCCCCGACCTTGCGGAAGACGTTGAGGAACATTCCCATGGTGCGTTGCTGGGCCCCATGGATGAAGACGTCCCCACCCGTGGCGAGGGCGGCACACGCCCACGACGCGGCCTCGATCCTGTCGGCAAGTGATGTGTGATCGAAGCCGTGCATCTTCTCGACGCCCTCGATCGTGATGGAGCGGTCGGTGTCGACCGAGATGATCGCCCCCATCTTCTGCAGGGTATCGATGAGGTCCTTGATCTCCGGCTCAACCGCGGCGTTCTCTAGCCGGGTGATGCCCTTGGCTTTGACGGCCGTGAGGAGGAGTTGTTCGGTCGCGCCGACGCTCGGGTAGCTGAGGCGATACTTGATCCCCGCGAGCCCATCGGGGGCCGTCAGGCGAAGCCCGTCGCCGACGATCTCGCTGGTGGCGCCGAACCTTTCGAGGATCTCAAGGTGGAAGCCGACGGGACGCTCCCCGATCTTGCAGCCACCGAGGTCAGGGATGACGGCCTCCCCTAGGCGGTGGAGCAGGGGCCCGCAGAAGAGGATGGGGATGCGGCTCGAACCCGCATGGACGGAGATGTCCCCGATCTTGGCCGTGGCAACCTTCGCCGGGTCTACGGTCAGGTTCCCACTCGCAGCGTCATAAGTGACCGATGCCCCGTGGAGTTCGAGCAGATCGGTAACCACCGCGACATCCCGAATCTCGGGAACGTTGCGCAAGGTGGATGGCGTATCACCCAGGAGGGCGGCCACCATCGCCTTTGAGACGAAGTTTTTAGCGCCTCGAATGGTGATCTCGCCGGTGAGGGGCTTACCGCCCGTTATGCGGAGGGAGTCGCTCATGGTCCTATCGTGCCTCATCACGTGCTCCCGGCGACACCACGCGTCCTCGAAACCTACGGCCACTCAGCTCCGTAACCGATGAACTGCTCCTCGTGCGCGGTTCCGGAGCCGTGCCACGATACGCCATCGGACGCCGTGCACGTTGTCGTGTAAGGGTATTCCCCGGGCGTGAGGATGATGTTATCGAAGTCCACCGCATACGGATGGAAGTTGCCGATCCACGGCTCCCCGATGTACGGAATGTGCTGGGGCCACACGAGGCCACCCATTGTCGTCGTACAGGAGACGGTCGCGCCCGGCGCCAATCGGATCTCCCCCTGGAGGTAGACCCCAATCGGACCGACTTCAAACGGCGCCGCGGGAATAACCGACAGGTACATGTCCCCGAACGCCGTGTTTGTGGGCCTGGACGCGGGGGCCGGAGCGGGTGGCTCCGGTTCCTCGGCGGGTGAGGGTTCAGTCGAAACCGACGGGCTGACACTTGGCAAAGGGGAAGGCGACAGGGAGAAAGAAGCGCCCGGCTCGACACTGGAGGTCACCGACGGGCTCATGCCTGGGGCGAGGTCTTCCTGAGTTTCCGGTCCGAATTGGCCGAGCACGACAGCAGCACCACACGCGACTGCGGCAACGCCCACGGTGGCGCTAAGGTCCAGAAGGAGGCTCTTGGACAGCACGGTCACCACGCTATCGAAGACCGCCTATCGGCGCCGGGCTAGGAAACAGAACGGGCGCTCTCGATCGGGACGGACGGCAGGTGCTTCGCCGGGAGGGTCGTAGGGCGCCACGCCTCGCGGGTGGATTCAAACGCAGTAATCGCCAGCTCGTCCTCAAGGGTCAGCCCGATGTCGTCCAGGCCCTCCATCAGGCGCCAGCGTACGTAATCGTCGATCTCGAACGGAACGGTGACGTCGCCACAGGACACCGTGCGGTCCTCGAGGGAGACGGTCAGGGTTCGCCCCGGCTCCTCCTCGAGGAGCTTGAAGAGGAGTTCGACTTCCCCCTGGCCGACCTCAGCGGTCAGGAGGCCCTGCTTTCCGGCATTACCCCGGAAGATATCGGCGAAACGGCTGGAGACGACGACCTTGAATCCGTAGTCCTTGAGGGCCCAGACGGCGTGTTCGCGACTTGAGCCGGTTCCGAAGTCGGGACCTGCGACGAGGATCGAGCCCCCCTTGTACTCGTCCTTGTTGAGGATGAAATCCGGGTCACCACGCCAGGCGGCGAAGAGGCCGTCCTCGAAGCCGGAGCGGGTGACCCGCTTGAGATATACAGCAGGGATGATCTGGTCCGTGTCGACGTTCGAACGGCAGAGCGGTACGGCGACCCCGGTGTGGGTGACAAATTTTTCCATGGCTATGCCTCCATGCTTGCGGATTCGAGGTCGGAGGGGCTGGAGAGGGTGCCACGCACGGCCGTGGCCGCGGCGACGAGGGGCGAGACTAGGTGGGTGCGACCGCCCTTGCCCTGACGTCCCTCGAAATTGCGGTTGGACGTCGATGCGCTTCTCTCCCCAGGCGCAAGTTGGTCGGGATTCATCCCCAAGCACATGGAGCATCCGGCGTTGCGCCATTCCGCTCCGAAATCGGTGAAGACCTTGTCGAGACCCTCGGCTTCGGCCTGAAGGCGTACCCGGGCGCTCCCGGGGACGACGAGCATCCGAACGCCATCGGCCTTGGAACGACCCTTGAGGACGGCGGCGGCGGCCCTGAGATCCTCAATCCGGCCGTTTGTGCAGGAGCCGAGGAAGACCGTATCGACCGCGATGTCCCTGAGGCGCGTGCCGGGTTCGAGGCCCATGTAGAGAAGAGCCTTCTCGGCTGAGACCCGCTCACCCTCGTCAATGATGTCGGCTGGGTTCGGCACGGACGCGCTCAGGGGAAGACCCTGGCCGGGGTTGGTGCCCCACGTGACGAAGGGCTCCAGGTCGGCGGCCTTGAGGACAACATCGGTGTCGAAGACGGCGTCTTCGTCGGTTAACAGCGTCCGCCAATAATCGAGGGCAGCGTCCCAGTCGGCACCGGTCGGAGCGTGAGGCCTCCCCTTGACGTACTCAAACGTCGTCTCATCGGGCGCGATGAGGCCAGCTCGGGCCCCGGCCTCGATGGACATGTTGCACACCGTCATACGGGCCTCCATGGATAGACCACGGATGGCCTCCCCGCGGTATTCGAGCACGTAGCCCTGGCCCCCGCCCGTCCCGATCTTGGCGATGACGGCGAGGATGATGTCCTTGGCCGTCGTGTCCTTGGGCAACACTCCGTCTACCGTGATCGCCATGGTCTTGAAGGGCTTGAGGGGCAGGGTTTGGGTGGCGAGAACATGCTCGACCTCGGAGGTTCCGATCCCGAAGGCGAGCGCCCCGAACGCACCATGGGTCGAAGTGTGGGAATCCCCGCACACGACGGTCATGCCTGGTTGCGTGAGCCCGAGCTGGGGCCCGACAACGTGCACGACACCCTGGTCGGCATCACCGAGGCTGTGCAGCCTGATGCCAAACTCCTTGGCGTTGGCACGCATGGTGTCGATTTGCGTGCGGCTCGTAGAGTCGGCGATGGGCTTGTCGATGTCGAGCGTCGGGGTGTTGTGATCTTCCGTTGCGATAGTGAGGTCAGGGCGTCGCACGGTTCGGCCAGCTAGCCTTAGGCCCTCGAAAGCCTGGGGGCTCGTCACCTCGTGGATCATGTGAAGGTCGATGTAGAGCAGATCGGGGGCGCCGTCCTTACCCGTCTTGACCACGTGGCTTTGCCACAGCTTCTCGGCGAGTGTTGTGCCCATGATTCGGTCCCCTTGATCTCACACTTGATATCGGTGCTTGTGTGTCTCAACGCTGGAATACCTAAACGCTTGTGTCTCACGATATGGAACGCTAGTATCGTTCTATGGACAATAGTAGCGGAGTTGGCGTCATTGACAAGACCTCGGCAATACTTTCCGTCCTTGAGGAGGGGCCGGCGACGCTAGCTCAATTGGTCACCGCCACCCATCTCGCCCGACCGACCGTTCACCGGCTCGCCCTGGCCCTCGAACACCACCACCTAATAACCCGAGACGCCCGCGGCGCCTTCATCCTCGGGCGGCGATTCCTCCAACTCGCCGCCGCCGTCGGTGAAGACAGGCTCGTCAGCGCCGCCCAGCCAATTCTTGAGGCCCTCCGCGATCGCACCAGCGAATCCGCCCAGTTGTTCCGAGCCCACGGCGAACACCGGATCTGCATTGCCGCCGCCGACCGGCCCATGGGGCTGAGGGATTCCATCCCGGTGGGAACCACGATGACCATGAGCGCAGGCTCTGCCGCCCAGGTGCTACTCGCGTGGGAGGAGCCTGACCGCATGCACGAGATCCTCGAGGGCGCCCGGTATACCGCCGACGACCTCACGAAGGTCAAGGAGCAGGGGTTCGCGGAAAGCGCCGGTGAGCGCGAAGCGGGCGTCGCGGGAGTCTCAGCCCCCGTGTGGGGTTCGTCCGGACGGGTAGTAGCGGCGGTCTCCATCTCAGGCCCCATCGCTCGCCTCACCGGGCACCCGGCAGAGCGCCACGCCCTCGAGGTCATGGATGCCGCACGACGCCTGAGCGACGTCCTACGTCAAAGCGAGACCTGACCGTCCGCCAACCCCTGCCCCTCCGTCGAGGACGTCGCGGGATCTCAGTCCTTCGGACCCTTACCGGGGTTGTCCGACGAACGGCCTCCCGGGGTGCCATTGTCGTCGGAGTTACCCGGCGCCTCGTCGTCATCTTTGTTCTGCCCTTGGGCATCCCCAGACTTCGGGGCATCCTCAGACTTCCCGTGCAACGCGGTGTCCTTGACCGCCTGCGCCCGCTCCGATACGCCCTGCCCGAAATCCTTGCCCTTCGCGTCCGTTGACCCCATCCACTTGAGCATCTCTGAGACCTGGGTACGGACCTCGACGGACTGCTCGGAGCCCTGATTCTGCACCGCCACTGCCGCGTGGACGAGCGCCGAGGCGCTGTCCTCGTCACCCTTCTTCTCGAACGCGTGAGCGGCATGCTCCAAGGCCTGGTCGACGCGTCCCCTGTCGCACAGCCGGACCGCCTCATCTATCCGCTCTTCCGTTCCGCCGTTGCCGATGCCGATCGCCTCGAAGGCCTGGTCGATGGAATAGAGGACATCTCCTGGTGCCGCACCGTTCGATGCTACGGCCGCACCGCCGACACCGACAGTCGCAAGGGCCGCCACGCCCCCGATGGCGACAAGCCGACGCCTCCAGGTGACGGGGGCCTTGGTGGTCCGCCGGGAGGGTACCGCCACGGCACTCTCCCTCGCCTCCATGGCGAGCGCCCTCGCCATGCTGTCCACGCGCTCCTGGGTCGGAGGTTCGGCCTTGCGCCTCAGGGCTTCGACCATCGGCGCCAAGCACGTCAAATCACCCTCGGTCGGCTCCCGGCCGGCGAACAGGCTCTCGATGTCCCTATCGGACCATTGAATGTTCATCTCATCCTCGTCATCGCTTGTGGGCACCCGGAGGTTACGCCGCGCCCCCTGCCCGCCGTCGCAATACCTCAATGGCCCGATGCTGGAGCACCCGAATCGCACCCTCGGACTTGTCCATGACCTTCGCCGTTTGCGCGACCGAGAGGTCCGCCACCACCCGGAGCATGATCACATCGCGCTGATCCGGAGTCAGGTCCGCCAGAGCCTCCTCAATACCGCCGGAGCCAAGCCTTCGCATCGCATCATCCTCGACGTCGCCGCCCTTGAGGCGATAGAGATCGGCGTCCTCGACCGCCGATCCGGCGATCATCGGCCGTCTACCGGCCTTGCGACGGGCATCAATCAAGCGCCGGTGCGCGATGACGAACACCCAGGAACGAAACTCCTCCTCGTTCCCCTCGAATGAGTGGATTCCCTTCGCCACCTGTAAGAAGGTCTCCGAGGCAAGATCGTCGGGATCCGCCGCCCCGTGCACCCTAAGGTATCCGGTGACGGATCCGGCGAGGTAGCGATAGAGGGCGGCCCAGGCCCACTCTTCACCCGCCTTTGCCGCGACAAGGGCAGACTCGAAGCCAGCCCCGAACGTCACGTCCTGCCCCAATCTTCGTCGATGAAGTGCTCCCTATTCCCGGACTCTGTGTTGCTAGGTGATTTTCGCAGCGAGTTCCCTACCCCATTGGCGCGCGCGATCGACCTCACCTTCGAGGAGTGCCCCCGTCTTGATCGATTCGGTCGTGCGCATGGCCACCTGGAATCCCTGCGGCTTGGCGACCGGCGTCAGGCCAGCCCTATCCAGCCTCTTGAGGATCTTTGAGGCACCGCCCCGGCCAAGGGGGCCGGGGACGCGGGTATCGAAGGCTGCTGCGGCTGCGCCAAGGCCGCTGGGTAGGTCCTTGAGCCACTCCCGCAGGAGCATCTGTGAGATGTCGGGAGGAAGATCGCCTTTCTTGTTCGCTCGCTCCAGACTCGATTTCACCGACTCTTCTGTTGGAAGGTTGAAAGCGTGGATGGGTGCTCCTGCAACGATGAGTTTGGCCCCCTTGAGGGTCTCCGGGGTCGCCTCCGTTGTGGAGAGCGCCTTGGCCCCTTCACCAAGGCCTTCCGCGATGGCCTGCGCTATCGCCGCAGTACTCCCCCACAACGACTGGTACACAACAACCGCCTTCATGGCCGTCCCCTTTCGGACTAGTTCCCTCTATTAAAACGCATAGGGGAACAAGGACGGGCTTCGCTTGCTTAACACCACGGATAATGTGCGGAAGGTCACGCCGATATTGGGAATCCCTGGATGAACTGAAGGAGAAGTAGCCCCGACCGGATTCGAACCGGCGCTACCGCCGTGAGAGGGCGGCGTGCTAGGCCGCTACACAACGGGGCCCTAGCGGTCCAGGGAACTCCTCCCGTGAACGCGACTACCAAGATTAGCGCATCGGCCAAAGGGGTGCGACCGTGCGGACGGCCATACGCGCGGCGGGATGAGCGGGTTGGGCCTTGTTCGCAATACTCGCAGGCGCTAATCTTGAGCGTAGTCCGCTCAACTTTGTTTAACTGTCACATAGCACTATCGAGGAGGCTCCCATGACTAGTCCCACCGGGCAAAACGAGGACGGTGAGGCCACGCCCCTCGATCAGTTCGGACAGGATTTCACCGCGCTCGCCGAGTCCGGTGCCCTCGACCCCGTCATCGGCCGAGACGAGGAGATCCGACGCATCATGCAGGTGCTCTCCCGTCGGACGAAGAACAATGCCGTCCTTATCGGCGATCCCGGTGTGGGCAAGACCGCCATTGTCGAGGGTCTCGCCCAACGGATCATCGCCGGCGACGTCCCCCAGTCCCTCAAGGACCGTCGCATCGTCAGCATCGCGATGGGCTCGCTCGTCGCGGGGGCGGCGTATCGCGGCCAGTTCGAGGAGCGGCTCAAGGGGGTGTTGGAGGAGGTCGAGAAGTCCGAGGGGCGCATCATTCTCTTCGTCGACGAACTCCACACGATCGTCGGCGCGGGCGGCGCCGAGGGGGCGGTCGATGCCGGGAACATCCTCAAGCCAATGCTTGCCCGTGGAAAACTACGCATGATCGGCGCGACGACGCTCGCCGAGTACCGGGAGCGCATCGAGAAAGACAGCGCCCTCGAGCGCCGGTTCCAGCCCGTATACGTGGGCGAGCCCAGCCTCGATGACACCATTGCCATCCTCAGAGGCCTCCAGGAGAAGTACGAGGTCCACCACGGGGTCAAGATCACGGACGAGGCGATCGTCGCCGCCGCCCGTCTGAGCGATCGATATATCACTGAACGGTTCCTCCCCGACAAAGCCGTGGACCTAATCGACGAGGCAACAAGCGCGCTCAAGATCCAGATCGACTCCCTGCCGACCGACCTCGACCGGCTGCGCCGTCGCACGATGCAACTGGAGATCGAGCGCACCCAGGTGGGGAAGGACAAGTCAGCCTCCGCGAAGGAACGCCGGGACGAGATCGACGCGGACATCGCCAACCTCAAGGCCCAGTCCAAGGTCCTCGAAGCGCGGTGGGAGAACGAGAAGGCCCTCATCTCCCGACTCAACGAGGCCTCCGAACGGCTGGAGTCGCTCCGGGGCGACCTTGAACGTGCCGAGCGCGTCGCCGATCTCAACCTCGCCGGGCGCATCCGCTACGGGGACATACCCGAGGCCGAGAAGGAGATCGCCACTGCAAAGGCCGAGCTCGACGAGATCCCGGCCGACGAGAGGCTCCTCAGAGAGGAAGTCACGAGCCAGGACATCGCGGCGGTCGTCGCCAAATGGACGGGCGTCCCAGTCGAGCGCCTCCTTACGGAGGAGTCGTCCAAACTCTCTCACCTCGAGGAGTACCTCCACGAGAGGGTAATCGGTCAGGATCGAGCCGTCGCCATCGTGTCGGATGCCATCCGGCGCGCCAGGGCCGGCATCTCCGATGCTCACCGACCCATCGGCTCGTTTCTCTTTCTGGGTCCCTCCGGAGTCGGCAAGACCGAGCTCGCCCGGGCCCTCGCCGAGCAATTATTCGACGACGAACGGGCCATGGTGCGTATCGACATGTCCGAGTACATGGAGAGCCACACGGTCTCCCGGCTCATCGGGGCGCCGCCCGGATACGTCGGCTATGACCAGGGAGGACAGTTGACTGAGGCCGTCCGTCGCCGTCCATATTCCATCGTTTTGTTCGACGAGATTGAGAAGGCTCACCCGGACGTGTGGAATGTCCTCCTCCAGGTACTCGATGACGGTCGGCTCACGGATGGCCACGGCCGCATCGTCAACTTCACCAACACGATCATCGTCTTGACCTCGAACCTCGGATCCGACATCGTACTCGCGTGGGACGGCGTCCACCACGATGCCCTTGAGGCGGACCTCATGGCCGCCCTCAAACAGGCCTTCCGCCCCGAGTTTCTCAATCGGCTGGACGACATTGTCATCTTCGACAGGATCGACAGGGAGGCGATGCGGGGTATCGTCTCGACCGAACTCGCCAAGGCCTCCACCCGGCTCCGGGAGTCCAAGGGCATCGACCTCGTCGTCGATGCCTCCCTAGCGACGTCTCTTTCCGAGGATGGCTACGACCCTCAGTTCGGGGCACGCCCGCTCAAGCGGCTCATCCAGACAAGGCTTCTCAACGAACTCGCGAAGGAGATCGTCGACGGCGGGATCGGAGAGGGGGACAGGGTGACGGCGTCATGGTCGAAGGGAATGGTCACTCTCGACCGCAGTTAGGACGACGGGCCGAGTCACTGCTCCGCGGCGACGTCTCCAGGGTGCTCGGCATGCCATCGGGCGGCCTGCTCTTGTGAGGGGTTCTCAGACATCCCATTCGCCAGGTGCCATTCCTTGTTGATCGCTCCCGCAGATCCCCCGCCTTCTCGACACCGTACCCGAACGGTCAGTCCCCTTTTCTAACGAGAAAGGCCCGCATAAGCGGGCCTTACTGCTGGGGTACAAGGATTCGAACCTCGACTAACTGGATCAGAACCAGTCGTGCTGCCAGTTACACCATACCCCAATGGCTCATCACCGAACCGGTCCACTACTGTACCGGTTCGGGGCTGGCAATCGAAACGACAACTTCATCCAAACGATGAGCAAAGGTCCCTTGCGGGACGTCGGCCAATATGCTACAAATCAAATATGATTGAATCAATTTCAACTGGACTATCCATCGAGGCCGACTCCTCACTCCTCGCCGCTGTCGGCGATCCGACCCGCCTCGGCATCCTCCGTCAACTCGCCGACCAGGGCGCGACGTGCGTCTGCAACCTGGCGGTTGACCCCTCGATCGCGCCCAACCTGCTGAGCTACCACCTCAAGGTCCTACGAGAGGCTGGCCTGGTCGAAACAGCCCGCCGGGGTCGATGGATCGACTATGCCCTCGCAGGCGACGCCCTCGATCGACTCCACTCCGCCCTCCCAACGAGCCTCTAGCCCACTCGCCTAGAGCCATGCAGACTCCACTTCCCACGCCGACCCTCCGCCTCCCCACCTCGACGCGCGTCGTCGTCGCCCGCCTCGCCGGGCTCGCCCTTGCCTGGACGGCCGTCTTCCTCCTCAACGAGTGGGTGTGGGACGCGGCGTTCGAACGCTGGCTCGGCCTCGATCTCTCCGATCAAGCGGTCGGGGCGTTGCACTTCTTCTTGTACGACGTCACCAAGCTGCTGCTCCTGCTGGTCGGGATGATCTTCGCCATCGGCCTGCTCCGAAGCACCATAAATCCCGAGCGGGTCCGGGCATCACTCGAGGGACGCCCCTTGGTGCTCGCTCTAGTGCTCGCGGCCATCTTCGGAGCGATCACCCCCTTCTGCTCCTGCTCCTCCATCCCCCTCTTCATCGGCTTCGTCGCGGCCGGCATCCCCCTCGGCGTCACCCTGACATTCCTCATCGCCTCCCCGCTCGTCAACGAAGTCGCCGTCGTCATGCTGGGGGACACGTTCGGTTGGGGTGTGACGGGAGCATACATTATCGCCGGGCTGACCCTAGCCGTCCTAGCCGGATTCCTGCTCTCCCGATTCGACCTCCGTGACCAGGTCGAGGACTTCGTTTTCTCCACCCCCATCGCCAAACTCCACTTCGAAGGACAGCGACCGACGCTTGAGCAGCGGGTGAAGGCCGCCCGGACGGAGGTGCGGGACATCGTCGGACGGGTGTGGGTTTGGGTTCTCATCGGGGTGGGAATCGGCGCAGCCATCCACGGATGGGTGCCGCAGGAGTTCTTCGTCGAGCACGTGGGGGCGGATAACCCCGCCGCCGTGCCCGTCGCGACCGTGGTGGGCGTCCCCCTGTACTCGAACGCCGCGGCAGCCATCCCTATCGGCGAGGCCCTCTATGCCAAGGGTGTGGCCCTCGGGACGGTGTTCTCGTTCATGATGGCCACCGTCGCCCTCTCGCTACCCGAGGCCATCATGCTCCGGCGCGTCCTGAAGCCCCGCCTCCTCGCGGTCTTTTTCGGCATCGTCGCCGTCGGCATCATGATCATCGGATACGTATTCAACTGGGCTGCCTAGCCCCCACATCAGGAAGGTTCACCATGAAAATCTCCATTCTCGGCCCCGGGTGCCACAACTGCGTGACGCTCGAGCGGCTTACCCGCGAGGCCGTCGCCGAGCTCAGCCTCACCGCCGATATCGAGAAGGTCACCGACTACGCTGAGATCGCGGCCTTCGGGATCATGAGCACACCCGGGCTCGTCGTCGACGGCGAGGTGGTGATGTCGGGGCGCGTGCCGAGCGGCTCCGAGGTCAAGGAGTTGCTCGCTACCCACATCAGCTAGCCCGACGGTGACTTGAGAAGGGTTGCGAGTTCGGTGAGCGAGGCGACCCTGACGACGCCGGCCCCTGCGACCTCCTCGTCGGTTCGATGCACCCACGTCCCCGGCCGATCGCACCACACCCCCACGAGCCCGGCCTGTACGGCGGCGACCGCATCGATGTCGAACTCGTCTCCAACATAGAGTGTCTCCCCTGTCGTCGTACCGAGGAGCCGGCAGGCCTCGTGGAACACCCGCGGATCGGGCTTGCCGAAACCGAAATCGTCGACGCAGACAAGCAAGGGAACGTGGGAGAGGCCGACGGCGGCCAGCTTGGCGACCTGCTGGGCGCGGCGGGCGTTGCTCAACACCCCGTAGGGCAGGCCAAGAGCGGAAAGTCCGTCGAGGAACGGCGCGGCATCCTCATGGAGACACCAGCCCTCCCGATACGCATTGTCGAAAGCCTGTATCCAGGCGATCAGAGCCTCTTCATCCTCGAAGACCGGCCCGCCAAAGTGGGCGTGGAGGTCCTCTGCGCGGAGGCGCCTCTGGGTTCGGGAGTCGATCTCGCCTCGGGAGAACGCCCGGTAATGCCCGCCCCTGTCGGCGCGGAAGAACACCACTGCCTCTTCGATGTCCGTGTGGCTCGGGAGGTACTCGGCAGCGATGCGAGAAATCGCATGCCGAACGGCAGCGACATTATCGAGGAGGGTGTCATCGATGTCGACGAGGACGCCGGCAATTGAGCGGCCGAGCACTAGAGCGTCGCCCGAAGCGTTCGGAGTCGGGTGATGGACTGGTCCTTCCCGAGGATCTCCATCGACTCGAAGAGCGGCGGCGAGACCCGACGTCCTGTCACGGCCACCCGTAGCGGGGTGAAGGCATCGCGCGGCTTGAGGCCCATGCCCTCGACGAGCGCCGCACGCAGGGCCTCTTGCTGAGTGTCCGCCGAAAAGCCCTCGAGCCCCTCGATCGCCGAAATCGCTGCGTCGAGGATGGCCCCGGCGTTCTCCCCTAAACCAGCCCGCGCATCCTCCTCGACCACCACGGCGTCGTCCAGAATGAAGAAGAACCCGAGCATCCCCGGCGCCTCCCCCAATAGCGTGATCCGCTCCCTGATGAGCGGCACCGCGAGGGCGAGGGTTGCCTCCTCGTGCGGGGTGAGGTCGCGAACCTCGGCGGCCCCCACCACGCCGGCCGCATGTAGGTACGGCACGATCCTGGTCACCAGGTCGCCGACGGGAAGGCTTCGGATGTGCTCGGCGTTGATGGCCTCCGCCTTCTTGAGGTCGAAGCGCGCCGGATTCGGGTTGACGTCCGCGACGTCGAAGGCTGCCACCATCTCGGCGAGTGTGAAGATGTCCCGGTCGGGGGCGATCGACCAGCCCAGGAGTCCCAGGTAGTTGAGCAAGCCCTCCGGAAGGAAGCCCCGCTCACGGTGGAGGAAGAGGTTCGACTCCGGCGCCCGCTTGGAGAGCTTCTTACTCCCCTCCCCCGTCACCATCGGAAGGTGGGCGAAGGTCGGCACAGCGTCGGCAAAGCCAAGCTCCCGGAGCTCCCAGTAGAGCGCGATCTGGCGCGGGGTGGACGAGAGGAGGTCCTCCCCTCTGAGGACGTGTGTGATCTTCATGAGGGCGTCGTCGACTGGGTTGACCAGCGTATAAAGCGGCTCACCGTTTGCGCGAACGATGACGAAGTCGGGGACGGTCCCCGCCTTGAACGTCACCTCACCCCGAATTAGGTCCGCAAAGGTTATGTCCTCGTCCGGCATACGCAGCCGGACTACGGGTTCGCGCCCCTCGGCCCGGTAGGCGGCCTTCTGCTCCTCCGTGAGGACGCGGTCGAAGTTGTCGTAGCCGAGATGGGTTGACCGTCCGGCCGCGCGGTGACGCTCGTCGGTCTCCTCGGGCGTCGTGAACGACTCGTAGGCGAAGCCCCGATCTAAGAGTTTCCGCGCGACGTCCACGTATATCTCGCGTCGCTCGCTCTGGCGATACGGAGCGTAGGGGCCTCCGATGTCCGGCCCCTCGTCCCAATCGAGGCCCAGCCAGCGGAGGGCGTCGACGAGTTGGCGATAGGACTCCTCGCTGTCGCGTTCGGCGTCCGTATCCTCGATCCGGAAGACAAAGTCCCCGCCCATGTGACGGGCATATGCCCAGTTGAAGAGGGCCGTCCGAATGAGGCCGACGTGGGGTATTCCCGTAGGCGACGGGCAGAAGCGAACGCGGACCTTGCTCATCAACGCACGGGATTCATCTACGGACTACTGGGTTCATCAGGATTCCGATCCCTTCGATCTCGACCTCGACCCTATCGCCATGGAGGATGTCCGAGATCCCGGCCGGCGTACCAGTTAGCACGATGTCTCCCGGAAGGAACGTCGTCACGGCGCTCACCATCGACACGATGTTCGGCACATCCCACAGCATGTCCGCGGTTGTCGCCTCCTGGCGTATCTCGCCATTGACCCTGGAGCGGATAGCGAGGTCGGATGTATCCAGTTCGGTCTCGATCCAGGGTCCAAGCGGAAGAGAGGTATCGAATGCCTTCGCCCGGAACCACTGGTTCTCCAGCCGCTGAGTGTCCCTGGCCGTTACATCGTTCGCGCAGGTGTAGCCGGCGATAACGCTGAGTGCCGCCTCCGGAGAGACGTCCTTCGCAACCCGGCCGATGACGATGGCGAGTTCCGCCTCGATTTGGATCTGGGAACTGTAGTCGGGGAGCACGATGGGGTCATCGGGACCGATGACGGCGGTGTTGGGCTTGAGAAATAGGAGGGGAAGCTCGCTTTCGGCGAGGTGCCCGAGTTCGGCCGCGTGCTCGGCGTAGTTCCTCCCCGCGCAGACGGCCTTCGACCGGGGGATGACGGGCGCGAGGAGACGGAGGTCGTCGCGCACGAGCGGAATGCGTTCCCCCGTCGGATGCCCAGGCAGAAAGAGGGGATCCCCGGTTAGGACGACCAGTTCCTCCTCGCCGGGTGGGCCCTCGACGAACGCGTAAGTGGGGTCCCCCCCTATAGTGAACCGTGCGATGCGCATGATCCCAAGGCTAGCCGTTGGAGTGCAGCCGAGAGGTACCCTCGTTCCATGGCCACTTCGCTGAAGGACCTTGCTATGCAAAGCGACTCCCGACTCCACGCGCTCATCGATCTCATCGAATCGAATGGCCTCGAGGAGCGGAGCCTCGGCAACGCCTACCTCAACCGCCGCGGCGCCGATGTCCTCGCGCACCTTCACGGATGGCACCTGCTCTTCGAGGATTGGCTCAGAGCGGAGGCGGCCGGCGAAGAAGTCGTCATGCCCGCCCCGGGGCACACCTGGGAGAACCTCCGCGCCCTCAATGATGACCTCTACGAGCGCTACCGCGCCTTCGCGTACGGGGAAATAAATGCTCTCGTCCTCAAGTCACATGCGCACATGTTCGACCTTCTCCGTGTGCTCCCCGCGGAGGGGCTCACCGATGAGGCAGCCCACCCATGGTCTCCGCGGACTCTCCTCGAACTTGCCGCCGAATGCTCCGGCAACCACTACGACTGGGGAATCGAGCGCGTCAAGGCCTCCCTTGGCCAACCCCACTAGCCCCCGGATGGACCTCGCCTCTCCCTCCCCTGGATGGGATTACTCCGCCCGCTACACCGAGGCGATTGCCCGCATCCGGGCAGCGGAGGCCGCGGGGGGACGGGGCAGTTCGGGGGTTCGCCTGCTGGTCGCCACCAAGTCGTGGGATGCCGAGGCGGTGCGCGCGGTGGGGGCGGCGGGTGCCCGGCTCGTAGGTGAGAACCGCATCCAGGAACTGGTGGCCAAAGGGCCCACGCTCCGCTCCACTGGGGCGCGGGTCCATTTCATCGGGCACCTTCAGCGGAACAAGACTCGGGACGCCGTCGAGTGGGCCGATTGCATTCAGTCCATCGATGGCATCGAGATCGCCGAACGGTTGTCGCGGCTCTGCGTCCAGGCGGACCGCTCGCTCGAGGTCATGATCCAGGTCAACGTCTCCGGCGAGGAATCGAAAGCGGGTGTGGCACCGGATGAAGCCCTTCCGCTGGCGAGCGCCGTTGCCGGGCTCCCCGCGCTCTCCGTGACGGGCTTCATGACCGTCGGACTCAACTCCAGCGACGAGGCCTCCGTACGCGCGGGATACGCCCGATTGCGTGACATCCGCGACCGGGCACTCGTCCTCGCCGAACGGGGCGACGCCCCGGGCCTCGGCCACGCCTGGGAATTGTCCATGGGGATGTCCAGTGACCTCGAGTGGGCCATCGCCGAGGGCGCTACGATTGTCCGGCTCGGCACAGCCATCATGGGTGAGCGAGTACGGGGGGCGGATACTCTGGCGTCGTGATGTCGACAATGGTTCCCGATGCCACGGTGGAGTGGCTGCTCTCGAGCGATGAACCTGCGGCTCGATGGGTCGCGTTGACACGGCTACTTGGCCGGGCTCCCGACGACCCGGACGTGGTTACCGCTCACCGAGCGGTCCTAGCCGACCCGGGTACCCTCGACCTGATCGGTCGGCTCGTCGACTGGGACCGCCCGAGTCCGTTGGGCGGCCACAACAGCGCCGCGTACACCCCCAACCTCCTCGGCTTGTTGGCCGACATGGGCATCGAGCCAGGAGACGACCCGCGCGTCGACGCCACGATCGAGTCTCTGGTGAATCATCAGGACGAAAAAGGTCGGCTGGCCTCACCCGCGATCTTTAGCCGCATCGGTCCGGAACCCGTGCTCAGTGCGCTCCTGTGCGACAGCCACGCCATCGTCGAGGTCCTGATTCGGTTCGGCAAGGCCGAACACCAGGCCGCCCGGCTAGCGCTCGATCGGATGGGTGCCGACCTCACCGTGACCGCGCAAGGCCGAGCCTGGCCGTGCATCCCCCACCACGCATTCCGCGGGCCAGGCCGGAAAGCCGATGTATGCCCGCAGGTCACGGTGGAGGCCCTGCGGACCGTTTCCCTCCTCAAGGCCGACCGGCGTCCCATGGCTCCGGCCGACCTACTTTCGGCCGCGCAAACGATCCTTCACGTCTGGACCAACCGTGGAGCGGAGAAGCCCTACATGTTCGGTCATGGGATCTCGTTCAAGACGGTCAAGTGGCCGCCATTTTGGTACGGCGCCCTTGCGGTGCTCGATGCCATCGGGCCATACCGGGAGTTGTGGGACCCCAGCGCAGCAGGGCTCGATCCGGCGGATCGCAAGGCCATAGCCGAGCTCGCGGCGTGCCTCGTCGCCTACAACTTGGGACCCGAGGGTCGGGTCACACCACGCTCGTGCTACCGCGGTTTTGAGGACTTCTCGTTTGGGCAGAAGAAACTGCCTTCCCCCTTCGCGACCGCGCGCGTGCTCGCAACCCTTCGACCGTTTGAAGACCTGGCCTCCGACATCGAAAAGGTCGATGTCCTATCCCTAACCAGTTCCAAGGGCGGTACCGGAATGGCACGTGGGCCTCGGAGCGGCAAGCAATCCAAAGGGTAGGATGCGCCTTGAGTCATCCACCTCCGACCCCGGATACCCTATCCTCATGTCCGAAACTCCATCCAAGCGACGCGAGCGCCCCACCTACGGCACCGAAGAGCACGACCGACAGATATCCCGGCGCCTCAATGCCCTACGCGCGGCCGTCCTCGGCGCGAACGATGGCGTGGTCAGCGTTGCCGCTCTCGTCGTCGGCGTTGCGGCCGCCACAAACGTGTCGTCCCAGATCGCTACGGCAGGCTTCGCTGGTCTCGCCGCCGGGGCACTTTCGATGGCGGCGGGCGAGTACGTTTCCGTGAGTTCGCAGCGCGACGCCGAGGATGCCCAGCTCGCCCGCGAACGCAAATGGCACCTCGAGCGGCCGAAGTGGGAACTCGAGCAACTGGTGCGGCTCAACATGGAAACGGGGATGTCGGACAAGATCGCACGGGTCGCCGCGGAGGAGCAGACGGCGCACGATCCCGTCGCGGCCCACGCCCGCCTACACCTCGGAATCAGCGACCCTGAATACCTCACAAGCCCCATCCAGGCTGGCGTTGCGTCTCTCCTCGCGTTCACCGTCGGCGGGACGATCCCCGTTCTCACAATCCTCCTCGCGGGTCCATCGCTGAGAATCCCGTTGACCTTCTCCGTCGCCGTCGCATGCCTCGTCGGGACCGGAGCCGCGGCCGCGTACATCGCACACTCACCCAAGAAGCGCGCCATATTCCGCAATGTCATAGGCGGTTGCCTTGCGCTGGCCATCACCTATGGAATCGGTGCGCTCGTCGGGACCGCCATCTAGCGACTACTTAGCGACGACCCCCGCGTGGACGAGCCCGTAGGTCAGCGCCTCCGTCAGCGACTCCCACGAGGCCTCGATGACGTTGGGGCCCACCCCGACGGTCCGCCAGGTCTGACCCGTCTCGTTATCCACGGTCGTGATGAGAACGCGGGTGACGGCGTCCGTCCCATGGCTCGCCTCAAGGATACGGACCTTGTAGTCCGTGAGTTCGAACTTCCCGATCTCGGGATAGAGGCCCTGGACGGCGGTCCGGAGCGCGTGGTCAAGGGCGTTGACCGGGCCGTTCCCCTCTCCCTTGGCATCCACCTTGATGCCCCCCGCCGTGAGGGTGACGGTGGCTTCGGCGAAGGCCTCCGTCGGATCCTTGGGTGAGGTCTCGACCGCGACGCGCCAACCGTCCGTCGTCCAGTAGCGGGGTGCCTGACCCATCTCTTCAAGCAGGAGGAGCTCGAACGACGCATCGGCGGCGTCGAAGGTGTAACCCTCCGCCTCGAGCGCCTTGACCCGTTCGGTCACCCGACCGAGTAGTTCGGCCTGTCCCGTGAGGTCGAAGCCCAGCTCCTTGCCCTTGAGCTCGATCGACGCCCGCCCAGCCATCTCGGAGACGACCATGCGCATGTCGTTGCCCACGTACTCGGGTCGGGTGTGTTGGTAGAGGTCGGGATCGACGCGGATGGCGGAGGCGTGAAGCCCACCCTTGTGGGCAAAGGCTGACACACCGACGTACGGCTGGCGGGCGAAGGGGGTGATGTTGGTGATCTCGCTGATGGCGTGGGCGATACGGGCGGACTCCAGGAGTCCACCTTCCCGGAGCGCGGTTGCCCCCCGCTTGAGCTCGAGATTCGCCGCGACGGCGATGATGTCGGCGTTGCCCGTCCGCTCCCCGTAGCCGTTGATGCAGCCCTGGACGTGGGTGGCCCCTGCGGCGACCGCGGCCATGGTGTTCGCGACGGCGCAGCCGGAATCATTGTGAGTGTGTATGCCGATCGCGGCTCCGAGCTTGGCCTCCCGCACTTCAGTGACGATCCGGACGATGTCGTCGGGCAGCATTCCGCCGTTGGTGTCACACGGGACGAGGGTGTCGGCGCCGGCCTCGGCGGCCGTCCGGAGCACCGAGATCGAGTAGGCGGGATCCACCTCGTAGCCGTTGAAGAAATGTTCGGCGTCTAGGATGACCCGACGCCCCTCACCGACCAGGTAGGCGACGGTATCGCTCACCATCGCCAGGTTCTCCTCGGGCGTCGTCTTGAGGGCCCGCTCGACGTGCCGGATGTCCGACTTCGCCACGAGGGTGATGATGGGGGCCTCAGAGTCCAGCAGAGCGCGCACCTGGGGGTCCTGCGCGGCGGTCGTACCGGCCTTTCGGGTCGCGCCGAAGGCCGCGAGTGTGGCGTGGGCGAGTTCGAGTTCCTTGTGGGCGAGGTGGAAGAACTCCGTGTCCTTCGGAATGGCACCCGGCCAGCCGCCCTCGATGACAGCCACACCCAACTCATCAAGCAAGGGGGCGATCGCCATCTTGTCCGCGACGGAAAGGTTCATGCCCTCCTGCTGTGCGCCGTCCCTGAGGGTCGTGTCATAGACCTCGATCTGAGCCTTCATGACCGCTTCCTTTCACCTCTTCGCCGACCGAATCCCAAGCACAATTAAAAAACCTCCCAAGGTACAGGAGGTCGCGCGCCGGGTGTCCGACGCGCTACGGAATAACGATCGTGGCAAACATCGGGTTCATTCTGACACAGGTTCTCAGGGTCCGGCAAATGCAGCATGTGAGAATCGGATAGCCGAGGGCCCTAGTCCTCGGCCAAGCCTCCCTCATTGAGGGCCCGGCGGAGCAGGCGCCATCCGGGGAGTGCCCCGTCCATGACGGCGTAGAAACGCTTGTTGTGGCCGCGCTCGATGAGGTGGGCGAGTTCATGGACGACGACATACTCGAGGAGCTCTCTCTCGCGGCGGGCGAGTTCGAGGTTGAGGGTGATGCGCCTGGCGCTGGCGTTGCAGGTCCCCCAGCGGGTGGTCATCCGGCGGATGGTGAAGTCGGGCACGGGAACGCCGATGCGGGGCGACCATTCGGCGAGCAGGGGTGGAATAGCGCGGCGGAGCTCCCGGCGGAGTCGGTTGGCCTCCGGCCCCGGTTGGAGGGGAGCGGGCTGGCGGGCAAGGCGTTCGCGATGCTTGGCGATCCATGCGGCCTTGCTTTCCACAAACGCCGCTATGGCGCGATCGGAGACGTTGGTTGGCGCGGTGACGCGTACCTCCCCCGACGGGGCCTTGACGCTCAACCGAAGGTGACGGACGGCCTTGCGCGTGACGGTGTAGTCCAGAAACGCCGCGGCCATGATGGAAGCGTACACAGACGATTCGCGAGAGACTGTATCCAACGAAAATGGGAAAGAGAACCGCGTCGTGACATCCCCCGAAATCCCGCCGACCATTCCGGCCGTCGAGCCCTCGACGGCCGTCCCCTCAGGGAAGCGTGGCCGATTCGGCTGGGGGGCCGGGGCGGCCGTCGCTCTTGTCGCCCTCGGCGGGGGCGTGGCGTTCGGTGCGCTTGGCCCTGGATTCGGCGGTGACGACGCCGCCATTCCGAGCCCCTCGCCCTCGGCGACGATGCCGACCGCGTCTCCGACGGCGTTTATCGAGACAACGCGGTTCACCATTCCGGAGTACTTCACGGCCGCCGATATCTTCGAACGTGGCGAGGAGGTGCTAGGCATCCCCGTCGAAGAGTTTGAGGCTGCGGCGGCGCAGCCGGAGTTGATCGGGCTTCCCCCCGAGGCGAACGGCTCGGTCGAGGGATGGCTCGGCGCCTTCACCTACTGGATCCCCGAGACGGCCACGGCCGCAGACGTCCTGGCCGAGATGATCGACGGGACTTTGATGCACCTCGACGCACGCGGCGTCGCTCCCGAGGACCGGCTTGAGGTCCTTACCAAGGCGTCGCTCATCGAGAAGGAGGTCAGTCGCGACGAGGACCGCCCGAAGGCCGCGCGCGTCATCGAGAACCGGCTGGCTGCGGACATGAGACTGCAATTCGACTCGACGGTGCACTACGTGGTCGGGGCCACCAGCGCCTACACCTCTGATGAGGACCGGGCCGTCGACAGCCCCTACAACACCTACTTGTACAAGGGGCTACCAATCGGACCGATCTGTTCGCCCAGCCTGCCCTCCATCGACGCGGTGCTGAGTCCGGCCGACGGGACATGGATCTACTTCGTCGCGATCAACCTGGACACAGGCGAGACCGCATTTGCGACGACCCCCGAGGAGCACGAGGCGAACGTCGAACTCCTCAGGGCTTGGGAACGCGAGCACTGAGGGTGGTGAGGAGATGCGTGGCGATCTCCTCGACATCTTGAAGTTCACCCGACGCCACCGCCATGACTAGCTCGAACGCTTGGCCTTGCGTCATCGCGAGTCTGTAGCCGTTCAATCCGATAAAGACGACGGTGGCGTGCCACGCGATCCGCTTGTTCCCATCGACGAGCGCATGGTTTGAGACGAGGGAGTGAAGAAGCGCCGCAGCCTTCGCCTCAAGCGTCAAGTAGGCGTCGGCTCCCATGATGGTTGTGTGGGGGCGCGCGAGCGCGGATCCGAGCAGGCCCAAGTCGCGGGCGGGGCCAACACCGATGTCATCACACAGCCTGAGCAGGTCCTCCAGCTCAAGGTACCTCATCACGCGGGCTACACCGTGCCGAGTCGCTCAAGGGTCTCCGCCCACTCGGCCTTCGCCTCGGCCGAGAGCGCATCGAGTTCGTGTCGCCTCGCGTACCGCTCGGCCCGCTCGATCACGGCACGGCGCGTCACCTCCTGCCGGGATGCCTTCTCCTCGGCGACGAGGATGTCGAGGGCCGCCTCAAGGGCGCTGTCGGTGCGAAGGGTCATGGCCATATAGCCATGGTATCACTTTGGTATCACCGTCGCCGAAACCGATCACACGACCTAGCCTGGAGGCGTGCCAACCGAGTCGTGGGCCTCAAGCGTGGCGGTACGCAAATCCATGCGGAGCAACCGCTCCCGCGACACTTCACCAGAACTGGCGATGCGGCGAGCGCTCCACGCGATGGGACTGCGCTACCGGGTGAACGCCCGTCCGCTACCCGAACTGCGGCGCACAGCGGATATCGTCTTCCGATCTGCGAAGATCGCCGTCTTCGTCGACGGTTGCTTCTGGCACGGCTGCCCGGAGCACTACATCGCACCTGAGAGCCACGTGGAGTACTGGTTCGAGAAGATCCTCCGCAACCAAGCCCGCGATCGCGAGACGGATGCCGCACTTGAGGAGGCTGGATGGCTTTCCCTCCGCTACTGGGAACACGTTCGGGTGGAGGAGGCTACGAAGGCGATAGCCGCCCATGTCAGATGTCGTCGACCTTCCACTCGGCCATCGTAATGAACCTCCACGAGTGGCTTGCCCCCTGTACGGTGCGCCGCGCTTCCCTGTAGTCAATGGATGCCCGGCTGATACGCCGTGCCTCCGGTGGGATGTCCCAGTACCTTGCTAGTCTCGCGCCATGGAGGATCGCCCAAGGCTGCTCGACCTCTTCTGCTGCGCAGGCGGGGCCGCTATGGGCTACTACCGAGCTGGTTTCGAGGTCGTGGGCGTGGATATCGAAGCACAGTCGAACTTCCCCTTCGAGTTTGTGCAGGCAGATGCCCTCACGCTCGATCAAGAGTTCATCCAGTCATTCGATGCGATCCACGCTTCGCCCCCATGCCAGTCCTACTCAGACCTTGCGAAACGCAACAAGAATGCCGACAAATGGCCGCGCCTCATCGAACCGACTCGCAAAATGCTCGACACGACAGGCCTTCCATACATGATCGAGAATGTCGAAGGCGCCCCTCTTATTGATCCTGTTGTGCTCTGCGGCACGATGTTCCCCCCACTCCGAGTTATTCGCCATCGTCTCTTCGAGGCGAACTTTCCACTATCGACACCCCCGCATGGGCCGCATCCATTGGTTTTCACCCACGACAAGCGCAAACGTCACTACGGGATCCTCAACCAGGACACCTCGTTCGTACAGGTAACCGGCGGCGGCAACTGCTCGGTCGCCAACGCCCGGGACGCGATGGGCATCGGCTGGATGACGAAGAATGAACTCAACGAGTCCATCCCTCCCGCGTATACCGAGTACCTCGGGAAGCAAGTACTAAGTGAGGTCATCCGGCGACTCGAGCTCCAGGCCGCATAGCAGAGAGGCTCGTGATGTCTCGAAGCGCCAAAGCCCGGATCGCCGAGTACCTGATAGCCCACGTCGGAGAGATCGTGACCGCCAAGCAGCTTCAGGAAGTCGCCGAGCCTGTCAGCGAATGGGCGAGACGTGTTCGTGAGTTGCGTGACGAAGAAGGCTGGCCAATCGTGACGCAGCACGACTCGGCGAAACTGCGCCCCGGTGAGTACATCCTCGAATACCTTCCTGCCGAACGACGTGACGTGACATTCCAGCGCGAAATCTCACAGCGTCTCCGCGCCGAGGTCCTAGACCGCAACGGATTCACCTGCCAGATGTGCGGAAAGACGCCGGGTGACACCGCCCCCGACACGGGCCGAAAGGTCCGGCTCCACGTCGGCCACATCGTCGATAAAAGCCTTGGCGGCAAAGACGAGGCGTCCAACCTCCGTACGCTCTGCTCGACCTGCAACCAGGGTGCGAAGAACCTGACGCTTGAAAAGCCCTCGAGTATCTGGCTACTGTCGCAGGTCCGCCGCGCGGGTATCGATGAACAGCGGGCCGTGTACGAGTGGCTCGCGAAGAAGTTCGGGACGAACGGCTAGTCGTCGAAGATCTGCTTCGCAAATTCGTCGTACTCTGGTAGCACGCTGAGTACGGCCCGAGCCGCTGGCCAGACTGATGCCCGAGCGCGAACTAGGCCGTGCCCACTTGTGAAACCTATTGAGATGCCCTGATCGACTGGCCTAGCGCACCCGGCGCATCCACCCATAAGAGTCGGGCACCCGCCCGTACTGGATGTCCATCAACTCCTTGCGGATCGCCATGGTGACCTCGCCGGCCGAGCCGTCCCCGACCGTCGTGTTGAAGTCCGCTCCGACGAAACGTCCCACGGGTGTCACGACAGCCGCCGTCCCGCATGCGAACACCTCGGTGATTTCTCCGTCGTCCACACCCTCCCGCACCTCGGCTAGCGAGATGCTCCGCTCGACAACCTTGGTGCCGTCATCGTCCAGCAGTTTGAGCACGGAGTCGCGGGTGATGCCCTCGAGAATGGTTCCGGTCAGGCGCGGGGTCTCGATCGTGCCGTCCTTCCGCACGATGCACAAGTTCATTCCCCCGAGCTCCTCGAGGTATATACCGGTGGCGGCATCTGTGAACAACACCTGCTGGCAGCCGTTCTCGTGCGCCTGCATCTGCGGCAGCAAGGATGCCGCATAGTTGCCCCCGCACTTGGCCGCCCCCGTCCCGCCCGATCCGGCTCGGTGAAAGCCCTCCACGACCCAAATCGAGACCGGCTTGACGCCGCCGGGGAAGTACGGACCGACGGGACCGGCGATGAGGAGGTAGTCGACGACATTCGCGGGGCGTACCCCGATGAACGCCTCCGAGGCGAACATGTACGGCCGGAGGTACATGCTGGACTCCGGGACGCTGGGCACCCACTCGTGATCGAGGGCTATGACCGCCTCAATCGAGCCGAGAAAATCCTCGACCGAGAGCTCGGGCAGGGCAAGGCGCCGGGACGACGCCTGGAAGCGCTCGGCGTTCGCCTCGGCCCGGAATAGCCAGATTGAGCCATCCTCGTGGCGGTAGGCCTTGAGGCCCTCGAAGACCTCCTGGGCGTAATGAAGCACGGCCGCGGCGGGGTCGAGCGTCAGGGGACCGTAGGGCTCGACACGGCGATCCGTCCAGCCGTCCGCCTTGGTCCACGTCATCCGGGCCATGTGGTCGGAAAAGGCGGTGCCGAAACCCAGGTCGGCGAGGACGGCCGCCCGCTCGGACTCAGAGCGCGGCGTCTCACTGGGGTGGACGGCGAAAGCCTCGACCGACGAGGTTGTGGCGCTCATGTGCGGGTCCTTCCTTCCCATTCCCTCGTGGACTATGCGGTGATCCGTGCTGCGATCGCGTCACCTATCTCGGATGTCGAGCGCTTGGTGTCCCCCTTGCTCGCGGCATCGGCGGCGACGGCATTCTCCACCTTCGTCGCCAGGTCCGGGTACCCGAGGAAGTCGAGCATCATGGCGACGCTCAGGACGGTCGCCGAGGGGTCGGCGATTCCCTTGCCCGCGATATCCGGGGCCGAACCATGGATCGGCTCGAACATACTCGGCGCGGTCCGGTCGGCGTTGATGTTGCCAGACGCCGCCAGGCCTATCCCCCCGGACACCGTCGCGGCGAGGTCGGTGATGATGTCGCCGAAGAGGTTGTCCGTGACGATGACGTCGAAGCGACCTGGGTCGGTCGCCATGAAGATGGTCGCGGCGTCGATGTGAAAGTAGTCCCACGTCACGCCCGGATACTCGGCTGCCACCTCCTCGACCGTGCGCTGCCACAGGTGCCCGGCATGGACGAGGACGTTGTGCTTGTGGACGAGCGTGACGTGCTTCCGGGTGCGCTTGAACGCGAGCTCGAACGCATATCGCACGACCCGCTCCACGCCATGCCGGGTGTTGACGGACACCTCGGTCGCGATCTCGTGAGGGGTCCCTACGCGGAGCGCCCCCCCGTTGCCCACATATGGACCCTCGGTGCCCTCCCTGACGACGACGAAGTCGATCTCGCCCGGATCGCGGAGCGGCGAGGTCTCGCCGGGGTACAGCTTGGACGGCCGGAGATTCACATATTGATCCAGCTCGAAGCGCAACCGCAACAGGAGCCCCCGCTCGAGCACCCCGCTGGGCACGGTCGGGTCGCCGACGGCACCCAACAGGATGACGTCTTGTTTCCTGATCGCGGCGAGATCGGCATCGGTCAGGGTCTCGCCGGTGTCGTGCCACCGCTTAGCTCCCAAGTTGAAACTGGTCTCCTCGAAGACGAGGCTGGCCCCGTCCGCGGCGGCGTGGGGGGACGTGCGGGGCGCCCCCACCCCCCCCGCGTTCCCCCTCCCACCCGCCCCCGGCGCCCGCCTCCCCCTGTTCAACTACAACACTGGCGGCAAACCCGGTGGTTACGCCGACTTCGACAA
>CAZSUY010000005.1:0-87268 GCA_964610155.1 uncultured Demequinaceae bacterium
TCCTATGTCTTGAGAGATGAGTTTCCTATGTCCTGATGGAACACACTGTCGGGGGCACCCGGAGGGGGCTGGCGTGGTGTTCATTGTCCCTCCCCATTTTGGTGATCGGCTTTCTTCATCGGGCGCGTGGTGGATGACGGCAACACTCGTGGGGTGTAGGGAAGCCCCTCCTCGACATCGGCGGTCTTGTCAAGGAGGGCGGCTAGGGGATGCCCCGAAGTCGCCTGCTCATTGGGTGTCGGGCGCTCGGGAGCGGTCTGGAAGTGCAGATGAGGTTTGTCGGTGGGTACCGGGATTGCCGGAGAGGGAGGGGGTGTATCGATAGGGGAGCGTGTTTTATGAGCCGACTCCGCAGGCGCCGGCGTTGATCGGTGGGGGGTGCCCCCAGCCCATATCCCGATGTGATCGGATTCGAGTTCGAGTCGGACCCTGTTTCGAAGGCCCAATGCCTTCCGGAACTCCTTGGGAAGCTGCACCCGTCCCGTGCGGTCGACCACGGCGTATTCTTCCGCGAGGACCGCGTCCAGGGTTTCAGGCGGGACGGCGGTACCCTGAACGACCCTGGATGAGATCCGACCATTACGGATCGTGATGGTTCTGTTCACCTTCTCCGAAATGGACGAATCGTGGGTGGCGATGACAACGGTCGCACCGAGGACCCGGTTCGCCGTTTGAAGCGTCTCAAGCACATCGTCTCCTGTGGCGGAATCAAGTTCCCCGGTCGGTTCGTCAGCGATGAGAACCAAAGGATGGTTGGCGAGGGCGACCGCTATGGCGACACGCTGCTGTTCCCCCCCGGAGAGTTGCCCAGGGAGCCGACGGGACAGATGGCCTATGCCCATGGCGTCGAGCAGTTCCTTTGCCCGTCTGCGTTTGGTTTGCGGGCTTGCCCCTGCGAAGGCCATGGGAAGCATGATGTTCTCAAGTGCTCGGAGGTT
This sequence comes from uncultured Demequinaceae bacterium, assembly GCA_964610155.1. GTDB lineage: Bacteria > Actinomycetota > Actinomycetes > Actinomycetales > Demequinaceae > JAFGBM01. The sequence continues at coordinate 939 of CAZSUY010000005.1, forward strand.
GGGCAGCAGATTCCTGCCGATGGGTTCCCTGACGAAACCGACGACGGTTCGGCGGTAGGAGAGGCGATCAGCATCGGACATCGGAAGGAGATCCCATCCCGCGACGCGGGCGACACCGGAGGTTGGCGCATCGAGACCAGCGAGGATGTTGAGCAGGGTGGACTTTCCGGAGCCAGAGGGCCCAACGATGGCGACCATTTCTCCGGACTCAACCTGAAGAGAGACACCCTTGAGTGCCCCGACCTCGGCGTGCTCAACCCGGTAGGTGCGGACCAAATTGGTGCATACGATGAGGGTCTCGACGCCGTGTCCCATGGCTGGCGTAGCGGTTGCCTTCGTCATCGTTCTCCCTTGAGAGTCCGTGCCATCTTCCCATGGCGGCCAGGATCGGGGGTAGAGACCTCCGATATTCGCGAGCGAGACACCGGTGCGGATGCCGATTCGTGGACGGTGGGGTTCGCGCTAGTCTCTGGACAACCAGGCGTCGGCCGCGGCCAGTTCCTTGTCAAGGCTGGTGGCGACCGAATCGATGATGGCTTGCGTGACAAGGCCGGCGAGGAGGGGCACGTGGGCCGTGACGGCACCACGTAGTGAGAAACTGGTCGCGTCACCCTCGGAGATAAGGGAGAGGGTACCGGCCGCACGTGCGGGTACACCGACGATGTCGATGGCGAAGGTTCCTTCCCTTCTGTCGCCGTTTGGCGGCTCCCAAGCCTCCGTATATCGAACGGTGATAGACGACCCGATGAACGGCCTGAACTCCGGCTGGACGCCCTCGGTAGGCAGGATGCGTCGGATCGCTATCGTGAAGGCTGTCGAGGCATCCCCGTCAACCACGGTGTCGCATTCGGAGGAGCCGGTAGCCATCCCGCGTTCTTGTGCGAATTCTTCGTTCGCATACATCGCGATGACCCGCTCAATAGGGGCCGAAAAGGAGTGATCGGCTGAGAGGTCCGCCTTGCGGTCTGGCATGCATGCAAGGATACCTGGCGAGGGCTGCCCTAGTCTGGTTTCATGGCGACTTTGCGGGAGAGGGCCGAACGTCATGGTCCCATGTCGAATGCCGAGGCCGAGTGGCTGACGCTCTTGGTTTCCGACTGGCGGATTATTGCCGACCTCTCATTTGCGGACCTCATCATGTGGCGCCCGACCTCAGATGGCTTCGTCGCCATCGCCCAGTGTCGGCCTCAGACCGGTCCAACCGTCCATCAGGATGATGTCGTTGGCTCCTTCGCCCCCGCAGGGAAGGTGGCTGCCCTCCAGCGATCTCTTGAGGAGATGACCCTCGTGGCCACCCGTGAGCCTCGATGGGACGAGCACTATGCGGTTCGCGAGGACGCCCTCCCCGTCGTCATGGACGGTGTCGCCATCGCGGTCCTCACCCGTGAGGTCTCGCAGGCGGTCTCAAGGAGTTCGAGCCGCCTCGAACTCAACCACAAGGGCGCGGCGGACGACATCATCGGAATGATCGTGCGAGGCGAATTCCCCATGCCCACCTCGGTCACCGGTCCGCAGCGAGGGGCTCCCCGGGTCGGGGACGGGATCATTCGCCTCGACGATCAAGGCCACGTCACTTATGCGAGCCCGAACGCCCTATCGTGCTTTCACCGATTGGGGGTGACGGGGACGATCGTGGGTCGCTCCCTGCCCCGCATAACCAGTGAGGTTATCTCGAACAAGGGAACCATCGACGAGACCCTTGCGATGGTGGTCATGGGGAGGGCGGACTGCCGAACGGACCTTGAGGCCAACGGGGGCTGTCTCTCGCTCCGAGCCATCCCGACTCTCGTGAACGGGGTACGGACGGGGGCTCTTCTCCTCGTTCGCGATGTCTCCGAACTCCGTCGTCGGGAGCGTGAACTCATCACCAAGGACGCGACCATCAGGGAGATCCATCATCGGGTGAAGAACAACCTTCAAACGGTCGCGGCCCTGCTTCGTCTCCAGAGCCGACGGGTCGAGGCGCCCGAAGCGAAGGCGGCACTCTCGGAGGCCATGCGCCGGGTTTCGACCATTGCCCTCGTCCACGAGACGTTATCTGGAACCCTGGATGAGTTGGTCAACTTCGACGACCTCGTCACTCGCAGCGTCAGGATGATCGCGGATGTCGCCACGGCAAACGTACGGGTCAAGATAGAGAGGGAAGGGGACTTCGGTCTCATTCCCGCTTCTGTCGCTTCATCGCTTGCGCTTGTCATCACCGAACTCGTGACTAACGCGGTTGAGCATGGATTCACGGGAAAGACGAGTGGGATCGTGACGATTCGCGCGAAGCGAAACGGTGATGACCTCCATTGCGTGATCGCGGACGATGGGGTCGGCATCCGGTCCAAACCATCCGGGTTGGGGGCGCAGATCGTCACGACCCTCATTGAGAACGAGTTGGGGGGAATGCTCGAATGGCGCTCTACCAAGGGGGGGAGCGAGGTGGATATACGGGTTGGAGTAGGAATTTAGCGACGGGGGTAGCCGCCAAGGGCGCGTCTATTTAGGGCGCGTCTACTTAGAGGCGCGGCGGGCGCGGGCGGCGCGGCGCTTGAGTGAGCGACGTTCGTCTTCTGAGAAACCGCCCCATACGCCGGAATCTTGATTGTGTTCCATCGCCCACACTAGGCAGACCTCGCGAACCGTGCACGACTGACACACGGCGCGGGCGCGCTCAAGTTGATCAAGCGCCGGCCCGGTGTTTCCAATGGGGAAGAACAGTTCCGGGTCGTCGACGTCTAGGCACGCAGCGCGATCGCGCCATTCCATGATTGACTCCTTGCTAACACGTTTGGATATGATCTCGCCGTTGAGGGAGAGGCGCGGGGACACGCTCTCAAACCTCGATTCCCCAGGCTCTCATGGTTGTGCGGAGATGGCAAGGGTATTAGGACCCGGAAACCGGTTGAGATGCTATTTACGTTCGTCACCGAAGCCGACCACGGGATTCGCTTGCCCACCTCAACCCCGCCGTGGGTCGGCGAGCTGGGCGGCCTTGGCCGTTCCATCTATGACCACAAGGACGCGACGCATCGGGGGCCTGGGATCGATGAGCCCATCGAGATCGCCTCGATAGAACTCGCGGGCGGTGCGTTCCGTCGGTTCGGAAAGGACGATTGTTGCCGGTGACTGAAGGCTCCGCGACACCGTCAGGAGGCTCTCCAGCGTTTGGATATTGAGGACCGTTCCATGAAGCTCCGCTGCGCCGCTGAGGGAGGACTCGACCGCTTCCCTCGCCGTGCCGGGAGGGCCGACGACAAGGATGGGGCTCGCCGGATCGATAACGACCCAGGTCGCATCATCCCCCCCAAGTCCGATCACGAGGCCGCCCTCTTGAGGAAGACGATCAAAGGGAATGGAGGAGGGGAGCGGCGTCACTAGCGGTTCATTGGTCAGGACTGAGACCCTTCCGACCTGACACTCGCACCATCGTCCGGTGGCACCGAAACGGGCACGGCCGGGAAGGGGGACCAGGCCATGAAGTTCCCGGGGCATGGACCATGCGGCGTCCTCGACAGGATCACCGCTGGCGAAGATGAGGTGCGCGACCGCGTGGGTCGATAGGCGGTGAGTCCCTCCCTTCGGTAGGACGAAGGCGAGGGGAGCCCCGGACGCAGCAAGGCCGATGAGGTTGTCAACCGGAGCTCCCCGGTCCACGTCCGCGAGCGAGGAGAGGGCGCGCTGCGCGTCGTCGACCAGGAGGAGGGCTTCGGGGGTGTGTGGAAGCAGGGCGATCGTCCGGGCTGCTTCGCGGGGGTCAAGGGGGAGCCAGACCGGTTGGAGTCCGTGGTGGTGGGCCCCGAACGCGAGAAGCCGAAGGGCGGTCGTACGACCGGACCGGGGAGGACCAGCGATGAGGAGAGGACCCGAGCGAGGGTCCCAAGCGATTTCAGGCTGGTGACGTTCGGCGGGAAGGTCGCCACGACCGAGCCACAGGCCTGGGTGTTCGCCCATGCGTTTCGAGAAGATCTCGCGATCGATCTCCTCTCCGAGGTCGCCGGGGAGGGGATCGAGCCACAGTGGGGCCGCCTTCTCGTGATCGACCCAGCGACGGGCGGCGTATGACGCCATGTCGCGGGAGGCTTCCGCGAGGGCGTCTTTCTCTCCCCAAGGGCGGATCCTCGGCGTGGGGGTGACGCACGGAAGGGCCACTTGGAGCACGGATCGCCCGGTACCCGTGACGGCTATGGCTCGTCCAGGGACATCGACGGGGAACTCCGCGGCATCGGAGGTTCCCACAAGGTCACGGGATTCGGCGTCCGTCACGACCCTGAGTGCGAACGTGGTTCCGACGTTGGCCCGAATCTCTGGGGTGACGGCACCCGCGGGACGTTGGGTCGCGAGAACAAGGTGAAGCCCAAGGGATCGTCCTTGAGCCGCGAGTCGGGCTAGGTCCGGCAGAAACTCGCGATACTGCGCCGCCAGCTCCTGGTACTCGTCCGCAACCACAAGTAGACGAGGGGGTGCGCCACCCGTGGCTTCCCATTCCCGGAAGGAGGAGAGCCCAACCTGAGTGAGTGCGGTTTTTCGATCCTCGATCTCCATCGCTAGGGCGCCAAGTGCCCGCCGCGCGAGATGAGGATCAAGGTCGGTGAGCACACCCCTGACGTGGGGTAGGTCAGCGCAGACCCTCACGCCGGCGCCCCCCTTGAAGTCGATGAGGGCTATCCCAAGATCATCGGGTGGGTAACGCAACGCCAGGCCAAGGATCAGGGTCTCAAGCAGGGCCGATTTCCCGGAGCCCGTGGTGCCGGCGATCAGCAGGTGGGGTCCTTGGGCGTCGAGGTCGAGGATGAAGGGACCGGCGAGGGTCGCCCCTAGGGGAACGGTGAGGGTTCGGGTTCCATCCGGCCCAGACGGGAGTGATTCCGCGACGTCCGCCCACCGCACTCGTCGCGGGAGGGAGGAGGTTCCCGTCTCTCCGGCTAGAGCTCGCGCAAGGGCATCGGCCTCGGATTCCGCAATCGAGACGGGGGGCAGGGGGGTGGCCCGCCCATTCAGCCACAGGAGGCAACCATCCGGGCCAACCACGGCTGTCGCATCACACCACGAGGGGGCCGGCTCCTCGGCGATGAGGATGACCTCTGGATCGGTTGGGCCCCAACCGGGGAGCCACCGCATCCAGGGCTCCTCCCACCCATCGGCCCTGGGTTTGCGACCAAGCATCAGTACGAGGGCTCGGGCGAATGCCCTGGCGTGCCGGGCGTCTCCGATGATAGCGATGCTTCGGGGAGACGCAGCAAGCCATGAACGGCGAGAGAACGGGAGAGTGGAAGGCAGAACGGAAAGGTCCCAGGGGACGTGGGCGGGGCGGAGCCGGGCCACGCCGATGGATCCCAGAATGTATGCGGGATAGGCGAGTCCGAGGATGGCGAGATACCACCTTCCCGTCATGGCCGCTACCATTATTCCGCTCACGATGGAGCCAGCCAGAGGGGCCAGGCGCGCCGAAAGATCCGTTCCTCTGGTAGGGGTGTCCAGAGAGGAGCCCATCTTGTCGACGGGCTCTGCGGCATCGTCGAGAATGGCGATGAGAGACGAACCAATAGCGAGGACGTCCCCGTCCTTGGCTTCTTGAGGCCGTCCGATGGCACGTGCCTCGGATCCTCGCCATCGAATGGTGCCGTTGGAGGATCCGAGGTCGGTTGCCACGAGCGAGGTGCCAGCCTTGACCATCGCATGGGCTCGCGAAATTGCAGGATCCTTGAGGAGCAGGTCGGCTCCATCTTCCCTCCCGATCAGGACACCGGCGGTTCCGATCGACGCACGACCGCCGGCATGGGGGCCTGCCACCACCAGCAAGGTCGGGCCACGGGATGGCGCACACGGGGGTCCGGGTTCTGAAGTGAGACGCGCCCCCTCGAGAAGGGGCCAGGTCCCTGCGGGGTGTCGGGGATCGAGGGCGACGTTTCCGCACCACACATTGGGCCCGAGATTGATCCCGAGATTCCGCGCGGCCTTAGCGATCTCCGGGACGGTGGTGCCCGGAGTAACCGCGAGGTCATGATCGCAGCCGACGGTGATCCTCACGATGAGATAGTGGCGCGTCGATCCTTAAGGCGCTACGTCGAATCAGAGAATGTGGAGAACCTTCGCCCAGTCAACGCAGAGATCGAGACGTTACGATCCGCGGGGTGGGGGGACGAACTCGACCATACCGTCGGGAAGTACATTGCCGACATACCAATGAAATCGTTCGGAAGAGACCTCGACGGGAAGGCTGAGAAGGGCCCCAGTGGCATACCTCGCGGTTGCCTCGAAGGTTGGGGAAGACGGGGTCGTCGTCCAGGGAACGTTCTCGGGGTGTTCCGTAAGGACGACCGGTGCCTCTTCCCAGACAGCAGACGCCTCCCGAAGGTTCGTGGCGTAGATTTCCCCTTGGACGAGGACGACGGGGACCTCGCAAGACACCCTGATGGTCCCGAAGTGGCTAGAGGTTCCCGCGAGGATGACGGGATGTCCATCCGCGTAGGAACACAGGATGTCGACTTGGTTGCGGGCACCCATCTGTTCGGGTAGGTACACGGCGCTCGTGGGAATGATGGGGCTCCAGTTCATACCTGGGGCGTAGGTGCACCAGGCAAGCACGGGGAAGATAGCGATGCTAGCCGCGATGACCGTCGATGCTACGGAGGCCGTGCGAGGGCTCTTTCTCCGGTAGAGCCAGCGGGTGATTGCGACCCAGGCGAATGCGGCCGCGATGATCAGTCCCGTGATCCCGGCTGAAGAGAGGCGACGGATGGCCCATGCCTGGTCGGGGACGATAGACGGACGAAGAAGGTAGAACACGGTGGGGGCAAGGAAGGCGGCGATGGGGACGGCCCAGACGTGCTCCCCCGAGGCCCACTTCCAGGCCATGACAGCGAAACCGATGATCCCTAGTGCCAGGAGAGGCCAGGTGAGGTAGTAGCTCATCCAGGTGACCGTGGATTCCGCATAGGTGCGCGTCGCATCGACAGGTTCCCCGGCGTTCGTCTGCAGGAACTCGATGTATGAGGGGACTTTCGAAGTCCCGTGCCCCGTCATCCACAACGGGCGACTCGCGAGTACGACGAAGGCGGCAGTGATGCCACCCGCCGTCAGCCAGCGGGACACCCGTCCACCTGACCGGCTTCCATCCGTGGCATCGGATGGGGTGGTCGTTGGGATTTGTCTCTTGTGCAAGGAAAAGGCGACGACGGTGAGCGCTGCGACGACGGCAGCGCCGACAAAAAGGAAGTACCACTTCGCCAGGGTCCCCGCCTCGTCGCTTAGGCGATCGATGTAGGCCCTGCTCCATCGCCATAGCGACGCGTAGCCGGCGGCTATCACAAGCGCCTGCGTTGCGGCGAACCCGGCGAATACCAGGCCCCGCCTGGCGATGCTCCAGTGTCGGGAGCCTAGGAGGGCGATCGTGACCCCGGCGAGAACACCTATCGCGAATACCGCCCCATCGATGCGGGCGAACATGGTTGTTCCGGATGCTATGGCAGCCAAAAACAGAGGCCCGGCCCGCGCTTCCTTGACGCCTCGCCAAGCCCAGGCGATGGCGGCGACGAGAAGGAGCATCGTGATGGATTCGGTGTAGGCGGCACGTGAGAGCCAGATGTGTGAGACGGTCATGGAAACCCCAATTGCGGGGACAAGGGCCGCGATCGGCCCCAGAGCTTCCCTGGCGAGGACATAGACGGCGACGAGCCCGACGGCTCCGATGACGAGATTGGCCGTCATTACTCCGGTTGTGCCCCCGACCCAGCCACCCATGGCGATTAGGGCAGGAAGGAGTTTGGCCCCTTGGGGTTGGATGATGTCTCCATTGAGGTTCCATGCCTCGGACGCTTCCGCCCGGGCATGGGGGAGGGCGGCCGCGGCCTCCATGGCACCATCCGTGGAGATGTCTGTGGAGGGGTGGCCGATGAGCCACATCCCGCTGAGGGTTAGGAATCCGGGATCGCGTCGCACGATGAGGTACTCGGCGATGAAGGGAAGATTGATGGTGAACCACACCGAGACGCCTACGAGAAGCCAACGAGCGCCTTGGGCGTCCGATGCTGTGGGGCGTCGTGCCGGGAGGAGACGCCAGCCACCTGCGGCCAACACGGCAGCCAGGGGGAGGGCCGTCCACGGTCGAAAGACTCCCAGGCTAACGGTCGCCGCACAGGCGATGGCTAGGGAGACGGTGAGGAGCAGAATCCAGTCAGGGGAGGCGCACAGCGCACGGAAGAGCCGGGCCCGGAGGAGAGAGGCATCCGTGAAGACGAATCGGCGGTATCCGATGTATCGCGCAATCGTTCCGATCCCGATCCCGACTACCGCCGCAATGTTGGTCGGGACCGCGTCGCGGAGTTCGAGCACATAGGCCGTGAACGCAACGGTAACGACGGGGATGAGGAGGGCGACGACATTGATGAGTGCGAAGACTAGGAGTTCATCGATGGGTCGATCGGTGCGACGTTTCCTGAACGTCCACATCCGATTGCCTATCCAGGAGACGACGGTCGCGGCAACGGCGGAGACGATCTTTGCCGTGACGATTCGATCCTCGAGTAGGGGATGAGGGCCGTAGTGCAGGAGGTTGAACAACCCCAAGTCGACAACAAATGCCAAGCCGCCGATGACGCCGAACTTCAGCAACTCGGATCGACGCTCACGCCACCACACAACGGCCACGCGGCGAGCCTAACGGGTCGGACGGGGTTTTGCCGACGTGCCCGCCAAGCTCTGCCGGTATCGTTGGGATCGGAGGTGGCGATGGTAGCGAACGAACCCCTCGTGGGGATCATCATGGGATCGGATTCGGACTGGCCGATCATGGAGGCCGCGGCGAAGGCGCTCGATGAGTTTGAGATTGCGAATGAGGTCGAGGTGCTCTCGGCCCATCGCATGCCGGACGAGACCATCGCCTATGCGCGTTCCGCCGCCCAACGCGGGCTTCGGGTCATCATCGCCGGGGCCGGGGGGGCGGCCCACCTGCCGGGCGTCGTCGCGGCCGTCACGCCTCTCCCTGTCATCGGTGTTCCGATTCCGCTGAAGCAACTCGATGGGATGGATTCCCTGCTGAGCATGGTGCAGATGCCCTCAGGAGTACCTGTCGCGACGGTGTCGATCGGGGGGGCCCGAAATGCGGGGCTGCTCGCCGCCCGGATCCTCGGGGCCGGCGCCGATGAGTCGGCGGCGAAGATGCGGACCAGGGTCGAGACCTTCCAGGCGAACCTGACCGATGCGGCAAAGGCAAAGGGGCAGAGTCTCAAGCGGTAGGAGGGCTGGTTTCCAGGCCTATCCGGCCGTGTCTATCCAACCCCGTGTCTATCCAACCGTGCAGGCGCCCAGGAGTTCGGTTGTCTCGTCCGAGTCGGCGGGGTCCTGTGTCTCGCCCGTACCGGCAGACGATGTGGGAACCGGCGTTGGGGCCGCGTCGCTCATCTCGGCGACCGTTTGTACGTCGATGTCCGAGATTCCCGAGATCGGCTGGTCGTTTTCTATCGCCTTGAAGATGTCGTAGGCCTCGGGCAGCCAGTCCACGTCGGTGTTGTTTACGTTCATTTTCCACGGCACGGTGGTAAAGACGATATTCGACTTATCGATTCCGCGCAGGCTCCAGGCTAGCCCGATGAGGTAGTCGAACTCCTTCATGTTCGGGCTGACCGTCATGGAGTCGGCGGCGGCCTCGAGGAGTGCCGTGAGCTCCGCGGGGTGGAAGAGGAGGTTTCGGTGAAGGATGACCTCGAAGATCTTGCCAATCAACTCTTGTTGGCGCTTGATGCGAGCCGGATCGAGGCCGTTTGGCCCGTAGACCTTTTCGAAGGCTTTCTTGTCTGCGGTACTTTCGAAGTCCAGGGTCCGGGCTCGCGCCCAGCCGAGTGCCTGGTAGCCACTGAGTACTTGGGGCCCAGCCTTGAGGCTGAGTTGTGCCTTGGGTGACGTGATGTCGAAGGGGATGCACATGGGGACCCCTCCCAGTGCGTTGACGATATCTCGAACTCCGACGAAATCGATGACAACGTACTCGCTGATGTAGATCCCGGTTAGATCCTCGACGGTCCTGATGACGCAGGCCGCGGCGTCCCCGGTGGATCCGTTCATCCCCCCAATTCCGAAGGCGTGGTTGAACTTTTGTGTCTCGGGGTAGGTTCTGGTGCCGTCGCTTCGGATGCAGCCCGGAAGCCGGACCCGGGAGTCCCGGGGGATGGACAGCAACTCGACCCGCGATCGGTCGGCGGAGATGTGCATGATGATGGTCGTATCGTTTGCGAGGGAATTCTCCGCCCCCCCGAGGGCGGCGTTCTCACCCGCTCGGGTATCCGATCCCATGAGGAGGATGTTCACCCACTGCCCCTCCGCGTTGTCGACCGGGGGGGCCTCCGGTCGAGTCTCCGGGGGGATCAGGAGGGTGTGGTCATCGGCCTGTATCTCACCGAGGACGCCCGTTACGTTGAAGTAGAGGAAGGTGGGATAGAAGGCGATCGCGCCCGCCACGAGGGCGAGTACCCAGGCGATGGCCCCGTGATCACGGGTCGTCGCGGCATGGCGCTTCGGGTGAGCATGGAATTTGCTCATGGGCGCGCCTCTTGGATAGTCGTTGTCATCGCTTCCTCATTGTACGAATCTCGCGGGGTCCCCGTGTACTCCCACCAACATCAACGCTCCAGACCGGCAAGCCGTTGCCTTAGCGTGCCTCACAAGGTTTCCGATCCCCACGGTCTAGGCTTGCGCGCTCGCCCCGGTTGTGGTCAACTTGACGAGGATAGGATTACATGGATGTAATTCATCCAAGGCAGACAACAGCCGCGGTGATGGGAGACCTGATGTGGGACGTCCTTGACGGGCCGATCTCCTCCGATGTGGAGAGACCGGTGTCGGCTCTTGCGACGGTCATCAGCATCTTCGCCGCACTCGACGATGGTCCACTGGGGTGGCAGGAGCGCGCCCTCTGCGCTCAAACCGATCCCGAGGCCTTCTTTCCGGAGAAGGGCGGATCGACCCGAGAGGCGAAGAAGGTGTGCACCTCATGCGAGGTGCGCAGTGAGTGTCTGGACTACGCACTAGCCAACGATGAGAGATTTGGGATTTGGGGTGGTTTGTCCGAGCGTGAGCGCCGCAAGCTCAAGCGTCGAGCGGTCTAGCCGCCGCATCGGCGGATTCGATGAGCGTTAGCGGTCCGTTCGTCCGCGCGATCGTCGTGACCACCGGGCGGGCGGGCTTCCTTGCCGAGACTCTCGCGGCCCTCGCTGCCCAGGACCGCAAGATCGACGCCTGGCACCTGGTCGTCGTAGGGGACTCGCGATCCGAGGGACAAGATCTTGGAGTTCCCGTCGGCCTAGGTATTCCCGTAACAAGGGTCGACGCGTCGACTTTCGGGGACGCTATCGACGCCCTGCTTCGGCAAAATCCCGGCGACAACGAGTGGCTCTGGCTCCTCCACGACGATTCCGCACCCTTCAACCAGACGCTCTCCCGACTTCTCGCCATAACCCGCAAGCGTCGAGCCGCAGGGATTATCGGACCGGTCCAGGTGAGATGGGATGATCCGAAGAGGCTGGTGAGCGTCGGCATCACGGTTTCCCGGAGCGGTCGGCGGCTCAACACCGTGGAGCAGGACGATCTCGACCAAGGGCAGCATGAGGGTCGAGAGGATGTCCTCGCCGTCGGGCTCGCAGGAGCGCTGGTTAGGCGTGATGTTTGGGAGCGTCTGGGGGGGACCGACCCGGCATACGGGGTGTTCGGCGACTCAACCGATTTCTGCCGACGGGCCTGGAGATCGGGTCACGACGTGGTCGTAGCCCCACGGGCACGAGTCAGGCACGCACAGGCTACGCTCCTAGGCCCGATGGAACTGGGGCGGAGGAAGACAGGTCGGGGAGATCTGGATGGGCGTCGCAATCACACGCGGGTGCGAGCATCCGAGTGGTATCACGCCCTCGCGTGGGCGAGGCTCTGGACCGTTCCCTTCATCCTCGCTCGGGTCGGCCTTTCGAGCCTTGGGAGGGCACTCGTCAGGGTAGCGGCAGGGGAGCCGCGTCTGTCCATCGCTGACCTCGCCGTGCCACTCACTCTTACGGCGAAACTTCGCCACCTCAGGCATTCGCGTGCGGCGATCGCTCGGGCCGGTAGGGAGCCAGTCGAACGCCCCCTCCTGGCGAGGACCGTTGACATGATGGGCTTCATCCGAACCCGGGAATTCGGGTTGTACGAGGCATGGCGCGCTGAGAATCGCCCGAACGATGTCCAGAGGCGGGAGCTCGCGCGTCTTCGAGTTCGTCGCCGATGGACGCTTGTTGGGGTAGCGATCGTCCTGGCGGGCCTCACCCTTGCCCTCTACGGGACCTGGCTTGCCCCCTTGTTTCGGGGGGACATGCTTGTCGGTACCTCCCTCGGCGTGACGGACGTCTCCGTGGGCGACCTTTGGGAGCGATCGTGGACCGGGTGGAGCGACCAGGGGTTGGGTGGAGGAGCCTTGGATGGATCCTTCGCGGCCCTCATGATTCCCTTCGCCCTAGTGCCCGGGGGCCTCGCCATGGGGATCGGGCTGCTTCTCGCCCTGAGTCCCCTGCTCGCCGGTCTCGCCGCATGGTTTGGGGCCGGAGCGGCGACCCGGTCCTTGACTGCTCGGGTCCTCGTGGCCGTCGCGTGGAGCCTGTGGCCATCGCTGACGACCTCGGTCGCCGAGGGACGCGTGGGAAGCGTCATTGTCCACATCCTTCTTCCGCTCCTGGCCTACGCCCTTGCCAGGGCGACCTCCCTGTTTCGTAGGGACGTGCTGGGCGATGCGGAGGAATTCCCGCGGGGACGGATCGGTTCTTCGGGGGCGGGAGCCGCGGCCGCAGTCCTGCTGGTGGCCATCACCGTCTCTGCTCCGATCCTCCTGGTGCCCCTCGTCCTTGTCGTCGTAGCCCTGGCCCTAGGAGTGAAGGGCCATCGGCGCCGGATGGCATTCATCGTGATTCCCGCCTTGATGGTTCAGGGGCCCGCGCTGTGGCAAACCTGGCAGCACCGGGGGAGTGCTCGGTGGTGGTCCCTTCTGGTGCGAGAGCCGGGTCCGGCACTCCCGTCGGAGCCTGTCAGCGGCTGGGACCTGCTCTGGGGGATGGGGAAGCCCCCCCCGCCGTGGCCTGCGGCGACCGAGACCGGCAACCTCGTTCTCACCTACCTCATCGGCGTGGCCCTCGTCGTCGCGGCTTTTATCGCGCTCACCAGCGGGCGATCCCCTCTTGCGACACGGGTAGGTTGGCTCATCGCTGGCGGGGGCCTTGCCTCCGCGATCATCGCTCAGCGGACCATCGCGGTCGGAATCGCGGTCGACGGATCGGCCGCCGCGAATGGATGGCCTGGACCGGGTCTGTCGCTACTCGCCCTCGGCCTCTTGATAGCCGTCTTGGCGGCCTCCAGCAGTTCAGTTGGGTCCAAGGTCTCCGACAGTTCCTCAACCGCAAGACGATCGAGTCCGAGTCGGAAGACCTCGGCGATGGTTGTTGCCGGCCTTCTGGTGGTTCATGTCACCGCTGCCGCGTGGCCCGGACGGGATTTCGGAGGCGACGTCCATCCGGCAGGGGTCTCCGTTCTCCCCCTTGTCGCCAATCTGGAGTGGTCGTCACAACCGACGACGAGGGTCCTGCTCCTCCGGTCGCTCGACGACGGCACAATCGGCTTCACAGTCTTGGGATCCGACGGGGATTCCTCCCTTCTCGGGCGAGCCCATCTTGCGGCGGATGGTAGCTGGCCAACGGGTGGCGAGGATGCGGGCGACATCTCCCTTCTGGGCCCGGCGGTCTCAAGTCTTGTCGGCTCGGGAGATGGGGCCGGAGCGCTCCTTAGGGCATGGGGCATCGGGGTCGTCGTTGTGGCACCAGACTCGATCGAATTGGAAGGCCCGCTTCTCCTCGTCGATGACCTGGCGCTCATCGGGGTCTCCAGTCTCGGGGCATCCTGGCGCGTGCTTCCTCCGGTTTCCGCGGGGAACGACGTGAAGATAACACGAGCCTGGATCATGGACTCAGGAGGTGATCGCAGTCCTCTCCCATCGGAGCCATCGAGGCTGAAGGCCGACATTCCCGAGGGGGAGGAGGGCCGTACCCTTCTCGTGGCCGTGCCGGCAGACCCGCGATGGTGGTCGACCCTCAACGGGGAGAGCCTTGACCCCGTCGACCTCAATGGACGCCAGGGATTCAAGTTGGACCCCTCCGCGGGAGACCTTGAGGTGGGTTACTACGATCCCGCCTACCGGGCGTGGTGGCTTGCGGGCATGATCGCTATCGTCTGGGCACTCCTCGGTGCCGTCCCTCTTCGGGATCGGACCTACCGGAAGGAGCAGCAATGATTCGGGTGATCACGGGGATCCTTGCCCTTGGGGTTGTGGCCGGGACGGCCGCGTGGCTTGACCCGACGCCGGAGGACGTGGCTGTTCGAACCCCGACGACGACAGAGGTCATGCCTTCGGACCTCCCCGTTGGGTGCGTCGGATGGATGGAATTGCCCGTTGGTGATGCCGGCGAGAACGAAGGAGGACTTGCCCCCGGCACGAGCGACGTGCTTCGCACCGTCCTCGTGCCATCGGGGAATCAGGTTGAATCCATCGGGTTCGGCGTTGCTAGCGATGCCCCGATCGGGGTTCAGGTGGAACGAGTGAGTCAAGGCGACCTGTCGGGGCTTGCGGCAGCGACCTGCGCGAGACCCAGGATTGACCTTTGGCTTGTCGGGGCTTCCACTCATATCGGAAGCAGCGCTCGACTTGTTCTGATCAATCCTTCCGGCGTCATCTCTGAGGTGGTCGCGACCATCTACGGACCGACGGGCCAGGTCGAGCAGTCGGTCATCGCCTCCATGGGCCCGAGGTCTTCGGAATCCTTCCTCCTTGAGGGAATCGCCGTAGAACTCTCGACCCTCGTCGTCCATGTTGAGGCCGACGGTGCCGGGGTCGTTGCGGCGATTCAGGATTCGCGGCTCGATGGCTTCCTGCCAGCGGGCAGCGAGTGGGTGGTCGCGGGAGCGATGCCGACTACACGACTGGTGATCCCAGGGGTCGGCCCGAGCGACCCCGAGGGAAGAGATGGGCCAGCGACCGTACGGCTCATGGCTCCCGAAGGGGCCTCGGTCTCCCTCACTCTCATTGACACGGCCGGCGAGCAGCCGTGGCCGGGGGCGGGGAACGTTCGGCTCGAGCCCGGAGTCCCCATCGACCTCGATGTGCCAGCCTCGACGAGATCGACCGTGATCGTCGAGGCAGACAACCCTGTCGTCGCAGCGGCGATCGGCCGCAAGGCTCGAGTGCCGGAGGAGGGGCCGGAGGGGGACCTGGCCCATGACCTCGTGTGGGTTGTGGGTCAGGATCCCCGCATGGGCTCGCGCCTTACAGCGGTAATGCCGCCCTACAACGTGACCGTCGTGGCGTATGCCGATGCCCAAGGGGTCTTTCGGGTCAGAAATGCCGCCACGGGTGCCTTGCTAGCCGAGAAGGTCATGGGCGCGGGCACGATGGCGGAACTTCCCATCGAGGCCGATCCCGGAACGGTGATCGTGATCGAGGGAGACCTCGCGTGGGTGCTCCTTGTCGAGGATCAGGATCTGATCACCGCGGTCCAACCGATCGACATTCATGACGATCCGATCGCGATCTCGGTGGTGCCGGGCCCCTACATCCCATAGAGGGAGTCTGCGCTGCGAAGTCCGTATCGTGGAATATGACCCGCTGGGGCTCCGCCCTGGGCACCCATCGGCGTGGTGTCGCTGGTTGACCCGGGGGGGAGGGTAGCGTCCCGAACGTGACGACCAAGCGTCGGTGTTCGAAGACGCCATGCGGGAGACCGGCCCAGGCGACCCTTACGTACGTCTATGCCGATTCCTGTGTGGTCGTCGGGGCCCTCTCTCATCACGCCGAGCCCCACTCCTATGACCTGTGCGTCCAACATGCGGATAGTTTCACGGCCCCGCGGGGCTGGGACATCGTTCACCTTCAGCAGGAGTTCGCCGACCCTCCCCCGTCCCCCGACGACATAGACGCCCTGGCCAGGGCGGTCCGCGAGGCCGGTCGACCCAGGGACGTCGAGAAGAAGGCGTCAGAGGCGGTTCCCGAGCCCCCCCGCCGGGGTCACCTTCGTGTGGTGTCATCGGAGGCATGACGCCGACTACGGTAGTGGCGTGATCGATTCGCCCGACCTCTCCGGCCTCATCAAGTCCTACGACGTCCGTGGCGTATGGGGCAAGGACCTCACCGCACACGTCACCAGTGCTATCGGGGCGGCTTTTGCCGATGTCGTCGTGCTCGCCGACGGGGCCAGGACCGTCGTCATCGGACGGGACATGAGGGAGTCCGGCCCGGCACTTGCTGAGGCCTTCGCCTCCGGCCTCGCTTCAAGGGGCGTCGACACCATCCTCATCGGCCTCTGTTCGACGGATGGCCTGTACCACGCCTCCGGTGCGATGGAAATCCCCGGCGCCATGATCACGGCAAGCCACAACCCCGCCGAGTACAACGGCATCAAACTCTGTCGATCGCGGGCTAGGGCAGTTGGGGAGAATACGGGACTTGCGGATGCACGGGTTTTGGCGACGAGATACCTCGCCGAGGGCATTCCCGTGGTTGAGCGAAGGGGATCGACAACCGAACGGGACATGCTCGCGGAATACGGAGCGTTCCTGCGCTCGCTCGTCGATCTCTCAGCGATCCGTCCTATGACTGTCGTCGTGGATGCCGCGAATGGGATGGGGGGCTACACGGTGCCAGCCGTGCTCGGAACGGAGGCGGGATTGCCCCCCCTCCCGCTTGTGATCGTCCCCCTCTACTTCGAGCTCGATGGAGCCTTCCCCAACCACGAGGCGAATCCTCTTCAGACGGAGAATCTCCGTGACCTTCAAGAGGCGGTTAGGGAACATGGCGCCGATATCGGACTGGCCTTCGATGGCGACGCTGATCGATGCTTTGTCGTTGACGAGCGCGGTGAGATCGTCAAGCCCTCGACCATCACGGCGCTCGTCGGGGTCCGGGAGGCCGAAGGGGAGCTAGAGGCAGGCCGCACCCCGACCATCATCCACAACCTCATCTCGTCAAGGGCCGTGCCGGAGGCGCTGACGGCCGCTGGGGCTATCCCCGTTCGATCGAGGGTGGGCCACTCCTTCATCAAGGCGGAGATGGCCAGCCTCGACGCCGTGTTCGGCGGGGAGCACTCCGCCCACTACTACTTCAGAGATTTCTTCTTCGCCGATTCCGGAATGCTGGCGGCGATGCATGTGCTTGCCGCGCTCGGGGAACAGGATCTCCCGCTATCCGGCCTTCTCGCGGAGTACGACCCGTACGTGGCCTCGGGGGAGATCAACTCCACCGTGCCCACCGTCGAAGGGGCAATCGAGCGGGTCAGGAAGGCCTTTGCAAACCCCAAGGTAACTACCGATGACCTCGACGGATTGACCGTGAGCCACTGGGGGGAGGAGCCGAGATGGTGGTTCAACGTCAGGCCGTCGAACACCGAGCCCCTCGTCAGGCTGAACGCGGAGGCTGCCGATCCGGGTGTTCTTGAAGACCTCCGGGATCGGGTCCTGAACGTCATCCGGGTGGCGGAGGACTAGGGATGCCGACGAAGGTCGGGCGGAAGGCCATTTTCGCGGCGCTGAGCGCGAACCTTGGACTCGCGGCGACCAAGTTCGTCGCCTTCCTCTTGACGGGTTCGTCCGCGATGCTGGCGGAGTCCGTCCACTCCGTGGCGGACTCCGGAAACCAGGTGCTGCTTCTTGTCGGTGGACACCGGGCCCGGCGGGAAGAAACGGATCGGCACCCCTTCGGATATGCCAGGGCTCGGTATTATTACGCCTTCCTCGTTGCCGTCGTCCTCTTCACCGTCGGCGGGATGTACGCGATGACGGAGGCCTGGCACAAGTATTCGCATCCCGAACCGATTGTTTCATGGCGGTGGGTTCCTCTCGCCGTCCTCGGCGTTGGATTCCTCCTTGAGCTCCTTTCGATCAGGACCGCGATCGGGGAGGCCGACTTGGTGAGGGGTTCGCTCGGGTGGGTGTCCTATATCCGACGCTCGAAGAGCCCCGAGATCCCCATCATCCTTTTAGAGGACCTTGCGGCGCTCATCGGGTTGACGTTCGCGGCCTGCGGTGTGGGCTTGACTCTGGCGACTGGCGATGGAAGGTGGGACGCCGCAGGGACCGCGGCCATCGGCCTCCTGCTTGTGGCGGTCGCCATCGTCCTTGGCATAGAGACCAAGTCCATGCTCATGGGGGAATCGGCGAGTCCCGATGACCTGAAACGCGTGAGGGAGGCCCTCGCCCAATCCAATCTTGGGGATGTGGTGCACCTCCGCACCATGCATCTTGGGCCGGACGACCTGCTGGTGGCCGCTAAGGTTGCCCTACCGGGCACGATACGGCTCAAGGATGCCGCCGCCCTGGTCGATGAGGCCGAGGCTCGCATACGGGTAGACGTACCGGCGGCCCGCCTCATCTACCTGGAGACCGACGTGAGAAAGGAAGGTGCCAAGTGACAGGCCTCGAATTCATCGTCGTCGATCTCGGGCTTGCGTCCGCGGGTAGGCATCAGATGGATCTCGCCGAACACGAGATGCCCGGGTTGATGGCGCTCCGCTTGGAGTTCGCCGCGGCCCAACCGCTTGCGGGGGCACGCATCGCGGGATCCCTTCACATGACCGTCCAGACGGCCGTCCTCATCGAGACTCTGGCAGCCTTGGGGGCCGATGTCCGATGGGCCTCCTGCAACGTGTTCTCTACTCAGGATGAGGCGGCCGCGGCCGTCGCGCTCGGGGCGGGGACCCTCGATGCCCCGGCAGGAGTGCCGGTATTCGCCGTCAAGGGGGAATCGGTGGAGGAATACTGGGAATACACCGACCGGATCCTGACGTGGGAAGGAAGCGACGGCCCCACACTCATCGTCGACGACGGGGGCGATGCCACCCGGCTCGTCCACGAGGGCGTCGCGGCGGAGGCAGCCGGTTCCGTTCCCGCCGGGCTCGATCCGGAGGATGAGGGCTACCATCGCGAAACCGAGGCCATGCGCGCTATCCTGCGCCGGTCACTCGCGGCGGATCCGGCGCGATTCACCCGTATGGCGGCGGGTATCGTCGGCGTGAGCGAGGAAACGACGACTGGTGTTGGCCGCTTGGCCCGGCTTCACGAGCGAGGTGGGCTCCTCTTCCCGGCCATCAACGTCAACGATTCGGTCACCAAGTCGAAGTTCGACAACCGGTACGGGATCCGCCACTCACTTCCGGATGGTCTCAACCGTGCCACGGACGTGCTCATCGGCGGCAAGGTCGCGGTGGTCGCCGGCTACGGAGATGTGGGAAAGGGTGCGGCGGAGGCCCTTCGCGGGCAGGGGGCTCGGGTCATCGTCACGGAGGTGGATCCGATCTGCGCGCTTCAGGCTGCAATGGACGGCTATCAGGTTGCCCGCCTCGACGATGTGGTGGCCGATGCGGACTTCTTCATCACCACGACGGGGGGTCGGGACGTGGTGAAGCTCTCCCACCTCCGAGCGATGAAGGACAAGGCAATCGTTGGGAACATCGGACACTTCGACGATGAAATCGATATGGCTGGCCTTGCCGCGTCCGAAGCGAAGAGGGTGCCGGTCAAGCCCCAGGTCGACGAGTGGGTGTTCCCGGACGGGCACTCGGTGATCCTCCTGAGCGAGGGCAGGCTGCTCAACCTCGGGAACGCCACCGGGCACCCCTCCTTCGTCATGAGCGCGTCCTTTGCCAATCAGGTGCTCGCCCAGATCGAGCTGTGGACCAGGCGGGATGACTATCCCGTGGGTGTTCACCGACTCCCCAAGCTCCTCGATGAAAAGGTCGCCAGGCTCCATATAGACGCCCTCGGCGTTGATCTGACGACGCTTACCCCCCGCCAGGCGGACTACCTCGGCGTGCCCGTCGAGGGGCCCTACAAACCCGATCATTACCGCTACTAGGGTCTAGTCCTCCACATCGGGGACCCCGTGGGGCAGGCGGCGGAGCATTTCGGACTCGGCAATGGACCTCCTGGACTGTCGGATCAAGAACTCATACTCGCGATCCCTGCGGGAAGCCAGCACGGCCGAGATGAAGGTCTCCGGATGGGTCCCTCGCGGGGGAGGGGGGGCGACGAGGACTCCCATCTCCTCGGCGATGATGTTTCCGAGCCGAGCTCTTGCCTCCGGTCGAAGGCTGTGGGCACGCCCGAGGAAGAGCCGAGCCGTGAGGGCAAGCCCATCGGGGAGGCGTCGGATGTCGGCCTTTCCGGCCCAATCCTCAAGGCCCGCGGGCATGCCAATGGGGGGGAGGGCTCGCGTGCCACCACGGGTTCGAAGCGCGTAGGTGCCGGCGAGGTAGTCGCCGAGTCGCTTTCCCCGGCGACTGCAGAAGGCTACGGTTACGGCGATACCCCCGAGCGTTCCATAGACCTCGAATACTCCGAGAAGCGCACGGATGAATGCGTGACGGAACGAGATGGGCCCGCCGTCGTCCCTGATGATGCGGATTCCAACGGCGGCACGCCCGAGGCTCTGACCTCGGGTGAGGGTTTCGATCGTCGAAGGAATGACCAAGTAGACGAAGACGATGAGCAGGATGACCATCGCGTTCGCTAGGGCCTCATTCACGTAGAAGGCGAAGGCGATGAAGATCTCAACGAGTATGTAGGTTGCGACACCAAGAGCGAACGCGTCGATGATGCCGGAACCGATGCGAAGGGTGACGGGTGCGGAACCGGCCTCGAGGCGCACTCCTTCCCCGATGAGAATCTCATCCTCCAGGTTGGTCACCATGCCTCCTTGGCTCTGATATGGCATGGTAGCGGCATGGACATCGACGCGCTCAGCGCCGCGAGGAAGCAGAGGTGGGCACGGCTCTCTGAGCTCTCCAAGGGGAGGACCCTGACCGGTGCCGAGTCCGACGAACTTACCCGGCTCTTCCAGCAGACGGCGGGGGATCTTTCCACGGTTCAGTCGACCGCCCCCGAGCCCGGGCTCATCGCCCGGCTCTCCCTTGCGCTGGCGGGGGCTCGGGTGTGGATGACGGGTGCCCATGCTCCATCGACCGCCGAATTTCGGAAGGTCATCACCCGTGAGCTACCCGCAGCGCTCTATCGCGTGCGGTGGTGGTCGGTTGCGGTGGCGGGGGCCTTCCTCCTGATCGCCGTCGTCACGGCCATTCACACCCTCAACACGCCGGGGGTTCTGGATCTCGCAGGAAGCGCGGGGGAGCGGGCGACCATTGCCCAACATGAGTTCGAGAACTACTACAGCGAATACGACGCGAGCTCCTTCGCGGCTGAGGTGTGGACGAACAACTGGTGGCTTGCCGCGCAGTGCTTCCTGTATGGGCTCACGGGACTTGTCCCGATTTTCGTTGTTTATCAGAACGCCGTCAGCGTTGGGGTCATTGCGGCGATCATGGCCGAGCATGGGATGCTCGGCCTATTCTTCCAGTTGATCTCGCCGCACGGGTTGCTGGAATTGAGCGCGGTCCTGGTTGCGGCCGCGGTGGGGCTTCGGCTGTTCTGGACGATGCTCGTGCCGGGGGCCAGGACCCGGGGAAAGGCCCTCGGGGAGGAGGGACGGGCGGCCGTGACGATCACGCTCGCCCTTGCGGTTACCCTCCTCATTTCCGGCTTGCTGGAGGCCTTTGTCACGCCCAGCCGCCTGCCCTGGGCCGTCAAGGATGCAATCGGCGTGGTCGCGCTCGCCGGATTTTGGGCGTTCGTCTTCATCGTCGGCCGGGCGGCCGTCAACGAGGGAGCGACGGGTGACATCGAGGGAGATTTTGCTGTAGCGACGATTCCCGTTGCGGCGTAGTCAGAGCCTCCCGGCCGCCTTGAGCCTGAGGTAGGTATCCGCGAGTGTGGGGGCGAGTTCGCCGGGCAGACCCCGAACGATCTCCGCTCCCAGTTGACGAAGTCTCATCGCGAGGGCCGAGGTCTCCAGGCGTCCCCGTTCCGCTGCGGCTGCGTTGTAGAGGTCGGCCACATCCGTCCTGGCGGAGGCCAACTCCGCGAGCTCGGGATCCTCGACGCTCGCGACGACGACCTGGTGCCGCTGACTCAGGGAGGCGACGGCATCGGCGAGGCCGTTGTCCAGCCCGGAGGGATCGATGGTCGTCAGGAGGACGACAAGGGAGCGCTGGGAGAGCCTGTCCTGGATGAGGCGAAGGGCACCCGGCCAGTCCGGTTCGACGAGGTTCGGTTGGGCGACGGCGAGGGCCTCGGCAAGCGCGGGCATGAGGCGGGGTCCGGTGGAACCGAGGGCTCGCGCCCTTTCCTTTCGATCGAAGGCCACCACCTGAACGCGGTCACCGGCATGCGCGGCGAGGGCGGACAGGAGGAGGGCGGCCTCGATCGAGGCATCGAGTCGGGGCGCGTCCCCGACCCTTCCGGCCGAGAGGCGGGATGTGTCGACGAGGATGAAGACCCTCCTGTCCCGCTCGGGGCGGAAGGTCTTGACGAGCACCTCAGCCCGTCGGGCGCTTGACCTCCAATCGATGTTGCGGACGTCATCCCCGATGACGTACTCCCGAAGCGAGTCGAACTCGCTACCCGCCCCGCGCATGTTTACGGAGGCCCGCCCGTCGATCTCCCTCAGGAGTGCCAGGCGCGAGGGAAGGTGGCGGCGGGAGGCGAACTCGGGGAGGACTCGGAGGGTCTCCCGCCGGGGGATCGAGCGTTGACGCCCGGCCAAGCGTAGGGGGCCCTCGAGTCGAATGGTGAGGTCACCGGAGTGGCGGTCCCCCCTGCGGGTGGGGACCAGCGGGGTTATGAACTTCCGTGTCTCGAGTAGCCCGATATCGAATCGATGACGATTGACTCCAGCCCCGGCCGAGGGCTCCCAGGCGTCGCGGATGGCTCCCCGTATTCGGCCCCGCGAGAGGTTGGCGAGACTCACCGTTGCGGCGGTCTTCTGACCCAGGCGGACCGACCGGGGAACCACGCTTTTCACCCCGAGCCCGGTCACGGTGGGGGCAAGGGCGGCGTCGAGCAGCGCGAGACCAATGGTGCTGACGAGCCAGGCCCAGGCGATGGTCTTATCGTGCGCAAGGAACGTCGGCACGGCCCCCAGGGCCGCGAGGAGGGCCGTCCAACCGGTGATGTACACGGGCTACCGGGGAACGCCGACCGTCGCGAGCACGGAGTCAAGGACCGTCGCGGGGGTGACCCCCTCGAGTTCCGCCTCCGCCCTCACCTGCATGCGGTGGGTGAGGGTGGAAGCGGCGAGGGATTTGACATCATCGGGAGAGACAAAGTCGTTTCCCCGGAGCCACGCCCACGCCCTCGAGGTGGCGGCAAGGGCGGTCGCCCCGCGGGGGGACACCCCGAGCGAGATCGAAGGGGATTCCCGGGTGGCGCGACAGATGTCGACGATGTAGCCCAAGATGTCGGGTGAGATCTCCACCTTGGAGACCGCGGTCCTTCCCTTGTCGAGGTCGGAGGTTTTTGCGACGGCTCGCATCCCTGCCGCCTTGAGGTCGCGGGGGTTGAATCCCGCCGAGTGCCGCCGGAGAACCTCGGTCTCGACCTCCCGTTCCGGAAGCGGAATTGAGATCTTGAGGAGGAATCGGTCGATCTGGGCCTCGGGGAGAGGGTAGGTACCCTCGTATTCCACGGGGTTCTGTGTCGCGATGACAAGGAAGGGTTCCGGAAGTAGACGCGCGACCCCGTCGCTCGTGACCTGCCGTTCCTCCATCGCCTCGAGCAGGGAGGACTGTGTCTTCGGTGGCGTCCGGTTGATCTCATCGGCGAGCATGAGGTTGGTGAAGACCGGACCCTCCCGGAACGAGAACGCGGCCGTCTTTGCGTCGAACACAAGTGAGCCGGTCACGTCGCCGGGCATGAGGTCTGGGGTGAATTGAACCCGCTTGAAGTCGAGGTCGAGGGCGGCCGAAAGGGCCCGAACGAGAAGGGTCTTCGCTACGCCAGGCACGCCCTCGAGGAGAACGTGGCCACGGCAGAGAAGCGCGATGACGAGGCCGGTTACGGCGGCATCCATGCCGACCACCGCCTTGCCAACCTCGGAACGGATGGCGGTCAAGGATTCGCGCACCGCTGCGTCGGAGGACTTCGCCCGGGTTGGTGGGGGAGCCGGGGGCGGTGGGGGAGCCGGGGGCGGTGGGGGAGCCGGGGGCGGTGGGGTGTCGGTCACGGTCGTTGAACCTCTCTCTCCAGGGAATCGAGTTCATTCGCCAGGTCCATCATGGCCCGTTCGCTCGCGGGGGGTGGACCATACAGAAGCCACTCAATGCGGGCGGCGTTCAGATGGCTCGTCCGGGACACGGCCGCAACGAGGGCCGAAGCCTCGGCAGTCCGGGGCACCCCGAGGCGCCGTCCCATCCTTTCGGCAGTGGCCGCGCGGAGGGCCGCCGATGCGCGCCCGTACGCCCGGGCGCGTCGGTAGAGTCGTCCCCTGCCCCTTGCTGATTCCGAGGCGTGGACGACGATGGGCAGCGGTTCCCCAAGAAGGGGTCCCATGCGCCTGCCCCGCCACAGCGCCGCGACGAGACCGGCAAGGCCGAGGGCGAAGAGCGCATCGCCCGACCCCGCTGGGAGGAAGCCGGGCTGGACGGTGACGTGATCGGGGGCAGGCTCCTTGGGAGACCCGGAGTAGGTCAGGGTCGTGGTGTCGTCGAAGGCGGCGGTGTACCAGACCAGGTTCGCATTGGCACCGAGGGTTCGGAAGACGAGGGCGGCGTTGCCCTCCTTCGCAAGGTTCTCGTTCATCGCGATCACGGGGTCCGTGATGAGACGGATCCGGCGATTGTCCTGGGACAGTGCCACGTAGGTGCCGTATCCATCGTCATTGGCGAAGCACACCGTTGCATACTCCGATGAGAGGGAGATCGCCCTAGGATCGATGGCCGTGATGCGTTCGGCGGCGATTGCATCGGCATCAGGGCAGTCGGCGTCCCTGAGTTCCTCGTCCCACCCCGAGTATTCCTCGAGGCCAGCCGTAAGGGATTGAAGGAGGTCCCGGCTCACCCCGATGAATACAACGTCTCCGGGGTAGTCAAGGATCGAATCGATCTGGTAGCCGCTCAGCATGCTCGGGAAGGTGATGGCCAGCGTCGTCGTCTCCGGGTCCCGGATCATGGCGCGGCTGAGATGCGCGATCTCGCGCACCCGGACGCCTTGACGCCCAAGGATCTCGGCGGTCGCCATCGCGCCATCTGGGTAAGGGTTCCTGGTCGACATGGTTGCGGACGATGTGGGATTGTCCCTCACGATCGCGAGGATGATGATCGCAACGAGCGCAAAGGCGACAAACAGCCAGAACCGGAGGCGCCACAGTCGGGATCGGAGCGAGGGGCCCGCGACGGGAACGGTGTATCCCTCGCGCTCGGCGAGATCGGTGGCGGTCATGGAGCCGCCGCGCTCAATAGGGTTCTCCCCGCCAGCGAGGCATCGAGGCGGCGGAGGGATCCGTCGTCCTTTTCCGTCGCGACGCCGGATCCGTAGCGCACGCTATCGAAGAGGCTCGCGGCCGTCAACATGTCCATCATGACGTCGGCGAACCTCCCCCCCGTCTCAAGGGCGGCCTCATCGGCGGTCACCCCGGGGCGATCGCTGATGAGGTCCCGCTCCTCGAGGGAGCGGATGATCGCGCGGAAGCGTTCGAGGACGGCGAGGTTCCAATCCCCGCGCTTTGCTGCGGCGTTCGCGGCTGTGCGCATCTCGGCCGAGGAACGCGCGTCTTCATCGAAGACCGAGTGGGTTCGTCCCCTCCGGAAGGCCCGACCGACGGGGCCGGCCGTCATCCTGACGATGAGGACAACGAGGCCGATGAGGACGACGATGACGATGATCGCCGCAAGAGGGCTCCCCCCGAAATCGAAGCTGAAGACGTTGTCAAGTAGCCGCCCCAGCCAGTCTAAGAGTCGGGAGGTCCATGAGGGCCCATGTTCCTGGTATTGCGACTTGCTCAGTTCCGTGATCGCCCATTCCCTTGCCGTCTCGGCATCGGGTTCGACGGGGATCTCTAGGAACACTCCTATCGCCTGGCCGCGGCCTCGGCCGCACGGGCCAGGTCAATATCGAATCCCTCGGTCCGGATGCGCAGGTCGACATACATGAGGGTGAAGAGAGAACCAAGAAACGAGTACTGAACGACAGACTGGACGACGGTCGAGATCACCACAAATGCGATCGTGACACCCACTAGGGGGCCGAGGCTTGGCGAGGACCCTGCCACAGTCGTGAGGATGGCCTGGGGAACCCCATTGATAGCGCCTGCGATCATCCAGACGACCAGGTAGATGACGAAGAAGTTGCCTATGAGGCGCCAGGAGCTTCCCTTCATGAGGGTGAAAGCCCTCCCGAATGAGGCTGTGGCAGAGATCCGTTCGAGGACAATCGCCGAGACGGCGACACCTACGAACACGATGGCGAGCAGGACTCCTGGGATGCAGGCAAACACGAGAAGCCCCACCAGGGCAACGGCGCCGGTGGCCGATAGAGCCCAGAAGGCAAGGCCTACGCCGATGCCGATGAGAGCGATCAGCAGGTAGAAGAGGAGCATCTGCGGGATTCGGGGATACGTGATCGACCAGGCTTTTCCGAGGGTGATTCTCTCCCCAAGGATCCCGCGGGAGACGCCTGGGACGACGAGCGCCCGCGCCGCCGCATCGGTGAAAAGGGTGATTAGAAACGCCACAACGAGGGCAAGGATCGTCTCTCCCCTCAAGGGGGAATAGCCAAGACTCGGGTACAGGAACCAGTCCCGCTCATCGACGACCAGAAGAGCGAGCGCCACGCCCCACGTGAGCATGGTGACGATCGTGCACAGAAGCGGCCCGCCGAGGATGACGGCCCTGTTGGCATTGAGGGCCTTCATCGGAAGGTTGAGGAAGTCACCGAGGGAAAGGGGGCGGAGGGGCATGAATCCGGGCTGCCAGGAGCGGAACGTCGGGACGCCTTGTGGGACTGCCCCTGGTGCACTGCCGGCTGCCGAGGGGGGTGGGTAGTTTGGGGCTGCGGGGGAGTATTGGGGTTGGCCGGGCTGTACCACGCCGGACGGCGGTTCCCAACTGGGGACAGACGCATCCTCGGGGCCATACCGCTCTGTCATGGGAGTCCCCTTTCGGTTCGTGCCTATCCTGCCACGAACCGGCCCACCATAATGGGTGGATGGGCGGACGCATCCTTGTAGTCGACGACGACACGGCGCTTGCGGAGATGATCGGGATTGTCCTACGAGCGGATGGATTCGAGCCGGTCTTCTGTGACCATGGCGATCGCGCCGTTGAGGCGTTTCATACCGAGAACCCCGACGTTATCCTCCTAGACCTGATGCTCCCCGGAAGGAGCGGCGTCGACGTGTGCAGGGAGATCCGGTCGGAGTCTGGCGTACCCATCATCATGCTCACGGCAAAGTCGGACACCGTCGATATTGTCCTCGGGCTGGAATCCGGTGCGGATGACTACGTTTCAAAGCCCTTCATGCCTCGAGAACTCATCGCGCGGGTACGGGCAAGGCTTCGTAGAGCCGGGGACCCTCCCCCCGCCACGATTCATATCGCGGACCTTGAGATCGATGTGGCCGGCCACCGGGTGACCCGAGGCGGTGAGGCATTGCCTTTGACGCCGCTGGAGTTCGACGTGCTGGTGGTGTTGGCTCGTTCCCCAGGGCAGGTGTTCACTCGGGAGGTGCTCCTTGAGGACGTGTGGGGATACCGATACGCCGCGGACAAGCGGTTGGTGAACGTTCACATTCAGCGGCTCAGGTCGAAGATCGAAAAGGACCCAGAGAATCCCGAAATCGTCCTGACGGTGCGGGGTGTTGGGTACAAGGCGGATGGCTCCGAGGCGTGGGCCGAGTGACACCATGAGGAGGCTCCTGCGACGGATTGTGGGAGCCGTGGTCGACCCCTTTCGTCATGGGGTGGACCGCTGGCGGAGTTCGATGATGCTGAGGGTCGTCACATCCTCTATCGTCATCGGGTTCCTTTCTGTGGCCATCCTCGGTGCCTATGTGAGCACTCAGGTCCGCGACGGCCTCGTCGAGACCAAGATCGAGAGGATCCTCGCCGAGAGCGCGCGCGATATCGCAAGTGCCCGGGGCAAGATGGAATCGGCCACGGCGCTCGCTCCCGGTGAAC
This sequence comes from uncultured Demequinaceae bacterium, assembly GCA_964610155.1. GTDB lineage: Bacteria > Actinomycetota > Actinomycetes > Actinomycetales > Demequinaceae > JAFGBM01. The sequence continues at coordinate 28,973 of CAZSUY010000005.1, forward strand.
TCCAGCAGCTCGTGTACGACCTCGTGGGGGACTTCCGTCACTTTGGAGGGGAGGATCGCGAGGTCCTTCTGCTCCAGCGAGAAGGGAACCGGGGCGGGGTCGTCCTCGGGGAAGTCGCCTCCAACGTGGAATCGATCGACGCGGTGACCGAAGAGATGCGACAAGACGTGTGGGGTGGCGCGGAGCAATCATGGCAGCATGTTGCGCTTCCTGGTAGCGGCGAACCTGGGGTGGTTGTCGGGGCGCCTCTTGAGGTTCCCGTGGCCGGAGACTTCGAGTTGTACTTCGTCTACAACCTGGGAGACGAGCAGCGCACCTTGGGAGTCATCCAGCGCGTCCTCGGGCTGGGGGGGATCGTCCTTGTCGCGCTCGTCGTCTTCATGACGTGGTCCGTGACTTTGCAGGCCGTTCGTCCCGTGCGACAGGCCGCCAGGGTGGCGTCCCGGCTCGCCGACGGATTCCTTGAGGCCCGCATGGGATACAGCGGTCGGGACGAGATGGCGACCTTGGCGAGCACCTTCAATGACATGGCCGAGAGTCTTCAGCGCCAGATCACGAAGATGGAGGAGTTGTCGCGCCTTCAGCGGCGATTCGTCTCGGATGTCTCCCACGAACTCAGGACACCCCTGACGACGATCAGGATGGCGTCGGAAATCCTACATGAGGCACGATCGACCTTCACTCCCGAAGTGGCGCGCTCGGCCGAACTCCTTCGGGCACAGCTCGATCGCTTCGACGCTCTCCTGGCCGACCTCCTCGAGATCAGCCGAATCGATGCCGGAGCGGCTCAGCTTGATTTCGAGGAGACCGACCTTCAGGTAGTCGTTCGGGAGGAGGCGATGTCCATCGCATCCATCGCGAAGGGGAGCGGTGTCGCCATCCGACTTTGGGTCGCTCCGGGGAGTCACATCGCTTCGATGGATCGACCGAGGGTCGCTCGGATTGTCCGCAACCTTCTGTCGAACGCCGTCGAACATGCCCAGGCCAGACCCGTGGACGTCCTCGTCAGATCGAACAAGCGCGGGGTAGCGGTCGTGGTTCGGGACTATGGGCTGGGGATGACGGCTCATCAGGCGGAGCGAGTCTTCGATCGATTCTGGAGGGCGGAGCCATCCAGGAAGAGGACGATGGGGGGCACCGGATTGGGTCTCGCGATAGCGCGGGAGGACGCCAATCTCCATGGGGGCCGACTCGAGGCTTGGGGCGCACCCCAGCAGGGCGCGAGCTTCAGGTTGACCCTTCCCAGGGGATCGGATGGACTCAGTACGCGACCCGTCCTTCCTCTGGTGACACATGAAAAGGATTTCGCTTCCCTTGGGCAGAAGGTGGCGCTTTCCGAGGCTTCCTTGAGGGGGCGTCGATGAGAATCATAGGGATGCGGGTTGGCTCGGTTGTGGTGCTCCTCGCCGCGTGTTCGGCGATAGCTGGATGCGCATCGATCCCGACCTCGGGTGCCGTGCAAGCCGGCGAGGGTGAGGTTGTATTCGATGAGGACCTTTTTCCGATTTCCCCTCAGATCCCCGAGGACGATCCGCTCCGCCTGGTCGAGGGATTCGTGACGGCGTCCACAGCGGGTGTCACGGATGACTTTTCCAATATTCGGGGATACCTTGTCGGTTCCGCCGCTTCGGAGTGGGATCCCTTGGCGAAGGTCACCATCTATGGCACCGGCGACTTCACCTCGGTGTGGGACGAAGAAGCCAGCACCGTCACCTACTCCCTTCCGTTGGCGGCCACCGTAAGCGCCGACGGGCAAATGACGGAGTACGAGGCCGGAACCCGAGCAACAGTGATTTTTGAGGTATACAACGTCAGTTCAGGGCGTTGGAGGATTTCCAGCCTGGACGATGGAATCTTGATCTCCGAGGCGGGCCTTGCCTTGGTGTTCCGACCCGTGATCCTGACGTTCGGTTCACGTGATGGGCAGGTGGCCGTGTCTGATCTCCGGTGGTTCCCCCGGAGGAACATCGCGACCCATGCGACCCTCGCCCTGATCAATGGGCCGTCCCACTGGCTTAAGGACGCTGTTCAGACCGGCTTGGCTCCGACTGCCAAACTGGTCGTCGATGCGGTGCCGGTCGAGGGCGGCCAGGCGGATGTCGCGCTCTCGACCGGAAGCGTGGGGAGCGCGACCGAGAGCACGCTCGCGCTCGAACAGATCCAACGCACCCTCCTGGCGCTTCCAGATGTCGCCGGAGTGAATGTCACCGTAGGGGGTTTGACCATGGGGATGGATCCGGGCGGTACCCTCAGCGACCCACCCGTGCCATCCTCAAAGGCGGCCGTCATCATCGATGGCCGACTGGGGGTGTGGGACGGGGAGCAAATCCTTGTCCCCGATGGTGCGGGGAGGCTTCCCGGGGACTCCCACGATGTCGCCTTCGCATACGACGAGGAGAAGGTTGCCGTTGTTGTCGGTGAGGGGACCCTCGCGACCGCGTCGATACCGGGCAACCTGGTTCCCGCAGGGGAGGCCAAACCTGCGGTGCGCAACGTAACCCTCTCCACGGTGTTGAAGGGGGACCGGCTCACTGCCCCCAGCTTCGATCGGGAGGGGTGGTTGTGGACGGCCGAGGCAGAGGGTGAGGGATTGCTCCATGCCATCGGCCCCAAAGGGGAGAGGGTCGACCTTTCTATCCCGGGTGCGGAAGGCCGAGACATCGGTGGGATCGCTGTGTCCCATGATGGCGTCCGCGTGGCGATCCTGTCTCGGGAGGGTGGCCTGTGGAGGCTCGGGGTCCTCGCTCTGGTGAGGGCGCAGGATGGCACTCCCAGTTTCGCTGGCGCCATTCTCGACATTGGGGCGGAAATGGGGTCATCCGAGGAAGTCGTCTGGGTCGACGATCGTGTGATCGCGGTTCTCGGGGCGGCGGAGCAAGGGGGAACCGGGACGGTGCGACTTGTCACCATCGGGGGGAGGACCGAAGCGATCGCCAGTCCTACAAATGCGGTGGGTCTGGCCGCTCGAAACGGCGTTGGATCGATTACCGCCATCACACGGGATGGCTCCCTATATCTGCGCGTCAATACGGTGTGGTCCCCCGTCGTAACTGGATCTTCGGTGACGGGGTTCGCCTTCAGCGGTTGATGAGCGGAGAGGCGTCCCCAGAGGGAGACCAGGGGATTGTCATCCACCCCAGGCATCCGAACCAGAACAGACGCGTGGAGATGATGATCCTGATCTAATGCAATGGGAGTCAGGGGGAGGGCTACCCGTCCCGGGTCTCAACGCGATAGCCAGGTCGGTCGTCCCAGTCGTCTGTCCGGGGTGCGGGCTTGAAGATGTGCTGTGCTGCGAGGAATGCGCGGCCCCTTGGTGGGAAGCGCCGTTCCGGTCGGAATTGGGGGCTCCCCGCCTCGCCGTCGAGGGCAGGGTGACGCTTCCCGTGTGGTCGATCGTGCCACTTGAGGGGGCGGTTCACCTCATGGTGGGGGAATGGAAGGACGGAGGACGGCGCGACCTCGACCCGTTCTTTGCCGATGCGGAGAGAAGGGCTGCGGCTACGCTTGCGTCGGCTCTGGCCGCCGTCCAGGCCATTGTGCCCATCCCCCCGCATCGGCGATCGTTGAGGTCGAGGGGTCTCGACCTCACGGCCCTGCTTGCCACGGCAGCCGCGGAAGGCCTCGCATCAGCTGGGCAATCTGTGGTGGTGGAGCGACTTCTCATGAACCGGGGATACGAATCCAGGTCCCTTGCGGATCGCGAGCGTTGGATCAATGCCGTGCGCGGCATTCGGGCGCGAGACGTACCGTCGCGCGTTACCACGGTTGCCCTAGTGGACGATGTCATTACGACGGGGGCGAGCCTCGCCCGCGCATCGGTGGTCCTTGAGGCGAGGGGAATCGCCGTCGTCGGAGCGCTGACTCTCGCCGCGACCCCTGCTCCGCGTATCGGGACCTCGGTCCCGTAGGTTAGGCTTCCCTAAGTTCTACCGTTGACAGTATGTTGCTTGCCGATCTCCCTCCCGACATCGATGCGCGCATCATCGGTTTGCGTGCACCTGAGGGGCCGCGCCGAAAGGGTCGCGGTCGGCGCCGCGGTCGGCGCCGCGGTCGGTGGGCGCGGGTGCCGGGCGGCAGAAGGCATCTAGGGGGCCGCGGTAGGCGTCGTCGCCGAGGCCGGGGCCTGCGTGTGCCGGGTGACCTGTGGCTGAAGGAGATCGGGCTCAGGCCAGGTGAACGTATCCGGGTCGTCCAGAAGGCGGGACTGGGCGGGAGGCTTGTCGGCCTCGGATGCGCGCGGATTGCCATCGACCTGGGCACCGCGAGGTGCATCGAGGTGGAGGTGCTCGAATGAGCGAAAGCGCTTCCATCCTCATCTTCGGCAACCCCAACGTCGGGAAGTCGTCACTATTCAACGCCGTTACCGGAGCCCGGCAGCACACCGTCAACGCTCCCGGCACGACCGTCGAGCTAATGCGGGGGACGTGGACGACCCCTCTCGGACGGTTCGAGGTCACGGACCTTCCCGGCACCTATAGCCTCGTCGCCCGGTCACCGGATGAGCGTGTCACCGCCGAGGCCATCGCGCAGGCCGAACCCGGCACGGTCGCCGTCGTCCTCGTGGACGCGACGAGTCCTTCCCGGTCCCTTTACCTTCTCGCCCAGGTGGTAGAGGGGGGAAGCCCCGCCGTCGTCGCCCTGACGATGAACGACCTCGCAGGTGCGCACCATCACAGGGTCGATCCTGCCGCCCTGAGCGCGACGATCGGGGTTCCCGTCATCGAGATCGATACCCGCCATCGAAAGGGGTTGGATGCCCTTGCCGAAGCGGTCCTAGCGGCAGCGACGATCCGACCGAGCCTACGGGGCCTGGGTCAGGGCATCGGGAGGAGGCCGATCGGAGCCGATGAAGAGTCACCGGAGGAGACCCTCAAGAGGACCGAGAGGTTGTTCGAGTGGGTGAGCGGTGCCGTTGCCGCCATTGAAGCCGTTCCGAGAACTCGCAGGACATTCTCCGACTTGATCGACCGAGTGCTTCTTGCGCCATGGACGGGTATCCCCGTCTTCCTCGGTGTCGTTTGGGGGCTTTTCGAACTCATGACGCGGGCTACGGCCCCACTCATTGAGGCTGTCATGGCGTTCTTTGAAGGGCCAGCGTCCTCGGGTGCGTCCTGGTCCCTCGAGAGGGTCGGCGTCGATGGGGGTTGGCTCGAGGGGGTACTGGTCGAGGGAGTACTGGTGGGCGTAGGCACGGTAGCGACGTTTGTGCCCGTCTTGATCGTGATCTTTGCGGCGATCGGGGTTCTAGAGGCCAGCGGGTACATGGCGAGGGGGGCTATCGTCGCCGATCGAGTAATGGCCTCGATGGGTCTGGATGGGAGGGCCGTCCTCCCTCTTATGGTGGGGTTCGGCTGCAATATCCCTGCGCTCGCGGCGACTCGGGTCCTTCCCGATGCTCGGCAGCGCCTCCTTACGGGCCTCCTTATTCCCTTCACCTCATGCTCGGCGCGTCTGGCCGTCTACGTGGTGCTGGCTCAGGTGTTCTTCCCCGACCACGCGGGGACGGTCGTCTTCCTGCTCAACGTCCTCAGCGTCCTGCTCGTCGTGGGGGTTGGCCTCCTCCTCAAGAGAACCGTGCTCAGGGAGGTCCATCGGGAGCCGCTCGCCATCATCATGCCGGCATACCAGTGGCCCCGACCCGGGGTCCTCGCGCGTTCGATCCTGACCAGGGTGGGGGCCTTCGTTCGGGGCGCCGGCCCCATCATCGTGGCGGCCCTCGTCGTCCTGTGGTTGGCCGCAGCGATCCCGGTTCGGGGCGGGCACGGCGTCGGGGATGTGCCGATAGAGGACAGCCTGTACGGGGCGGGCTCCAGGGGGATTGCCCCGGCCCTTGAGCCGATGGGCCTGGGGGACTGGCACCTCGCCGCTTCCCTTGTCTCCGGGCTTGCCGCGAAGGAGGTCACCGTCGCGGCGCTTGCCCAGTCGTACGCGGTCGAGGCCCCGACCGGATCCACCCCGACCGGGCTTGAAGAGAGGGTCATGGAGACGGTGATGGAGACCTCCGGGGGGCACCCCGCGGCGGCGGGCTTCGCCTTCATGGTCCTCGTCCTCGTCTACGCTCCCTGCCTGGCGACGGCCGCGGAGCAGAGGCGACTGTTCGGGTGGAAATGGGCGGGGGGAGCCATCGTGATGCACCTCGTCCTTGGGTGGTTGCTGGCGACCTTGGCCTTCCAGGTGGGGAGGCTGCTGTGACCGGTAGGGGAATATTCGAGGCCGTCGTCATTGAGGTGACTCGGGGCGCGACAGCGGGGGTGGCTGCTCGTCGCCTTGGCCTTTCCCCAGGGCTTTCTGACGCCGTCGTTGACGAGGCGGAACGGCTCGGGCTCCTCACGCGTTTTGGCGGGACGTGTTCCGCATGCGAGGGACCCGCGATCCGAGGATGTGTCGGATGCCCCCTAACGCGCGTCGGGCGCGAGGCTTAAAGTAGAAGGAGGAGGCAACGCGCACTCTGCGCCGCCCGGCCAAGGAGGTGCTTCATGGACATTGTCGTCGTCGGACGCCATACGAAGGTTTCGGAAGAGTTTCGGGCGAGGGTGATCGAGAAGTTACGAAGGATCGAGACCGTCGATAGCCGTGCTATTCGCATCGATGTTCACGTGGTTCATGAGCGTAATCCCAAGATTGCCGGCGAGCGGGAGAAGGTGGAACTCACCGTTCATGGCCACCGTCCCGTCGTACGTGCGGAGGCGGCGTCCGACGATCGGCATATGGCTCTGGATATAGCCATCGACCGCTTGGTTGAACGCCTCCGCAAGCGGCACGAGCGCCATTCTCACCGCCACCAGGGCCGAATCGGGGTGGGAAAGCCCGGGACGCCAATGGAATCATCCCCGCGGACCACCAGCGTCGAGGCCTGGGAGGGCGCGCCGGATTCGGCCACCAGGGAGATCCCTCTCGACGGGACTCCGATCGTGATTCGGAGCAAGATCCACTCCGCGGCACCGATGACGATCTCCGAGGCGATCGATCGCATGGAGCTTGTCGGGCACGACTTCTACCTCTTCCATGATTCAGAGAGCGGGTTGCCTTCGGCCGTCTATAGCCGCCGCGGGTGGACGTATGGTGTCATCCACCTTGAAAGGGAAGAGGAATCGGTTTCCGACGGCCACGAAGTGCTCAAGCAACGTGCGTAGTCGCGGGAGGAAGTGAGGGGGCGTATGGACGTTGGGCAGTCATAGCCGACGCTTGCGCCTACGATGGTTTCCGAACCACGTCCGACGTCAGGAGTAGCCGTGTTCCTGTTTGATAGGATCCTTCGCGCTGGTGAAGGGAAGAAGGTCAAGCGCCTCGAGGCCATCGCTGTTCTGACGAATGGGCTGGAGGAGGTTTTCCAGGGGTTTTCGGACGATGAGTTACAGAAGATGACGGGTACCTTTCGAACCCGTCTCGACGAGGGAGAGTCCCTTGACGAGCTCATGCCGGAGGTGTTCGCTACCGTTCGGGAGGCCTCGCAGCGGACCCTCGGCCTCCGTCCTTTCGACGTTCAGGTAATGGGCGGTGCGGCTCTTCACTTCGGCATGGTCGCAGAAATGAAGACGGGTGAAGGAAAGACCCTGGCGGCTACCCTTCCCTCATACCTCAATGCCCTTGGAGGCAAGGGCGTCCACATTGTTACGGTCAATGACTACCTAGCCAAGTACCAATCCGAACTCATGGGTCGGGTCTTCCGTTTCCTAGGGATGACGACCGGCTGCGTTCTTGCGGGCATGCCCCCGGAGGAGCGCCGCAGACAGTACGCGGCAGACATCACCTACGGAACGAACAACGAGTTCGGCTTCGATCACCTGAGGGACAATATGGTGTTGAGTCCCGAGAGCATCGTCCAGCGGGGGCTCAGCTTCGGGATCATCGACGAGTGCGACTCAATCCTCATCGACGAGGCCCGCACTCCGCTCCTGATCTCAGGGCCGGCGTCGGGGGACAATAGCCGCTGGTATGGGGAGTTCGCGAGGCTCGTAAATGGCCTCACCAAGGACGTCGATTATGAGGTTGATGAGAAGAAGAGGGCGATCGGGGTGCTCGAGCCCGGCATCGACAAGGTCGAAAAGGCGCTCGGGATCACTAGCCTCTATACGGCTGAGAACACCCCGCTCATCGCGTTTCTCAATAGCGCCATCAGGGCCAAGGAGTTGCTGCTTCGAGATCGCGATTACGTGGTCCAGGACGGTTCGGTCGACATCATCGACGAACACACCGGGCGCATCTTGAAAGGAAGGCGGTATGGCGAGGGCCTGCATCAGGCGCTTGAGGCCAAGGAAGGCCTAGCGATCAAGGCCGAGGTGCAGACGTTCGCTACCATCACGCTCCAGAATTACTTCCGAAAGTACGAGAAGCTCGCTGGGATGACCGGCACGGCCCAAACCGAGGCGGCCGAGCTCCGTTCCACGTATGGGATGGAGGTCGTTTCCGTCCCCACCCACATGCCGATGGTCCGCATCGACCAGTCGGACTTTCTGTACAAGAACTCCCGGGCCAAGTTCGAGGCGATCATCGCGGATATCAAGGCCAGACATGAAAAGGGTCAGCCGGTCCTTGTAGGGACGGTCACCGTGGACCGATCGGAGTACCTTTCGAAGGAGCTCGACCGCGTCGGAATTCCTCACTCCGTACTCAACGCCAAGCAGCATGAACGTGAAGCGGCGATTATCGCCGAGGCTGGTCGCAAGGGGGTCGTGACCATTGCGACGAACATGGCCGGGCGGGGAACCGACATCATGCTGGGTGGCAACCCGGAATTCCGTGCCATCGAGGCGATGGCGGCCAAAGGTCTCGATCCCGTCGAGGACGCCGCGAAGTATGAGAAGGCGTGGGCCAAGGCCTTTCAGGCTGCCCAGCACGCGGTTGAAAAGGAGCACGACGAGGTCGTCGCCGCCGGGGGACTCTACGTGCTCGGGACGGAGAGGCACGAGTCTCGCCGCATCGATAATCAGCTACGCGGCCGGTCGGGCCGTCAGGGAGACCCAGGCGAGTCGAGGTTCTACCTTTCGCTCGAGGACGACCTCATGAGGATCTTCCAGTCCGGCCTAGCCGCACAACTCATGAATTCCACGGCCTTTCCCGATGACATGCCGATCGAATCCAAGGTCCTGACCCGTGGGGTGAGGAGCGCGCAGGCCCAGATCGAGGGCCGTAATTTCGACATGCGCAAGACCATCCTCAAGTATGACGATGTGATGGCTTCCCAGCGCGATGTCATTTACGCCGAGAGGAAGAGAGTCCTGGACGGGGAGGACGTCCTGGATCAGATCGAGGGCTTCATCGACGATGTCGTGAAGGAGAACGTTCTGGCAGCGACCATCGGAAATCCGGATGACTGGGATCTCGACGGCCTGCTACGTGGCCTCAGGGTCATCTATCCCGTGTCACTGACCGCGGACGAGCTCATCGAGGATGTTGGTGGCATCTCGCTTCTTTCGTCCGAATACCTCATCCGGGAACTCTCCTCCGATGCGCACATTCGCTACGGCGAGGTCGAGGCCAGGATCGGCAAGGAGGTCATGCGGCAGGTCGAGCGGCAGATCGTCCTCCAGGTGGTTGACGCGAAGTGGCGCGAGCACCTCTATGAAATGGATTACCTCCGGGATGGGATCGGGCTTCGGGCCATGGGCCAGCGCGACCCCCTCATGGAGTATCAGAGGGAGAGTTTCCAGTTGTTCGAGGGCCTATCGAGCGCGATCAAGGAGATGACGCTCTCGGCGCTCTACCGGGTCGAGAAGCGGGAGCCGGGGGCCACCCAGGGGCAACCGACCGTCACAACGTCCTCGGCCGCTGAGACGGCCGTGGCGGCCGGAGCCCCGGCCGCTGGGCCGGCCGTACGAAGCCCGGCCATAACGTCCTCCGGGACGGGTTCGGCGGGGGCGGTGTCCATGTCTCAAATGACCTTCAGTGGACCGACCCTCGACAACTCCTCTGGGGCAGCGGGGACTCAACCCGGAGGGCAGGCCTCCGCGCCGTCCCGGGCCGCGGCCCGCAAGGCCGCCGGAGGAAAGGGCGGAGCGGGTAAGCGCGGCGCGCAGAAGGGTGGGGCGGGTAGCCTCGGTTCCGGGGGATCCGGTGCGGGTGATCCAGCGGCGCCGAAGAAGATCCCCGTGGTCAAGGCGCCGAAGAGCGGGGTCACGTATCCGGGGACGGGACGGAACGTGCCTTGCCCCTGCGGATCGGGAAAGAAGTACAAACTCTGCCACGGCAAGGACGAGGCGTAGCTCTGGTCGTTTGCGAGGAGCCTGTCAGCCGATGTCGAGGACGGTGGCCTGCCAGCGGCCCCCGATGTCCTCGAAGCGTGCGGCTATCGCCCTTACGTGACACCCGTCGTCCGCGATGATGCTCGTCTCCGCGGCGATATCGCTCACACGATAGACCCGGATTCTTCGGATGCCCACGGTTGTCGGTGGTATATGTCCGGCGCGTAGAGCGAGGGCCCCTTGGCGGGCCAGCGATGCCCGGATTTGCGGAGTGACCCAACGGTTGAGTTGATCCAGGCCGTGACCGCCGAGCACGACCTCTAGTGCAGTCTTTGCGACGGTGCAGGCAAGCGGGGTCGGGTCCCCGAGTAATCGCCGGGGGCGTGCGTAGGGACTCTCTGGCGCGGCGCGTGGAGCGAGCGAATGGGCGACGGCCCCGGTGGTTAGTGGCCTCGTAACCGCGGCGACGCTCATGACCGAATTCCCCTTGAAGTCGCGGCAATTGCAGTCGCCCCCAGCATCCGGATCCTCATTGTTCATCCACCCCTCTAGATATCGTAACGTATCGAATAATGCTATTAGATATCGTTAGGTGTAGCGCAATGAAATAGATCTGTCGACTCGAATGGGGATGTTGTGGACAACTTCGGTCCCGTATCGTGTGATCGTGCGGTGGAACGACTTGTTCGGTGATCTCGAGGGCCAATTCGCATCTGCCCAAAGCGCGGAATTCGAGGCGGAGGTCGCGGAGCTGGCAATCGCGGAGCGTGCCTCCGTTGAGTTGGCAGCGAGGATAAGGGCGGTCGGGTCGGATCCAGTAGTGGTTCACCTCGAGGGGGGATCGGCGCTTCGGGGGACGATCGCCGACGTGACGCCGGCCTGGATCCTGTTGCATGAGGGAAAGCGGGATCACCTTGTGCCCCTCGCGGCGATCGTTGGCATCACGGGGGTCACCGATCGATCGTTGCCGTGGGGTGAGGTCGAGCGTCGACTTTCCCTCGGCCACGCGCTGCGGATCCTCTCTAGCGCCGGAGCCAGGGTCGTCGCCGAGACGAAGGGGGGCGACTTCCAGGGCTCCATCTCGGCTGTCGGTGCCGACCACTGCGATATCCAGTTGGAGTCGGGAACTGGGTGTGTGGCCGTGCCCTTCTCCGCGCTCAGGCGGGTGACGTCCGCCTAGGAAGTGGATGCTCTAGGAAGTAGTGAGCACCAACTGCCCTCGGGGAGGTCCTTGAGTCAATGATCGCCCAGTGGGGGCCGAGCATAATTAGCGCTCGATTTCGGTGCGCGCCCTTGAGGTTTCGTACTGCCGCTGGATGTAGGCCTCAAGTTCGGAAGCCTCGATCCGCCATTGGTTCCTGCCCCCCACCTGAATCGCCCGCAATTCACCGGAGCGCACCAATGCGTACGACTGCGCCGCCTTGATGTTGAGGGCCTCCTGGACGTCAGCGAGCGTGAGGAATCGGGGCTCCATGTTCCTCAGTCTCCCATGGACGGGTCTGTGGACGGGGTTATCCACACCCATCTGCGGGGCCTGTCTCGCTGAGGCAGGATGGCCCAAAGCGACCTAAGGAGGTATCCATGAATCCGACCATCGGCCCGATCGCTGCCAGACTCAAACGTCCCGGATGGGCAGATCCGCGCCTGATCATTGGGTTGGGGCTAATTGCCGTTTCCGTCTGGGGGACCACGTCCCTCGTATCCCGAGCCGACCACACGGAGCCGTATCTCGTTGCTAGGGATACCCTGACACCAGGAACGCCCCTCAGCGAGAGAAACGTTGTCGTTTCGCACGTGAGGATCGGAGAGGGATATCTTTCGGCCGAGGATCCCCCGTGGGGCTCCGTCGTCACTCGCACAATCGCACCCGGCGAGTTGATTCCCGCATCGGCCGTCGACGAACCGGAGGATTTTAGCTCTCGGCCGGTTGCCGTGGCGAGTTCCCTGCCTCTTGCCGAGGGAATCGAGCCCGGTGCTGTCGTGGACGTGTGGCTAATACGAGAGGGACTTGTAGGAAGCGAGTCGGTATTGGTGGCCTCCGGTCTTGTCATCGATCAGGTCGATCGGGATTCGGGTGCGTTTTCTTCCGGCGCCGAGACCGCGTACGTTTTGGTGCCCGCCGATGAAGTGGGTGACTTCCTGGCCGCCCTGGCCGAGGAAGGGGACGTGGTGGTCGTCGGAACGGCCGGACGAGGAACCTCATGACGACCGCCGTGATCGTCGCCGTGCGGGGTCCTGAGGAGGCCGAACTGGCCAGGGCCATCGAGGCGCATGCCGACCTTGTGGTGGCCAGGAGGTGCGCCGACCTTGTGGAGGCCGTCGCCGCAGTGGCTGCCGGCGTGGGGGGAGTCGTCGTTGTATCGGATCAACCGCGGCTCGATCGTGCGGTCGTCCGGGCGCTGGGTAAGCATGGGGTGGCAATCGTTGGAATACCCTCAAGCCCGGATGCTGCGGCGCGGCTTTCTTCTCTTGGGGTGGCTACGGTTACCTCAGTTGGTGCTGCGGTGGACGAGGTGGTATCAGCGGTGGTCGATTCAATCAGCGAACCGACAGGTATGGGTGACACGATCACCGAGTCCGAACCACTCGGGGAAGGTGCCGTCATCTCAATATGGGGCCCAACGGGTGCCCCAGGTCGGACGACCCTCGCGGTCAACCTGGCCACCGAATTCGCTTCCCTCACGGAGTCCGTCATCTTGCTTGATGCCGATACTTTTGGGGGAGCTGTCGCTCAGGCGCTTGGGATGCTTGATGAGGCCCCTGGGGTCGCGGCCGTGGCGCGGGCAGCGTTGGAGGGGAGTTCGTTGGCCGATGCCATCCGACGATTCGCGCTTGAGGTCCGGCCGGGTTTACGTGTCCTAAGCGGGATTACCCAAACATCTCGCTGGCCTGAATTGCCGTCCGCGGCCCTTGAACCGATGCTCCAGGCGGTTCGATCTGCGGCTTCCGTTTCGGTCATCGATTGCGGGTTTGGCATCGAGAAGGAAGGAGCGGTGTCTGGGGGTATAGGCCGCAACGAGGCGACCCTCACTGCGCTCGCCGCATCCGACCTCATCGTTGTCGTTGGCTCGGCCGAGCCCCTAGGTATCCAGCGTCTGGTTCGAGCGTTGGGTGATCTGGGCGACGGGGAGGCGGCCGCGGTCCCTCGTCTCGTCGTGGTAAACAGGGTGAGGGCATCGGTATGCGGGATGAGGCCGTCTCAGGCGGTGGGGGAAGTGCTCGCTCGCTACGCGGCGGTCAAGGAGGCCTGGATCATTCCAGACGACCCAAAGGCCTGCGACTCGGCAACGCTCGCCGGTCAAGCCTTAATGGAACGTGCGCCCCATTCGCCTGCCCGAAGGGCCATCGAGGCGATCGCGAAACGGGTGTGGTCCGATGTCTCGGGGGGCGGGGTGGCCGAGGACGGAATCGTCCGGGAAGAAGTACGGGTCTAGGCGGGAGAACCTGCGAGTCGTCTCAGCACTTCGTCGTGCACGAGGCCGTTGGTCGCAAGGGCGTTGCCCCCGAAAGGTCCGCGGACGCCCGTCAGCGACGTGAACCGGCCCCCGGCCTCCTCGACGATTGGGACAAGGGCGGCCATGTCGTAGAGGGCAAGGTCGGGCTCTGCCGCCACCTCCATGACGCCCTCGGCGACGAGCATGTAACTCCAGAAATCACCGAAGGCCCGGGTGCGCCACATCCGCCGCTGGAGGTCGAGAAAGTTCTCCAGGAGCCCGGCCGACTCCCAGCCCGTCAGGCTGGCGTATGAGAGGGATGCCTCAGAGAGGCTGTCGATCGCGGAGACCTTGAGCCGCGTGGAATCATTGAGGGCAGTGCCCTTCCAGGCCCCATCCCCGCGGGAGGCGAACCACCTCATCCCAAGGGCCGGGGCGCTCGCCACCCCCATGACGGGATCTCCCTCCACCAAGAGGGCGATGAGGGTGCCCCACACCGGGACGCCTCTGATGTAGTTCTTGGTCCCGTCGACCGGATCGATGACCCACTGACGCGGCCCCCCACCCTTGGACCCGAACTCCTCCCCATAGATGGCGTCCTCGGGGTTGTGACGCTCGAGGCAGGTCCGAATCATCTCCTCCGCGGTTCGATCGATCTCGGTGACCGGGGTGGAGTCGCCCTTCATCTCCACCTGCAGGGAGTGTCTACCAAAGCTCTTCAGGGTGAGGGCATCGACCTCGTCCGCAAGGTGGAGGGCGAAGGACAGATCATCGGCATAGGGTCCTTTCGCGGTCATATTCACACGCTACAGGGGTTCGGTCCCGATGCGGCTGGCGAGAAGCCGCCGGATCGAGTCGAGGCGCATCTTCCGCTCCGCCGTGTCAGCCCAAGCGTCGAGCGAGCAACCATCACCATCCCCCTGGTGGGGGCATCCGCGGGCGCAGTCCGTGGCGGCCTGGGCGACCTCGGGGAAGGCGTTCATCAGATGGGCCTGCTTAACGTGGCCGAGCCCGAACGTCCTGACACCAGGGGTATCGATGATCCATCCGGTGCCGGGGATTTTGAGGGCGATGGCCGAGGAGGAGGTGTGGCGGCCCCTTCCGGTTACCGCATTGACCCCTCCCGTCGCACGGTCCGATCCGGGAACGAGGGCGTTGACCAGGGTGGACTTGCCGACGCCGGAAGAGCCGATGAGGACGGTCGTGCCTCCGGAGAGCGCTTTCCGGAGGTGGGAGAGTCCATCGATGCGATCGCCCTCGAACCCGGTCGCGATGACGGTCACCCCCAGGGGTTCATAGGCCTCCCTGAGAGGCGAGGGATCGGCCAGATCGGTCTTGGTGAGCACGAGGAGGCCCTCGATTCCGGCATCGAAGGCGGCTACCAGGCAGCGGTCGATCAGGCGCCGGTTCGGCTCCGGCTCGGCAAGCGATATCACGATGCCCAGGCGATCAGCGTTGGCGACGACCACTCTTTCGGTGGGATCGGAGTCGTCGGCGCTTCGGCGCAGGACACACCGCCGCTTTTCGCGCCCGACGATCCTGGCAAGGGAACCCTCTTCCCCCGACACGTCCCCGACGACTCGAACCCTGTCGCCGACGACGATCGCCCTCTTGCCCAGCTCGCGCGCCTGGATCGCCGTCACTGTGGCGTCTTCGTCCCCGACCCCATGGACGAGGTATCGACCACGGTCGACGGCGATGACCCAGCCGGTGAAGGCGTCCGCATGTTCGGGGCGCCGCTTGGAGCGCGGTCGGGACCCGCGTGGGTTCGGTCGAATCCGCGCGTCGGACTCATCGAAGCGCTTCAAGCAATCTCCGCGTCGGTGGAAAGGCCGAGCATCGTCCGCCACATGGTGGGGAAGTCCGGCATGGTTTTCGCGGTCGTGCCGACGTTGATTATCCGTGTGCCCGGCACCCGCAGCCCGATGATCGCACCGAAGGTGGCCATGCGGTGATCGTGGTAGGTGCGGATGTCGGTACCGACGAGTTGGCCGGAGACCGGGGGTGCGATGCGAAGGCTGTCCGGTTCCTCCGTGCACCTGCCACCGAGCCGTGTGATCTCTGCGGCGATGGCGGCGAGCCGGTCCGTCTCATGGCCCCGAAGATGACCTATTCCCCTAAGCGTCGATGGGCCGTCGGCAAGTGCGCATAGGGCGGCGATCGTTGGGGCCATCTCTCCGCATGTTGAGAGGTCGGCGTCGACGGAATGGATCGTGCCCAGGCTGGTGACGGTCATGACCCCATCCTCGACGAAGCATGTAGCCCCCATCCTTTCGAGGATGCCAGGAACGAGAGCGCCAGGCTGGGTGGTGCCAGAGGGCCAATTCGGGATCCGAACCGTTCCGCCAGAAGCGAGGGCCGCCGCCATGAAGGGGGCGGCGTTGCTGAGGTCTGGTTCGATATTGATGTCGTCGAAGTGGATGGATCCGGGGTGAACGATCCAGGTGTGGTCATCCGGGCGGTCGATCGTTACACCGGCGTTCGCAAGGATCTCGACCGTCATGTTGATGTGGGGAAGGCTCGGGAGCGTTTTTCCGATGTGGCGAATAGTCAGCCCATTGGGCAGTCGGGGGGCAACCAGGAGCAGCCCAGTAATGAATTGGGACGACGAAGAGGCGTCGATTTCGACCTCAGAGGCGATCTCCTTTGGTGGGGTGACGACGAAGGGAAGCGCTTCCAGTCCGGCGTCGTCGACCTTGGCGCCGAGGGTTCGGAGGGCGCCGATCAGGGGAGCCATCGGTCGGGTGCGGGCTGCGGAGTCGCCGTCGAAGGAGACCGGAGAATCGGCGAGCAACACCAAGGGCGGCACGAAACGCATGACGGTGCCAGCAAGCCCGCAATCGACGAAATCGCCGCCTCTGAGACTCCCCGGTGCTACCACCCATTCAGAAGTGGAGTCGTCTATGTCGACCTTGAAAGTGCGGAGTGCATCGATCATGAGGTTCGCGTCCCGCGACCGGAGGCCGCCCCGGATGGTAACGGGGGCGTCCGCGAGGGCGGCGAGCACCAGGTACCTGTTGGTCAGCGACTTGCTCCCGGGGATCTCGACGGTAGCGTCGAGAGGGCCAGGAGCCACGGGGGCATCCCACAATTGCCCGGGGCCGACGCCCGGGGAACCGATGGTGGGGCTCATCGTGGACTTCCCATGCGCCCAACTTAGCAACGTTGACGATCGCGTATCGCCGGGAATGAGCGGGACTCCTACGGGGTTGGGCAAAGTGTGACTCTATGCGCCGAGGTCGAGACGGTAGGCTCATCACCGATGAGTGATACCGACGCCGCCCTTGCCGATTTCGAGGTTGAGGCGCTTTCTTACATGAACCAGCTTTATGCCGCCGCGATGCGGATGACCCGCAACCCCGCGGACGCCGAAGACCTGGTGCAGGAAACCTACGCGAAAGCTTTCGCGGGGCGGGGACGATTTGAACCCGGTACCAACCTAAGGGCCTGGCTGTACAGAATCCAGACGAACGCCTTCATCAACATTTACCGCAAGCGGCAGCGCGAGCCGCAGCGGACCGAGTCGGACACGATCGGGGACTGGCACCTCGCCCGAGCCGCCTCCCATTCCTCGGGGGGACTGACTTCGGCCGAGGAGCACGCCCTAGATGGGATCGGGGACGTGGACATCCGGGAGGCCCTCGCTCAGTTACCTGACGATTTCCGTATGGCCGTCTACCTGAGCGATGTCGAGGGATTTGCATATAAGGAGATCGCAGAGATCATGGAGTGCCCGGTCGGTACGGTGATGTCCCGGCTCCATCGGGGCCGAAAGATGCTCCGTGAACTGCTGCGCGACTACGTGGGTGATCGCGGGATCAGTGGAGCCGCTAGCGATGAGGGAGGTTCCGATGGGTGACCACTGCGACGAATTGCTCGATAAGCTCTTCGCGTTTGTCGACAAGGAACTCCCCGAAGAGGAGTTGAGGGCAATTGCGGAACACCTTGAGGTTTGTCCCCCCTGCGAGGCCGAGCGCAGGATTCACGAGCGCATCAAGGCAATGATCTCTTGTTGCCCCTGTGAACAGGCTCCCGAACACCTGAGGAAACGGGTACTCGCCATGATCGGTGAGGCCAGAGACCTCGGCTAGCGCTATCGGACGTTTAGGCGTTCGGGCGCTTCCCGTGGTTGGCGGCGTTGCCCTTGCGGGATCGGCGCTTGCGTCCCTTCTTGCTCATGAAGGCTCCTTCATCCTCGTGTGGCATTCAGCGCATCATCTTCCCACACCATTCGAGGAGGACTAGCCTCAACTTGAAGGGGCACCGTGCCGATGGAGGTGTTGTGAGCGATCAACCCGTTTCGGTTATTCCTTTCCTGCACGCCCTGGCGAGCACGAATGGTTCCGACCTGCACTGCAAGGTCGGTTCCGCCCCCCGCATCAGGGTGGACGGGCGGCTTCGCAAGCTTCAGGTTCCGCCCCTGCGTCCCGAGGACACCAGGAACATGGTTGCCCAGGTCCTTCCAGAGGACCTCGTCCTCGAATTCAGGGATACCCACGAGGCGGACTTCGCCTTCTCGCTTTCCGGTGTGGGGAGGTTCCGTGTCAACGCCTACGTCTCCCGAGGCATGGACGCCCTGGTGTTCAGGCGTGTGGCCGTCGGAGCCCAATCCATGCCAGAACTTGGCTTACCCGACGTGGTGGCCGACCTCGCCCTGGAACCTCGTGGTCTCGTTCTGGTCACCGGTCCGACCGGTTCCGGAAAGACTACGACCCTTGCGTCGATGATCGACCTTGTAAACAATCACCGTGAAACAAACATCATCACCATCGAGGATCCGATCGAGGTGCTCCACAGCGATAAAAAGGCGATCATCTCTCAGCGGGAGATACGATCGGATACCCTCGACTTCCATCACGCCCTCCGCGGGGCGATGCGTCAGGACCCCGATGTCATCATGGTGGGCGAGATGCGTGATGCCGAGACGGTCAGGGCGGCCCTTATGGCTGCCGAGACCGGCCACCTTGTGCTCTCAACCCTGCATACCATCGATGCCCAGGACTCGATCAACCGCATCGTCGACTTCTTCACGCCCCATGAGCAGGCACAGATCAGGGCGACGCTGGCGCAGACCCTGAGGGGCATCATTTCCCAACGGCTGGTCCAGCGGGCGGATGAATCGGGCCGGGTGTTGGTGTGCGAGATTATGATCAATACTGGCCGGACGGCTGAGGCCATCGTGGATCCCTCGTCGCAGCCGCCGATCATGGACCTCATCGCCGAGGGCGACTACTACAAGATGCAGACGTTCGATCAGCACCTGTTCAACCTGGTCCGCGCCGAGACGATCACCTTCGACGAGGCCATCGCGATAGCCTCGCGTCCACACGACCTCGCGGTAACGCTCCGGAACGCTGGCGTTATCGCATAGAGTCCGGAGATCTAGAGTTCAGAGATCCCGAGCCATTCCCGCCACTTGGCGTGAAGGACGAGCCAGGCGAGAAGACCGTATCCGGCCGGGCCCGGCAGGGATTCGGCGCTCGTTGCCATATCGGTCACCCAATGTTCGTGGGTGACGAGCGGGCCGTAGGCGTCAACATAGGGCACACCTCGCCGGGTAGCGGAGTCTTCGCAGATTGCCCCGAGTTCGGCGATTGCCTCGTTTTCGCTGTTCGTCCCCGGAGGCGGCCCGATGAGCATTGTTTTGAAACCCATGCTCTTCGCAGCATCAAGCGAGCCAGCGAGGCTGAGGCGGATCATCGCTAGGCTCGAACCCCGCCTGATGTCGGCGCGGCCCACCGCAAACACGATGGCGTTCGATTCGCGGGTTCGTACCCGTCTCACGACCTCGTCCTCCCACCGGGCCGCCATCTCGATGATGGTCTCCCCTGGAACGCCAAGGGAATGGAACGTCAGGTCGAAGCCATCCGTGACGGTACGAGCGATCACGCGGCCCGTCCAGCCGAGTGCTTTCGGATCACCTTTGCCAGCGACCAACTCGTCCCCGATGAAGAAGATATTCATGGGCGCACAAGGGCGCAGTCCAGCGCGTGGGCAGAAGTCGGCCAGGCCGACACTGGACAGGACACGACGGAGATGCTACGCCCAACGGCGCTCGGATGCGAGCGCGAGAGCCGATTATTCCCCCGGAAACGCGACCATGATGAAGACTATGCTGGGCTCACCATGGACCGACACAAGGGCGAGTCGTGACGGCGGAGTGGGTGCTGATCGGGGTTGGGGTGGCGCTCACGCTCGGCACGGCGGTTTTCGTCGCAGCGGAGTTTGCCCTCGTCGCCCTTGACCCAGCCCATGTCGATGCCTCTGCGCGAGGAGGGCGCCGGGTCTCTAGGGCGCTTAGGCGCCTCTCGACCCAGCTGTCGGGAGCGCAGGTGGGCATCACCGTTACGACGATCCTTCTGGGCTATTCGGCGCAACCCGCGCTAACGTCCCTTATTGGGGTTCCGCTGGAATCGACGGCACTTTCTCGTGCGGCCATCGGGTCCCTAGCCGGTGCGCTCTCCCTGATCGTCATCAACATCTTTTCCATGGTCTTCGGGGAGCTCGTTCCCAAGAATCTCGCTCTCAGCTCCCCCTTCCGTGTTGCTTCGCGGATCACGTCCGTGACGATGGCGATCACCACCCTTCTGTGGCCGGTGATCGTCGGCCTCAATTCCGTAGCCAACGGGATCCTCCGGTTGATGGGGATCGAACCGAAAGAAGAACTATCTGGTGGCCGATCCCCTCAGGAGTTGGCGGCGCTGGTCCGGAGGTCCGTAGAGGCTGGGACCCTTGCTCCGTCTACCGCCCTCCTTCTCAAGAACACCATCGATTTCGACGAGCTAACGGCCATCGATGTCATGACTGACCGCACCCGGATGGAGGTGCTTGATCGGGACTCAACGGCGGCCGATCTGGTGGAGGCCTCACGGGTCTCCGGGCACTCTCGTTTCCCGGTCATCGGCGATTCTCACGATGATGTGCTGGGGCTCGTGCACGTCAGGAGCGCCATCGCCCTTCCCTACGAGAAGAGGGCGAAGGCGCGCGTGACCGACCTGCTGTTTGAGGCCCCCCGGGTTCCCGAGACCCAATCGGCTCGCCCCCTCCTGATGGAGCTCCGACAGATGCCCCTCCAATTGGCCATTGTTGTTGACGAGTACGGAGGGACGGCCGGGCTCGTCACCCTCGAGGACGTCGTCGAGGAACTCGTGGGGGAGGTCGCCGATGAGCACGACCGTCGGCGAGTCGACATTCATCGAACGCTAGACGGTGCGTGGAGCGTTCCCGGAGTGCTTCGACCTGACGAGGTGCGGGAGGTTACGGGCCTCGACGTTCCCGAAGATCCCTCCTACGAGACGATCGGTGGCTACGTTATGGCGCGACTGGGGCGCATCGCCGTCCTAGGGGACGAGGTCTTCGAGGGAGGTCTTCGGGTCAGGGTGGAACGAATCGAGGGACGCAGGGTTGATCGCGTTCGAGTGTGGGTGACCGAATGAACGGCGGCCTGGTCGTGGCGGTTGTGGTGCTTCTGCTCGGTAATGCCTTCTTCGTCGGTGCGGAGTTCGCTGTGATATCGGCCCGACGTAGCGCGATGGAGATCAGGGCAGAGCGCGGGAGCCGCGCCGCTCGCACCGTCCTTTGGGCTATGGAGAACGTCTCGCTCATGCTTGCCTGCACCCAGCTTGGCGTAACCGTGTGCTCGGTCTCTTTGGGAGCGATCGCCGAGCCCGCGCTTGCCCACGCCTTCGAGGGTGGAGTCGAGTTCCTGGGTTTGCCCCCTGGGGCGACTCACGGCGCGGCGGTCGCCGTGGCCCTTCTTCTGATCTCGGGACTCCATGTCGTCGTCGGAGAGATGGTTCCCAAGAATGCCGCGGTCGCGAGCCCGGACAAGGCGGCGCTGATCTTCGGTCCGGCCCTCGTTGTTGTCGCTCAGTTCACCAAGCCGATCATCTTGGCTCTCAACTGGACGGCGAACGCCTGCATCCGTGCGATAGGAGTCACGCCTCGCGACGAGATCACGAGCGCCTTCACGGCCGATGAGGTTCGCCGCATCGTCGAACACTCAAGCGAGGAGGGCACTCTCGACGATGCCCAGGGACTGCTGACGGGCGCGATCGAGTTCTCCGACCGCACGGCGGCCGACGTCATGGTACCGATCCGGCGGGTGAGAACGGTGCCCGCCGGCGCCACACTCGAGGAGGTTGAACGGGTGATCGCGGAGACGGGATATTCAAGACTTCCGGTGAAGGAGGCACATGGTTTTGTGGGATACCTCCACCTCAAAGACATCCTCTACGCTCGTCCGGCTGAACGCGCGGAACCCGTTCATGGCTGGCGAGTCAGGCAGTTGCCCACCGTCGATGTGACCGAAGAGGTGGAGGCGGTGCTTGCCCGGATGCGCGAATCCGGTGCTCACGTTGCCCGGGTCATGAAGTCGGATCGCCTGGTCGGGATGGTGTTCCTCGAGGACATCATCGAGGAACTTGTCGGGGAGGTCGGGGGGCCTTCTACGGGGTCGTCCAGGAAGCCATCTTGAGCACGAAAGGGATAAAACACACATGGGTCTGGTAGCTCGAATGATTCCGGGTTACCATGAGCCCTGGCCGTGTCGAAGGCGCGCGGTATCGTCAGCGCTCCCAAATCGACCCAGGAGGTCCTGTGAATCCGTCGCCGCACCTTCCCGAGATCCTTGGGATCGCCCATGGTCATCGGCGGATGGTACGAGGCATCCGGACCCAGGAGCTCACGATCCGTTCGCGTCACCGTCGAAAGGCGACGGTCATTCGGACGGGGGTTCTGACCTTGTTCGGGTTCGCCATGATCGTCTACCCCATCGTCGGCACGCTGTCCCCTGCCGCCAGCGCCGCGGAGAAGGTTCCGGGTGTCGTTCTGGGCCAGATTCCCGAAACCATCGAGGTCGTCATGGGGAAGGCTCCCGGACTCGGTGAGGCCGCGCTACCGCTTCCCGACCTCGTCGACACATCGCACTACATCGCCATCTCTAGCGAGTATGTCGTCACCCCGTACCTACCGGACTGCGACGGGCATACGCCAGCCGACCTCTCGATTCTGCAGAACGGTAACCTCTCAGACAGCGAGATGTGCATTCTCTGGGATGGCGTCAATAAAGTTCGGGCCGATGCGGCCGTCGCCCTCGCCGAACTCAATCACGCCTTCAAACTGAAGTTCGGTCGGAACATGTGCATCATCTCGAGTTACCGCACCATCGCCGATCAGCAGAGAATGAGGAGGGAGAGGGGCCGTCTCGCGGCGGGGGTTGGCCAGTCATACCACGGATGGGGTCTGGCCATCGACCTCTGTAACGGTGATGACAGGGGGGAGCACAAGGCTTGGCTTGATGCGAACGGACTCACCTATGGTTGGGCCAACCCAAGTTGGGCGAGGGGCTATGAGCCCTGGCATTTTGAGTACACCCCGGGCACGGCCCTGATCGGGTGGGCCTCTCGCCAAGGTTCGTACATCAGCGGAACCACTGAGGTTCCCGACACCTCCATTCCGGATACCGCGCCAACGACGACACCCACGATCACGCCTTCAGTCTCGCCGAGCACAGAGCCGTCTCCGTAATAGGACAGGGACTGGTCGACCGGTTCTTCGCGATGGGCAACCCGTCCTACGTCGCTCCTCTGTAAGCATTGTGGGGGTGCCCCTCAGGTGGTCTCCGTCTGGCCCGTTCCGGTTTGATCCAATCCCTGCCCGGCGATCACGGCCTCGGCGGCCTCTCGTCCACGGAGGATCAGTTCGGAGACGTCGCGCCGGGACCACTGGGCGTACCCGTCGAGCTTCGGGCGAATCATGGTGACATTCTCCAACTGCTCAAGCTTGGCGAGCGCGACCTCGGTCTTACGGGTGTGGAGGATGTCCCACTCCGGGGTCGCCCGAACACCGATGACGTGGGTTGCCCCCATGTCGAAGGCTGCCTGGAGGGGCAGGTTGGCCGCTACTCCACCGTCGATGAACCATCGGCCGTCTCGTTTGACGGGGACGAAGAGGCCGGGTACGGCTATGCTCGCGCACAACGCCGTACTGATGCTTCCGCTGTCGAACAAGACCGCCTTTCTCGTCTTGACGTCCGTCGCGACAGCCCCGAATCGGATTGGGAGATCCTCGATGAGGCGATCCCCTCCGAGCTGATCGATGGTCGCCAGGAGTCCGGCCGTATCAAGGACCCCAAGACGGGGCTTCCGCGTCATGATGCCGAAGTTGCTCCAGGTGGCCTGCCGGACGAGCTTGCCGATGGCGCAGGGCTTGAGGCCGGCCGCGTATGCCCCACCGATGATCGCCCCCGCGCTTGTCCCCACGACCATCCCAGGGAAAACGCCGTACTCGTCGAAAACCTCAAGGACCCCGACGTGTGCCGCACCGAGAGCGCCCCCGCCCCCGAGCGCAAGCGTGAGGCCACCGCGAGCGTTGCACCAGTTCTCGACGACACCGCCACGGGAGGGGGAAGCCATGGCCGTCCTCTCTCGTCGTTGAGGGCCGTCGCTCGCGAAGAAGGAGCGTCCGCGTCGGCGGTTGGGTGCCCTCGACAGGAGTCGAACCTGCGACCTTCGGTACCGGAAACCGGCGCTCTATCCGCTGAGCTACGAGGGCATATGCGGGTGAACCCGCAACACGCAAGGCTACCAGTCCGACTCTTCTCGATGCTCTGATGTCCGAGGGGCTAGTCGGTCTTGAGCACGCTGCCGTCCCCAGTGATCTCCATCGCGACGGGGTAGCGGTCGTCGAGTTCGACGGTGACCCGGGACCCGACGCGCGCAGGTGGACGGCATCGGCGGTGACCCTGGCCATGGACCGAGCCTAGCCAATGACATCCTTTGCCCGGTCAGTTCGGAAGCTGGGAATGCCAGCACCCGCTAGCTTGCCGAGCATCGCGTTGTCTCGCGTGCCGACGACCACTGCGGATCTCGGGTGTCGGTACTGGAGTTCGAGGGCGGAGGCGATAATCCGGTCATCAGGCACGGTGAGGTCGAGCCAGCCAGGAAGGCCGTTTTGTTTCGGTTCGCGGAAATCGAAGATCACTTGCACATCACCATCTACTTTCGCCCCAGCGCGGATGTCGCCGCCGTCCCGGTAGCCCTTGAGTCGGCTGTCGACCTTCCGTGCCAGTGCTTTCTGCGCGGGCCGCCCATGATCCTTCAGGTGGTCGACCTCGCGAAGGACTTCCGGGACGAGATGGACCATGTAGGAGTCGCTGACGGTCGGCCTGTACCGGGCAAGGTCGGGATTGTCCATGAGGGATGTCGTGTCGACGATCAGGCGTGTGTCGACGGTCTCCGGGGGAAGGTACTCGAGTGAGTCAAGGAGGCCCGAGAAGGCTGTATTGACAGAGTGAAGGGGGATGCCGCGTCCACCCGACATTGGGGTTAGGTTGCGGTAAAGGTACGCCCTCGGTGTCTTCGGACGACTCTTCCCAGTACCGTTTTCGCTGGTTCTCGGCCTTGGAAAGGGGTAGGCCCGGCTTCTTCATCTCGACGATGAGGATGCCCGGCCAGTGGAGGTCCATGAATCCCGCCGAGGTCTTGAAGTCTTCGAAGTGGGCACCGACATCCATGCGGTCCGATCCGTACGCCGCGAAGAGTTCGTTGAGGTGAGGAAGGTCTGCGCTCCGGCCGCCTCCGAGTCCGAGTAGCCGTGCCACTTGCCGACGAACGCGCGGAGCGCCGATTCGATCTCGCTTCCGCTACGCACGATCCCCACTCCTCGCCTCGCGCCTTGCCGACGCGCCTCGGTCGCGCATCATCGCTACAGCAGTCGAAGCGAGTCGCCCGCGTAGTAGGTGTCCTGCATGAGGCGCTTGCGCGTCCTCTCGATCTCGGTGATCGCGGCGACCAGCGCGTGTTCGATGTTCGGCTCGTTCGCCTGCTTGCGTACCTTCGCGAGAGCCTTCCTAGCGCGGGCGAGGGAGTGCTCGAGGTTGAGAAGGACGTCCGAGACCTCACCCAGCGCTACCTCTCGGGCCCGTTCCTCGGCAGAGCGAGCAGAAGACCCCGGCACCTCTGCCGCTGTGCTCATCCTTGCCCTCCTGACGTTCCTGCGTACAGGCTACCTCCAGAGACTGACGAGGCACTGGCCAATCACCGATGCGTGGAGAACAGCTAGGCGATGCAGTGTTGCCGATTCAAGGCGCCGGATGCTCAGAAATCAGGCCTTCTTGACCGGTTTCTCGTATCCCTTGAGCGCCGTCCCGCAATCGGAGCATACGAGGTCCCACCAGGTGGTGTCTTTCCCGCAGGAGGTGCAGCTCCACCGTTCCTTCATTCGGGCTAACCACTCCTCCTTGCCCACTTCCTTGATCGTGGCCATGTAGCCGTAGATCTCAGAGTGGTAGGGGCAGTCCGGCGCGTTCTTGAAGTCCTTGAGGTCCTTGCAGGGGGAGTCCGCGCATTCGTAACAGAACTCCACCCTCTTTTCGCGGGCGCACGCCTTTAGGGTGCACGTCGCACACCAGCCCGCCGCCACAACGCCCGACCTGCAGCCCTGGCAGTTCTCGAATCCCAGCTCGATCGCGTTGCCGGCCTTGGTGGCGAGGTATTGGGGACAGGCGCCGCAATAGAGCCCGCAGTATCCGTCCGGAATGAATGCACTCATATGTCCTCCGCACGACGCAGACTATCGCCGATTACCGACACCGGCGGGTCGGTCAAGGAAGGGGGTGACCCAAGTCGGCAACCCGACCTAGCGCCAATACATCCCGTCGCCTACCGCCGCGCGGTGCCAGCCTCGACCTGCTCGAGGATCCTCGACTGGAAGCCTTTGGGGTTCTCGATGCCCAACATGGGGATCCGCACGCCGCCGGTCCCCTGGACGACGAGCTTGCCGTAGTTGACGAATCGGCCAAACACACCTTGCTCTACGTGGATACTCTCGATCTTGTCCAGGAGCACCTCGTGGGTACGACGGATCACGACTCCCGTCCGGAGGACCAGCCGCTTGTTCGTCAGGATGAACCGATTGAAGAGCACGGTGAGGCACCGGCCCACGGTCAGCACCGCGGCGGTCAGCACGGCGAAGACGAAGATCACCCAGGACGCCGCCGCGCCGTCGACCGTTCCCACGAACGCGGGCAGGATGAATCTCGACGCGACTGCGAGAGAGACCAGCAGGATCGCCGGGTAGAGCGCGAAGAACAGATCGACGCGCGCGACCGCGATTTCCCGTTCGTCCGCCCCCGGACCGTCGGCGCCGATCGGAGGCCCGACCGTTGGCGCGGACCGTGGCGGCGGCGCCTCGGCCGGACGCGTCGCGGGAGTCCAGGTCGACCCGTCCCACCACCGGAGCAGGTGCACGTCGCGCATGTCGGCGTACCAGCCCGCTGGTGACGATGAGGGCGGCGGCGGGCCTTGGGAGGCTGGGGGTTCTGCCACGCACACCACGCTACCGCTCTGTGGCCCAGCGAGCGCCGGGCGGGACACCAGGCGTGGGCGCGACCCGCGTTGGCAACCCGACTAACCGCCAATACATCCCCTCGCACGATGCGAGCGCTTCGTTGCGGTCCAGGATCGAACTGATTCTCTAGGGGTCCTGACTCGCGATTTGCACTAGGAAACTTTCGACAACAGGTATGGCGTTCTCCGGGCGAACGAAGTCTCCAGCAACGACGACCCCACCGACGGGCCGAGGATCGCCTCGTCTAGGCGCGTCTCGATTGAGCGACACGGATACGCGGTCTTTGCTCTTTTCGTACTCAACAACGACTTGCTCGTTGAACGGCCATTTCGTCGATCCTGGATGGACGAAGAGGAGCCTGAACATTGACGTAACGATGCGAACGCGGTGCTCCCAACTTGGGCGGAGCGCGAGAATGAGCGCGGTGTTGAACTTGGCGATGGGCAGGTCCATTTCCTTGTATCGACCGAGGGCCTGCTGCCATTGGTCGCTGAGATCGTCGTGAGCCACATTCCCGAACATAGTGCTCATGAGACGATTGCGCGCTTCAACCGATGAGGATTCGCATATGTCGAGACTTGGCAAAGCGGTCACGGGAAGGAAGTCCCTCGTGCAGATGCCCTTGCAGGCAACGCATCGAGGACGCGACTTAAGTCAGCAACCCGACTACTCGCCAAACAATCCCGTCTATACCCACACCCCGAGGATCCGTTCAATGGAGGATACTCTTCACGGCAGGCCATCGCATCCTCGCGTAGTGTAGGTGGATTCTCCGAAGGCAACCCACCCCACCAACCCACGTGCTTGCCGAACGACACCCGTGCCGCAATGCCTCGCGCCGAAAATCCAACCACCACAAGTTGGGCGGTGCTGCAGTAAGTTGTAGAAATGGCACAGAAGATCCCCCCCGAACGGACAGAATACCGGCCCTATGTACGCGTCGATCTAGGGGCGCTGGAGCATATCCAGAGAATTCTAGAAGACTTGATGTCGAAGCCAAATGACTTGAATGTCACGACCGACGAGTGGGAAGGCTCCTCCCTGTTCGACGTCCTTAAGGAGGAGAAGAGACCCCAGGTGAGGGAGTTTGCGATGTGGGTGACGGAACCTTTCGTCGCAGTGGATTTCAAACGGGGTGAACCTGCGAAACTCCAAAACAGGAGTGCCAACGACTCAAAGGCTGTTGGGGCATTTGAACGCATCGACCGGATTCTGCGGGAGAATCAGATTAACCGCATTGCCCGAATGATGCGGTCTATAGCCGGGGTCGGGGCCGCTCTCGTGTTGACGGTCTCACTGGTTGTTGTCGCCGGGTGGAATGTTCTAAACGGGCGTGTTGCTGCGGGGGTTGTTATCTGTCTAGTTGCGGTAGGTTCTGGGGCTCTGTTCGAGTGGTTACGTCGCGCGAGGTTAGGTCAGTATCGGGTCCAATTGGTTTACGTTACTTCCAAGTCAGGGTTCCTAAAGAGGAACAGCGATCAGTTGGTGAGAGAGCTTTTTGCCGTAGCGTTTGGGGTCGGGCTCACTGCGTTGGTCACGCTGTTCTTGAAGTGAAATATCAGTTTTACTCTGGAAAGGACTCGGGTCTTCCAGATCCTCGGGAGGGACGTAGGCAGGCAACCCGGCCTAGGTTGCGCCCCTCAATCCTGCAGGCTCAGCGCGGCCCGATCGTGCCGACACCCTTGACCGTCGAATGCACGTCGGTGTCGCCGACGTAGGAGACGTTCCCGACCCCGTTCAGCGACACCGTGAGGGAGTTGCTGGCGGCCATGGCGATGTCGCCCGCGCCGAGGAGCCTCACGGCCACCGCGCCAGCATCGGCTGATCATCGCGACTCCAGCTGACCCTCACCCCGATAGAATCAGCCGGTGACCCCCGAGGAGCTGGCCGCCGCCATCCGTACCTGCCTTCAGGAGAGTGTCGCAGCCGGTGAGATCACCCTGACCGGCAAAGACGGAGCGCCCACCTCTCTTCCCGAACCCAAGGTAGAACGTCCGCGCGAACGGGAGCACGGGGATTGGGCGACCAACGTTGCCATGCAGGTGGCCAAGGCCGCCGGCAAACCTCCCCGCGATATTGCGGCCTTGCTGGCGACCCGCCTCGCAGAGATCCCCGGCATCGCGTCGGCTGAGGTTGCCGGTCCCGGATTCCTCAATGTCCGGCTCGCGGCTGGGGCAGCGGGAGAGCTCGCCCGCACCATCGTCGAGGCCGGAACCGACTACGGCCGGGGTACGACGTTTGAGGGCGTCACGGTCAACGTCGAGTTCGTTTCGGCTAACCCGACGGGACCGATCCACCTGGGTGGCACCCGCTGGGCGGCGGTGGGCGATAGCATCGCACGCCTGCTCGAGGCGCACGGCGCCCGAGTCATCCGTGAGTACTACTTCAACGACCATGGTGTGCAGATCGACCGTTTCGCCGCCTCGCTCCTTGCCCGTGCCAGGGAAGAGGCAGCACCGGAGGACGGCTACGGCGGCCAGTACATCGACGACATCGCGACGGCCATCATCCGGCAGGCATCCGAAGCGGCCGAACCCGACCCCCGCGCCCTCCCGGAATTCGAGGCGCTCGAGGCCTTCCGTTCCCGCGGCGTCGCGTTGATGTTCGCCGAGATCCGCGCCTCCCTCCACGCCTTCGGCGTCGACTTCGACGTCTACACGCACGAGGAATCCCTCCACGAGTCGGGGGCGGTCTCTCGGGCGCTCGAGCAACTCAAAGGGAGCGGCGCCCTCTACGAAGACCATGGCGCCTGGTGGCTACGCTCCACGGACTACGGCGACGACAAGGACCGCGTCGTCATCAAGTCCGACGGGACAGAGGCCTACATCGCCGGCGATATTGCCTACATACGTGACAAGCACGAGCGCGGGGCCGATCGTTGCATCCTCCTCTTGGGGGCCGACCACCATGGCTATATTTCGCGCCTCAAGGCCGCCGCGGCTGCTTTGGGCTACGGCCCCGACTCGGTTGAGGTCCTCATCGGTCAGATGGTCAACCTGGTGCGCGACGGCGAACCTGTGCGGATGTCCAAGCGCGCAGGCACGGTCGTGACCATGGAAGACCTCGTTGACGCCGTGGGAGTAGACGCCGCCCGCTACGCCCTTGCGAGGTCGAGTGTGGACTCCACCCTTGACATCGACCTCAACCTCCTCGCCTCCTCGACGAACGCCAACCCCGTCTTCTATGTCCAATATGCCCACGCACGCGCGGCGAACGTCGCCCGCAACGCGGCGGAGTATGGCATCGCCCGCGACCAAGCCTTCGATCCATCGACGCTTACCGACGAGAGCGAGGCGAACCTCCTCGGGGTGCTCGGCGAATACCCCGGTGTGGTCACCCAGGCTGCGGTCTATCGAGAGCAACACCGGGTCGCTCGCTATCTCGAGGAACTCGCGGCGGCCTTCCATCAGTGGTATGACCGTTGCCGCGTCACGCCCCACGGCGACGAGACCCTCTCCGATATTCACCGCACTCGACTATGGCTCAACGATGCCACCCGACAGGTGCTAGCCAACGGCTTGGGGTTGCTGGGAGTCGGCGCCCCGGACAGGATGTAGAGATGACCCCCGAGGCTTCAGTATGGTCCGCCTCCACAACCCGTGGGGAGGACGGTGGACTTGAGGTCGGGGGTTGTGAGGTAGCGGCGCTAGCCGCCGAATTCGAGACACCCTTATACGTGGTGGACGAGGTGGATCTGAGGGCGCGAGCCACTGCCTTTCGTACGGCCTTCGGGGAAGCGTTTGCCCGACATGGCGCCAAGGTCGACGTCTATTACGCCGCGAAGGCGTTCCTTAGCTCGCGTGTCGCCTCCTGGATGAAGAAGGACGGCCTCGGCATCGATGTCTCCTCGGCAGGCGAACTCGAACTTGCCCTCCGGGGGGGAATGCCTCCCAAGCGGATTACCCTTCACGGCAACAACAAGTCCGACGCCGAGATCAACCAGGCGTTTGATGTCGGGGTAGGCCATATCGTCGTAGACTCCTTGGAGGAGATCGAGGTTCTGACGGAGGAAGCCGAACGCCGGAGCGTGGTCGCACCGATTCTGGTGCGCGTGACGACTGGGGTTCACGCTGGAGGTCATGAGTACATCGCGACCGCTCACGAGGACCAGAAGTTTGGGTTGTCCCTGGCTTCTGGCGCCGCGATGGAGGCCCTTCGTCGGTGTCACGAGGCTCCCCCTTTGAATCTCCTCGGGATTCATACCCACATTGGGAGCCAAATCCTCTCGATCGAGGCGTTCCGTGAGAGTGCCGAGCGGATGCTTCGACTCCGGGCGGACTTCGCGGTCTCGAGTGGGTTCGAAATGCCTGAGGTGGACTTGGGAGGGGGATATGGCATCGCGTACACACCAGGTGCGGAGGGTCTTCCGCTAGAGGAGGCTGCCAGGGGAATCGCCGAGGCGGTAGCGGCGGCACTGGCGACGAGCGGGGGATCGTGGCCGCGTTTCTCCATCGAGCCGGGGCGTGCCATCGTCGGGCCAGCGGGGATGACGGTCTACACCGTCGGAGTCACCAAGACGGTCACCTTGGAGGACGGTGGTGAACGCCGGTACATCGCCGTCGATGGGGGGATGAGCGACAACATGCGCCCCTTCACCTACGGAGCCGAGTACACGGCCACGATCGTTTCACGTATGAGCGATGCCCCATCCGTTCGGTCCCGCGTGGTGGGCAAGCACTGCGAGAGTGGGGACATCCTGGTTCGCGATGTGGACCTACCGAGTGACGTTGGGCGGGGTGACCTCCTCGCCATCCCGGCGACGGGGGCCTACGGAAGGGTGATGGCGAACAACTACAACGCCCTACCCCGGCCGGCGGTCGTGGCCGTCAAGAACGGCAAGACCCAACTTCTCATCCGCCGGGACACCGTGGAGGACCTACTCGCCTGGGACGTCGCGCCCTAGCCGATCCACGCCAAGATGGCGTGGAGGCTTTCCTTGATCTGATTCATCACCTTCGTGTGCGTCGCATGGCTGAGCCTGTGGGGGTCCAAGATACTCGCCTGATGGACATCGGAGAGTTGGGTTCGAGCGGAGTGGAGCGCCGATGAAGCCGAGCGGATCCGCTCCGAACGTTCGAAGTGGTGGGGGCGTTGGGCGAACATCGTCAACGCCGCAGCCTCCGTGAGGAGGAAGACCGTCGACGGGAGATGGCCCAGACGCTGAGTAATCCACGCGCGGTGATCGGTGGCCGCGACGAGGACGAGATCGGCCTCATTGATGGCGTCAATGGTCAGTTGGGTTGGTTCATGCGTACCCGCATCGAGTTCTTCTGCCGCAAGAACCTCTTGCGCGACCTCGGAGACCTCCCATCCGGACATCGCGTAGGTTCCGGCTGATTTCACGGCGGCATCCTCCTGCCAGGCTCGGCTGAGGTGGAGTTCCATCGCAACGGAGCGGCAGAGGTTGCTCGTGCACACGCAGAGAATCTTGGGGGCAAGCCCTTCGGTCATTAGACCCTCCCACCAGCCGCTCGACACTGCGCCGCGACATCCCTGAGACTATCGGGGTTGAGGGTCCCTCGGGTAAGGGATATTCCGGAGGGTGTGTTTCGCTCTCGTGCCCTCGACCCCAACACTCCCCGTGGTGAGTCGGTCCCTTTCGCCGCGCACCGTGACATGCGGGTGAGGGCGGCGGTTGCCTCCAGGGTCGATGCCCCGATGGCCTCCCTTATCTCGCTCGCGCATGAGAGCGATGTTCGAGTTCGAGAGGCACTCGTGGTCAACCCCTCCAGCCCGCTGTGGGTGGTGCAGACGCTTGCGGCGGACAACAGGCCTGAGATCCGTGACCGAGCCCTGGCCCGG
This sequence comes from uncultured Demequinaceae bacterium, assembly GCA_964610155.1. Taxonomy (GTDB): domain Bacteria; phylum Actinomycetota; class Actinomycetes; order Actinomycetales; family Demequinaceae; genus JAFGBM01. Next base: position 61,743 of record CAZSUY010000005.1, read on the forward strand.
CTAAGGGCACTCGGCTCCATGGAGTAGAGGTTTACGTGGAGTAGAGGTTCATTCCGCGCCCTCTCGATGCCGGATCCGGTGGATCCCGCCGATCCCTGGGGGCCGTTTCCTGGTGACGCCCCGTCCCTCGGCTAGAGTAAGCGCGTGGCAGATGTTCCTCCCAGCGTGAAGATCGCTCTTCTCGGGGCCGGCACCGTCGGCTCGGAGGTCGCGCGCCTGCTCATCGATCACCAGGACGATCTGAGCAACCGCATCGGCGCCATCCCCGAGGTCGTCGGCATCGCCACCCTGGAGCCGGACGACGAGAGCCTCAAGGGCCTGCCCCGTGACCTCATCACCACCGACGCGGCCGCCCTCATCCCAAAGGCCGACATCGTCGTCGAGTTGATCGGCGGGATCGAGCCGGCCAAGACCTTCGTGCTCGACGCCCTCCGCGCCGGGAAGGCCGTCGTGACCGCGAACAAGGCCCTGCTGGCGGCCCATGGTCCCGAGATCTTCGAGACCGCCGACGCCAACGGCGCAGACCTCTATTTCGAGGCCGCGGTCGGGGGTGCCATCCCCATCATCCGCCCCGTCCGCGAAAGCCTCGCGGGGGATCGCATCGTCCGCATCCTCGGCATCGTCAACGGGACCACCAACTTCGTCCTCGACCGCATGACGACCGACCACCTGGCCTATGACGTCGCCCTCAAGGAGGCCCAGGAGGAGGGGTATGCCGAGGCTGACCCGACGGCCGACGTCGAGGGCTACGACGCCGCGTCGAAGATCGCCATATTGGCGTCCCTCGCCTTCCACATGAGGGTGAGCCTCGACGATGTCTATCGCGAGGGAATCACCGAGATCACCCCACATGACGTGACCGCGGCAGCGGAATCCGGGCACGTCATCAAGCTGCTCGGCATCGCCCAGCGCACCGATGCAGGGGTTACCGTCCGGGTCCATCCCGCGCTCGTGCCCCTCTCCCACCCCCTCGCCAACGTCGGCGGCGCCTACAACGCCGTCTTCATCGAGGCGGAGGCCGCTGGCGAGTTGATGTTCTACGGGAAGGGTGCCGGAGGGGTGCCGACCGCGTCGGCCGTATTGGGGGACATCGTGAGCGTCGCCCGGCATCGCGCCCTTGGCGGCAAGGGCCCCCGCGAGTCCAACTACGTCTCGCTTCCCGTGCTGCCCATCGCCTCGTCGCGGACCCGCTTCCAGATTCGCCTGGAGGTCGCGGACCGGCCCGGGGTGCTGGCCAAGGTCGCCGCGATCCTCGGGGCCCACGACGTCTCAATCGAAACCGTCCGGCAGCCTCCGAGCGGGGGAGGCGACGGCCGGGCCCACCTCGTCATCGCGACCCACGAGGCCGTCGAATCCGACCTCAGCGCGACGGTCGAGGAGATCCGGGCGTGCGAGGTGGTCCATTCGGTGTTGTCCGTCCTACGGATCGAGGGGGAGTAATGGCTCTCTGGCGTGGGGTCATCAGCGAGTACCTTGACTGGCTGCCCTTCGATGGGGAAGACCCGATCGTCACTCTGGGCGAGGGGGGCACCCCCCTGGTTGTGGCCGACGCGATCTCCCGGCGGGTGGGGGCGGAGGTTTTCCTCAAGGTCGAGGGCGCGAACCCCACCGGGTCCTTCAAAGACCGGGGCATGACGACCGCGATTACCCACGCCATCGTTGAGGGTTCAACAACGGTTATCTGCGCCTCGACGGGGAATACCTCGGCCTCGGCAGCGGCATACGCTGCGCGCGCCGGACTCGTGTGCGTAGTCATCCTTCCCCAGGGCAAGATCGCAGTGGGCAAGATGGCCCAGGCCATAGTCCACGGCGCGAGGCTTCTCCAGGTGGACGGGAACTTCGACGACTGCCTCGCCATCGTCCGGGCTCTCTCCGAGGATTACCCGGTAACGCTCGTCAATTCCCTAAACCCTTACCGGCTCCAGGGCCAGAAGACGGCCGCGTTCGAGATCTGCGACGCCCTGGGGGACGCGCCCGACATCCACGTGCTTCCCGTCGGGAACGCCGGAAACATCTCGGCGTACTGGATGGGGTACACCGAGTACGCGGAGAAAGGTCCGGCGACCCACCGGCCACGCATGTGGGGCGTCCAGGCCGAGGGGGCGGCTCCCTTCATCAAGGGCGAGCCCATCAAGAACCCCGAGACGGTTGCTACCGCTATCCGCATCGGCAATCCGGCGTCGTGGGACCTAGCCGTAGCCGCCCGCGACGAGTCCGGCGGCTGGATCCGGGCCGTGAGCGATCGTCAGATACTCGACGCCCAAGCGATGATCGCGGCCGAGGTTGGGGTCTTCGTCGAGCCCGCCTCCGCGGCCTCCGTCGCCGGGCTCCTGGTTGCGGCGTCCTCGGGCGAGGTCCCGGCCGGAGCTCGCATCACCTGCACGGTCACGGGGAACGGGCTCAAGGATACCGAGACGGCGCTGACGGGACGCGACCTCAACCCGATTGTCATCCCGGTTGACGTGGCGGCCGCCGCCGACGCCTTGTGTCTGCGATGAGGAGGGTGCTGCGATGAGGTTCGCCGCCGATCACGTCCGGGTCACTGTCCCCGGCAGCGCGGGGAACCTGGGCCCGGGTTTCGACTGTCTTGGCATCGCGCTCGGCGTCGTCGACACCATCGAGGTGAGCCTGCTCGCCTCGACAGACCTCATCGTCGAGGTTACCGGGGAGGGTGAGGGCCGGGTCCCCCTCGATGAATCCCATCTGTTTGTCAGCACCCTCCGAGCGGCGCTCGATCGGCTCGATGCCCCCGGCACAGGCCTCCACGTGATCGCCCACAATTCGATTCCCCACGGGCAGGGGCTGGGGTCTTCCGCCGCGACCGCCGTCGCCGCACTCGTGGCCGCGCGCGCCCTTCTCGCCGAACCCGAGGCCTTGGGCCTTGAGGCCATCCTGACCATGGTGACCGCGCTGGAGGGGCATCCGGACAATGCCGGACCCGCGCTACTCGGGGGGGCGGTGGTCTGCTGGCAGGATGACGCAGGGGCCCATGCGACCCCGCTTGAGGTCGCGGAGGGAATCGAGACCGCCGTGCTCATCCCTCACGGAGTGGTGCCGACTGTCGAGGCACGGGCATGCCTCCCGGCGACCGTCCCCCATCGGGACGCGGCCTTCAACGCATCCCGTGCGGCGCTCCTCGTGCACGCCCTCGTGAGCAGTCCCGAGCTCCTCTTTGATGCGACGGAGGACCGCCTTCACCAGGACTACCGATCTAGTCACATGCCGTCGGCGATTGCGATGATGCAGGAACTCCGGGAGAGGGGGCTTGCAGCGGTCGTCTCGGGGGCCGGGCCTGCCGTCCTCGTGCTGGGGCTCGGCCTAGCCAGTGAGGGCTTCGCGACCGGGCCGGTCGCCTGGGCCGATGGCATCGGGGACGATACTTGGCGGTCAATCCTCACGAGCGAGCGGGTGCCCGGGACGGCGGTCGAGAGGCTCGGCTGAGTATTGAACCCACTTGTGAGTGAGTACTCACTCATGTAGTATCACGCCCGTGACTACCGATTCCCGCCGCGCGCCCGCGCTCTCCATGGAGGAGCGCCGCGAGATGATCCTCGACGCCGCCATCCCGCTGTTCTCCGAGCACGGCCACGCGGTCACGACCAAGCAGATCGCCGACGCGGCTGGTATCGCCGAGGGTACGGTCTTCCGGGCATTCAAGGACAAACGGGAACTCTGCGAGGCCGCCGTCGCCCGTTATATGGACCCTGAAGCGATTCGCACTGGCCTCACCTCCATCGACCCGTCCCTCACCCTTGAACAGAAGGTTCGCGCCGTCGTCGTCCTGATGCGTGCCCGCTTCGCCGGGATCACGGGCATCATGAGCGCGCTCGGCATTAGCGAACGCCACGGCCGCCGCCACATTCGTCGCGGCGCCCCGATCCACCACCATGCGCAGATGGAGGGCCTGCTCTCCGGACTGCTCGAATCGGAGCGGGACCGCCTCCGCATCGACCCAACCACCTCCGCGCAACTGATCCGACTCATCGTCTTCGCGAGCGAGATCCCCGCGTTCAACGACCCCAAGGCCCTCACCACCGACGAACTCGTCGACTTCATCCTGCGCGGGATCGCGCGAGAGGACGGCTAGACCCCCATGCTTTGGAACCTCCTCGTCCGCAGCGTGCGCCCCCATGGGCGCTTGCTCCTCGGCGTCGTCATCTTCCAGCTCGCCCAGTCGATCGCCAACCTGTACCTGCCGAGCCTCCAGGCCGACCTCATCGACAAGGGCGTCGCGAACATCACGAACGGCGTGCCCCGGCCCGACATCGGCCACATCTGGCACGACGGCGGGATTATGCTCGCGCTGACCTTTTTCCAGATCTCGTGCGCGATCACGGCGGTGTATTTCGGTGCCAAGCTCGCCATGCGCGTGGGACGTGACCTCCGGGCGCACGTCTTCGCGCAGGTCGGCAGCTTCTCCGAGCACGAGGTGCAACACTTCGGCGCTCCGTCGCTCATCACCCGGACGACGAACGACGTCCAGCAGGTTCAGATGCTCGTCATGATGGCGAGTACCTTCTTCATCGCCGCGCCCTTCATGTCGATCGGGGGCGTCATCATGGCGCTCCGGCAGGACGTCGGCCTCTCGTGGATCATGGTCGTCTCGATCCCCGTGCTTCTCGCCGCCGTCAGCGCGATAGTCGTCCGCATGGTGCCCCACTTCCGGCGGATGCAGAAGCGCATCGACGCGATCAACCGGGTGTTGCGCGAGCAACTGACCGGCATCCGGGTGGTGAGGGCGTTCGTGCGCGAGCCGGTCGAGCGCGAGCGCTTCGCCCAGGCGAACGCCGACGTTACGGAGTCCGCCCTCAAGGCCGGGCGCCTCATGGTCATGATGTTCCCGACCGTCATGCTCGTCCTCAATCTGTCGAGCGTGGGCGTCCTGTGGTTCGGGGCGACCCGCGTCGACTCCGGCGAAATGGAGATCGGTGCGCTCTTCGCGTTCCTTCAGTACCTCATGCAGATCCTCATGGCGGTCATGATGGCGACGTTCCTCTTCGTCCTCGTCCCGCGCGCCGCGGTGGCTGCGGACCGCATCGGAGAGGTGCTTGGCACGGACTCCACCGTCGTCCCCGCCGTCAACCCGGTCGCGAAGTTCGCTGGCAAGGGCGCGGTCGAACTGCGCGACGTTACCTTCTCCTACCCCGGGGCCGAGAAGCCTGTCCTCTCGAACATCAGTTTCGTTGCCAAGAAGGGCACTCGCACGGCGATCGTCGGGAGCACCGGGTCGGGCAAGACGACGCTCGTCAACCTCCTCCCGCGCCTGTACGACGTCACGGAGGGACAGGTTCTCGTCGACGGTGTCGACGTGAGGGAGGCCGCGCTTGAGGCGCTGTGGTCCCGCATCGGGCTCGTGCCCCAGCGCCCGTACCTATTCACGGGAACGGTCGCGAGCAACCTCCGGTATGGCAACCCCAAGGCGACTGACGCGGAGCTGTGGGCTGCACTTGAGATCGCCCAGGCCAAGCGCTTCGTCGAGGAGATGCCGGAAGGCCTCGAGACCGAGGTGGCTCAGGGAGGCACGACGGTGTCGGGAGGGCAGCGCCAAAGGCTGAGCATCGCGCGCGCCCTCGTGCGGCGCCCCGAGATCCTCATCTTCGACGACTCGTACTCCGCGCTCGACACGGCCACGGACGCCCGCCTGCGTCGCGCCCTTCGGACCGCCGTCAAGGACGTGACGGTGATCGTCGTCGCCCAGCGGGTCTCGAGCATCATCGACGCCGACCAGATCCTCGTGCTGGACGAGGGGAAGATCGTCGCGCGAGGCACGCACGACGAGCTCCTTGAGAGTTCGGAGACGTACCGGGAGATTGTCAGTACCCAGCTCCGAGCGGAGGAAGTGGCATGAGCGAGCGCCAGAACGACGCGCCGGTCCGTCCCCAGCCGCGACGCGGCCCAGGAGGCCACGGCCCCTTCGGCGGCATGCAGATGCCAGCCGAGAAGGCCAAGGACTTCAAGGGCTCCGCGCGCAGGCTCGCGGGTCTGCTCGGCCCGGAGAAGGTGTGGGTGGGGATCGTCATCCTCGTCGGCGCGGCAAGCGTCGCTCTCGCCGTCACGGGACCCAAGATCATCGGCAACGCCACCACGGTCGTCTACGAAGGCCTCATCCACGGTACGGGAGTCGATTTCCCTCGCCTCCACGGTCTGTTGTTCTGGGTCATGGGGATCTACGTGACGGCCGCGCTCTTCGGACTGCTTCAGGGGCTCATCCTCAACAGCGTGACCCAGCGAACGGTCTTCAAGTTGAGGGCCCGGGTCGAGGAGAAGATCCATCAACTGCCCCTCCGCTACTTCGACCAGCACCCGCGCGGCGAGCTCCTCAGCCGCGTGACGAACGACATCGACAACATCTCCCAGTCGCTCCAACAGACGCTCGCGCAACTCTTCATGTCCGCGCTGACCGTCTTGGGCGTCATCGGCATGATGTTCTCCATCTCGTGGCGCCTTGCCCTCATTGCACTCGTGTCCGTCCCACTGACGGCGGGAATTGCGATGATGGTCGCCAAACGCTCGCAGAAGATGTTCGTAGCGCAGTGGAAGCACACCGGGACGCTGAATGCGCAGATCGAGGACATGTACACGGGGCACGCGCTCGTCAAGGTCTTTGGGCGTCAGAAGGAGGTCGAGGCTCGCTTCGAGGAGGAGAACGAGAGGCTTTACAGGGCGAGCTTCGGGGCCCAATTCGTCAGCGGGATCATCATGCCCGCGACGATGTTCGTGGGGAACCTCGCCTATGTGGCGATCGCGGTGGTCGGCGGGGTCATGGTCGCCCACGGTTCGCTCCCGCTCGGCGACATCCAGGCGTTCATCATGTACACCCGGCAGTTCACGCAGCCCTTGGCTCAGCTCGGCTCGATGGCGAACCTCCTGCAATCCGGGGTGGCGAGCGCGGAGCGGGTGTTCGAACTTCTCGACGCCGACCCTCAGTCCGACGACCCAAGCCCCGCGAAGAGCCCCCGATCGAAGCACGGTGAGTTGAGGTTCGAGAACGTCTCGTTCCGCTACGTGCCAGACCAGCCCCTCATCCACGACCTCTCGCTCGTCGCGTGTCCCGGAAAGACCGTCGCGATCGTCGGCCCGACGGGCGCGGGCAAGACGACCCTCGTCAACCTCATCATGCGGTTCTACGAACTCGACGGTGGGCGCATCACGCTCGACGGCGTCGACATATCTGAGATGACCCGCGATGACCTCCGCGCCCGCACGGGCATGGTGCTCCAGGACACGTGGCTCTTCGAGGGGACGATCCGCGAGAACATCGCGTACGGGCGTCCCGATGCGACGGAGAAGGACATCCACAGGGCGGCTGAGGCCGCGTACGTCGACCGCTTCGTCCACGCGCTCCCGGACGGATACAACACAGTTCTTGACGACAACGCCTCCAACATCAGCGCGGGGGAGAAGCAGCTCATCACCATAGCCCGCGCTTTCCTTGCCCGACCGAGTGTGCTCATCCTCGACGAGGCGACATCGTCCGTCGACACCCGCACCGAACTCCTCGTCCAGCACGCCATGATCGAGCTGCGCAAGGATAGGACGAGCTTCGTCATCGCGCACCGACTCTCGACCATCCGCGATGCGGACCTCATCCTCGTCATGGAGGAGGGAGCGATCGTCGAGCAGGGCACGCACCACGAGCTGCTCGAGGCCAAGGGCGCGTATGCACGCCTGTACGAGGCACAATTCGCCGCACCGGTGGAGGAGTAGGCCCGCTTGACGCGGCGTGTTTTAGGTTCGTGCCCAGGGGTGCTACCCTGAGGGTGCCTTCCAGGAGGGCGCCGCCACATAGGTAGGGCCCAACATTCCGGAAGCAATCCACGAGGAGCGCGTCCAAATAGGCGTTGCTTGGCAACATGCCGCGCACCCGGGGACGTCTCGTACGGCGAAGCCGCAAGGCCCGTGCGACGAAAGGAAAAGCGTGACCACAACCAATGAGGACACCGGAGCTCAAAACAACTCCGGTCTTGGTGCCATGAAACTCCCCCAACTGCAGGCTCTCGCGTCTGAACTCGGGGTCTCTGGCACCTCAGCAATGAAAAAGGGCGATCTCGTGGATGCCATCCAAAACGGTGGGGTCGTTGCGACTCCCCCCACACAGGATGCCCCCACACAGGATGCACCCACACAGGATGCCCCCACACCCGAGGCCGGAGAAACGAAAAACTCGACCAACGAGCGCACCCAACGGGCCCAGCAGGCTGTGACGGCCGTGACCACCGACGGTGAGGACGGCAATCGCGGAAGCACCCATACCGGCGACGATCGTTCCTCCCGTCGACGCAGGGGTCGAGGCCGGGGCCGAGGGCCCGCGAGGCCACGCCCCGAGGGAGAGGGGCCCGAGGAACGCGAGAATGACGAGGCGCGGGAGGGCGAGGAGCTCACCCCCGTCGGCGGTTTGGTCGACATTGTCGACAACTACGCCTTCATCCGGACCTCGGGATATCTGCCCGGAAAGGCCGACATCTATGTATCGACCAACCAGATTCGTAACTACGGCCTCCGCCGTGGCGACGCGATCACCGGTACTGTGCGTCCTCCCCGTCCGGGTGAGCGCGGCCAGCGCCAGAAGTTCAACGCCCTCGTGAGGGTCGATACCATCAACGGCGAGCCCCTTGAGAGCGTGAAGGATAGGGTCCATTTCGGTGACCTGACGCCCCTGTACCCCCAGGAGCGGCTGCGCCTCGAGACCGTGTCGAACGTCATGACAACCCGCGTCATCGACCTGGTTGCCCCCATCGGCAAGGGCCAGCGTGGCCTCATCGTGTCGCCCTCGAAGGCCGGGAAGACCCTCGTCCTCCAGGCGATCGCCAACGCCATCACGACGAATGATCCCGACGTTCACCTCATGGTTGTGCTAGTCGATGAGAGACCCGAGGAAGTCACGGACATGCAGCGGGCGGTCAAGGGCGAGGTCATCGCCTCGACGTTCGACCGCCCCGCCACCGATCACACGGCCGTCGCCGAGCTCGCCATCGAACGTGCCAAGCGCCTCGTCGAGATGGGCAAGGATGTCGTCATCCTCCTGGACTCGATCACCCGACTGGGCCGCGCCTACAACATCAGCGCCCCGGCTTCGGGTCGCATCCTCTCCGGAGGCGTCGACTCGTCCGCCCTCTACCCGCCCAAGCGGTTTTTTGGCGCGGCCCGGAACATCGAGCACGGGGGATCGCTCACGATCATGGCGACTGCCCTCGTCGAGACGGGGTCCAAGGCCGACGAGGTCATCTTCGAGGAGTTCAAGGGGACCGGGAACATGGAGCTCAAGCTCAGCCGGTCGCTCGCGGACAAGCGAATCTTCCCCGCCGTCGATATCGATGCCTCGGGTACCCGTCGCGAAGAGATCCTGCTTCCGGCGGACGAGCTCAAGGTCGCCTGGAAGCTGCGTCGCGTGCTCTCCGCGCTCGACCAGCAGCAGGCCATCGAACTCCTGCTCCAGAAGCTCAAGGAGAACAAGACGAACATCGAGTTCCTGCTCCAGGTGGCCAAGACCACCCCGAATGGCAGCTCGGAGGACTAGGCCCGAACCCGGGTAGTACCATGGGACGCCGGTTTCCGGTTCACGGATGCGGTCCTCGCGATCCGACCCGGAACCAAAAAGGGAGATCATGAAGAAGGACATCCACCCCGAGTACGTGGTTACCACGGTCACGTGCACATGCGGCAATACCTTTGAGACACGGAGCACCGCGACATCCGGCCAGATCCACGCCGACGTCTGCAACGAGTGTCACCCGTTCTATACGGGAAAGCAGAAGATTCTCGATACCGGAGGTCGGGTCGCCAAGTTCGAGAAGCGATACGGTAAGAAAGCCACAAGCTAGTCCGCGAAAGGGACATCCGTCGTGGCAGAAACCTTTTCGGCCGTTCAGCCCCTGCTGGACGAGTACACCGAATTAGAGAGTCAACTTCAGGACCCAGCGGTTCACTCCGATGCCGCGCGTTCGAGGACACTCGGACGCAGGTTCGCGGAGCTAGGAAGGGTTGTTGCCGCTTATCGTGAATGGTCGGCGGCCGTGAGCGACCTAGACGCCGCCGAGGAGATGGCCGGCACCGATTCTGAATTCGCCGCCGAACTGCCCTCCCTCAGGGAGGCGGCGTCGGCGGCCGAGGAAAAGTTACGCCGCATTCTCATCCCGAGAGACCCCGATGACGCCCGCGACGTGATCCTTGAGGTCAAGGCCGGCGAGGGTGGAGACGAGTCAGCGCTTTTCGCGGGCGACCTTGCGCGGATGTATCTCAAGTACGCCGAGCATAAGGGCTGGGTGACAGAGGTGCTCGATAAAACGGAGACCGAACTCGGGGGCTACAAGGAGATCTCCATCGCGATCAAGGCCAAGGGCACCCCAGAGCCGGAGAATGGCGTATGGGCTCACCTCAAGTATGAGGGTGGGGTACATAGGGTTCAGCGCGTTCCGGTCACCGAATCTCAGGGCCGCATCCACACCTCGGCCGTGGGGGTCTTGGTCTTCCCAGAGGTCGAGGAGGCCACCGAGGTCGAGATCGATCCGAACGATCTCCGCATCGATGTCTTTCACTCGAGTGGACCGGGGGGTCAGTCCGTCAACACGACGGACTCGGCCGTTCGGATAACCCACGAACCGACAGGCACCGTGGTGTCGTGCCAGAACGAGAAGAGCCAACTCCAGAACAAGGAGCAGGCCATGCGAATCCTCAGGGCGCGGCTGCTGGCCGTTCAGCGGGAGACTGCGGAAGCCGAGGCCGCCCAGGCTCGCCGATCCCAGGTGCGCACGGTCGATCGATCCGAGCGGATTAGGACCTACAACTTCCCCGAGAACCGGATTGCCGATCACCGGACGGGGTTCAAAGCGTACAACCTCGATCATGCGCTTGCGGGGGATCTCGACCCAGTTATTCAGTCGGCGATCGATGCCGACGAGGCCGCCCAACTCTCCGCACCGGACGAGTAGATCGGCCGTGTCCGGCTCTAGGAGCGGCGGGCGGGTTCCGGCCCTCGCTTCGCTCATTCGGGAGGCGGAGGTCCGTCTTACCGAGGCCGGAGTTCCCAGCCCCCTTCACGACGCCGTGGTTCTGGTCGCACGGGTCCTCGGGACGCCGGTCGGCGAGGTCAGGACCGCGGCGGCTCGAGGGGATGAGGCTCCGGACGGATTCGATGCGGCGATCCTCGACGACCTTCTCGTTCGTAGGATTTCGCGGGAGCCTCTCCAGCACCTGACCGGCCTCGCCCCATTTCGGGGGATCGAACTCGAGGTCGGGCAAGGGGTCTTCATCCCTCGACCCGAGACCGAGATCGTCGCGGGGGTAGCCATAGAATCCGCTCGCTCTTGGATTACCAAAGGCGAGGAAGAGGTGGAGGTCGCCGACCTCTGCGCGGGTTGTGGTGCCATCGGCCTCGCCCTCGCCCACGAGGTTTCTCAGGCGCGGGTCACCTTTGTGGAGGTCGACGACGATGCCGTCCTCTGGCTCAGGCGAAACGTCGCGGCCGCTCCCCTTGGAGTCTCGGCCCGGGTCGAGATCGTCCACGATGATGTCTCTAGCGCGCTCCCCGAGCGCTCGGGACTGTTCAGTGTGATCGTCGCGAACCCGCCCTACATCCCGCCGGATGGACTCCCGATCGAGCCGGAGGCCGTTCATGATCCGGCGCGTGCGCTCTACGGCCTGGGCGACGATGGGCTTGAGGTGCCGCGGTCCGTTGTGGACGCCGCGGCGAGGCTCCTCAGGCCGGGAGGAACTCTCGTCATGGAGCACGCAGACACCCAGGGGGAGGCCCTACGGGAGGTATTGGAGGGGTCACTCAGGTGGATCGAAATACGTAAGGGTCGGGATCTCGCAGGACGTGATCGATTCATCGTGGCGATGCGCGTATAACCCGTGGGAGACTGACCAATGTGATCATGTCCGCGAATGACCCGTTGACCTGGGGTCCGGCCCTTGACGCCGCCACGAAGGCCGTTGCGGGGGGAGGGGTGATCATCCTCCCCACCGAGACGGTCTACGGGATCGGATGCAGCGTCTTCTCCCCGGCTGCCGTTTCGGCAATCCTGGCCGCGAAAGGTCGCGATCGAGACTCCCCACCCCCCGTCCTCATACGTTCGGTGGATCAACTGGGGCTTGTGGCTTACACCGGCGGCCTTGGCCGTGTGCTTATGAACCAGTTCTGGCCGGGACCATTAACGATTATCGTCGAGTCCTTGCCCTCCATCGATGCCGTGCTTGGCACCAACGGCACCGTGGCGGTAAGGATCCCCGCGCATCCCACTGCCCTGGCCCTCCTTGCGCGGACGGGTCCGATGGCGGTGACAAGCGCCAACCTCACCGGGGAGATTCCCGCAGTCACCGCGGAGGAAGCGGAACGCAACCTGGGGACGTCCGTCCCCCTTATCCTCGACGGGGGGCCTTGCCCCCTAGGGGAGGCCTCGACGATCGTGGACGCCACGGGTCCCGTTGTCAGGATCTTGCGGCTTGGGGCGATCGGGCGGATGGCGCTCGAAGGTGCCATCGGCGAGGACGTCGTGGTCACGGGTACCGATGTATGAAGGTCTACCTCACCCTGCTCCTTTTCTCCGCGCTCGTGACGTATATCGCCACCCCGATGATGCGTCATCTCGCGTTTCGAATCGGAGCGGTTGCTGCCGTACGCGATCGCGACGTCCACAAGGTTCCGACGGCCCGCTTGGGTGGCGTGGCGATCTTCCTCGGCATCGCAGCTGCGATCACCCTCGCTAGCACCATCCCCTTCCTTCGTCCCGCCTTCGCGAACTCGGGCGCGGCATGGGCAGTCATCGGTGGGGCGGCGCTGGTCTGCGCGATAGGGGTCATCGATGACATTGTCGACCTCGACTGGATGGCCAAGCTTGCCGGTCAGGTATTCGCGGCGTGGATCGTGGCCTGGGGAGGCGTTCAACTCGTCACCGTGCCCATCGCTGGCCTGACGATCGCCTCCAGCCCGATCTCGCTCGTTGCGACCATGCTCGTTGTCGTCGTGGCCATCAATGCCATCAACTTCGTCGATGGACTCGATGGCCTGGCCGCAGGGATGATCGCCATCGGGGGTTCGGCCTTCGCCCTGTATACCTATGTCATCCAGCGAAATGCATCCTCTGGCGACTACTCCAGCCTTGCTACCCTCATCCTTGCCGCCCTTGTCGGGGCCTGTATTGGCTTCCTCCCCCATAACCTTCATCCGGCTCGGATCTTCATGGGGGACTCGGGATCGATGGTCCTCGGGCTCACCATGGCTTCCGCATCGATAATCGTGACTGGACAGATTGATCCGGAGATCGTGTCAGAGCGCGAGAGGCTCCCAGCGTTCGTGCCGATAATCCTTCCCATCATGGTCGTGGCGATTCCCCTTCTGGACATGGGGATAGCGGTCATTACCCGAACCATCAGGGGGAGGTCTCCTTGGAAGGCCGATTCTCGCCACCTCCACCATCGGTTATTACAGTTCGGTCACTCTCATCGCTGGGCGGTGGCAGTGCTCTACGTGTGGACCGCGGTCATGAGCTTCGGGACGGTTTCGCTCGTGTTCATGCGGGGACGGTACTCTGCCCTCTTTCTTGCGATCGGGATCATGATCGCATCGATCGTGACGTTTTCACCGAGGTTTCGTTCCTTGGTGACGGCGATATTGGAGTGGGTCGGGCAGCGGGGCGGGGGGGAGCCGACGGAGGGGGACGAGCCGGAGCAGAGCGAGGAATATAATTCGGTTCTCAAGCGTCGGTCAGGGTCGTGAACCCCGAGCGCGTCGCGTTGAGGCGAGCCATCATGATGACCAGCATCGCCCTCGGGCTCCTTGCCTTGATCTCCGGTGTTGTTGCGTGGGTGATCGCGGGATCGGGGGCGGGCCTGGCAGCGATCGCCGGTGTTGGGGTGGCGGCCTTCGTGAGCGTGTCGACGCAGGTGGCCGTGTTGGTGGGCGCTCGTTTCTCTCCCACCGCGCTAGCGGGGATCGTCTTCGGGTCCTTCCTCGTCAAGGTGGTGGTGCTCCTCCTCATCCTCTGGGCGGTGAGCAGATCGGAGATGCCTCGGGCCGCTTTCGTGCTTACCCTCGTACTTGGGGCGGCCGTCGCGCTGACCATCGACACCATCGTTGTCGTGCGGGCTCGGGTTCCACACGTCACGCCCGGTCGCTGGAAGGAAGCGGGATAGGCTAGGCTCGTTCGCTTCCTGCGTCCGCTATAGCACCGCGTGGGCATAACCACGCGATTACCTGTGGAGTTGCCGTGTCGAGTCTGATGGCCGCCGCCCTCATCGTGGCGACTCCCGACGCGGGCTCGGCCACGGACGGCTCCTCGGGTGGTTTCTTCGACTGGCTCTTCAGTTCGGGGCCCTTCCATCCGCCGACGATTTACGAGTTCTACCCGGACGCCGTCTTCTTCGATGGCACGATCTTCGAGGTCAACCGCATCATGATGGTCCGGGTGGTCGCCGCCATCGTCCTCGTCGGCATTTTCTTTGTCGTCGCATTGAGGGCTCGGGTGGTGCCACGCCGGGGCCAGGCGCTGGTTGAGATCGTCTTCGACTTCATACGGGTGCAGGTCGTCGAGGAGGTTCTTGGGAAGAAGGAGGGCAGGCGCTTCGTCGCTTTCCTGACCACCCTCTTCGTCGCGATCTTCTTCTTCAACGTCACCGGGGTGGTGCCACTCCTCAACATCTCGGCGACCTCTCTCATCGGCCTTCCCCTGGTGATGGCGGCCTGGGTCTACGTGGTCTACCTAGGGGCCGGGATCGAGAGGCATGGATTCTGGGGATACCTCCGGACCAGCCTCTTCCCCCCGGGCGTACCGTGGTGGATCTACCTAGTCTTGACCCCCATCGAGTTCCTCCAGGTGTTCTTCCTTCGGCCCGCGACGCTCACCCTCCGGCTGACGGTGAATATGATGGCGGGACACCTTCTCCTCGTCCTTTGCTTCGCCGGAACGCAGGTCTTGTTCTTCGAGGCGAGCGGGGCGATTCGCGCCGTGGGGACGTTGACCCTTGTCTCCGGGTTCGTTTTCACGGTCTTTGAGGTTTTCGTTGCTTTGATGCAGGCATACATTTTCGTCATGCTCTCCGCCGTGTATCTCAACATGGCGCTCGCAGACGAGCACTAGAGCGCGGGATACCGCGCAGGAAAGGAACGACTATGGACAGCAGCATCCTCGCCGAGGTCTCTGGGAACATCGCCACCATCGGCTATGCCCTCGCCGCCCTCGGCCCTGCCATCGGTATCGGCATCCTCGTGGGTAAAACCGCGGAGAGCACGGCCCGGCAGCCCGAGGTCCGGGGGCCCCTCTTCATGAACATGATCATCGGAATCGCGTTCGTCGAGGTTCTTGCTCTCCTCGGGCTCGTGGCCGGCCTCATCCTGACGTGATGTTCGCCTCAGCGCTCGTCGTGGCCGCGGAGGGGGAATCCACGCCAAATCCGCTGCTTCCGTCCAACTATGACCTCCTGTGGTCGTTCGTTGTCTTTTCCTTCATTGCCGTCGCCTTCATGCGATGGATACTGCCTAGGCTTCAGAAAATCCTGGACCAGAGAACAGAGATGATCGAGGGAGGAATCGCCAAGGCGGAGGCGGTCCAACGCGAGGCCTCGATCGCGCTTGAGGAGTACACGCAGCAGATGATCGACGCGCGCCAGGACGCCGCACGCCTTCGGGAGGAGGCGAGGACTCAAGCCATGCAGATTCTTGAGGCGGCGAGGGAGCAGGCCGTCCTGGACACCCAGCGCATCACCGAGACCGCGAAGAAGCAGATTGACGCAGAGCGCCAACAGACGATCATTGTGCTTCGGTCCGAGGTGGGAATCCTTGCCATCGAACTCGCTTCTCGGATCGTCAGGGAGACGCTGGAAGATGACGCTCGTCAGCGACGCGTGATCGACGCCTTTTTAAGCGAACTCGAGTCAGTCGGGACGAAGGACTGACCATGCGCGGAACGAGTCAAGCATCCAGGGACGCGGCCCTCAAGGCATTCGAGCCGGTGGTGGTCGCCGCCGGTGTCGATGCGGCGCGACTGGCCCACGAACTCTATTCGGTTGTGGATACACTCGACTCTTCTGGCACGCTACGGCGCACCCTGACGGATCCGGCTCGGCCGGGTACGGACAAGGGGACCCTTGTGTCGTCCCTCTTCTTTAAACTTGATCAACGGGTCCGCAACGTGGTGGAAGATTTCGCGAGTAGACGCTGGTGGCACGAGGATGACCTCGGCGACGCCCTTGAGGATGCCGCCGTGGAAGGTTTGCTGGTCTCGGCCCAGGCCGTGGGTTCTCTCGATACCGTCGAGGAGGAGTTGTTCCGAGTCGAGCGATTCCTATCCACCGAGCGTGAAATCTACTCGGCCCTCGACAACCGGTCAGCCATTCCCGCCGCCCGGAAGGCGCTCGCTTCGACCATCCTGGGCTCGAGGGTGTCTTCCACCACCGCGGTACTCATTGAGAGAGCCTGCGTAGCCCCCCGGGGACGTCAGCTTGTGAAGATGATTGACTACTTTCAAAAGGCCGCAGCCGCGAGGCAGAGCAAGGTTATTGCGGACGTGACAACGGCGGTCGAGTTGAGTGCAGAGCAACGGGATCGGCTCGCCCAGAATCTCCAACGAGAATTTGGGCGGGAGATCCTGGTGAACGTGGCGGTCGATCCACGGGTCATCGGTGGGATGAGGGTTCAGGTCGAGCAAGAGGTGATGGACGGAACGATCGTCGCCCAGCTCGTCGATGTACGGCGACGTTTGGTTGGCTAGCCCGATGGCGGCCGAGGGGCGACAGACAGGAGACAGGCGATGGCAGAGTTGACGATCAGTCCCGAGGAGATCAGGGCTGCGCTTGACACCTATGTCAAGTCGTACAAGCCCACGGGTTCTCCCTGGGAGGAGGCGGGTCGGGTTACTCTCGCGGCCGATGGCATCGCGCAGGTTGATGGGCTCCCCGGTGTGATGGCGAACGAGTTGGTGCGGTTCGAGGATGGGACACTTGGTCTCGCCCTCAACCTTGATGTACGAGAAATCGGGGTCGTCGTCCTGGGGGAGTTCACCGGTATCGAGGAGGGTCAACCCGTTCAGCGGACGGGTGAGTTGCTGAGCGTTCCTGTGGGTGACGGATATCTGGGTCGAGTTGTCGATCCCTTGGGTGTGCCGATCGATGGCCTCGGTGAAATCCCATCAGAAGGTCGCAGGGCGCTCGAGCTTCAGGCGCCTGGGGTGATGGAGCGTATGTCCGTCCACGAGCCGCTCCAGACGGGACTCAAGGCCATCGATGCGATGGTTCCGATCGGGCGTGGACAGCGGCAACTCATCATCGGTGACCGCCAGACGGGAAAGACCGCCATCGCCACCGACACCATCATCAATCAACGAGCCAACTGGGAGACCGGCGACCCGGCCAAGCAGGTGCGCTGCATCTACGTGGCTATCGGCCAAAAGGGATCCACGATTGCCGGAATTCAAGAAGCCCTCGATGAAGCTGGTGCGCTTCAGTACACGACCATCGTGGCGGCGCCTGCCTCCGATCCGGCAGGGTTCAAGTACCTGGCGCCCTATACCGGGTCGGCCATCGGTCAACACTGGATGTACAAAGGCAAGCACGTTCTTATCATCTTCGACGATCTGTCCAAACAGGCAGAAGCGTATCGGGCGGTCTCCCTCCTTCTGCGTCGCCCCCCGGGTCGGGAGGCATACCCCGGCGACGTGTTCTATCTTCACAGTCGTCTTCTTGAGCGTTGTGCCAAACTCTCTGATGACATGGGAGCCGGATCTATGACAGGTCTTCCCATCATCGAGACCAAGGCCAATGATGTCTCGGCCTACATCCCCACGAATGTCATCTCGATCACGGATGGACAGATCTTCCTCCAGTCCGACCTGTTCAATGCCAACCAACGCCCGGCTGTCGACGTCGGCATCTCGGTCTCCCGGGTCGGTGGTGCCGCGCAAGTCAAGGCCATGAAAAAGGTCGCGGGAACCCTGAAGATCGACCTGGCTCAGTACCGCTCCCTTGAGGCCTTCGCGATGTTCGCCTCCGACCTCGATGCCGCATCGCGTCAGCAGTTGACCAGGGGAGCGCGCCTGATGGAGCTCCTCAAGCAAGCCCAGTACACCCCTTACCCCATCGAGGAGCAGGTGGTGTCCATCTGGGCGGGGACAAAGGGAAAACTCGACAAGTTGCCGCTCACGGAGGTTTTGCGATTCGAGCAGCAGCTGCTCGACCACCTGAGGGACACGACCACCATCCTGTCGACGATCGCCGAGACCGGCCTCTTGACTGACGACGTTGAAGACGAACTTGAGAAGGCCGTCGATGATTTCCTGGCCACCTTCGTACAATCGCTCGTCGCAACGCCAGGGACGACGACGTCAACCGTCAGCTCAAGCGACCTGAAGGAAAAGCAAGAGCGAATCGTGAAGAAAAAGGCGTAGCGGATGTCGGGAAAGCAGCGCCAGTATCGGCAACGGATCCGGTCCACTCAGTCGCTCAAGAAGATCTTCCATGCGATGGAACTCATCGCCGCATCGAGGATTGGAAAGGCCCGCGACAAAGTTCTAGCCGCATCGCCTTACTCCGCTGCGATCACTCGGGCAATCACCGCCGTGGTGACCCATTCGGATGTTGAACACCCTCTGACGACGGAGCGGGAGGGTATCGCCCGTGCGGCCCTGCTGGTGATTGCGGCCGACCGAGGCATGGCGGGGGCATACTCGGCAAGCGCCCTTCGTGAATCCGAGCGGATTCGGGCGCGCTTGCTGGAGGAAGGGATGGAGGTCGATCAATATGTTGTCGGGCGTCGCGGGGCGTCCTACTACTCTTTTCGTCACCGGAGCCTCATTCAGAGGTGGGTGGGGAATTCGGATTCTCCCAACCACGCGATCGCTCAGGAAATTGCCCAGACCCTGCTCCGATCCTTCCTGGCGGAGCCCGACGATGGAGGAGTCGCCGAACTTCACATCGTCTACACACACTTCAAGTCGATGGTGACGCAGGAGCCTCGGGTCATTCGCCTCCTCCCCATCGAGGTAGTGGAAGGCACTGGTGGGGTGGAGGACGAGACTCTACCGCTCTATGCCTTCGAGCCCAACGATCAGGAGGTCCTCGATGCACTCCTTCCGCGCTACATCGAGGCCCGGATATATCACTGCTTGCTGCAGTCCGCCGCATCGGAATTGGCCGCACGCCAGCGCTCGATGAACACGGCGACCACGAACGCGCGGGATTTGATTCATGACTACACTCGGTTGGCAAACCAGGCGCGTCAGGCCGAGATCACCCAAGAAATCAGCGAGATCGTTTCGGGCGCCGATGCGCTCGCGGCGGCTTCGTAGGAAGAGACGAGGAGAATGTCCCCCACCGCAAAGAAGGCAAAGGCACAAGCTGCACCCGTCACTCACGAGGCCGTCGCCATGGGCCGGGTCGCCCGCGTCATCGGTCCGGTCGTGGATGTCGAGTTCCCGCCCGAAGGGATCCCAGATCTCTATCACGCCCTTGAGGTGGATCTCGACCTCACCGCTCAAGGGGAGGGGGAGAAGAAGATCACCCTGACCTTGGAGACCGCTCAGCACCTCGGAGACAACCTCATCAGAGCCATCGCCCTCCAGCCAACCGACGGACTGGTGAGGGGTGCCGATGTCCGCGACACGGGTGCTCCGATTTCCGTACCAGTGGGAGACGTGACCAAGGGTCACGTCTTCAACGTCATCGGCGAGATTCTCAATGCCAAGGAGGGTGAGGTCATCGAGGTGAAGGAGCGGTGGCCCATCCACCGCAAGCCCCCAGCCTTCGATCAACTTGAGTCGAAGACCGAGATGTTCGAGACGGGCATCAAGGTCATCGATCTCCTGACCCCCTACGTG
Organism: uncultured Demequinaceae bacterium; assembly: GCA_964610155.1. Taxonomy (GTDB): domain Bacteria; phylum Actinomycetota; class Actinomycetes; order Actinomycetales; family Demequinaceae; genus JAFGBM01. The sequence goes on from CAZSUY010000005.1 coordinate 81,545, forward strand.
CGAGGCGGGAAGATCGGGCTTTTCGGTGGTGCCGGCGTGGGAAAGACCGTATTGATTCAGGAGATGATCTACCGGGTTGCGACGAACTACAACGGCGTCTCCGTATTCGCCGGTGTCGGTGAGCGCACTCGTGAGGGTAACGATCTCATCAGGGAGATGACGGAATCGGGAGTCATCGAACAGACCGCGCTGGTGTTCGGTCAGATGGACGAGCCCCCGGGTACGCGTCTCAGGGTGGGTCTTTCGGCGCTCACGATGGCCGAGTATTTCCGGGATGTCATGGGGCAGGACGTTCTCCTCTTCATCGATAACATCTTCCGGTTCACCCAGGCGGGTTCGGAGGTCTCGACGTTGCTTGGTCGTATGCCATCGGCCGTCGGCTATCAGCCGAACCTCGCGGACGAGATGGGGGCTCTCCAGGAACGGATTACGTCGACCCGCGGACACTCGATCACCTCGCTTCAAGCGATCTATGTGCCCGCCGACGACTACACCGATCCGGCTCCGGCGACGACCTTCGCCCACCTCGACGCGACGACGGAGCTCAGCCGAGAGATCGCCTCGCGTGGCCTGTATCCAGCCGTCGATCCGCTGGCCTCGACCTCACGCATCCTCAACCCGAGGTACATAGGGAAGGATCACTATGACACGGCCGTCGCGGTCAAGGCCGTTCTTCAACGCAACCGCGAACTCCAGGACATCATCGCGATCCTCGGCGTAGATGAGCTCTCCGAGGATGACAAGATCGTCGTCTCCCGATCCCGAAAGATCCAGCAGTTTCTCTCTCAGAACACCTATATGGCGACGCAGTTCACGGGGGTACCAGGCTCAACCGTGCCCCTCACGGAGACGGTTGAGGCATTCTCCGGAATCGTCAATGGGCAGTATGATCACATTTCTGAGCAGGCGTTCTTCAACATCGGAGGACTCGAGGACCTGGAGAAGAGCTGGGACCGGATTCAGAAGGAATTGGACTAGGCGTGGTCCTCGCCGTCGACATCGTGACACCGGAAGGGTCCCTCTACTCCGGAGAGGCTCAGCATGTCTCCCTCCTGACTGCCGAGGGCTCGATCGGTCTGTACCCAGATCATGAGCCGATCCTTTCCGTGCTCCGGCCTTGCAGGGTGGGCGTGGTGGATGTCAACGGAAACCGCCTGGAGATTGCCATCGGTGGGGGATTCGTTTCCTTTGATTCGAATAGGGTGACCGTGATCGCGGACTCCTTGGGCCCCAAGGACGCCTAGCGATGCGGGTCGTCATAGCCCGTTGCGCCGCCTCGTACTCTGGACGGCTCTCGGCCCAACTCACGCTCGCAACAAGGGCGATTCTTGTCAAAGCGGACGGATCGGTCCTCATCCACGCGGATGGGGGATCATACAAGCCCCTCAACTGGATGAGCCCCCCGTGTACGTTGCGCGAGGAGTCTCCAGGGGAGGAGGCCACGGGTCGAGGGGTCGCGGCCGTCTGGGTGGTCCAACACGGTAAGGCGGATGATCGGCTGGAGATCGAAATCCATGAGGTGATAAGCGATTCCGAGTATGAGTTGGGGGAGGATCCCGGGCTGGTGAAGGATGGCGTCGAGACCCAGCTTCAGGCGTTGCTTGCCGAGCAGATCGGCGTACTCGGGGAGGGATATACCTTGGTGCGCCGGGAGCATCCGACGGCGATCGGACCCGTCGACATCCTCGCCAGGGACGGAGGAGGCCGAGCGGTCGCTATCGAGGTCAAGCGTCGTGGTGAGGTCGACGGCGTCGAGCAGCTCACCCGATACCTCGACCTCCTCAATCGCGACCCGCTCCTGAGCCCGGTCGAGGGGGTGTTCGCAGCCCAGGAGATCAAACCCCAGGCACGGACCCTTGCGGAGGACAGGGGGATCCGGTGTGTACTCTTGGACTACGAGGCGTTGCGGGGGACCGAGGTTGGCACCCGCCGCCTTTTCTAGGGGCCGGGTTCGGCCCTCCATCGCGTCGCCCCGCAGGGTAGGTTGGTAATGCGGGGAGCGATGCGCACGAGACCCCAGGTATCCAGTGGCAACGAGGAGAAGGAATGTCGACCTACAGGAAGAACATCGTCGAGAGTTTTGGTTCGCTCGACGAGTTCGCGAAGCAGAATGGGTACTACAAGATCTACGAAAGCGACAGGGGTTACCACACAGTTCAGATTCCGGGTGAGGAAGAGGCGATCCTCTCAAGCCCGAACCTCACCAATCTCCGGTTGGTTTGGCCCGAGGAAGGCTAGAGCCATAGGAAAAGGGGAGCTCCCCGCGAAAGTAGGATGGGCGCATGGCACGCAGGCCCCAGAAGCGCCCCTACGGCGAACCGATCCCCGAACTCGACGTTGAACGCCTGTCGGGTGGATTTTCGGCGCGAATTGAGCCCGGCCCGGGTAGCGAGCCCTTCTTCGTGGCGGTTTCACGTCAGACCGACTCGTCCTTCGTTTGTCCCGCCTGTGGTCACGACATCGCTCCTCGGACCAACCATGTGGTCGCCTGGGCGGCAGGGGGACTCTTCGGCGAGGGGATTGCGGCGGACGAGCGACGCCATTGGCACACCGCGTGTTGGGCGCGCTTCGGGAGGGCGCGTGACTGACGCTGCGGTACCGATTCGTTCGACAACCATGAACGGCGAGAGAGCCACGAGCCCCGCCCTCCATGTGGGGCTTCGTGGGCAGGGGCGGGCCGCGGGCAGACGGGGGGAGCCTCCGATCGTGCTCCTCCATGCATTCCCCCTCGATTCCCGGATGTGGGAGCCGCTGATGGTGGAACTCTCGGCCCTTGGCATCGTTGCCTACGGCTTCGATTCTCCCGGCTTCGGGGTGACCCCCCTCTGGGCCGAGACGCCCAGCATCGACGCTATCGCCGACGCGGCCGTCCTGACCCTGAAGGACGGTATCGGGGCCGGGGCTGCACATTGGGTGGGGTGCTCAATGGGTGGTTACGTGGCCCTAGCGATCGCCGACCGCCATCCGGACGCAGTGGCTGGAATGGGATTGGTCGACACCAGGTCGACTCCGGACGACGAGGCTAGGCGGTCGGCGCGGTTGCAGGCGGCCGCAGAAATCGACGGGTCGGGGGCGATACCGAATTCGCGCGAAATGGCTGAAGACCTCATCGGGATCGAGGGCCAGCGTCGTCGGGTCCTCATCGAGAAAGTCACCGCTATGATCTCCGACCAGAGCCCAAGCGCAGTTGCTTGGGGTCAGAGGGCGATGGCTACACGTCCCGACCGCACACGTGTATTGCGGGGATTCCAGAGGCCGGCGGTCGTCGTTCGGGGGGAGAAGGATTTCCTCACCGACCCAGCGGAAACAGAGGCGATGGCGGAGGCGTTGGGAATCGAGGTGACGCAGGTACCCGGCGTGGGTCACCTTAGCCCACTCGAGGCACCATCATCTGTCGCGGATACCCTCGCGCTACTCTGTCGGCGAACGTAGGACTCTAGAGATCAGGTTGCCTGCGAGAAACCCTCATCATCTTCGCCCTCGGACAAGATGCGGACCTCGTCCGTAGAGGGGGCGAAACCGGGTTGGATGACGTTTGCGTCAGAATCGGGTTCGTCCAAGGGGGCGTCGGTCGGAGCCTCCTCGGCTGGAGCCTCCTCGGCCGGAGCCTTCTCGGTCGGAGCCTTCTCGGCCGGAGCCTCCTCGGTGGGCCACTTTGGTTCGTCCTCGGTTGCTTCGGTATCGGCATTGGGTAGGCGTGTGGCCACCATCGGGGGAAGGGAGGGAGGGATGGGCATGGTCGCTGGTCGAGCGGTTGGATCCGTCGTGAGGAGAAGGCGCAACTCGTCGAGATACGACGTGATGGATTCACGTTGGCGATTGAGTTCGTCGACATCCCGCTGAGCCGTCGTGCGCTCGCGCTCGGAGTCGTTGACTGCCTCGCTCATGATCTTCTCGGCGTGCTCGCGGGCCTCCGCGATGATCTCGTCGGCGTTCTTGCGAGCGTTTGTGAGCAGGGTCTCGGCGTGGCGCTCGGCCTCCACCCTGGCGGCCTCTCCTCGTTCAATCGCCGCATGCATCCGGGTCTCAGCCTCGTTCGCGTGTTCTCGGGCGTCGGATACGAGTTTGTCGTATTCGGAGTTCGCGTCGTCATAGCGGAGTTTGAGGGTGCGTTCGGTGTCTTCCCGTTTCTGTGCGGCCTCTACCTGGAGGTCTTCGCGGATTCGTAGAGTTTCCTGACGTGCCTTATCACGATCCGCCCTGGCCTCTTCGAGCATTCGTTCGGCTGCCGCCTTTGTTTCGGCGAGGGTGCGTTCTGCGGCAGCGCGCGATTCCTCATTAACCTCCTGGGACTCCCGTTGGCTGGCGACCCGCAACTCGGTGGCCTCCCGTTCCGCGGTGGCACGGAGTGCAGCGATCTCGCGTTCGAGGGTTGCCTTCTTGTCCGCTACCTCCGCCTCGAGGGCGGATCGTGTCGCCTCTGCCTCGCGCTTGGAGGAGGCGACTAGTTCGGATGTTTCCTTCTGCGTCGTCTCACGTAGGGCCGCCGCGTCCCGTTCCGAGGACGTCTGCAACTGCTCGGCCTCTCGACGCGCCTGGGTGAGGAGCTCGCCAACCTCGTTGTCGGCTCGGGCGCGAAGCTGCTGGGCGGCGAGATTGGCTCGCGCGACTGTCTCCTGGGCGTGGGTGTTGGCCCTCGCCAGGACATCGGCCGATTGTTCCTCGGCGGACTTGAGGAGCTGCTCGACCCGGGTGCCGAGGCCGGAGTAGGTGGGCTTGCCGGTCTCCTTGAGCGTCTCTTGGACGGCCTCCAGCTCGGAGCGGACTCTTTCGGTTTCACGCCGAGCCGAGTCCGCCTCGGCTCTAGCGTCTCGGATCTGATCTTCCATCTGCCCGAGGTAGGCCGCAACGGCGTCGCGATCGTAGCCGCGCATCGAGATCGGGAACGGCGCGTTCGGTTCCGACATGGACACTCCTTCTTGGGCAGGATTCACTTGCTCCCAGGGTAGTGGGCTCCAACGACCGCCACAACGCAACGCTCTGGGCGTGGTTGAACGTTATGGGGTTAGAGTAGTGAACCGATCAAGGGAGAATCGTGATTAGAAGGTTTATTGGACCCATCCTGGGGATCGCGGGGTTGGCAACCATCGGTGTGGGTGGGATAGCCCTTCTGCTCAGGGTTTCGTCTGATGCTCATCCCGTGGGCGACCTTGAGACCGCCGTTGTCATCATTCCTCCGAACGTTGTCGCCCTTGAAGGGCTCAATGAGATCACCATCACTGCCCCCGGAAGTTTCCTTGTGAGGACGGCCCGCCCCGCGGATGTGTACGCCTGGGCCACGGAGGTCGAGACGAGTGTCGTCAGGAGGCTTGAATCATGGGAAGAGATTGAGGTCGATCGGGTGTGGTCGACGACCGGGATCCTGCCGGAGCATACAGGCGACATGTGGAGGGGTTGGGAAAGAGGGTCGTCGGAGAAGATGATCGAGGTATCAACCATCGAACCCGGTCTCGCTGTCGTCATCATCTCCGGTTCGACCGCCCCCCTCGGGGAGGTCGCCTTCGAGATGACCCGCGATCGGGGCAACGGTTGGGCTTGGCCGGTCCTCGCCGGTGGGCTTGGGGTACTTGCGATCGCCCTGGTGTTCCTTGCCGTGAACCTCATTGAGGTACGGCCCGAGAAGAAAGAAATCCTCGCTCCTAAGAGCAAGCGGCCAGAGCCCAAGAAGTCAGAGCCCAAGAAGTCAGAGCCCAAGAAGTCAGAGCCCAAGAAGTCAGAGCCCAA
>CAZSUY010000005.1:87368-124763 GCA_964610155.1 uncultured Demequinaceae bacterium
GAAGTCAGAGTCCGTCATCCCAAAGGGCAAACGACGCGCGTCGAAGGGGAAAGACGCATGAGCCGTCGATTGAGGTCCGCTATGCCCATCACGGCTGGGGTGGTGGCTCTCACCCTGGCGGCGTGTTCCGTACCGGTGCCGGAGCCATCGGAGACACCCGGGCTCAGGGAACAGGGAGCCCTCCAGGAAGGGCAATCCGATCGCATCATCAACCTGACCTTATGGGAACTCGATGCGGCGGATGCGGTCAAGGATGCAAGCCTGTTTGGTGAGCGAGTGGGCGAGGTCACCGGCCAGGTGAGGGGTGTCGAGTACATCGTCGCCGCGAAAGGGGGTGTTGCCGCAGACCTTATCCCGAGAGACATGCAGGCCGTCTATACGACTAGTTCAAACGACTGGCCACGGGCCATGGTTGCGGTCACAGTCGAACCCGACGCGACCCACGCACCCGTGGTCCTTTTGTGGGTTCAGGACTCCCCACAGGCGCTCTATCAATTTCGGGCGTGGGCCCACATGGTACCCAGAGGGGTTCTTCCGGCGATGCCCGGGCAGTCGACTGGTACGGAGCAAGTAGCCCTTGATGCCGATCTGTTCGCCATCAGTCCCCAGAAGGCGATCGAAGACTATACGGCTGTGCTCAACGGGGGGGCCGCTAGCGAGCTCGAAGCAACCTTTGCCCCCGACCCATACCGGCAGAAGATGTTCGAGGCACGTAAGGCACTATCGGCCGCGGCGAGCCCGAGGGGTGGCACCTACACCGATACGGTCACGGCACGACCGGAGGAGTCCTATGTTCTCGCCGACGCCGAGGGTGGAGCGCTCCTCTTCGTTCGGCTCGACGTCGTTTCCGATTTCAAGGTCCCTGGTGCCCAACTAGCGCTGTCGGCATCGGACAAGGCCCTCCTGAAGGGCTCCCTCGGCTCACGCGTTGTGTATCGCTACCAGGACTTCATCGTGATCCGGATCTGGGGCCAGGGGGCGGATGCGCTTCCCGTCGTCGTGGCCGCGGATCACCATCTTGTCGAGGTCGCGACCAGTTAGTGTGCAGGGCGGAACACCACAACCGCGAGCGGCGGAAGGGTCAACGAGGCGGATTGCTCCCACTGACCCACGGGGATTTTCTCCGCCATCACACGACCGATGCCCTGGGCGCTTGAGCCGCCGTATTCGTTAGCGTCCGTGTTGAGAGCCTCCTCCCAGGCCCCGGCAAAGGGGAACCCAAGCCGGTAGTCCTCGTGCGGGATATCCGCGAAGTTGCACGCGATGACGAGGATTCCGCCTTGGCGATCACGGCGGATATAGGGCAGGACGCTACTGGCCGAATCCTCGGCGTCGATCCATTCGAAGCCGTAGGGGTCAAAGTCAAGGGCCCAGAGAGCCGGAGAGAGACGGTAGAGGGAATTCAGGTCGCGCACGAGTCGCCGAATCCCCAGGTGGAGGGGGTCGTCGAGGAGATCCCAGTCGAGGGAGCGGGCCTCTGACCATTCTCGCGGTTGGGCGAACTCGCCCCCCATGAAAAGGAGTTGCTTTCCCGGATGTGTCCACTGATAGGCCAGGAGGGAGCGTACGCTCGCCGCCTTCTCCTGGTCCCCACCAGGCATCTTTTCCCACAGCGATCCCTTTTCGTGGACGACCTCGTCGTGGCTGAGGGGTAAGAGGAAGCGCTCGGAGAAGGCGTACATCATCGAGAAGGTCACGAGGTCGTGATGATGTGTGCGGTGGGTGGGCTCCTCCTTGAAATACCTGAGGGTGTCGTTCATCCAGCCCATGTTCCACTTGTAACCGAATCCCAACCCGCCCGTGCCGCTGTCTGCCGTCACCCCGGGCCAGGCGGTCGACTCCTCGGCGATCATCACCGCTCCAGGGCAAAGGCGGGGGACCAGAGTATTGACCTCCTGGAGGAACTCGATGGCGTCAAGGTTCTCCCTTCCCCCGTGGATGTTGGGCCGCCATTCGCCGGGCTTGCGGGAGTAGTCGAGGTAGAGAGTCGCCGCGACGGAGTCCACCCGCATTCCGTCCGCATGGAATTCCTGGAGCCAGTAGAGAGCGTTGGCGACCAGGAAGTTTCTGACTTCCGGGCGCCCGAAATGGAAGACGAGGGTCCCCCAGTCCGGTTGTTCCGCCCGGAGGGGGTCGGGATGTTCGTAGAGTGGGGCACCGTCGAACCGTGCGAGGGCCCACTCGTCACGGGGGAAGTGCCCGGGGACCCAGTCGAGCACCACGCCGATCCCAGCCTGATGGAACCGGTCGACCAGGTAGCGGAAGTCGTCCGGGGAACCGAAACGCGAGGTGGGGGCGTAGTAGGAGGTCACCTGATACCCCCAGGAGGGGTCGAAGGGGTACTCGGAGACGGGCATCATCTCGACATGGGTGAACCCCATCTCCTTTACGTAGGCGACCAGGTCTTCCGCAAGGTCACGATAAGAGAGCCCCTGTTTCCATGAACCGAGGTGGACCTCATAGATGCTCATGGGCTCGCCCTCGTGCCGACTATCGGCTCTCGTGTCCATCCACTCGGCGTCTTCCCACTTGTACAGCGATTCCGTAACGATGGACGACGTCGCCGGTGGCCCTTCGGCCTGCCTCGCCATCGGATCTGCCTTGAGCAGCCGATGACCGTCCCTCCCGAGGATTTCGAACTTATAGAGCGCCCCAGGGCCGACTCCAGGCACATACAACTCCCAGATGCCGGACGCCCCGATCGACCTCATGGCGTGTGTGACACCATTCCATTCGTTGAAGTCGCCGACCACCCGAACGGTCCTGGCGCTCGGGGCCCACACCGCGAAGGCCGTGCCTTCGAAGTCGCCCAGGACGGAGGTGTGTCGGTGGACGTTCGCGCCGAGGACCTGCCAGAGGCGCTCGTGGCGGCCTTCGCGAATGAGGTGAATGTCGAGGTCTCCGAGGGATGGAAGGAAACGGTAGGGATCGTCGGTGACGACGGGTCCATCCGCGTAGGTGGCATGGATGCGGTAGTCGGGGGGGTCCTCCCCTGGGAGGCGGGCGATCCACATCCCCTCATGCTCGTGTTCGGCGGGGAACATCCCCTCGGGGGTTTCTATGGATATCGCGAGGGCCGAGGGCTTGAGCACCCTGATGGTCGCACCGTCCTCGTCGGGATGCGGTCCGAGAACGGCGTGCGGGTCAGAGTGGAGCCCGGCTGCGACCTCAGCCAGAAGCACGGGATTGATCTTGCTAGCCATGCAGACTCCCTCGCGGCTGCCGAATGGAACGGCCATGGTCGACCACCGCGACGATCGCCATGGCTTCGGGCGGTCCGAGGGTGACGCGAAACTCGCTTCCCCAAAGGAGATCTTTACCCGTGAGGACATCGGTCACGGGAATTGGGGTGCGTTCGTCGAGGCCGAGAACAGTGGGATCGAGGAGGATCTCGGCCTCCTGTGTATCGGCCGGGTCAAGGCTTAGGGCGACGATGATGGAGTCAGCCATTCCCGTCGGGGAGAGGTCGGCGCCGACGTGACGGGAGTAGCACAGGACGGCGGGATTGTCGCTTTGGTGGACGGTCAACCCCCGCAGGCGCTGGAGCGCAGGGTGAGCGCGCCTGGTCGCATTGAGCGTCGTGAGCAGGGATTCGATCCCGAGGGTCTTCGCTAGCCGCCAGTTTCGTGGCCTGTACTCGTACTTTTCGTTGTGGAGTTGTTCCTCGGCGTCGGGGCGGGCCGCATCCTCCACGAGTTCATATCCTGAATAGATTCCCCAGGAGGGGGAACCCGTCGCCGCTGCGACCGCCCGCGCCGCGAAGATGGGGGCACCTCCGGATTGCATATCGGGGGTGAGGATGTCGGGGGTCGTCGGCCAGAGGTTCGGCCGAAAGAAGTTGGCGGCTTCACCCGAGATCTCGACCAAGAATGTTCCGAGTTCGGTGGCCGTCGGGCGCCAGGTGAAGTACGACATCGACTGGTGGAACCCGATCTTGGCGAGCGTCTGCATCATGGGTGGATGCGTGAATGCCTCGGCCAGGAACAGGACTTCGGGATGAACCGCGGCGACATCTGCGAGGAGACGCTCCCAGAACGGAAGAGGTTTCGTGTGGGGATTGTCGACGCGGAAGGCCGTGACTCCAGCGTCGATCCACACCTCAAGCACGCGACGGGCCTCCTCCAAGATCCCTTCGGGGTCGTGGTCGAAGTTGAGCGGATAGATGTCGTGGTACTTCTTGGGTGGATTCTCTGCGTAGGCGATCGATCCATCGATGCGGGTGGTGAACCACGAAGGGTGCTCCGTTACCCAGGGGTGATCGGGGGAACACTGCAGGGCGAAATCGAGGGCAACCTCAAGCCCGCACTTTCGGGCGGAGGTGATGAAGGCACGAAAGTCGTCGAGATCCCCCAGATCGGGATGGATGGCGTCATGGCCACCGGCGGGAGAACCGATGGCGTAGGGACTGCCCGGATCGATGGGTGAAGCTGTAAGCGAATTGTCCGGCCCCTTCCGGTAGCTCGTCCCGATCGGGTGAATGGGTGGCAGGTAGACGATGTCGAACCCCATCCGGGCGATGGCGGGGAGGCGCTTGGCGGCGGTCGCGAAGGTACCGGACGTCCATCGCCCGGTGGAGGCATCATAGGAAGCCCCCTCCGAGCGGGGGAACATCTCGTACCACGCGCTGAAGAGGGCCCTCTCGCGTTCAACCTTGAGCGGGTACTCCTTCGAGGAGGACACCACATCCCTCAGTGGAGTCTCGGCGAGGGCGGCGCGTACCGCGGGGGACATCGCTAGATCGAGGCAGGTGTCGGGGTCGGGGGAAGTATCCTCGAGGATCTCGATGGCCGCGGTGAGTGCATCCCGCTGACGAGCGGGACGATCGACCTCCTCAAGTGCTCTTCGAAGGACCGCTGCACCCTCGGCGAGAACGAGGGCGACATCCATTCGTGCGGGGAGTCTGACCTCGGCCTCCTGCATCCAAGTGGCGATCGGATCCGCCCATCCCTCGATGCGAAAGGTGTAGTTGCCCTCGACCGCGGGCGTGAAATGCTCCCGGAAGAGGCTGATGCCGGGCTCGACGTAGGGCATGGTCGACGCGGTGACGGATTCGTCGGGGAGGGTGATGATGACTGTGGCGGCGACGGCACCGTGTCCCTCGCGAAAGACGGTCGCGACGAGAGGAACCGCCTCGCCGACGACGGCACGGGCAGGCCAGCGCCCTTCCTCAAGAGAAGGGCCGACCCCGACAATGGCAACGCGCCCGACGGACATCGGAGCGAGGGAACCCATATCTCGAACCTACCGGGAGCAGGAGCCGGAAGGGTAGCGGAGTCGCAGAGATCGGAGAGTCCGTCATTTGACAGGCAGCAACCGCGGGTACCCTCGAAACGTGAACCCGCAAGAGAGCCTGAGGGCTTCCGTCATCACTCCAAACTGGCTACGTGGGCTCCGCTGGATCGCCATGAATCTCCGATGGTCGTGGCACGCTCCCACCCGTGACCTCTTCGAATTCCTCGACCCCGACCTCTGGCGTGAGGTCGAGGAGAACCCGATTGCCTGGCTCCGGGCCCTCGATGCCTCGCGAGTTAGACGCATTGATGCCCGAGAGGATACCTCCGATCGGATCGCCGCCGCGTTTGCGGATCTACGCGCCTACCTGACGGCATCAACCTGGTACGACTCTCCAGAGGGGCCTGGGGAGGATCGGCCAGTGGCCATCGCCTACTTCTCGCCGGAGTACGGCATCACGGCCGTCCTGCCCCAGTACTCCGGGGGGCTCGGTATCTTGGCGGGGGATCACCTGAAGAGTGCTTCGGACCTGGGAGTCCCCATCATCGGGGTGGGCCTACTGTATGGGGCGGGGTACTTCCGGCAGGCGTTGTCCCAGGAGGGCTCCCAGATGGAGTCCTACCCCGAACTCGACTTCGCGACGGTCCCACTCGTCCTGTTGCGTCGGAGAGATGGGTCTCCGGTGGAGGTCTCCATCGACCTCCCGGGAGACAAGACCATGTATGCCGCCATCTGGAGGGCGGATGTCGGTCGGGTCCCGCTTCTCCTTCTCGATACGGACGTTCCGAAGAATAGTGAGGATCTACGGAGCGTCACGGATCGTCTGTATGGCGGGGATGCCGAACTTCGCCTTCGGCAGGAACTGTTGCTCGGGGTGGGAGGGGTGAGGGCACTGAGGGAGTTCAGCGGATTGACCAAGGCGCCTGGGCCCACGGTTGTCCACATGAATGAGGGTCACGCGGGATTCGCAGGGATAGAGAGAATCCGTGAACACCTGGTAGCGGGGCTTTCGTTCGAGGAGGCGCTCGAGAAGGTCCGGCAGGGAACGATCTTCACCACCCATACCCCCGTTCCCGCCGGCATCGACCGGTTCGCCCCGGAACTGATCGCAACGTACTTCTCCATTCCTGCCTGGGGCGTTCCGGGACTTTCCCCCTCGGATTCCGGCGCTCCGCACACCACCCCGGGCTATCTTTCTGCCTGCGCCGAGAAGGTTCTGGCCCTTGGTGCCGAGACGGAGGATTGGCCCGAACCCAGGGGATTCAACATGGCGCTCATGGGGCTGCGGCTAGCTGGACAGGCCAACGGTGTGTCGAAGCTTCATGGTGAGGTATCCCGCCACATGTTCCATGCATTGTGGCCAGAGCGTGAGGAGAAGGACGTTCCCATCGGTTCGATCACGAACGGCGTCCACGCCCCCACTTGGGAGGATCGCAGGCTTGCTGAGATAGAGGCGACGCGCCTTGAGGGTGATCCCGAAGCCTGGCTGGGGACCAAGGTCTCCGATGAGGAACTGTGGGGACTGCTGACGGATCAGCGCGTTCAGTTCGTCGACGCCGCCCGTAGGCGGCTTCACGCTTCTCTTCTGGAGCGCGGATTCGCGCCCGACTCCCTCGACTGGATCGATACGGTATTCGACAGGGACGTCCTAACCATCGCGTTCGCCCGGCGGGTCCCAAGTTACAAGCGCCTCACCCTCATGCTCCGCGACCCAGAGCGACTTCTGAGGCTCCTGACGCGCGACGAGCAGTCGATTCAGATCGTCGTGGCGGGAAAGGCTCACCCCAACGACGAGGGGGGGAAGGGCCTCATCAAGGGTCTCGTGGAATTCGCCGATCGAGAGGACGTGCGTCGCCACATGGTCTTCCTTCCGAACTACGATATGGCTCTTGTAACCGAGTTGCTTCCCGGTTGCGACGTGTGGCTCAACAATCCCCTGCGCCCCTATGAGGCGTGCGGAACGTCTGGGATGAAGGCCGCCCTCAATGGGGCGCTCAACCTGTCGACCCGCGATGGATGGTGGGATGAGTGGTCCGATGGGGAGAATGGCTGGGACATCCTCACTGCCGATGGAGCGGCGACCCAAGAAGAAAGAGATGACCAGGAGGCCGCATCGCTGTACGAGATCCTTGAGGAGAAAGTCATCCCCCTTTTCTACGATCGCGCGAACGGCATCCCCGTCGAGTGGCTGAATCGTGTTCGCCATACCTTCGCAACGCTCGGGCCGAAGGTACAAGCCACCCGGATGGTGAGGGAATACACCGAGAGCCTATACATGCCGGCGGCGCGCTTGGTTGCCGGAACCCTCTCACCCTAGAGCTCATTGGGGCTAACCTGACGGTGACGGGCGGACGCAACCCGTGGAGTCGGGAGGATGCACATGAAGCGGGTCATGGTGGTAGTCATTGTGGCGGCCTTCGCCCTTGTTGCGACCGGATGCTCGGGAGGGCCGAGTCAGGCGGAGAAGGCGGAGTTCGATCGGTTGGCGCTCGAGCGCCAGGCCGACTATCCCGTGGTCATCGCCCCGGGTGTCCCGACATCTATCAAGGAGTATGTGATGGGTGGCCCCGGCATCACGAATGCGGACTATATCGTCACGGGGGCATTCACCGGCGCGACGGTCGTGTCCCCCGACGCGGGGGCGTCGGATCTCTCGGCCTTCACCTTGATCGGCCAGTTCAAGCTCCACGAGTCGATCAAAGGCGCCGTTCCATCGACGTTCGACGTCGACCTGGGCATGGTCGAGGCCTCGCTCCTTGCCTCCTCTGCGGTCCGTGGCGCGGGGGATGTTGTCCTCTTCTTGAGTTTCGATGCCAAAACGGGGGAATGGGTGCTTGTCGATGGTGGGTATGCCTTGGCCCAGTCGGACGGCGGGAGGCTATCCATGCCGTTCGTCCCAGGGGCGAAGGAGGGTCAATATCTTTCGGGGGCCAGCGACGTTGCGGATGTTCAGGCGATGGCCATCGCCTTCAACCTCGATCCAAACGGCTCCCTCAATGGGGGACTCGACAACCTCGGCAACGACGGGGTCAGCGGAACTCAGCAGGACCTGATAGATCGGGCGAACGACCTCACCGACTAGTGGCGCAACGCGGATTCCTCCGCACCGAAGTAGAGGCGCATCGAGTGAGGGGTTAGGGGAACGGTCTGACCGGGCCTGACCTTTTCGGCCCTGCGTGCCCATCGCGCCCCTTTCGACTCGGGGGAATCCCAGGCAGAATCCCAGACGAGGAGCCAGGGGGGGCCCTCGTCGGCCGGGATGACGACGGTTACCGTATCGGGATCACCGTTGATGACGATGAGAGCGTCGGGCCCTTCCTTCAGGGAACGCATCATCTGGAGGATCCGGACGGAGGGATCGTGCCACCACTCGTGCGTTGCGGGGAGTCCCGCCTGGTCGAACCAGGCGAGGTCATCGCGACGATCCTCCACGTCGTCTGAGCCAACGTAGAAGGAGGACGGTTGCAGAACCGGATTCTCCCGGCGGAGGGTGAGGAGATACTTCGTCGTGGCACGCAGTTCCTCTTGCCACAGGGCGGTGTGCCAATCGAGCCAGGAGGTCTCGTTGTCGTGGCAATAGGCATTGTTGTTCCCGCGCTGAGTCCGGCCGCATTCGTCTCCGGCGCAGATCATGGGGACGCCCGCCGATAGGAGAAGTGTTCCCAGGAGGTTTCGCTGGGATCGATGTCGTGCCGCAAGAATGGCCGGGTCATTCGTCGGCCCCTCGACTCCGTGATTCCATGAGCGATTGTTCGTGGTGCCGTCCCTGTTGTCCTCGCCGTTTTGTTCGTTGTGTTTGTGGTCGTAGGCGGTCAGGTCGTGAAGAGTGAATCCATCGTGACAGGCAACGAAGTTGATGGAAGCCGAAGGCCCGCGCGCAAGTCGGGGGTCATCACTGCCGAAGACATCGGATGACCCGGAGAGGCGAAAGGCAAGGTCCCCTACCCCTTGGACGTCCCCCCGGCGGCGCAAGTATCTGGGATTCGAGAGCCAGAAGCCCCGGATGGTATTCCGGAAGTGGTCATTCCACTCCGCCATGGGTGCTGGAAATTCCCCCGTCTGCCATCCATCCGGCGCGATGTCCCAGGGCTCGGCGATGAGTTTGGCCGCACCGATGATGGGATCGATGGTGACCCCAACGAGGAAGGGGTGGATGCGGTCGAAGCCCCGCCCAGTGCGACCGAGTGTTGCCGCGAGATCGAACCGGAAGCCATCGACTCCGACGTCGGTCAGCCAGTACCGAAGGGAATCGAGCGTCATCTGAACAACCCGGGGTTCGATGAAATCGAGGGAACCTCCCGTGCCGGTGGTGTCCTCGAGTTGCCCGGGTTGATCGGGGAGGTGGCGGTAGTACCCGCGGTTGTCTAGCCCGCGCCAGGAGACCTGCGTTCCGTCATAGTTTCCCTCGCAGGTGTGGTTGTAGACCACGTCGAGGATGACCTCCAGGCCCGCGCGGTGGAGGCGGTCGATGGCATTTCGTAGTTCGTCGAGCACGGCACGCGGGTCTCCCTCTCGGGATTCCCTGGTCGCGTATGCCTCATGGGGGGCGAAGAAGCCGAGCGGATTGTAGCCCCAGTAGTTCGTGAGGCCCTGGCGTTCGAGCCATGGTTCGGTGGCATGGGCGTGGATGGGGAGGAGCTCGATGGTGGTGACGCCAAGTTCGGTTAGGTAGCGAATCACCGCATCGTGTCCGAGGGCCGCGTATGTTCCCCTCAGGGCCTTCGGAACGCCTGGCATCAGCGAGGTCAGACCCTTGACATGGGTCTCGTAGATGACCGTGTTCTCCCAGGGGATTCGTGGTCGAGGTGCCAGCGGCCAATGCCGAGCCGGAGCCAGGAGGACCCCTCGAGGCACGAAGGGGGCGGAGTCCCGCTCGTCGTCGGTCGAGCGAAGCACCTCGAAATCCTCCGTGGTTGCGTTGACCAGGTGGCCTACGATTCTGCGGGCATACGGGTCGAGGAGGAGTTTCGCGTGGTTGTACCGATGTCCCGAGTACGGTTCCCAACGACCGTCGGCACGGAGTCCGTACCGTTGGCCGGCCTTGATCCCGGGCACGAATCCATGCCAGAGACCCGACTCGGGTCCCCTCAAGGGAATCTTGGTCTCCACGTCCTTCTCATCGAACAGGCACAGATCGATCCCATTGGCATGAGGAGCCCAGACCGAGATGGCCGCACCGTTGTCGATGAGGTGGAACCCTAGCCGGTAGGGAGCCGGGTTCGGCGCGGTGTCCGCGGTGTCCACGGTGTCCATTCTGCCGGAATAGTACGCGGCACCGGGAGGACTGGCCAGGGATCGGGTGGGTTTGTGGCGTCAGTACAGTGGACGGCATGCGAATCCCGACTGCCCGATGAAGGTCCTTGCAGCCCTCTCCGGTGGGGTGGACTCCGCCGTAGCTACCGCGCGTGCTGTGGATGCCGGGCACGACGTCACCGGCATCCAGATGGTGCTCAGTCACGATCACGAGAGGGTCCGCGCGGGGATTCCGGGTTGCTGTTCGTTCGAGGATTCCGGGGAGGCTCGTCGGGTGGCCGAAGCCATCGGAATCCCCTTCGAAGTCTGGGATTTGTCGGAGGAGTTCGAGGATGAGGTGATCGCATATTTCCTCTCCGAGTACGCCGCCGGGCGCACCCCGAACCCCTGCGTGAGGTGTAACCAGTGCATCAAGTTCGGGGTGCTGTGTGAGCGGGCGGAGGCTCTTGGCTTCGAAGCCGTCTCGACGGGACACTATGCAAGGGTTATTCACCGCATCGATGGGGGGAAGCGGAGCTTCGAACTTCATCGGGCGGTCGATGTCGACAAGGACCAGTCCTACGTGCTGGCCGCCCTCGGGCGTGGGCGCCTCGAGCGGGTGCTGTTCCCCCTGGGGGAGGTGGCCTCCAAGAATGAGGTCCGCAAGGAGGCCGCCGCGCGGGGGTTTGAGGTTTCGGCCAAACCCGACTCCTACGACGTCTGTTTCATTCGCGATGGAGATGTGGCGGGGTTCCTGAGAAGAAGGCTGGGAGACGTGCCCGGCGACATCGTCGACGAAGAGGGCGTCGTCGTCGGTGAGCATCGGGGGGCGTATGCGTTCACCGTGGGACAGCGGAAGGGGTTGAGGCTGCCGCGGCCTGCCGCGGACGGCGAGCCCCGATACGTGACCGAGGTACGGATGGCGACGAACACCGTGGTCGTTGGCCCGGAGGGACGGCTCTCCGTTTCAACGCTTCACGGAACCGATGTCGTCTGGCTTGCGGAGGATATAACTACTTCGGGCGACCGGGGAACGGGGTTCGTTCCCTGCCTCCTGCAGGTGAGGGCCCACGGCGTGCCTGCGCCCGCGCGCGTGGCAGTAGAGGGGAGCCGGATGCTGGTGGAACTCGATGAGCCGATGCGGGGTGTGGCGGTCGGTCAGAGCCTCGTCGTCTATGACGGGACGAGGGTGCTCGGCCAGGCGACGGCTGAAAGGTCCTAGGTATCGGTATCGAAACGTCGAGGCGGAGAGATGGCCTAGACGGATGCTGTTCGCAGCCATTCGTCGAGGTCGTCGGGGAACATCGGGTGCCCGATGTGGTATCCCTGCGCATAGTCGCAACCGAACTTCTTGAGGCTCGCAAGTGCCTCGGCGTCCTCAACGCCCTCTGCCGCTGTCTTGAGGCCGAGCGCGTGTCCCAGGTCGATGATCGAGCGGACGACGATGATGGATTCCTCGGACTTGTCAGTGGTGGCGACAAACGAGCGGTCGATCTTGATCTCGCTGAAGGGCAGTTTGGCGAGTTCGAGCATCGATGAATAGCCGGTTCCGAAGTCATCGATGGAGAGCTCGAATCCCTGGAGCCTCAGTCTGGTGAGGAGCTGCAGGGAAAGCACGGGGTCATCCATCGCTCCGGTTTCAGTGACTTCGACAATCACCTGATCGGGGGGGACCCCGGCCTTACGACAGGCCAGCTGAAGCCGCTCGTCGAGGGAGGGATCGGAGAGTTCGGTGGCCGAGACATTGATGGCAATGCGCTTGCCCTTGCGGTGGTGGTGGCCCCCGAACCAGTTGAGCGCCTGGCGCAATACCGTATCGGTTAGCAGGCTGACCAGTCCTCCCCGTTCGGCCATCGGGACGAAGGAATCCGGGGGGATGTTTCCCTTTTCGGGGTGCGCCCATCGGGCCAGCGCCTCATAGCCCACGACCCGACCGTCGGAGCAGTCGACCTTCGGCTGGAAGGCCACGGTGATGGCGCTGCCGGAAATTCCGTCGCGAAAGGCCTCCTCGAACTCCGAGCCTTCCCACGGCCGCTCGGAGGCGGGGGCGGTGGACTCTTCCCCTACCCGTTCGGCGTGTTGCTTCAGTAGTTCCAGGAGTTGGGCGCGCCGGTAGGGCTTGGCGAGCAAGCCTGCGAACTTGAGGCCGGTGACATCGGCGAAGCGACGGGCGGCATCCAGAACCCGGTGTTCCTGGCCGCTCGCGATGATGACGGTCACTTCGCAGCCGAAGGAGGAGAGCCTTCTCAAGATCTCCAGCCCGTCGGTTCGGTCCATGACGAGGTCGACGATAACGAAGGTTGGGTGCCAGGACAGGCAGATTTCCATGAACTCATCCGCATCGTCGGTCAGGCGTCCCTCGTGTCCACCGGCCGCAAGATGGGCGAGGGTTATCTTCCCGACCAGCGGGTCGTCTTCGATGATGAGCACACGCTCGGGAGTCGTGGCCGCCCGTATGTTCATGTCGCCTCCGTACGAGGAGCCGAAATGAGTTGTTGAACCCTCTCTAACAGTTGTTTGCCTGAGTAGGGTTTGGAAAGAAGAACCACTTCCGGATCGAGCTGTCCATCGTGCATGAGGATGTCTGCCGTGTATCCCGAGGCGTACAGGACCAGCGTGCCGGGCATGCGTGTCACGACCTCCGCGGCCAGTTCCCGGCCCGTCATGCCACCGGGCAAGATGACATCGGTGAAGAGCAGATCGAGGTGATTGATTCCCTTGAGCAACTCGAGTGCCTCCGGTCCCGAAGCGGCTGCCGTCACTTGGTATCCGTATGCGGACAACTGGTCCGTCGCGAAGGTTCGAACAAACTCGTCGTCCTCGACCAGCAGGATGTGGCCGGTGCAGCGTGTCGGGGGACCTTCTCCGGTCGGGTTCTCAGCCTCTCTCGAGGCATCCTCAGGCGCCACCGGCAGGTAGAGGCGAAAGGTCGTGCCGCGCCCCGATTCGGAGTACACCGCAACGTGACCACCGGACTGCTTGACGAATCCCCAGACCATGGACAGGCCGAGCCCCGAACCTTGCCCGAGGGGTTTGGTTGTGAAGAACGGGTCGAACAACCGTTCTAGATGCTCGGGGGCGATGCCCTCTCCGGTATCTCCAATGGAAACGAGAACGTATGTCCCCGGTTGCGCCTCGCTGTGGGTAGCCGCGTAATCCTCATCGAGTTCGGTCACGCTGGTCTCGATCTCGAGGATCCCGCCCTCGGGCATGGCGTCGCGGGCATTGATGGCGAGGTTGAGGAGGGCGTTTTCGAACTGGCCGGGGTCGACGTGGGCCGCAGGAAGGCCGGTGGCCAAGACCGAGGCTACCTCGATACCTTCCCCCAGTGTTCGCTTGAGAAAGGGAACGAGGTCGGTTACCTGCTTGCTGATGTCGATCGCCTCTGGTGCCAAAGGCTGCTTCCTCGCAAAGGCGAGCAGGTGGTGGGTGAGTTCGGCCGCCCGTGTCGCTGCCTGGGAGATGAGGTCGACCATTCCTCGCCCGGCTGGGCTCAGGCGGGACTCCAACGCCAGGGACTCTGCGGCACCGAAGACGACAGTGAGGAGGTTGTTGAAGTCATGGGCGATTCCCCCAGTGAGTTGCCCGATGGCCTCCAGTCGCTGAGCGCGGTTGAGCTGTTTCGAGAGAGTCTTCACATGGGTGATGTCCTGTATAGAGGCGGTGACGCCGTTTGGCGTGGGGCTAAGGGAGATATCGAGCCAGGCCTTGAGGGGTTCAGAGAATACCTGCCTCCGATCCGACTGCCCGGTTTCGAGGACCCGCTGGATTACTTCTATACCGCCGGTGGCCCGGATCTGGGGGAGAACCTCCCACGCGACCTTGCCGAGGGCCTCCTCGGCAGTCACGTGCATGAGGGCTAGGGCGTGGCTATTGAGATAGACGAAGCGGAACTCCCTATCGAGGGTGTACACGGCGTGCCCGAGGCTCTCAAGGATCGCCTCCCGTTCGACCGCGAGCGTGCCCGCCTGTTCCTCAAGCATGTGCAAATCATGGATGTCGATGGCGCTGCCCCACCGCCGAAAAATGGTCCCATCGTCGTCGAATTCCGGCTCGGATCGCACCTTATGCCACCGGTACTCCCCGTCCCAGCGACAGAGGCGGACGTGGATTTCGTAAGGATCGCCGGTCGCGACCGTGCGTCGCCGTTGGTCGATGGCGACGGTGAGGTCGTCGGGGTGGAGCACCGAGGTCCACCCGTCGTTCAGGAGCGTTTCCGGATCGCGTCCAGAGTATTCGACTAGGGCATTGTTGAAGTAGTCGACCGTACCTTCTGGGGTCGCTGTCCAGACGATGAAGGGCAGGGCCCCGGCCAACTGCGTGAAACGCTCGTGACGATCCGTCTTCGGCTTGATGACCTTCTCAGGGGACTTCCTGGGAGTGCTTGCGGTGGCCTTCCCCTTCGCAGGCGCGCCCGGCTTCCTGGGCGCCGGGGACGATGCCCGCGCCTTGGCCCGGTCCACACCATCCTTGGGTGGAGGTCCCATTTGACCAGTCTAGGATGGTCGAGGAAATCACGCAGATTGAGGCGGTGAGGAATTCGTCACAACGTCCGCTGAGGTCCTGACCTAGGCGGAGAGTCCGCGGTTGACGTCCTCGAGTTCGGCGATGAGGGAGGCGCATCGCTGGCAGGTCGCAAGGTGGGCCTTCACCTTTGCGCGGTCGCGCTTGGCCAGATCCCCCCGAACGTATGCGGAGAGACTGTCAAACACGGTAATGCAGGCAACACCTTCCGTCGTGGCGAGGTGATGCTGAAGGTAGGCCACTCGGAGCGCGGATCGGGCACGGTAGGCGAGGGCGGCGGCTCCGTTGGCGGAGAGCCCGAGGAGTGGGGCGACCTCGGCCGGGGTCCGCTTTTCGATCTCCGTGTACCACAGGATGGACTGCCATCGTTCGGGTAGGGATCGGTATGCCACGACGACGACGGAGTGCTCGAAATCGGCAAGGGACTGCTCGTCGCTCGAGGGGGAGTAGCCGACTGCTTCATCGTGGATGGTCATGTCTTCATCGGGTCGGATCTGCTTGTCCCGGCGGATGAACTCGAGGCCGGTGCGGCGCACAACCGTGAAAAGATAGGCGCGGAAGCTGCTATCCGGACCCCCGCCCTCCTGGAGCACCCTGAAGACGCGGATAAAGGATTCGGAGACGATGTCGTCGATGTCGTTCGGTACCAGGGAGTACCTGGCAGCCACTCGATGGGCCGCGCCTTCGTGACGCTCGTAGAGTGTCCCGAAGGCTGCCGTCTCGCCGGCGCGTACGGCCGAGATCAGTTCTGCATCGCTGGACTCCATTGTCCAGAGGCTGATCGTTTTCTCATTCATGATCTCCTCCACTTCGTTGTGGATTCTTCAATTCCATGATCACTACTCACTATGACGCGCACAAGCCACGGGGAGTACAGTCCGTCACAACCTCAGTTGAGAGGAGACACAGCCCACATTCGAGCGATGCGGGAAATGCGATGAATAGTCGAAATGTGCCAATACGTGGAGGGGAGGGACTACGCCTCGCGGCGGCGTGCTCCCTTGGCCGCGAGCCCCAGCAGTAATGGCATAGCGAGGAGGGTCACAATGGCTGGGCCCAGGTAGTCGCCCACCGAGCCCTCGCCGACCAGGTCGGCAAGCGCGGCTCCGAGGCGCGTCGGCAACCAGCGGTCGATGACATCGGCGATCCCGAGGATCGGCAGCGTCACGAGGACGATCAGCGAAACCATGACTGTGGCGAGCATGCTCCGCACCCACTGTGCGACGGCGGCGACCACGGCCACGACAAAGGCGAAGAACAGCACCCCAAGCGTGGTTCCGGCGAACATCGCGCCCACATCAAGAGGGCCAAGGAGCACCGCCGTCTCGTACCATGCGGCCACGACCCCAAGGACGAAGGCCACGGTGATGGCTACGGACGGGACGACGAGGCGAGGGACAAGGATGCGCCAGACGCTCGGAACCCTCGTGCGAAGGAACACGCCCATCTCGGGGATGGAGTCGAAGGCGAGCGCCCCGGCCGCCACGATTACGGCAACGAGGGTGCCCACCTGGACGGCATTGTTGATGTATTGGATGATTCCATCGGCTGGAACGGGGTCGGGGAATTCGATGGTTATCCCGGCCGTCTCTCCCCCGGCGAGATCTAGCAGTTGTTCCATATAGCGCGCGGCCAAGGGACCCATGAGGCCGAAGACCACGAATACCCCGCCGAGAATGAGCCATCGGCTGGTTCGCCTAAGGCGAAGGAACTCCAGTGTCCAGAGGCTCATAGCGTCTTCCGCCCTCCGGTTAGTTCCAGGAAGGCCCTCTCAAGCGAGACCTCTTCGGGGGCATAGGAGACGACGACAGCTTTGGCCTCGGCTAGCGCCTTGGCGAGCCTCTCCTCCGCGTTCGCGAGGGAGGCAACCTCCAGAGTCAGCACACCGTCCGACCCCGCCTCGGCCGACGATATCCAGGACACCTTTCTGAGGCGCTTGGCGACGGCGTCGGCGTCTCCTCGCAGGCGCACGACATACCGAGGAACGGCGGACCCGACGAGCAGGTTGCGGAGGGGGCCCTGAAACAGGAGCCGACCCTCATGGAGGATGCCGACGGTGTCGCACACCTCCTGGACATCCGCCAGGATGTGACTGGAAAAAAGGATGGTCGCGGTGCCGCGGAGGCGGGCGATGAGGTCGAGGACCTCGCGGCGCCCCTGGGGGTCGAGGGCCGAGGCGGGCTCGTCGAGAAGGATGAGGCTCGGGCTGCCGACAAGCGTGGCGGCGATGCCAAGCCTCTGAAGCATGCCCCGGGAGTATCCCCCGATCCGCCGGCCCTCCGCGTCGGCGAGCCCGGTTTCCCGGAGGACCTCGTCGATTCGACCGGGAGGACCCTCAGAGTCGACGAGCGATTGGGAGAGAATGACGACCTCTCGGCCGGTGAGCCAGGGGTCGAATCGGGGGGTGTCGGGGAGGACGGCGACCTCAACCGGCCGAGCATCGATTCGAACGTCGCCGGAGGTATGACGGCGCAGGCCAGCCAGGATGGCGAGCAGGGTGGTCTTCCCCGCCCCATTCGGGCCAGCGAGGCCATAGATCGATCCGGGTGAGACGGAAAGGTCGACGCCGTCGAGCGCGATCGTGTCGCCGTATCGCTTGGAAAGCCCCAGGGTGGAGATCACGTCGAGTCCTGGAGACTATTCCCAACGTGGTCCTTTCCAATGAGGAGGTACACGATCCCCCCCATGGGCACGGAGGCGCAGCAGATGATGGCCCATACCCATTTGGGGAGGTAGCGGACGTCGTGTCGGGCGAGGTCGACCATACAGAACGCGATGAACCCCAGCACGAGCAAAATGACAGGTGCCCACGCCGCCCAGTTGATGTCCCACTCACCCATCTCGGCCTCCAAGATTCCGGTGATCCGATCTTATGGCCACCGGCGATGATCTCGTCCGCGTCGATTAAGCGTTCGCGCCGCCTACTGGCTGGGAGGGTGAGGATGTGGGGAGAGGAGCTGCTGGACAGCCTCCGTCACTTGCCGACCTGAGTAGGGTTTGGCGAGGAGGACCGAGTCCGCATCGAGTTGTCCGTCGTGCATGAGGACGCCCTCCGTGTATCCAGAGGTGAACAGCACCGGCGTGCCGGGCCTTCGCTCCAGAACCTCCATCGCCAATTGCCTGCCCGTCATGCCGCCGGGCATGACCATGTCGGTGAAGAGCAGGTCGACGGGACCGATCGCTTCGAGCGCCCGAAGAGCCTCCGGCCCCGAGCCGACGGCCGTCACGTTGTACCCCCAAGCGGTCAACTGATCCGTTGCGAAGCGCCGAACGAGGTCATCGTCCTCCGCCAAGAGCACATGGCCGGTACCCCGAGTCAATGGCGTGAGATCCGACCAATCTTCCCCATTCTGGCCGACGTCGGTGTCCACAACGGGCAGGAATAGGCGGATCGTCGTGCCCTGCCCCAGTTCGGAGTACACCTCGACCGTACCGCCGGATTGCGTAGTGAAACCCTTCACCATTGACAGACCCAGTCCCGATCCCTGCCCGACGGGCTTGGTCGTGAAGAACGGGTCGAAGAGCCGACTGAGGTGCTCTGGGGCGATACCCGTGCCTTTGTCCCCGACCGAGACGGTAATGTATCGGCCGGGCTCGATGTCGTCGTGGGAGGCCGCAAACTCCTCGTCGAGTTCGGTAATCCCCGTTCTGAGTTCGAGGAGCCCTCCATCCGGCATGGCGTTGCGGGCGTTGATGGCGAGATTGAGGAGGCTGTTCTCCAATTGGCCGGGGTCCACTTGGATGGAGGGGAGTCCGAGTGCCAAGTCCGAGGCCAACTCGATGCTTTCTCCCAACGCTCGCTTGAGCAGGGGAATGAGGTTGCCCGCGTGTCGGCTGACGTCGACGATCTGAGGCACGAGTGGCTTACGGCTCGCGAAGGCGAGCAGGCGGTGTGTCAATTCGGAGCCATGAAGGGCCGCCTGATTGACAAGCTCGATCACCTCGCGGCTCCGCGGGCTCGGGTGAGGCTCCGTTGACAGGGTCTCCGTCGCCCCCATAACGACGGTCAGGAGATTATTGAAGTCGTGCGCGATCCCCCCGGTCAGTTGCCCGAGCGCCTCCAGCCGCTGGGCGGCGACGAGTTGCTCCGAGAGGTTTTTGACCTTCGTGATGTCATGGAGGTGGACCACGAGGCCGTCCGGTATTGTGCTGGCGCCGACATCGAAGAACGTGACGTCCGCTCCGGAGCAGTCGAAAATCCGCTCGGATCGTCCGGTCTCGTGGACGCGGGTGAGCATGGAGCCGAGGTCTGAGCCTTGCACCTCGGGGATCGCGTCCCACAAGACGTTCCCCATGAGTGCCTCGCGCGTATAGCCAAGGAGATCCTCCGCACAACCATTGACGTAGGTGAAGCGGAAGTCGTTGTCGAGCGTGTAGACGCCGTCGGTGATGCTCTCCAGGATCGCCTCGCGGTCGGCCGCACGCTGGGCCGCTTGCGCCTCACGCAAGCGGTGCTCGTGGAGATCGACGGCGCTGCCCCACCAGCGCTCCACCTTGCCGTGGTCGTCGAGTTCCGGCTTGGCTCGGACCACATGCCATCGATACTCCCCGTCCGCCCGGAGAATTCGGTACTCGACTTCGTACGGGTCGCCGGTCGCGATAGAGGCCTCCCATGCTGCAACAACAGGGGGACGGTCGTCGGGATGGACAATGGAAAGCCATTGGTCGCCAAGGAGCGATTCGGGCGAGCATCCGGAGAAGCGCAGGAGGGCGTCGTTGATGTAGTTGATCGCGCCGTCTGGAGTCGCCATCCACATGATGAAGGGGAGGGATCCGGTCAATTCGGTCAAGCGTTGAATTGGGTCTAAAACGACTGCGTCAAGTACTTGAGTCGCGGCTGGCGACTTTGGTGGCGAAGATTTCCGCACTTTCGACGCAGGCGGCTTCTTTGGCGTCCGGGTTGTTTTTTGCGTCTTGCCCGGGCCATCCTGGGGTGGAGCTCCCATGGTGCCAGTTTAGGACGGAGGGGGAAACCGTGCAGGTTAGTGCTGTGACGAGTATCACACTTGGGAAGAGGGCCTGGTCTCAGGTGAACAAGGCGCGATTGACGTCCTCGACCTCAGCTGGGTCCTATTCTCGATTTCCGTGTACCACAGGATGACCTGCCACCTTTCGGGCAGTAACCGGAAGGCGATGATCACGGTGGAATATGGGGACAATATGGTCGAACCCTCTTCCACAAGGGCGGCGAGTGTGCTTCCCAGCCGGGTCGGTGGTTCGTGGTGAAATGGAGCTGTGACCGATCCTTCCGGCAGCGATCCTCGCGCCCGCCACGCCGACTTAGTTCAGCAGATCGAGGCGCACCGGGCGGCCTACTACGAACGTGACCAGTCCACGGTCTCCGACGCCGAATACGACGCCCTTGAGCGCGAGCTCAGGGAGATCGAGGCGATGCATCCCGAACTAGCCAATCCCGTCAGTCCCAGCCAGACCGTCGGTGGGATGGTCGCTACGGGCTTTGCTTCTGTCCGGCATCGCGAACGGATGATGAGCCTCGACAATGCCTTCGGCCTCAAGGAGGTTGAGGCCTGGCTCGATCGGATTGAGCGGGGAGGTCCACGGGAGTTGGTCTGCGAACCGAAGATCGACGGGCTGTCCATCTCTTTGACCTATGAGGACGGCGCGATTACCCGTGGAGTCACCCGCGGCGATGGGACGACTGGTGAGGACGTGACGGCGAACGTCAAGACCATCGCCGGATTGCCCAACCAGCTGAAGGGGGCGGCGGTGCCTGCCGTCGTCGAGATCCGGGGTGAGGTCTACCTTCCTGTCGAGGCGTTCGAGGAGCTGAATGCCGCGCTGCTGGAGGAGGGGAAGGCTCCCTACGCCAACCCCCGCAATACTGCAGCGGGTTCGCTCCGTCAGAAGGATTCCCGGGTGACCGCGACCCGACCGCTAGCAATCACCACCTATGCGCTTGGCGCCCTCGATTGGGGTTCTGCCCCTCCCGATCCCCGAGCGGAGACCCAGATCGGCACATACGGCCTGCTCGCCGACTGGGGCCTGCCCGTGAGCGACCTCGCGGAGGTCCACACCGGCATCGCCGAGATCGATGGCTACCTTGGTCGCCTGGAGGCCCGCCGCCACTCGCTCGTCCACGAGATCGACGGCGCCGTCCTCAAGGTCAACGATCGTGCCGCCCAGGGCGACCTTGGGGCCACGAGCCGCGCCCCTCGCTGGGCCCTTGCCTATAAGTTTCCTCCCGAGGAGGTCACCACCAGGCTTGAGGACATCCGTGTGAGTGTCGGACGAACCGGTCGGGTGACGCCCTACGGGGTAATGACTCCGGTGGTCGTCGCCGGTTCGACCGTCACCTTCGCGACGCTTCACAATGCCGACGAGGTGCGACGAAAGGGGGTGCTCATCGGCGACACAGTTGTCCTCAGGAAGGCGGGGGATGTCATCCCCGAGATCGTCACGGCTGTGGTTGCCACCCGCACCGGCAAGGAGCGGGAGTGGGTTATGCCGACCGCCTGCCCCTCGTGCGGGACGCCGCTCGCACGGCAGAAAAAAGGAGACGTTGACCTCCGCTGCCCCAATGCCGAAAACTGTCGGGGGCAGGTCGTCGACCGCATCGCGTTCATCGGGTCGCGGAATGCCCTCGACATCGAGGTGCTGGGGGAGAAGGCGGCAGCGGCGCTCGTCGACACCGGCGTGGTGGACAACGAGGGTGGCCTCTTCGAGCTAACCGAGGCCAGTCTCCGCCGAGTTCCCCTCTTCACCCTCGACCAGGATTCGAAGAAGGACGGAGTGGCCCGCAAGGCCGGGGACATCTCCACCAATGGGATCAGACTGCTGAAGAACCTCGAGGCCGCGAAGGGCCGCCCGCTCTGGCGCGTGCTCGTGGCGCTATCCATCCGCCACGTCGGACCGACGGCGGCCCGGGCGCTCGCCGCGGCCTTCGGCTCTCTCGACGCCATCCGCGAGGCCGACGAGGCGACACTTGCCGCCGTCGAGGGAGTGGGGCCGGTTATTGCTGGGAGCTTGCGTGAGTGGTTCGATGTTCCCTGGCACGCGCGAATCGTCGAGCGCTGGAGGGCGGCCGGGGCGCGGATGGCCGATGAGAAGGGGGTAGCGAAGGAGGCAGTTGGGGAGCGGACCCTTGCGGGGTTGACGATCGTGGTTACAGGCTCGCTCAAAGGCTTCACCCGCGAGGGGGCGACTGAGGCGATCGTCTCTCGGGGAGGCAAGGCGGCCTCGTCCGTGAGTAAGAAGACTGACTTCGTCGTGGTGGGAGAGAGCTCCGGGTCGAAGGCCAACCAGGCCGAAGCCCTCGGCGTCCCGATGCTCGACGAGGCCGGGTTCATGCGAATCCTGGAGTTCGGCCCCGGGTAGCGAGGCCAGTTTTCGTGGGCTAGCCTGGAACGAGTGGCATCGAGCCTCCGGGGAGCAGGAACCATGGCAGAGAAGCCGAAGATCAAGTGGTGGATTCCGGGCGTGGGGCTGCTCATCTCTGCGACCCTCGTCACGGCCGGATTCGGCTGGAGCATCGATCGGGCAACCTTCAGGTACGCGACCGACGCCCTCACCGACGGCGGCATCGAGGGCGTCTCCGTCGACAATTCCTACAGGGACGTTACCCTGACCGGACCTGAGGAGTCTGAAACCGCGGCTGTGGCCGCTGTCGAGGACGCCCGGCTCGTCCAGGACGTCGACTACGTCGTATCAAGTGGTCCCGGACCGGAGCCCACGCCATCTCCATCGTCATCGCCTGAGCCTTCCCCGACTCCGTCTCCCGGACCATCCCCAGAGCCGACCGATACCTGTCAGGCGGTTTCTCCCGAATGTATGGGGGGAGTGGGGTACCTGACCTATGTGTTCGATACCGCTGACGACTCCACCTTCGCCTTCGACAGTGCCAGCCTCGCGGCCTCGGACAAGGAGACCCTCGCCGACATCGCCCAAGCGATCACGGACAGCCTGAACTATGACCCAGAGGTGGTTGTCAGAGTCGCGGGCCACACCGATTCCAACGGCCCCGAGGCCTACAACCAAAGACTCAGCGAGACCCGTGCGCAGGTGGTGAGGGACTACCTTGTGGGGCAGGGGGTCCCAGCCGGGGCCCTGAGCATCGTCGGCTACGGGGAGACCCGGCCGATCGCCACGAACGGCACCGAAGCGGGACGCGCGGCGAACCGTCGCGTCGAACTTACGATTGCGGAGGACTGACCCATGATGGATGTGATTCGCGACGCCTGGCCCTGGGTGCTTTTCGCCTTCCTGCTCGGCCTACTGTGCGGTTGGCTCGTGACCAGGCTGTACTACCGTGACCTCCGGTTCGAGAGGCGCACCGGTATCGAATCCACATCCACGTTGCGCACCAATCGGCTCAACAAGGGATCGAGGATCATCGGAGGGGTGGAACTCCGGCTCAACGACCTCGGAGTGATCGAGGGTATCGGGCCCAAGATCGAGAAGCTCCTGAACCGGGGTGGCATTCGGACCTGGGATGAACTTGCCGCTGCCCAGGTGTCCAACCTGGAGGGAATTCTCAATGCGGCCGGACACGACTACCAGATGCATGTTCCTGGCACCTGGCCCGAGCAGGCCCGGCTGCTAGCTGAGGGCCAGTGGCAGGAGTTCAAGGAGTTGACGGACAGGCTTAAGGGTGGCCGGTAGGCGACGCCAGCCGGTCCCAACCTGCCGCTAGACTCGCGGCATGGCATCGCTAGATCGTTCCGAGGTGGCGCGCCTCGCCGCCCTTGCGCGAATCGACCTCGACGACTGCGACCTCGATCGTCTCGCGGGGCAACTGTCCGCGATCGTCGACGCCGTGGCCAAGGTCCAAGAGGTCGCGACCCCGGAGATCCCCGCGACGTCCCACCCGATACTGATGAGCAACGTCTTTCGACCCGATGTGGTGCTCCCCTCGCTCACCCAGGGGGACGCCTTGGCGGGAGCCCCCGCCGCGGAGGACGGCCGCTTCCGGGTGCCGCAGATCCTGGGCGAGGACTGATGAGAGACCTCAACCGACTGACCGCGCAGGCCCTCGTCGATGCGTTCGCCTCCGGAAAGACGACCTCTGTGAAGGCGACGGAGGCGGCGCTCGATCGCATCGGCCACGTGGACGGGGAGGTCCATGCCTTCCTCCATGTCGACGCCGAGGGTGCCCTCAAGACCGCGGAAGCCGTCGACCGGGACCGCGAGGCGGGCAAGCCCTTGCCCCCGCTTGCTGGGGTACCAATCGCTGTCAAGGACGTCCTTGTCACGAAGGGCCTCCCTACGACGGCTGGATCGCGCATTCTCGAGGGGTGGATCCCGCCCTACGACGCGACCGTCGTCGAGCGGCTCAAGGCGGCGCGCCTTCCGATCATCGGCAAAACGAACATGGATGAGTTCGCCATGGGCTCATCGACGGAGCATTCCGGCTACGGCCCGACCCGCAACCCGTGGGATCTTGAAAGGATCCCCGGTGGTTCGGGTGGGGGATCGGCCGCGGCTCTCGCGGCCTTCGAGGTACCGCTCGCGATCGGTTCGGATACGGGTGGGTCGATCCGTCAACCGGCCGCCGTCACAGGAACGGTGGGGGTCAAACCCACTTACGGCGCGGTGAGTCGATATGGAGTCATAGCTCTGGCATCGTCCCTCGACCAGGTGGGGCCATGCGCGAGAACCGTCCACGATACCGCCCTGCTCCACGAGGTCATCGCAGGCCATGATCCGCGCGATGCAACGAGCCTTCCAGGTTCCGCGCCGAAGATCGTGGCCGCAGCGACCCGAGGCCGGGAGGACGGGCTTGAGGGCACAAAGATAGGAGTCATCAAGGAACTGATGGGCAAGGGCTTCCAGCGTGGTGTTAGTCACCGATTCGAGGAGGCGGTCCATCAGCTCAAATCGGTGGGGGCGACCGTCACCGAGGTGTCTTGCCCCAGTTTCGACTACGCCCTAGCCGCCTACTACCTCATCCTCCCGTCGGAGGCGTCGTCCAACCTCGCGAAGTATGACTCGGTGCGGTTCGGGCTCCGGGTCGATGATGGCGGGACCATCGAAAGGGTGATGGGCGCGACGCGCGCGGCCGGGTTCGGTGACGAGGTCAAGCGGCGCATCATCCTCGGGACTTATGCTCTGTCGGCCGGATACTACGACGCGTATTACGGCAGTGCGCAGAAGGTTCGGACCCTCATTCAGAGGGACTTCGCCGAGGCCTTCGGCTCGGTGGATGTCCTAGTGTCTCCCACCTGCCCAACTACGGCGTTTCGACTCGGCGAACAGATCGACGATCCCCTCACCATGTACCTCAATGACATCGCGACGATCCCGGCGAACCTTGCTGGAATCCCCGGCATGTCGCTTCCCATCGGGCTCGCGCCGGAGGACGGCCTACCCGTAGGGCTCCAGATTCTGGCTCCGGCCAAGGCGGACGATCGCCTCTACCGGGTGGGGGCCGCGCTCGAGGGGGCACTCGTGGACTTGTGGTCTGGCACGCTGACGACGCAGGCTCCTCCCCTCGAGGGGGCGAAGGCATGAGTAGCTCCTATGAGGATGTGCTTGGGCGATTCGACCCCGTGTTCGGGATCGAGGTCCACGTGGAACTCAACACCGCGACCAAGTTGTTCTGCGGGTGTGCCAATGAGTTCGGCGCCGAGCCGAATACGCGGGTATGCCCCGTATGTCTCGGACTGCCCGGTTCACTTCCGGTGACGAACGGCAAGGCCGTGGAATCCGCCGTTCGCCTCGGACTTGCGCTCGGCTGTTCCATCCGCGAGTCGAGTCGATTTGCCAGGAAGAACTACTTCTACCCAGATCTCGCGAAGGACTATCAGATTTCCCAGTACGACGAGCCGACCTGCTACGAAGGGGCACTTGACGTCGTCCTGACCGGCGGGAAGACGGTTAGGGTCGGGATCGAGCGAGCCCACATCGAGGAGGACGCAGGCAAGAACACCCACGTGGGCGGCACGGGAGGCATCCAGGGCGCGGACCACTCCCTCGTCGACTACAACCGTGGTGGGGTCCCGCTCGTCGAGATCGTCTCCAAGCCCGTGACGGGCATGGGGGTGCGTACCGCCGAGGTGGCGCGCGCCTACGTCGCCACCATCCGCGACATCGTCAAGGCCCTCGACATCTCCGATGGTCGGATGGAGCAGGGGTCGCTGAGGGCCGACGTCAACCTCTCCCTCCGACCAAAGGCCGCATCCGGTGAGGACCAGGAGGCCGTGCCCTTCGGGAAGCGCTCGGAGACCAAGAACGTCAACTCCCTTCGGGCGATCGAGAAGGCGATCCACTATGAGGTCGCCCGCCAGGGGGAGTTGCTCTCCGCGGGGAAGGCCGTCACCCAGGAGACACGCCACTGGCACGAGGACACCAACTCGACGACACCCGGCCGTTCGAAGGAAGAGGCGGACGACTACCGGTACTTCCCCGAGCCCGACCTCATGCCCGTTGAACCGGCCGAGGAGTGGATCGAGGAGTTGCGTGGCACCCTGCCCGAGCATCCTGCGAAGATGCGCGCTCGGCTTCAGGTTGAGTGGGGCTTCGCCGATCTCGAGATGAGGGACGTGGTGGCCGCCGATTCGGTGGGGTTGATCGAGGACACGATCGCGGCAGGTGCATCCCCTCAGGCGGCGCGAAAGTGGTGGATGGGTGAGCTCGCGCGCATCGCGAATGAGACGGGTGTGGACCTCGCTGAATTGCCGGTTACCCCGGCCGACATTGCCGAGCTCCAGGCACTTGTTGATTCCGGGGCCCTCAACGACAAGCTCGCGCGCCAGGCTCTTGCCGGCACGCTGGCGGGCGAGGGCTCACCCCGGGTCGTAGCGGCAGCGCGGGGTCTCGCCATCGTCTCGGACGATGGCGCGCTCGAGGCGGCCGTTGATGAGGCCCTCGCCGCCCAGCCTGAAGTGCTCGCCAAGATCAAGGAAGGCAAAGTCCAGGCCGCGGGTGCCATCGTAGGGGCGGTCATGAAGGCGACACAAGGTCAGGCCGACGCCGGGCGCGTCCGCGAGATCATCCTCCGGAGGGCCGGGGTCGAGGGTTGATCACGCTCTCAGTCCCCGACGAGCGATTCGTGCCGCTTGTGGGGGACCTTGGCCCCGACGCCAGGGCGGTCGTGTGGGACATGGAGGACGAGGCGCCCGAGGATCTTCGAGAGGCCCTCACCATCGCCGCCGTGCCGTACTACAAGGGCGGAGGCACGATGCTCCGGCGGACACACGCTCTGCCCAACCTTCGCCTCCTCCAGCTTCCCTCGGCCGGTTACGAGCACGCGATCGAGCACACCCCGCCTAGCGTGGCCCTGGCGAACGCCCGCGGCGTGCATGACACCGGGACATCGGAGATGGCCATCGGGCTCGCCCTCGCGGTTCTAAGGGGCATCGACGAAGCCGCCCGCGACATGACGACGGGAACGTGGAGATGGCGGGAGCTGACCTCGCTCGCCGATCGGAGGTGCCTGATCGTTGGGTATGGGAGCATCGGCGCTGCCATAGCACTGAGGCTCGAAGCCATGGAGGCGGAGGTCACGGCGGTGGCCAGGACCGCCCGCACCGACCCCAACGGCCGCGCCATTCATGGCGCGGATGAGTTGCTCGCCCTACTCGGCACGGCTGAGGTCGTCTTCGTTGTCACGCCCTTGAGCGAGGAGACCATTCACCTAGTCGACGCACGCTTCCTCTCGGCGATGACAGACGGAGCCCTTCTGGTCAGCATCGGAAGGGGAAGGGTCGTGGATCAGGAGGCCCTCCTAGCCGAGACAGCATCGGGCCGACTCAGAGCCGCCCTCGACGTCGCCGATCCCGAGCCGCTTCCTTCGGACCACCCCCTCTGGCGCACCCCTGGGGTGCTCATCACCCCCCACCTCGGCGGGGCCGTTCGCGCCGCCGACAGCCGCTTCGCCGCCCTGCTCCGACGCCAGGTCGAGGCGCTCCGAGAGGGCAGGGAGCCCGAGAACGTCGTCGCCGTCGGCCCCTATGCGGACGGCCCCGGCGGGGAGGTGGAGTTCGTCAACTAGTCTTCCTCCTTATGCGCCCCGGGTCGGTGGTTCGAGAAGTCATTCAGGGCTAGGCAGGCCTCGACGACGGCGACGAGTTCGTCGCGACACGCCTCAGCCTCCTCGACGGATGCCACACGGAAGGTGCTCGCGGCGTGGGTGTCTCCCGTGAGGTGGGGGAAGTCCCCGATGACCGACGCTCCCTTGTGAAACATGAGGGAAGCATGCCGCTTCGAGGCGGGGAAGAAGGTTGCCAGTGCACCACGTTCTTCATGGGGTTGTCGTAGGCCACCATCCAGGCTAGGTGCGACCCCGATATTGCACCAGGATGCCTACTGGAGGTTCGCGTCGGCCCAGTGGTGTATGGCGTCGTGCAACAGTTCGGCTGTGCCGTCTCCGTACTTGTCGTAGTTTGCCCGGAAACGGTGGTCGGCGACATACATGTCGGCTAGGGCGCGATAGGCCTCGCGATCGGGGAGCCAGAATAGTGAAATCCAGTCGTAGTGCCGGGCCACGAGCGCCTGAACCTCGGGGGACGAAGCCTCTACGTATTCGGCGGCCAGGCCAGCGATGCCCTGGGCGACCCGAAGGTGCTTCGCCATGTGCTCCTGCTGGCCATCCGGCCCAAGGGCCATCCACGCAGCGTTCGATCGCTCGACCGCGGCGTCTCCCCAACGCGTGCTGACCTCCGGCTCGTATTCGGTGTTTCCTAGGCCTTCGATGATCCGCTCGATCGGGTTGCCCGTCATAGGAGCATCACTTGGACTTCTTTGGTCTGGGAAGGGAACGGCGGCGGGTCTTTTCGGTCGAGGGTTTGGGGGTGCCGTTCCGCGGAGTGCTAAGCGGGCGTAGGGCGGGAATCGCGCGGACGGGTTCGCCACGACGCTCCTGCCCGGGGAGGGGTCGAGGCGGGCGAGTGTAGAGGGCGCGCGAGGAGTCGAGGAGCCAAGGAACCAAGGTGACCTGGACGCCGGGGAAGAGCATGAGACGCTTTCGCACCTGTTGAGTGCGCCTGTTGTGGAGGAAACCCTCCCACCAGTGGCCGTAGATGTATTGCGGGGCGTAGATGGTGATGACCTCGGAGCCGTGCACCTCGCGATGAGCCTTGATGTACTCGATGAGTGGCGTGCTGACGTCGCGGTACGGCGAAGGGATGGTGACGAGGGGTACGAGGATTTTATGTCGACGCCACGCACGCCTCAGGCGGTCTGCCGCTGCCTCATCCATCTCGATATGTACCGCCTCGAGGCTCTTATGGTCGGCCGCAATGGCGTAGTCGAGGGCCTTGAGGGCGGGCTTGTGGAGGCGGCCGACGAGAACGATTGCGTGATCACCCAAGGATCCGAATTCCATCTTGGTATCCAAACGGATCTGATTGTCGACATGGCGATAATGCTTCTTCGTGTTGTACAGAACGAAAATGATGATGGGCATGAGGGTGAAGACGATCCAGGCCCCGTGGGTGAACTTCGTGACGGTCACAATGACGAGGACAGAAGCCGTCGAGACCATGCCGATTGCGTTGATGAATCGACTGATGAGCGCTTCACGTCTCGGCACCGTTTTGAGTCGGAGTTCCCGCGTCCAGTGGACGACCATGCCGGTTTGTCCGAGGGTGAAGCTGATGAACACGCCGATGATGTACATCTGGATGAGATGGGTGAGGCTGGCGCGGAAGGTGATCAGGAGCAGGGCCGCGGCCAATCCGAGGCTGATGACGCCATTGGAAAAGACGAGGCGGTCACCTCGTGTGCGCATGGCTTTGGGGGCATAGTTGTCCCTCGCGAGCACGGAACTGAGCAGGGGGAAGCCGTTGAAGGCCGTGTTGGCGGCGAGAAGTAGGACGATGGCCGTCGTGAATTGGACGGCAAAAAACAGCAGGTGAAGGTCGGTCCCATCGACGGACGCGGCGATCTGGGCGATGACGCTTCGTTGTGGTTCGCTACCGCACTCCGTCCAACCCTGGAGGTCGCATGGATGTTCGGCGTAATGGACATGAGTGAGGATGGCGAGCGCCGTGATGCCGGCGAAGAACGATGTCGCGATGAGGCCCATCATGGTGAGGGTCCTCTGGGCGTTGCGTACCTTGGGAATCCGGAAGGCGGGTACGCCGTTGGCGACCGCTTCGACCCCGGTTAGGGTCGCGCAGCCGCTTGCGAATGCGCGAAGGACCAATAGCACAATGGCGGCCTGGCCCATCGACACTTCGTTGATCATGTATCCCGCCGACTCGGCTTGTGGGAGGGTCCCCATGGCGTTTCGGATGAGGCCGATGATGATGGTCAGGCCGACACTGCCCATGAAGAGGTAGGTCGGCAGCGCGAAGGCCCTGCCGGACTCCCTCACTCCTCTGAGGTTCATGGCGACGAGGATGACGACGAAGACGATCGCCATCTCTACCCTGAGGAAATCGATCTCGGGGAGGGCCGAGATGATGTTGTCCACCCCGGACGCGATCGACACGGCCACGGTCAGGACGTAATCGATAAGTAGCGCTGCGGCGACGATCATGCCGGGCCACGGGCCGAGGTTTTTATGTGCGACCTCGTAGTCGCCGCCCCCAGAGGGGTAGGCCTTGATGAGTTGCCGGTATGAGGCGATGACGATGAGGAGGAGGCAGATGATGGCGGCCGCGACTTGTGGAGCAAAGGAAAGGAAGCTCAGGCCACCGAGTCCGAGGATCATCAGAAGCTCTTGGGGGCCGTAGGCGACTGAGGAGAGGGCGTCGGAGGCGAAGACGGGGAGGGCGATCGACTTCCGCAGTAACTGGCCTTCGAGATGCTCGGAGGCCAGGGGCTGGCCAAGTATGAGCCGCTTGAGGTTCTTTATGCCAAGACGCACAAGCCACGATGCTACTCCCGCAATCGCTACGGGTGTGCATTCTGGTGAATAGTGCCACTCCCGAGTGTCGGCTTTAGACTCCAGGCATGACTACCCCACCCGACATGAAGCCCCATTCCCGCCAGGTGACCGATGGGCTGGAGGCGTCCGCCGCCCGGGGCATGCTTCGCGCCGTCGGCATGGGGGATGGCGATTTCTCCAAACCTCAGATCGGCATCGCGTCGTCCTGGAACGAGATCACGCCCTGCAACCTCTCACTCGATCGTCTGGCCAAGGCGGCAAAGGAAGGCGTCCACTCCGGAGGCGGCTATCCGCTCGAATTCGCGACCATTTCTGTGAGCGACGGGATCGCCATGGGACACGAGGGCATGCACTTCTCGCTCCCCTCTCGCGACCTCATCGCCGACAGCGTCGAGACCGTCATGCAGGCCGAATGCCTCGATGGAGCGGTGCTGCTCGCTGGATGCGACAAGTCACTGCCCGGGATGGTCATGGCCGCCGCCCGCCTCGACGTCTCGGCCGTCTTTCTGTATGCCGGAACGATCGCGCCGGGATGGGTCAAGCTCGAGGACGGGACGGAGAAGCCCGTCACGATCATCGACGCCTTCGAGGCCGTGGGGGCGTGCGCCAGGGGCCTGATGTCGCTGGGGGATGTCGACCGTATCGAGCGGGCCATCTGCCCCGGTGAGGGTGCGTGCGGGGGCATGTACACGGCCAACACCATGTCGTCGGCCATCGAGGCGATGGGGATGGCACTGCCGGGTTCGGCCGCCCCGCCAAGCGCCGACCGACGCAGGGATGCCTTCGCCCATCGATCGGGCGAGGCCGTGGTGGGGCTTCTCCGCAAGGGGATCACGACCCGGCAGATCATGACGAAGAAAGCCTTCGAGAACGCCATCACCGTCGTCATGGCCCTGGGTGGTTCCACAAACGCCGTGCTGCACCTCCTCGCGATCGCCCACGAGGCCAACGTCGACCTCACCCTCGACGATTTCTCCCGCATTTCCGACAAGGTGCCTCACCTCGCGGACGTCAAGCCCTTCGGCGCGTACGTGATGAACGATATCGATCGAGTGGGAGGCATCCCCGTCGTGATGAAGGCGCTCCTCGACGCCGGACTCATCCACGGGGACGCCCTTACCGTGACGGGTAAGACGGTCGCGGAGAACCTCGTCGACATCGACCCTCCCGACCTCGACGGAAAGATCATCCGCGTCCTCGACAATCCCATCCACAAGACCGGCGGCACGACGATCCTTCGGGGTTCCCTTGCGCCGGACGGGGCTGTGGTCAAGACGGCCGGATTCGACTCGGAGGTGTTCGAAGGGACGGCGCGGGTCTTCGAGCGGGAGCGTGGGGCGCTTGATGCCCTCGCCGATGGAACCATCACC
Organism: uncultured Demequinaceae bacterium; assembly: GCA_964610155.1. Lineage (GTDB taxonomy): Bacteria > Actinomycetota > Actinomycetes > Actinomycetales > Demequinaceae > JAFGBM01. The sequence continues at coordinate 119,517 of CAZSUY010000005.1, forward strand.
AAGGGCGACGTCGTGGTCATCCGGTACGAAGGCCCGAAGGGTGGTCCCGGGATGCGGGAGATGCTCGCCATCACCGCGGCCATCAAGGGTGCAGGGCTCGGCAAGGATGTGCTCCTCGTGACCGACGGGCGCTTCTCCGGTGGGACCACGGGCCTGTGCGTGGGCCACATCGCACCCGAGGCCACCGACGGCGGCCCCATCGCGTTCGTCAAGGACGGGGACAGGATTCGGCTCGACGTCAAGGCGAAGACCATTGATGCCCTCGTGAGCAACGAGGAACTCGACGCTCGGAAGTCGGGCTGGAAGCCCCTGCCTCATAAGTTCACGCACGGAGTGCTCGTCAAGTACGCGAAACTGGTCGGGAGCGCCTCCCAGGGAGCGGTCCTTGAGTAGTCGTGGCACCGGATGCGGATCCTGGCTATCCCTGCAGTCGATGAGTGCTGAGAATCGACCGGAATCCGGCACTGAGGGACTTGAGGCGCGTTCCGCGCCCAGCCGGACGGTGGCTGTCACGGGCGCGGGGGGGTTCGTCGGCGGGGCCGTCGCGGCTGACTTCGAGTCCGTGGGGCATCAGGTCGTGCGGCTCGCGCGGAGGTCTATCCCGGGGCACCCGGAGACGATCCTATGGGACCTGCGCCACGAGTACGCGGGTGAGGTGCCGCTCCCCAAGGTCGACGCCATCGTCCACTGCGCCGCTTCTCTTGCGACCTTCGATGCCGATCACACCCTGCGGGCGGCGAACGTCGACGGATCCCGGCGGATCCTCGAGGCCTGGCCTGGAGTTCCACTAGCCTTTGTCTCGTCCGCGAGCGTGTACCCCGCGAGCGTAGGCGGACTGGCCCTACGTGAGGACGACGTGACGGGAGAGGGTCTCCACGATGCGTACTCCCGTTCCAAATTGGAGACCGAGGGGGTGCTGGAGGAGGAGGCCGCACGTACCAAGCGTCCGTTGACGATCCTCCGACCGAGCATCATCTACGGGCCGGGGGATCGCACGATCCTGCCCAACCTCCGGAGGCTGAGGCTCTGGCGGTGGGTGCTTCTGCCCGGAAGCAAGAGCCGGTGGTCGATGACTCCGGTAAGCCTGCTGTGCGCCGCCGCGCGCGCGGCCGTGGGGTCGATGACGGGGGGATCGGCGTCCAAGACCCGCGTCGTCAATGTGGCGGAGGAGCCCCCCGAGCGGGTCCGGGACCTCTTCCGGCGCCTGCTTGAGGAGGACGCCGGGCGGAAGCTTCGGGTCATCCCGATCCCCGTGTGGATGATGCGGGCCTACGCGGCCATCGTCGAGGCCGTGTGGCGGCTACTCCGGCTAGAAAGCGCACCCGTTGTCACCCGGAGTGCGATCATCTATATCTCCGAGGAGAAGATCCTCGACTTATCGGCGATAAGGGTTCTGCTTTCCGGCTAGGGTTCGAGAGAGAGTCTTACTATACGAGAACGTGACCCACAATGTGAGAAGATTATCAAAATGGACGGAAATGGCGCCCAAGTGCCGTAGAGTCGGGGACATGCAGGCGAACCTTGTAGTACCCAGGCGCGCGGACATTTAGTCCCGTACCTCGGTTCGTCCGCGCGCATCCCCCTCAGAAACCGGAGGGGGTTTTCCATGCGAGGCGGACGACAAGGCCGCCCCGTTCCATAGGCAAGCAAGGAGAGATCATGGCCAAGGCCCAGCAAGACCAGGCGGCCACGCCACCAGCGGCGGCAAAGGCGAAGCCTCCCGCATCCGTCAAGGTTTCCCCGACGGAGATGACCGGGGCGCAGGCGCTCATCCGCTCGCTCGAGCTCTCGGGCGCGACGGACATCTTCGGGATCCCGGGAGGGGTGCTTCTCCCGGCGCACGACGCCCTCTTCGATTCGACCATCCTTCGACACATTCTTGTGAGGCACGAGCAAGGGGCAGGCCACGCAGCCTCGGGGTACGCCCACGTGACGGGGCGTCCAGGGGTGTGCATGGCGACGTCGGGTCCCGGAGCGACCAACCTCGTCACCGCGATCACGGACGCCAACATGGACTCGATCCCCATCGTGTGTGTGACCGGTCAGGTCGTGGCCGAAAGCATCGGCACGGACGCCTTCCAGGAGGCGGACATCGTCGGGATCACCCAGCCGATCACCAAGCACAACGAGATCGTCACCGATCCGGCCCAGATCGGCCGGGCCGTCCAGGAGGCGTTTCATATCGCGACGACGGGGCGCCCGGGGCCGGTACTTATCGACGTCACCAAGTCGGCCCTAGTGGCCAAGACGACCTTCTTCTGGCCCCAGCCGTTCGAGCTGCGCGGGTACCACCCCGTCGTCAAGCCTCACTCGAAGTCGATCCAAGAGGCCGCAAAGCTCCTCGCAACCGCCCGGCGCCCCGTCCTGTACGTCGGCGGCGGCGTGATTCGGTCGGGCGCCTGGGACGGCCTCCGAAAGCTTGTGGACGCGTCCGGGGCCGCCGTCGTCACGACCCTCATGGCCCGTGGTGCCGTGCCCGATTCCCATCCTCAGAACCTAGGCATGCCGGGCATGCATGGGACGGTCCCGGCCGTGACCGCCCTGCAGAAGGCGGACCTCATCGTCGCCCTAGGGACTCGTTTCGACGATCGCGTGACCGGCAAACTCGAGTCGTTCGCCCCGCATGCGACGATCGTCCACGCTGACATCGACCCGGCCGAGATCGGTAAGAACCGTATTGTCGACGTCCCCATCGTCGGCGACCTCAAGGACATCTTCGCGGAGTTCGTCCCGGCCTTGGCCGAGGAGCATCGCAAGCACGGTAAACCCGACCTTGAGGCCTGGTGGCGTCAACTCGACCATTGGCGGGAGACTTATCCTCTGGGATATACCCCGACGGAGGACGGGCATCTTTCGCCCCAGCACGTGATCCAGCGGATAGGCGAGATCACGGGGCCCGAGGCCATCTATGCCGCAGGGGTCGGCCAGCATCAGATGTGGGCGAGCCAGTTCATCCGCCTCGAGAGGCCGAGGTCGTTCCTGACCTCGGGGGGGTTGGGGACGATGGGGTACGGGCTGCCTGCGGGCATGGGGGCCAAGGTGGGTGCGCCCGACCGTACGGTCTGGGTCATCGACGGTGACGGCTGTTTCCAGATGACCGGCCAGGAGATGGTGACTTGCGCCCTTAACGAGATTCCCATCAAGGTGGCGATCATCAACAACTCGTCCCTCGGGATGGTCCGCCAGTGGCAGACGCTCTTTTACAACGAGCGCTACTCCAACACGGACCTCCACACGGGTCACGACACGAGGCGCATCCCCGACTTCGTCAAGCTGGCGGAGGCGATGGGGTGCGTCGGGTTGCGCTGCGACAAGGAGACCGACGTGGACGCCACGATAAAGAAAGCCAACGAGATCAACGACCAGCCCGTGGTCGTGGAATTCACCGTCTCGCGCGACGCGATGGTGTGGCCCATGGTCGCGGCCGGGGTCAGCAACGACGAGGTTCAGTACGCGCGGGGCATCGCCCCCGTCTTCGATCGGGAGGACTGAAATGTATAAGCACACGCTGTCCGTCCTGGTAGACAACCAGCCCGGGGTATTGGCCCGGGTGGCCGGGTTGTTCTCGCGCCGGGCGTTCAACATCCATTCCCTAGCGGTGGGCCCGACGGAGCATCCGGAGATCTCGAGGATCACCGTGGTCGTGGACGTTGAGGGGCTTCCCCTTGAGCAGGTGACGAAGCAGCTGAACAAGCTCGTCCACGTCCTCAAGATCGTCGAGCTCGAGCCGGAGCGTTCGGTCCACCGTGAACTCCTCCTCGTCAAAGTTCGATGCGATGTGAGGCAACGTAGCGAGGTCCTTCAGCTCGTCGAACTGTTCCGTGCCCATGTCGTCGACGTGTCGCCGGATTCGCTCATCATCGAGGCGGTGGGTACACCCGCGAAGCTCGAGGCCTTCATGACGGCCCTCTCCCCGCATGAACTTAGGGAGATCGTCCAGTCCGGTACCGTCGCCATCGGGCGCGGTGGTCGGTCCATCACCGAGCGGGCGCTAGATCGTTCCGGCCCGGAGTCGGCCGGAACCGAGTAGATTTCTTTAGTCACAGAAGCGAAACAAGGAGGCAGCCATGGCTGAACTGTTCTACGACAAGGACGCGGATCTCAAGATCATCCAGTCCAAGAAGGTGGCCATCATCGGCTACGGCTCTCAGGGACACGCCCACGCACAGAACCTGCGTGACTCCGGCGTGGACGTCAAGGTCGTGGACAAAGAGGGATCCACGAACTGGAAGAAGGCCAAGGATGACGGGTGGGAGCCCGCCGAGATCGGCGAGGCGGTCGCCTGGGCCGACGTCATCATGATCCTCGTGCCCGATTCCCTCCAGAGGATCCTCTTTGAGAGCTCGATCGAGCCCAACCTGGCCCCTGGCAAGATGATCATGTTCGCCCACGGGTTCAACATCCGCTTCGGGTACATCACCGCGCCCAAGGGCGTCGACATCGCCATGGTTGCCCCCAAGGGGCCTGGCCATCTCGTCCGCCGCGAGTACGTCGCCGGCCGCGGCGTTCCCGTGCTCGTCGCCGTGGAGCAGGACGAGTCCGGCACGGCGTGGGAGACCGCGCTCAGCTACGCCATGGGCATCGGCGGGCTTCGAGCCGCCGGCATCAAGACGACCTTCACCGAGGAGACCGAGACGGACCTCTTCGGGGAGCAGGCCGTCCTATGTGGCGGGGCCACCCAGCTGGTTCAGCACGGATTCGAGGTGCTGACGGAAGCCGGCTACCAGCCCGAGATCGCCTACTTCGAGGTGCTTCACGAACTGAAGCTCATCGTCGACCTCATGATCGAGGGCGGCATCTCCAAGATGCGCTGGTCGATTTCCGACACCGCGGAGTACGGCGACTATGTCTCCGGCCCGCGTATCATCGACGAGGGAGTGAAGAAGCGCATGGAAGAGGTGCTCGCCGAGATCAAGGACGGCTCCTTCGCCAAGCGGTTCATCGCCGACCAGGACGCGGGCGCCCCGGAGTTCAAGAAACTCAGGGCCAAGGGCGAGGGTCACCCGATCGAGGCCGTGGGCCCGAAGTTGCGCAAGCTCTTCCTGTGGAACAAGGTCGAGGATGCCGGATACGAGGAAGGCAAGGCCGGCCAGGAGTGACGACCTACAAACTCGCCGTCGTCCCTGGCGACGGGATCGGACCTGAGGTGGTCGTGGAGGCCCGGAAGTGCCGCCACCCCGCCGCGGACGGGGCCCCCCACGGCGTCGGGGAGACCAGGTTAAAAATGGGAGCGAAGCGGTGGCACGA
>CAZSUY010000006.1:0-120305 GCA_964610155.1 uncultured Demequinaceae bacterium
GCCGTCGGGATGCTCGGCCTGTTCTTCGTCGGGGCGCGGCTCGACCCAATCCTCGCCGCCGGTGAAACCCTTCTTAAGTCCGCGTTCACCATCGGCGCGGCCCTAGCCATCGTTCTTGGACTGACGGGCTTGACGACGGCGTGGTGGAGCCCAATCGCACGCATCATGACTCCACAACGAGACCCCCTAGGCTTCGACGGCTCGCCGATATGGCTCTTCACCCTTGGAATCGTCGCCGCCGCGCCCGCCGTCACGTACCTCGGCATCGCGACCTGGGCAGAGGCAGAGTTTGGTGGCCGGGCATGGGACCGCGAGCTCGCCCGCATAAGACCGCTCATCCCGGTGGCGGCCATTGGAATCTTCCTCGTCCTCGCCGTGGCATGGAGGGTGTGCTTCCTCCCGTTTCGTCGCACATGGTCGCGGTGGATCCCGCTGCCGATCATCGTGCTGGGCTCCTTCGTTGCGATGACGGTGATCCCTCAGTGAGTTTTCCCGTCCGACCTGCTGGTTCGCGCACTCCCGTGCGCCGTCGCGCTTGCCTGGGCCATCGCGATCGGCATCGCGTCGCCACGGCGACTGGGCCTTGCCCCCAGTCCTGACACTCTCCCCGATCCACTCGACTGGCTAACGCCGCTATAGTGACCGAACTAGGAAGAAGCGTCTCCTTGAGTACCGCGACGCCAGCGAAGTCCGGCATCGATGAAGTCGTCGATCTCGCCGTCGAAGACGGCCTGGGGGTTGCTCGACTCGTGCTCCGTCCGAAGGTCCTTGACCATCTGATACGGATGAATGACGTAGGAACGCATCTGGTCCCCCCACGACGCCTTGATGTCCCCGGCGAGTTCCTTCCTCTGGGCGGCTTCCTCCGCTCTCCGCTGGACGAGGAGCCGCGACTGAAGCACCCGGAGCGCGGCTGCGCGGTTCTGGATCTGAGATTTCTCGTCCTGCATGGAGACGGCGATCCCGGTAGGGAGATGGGTGAGCCGGACGGCGGAGTCTGTGGTGTTGACGGACTGGCCGCCGGGGCCGGTCGAGCGGAACACGTCGACCTTGAGTTCAGACTCGGGGATATCGACATGGTCGGTCTGCTCGATGAGGGGAATGACCTCGACGGCCGCGAAACCCGTCTGCCTCCTCCCCTGGTTGTCGAAGGGAGAGATTCGAACGAACCGATGGGTGCCGGCCTCGACTGATAGCCTCCCGTAGGCGTAGGGAGCATCAACCTCGAAGGTCGCCGACTTGATGCCCGCCTCCTCCGCGTAGGAGGTGTCAAGAACCTTCACTGAGTAACCGTGCCGCTCCGCCCATCGGAGGTACATCCGAAGAAGCATCTCGGCGAAGTCGGCAGCGTCTACCCCTCCCGCCCCGGACCGGATCGTCACGACCGCGGCCCGCTCGTCCCATTCCCCCGACATCAGCGTGCGGATCTCGAGCGCCGCGAGCTCCTTGCGGAGCGACTCGAGCTCCTCCTCGGCCTCGCTCATCGTCGCCTCGTCGTCGCCCTCCACGCCGAGCTCCACCAGGACCTCAAGGTCATCGATCGCCGCGGCGATCCGAGTGATGCGCTCTAGATCCGCTTGCGCCTGGGAAAGCGCACTTGTCACCCTTTGGGCGCGTCCGGCGTCGTTCCAGAGGTCCGGCGCGGCCGTCTCCCCGGTGAGTCGGGCGATCTTCTCGCGAAGGGCGTCGGGGTCGAGGGCGGCCGTGATCGTCTCAAGGGTCGCCTTGAGATTCGCGGTCTCCGCCGGAAAATCGATTCCTGCCACGGCGGCCAGCCTACGCGGGATGAGCGGAGGCGGCATCGAGAGGGCTCCTCGAACCCCTTCGATTGTGTCTATCTGGCCCGAGTTCACCCCCCTTCCGGGTATCCTCTGTAGCGGAAGCCGGGCACGTTTGACGGCATCTTGTTCGTTGTCGTTCCATAATCGTTGTTCCGTAATCAAAAAGGGGGATACTCCTCGCACCGCGATACAGTATTGACGGATATCTATTGCGGTTACAGTGAGAAGTGCGTCCCTCCGACCAGATAGTGGGGTATTACACCATGAAGTGGACTCGCACCCGTGCTGCGGGCGCTCTCGCCGTCGGAGCCGTGTCGGCTCTCCTCCTCTCCGCTTGTTCCGACGACGGCCCGGTAGCGCCGACCGTCTCCCACGAACCGGTGACGATCACCATGAACTACTACGGCACCTTTGGTCTCATTGAGGATGTCACCGGACCCTCGCTTGAGTCCGTCTACGAGAAGGAGCACCCCTGGGTTTCCTTAGAAATGGTGTCCGGGGAATACGCTGACCAACACAACGCCCTCACCAAAGCCCTCATCGAGGGAACAGGGGCGCCCACCATTGCCGCCATCGACGAGGGCTACCTCGCCACATTCGTCGCGCAACAGGATAGCTTCGTGAACCTGCTCGAGCTCGGCGCCGGCGACTACGAGGATTCTTACCTCCCGTGGAAGTGGGCCGAAGCCGCAAATGCCGATGGTTCTGTCGTCATCGGCCTGGGGTTTGAGGCCGGTGGACTGGCCATGTGCTACCGCAAGGACCTCTTCGAGGCGGCGGGGCTTGATTCCGACCGTGAAGCTGTTTCGGCTGCCCTCGGCGGCAGTTGGGAGGACTTTATCAAGGTCGGCCAGGAGTATTTGGCTGGCTCCGGTGGAAAGAAGTTCGTGGACAATGCGACCTACCTTCTGAATCCGATGCTCCAACAGGCGGGGGTGTCCTACTACGACACGAAAGACGAGTTGGATATCGAAGCCATCAAGCCATCTTTCGACACCGTCCTCGCCATCACAGAAGCCGGGTTGTCTGCCGGTCTCGGCCAGTGGACGGCCGACTGGGATGCCGGCTTCTCTAACGGCGACTTCGCCGTTGTCGCCTGCCCGCAGTGGATGTTGAGCCACATCAAGAGCACGGTGGGGGATGACTTCACCGGGCAGTGGGACATCGCCGATATCCCGGGTGACGGCGGAAGCTGGGGCGGCTCGTTCTACACCATCCCGAAACAGGGCTCTACGGAGGCTCAGCAAGCAGCCTACGACTTCATCGAGTGGATCATCCAACCCGAGCAGCAGGTCAAGATCATGGAAGAGACGGGCAAGTTGCCGTCACAGGTCTCGATCCTTGAGTCCGACTCCGTGGATAGCCTCACAAACGAGTTCTTCGACGACGCACCCTACGGCAAGATCTTCGCCAAGACCGTCCTCGACCTGGATGAATCGGTCTACTACGCCCCGAAGAACAACACCATTCGTAAGGCTGTCGAGGATGTTCTGAACGGCGTCCAGGTGGGCAATATCGCGATCGTGGATGCATGGGACACGGCCATGGAGGCCGTCCTGGCTGCCGACGGGTAGTCGCTAGCGAAACAGGTGTATCGCTAGTAATTGCAGATTTCCGGTGGCGCGGTCATGCCTGTCAGTGGACGCGGGCGGACGAGGTGGCGGTCAGGGTGACGTCGTTCAGAGGGATCCACCCTCCTTGTCCAAAAAGGGGATGAACCGTTGCCGCGACGGTGACGGTCACTGTATGGCCGTCCGTCGATGACACCATGAGTACCTCCACCCCGCTCATGCCATATCGAGCCTCAACGGTCGGCAATCGAATGGAAACCACCCGCTGCGCCTCCGCCAGCGATACGGTGATGCCGGCCACGTCGGTCGGGCGCTCGGCACCACCCGCGTAATACAAGCCGACATCCATCGCGTCGGCGGCATCGAGGGCCAGTTCGTCGGCTACATGGTTGAGCCGTGTGCGATCAAGGTGCACCCCGGTGACCGCCGCTCCCACGAGTATCAGAAGGATCACGACGATGGCGAACCCCAGGGATAGAAGGGTGACGTTCCCCGCCTCATCCCCAACGGCCCGCGGACTCCTCATCGTCCCCCCGCGAACCCATCGACCGGAGCGGCCGCCTCGGCGCTGACGGTCACGCTCAGGGGAAGCCATGATCGAACGAAGCCCGGCATCCCGGGAAATGCCACCTCAACCTCGATGGAGGCCCGAACGTCCGAGCCCGGTTCGAAGCAAGGAGGCGGAGAGCACACCAGGTCGAGGTGTCCATCCTTGGAAACGTCGAAATTGAAATCCTCAAGGGTCAAGCCGACAACGGCGTTCGCGCGACGCTCGGCGACCGCGATTGCTTGCGAACGTGACGCTCCCTCGTCGAGGACAGCCACCCCCGCGATGACACCGCCCCGTGCGGCATCCCTAGCTGCCAGTTCCGCCGCATAGGCACCAGCCTGAATCCGAGAGAAGGCAACCACCAAATACACCAGGGGAACTAAAAGGAGCAAGGTCATCCCGATGAATTCGACGATTGCGCCTCCCCCATCACCACCGCGCCTAACCACGATCAACCTCCTCGAGGGCGCGGGCCTCGACCCTCATCGTCCCGAATCCCCACAGCCCGACAACGGGGACGGGGGCCGTCATGGTCACGACCACGGCCGGGGCACCTTCCACGATCGTCACGCTTGCATGGGCATCGACGGGATAGCCCCCGAGGGAGTCAGAAGCAAGGGACTCCGCCCTCGCCTCACCTTCACCGAGAGAGCGATCCTCCGCAGCCGCAAGGCGTGCCCCCTCGGCCGCGCAGGAAATGAGGGTGTTACGCACGTGAAGGGCGAGCGCGAGTTGGATGACCGCCGCCACGACGATAACCACCAGGATGGAGACCAGGGTGAACTCGACGACCTCGCTCCCCGTGTCCCGATGACCCGCAGCGTCCCGCTTTCTAGCTTCCGGAGACACTGTCGATGGCGGAGTCAAAAAGATCGACAAGGGCGGGCCCGGCTACCGCCCAGATCGCGGCAACAAGACCTGCCGTCATAAGGGTGATGAGGACCCATCCCGGGACATCTCCCCGATCAGTTCGAGCCCCCTCACGGAAACGGGTGATGACTGCGTTCATGATTTCTTCCTTTCTATGGATTCAATCTCATGTTCCAAGGCGAATCGCTACGATTCCTGGAAAAATGGCGAACACGACGGTCACGGGAAGCAGGAAGAAGATCACCGGGACCATCATGGCGATCTCCCTCTTGCCGCCCTCCTCGATTAGACGTCGGCGTCCGGCTTCTCTCACGTCAAGCGCCTGGGAGTGCAAGACATCCGCAAGAGGGGTGCCGCGCTCCACCGCAATCGCTACCCCGGTCGCGAACCGCGATAGCGCAGCTACCCCCGTCCGCTCGGCCAGTGCGTGGAAGGAGTCAGCCAGGGGCGTACCAGTTCGTACCTCCCCTAGCGTCCATCGAAGGTCCTCAACGAGGACTCCGGAAGCCGTGCGAACCACCCGCTCGAGGGCGCCCAATACACCCTCCCCTGCCGATACCGCGAGGGCAAGCATGTCGGCAACCGTTGGGAGTTCGGAGAGGATTCTCGTCTCACGCCTCCGGATCGCTCGGGTCAAGACATACTCACGAGCGGCTCCTCCGGCAAGCCCTACAGAGGCAATCATGACGACGAGGGGCGCGAGAGAGGACCCCCTTGCAGCCATGGCGCCTGCCACTGCTACCCCGCCGATGACGCCGGCGACCCCCCATACGACCTGCTCTGCGCGGAATTGGGCCAACGTCAGAGATGACCCTGCACGCCTCAGCTTGGAGGTGAGTTCGACCGAAGGCGAGCCCCAACGCTCGACCAAGCGGGTGGCATCCCAAAGACGGGCCGAGAAGATCCCCCCAAACCAGGCGGGAGGAGACACACCAAGATCGGCTGAAGATGAGCCACGCCAACCTCCAATCGGACGAACCTGTGGAGCGATCCGGGTGGCAAGGGTTGGCGTTCTCGCCCGCCACCAGCCGAGGACGAACGTGAGTCCCACACCGAGCATCAGTCCCTCCACGACAGCCCACTTTGTCATCGCAGCACCCTCTCCTCGACTGGGAGCCGTCCGACCCGAGCCATGAGTCGATAGGCGAGAACCGTGCTCATGGCTCCTCCCGCAAGCACCGTCATGCCCATGGGAGAGTCATACGCCTCAGCGGTCTCCTGCCGAGTGGCGAGGAGGAGAAGGACCGCCCAGGGGGCGACTACTGCGAGCCTCGCCGCGTTGACGGTCCAACTTTGGCGGGCCTCAAGTTCACCCCGGGTCCTCGCATCCTCCCGCAAAAAGGCTGCCAGGGTTCTGAGGACCCGACCGAGATCGGAGCCACCAACGTCTCTGGTGACCCTCAGCGATTCGATGATTCGATCCGCGACGGGATCGGCAAGCCTGTCCTTCAGCGCTTCCAGGCAGTCATCGAAGCGCCCGGAAGCGCGGAAGTCCTCGGCGAAAGCAACGAAGGCCGGACGGATCTCAAGGGGTCCCCGATCTCCAAGTTGGCTGAGCGCCTCCGGCAGAGACAATCCCGCCCTAATGGCCGAGGCAAGGTTGTCGACGGCCTCCGGCCAGACCTCGCGCATGACTCCCTGACGTCGATGTGCCCTCGAGTGAACGAGAGTGAAAGGCGCCCGCGACGCGAGGACTCCGACGATTAGCCCGATAAAGGGAGCCCGGGTGAACCCTACAACAACCAGTCCGACGAACACCCCCACCCCGACGGCCACGCCGACGAGGCGAACAGGTGTGACACCCTCCAGCCCAGCCAGGACGAGAGAGTCGCGAGTCCGGGTCGGCCATCCTCCCTCACGATGTGGCCGTTCCTCCCGCGTCCAGAAGGACCACCACACACAGAACACCCCAGTTCCGAAGACAAGCCCCAGTATGGTTCCCATGCTTCTCCCTACGATCCCTCTCCTACACGTAGCAGAGACACAAGGTCATATCCATGCCGCATGAATCGGTCCTCGTGAGGGGGGAAGCCCTCACCCCGCACCAGCTTGTCCCCATCGGAATGGAATAGGTCGCACGTCTCGACGACACTGCTTTCGACCCGACCGGGAAGACCCACGATCTCGCGGACCCTGCGGCGACCGCGGTGATCGAGCTCGAGGTGTACCACTAGGTCAATGGCGGAAGCAACGGTGGGGACGACGAAGCGATCGGACACGTTCTCCCCGGCCAGTAGGGGGAGGGTGCACATCTTGGTGAGGGCATCTCGAGCGGAATTGGCATGGATCGTGCACATCCCGGGAATACCGGCGTTCAGGGCAACGAGCAGGTCGAGGGCCTCCGCCTCCCGAACCTCCCCGATGATGATGCGGCTCGGCCGCATGCGGAGGGCCTCTTTGATCAGGCGTCTAAGAGGAATTTCGCCCGTGCCCTCGAGGCTGGGCTGTCGGCACTGCATCGATACGACATCCCGTACGGGGAGTCTGAGTTCAAACACCTCCTCGCAGGTCACCACCCGCTCACGAGGAGGGATACACCCGGCGAGGGCGTTGAGAGCCGTCGTCTTGCCCGCCTGGGTAGCACCCGAGACGAGGATGTTGAGCCCGGAGGCGACGGATGCGGCAAGGACGTCGGCCGCATTACGCGGAAGCGCCCCTAGGGCGACAAGGTCATCAACGTGGCTCGCCCGGACCAAGTACTTGCGGATGTTCACCGCCCAATGCTCCCGGGTGACATCGGGGATCACCGCATGGAGGCGCTCTCCACTGGGGAGGCATGCATCCACGAAGGGGCTCGAGAGGTCTAGGCGGCGTCCCGACGCCTTGAGCATCTGCTCGACAAGGTCGCGAACCTGCCGAGCGTCAAGGAGCGTGGTCGTAAGTTCCGGCTCACCTCCGCGGGCAACGAAAACCTGAGAAGGCTCGTTGATCCAGATCTCCTCGATCTCCGGATCGTCGAGATAGCGCTGGAGGGGTCCAAATCCGGCAACGGAATCTAGAACCGACCGCGTCGCAGCCTTCCGGTCGGCCACGGGGGCCACCGCGCCGACAAGGGCACGTTCCTCCCACGCCCGAAACGCCTCATCCACGAGCGCTCGGACGGTCTCAAGGTCCTTCATCGGGTCGACGCCGCGCTTCTTGATGAGGTCCCGGACTTCTCCCTCGATGGCCGATACCGCCTCTGCGCTCATAAGACGGAATCTAGAACGACTGCCTGTACCTTCGCTGACTGACTGTGGATAACCGAGCCATTCCCTGACCCCTAGGATCGGCTTGCCGACTGAACGTTTGTGCAGTATCCTATACGCATGGTCAGCGATCCCGATCAAACCGCCCGGGCCAACATCCGCGCCTCCGCGCTGGAGCTCTTCGCCTTAAAAGGCCCCGACGCCGTTTCCATCCGGGAAATCGCCGCCGCGGCAGGAGTGTCGCCGGGACTCGTCCTTCACCACTACGGAAGCAAACAAGGGCTTCGCGATGCGGTGGACGAACACGTCGCCGCGTTCTTCGAGATCCTCACCAAGGGCTCTATGACGGACCTGGCTCAACCCGGCGCGGACACGACCGGAGTCACATCAGGATTCTCCGAGCTCCTCGTCGCTCACCTGCCGCCGGGCTCCCCCATCCCCGCCTACCTCCGTCGCCTCCTGCTCTCGGACGACCCCGCAGGCAGGCAGATCTTCAAGACCTGGTACGACCTGACCCTCGCCCTGACGAAACAGGGGATCGCCTCGGGCGATATGCGGCCAAGCTCCGACCCTGAAGTCCGGGCCGCCTTCCTCATGATCAATGACCTCGCCACCATGCTGCTCCACAAGAACCTCGCCGCCGTCGTCGGGGTCGACCCTCTTACCCCCGACGGCATCGCCCGCTGGGCCGCCGACGCCCTAGACGCCTATACAAATGGCGTCTTCCGATTGGAGACAGAATGACCAATACAACCAACGTCCTCAGCCAACGGGGCGTGTCACTTAGGAACCTCACCAAGACCTTCGGCCAAGGAAGCGCCGCCGTCGATGCCCTTCGCGGCGTGGACCTCGACATCGAACCTGGTGAACTCATCGTGGTGCTGGGGCCTTCCGGCTCCGGTAAGACCACACTCATCAACATCGTCGGAGGAATCGAGTCGGCGACCTCGGGCGAGGTGACGGTCGCGGGCGAAAACCTCTCGGGGCGAAACCCAGCGGACCTCTCCGACTTCCGCCGCGACCACGTCGGCTTCGTGTTCCAGTTCTTCAACCTCATCCCCACGCTCACCGCGCGAGAGAACGTCGAGGTGATCGTGGAACTGACGGGCAAGGGAGACAAGGCGGCCATCGGTGGCCTGCTCGACGATGTCGGCCTCTCCGACCGCACGGGAAGCTTCCCGGCTCAACTGTCGGGGGGAGAGCAGCAGAGGGTCTCCCTCGCCCGCGCCCTCGCCACTGCCCCCGACATCCTCTTGGCCGATGAGCCGACGGGGTCTCTCGACCTCGCGACCGGTCGCCAGATCCTCGGATTGCTCCAGCGGCTCAACCGCGAAGGCCGGACCATCATCATCGTCACCCACAACGCATCAATCGCCCAGATCGCCAACCGAGTAATCACCGTGGTCGACGGACGCATCGCCTCCGTCAAGCGCAACGACAAGCCCGCCAAGGCCGCGAAAGTGACCTGGTGAAGCGATGCGGGCCACCACTCACAAGACCATCCGAGACCTCCTCCGTCAGCGTGCCCAGGTCGTCGCCGTCAGCTTCACGATCATGCTCGGGGTCATGCTGTACGTCGGATCCGCCGGTGCCTATCAGAACCTCAACACGTCGTATAACTACACGTACGACCGCCTGAGCCTCGCCGACCTGACCTCGACGGGCGGAGACGGGGAAACCATCGCCGCGGCCGCCCTCGCCGCCGGGGCCACCGAGGCGACCGCCCGGGTCCAGGTCGACCCTCCTGTCCTCATCGACGACACCAAACTCCTCGGCCGCATCGTCGGCATTCCGACGGACACCCACCCGGCCGTCAACGACGTCGAGGTGCTCACCGGCTCGTACTTCGACCCCGGGGCGACGGATCAGGTCCTCCTCGAACGTCACGCCGCAGAGACGTTCGGGCTCGGTGTCGGCGACAGCGTCGAGGTGTTCGCCGGAGGGTCATGGCACACCCTGACCATCCAGGGCACCGTCGGCTCCGCCGAATACGTGTGGCCGTCACGTTCCCGCCAGGAGATCCTTGCGGATTCCCGCTCGTTCGCCATCCTGTATGTGCCGGAGGTAGCCGCAGAATCCTGGCTCGGCGCCCCGAACCAGGCGGCCATCCTGCTCCCCTCGGACGCGCCCCCTGGGCTGGCCGATCACGTCACACAGGCCATGCGTGGCGCCGGCGCGATCGATGTGACGACCCAGGCGGAGCAGCCATCGAACTCGGCGCTTCACGAGGACCTTGCGGGGTTCAACGAGATGTCCGTCGCCTTCCCCCTCCTGTTCCTCTCGGCGGCGTCCGTGGCGGCCTACGTCATGCTCGCGCGACGAGTCCTGCAGGAACGCCCCGTCATCGGAACCCTCATGGCCTCCGGTGCCCGCCGCAGTCGCATCCTCCGTCACTACCTCGCACAGGGCGTCGCCGTCGGGCTCATCGGCTCGGTCGCCGGCGCCATCCTCGGCGGGTTCCTCAACGGGGTCGTCACCCACGAATACACGTCGGCCATCGGTATCCCCGACACCATCGTCAGCAACCACCCGGACATCCTCGTGATCGGCGTCGCCTTTGGGCTGGTCGTCGGCGCGCTCGGTTCGCTCGCACCCGCGCTGAAGGCATCACGCACGGCACCGGCGGAAGCCATGCGCAGCGCATCTCCCATGCATGGCCCCGGGCCATGGGGACGCCTCGTTGCCCGATTCAGCTGCCTGCCCGTCACGACGCGGATGGCTCTGCGCGACATCGGCCGCAGCCGCCGCCGCACCATCGCGACCATGATCGGTACCACGCTTTCGCTCGTGATTGTGCTCTCCTCCGTCGGCATGATGACGAGCATGACGGCGATGCTCGACGTCCAGTTCGGCCAGATCGAACGCGAAGACGCCACCGTGACGGTCGAGGCGGGTGCCGCGGGCTTCCCTCAGTCCCTCGAGAGCCTCCCCGACGTGACGGCCATCGAGTCTGCCGTCGCGGGTCCGGTGACGGCACTGACGGACGGTCACAGCTACTTCACGAGTATCGTCGGCTTCGAGCCCGACACGGCCATGCATGGGTTCCGCGACTCCGGCGGGTTATACATCGACCTTCCCTCCGATGGCGTCGTGGCGGGAGTAGAGCTGGCCTCCGCCCTCGACGTCGGGGTCGGCGACACGATTATGCTCGCGACCACGTCGGGAGAGGCCTCCGTGACACTCGTTGGATTCGTCGACGAGCCATTCGGGACACTCATCTACGGTCCCAGCATCCTCGTCGCCCCGGTGTTGCCCGATTCGGGCGTCGACACCTACCTCGTCTCATTCTCCGACGGCGCCGACCGCGATGCCTTGCGGCAGACCATCACGCAGACGCCGGGGGTGGTCTCCTATTCCGACTCTCAGGCCTTCGTTGCCTCGGTGACGAAGTACCTGGCGCTCTTCTGGGCCTTCGTCGGCGTCTTCATCGTCCTCGGCGTGGTCCTGGCATTCGCCCTCATCTACGTGACGATGGCGGTCAGCGTCATGGAACGCACCAACGAACTCGCGACGCTCCGTGCGGCGGGGGTGCCGACACGTCGAGTCGCCTGGACCATCGCCACGGAGAACCTCTCCGCGACCGTCCTCGGCCTGCCCTTCGGTCTCGCCCTGGGCGTGGTGACGGCGGCCGCGCTCAACTCGAGCTTCTCGAGCGACCTCTTCCACATCAACCTGGTCCTCGGATGGTGGCCCCTGCCCGCCGCCGCGCTGGGCGTCCTCGCCGCTGCAGCCCTGTCTCAGTGGCCGGCGATCCGCGCGGTTCGGCGAATCGATGTCGCACGCATCGTTCGCGAGCGCGCCATCTAGTCTCGACGTCTCCCGCGAGGTTGCATACGCATCAGGAGGGTATCAAGTCAGCGACGCCCACACGGGGACGGTGACCGCTATCGTCGGCTGATCTGTGCTCCGTGTTCCTTTGCCGCCCGCAACCGCGAACCGCGGCTGGGCCCCGCCGGTCGCTATCCTGATGAGGCTGGTCATCGTTGACAAGTCGTGGAGAGGAAGAACCAATGGCGCAACTCAAATTCGCAGGTAGCCAGGCCCTACAAGGGGGAGGAGTGCGCTACACGTTCGAGGATGCGGACGCCAACGCCGTAGGAGCCGCTGTGGGTGCGTACTTCGCGCAGCGCGGTTACAGTCTGGAGGAGGGCACTCCCGTCAACGGGACGTACGGAAAGGGAAGCGCGGCCCTGAGGGCCGTAGTCGGAGGATTCACCACGCGCTTCAAGTTCAAGTTCGCCATCACCCCGGACGAGGGGGGGACTGCACTGGACTTCGGCAAAGGCATGAGTGGCATGATGGGCGGCGCCTTGGGTGCCACGAAGATGAAGAAGGAGTTCGAGACGATCAAGGAGGAGTTGAAGGCGCTCTAGCGACCTCACCCGACCTGATTCGCAGCACGGCCCGCGCCCTCAGTGCGCGGGTCGTGCTGCGATAATGCCTCGACGGAGCCCCGAGATCCTGAGGGACGAAACGATCGTTGGGGGGACCCCGGGATATCCAAGAAGGAAGTCTCCCGGATCGCGTCGGTCTGAATGAGGAGGTGGGCGCGTTCCGGGACCGGACTTTGGCTGGTGATTCCTTCCCCACCGTTTTCGTGGACGCCACCTACCGGCAACCGCCGGTCGCCTCGACCGTCGTCTGCCTGTCGTGGCAGGCTGGGGATATGTGCGGGCGATTCGTCAACTTCCTCCGGGAACGAGAGACGACCGAGGCCTTCGCCATCGCCGAGGTGACGGAGGAGGCCCGGCGGCTCCCCCCGTCCTGGAACGTCGCGCCCATGCAGGTGGCCCCCGTCGTGACCCTGACACCCGACGGTGAGACCCGTCGCCTCATCGTCGCCCGATGGGGCCTGGTGCCCTCATGGGCGAGGGAAGCCTCCATCGGCTCCAAGATGTTCAATGCCCGCGCGGAGACGGCCAGCGAAAAGCCCGCCTTCCGATCCGCGTTTCGAAAACGTCGCTGCCTGGTGCCCGCGAACGGCTACTACGAGTGGCAGGTTGGCCTAGACGGAAAGCGTCCCCACTTCATCCACCCGAGTGACGGCACCCCTGCCGCCTTCGCTGGACTGTGGGAAACCTGGGGCGAGGACGAGGATCGCCTCGATACCTTCACCATCCTGACGACCCAAGCCAGGGGCGACCTCGCCCAGATCCACGACCGTCAACCCGTCATGCTTGCCCCCGACTCCCGGGATGCCTGGATGGACTCGGAAGCCTCCACGGACGAGGTCCAGGCCGTCCTTACCTCAACCCCCCCAGAAGTCACTGCATCACCCGTGTCCAAGGAAGTGGGCAATGTGCACAACAATCACTCCGGGCTAGTGAGACCCCTCAAAGAGTATGCAGCGGGGAAACCTCTCCCGAGCCCTTGGCCACGTAGAGGCCAAGGAGGAAGAGCAAGACGATGACCGGAGGCAGGAGCGCCACAGCCGTGACCACCTGAGTCAGGCGTTGGGAGCGGATCACCGTGTCGATGAAGAAACGGGTGAATGTGGTCGCGAGCACGACCGGGAGGCCGAAAAGCCAGATGGCCGGCCCGATTGCCGCCCCCCCCGGTTCCGACGCCGCGAGCATGAGCACTGGCGGGATAGCGAGGACGAAACCCAAACCCGCAAACGTGACGACTGCGTCGTCCCTGCTCCATTTGGCCGTTCTCCGTTCAATTATGTATCCGATCGAGTGAGCGGCGACCGGCGCCCCGACGAGCGAAATGGAGAAGTAGAGCGCAGCGACGGCGACCGCGTATCCGCTCCCCGAACCCTCGACGGAGGGTTCGAGGACGCCGAGTCGCGCGGCGACCATGAGCCAGAAGAGCACGGTGAACAGGGCCATTGAAAGGATGACCGCGGTCCACACGCGCTGGGTCCTCACGTTGAACACCGCTGCCACGGTGTCCCTTGATTTATCGAGCACACGCATCAGCAGTTACCCCCTATTCCACGCGTAACTGGACGTCACCGGCGAGAACGGTCTCCACCCAACCGGCCCCCACCTCGACGATGAGACCACCCTCGAGAGAGAGCCCCTTCGCGACCCCCGACAGGTGGGACAATCCTGGTCGATCGACCTCGACGGCCCGCCCGATCGTGTCACAAGCTTCGGCGACCTCCTCCAGGATCACTCCGCCGCCACCCTCGGCCTCCCAGGCGGAAAACGCCAGAGCCATCTCCCTGGCGATCCCGGCGAGAAGGCTCTCTCGGTCGAGGTTGATCGAGTGGGCAAGCGCCAGGGAAATCGCATGGGGTACCGGAAGCTCGTCTTCTTTCTGCGAAACGTTGAGGCCTATGCCGACGACGATCGCGTCTTCAACGGCCTCGCACAGGATCCCGGCCACCTTCCTCGCTGGACCCCAGCCGGGCAATCGTCGTGCAAGCGGGTCATCGACGAGAACGTCATTCGGCCATTTGAGGCGGGCCTTGAGGCCATCGCGGGAGAGGGTCCGCGCCACCGCGATCCCTGAAATGAGGGGTACCCAACCGAGCTTCTCAGCCGGAACATTCTTGGGGCGAACGACGAAACTCACCGTTAACGACGTCCCCTTAGGTGTCTCCCATGACCGTTCCCCCCGGCCGTGCCCCGCCGTCTGCCACTCCGCAACAAAAGCTGCGAGGTGAGGCCAATGGGCGCCTCCGTGGAGGGCCTTGACAACGTGTACGTTGGTCGACTCGCTCGAGTCCACAACAGTGACCTTGGGAAGCGGCCCAACGGGGACAGTTAGCGTTCGCGTCAGGCGAGCTCGATCGAGCGGGCGCCTCGATTCACCAATGAACGACTCGTCGGCGGCACTCACACGACTAGGCTATGTCCAGCACGAGGAGGTTGCCTACCGTGACACCGAAACAGGCCGATGCTCCCTGGCTGTGGGTGACCGTGCCGCTGGCCCTCGCACTTGCGGTTTCGACTTCCGTCGGGCTATTCGCCAAGGACTTCTACAGGGCCGATTCCCCACTGATGCACGCCCAACTCCTGGGTGGGGACGTCGTGACCCTTACCCTTCTTCTACCCGTCCTCATCGTGAGCGCCTTGCTCGCACGGCGTGGCTCTATGCGCGCGACAGTGGTGTGGCTTGGGTGTCTGTGCTTCCTGACGTACTTCTACCTCGTGTTCTCCTTCCAGGTGAGTTTCAATGCGATGTTCCCCCTCTACCTCGTCCTCCTCGGCGGTGCCGTCTATGGCCTAGTCTTCGGGCTCACCGGTACCTTCGGCTCCGACCGCTTCGACCACGCGGCGAGCGACTGCACGGCAAGGACGGTGGCCGTCGCCCTCGGTCTCATCCCCGTGCTGTTCTACGCGATGGAGCTGGGAGAGGTCGTCTCCGGGGCGGTATCCGGGACGGCCCCGGAAAGCGTCGTGGACTTCGGGGCGCCCACCTATTTCGCCCACGTCATCGATATGGCGCTCTCTCTCCCTGCGTACGCGATCGGTGCGATCCTCCTATGGCAGAGGAAGCGAATGGGGTACATCCTCGGCGGGGCACTCCTGACCATCCTGGTGTTCATGATGGTCGCGCTACTCAGCATGTTTGTCGTCCAATCCCACCGTGACATCGATGTCGCGACGGCGGACGTCGCCGTCATAGGGACGGTCGCGTTGGGCTACTCCTTCCTCCTGGTGTGGTACCTCCGGAGCCTCAAGCCTCGCACGGCACTAGGGTAACGATCGCACGTCAACTCCGATCACCCGACTAGGCTATGTCCAGCACGAGGAGGTTGCCTACCGTGACATCAAAGAAGCCCGAGACTCCCGCATCGGCGGGGGGCCCTACACCGCCTGCAAAGACGACCCGAGGAGCACTCGACGCCCTCAACTCGCGCCTCTTAGAGGCGATCTCCGAGCGGGAGCCGAGCAAGCAGAAGAAGCAGCACGCCCGAGGGAAGAAGACGGCCCGCGAGCGCATCGACCTTCTTCTTGATCCCGGTTCGTTCACCGAGATCGACGCCCTGACCCGACACCGTTCCCGCAATTTCGGCCTCGAGAAGAAGCGCCCATACGGCGACGGCGTCATCACCGGATACGGCACCATCGATGGCCGCCAGGTAGCGGTGTACTCCCAGGACTTCACTGTCTTCGGAGGCTCGCTCGGTGAGGTCCATGGCCAGAAGATCGCCAAGGTCCAGGACTTCGCGCTCCGAACTGGGATTCCACTCATCGGCATGCTCGACGGAGGCGGAGCGCGCATACAGGAGGGGGTCGCCGCTCTCACTCAGTTCGCGGAGATCTTCCGCCGAAACGTCGCCGCCTCGGGCGTCATCCCTCAGATCTCCATCATCCTTGGGCCATCGGCCGGAGGCGCGGTCTACTCCCCCGCCCTGACCGATTTCGTCATCATGGCCGCCGGAACCTCCCAGATGTTCATCACAGGGCCGGACGTCATCAAAGCGGTCACCAACGAGGAAGTCACGTTCGAGGAACTCGGCGGTGGGCAGACGCATAACGTCAAGTCCGGGGTCGCCCACTACCTGGCGACCGACGAGGACGACGCGATCGACTACGTCAAGCACCTGCTTCAGTACCTTCCAGAGAACAACCTGACCGATCCCCCATCGTGGGACGTGGAGGCCGACCTCGAGATCTCGGACACCGACCTGGCCCTCAACTCCATCGTCCCGGACAGCGACAACCAGCCATACGACATGAAGACCGTCGTCGGGGCCGTGCTCGACGAGGGCGAGTTCTTCGAGGTACAGCCCCTTTACGCCCCCAACGTGGTCATCGGCTTCGGGCACGTAGAGGGACACTCCGTCGGCATCGTCGCCAACCAGCCCCTCTCCATGGCGGGGACACTCGACATCGCCGCCGCCGAGAAGGCCGCCCGGTTCGTCCGGACATGCGACGCCTTCAACGTCCCCGTCATAACCTTCGTCGACGTCCCCGGGTTCCTTCCCGGCACCGACCAGGAATGGCAGGGCATCATCCGTCGGGGTGCCAAACTCATCTACGCCTACGCCGAGGCGACCGTCCCCCTCGTCACCGTCATCACCCGCAAGGCCTACGGCGGCGCGTATATCGTCATGGCGTCCAAGCAGCTCGGGGCCGACATCAACCTCGCCTGGCCGACGGCACAAATCGCCGTCATGGGGGCATCGGGGGCGGTCAACATCCTCCAGCGGAAGGCACTCGCGGCAATCGAGGAGGCCGGGGGCGACGTCGAGACCGAACGGGCCAGGCTCGTGGCGGAGTACGAAGAGGGGCTCCTCAACCCCTACGACGCCGCCGACCGCGGCTACGTCGACGCCGTAATCGAGCCAAGCGACACACGCGCCCAGGTGGTGCGGGCTCTTCGGGTCCTCCGGACCAAACGTGCCGCCCTGCCGCCGAAGAAGCACGGGAACATCCCGTTGTGACGAAACACGGACAGGAGTCACCGGACGCGGAAGAGGTCGCGGCCGGGCTCAGGATTATGCGCGGATCCGTCGACGAGGAGGAGTTGGCCGCCCTCGTAGCCGGCATGGTCGCGTTAATCGCGGCCCGAGATGCGAGCGAGGAGGCCGCCTCCCCGACGTCAGCCTGGATGGATCGGAGCCGCACGATGAGGGGACGCCCGACTGGCGTTCTCGCCCGCGGAGATACGGCCTGGCGGCACTCCCTGCGATAGGCCCAGTACACAATCCTTGAACCTGACAGGATGTGCGCATGGCACTTCTCAAGCGATCATCGGCCAGCCCCGATCCCGATTTCTCCTTCCTGTCGGCCAACGAAGGGAAGAAACTCCGCGACCTTGCCGCGAAGGAATTCGCTCGCCAAGGCATCTCGGCGGAATGCCGCGGAGACCACTTCCTTGAATCCAACGGGAAGAAGTACGGCCTTCATAACCTGGTGGCCACCTGCCATGGTGCTCCCGAAGGAAAGTCGGCGTGGCCCCAGATTATCGAGCAACACGTCACAGCCGTGCTCGCAGTGATGAGCGAACCAGACCAGCCTCACTCACTCGAGGAAATGAGGGCTCACGCTATCCTGCGGCTCGTCGACGTACGATCCTTGTCCGATATGACGGACCGGTTCGGATACGCACGACCTTGGAGCGATGACGTCCTCGAGTTGATCGCCTTCGACCACCCCGACTGGGTCAGTTACCTTCGCGATGAGGATCTGGAAGGATTGGACATCTCCGAGATCCGCGACGTGGCCCTGGATAATCTCCGCCAACAGCCGGTCGACGAACGCTCATCCACAGAGATCGAAAGCGGGGTTGTTATCCATAGCGTCGCTGGCCTTTCCTTCTACACGGCGAGCCGGGCCATTCTCCTCGACGAAGAACTCGAGGCGTTCGGCGAACACCCCCATGGCGCGTTCTTCATCATTCCGGATCGACACAACCTCCTTTTCCACGTTCTCAAGGACACAACATTCATCCCGGCCCTTCAGAACCTCGCTGGCGTCGCACTAGGGGCGTATGGCGAAAACGTCTCCCCCCTCTCTCCCCACGTCTACTGGTGGCACGACGGTGTCGTGACTCAAGTAACGAAGATTGGCGAGGCCAATGAGTACCGGGTAGAACCCGACGAGGAACTAACTGAAGTCATGAACGCACTCGCCGAAGGATAGTCCGTATGCCCTCGCGATTCCCGAGCCGCATCCGTCCGCGCTACCGGTGGTTCGTCGCCGCCGCCGTCCTGGTCCCGGCAATCGTCGGGGGTCCCTGGCTGTACGTTCGCTTCGCAACCGTGAGTGACATCTACGGCCCCGGCGAGATACCCCGCCACGCCGACGCCGCTCTCGTCCTAGGCGCGAAGGTCGGGGACGACGGCCTGCCGAGCGTTTTCCTTCAGGAACGCGTCGACCTCGGAGTCGACCTCTACGAGCGGGGAATCGTCGACATCATCGTCATGACGGGAGCGACCCGGCCCGACGGCTACGACGAGCCCGCGACCATGCGGAACCTTGCCCTCGCCCAGGGGGTCCCGGCCGAGGCGATCATCCTCGACCGCGAAGGGATCGATACCTTCGCCTCGTGCGCGAACGCCGCCGGGTCGCTCGACCTTGACTCCGTCGTCGTCATCACCCAGGAGTTCCATGTTGCCCGGGCCACCTGGCTGTGCCAGCGGGCGGGCATCGATGCCGAGGGGGACTACCCCCCGATCGGGCGCAGGGCAGGTACCGTGACGGGAAACCTCCGGGAGGTCGCGGCGGACTGGAAGGCCGTTCTCAACGTCGTCGGCGGACGTGAGTAGCCCGGCTTCGGACGCGTCAAGCCCCGCACGTTCCTGGTTGCCAGCACTAGGGTGACCTCTTGCTAGAGTGGCTCGCCTAGGGACGGAGGAACCGGTGACAGACGACCCGTCGAACGCCGTCCAGTCCACCCCGTTCGATCCCACCCATTTCGGATATGGCGAGGTCAGTGCGGACGAGAAGACGGGCCGCGTCGCGGAAGTGTTCGACCGCGTCGCCAAGCGCTATGACCTGATGAACGACCTCATGACCTGGGGCCTTCATCGACGGTGGAAGCGAACGGCGGTGAGGATGACGGGTATTCAACTCGGAGACAAAGTCCTCGACCTCGCCGGGGGCACGGGCGACATCGCCATTCGGCTCGCGGCCAAGGTCGGGCCGACGGGCCATGTCACGCTGGCTGACATCAACCCCTCCATGCTCGCCGAGGCGGAGCGACGGCTCCGCGGACATCGCTTCGAGAAACTGATCTCGCTTCACGAAGCCGACGCCGAAGACCTCCCCTTTGGCGACGCCTCCTTCGACGCGGTGACCATCGGTTTTGGACTCCGAAACGTCACGAACCAGGCCAAGGCGCTCGCGTCGATGCGCCGGGTCCTCAAGCCGGGGGGGCGGCTCGTGATCCTGGAGTTCTCCCGGCCGGTCCTGTGGCTCGTCCGACCGTTCTACGATGCCTACTCCTTTCTCGTTTTGCCGACCCTCGGAAGGCTCGTCCTCCGAGACTCGGCGAGCTATCGATACCTGGCCGAATCCATCCGGATGCATCCGGACCGACAAACCCTTCTGACGATGCTGGAGACGGCCCGATTCGACGCCTGTGGCGTAAAAAGGATGTTCTTCGGCATCGTCGCCGCACACCACGGCAGCGCTGGCTAGGCTGGCGCCATGCCCGTTCCGCTCGTCCTCGCCTCCGCCTCTCCTGCTCGCTTGGCGACGCTCAGGACCGCCGGGATCGAGCCAACGGTCCTCGTGGCCGACATCGACGAGGAAAGCCTGCTTGCGAACGCCAGAGACCTATTCGCGGAACACTACTCCGCCGGACTCAGACCTGAGTTGGCGCTCAAGGACCAGCCAATCATCGTGGCGAACGCCAAGGCCGAATGGGTCCAGGCACACCACGATCCAGACGCCCTAATCCTCGGATGCGACTCCATGCTTGAGTACCAAGGAGAACTCCTCGGCAAGCCCCTGGTGCCCGAGGCCGCCCGGGAACTATGGCACGAACTCCGCAGCCATACCGCGACTCTTCACACCGCCCACGTCCTCATCGACAATCGCATCGAGCGTCGGGATTCCGATGCCCACTCGACACATGCCGGCGATACCTCCTCGGCCCTCGTCCGGTTCGCCGACCTGACCGATGACGAGATTGAGGCATACGTGGCTACCGGGGAACCCCTCAACGTCGCCGGCGGCTTCACCATCGATGGATTGGGGGGCCCCTTCATTGAAGGCGTCGACGGGGATCACCACGGCGTCGTCGGGCTCAGTCTTCCCCTGTTTCGGCATCTACTGATCCATATCGGGCTCACCATCCCCGATGTCTGGTCGTGACCCAAGGACCCAACGGGAACGTGGCATTTGTCGAGTCGGAACAACCTACGGGGCCGTAACCATCGAATCTTAGTGATCCTTTGTAGGCTTCCTACAAACGCCCCGCCGGGCGCTTGACCCCCAGACCAAACTTGCATCAGGCCCCTTCTCTGAGGTCGATACACCTCCACGACCACGCTACGTTGGCCTGGTGCCGTCATTCGATTCCGTCCTAATCGCCAATAGGGGAGAAATCGCGGTCCGCGTCATCCGCGCCGCGAGGGACGCCGGGATCCGGTCTATCGCCGTCTATGCCGACCCCGACCGCGACGCCCCATTCGTCGAGTTGGCGGACGATGCCTACGCCCTCGGGGGCGCGACGGCAGCGGAAACCTACCTCAACATCGACAAGATCCTGGGTGCCGCGGCACGTTCCGGGGCGGCTGCCCTCCACCCCGGATATGGCTTTCTTGCGGAGAATGCCCACTTCGCTCGCGCGGTCATCGACGCCGGCCTGGTGTGGATCGGTCCGTCCCCGGAGGCGATCGAGGCCCTGGGAGACAAGGTCTCCGCCCGCCATATCGCCCAGAAGGTCGGAGCCCCACTGGTACCTGGAACCCCCGACCCCGTCACGAGCGCGGATGAGGTGCTGGCCTTCGCAGACGAGCACGGCCTTCCCCTGGCGATCAAAGCCGCACACGGGGGCGGCGGACGTGGCCTAAAGGTCGCCCACACACGTGAGGACATCGCCCACCAATATGATTCAGCCGTGCGCGAGGCGACATCGGCCTTCGGACGGGGCGAATGCTTCGTCGAGCGCTTCCTCGACCGACCCCGCCACGTCGAGACCCAATGCCTCGCGGACTCACACGGCAACGTAGTAGTGGTCTCCACCCGAGACTGCTCGCTCCAGCGCCGCCACCAGAAACTCATCGAGGAAGCCCCCGCACCGTTCCTGACACCCGATCAGGAGGCCATCATCGTCGAGGGCAGCCGTGCGATCCTAAAGGAGGCGCACTACCAAGGCGCCGGGACCTGCGAGTTCCTCGTCGGTTCGGACGGAACGGTCTCCTTCCTTGAGGTCAACACCAGGCTGCAGGTGGAGCATCCCGTGTCGGAGGAGGTAACGGGCCTCGACCTCGTCAGGGAGCAGTTCCGCATAGCGGCCGGTGAGCCCATCTCCGTGCCGGACCCGGTAGTCCGCGGACACTCGATCGAGTTCCGCATCAATGGCGAGGATCCCGGAGCCGGCTTCCTTCCCACACCCGGACGGGTGACGGTGCTACGGCTTCCGTCCGGTCCAGGGGTACGGGTCGATACCGGCATCATCCAAGGCAGCATCGTGTCCGGCCAATTCGACTCCCTCCTCGCGAAGGTCATCGTGACAGGCTCGACCAGGAACGAGGCCCTCACCCGCGCCCGACGTGCCTTCTCCGAGATTGTCATCGAGGGTCTCCCCACCGTCATCCCGTTTCATCGTGCCGTGCTCGACGCTCCCGAGTTCACCGCTCCCGACGGGCACCTTGGGGTCTTCACCACCTGGATCGAGACCGACTTCAAGGAAACCGTGGCGTCCCTGGGGAGGGTCGATAGCCACACCACCGAGGACGCCGACTCTGGTAAAACCTCCCGGGTCATAGTCGAGGTCAGCGGGAAGCGTCTCGAGGTCGTGCTTCCCGCGGGTCTCGCGGCAGCCGGAAGGGCCAGCGCCCGATCGGGAGGGCCCAAACGGGCGGCTCGCGCCAACGGCGCCGTTCGCCTTGCGAGCGGGAAGACCCTGTCATCGCCCATGCAGGGAACGATCGTCAAGGTCGCGGTCGAGGAGGGCGCCGCGGTCAAAGAGGGCGACCTCGTCGTGGTTCTCGAAGCCATGAAGATGGAGCAGCCCCTCGTAGCTCACCGAAGTGGCACGGTCACCAGCCTCAACGCCTCCGTCGGAGCGAGCGTGAGCGCGGGAACGGCCATCTGCGACATCGACGGGGCGGACTGATCGGTCCCCAAGTAGCGATCACCCAACACCTTCGTGTCGTTGTCGTGCCATTCCCCTATCGCCTCCGAAAGCAAAAAGCGGGGTTGGCCCCTGGTCGTGGATGCGATATCGGAAACCGCGGTTCCTAGCGGTAGCGTGTCACCATGACCGATCCCGAGAACCTCGCTGCAGAGGCGGCCCGTGTATTAGCCGACCGCGCCGGGGTCAATGCGCATGACGTTGCCCTCATGCTCGGCTCTGGCTGGGCGGGGGCCGTCAACCTCCTCGGCGAGGAGGTCGCGTCCGTCCCGGCTTCCGAGATGCCTGGCTTTCGTGCGCCTTCGGTCGAGGGCCATTCTTCGACCATCCGCTCGTTCGTCACAACCACGGGTCTTCGTGTCCTGGTTCTTGGTGCGCGACACCACTACTACGAGTCAAGGGACGCCTCCGCCGTCGCCTATCCCGTCCGCATGTCCGCTGCGGCTGGCTGCCACACCATCATCCTGACTAATGGCTGCGGATCGACGCGGCTCGAGATCGGACCTGGCACTCCTGTCCTCATCACCGACCACATCAACCTCACGGGCGCGACACCCCTCCAGGGGCCTGCCTTCACCGACCTCACCGACCTGTACTCGATCCGCCTCCGTGCCATCGCGCGGGCGATCGACCCCGGACTTGCCGAGGGGGTCTACGCCCAGTTCCCTGGCCCTCAGTACGAGACCCCGGCAGAGGTCCGAATGGCCATCGCCATGGGAGCAAACCTCATCGGGATGTCGACCGCCCTTGAGGCGATCGCTGCCCGTGCCGCCGGACTCGAGATCCTCGGGCTCTCCCTGATCACCAACCTCGCCGCGGGCATCTCCGATTCGGCCCTGAGTCACGATGAGGTGCTGGCGGCCGGGGACGCGGCAGGTCCCGGCCTGTCCCACCTCCTGGCGGACATCGTCGGGCGCCTTTAGCGGGATGGATCATGGCCCTCTCCTTTGGTACCGCTGGGATTCGCGGCCCCCTCGGTCCCGGACCCGAGGAGATGAACCTCGAAACGGTACACCGGGTGTCAAACGGGATTGCTGTCTTCCTTGCGGATAGGCTCGGGGACGAACTCGCGTCCGTCGTCGTGGGATATGACGCCCGTCACGAGTCGGAGGTGTTCGCTCGTGAGATAGCGGAGACTGTCCTCGCCGCCGGACATAGTGCGCTTCTCCTGCCAGGTCCACTTCCCACCCCCGTCCTCGCGTACGCCATCAGGGCACTCGACGCCGATGCCGGAGTAATGGTGACCGCCAGCCACAACCCGGCCTCCGACAATGGCCTCAAGGTCTACCTCGGCGGGCGTCTGACGGATGATGCCGAAAGGGGAACCCAGATCGTCTCGCCAACTGATCTCGAGATCCAGCAGCGAATCGCTTCCCTCGATGGTGTCTCCGCTGACAAGACGGCCCCCATCATCCTGGAGGAATGCCCCGTTTTCGATGGCGAGATCGAAGCTGGGTATATCGGCGCAATCACCGGCCTGGTTCCTCCTCCCGTCGGCGAGATCGCCGCACGCCGAGCCGCCACTTCGATCGTCCTCACTCCCTTGCATGGAGTCGGCGGAACCATTGCCCTGGCAGTGTTTGCCGCTGCTGGCTTCACCGACATACGCCTGGTGCCCGAACAGGCCGAGCCCGATCCCGATTTCCCCACGGTGCCGTTTCCCAATCCCGAGGAGCCGGGTGCGATGGACATGGCGCTCTCCCTTGCGAAGCGCACAGAGGCGGACCTGGCCATCGCACTCGACCCAGACGCAGACAGGTGCGGCCTAGCGGTGGAAACGGATGGGCATTGGAGGGCCCTTACCGGAGACCAGATCGGGTGTCTACTGGGGGAATGGGTCGCCGATCGTTTGGCGACAGGAGAGGTTGTCCCGGGGGTCAAACCCAATTCTCGAACTCTCGCTTCATCGATCGTGTCATCACGGCTTCTCGGGGCGATCGCTTCTCGTCACGGCCTCACCCACTTCTCGACTCTCACGGGCTTCAAGTGGCTTGCGCGCGTTCCGGAGCTTGCTTTCGCCTACGAGGAGGCCCTGGGTTATTGCGTTGCGCCTGAGGTCGTCCGGGACAAGGACGGGATTGCTGCCGCGCTCCTGATCGCCGAATATGCCTCCCTCCTGTCTTCCCGCGGCCTCACCATTGGAGATGCCCTTGATTCCCTCGATCGCACCTACGGTGTCCACCTCACCCGACTGATCGCCATGGGGCTGCTCTCCCAGGAGGCGCTCACCCAGATGGTGGCCTATATCCTTACCTCGCCTCCGGAAACCCTGGGGGGATTTCCAATCGTTGTGGTCGATGACGCACGGAAGGGCCTCGACAGCCTTCCCCCGACCTTGGGTATCCGACTGAGGACGGCCTCGGGTGCATGTGTGATTGTGAGGCCTTCAGGCACAGAGCCAAAGATCAAGGCCTACCTGGAGGTCGTCTGTCCCGCCACAGGAAACCTAAACGCCGATCGTGCATCGGCGCAGGGGGCCATGAAGGCACTCGAATCCGATGTGCGAGCACTCCTGCTAGGCATCCCACCCGTCGAGCACGGTTCGCGTCCCTGAAACCCCGAGTCTGGTTGCCCCAGCTTTCAGTAGATCGAGCGCATCCTGGGAGGTCCGGATTCCCCCGGAAGCCTTGACTCCGAGACGACCCCCCACAGCCTGTACGAGGAACCTGACCGCCTCCAAACTCGCCCCGCCAGCAGGATGGAATCCCGTCGAGGTCTTGACGAAATCCGCACCTCCCCTCTCGGCAGCCAAGGCGGCGTCGATGATCGCCTCTTCACCGAAGGCAGCCGTCTCGAGGATGACCTTGAGGATCTTCCCGTTCGAGGCCTTATCCATGGCCTCCCTTACGTCCGCGATGTCCCGCTCGACCAGATCGAACCTCCCGAGCTGAAGCGCCCCAAGATTGGCGACCATGTCCACTTCGTCGGCACCTCTCGCTACGGCGCTAGAGGCCTCGGCTGCCTTGACGACGGTGGGCTCGAGCCCGGTCGGAAACCCGGACACGATGACCGTGCGTAGTCCTGCTCCATGCGCCCGCGGGACCACCCGATCAACCCACCGATCCTCCACGCAAACAGCAAATACCTCCAGGTCGACCGCCTCGACGACGAGGTTGTCGATCTCCCTCAAGGTCGCATCGGGTCGAAGCAGCGTGTGATCGATGAGACGAGCGATCTCCACTCGCGTGAGCACTACCCGTCGCTGCCCATTCCTAGAAATCCTTGGAACACCGCGTCGGCAATCTCCTGGCGCACCTCGTAGGGCTGGAAGGCCGCCCACGCGGCGTCGAGGGATGCGAGTTCTAGGTCAGCCAGCCCCCAACCGGCCTCGTCAACGAGGAGGGCCATCTCTCGAGATGTGGATGTCCCACACATCAGGCGATTGTCGGGGTTGATCATCACCGCGAATCCAAGATCACGCAGTCGGGTGATGGGGTGCTTTCCGATCGACAACGCGGCTCCGGTTTGCACGTTGGATGTCGGGCACAACTCCAAGGGGATGCGATTGTCCCTCACAAAGGAGGCGACCCTCCCGAAGCGAGGCTCCTCGGTCTCGAAGCCTTCAATGTCCTCGACGATCCTAAGTCCGTGTCCGATACGGCGGGCGGCCCCCAGGGAAACGGCTTCCCTGATGCTCACCGATCCTGCCGCCTCGCCCGCGTGAATGGTGACGGGGAACAGAGCGTCTCTCAGGAGGGTGAAGGCTTCCGCGTGGAGTGACGGGGGAAACCCCGCCTCCGGGCCAGCGATATCGAATCCGACGCACCGGTCTCGATTCTCTAGCGCGAGCCGCGCTACTTCGACGCTCCGATTCTCATGCCTCATGGCCGTCAGCAACGCGGCGGCGCGAATTGGCTTTCCCTCGTGTCGTGCTTCCTCGATCCCCTCTTCTATGCCAGCCTGGACGGCATCCACAACCGCCTGCAGGGTCAGCCCCCCTTCCAGGTGCAACTCTGGGGCATAGCGAATCTCGGCATAGACAACCCCATCGCGGGCATGATCGACTATGGCCTCGCGCGCTACCCGAGCCAAGGCCTCCGCCGTTTGAAGGCACGCAACCGTGTGCCGAAAGGTCTCGAGGAAGACGGGGAGGGAGCCCGCGGCGGCTGCGGACACGAACCAATTCCCGAGCGACGATGGGTCGGATGCAGGCAACTCGTGGCCTACCTCCACCGCCAATTCGAGCACCGTCTCTGGGCGCAATCCTCCGTCTAGGTGGTCGTGAAGCACAACCTTGGGAAGAGAGCGGACCTCCTCAAGAGAGGGACTACCTCCTCTGTCGTCGACTCCCACGAACTACGACCTCGCCTTCGGAAGAATCATCCACGAGACGTGTGACCAGTTTCCGAGCGCGCGGAGTCCCTTTCCACCCTCGCGCATCTGCCTCTCCGAGATGTAATGCTGCGCGGCACTCGCCGGCTCGTAGGCGAGGAATCCTCCGTCGACCACGTGGGTAAGGAGCACCACGTGACGGGGAACGACCGTGTCGAGCCCGCGCGCGGAGTCCCCGGAGGCGTAGATCGGAACGGGGATGCCATCGATGAGGGCCGCCGTTGCCCTGGTGATCATTGCGTCGATATCGGCTTCGTCCGTGTCATCCACCATCCCACCGTGAAATTTGAGGCCCAGGAAGCGCGTATGGTTGTCGACCCGCCACGGGGGTGTCCCGAGGGATCGCGGCCAAGGCACCAGGAGTAGGAATCCCCTCCTTACGGTGTCGACGTGGATGGATCGCTGGAGACCCTCCCACCTCTCCTCGGGCGTCATCATCCAGGAGCGCCGAGGAATGCGAGCCACCTCGGGTGGCAGGTAATGGAAGAATGACCGCCCGCTGGCGACCCATATCCCGACGAAGGGATCGCCGACCATGAGCATGATCGCCATAGCAGCCGCTCCGCAAGTTGTGCCATCCACTTGGCGCGCGGGAATGCCCGCTAGCGTCACGGGGCCTTCCTTGGCTTCGCGTACGGGGCCGAGTGCCAGTTCGCGCTCGATGGCCGTGAGATCCTTCCACCCTCGAATGAGGCCCATAACCGCGCTAGGCGGGGCCCCTGAGGCGAGCCCTCGCTGCGCCACATCTGTGGTCGAGGAATCGAGATCAATCATGAGCTTGGTAAGTCGAAAGCGATCGTCTTCGGAAAGCGAGGCAAGGGTGCGTTCGTAGGCACGAAACCATGCGGCCGGGGTCCCTCCCTCGGAGGCCCGCTCCGTAAGCCTCATTGCGCGCCTAACCGAAGAGGCGTCACGCCAGCGGCGACGTAACCCCACGGCCTTTCCGAGCCGAGCAAGGATCGTCGTCGCCTGCCACTTCATCCCTACCGGACCTCCTCCATCGCCTGCTTGACCTTCTGAGCCGAGTTCCTGCCGAGCACCAGGATGGCATCGGGCGTATCGACGACCGTGACATCCTCCAGTCCAACAATCACTACCGGCCGATCTCCACCGACGGCCATCGCCCCAGGGGCATCGACCGCGGCTACGCGAGCCGTCCTCATTAGTAGACGAACCCCGTCGGAGCCTGGTTCCATCTGGGACGCAAGCACGGCGAAGTCACCGATGTCATACCAGTCTAAGTCGCCTGGGACGACGGCCACCCCACCCTCGACCGTTAGGGGCTCGGCAATGGCGTGATCGATCGAGATGCGGGTGAGTCCAGGCCACACCCGATCAAGAACCTCGACCCTCCCCGGACCGTCCCAGGCGGAGGCAATGTCCCTCACCCCCGACGCGAGACTCGGGTGGAGCCTCGCGAGATGGCCAAGGAGGACATCCGTACGGGTGACATACATCCCAGCGTTCCAGTAGTGGAGACCCTCCGCGATCATGGCCTCCGCCGCCTGGGCGTTCGGTTTCTCGGAAAAGGCTTCTACCCGGAATGCTCCCTCGCTCCCTTTGATCGGCGCACCGGCCTTGATGTATCCGAAACCGGTCGAGGGTTCCCTGGGCTCGATACCGATGGTTACCACGTCGCCCGCAGCGGCCACCCTCATGGCTATCCGAAGGGCGTCCCGAAACGCCTCGGGTTTCCGTATGACATGGTCCGCCGAGAATGTCCCCATGATGTGAGGCCCGTGCCTCAACTCCAGGATGGCGGCGGCCAGGGCGATCGCGGGCATGGAATCACGAGGGCTGGGCTCGGCTACGACTTCGTCGTCCCCTAGGCTCGGCAGTTGCTGGCGAACCGATGCCGCATGCGCTGCACCAGTGACGACCAGGGTCCGATCCGCCAAGGGGGCAATCCTTTGTACCGTGTCCTGAAGGAGACTCGCCCCGGTCCCCAAGAGGTCGAGGAGAAACTTCGGTCGATCGGCGGTCGAAAGCGGCCAGAGCCTGCTCCCTACACCACCCGCCGGAATGACAGCCGAGAACCCCTTGTCTGAACTCACGAACACCAGACTAGGATGATTCGGCCTCGACCACGAACCGGGGACATGGAGATCTCGTCAGTCGACATACAGATCCACTTGTTTGGCGTACCGGATCCACACCCCGGTCGAGTCCGCCGAACCGCTGGGGGCTCGCCAGGCGAGGACAAAACCAGGGACGGTGACACTCGTCCGTCCAATCTCGAATTCTGCACCGTCCACGAGGATGAAGGGCTCCGTTACCTCCGTCACCGTCCCGTCTGGGGCGAACGTTGCCACCACCGTCCCAACCTCGATCCTGGCTCCCGCGAGCGTCGTAGCCTGGACCTCGAATTCCAGGCACTCCTCGCCCGCTCCGGGAACCAAGTCGGCGAGAACCGCGCCCCCCTCCCCCGCGCCTTCCGCGCATTGCGGATTGGAAGTTGGCCCGCTGAAACGTTGACCACCCTTCCAGTCGACCTTCGTGTGACGCCACCCGGGAGCGATCCTGAGATCGTCAACATCGAAGTCCGACGGTAGGGCAATCTCAAACGGCGCGGACTCGCCCAGGCGGACGACGATCGGCAGGGCATATCGCTCAAGACCTACCTCAACGACGATCCCGGTAGCCGCCGTGGCTTCCTGGGTAACGCTTGTCGACCCGCCGGGGTTGAGGGCTGCCCCCGCTGAGCCCTCGGGGAGTATCGTCGGCTGCTCCCCCCCATACTGGACCAGCCCCCGAGCGATGCCATTTTCTACGGAAACGGTTAGCGGGAGGATGTGAACCCCATAGGCGTCGTTGCGGTGGGGCAGTACCGGACCGAAGTACCCCTCAAGGGCCGATATGGTTCCGCCATATATGTCGTCGCGACGCACCCCCCGGGTCGGCAACGACTTGAGGACGGAATCGAGGGAATCGGGCATGACGACACCCCCGTAGTGCTGCTCTGGGATGAAATCGGCGCCCACGATCCATACCTGACTCACCCCATCACCCGGCAATCCATCGATGCAGGGCTCCGCCTCTCCCGAGGGTCCGACGATCCCCAGCCGAAGCGCACGGTCTCCGGTCTCGTAGTCGAAGTAGCAACCCAGATTAAGACCGGTGATTTTCGCTGCCCCGTAATCGGTCGTCGGGGAATCCGCGCTCCCCCAGAATCGTGCACCGGCAGTTTCGAGTTCGCGGTGGATGTTCCCCATGAGGTCACGCCCCTCTGGAATACCCATCCAGCGATCGGGGGCGTAGCACCTAGCGACCTGAGCATTGAATAGATCGCACGGCCGCGATCGCAGCCCAAAGGACGCGAGGTTAAGGTCCTCAAGAATCTTCTCGGCCGATGGTGCAGGCTCAAGGCCCAAATACGGATTCTCAAGGTTGTCGAATGAGCAGCCCGCCGTCGCCAGGGCAAGGGCGACGAGGACACAAGAAACCTTCATAGTTCGACGGTACGGCCTCTGCGCGCAAGGCGCACCCCCTTGGTCTATGGAGATGCAACGTCCAGACGAGGCCCCCACGTCTACCCGCGACGCGCCAGAAATCCGACGTGGTCATAGACCCGTTCGAGCGTGACCTGGGCTATGGCCGATGCCCTCTCTGCGCCGTCGGCCAGGGTTGTATCTAGTCGCTCTTCCGATTCGATCCAATCCATGGAGGCCTCCCGGATGGGGGCAAGGTAGCCCACGACGATCTCCGCGAGATCCCCCTTGAGATCCCCGTACCCCTTCCCGGAGTAATCGGCAACGATGTCCTCGACCGGGCGCCCCGTGAGGGCCGAGAAGATGGTGAGCAGATTGGACACCCCCGGCTTCGACTGACGATCGAACCTGATGGAACGCTCAGTGTCGGTGACGGCCGATTTGATCTTCTTCGCCACATCCTTTGGATCGTCCAGTAGTTCGATGATTCCCTGTGGGCTCCCCGACTTCGACATCTTCGAAGTTGGATCCTGGAGGTCGAAGATCTTCGCCGTTGCCTTGATAATGTGGGGCTCGGGGATGGTAACGGTGTCTCCGTAGCGCGTATTGATTCGCCGGGCCAAGTCGCGCGAAAGTTCGAGGTGCTGACGCTGATCCTCCCCGACGGGAACGGAATTCGCGTCGTAGAGGAGGATGTCTGCGGCCATGAGAACCGGGTAGACGAAGAGGCCGACGTTCGTGCCGGACTCGCCACTATTCGCGGCCTTGTCTTTGAACTGCGTCATACGGCCAGCCTCGCCGAATCCGGTCAAGCACCCAAGAATCCAGGCGAGCTCGACGTGCTGGGGCACGTGAGACTGGACGAAAAGGATCGATCGAGCCGGATCCACCCCGGCCGCCAGGAACTGCGCCACCGTCCTTCGAGTCCTGTCCCTGAGCACGGCCGGATCCGGTGTGACGGTGAAGGCGTGGAGGTCGACGACCGCATAGATGGCCTCATGAGTCTCCTGGAGTGCGACCCACTGAGTCAGGGCGCCCAGATAGTTCCCCAGGTGGAGTGAATCGGCCGTCGGTTGCATGGCGGAGAAGGCGCGCGGTGTCATGGCGCCATTCTTCCCTACATTGACCAGTCGCCGGGGTTGCCGCACGTGCGTGGTGCGGCTATCAGCCTCCCGTTACAGCGTCGGCTATTTCCCCCATGCCATCACTCACTCGGGTCAGAACCCCGGGGGGCTGTTCCTCAGGGAACGCCTCCACCACTCCTGCAAGGGCCTCCCCCGAACACGAGCAGTCGATCATGACTACCCCGTCTCCCGACGCGAACAAGACTCCCGATCCGTCCCCGTCGAGAAGGAACACCTCACGACCCCCCTGGTCGGATCGCTCAAGAACCTCACCCACATTCTGCGGGAGTCGGCCCCTACTCTCCGTCACGATGAATTCGTTCTCACCCATGCGGGCGGTCGTCCGGGAAACCCTCACCCCGTTGTTCTCCTGAATGACCGTTCCGAGCTGGGTAATCTCCTCGCTCGCCCACCCGGGTTGTCCGGATGTGACGAGACTATTCATCCCCCCCGCACCCAGCGGGTATATCGCGTGTGAAGTCAACCCGTTGACCGAATTGCCCTCGACGAAGGCGCTGAGTTGGACCTCCTTCGGCTCACCCAGCATGTACAAGATCGTAAGGATTCCGACCACCCCCGAGACCGCCATAAGACTGCCCCTGAGCACATGCGGTCGCACACTACGCGCGACCTTTGCATGCCGACGCGGTTCGGTTTGAGCAATCACGGCGATTCGTTCACGGTTGAGGAGCTTCTGGGCAAACCTCATGTCGATGCCGGAGCCGGATGTCTGAAGGGCCTCCCGATCCCGTCGAAGGGCATCCCACTCGGCCGTGCACAACTCGCACTCCGCCAGGTGACCCATCACCTTGAGCGCGTCCTCTCGCCCCAGCCTGCCGTCGATCAACAGGTTGAGCTGCCTCGTGACGTGGCGCGTGCTCACGCCGGGTCCTTGATCGGGGCACGATGGGCGAGGGACTCACGAAGCCGGGCGCGGGCACGGGAGAGTCGCGACCTCACCGTACCCATCTTGATGCCCAACGTCACCGCGATCTCCTCATAGGAGAGACCCTCGATGTCCGACAGGACAACGGCCACCCGGTATTCGGGAGATAGTTCCGCGAGCGCCTCGACGATGTCGTCATCGAGGTTCACCATGTCAAAAGCGTCCTCGGGTTGTCCGCTTCGCTCGTGCCGATCAAAACTCTGTGAAGTCGCGACGGCCGCGTCCTCGTCGCCCATCCAATCGAACCGAATCCGTTTCCGTCGGCGCACCCGATCCAAGAAGAGGTTGGTGGTGATGCGATGAAGCCAGCCCTCGAAGGTGCCAGGTTGGTAGTTCGCCAGGGAGTTGAAGACGCGGACGAAGACATCCTGGGTGAGATCCTCGGCATCGTGTGGATTGCCCGTCAGGTGCAGGGCGAGGCGATAGACCCGAGTCGAGTGATCTCGAACGATGCCCTCCCAGGAAGAGACCCCAAGGGCAGGAGCAGCGATGATCTCGGAGGCGTGCACAGGTGCGGGCCCATGGGTCATGCCGTCTCCTCCACACCTCGCTCAACGAAACCGGACAGAACCATGTTCCCACGTATCGGATCGATTCACACCCAAGTACACCCCAGGAGGGTCGAGGTCAGCCGATACGATGGTGAGGCGCTAGGAGGACGATGACGAGCGAAGCACTCGCGAATTGGGCGTACTGTGAGGGCTTCGTCCCCGAGGACGAGGTCCTGCTCGACGCGCGGGAAGCCGCGGCTGAACTTGGCTGCACCCCGGTCCTTCCCGGTTCAGGAGCTCTCCTCACGGTGCTCGCGCGCGCCGTGGATGCCCGTGCCATCGCAGAAATCGGCACAGGGGTCGGGGTGTCGAGCCTCTATTTGGTGCGGGGGATGAATCCATCGGGTGTGCTCACCACGATCGACATCGAGCCCGAGCACCACCGCGTCGCTCGCGCGACCATGAAGGCAGCCGGAATCGATACCGAGCAGGTTCGGATGATCACAGGAGCGGCCCTGACCATCATCCCGCGCCTCACCGATGCCGGCTATGACCTTGTCTTCGTCGACGCCGTGAAGGCTGAGTACCCGGTATACGTCGAGCACTCCATCAGGATGCTCCGGGCGGGTGGTGTGCTGGCCATCGACAACTCGCTCTGGCATTCACGGGTTCCTGACCCCGCCCAGCGGGACCACAACACCACCGCCATTCGTGAGACGCTCAAAGCCGTGAAGGCACGCGAGAATCTCTTATCGGTACTTCTGCCCTCAGGGGATGGGCTCCTCGTCGCCGTGAAGCGCTAACGGGGGTTACGACACCGCCTTCTGGAGGGTGTCGCCGAGTTGCTTGACCTCATCGGCGTTCATCTCCACGACCAGCCGGCCACCACCCTCCAGCGGCAAGCGCATCACGTAGCCGCGGCCCTCTTTGACAACCTCCATAGGGCCATCACCGGTCCTGGGCTTCATAGCAGCCATGTGCGGGTCTTCTCCTCGGGTGACAGCGCGATACGCGTGGTACGGAGCCATTCTACTCGTCTCGGGTCTCGGCAGTCGCCCTCCGTCGATACTCTTCGACGATCGCGACCGCCTCGACCGGGTCGTCGGTCACTCGAACCAGATCGAGATCCGTTGAGGCGATCATCCCGCCGTCCACCGCCCGCTCCTTCAACCAGTCGACGAGGCCTCCCCAGTATGCCTGCCCCATCAACACGATGGGAAAATTCCGCACGGTGTGGGTCTGAACGAGGGTGAGGGACTCGAAGAGTTCGTCAAGGGTACCGAAGCCGCCTGGAAGCACGATATAACCCTGGGCGTACTTGACGAACATCGTCTTGCGTGCGAAGAAGTATCGGAAATCGATGCCGAGGTTGACGTACTTGTTGATCCCCTGCTCGTCGGGTAGTTCGATCCCCAGGCCGATGGACACTCCCCCCGCGCCCGCCGCTCCCTTGTTGGCGGCCTCCATGATCCCCGGGCCGCCACCGGTGATGACGGCGTATCCCTTCTCGGCCAGAAGCCGGCCGATGATCTCTCCCCACAGGTATTCCTGTGACCCACGAACCGTTCGGGCCGAGCCAAAGACCGAGATCGCTGGCCCAATCTCCGCAAGGGCGCCAAAACCCTCGACAAAATCGCTTTGGATCCTCAAGACCCTCCAAGGATCGAGGTCCAACCAATCTGCCGATCGTTCCGTCCCCAGGAACTCCGCCGAACTGCTTTCGGTCGGTACCTGGCTACCCCGCAGAACGACGGGACCCCTGCGGTAAACTCCCGAGGCATTCCTCACCCTTCTAGCCATGCCCTCAAGCCCTCCCTCACACGTTCGATCTCCTTGACGCTGACCCTTTCTTCGTCCGAATGTGCGAGGTCCGGATCACCGGGTCCGAAATTCATGGCGGGAATGCCGAGGGCGCCGAACCGTGCGACATCCGTCCAGGCGTATTGGGCCCGGGGCGCGTCGGCACCCGTCGCCACAACGGCTTCAACAAACGCCCGGGCGATGGGGGAATCAAGTCCAGGGCGGCAGGAGGCTCCATGGTCGACAACCTTGATCGTGAGCCCCTCGACCCCTGAATTATGAAGCACCTCGTGTACGTGGGCCACGGCCTGGTCCTCCGTCTTGTCCGGTGCATATCGATAGTTGACCGTAATGGTGCACCGTTCAGGGACGACATTCCCGGCAATTCCGCCGGCCACGGCGACGACGTTCAGGCCTTCCTGGTACTCCAATCCATCGACCGTCACGACCTTGGGAACGTACCGCGAGAGGACGGCTAGCACCGGGGAGGCTTCGTGAATCGCGTTCACTCCCTTCCAGGCGCGGGCGGAGTGTGCCGCGATTCCTGGGACCTCAACCTCGAACCGGAGGGTCCCATTGCACCCGACCTCGATGCCGCCAGCGGTCGGCTCTGCCAGGACCGCAAAATCCACCTCAAGGAGTTTCGGGTGGTTCTTGGATATCCGACGGAGACCATTCAAGGCATCGGCAACCTCCTCATGGTCGTACAAAATCCAGGTGACATCTCGGTTCGGTTCTACCAACGAAGCCGCGAGCGACAGGATGACCGCGACCCCGCCCTTCATGTCGACAGACCCCCTCCCCCAAAGAGTGTCCCCCTCCACCTTGACCTCGAGACCCTCCACGAGCGGCACCGTGTCGAGGTGGCCCACTATGGCCACCCGCTCGCCCCTCCCCAGTTGGGTGCGGGCGACGATCGCGTCACCGTCTCGCGTGACGTCGAGATGGGCAAGCCCCCTCATGGCCGCTTCAACCGCATCGGCCAACGGACCTTCGTTTCCGCTGACTGATTCAACCTCAAGAAGGCATCTCGCAAGATCTCCCAGCGGCAGGCCAAGGTCGAGGGTCATGGCATCAGCCTATCCACCGAAGAACCCGTCGGGTTAGACCTCCCTTGCGACGACGTCCCTGGGATCTCGCTGATTCGCCCACCTCCATGTAGTAAAAACAGCTATTCCGGAAGCCCCCACCCGGACAGCGACGCCCACAACCTTGACCATCCCAAGAGCCCGCTCCGCGGGACAGGTGACCGACATCAGTCTGAAGAGGTCGATGATGGCCCAGATGATGATGCCGAGGGCAAGAACGGTCACCACGAAGGCGATCACCCGGCGCCTTGGGCGCCATTCGGGGATGAAGGAGACCAACTCGGGGGTCGAAGTCACATCACGGGGGTCGGACAGGCCGCTCTCGGGCACGACATCGCGACGAGGAATGGGAAGGGGGGTATCGCCCTCATCCCTCTGCCACCATTCGGTCACGAACCCAGGTTACTCGCAGGCGCCTCCATGGAACTGCCCCTTTCCTATCTGGTGGGGAAGCCTCTGCGTCGATGCCCGGCCCACTTCCACACCCGTAGGAAAACAACCGCCCCAACCGCAACCGCGCCGACGGCGGCGAAGAAGATGCCTACACCGTTTGGACCGCTTGCACCCGTCATCCAAGCCACCACCAACGCCACCCCAGAGAACACGACGGCGGTCACAACCGCCGCAACGATGTATCGTCCCGGACTCCTCTGGGGGAGAAATCTCGTGGGCTCGGGTTCGATCGGCTTCCCATCCTGACCCAGCGTCGGTGCAGATACTCCAGAGGCTCCAGAGACTCCGGCCTGACCTCCTTCGGTGGGCGGCGAGTGCAACATCTCCCAGTGAAGAAGTTCCGCTGGGGAAGGGAGGGTCGCCGGCTCGTAGTTCTCATCACGTTCAAGGAAGTCGCTCACCTTCTAAGGATAGGCCGGTCGTGCTCGGTTCTGGTTACGAGAAACCGTAGGCTAGGTCCATGAAGCGCACCGCCCATGGCCATGGCCTCGCGACCGTCGCCGCCGATGGCACATTCCTCGACACGTGGTACCCGTCACCCCTGCTCGGCGAACCCGATTCCGAACAGAATCCGACCGCCCTTGTGGAGGCCGAACGGCACGATGACCTCCGTGACGTCGATGTCCAGGCAATCACCACCGTCATCGACTGTGACGAACCGCCAGCGACCATTCCCGATGCGTACCTCCGACTCCACCTGCTAAGCCATTGCCTCGTGCCGCCCAATGGGTTGAACCTCGAGGACATCTATTCGATCCTTCCCAACGTGGCATGGACGAGTCACGGTCCGATCTCCCTGGCCACGATCGAAGAGACTCGCCTCCGTTTTCGGGTCAAGGGTCTCCATCTGGCCATCCTGGCCGTCGACAAATTCCCACGAATGGTCGATTATGTGGTGCCGCAGGGGGTCAGGATCGGCGACGCAAATCGAATTCGGCTTGGGGCACACCTCGCCGAGGGCACCACCGTAATGCCCGAGGGATTCGTCAACTTCAACGCGGGGACGCTCGGCGTGAGCATGATCGAGGGTCGAATCGCCCAAGGAGTCGTCATAGGGAACGATTCCGATGTCGGTGCCGGTGCCTCGACCATGGGAGTTCTGTCCGGAGGCGGAAAGGTGCGTGTCTCCCTTGGTCGCCGCTCGCTGCTTGGGGCGAACTCCGGTCTCGGCATCCCCCTTGGTGACGACTGCATCGTCGAATCGGGCCTTTACGTCACGGCCGGATCGAAGGTCTTCGTCGTGGATGAAACCGATGACGATGGCAATCCCCGTATCGTCAAGGCGCGTGACCTCACGGGCTG
Source organism: uncultured Demequinaceae bacterium (assembly GCA_964610155.1). Classification (GTDB taxonomy): domain Bacteria; phylum Actinomycetota; class Actinomycetes; order Actinomycetales; family Demequinaceae; genus JAFGBM01. The sequence continues at coordinate 37,637 of CAZSUY010000006.1, forward strand.
CAACGGAATGCTTTTTAGGAGGAATTCGTTGTCTGGCGCGATCGAGGCGGTTCAGCGTAAAGGGGCTGGCGTCAACCTCAACGCCGTACTCCACGATAACTGATGACCCGTCGGATCCGTGGGGCCTGTGTTTCCGTAGTCGCGCTCGCCATCATCGGTACGGCGGTCATCTTCGGACCCGATCTCTGGCACCGCTACGGTGATCGCCTCTTCTCAAGGAATCTCTGTACGGCGACGTTCGAGGGCGAAACGATCGGCCTGACCGCAGAACAGACGAACAATGCGGCCCTGATCGTCGCGGTGGGGATGCGCAAGGGCTTGCCGGAACGAGCGATGACGGTCGCGCTTGCCACGGCCTTTCAGGAGTCGGACCTCCGCAACCTCAGAGTGGGAGATCGGGATTCCCTCGGCCTCTTTCAGCAACGCCCGTCACAAGGATGGGGCACACCCGAGCAGGTCATGGACCCCCACTATGCGACGAACGCGTTCTACGAAGCCCTGGTCAACATCGATGGTTGGGAGTCCATGAGCATTACCGAGGCCGCTCAGGCCGTTCAGCGTTCTGGATTCCCCGAAGCCTATGCCGAACACGAGGCCAAGGCCGAACTGTGGGCGGGTGCGCTCTCGGGCCGCGCCGGTATTGATGCGGTCTCGTGCTCGCTCGATGCCGTCAAGCCTACCCTCAACCCTGAAGGGTCCCTCCTTGAGCGTGTTACGGATGACTTTGGATCGATCATCAGCGCACAAGCCGCCTCCCCCACCGACGGGCGCGTGGCCATCACCCTTGCGACCGATCCATCGATGCGCGACGCCCTCGCGGCATGGGCCGTGGCCATATCCGCCGGCTACCCCATCGAAGGGGTGACATCGTGTGGGACCGATTGGACCCGGGAACGCGGTGAATGGATAGAAGATGCATTCACCTTCGGGCCATCGGAATGCCATCCTGGTGAGGTCACCATCATCCTCGCGAGTGGCTAGGCCTCGCGATTGGTCATGCCGAGACCCTTGTATAAGCGTCGATCCGCTGACCCCACCCCAAGGAGTGCTTGCGCTGGATGACAGCGCGCCCCGTTAGAAGCTTCGCGACTCCTTGAGCCAGGTCGGGGTTCCCGTCCTCCCCGCTGGGTTTTCCGACTATGCGGTCGTGGGTTGCATGGACGCAGGTGTTGTACCGCATCTGAAGGGTGACGCTCTGAATGCTTCTCGACGATGGAACATGAGTATCATCGTCGCCAATTATCGGTATGAGTTCCACCGTCCAAAGGCTTCCCTCGTCGGATCGATTGGTGAGGCACACGGCTCCCGCGATACCCCGCCCTCCGGGATCGCTGATGGTCATCACACGTTCGCCCCTGGTGAAGGTGCCCCCGAGGACGTGCGTCTCCACATGGATCGCCTCGCCGAAGGACTCGCGTAGCCTCGCTGCCTCGGCGTTGGTCCAATCGATCTGGTATTCCCTGCGGAAATCCGGCCTCACCTTAATCCTCCCCGCAGAAACCGCCTCTCCCGTCAGGGTAGGCGCGTCGACGACCATGCGCGAGGGAAGGCAGTGAGAGATGGGTCACACGAGACCGATGAGTTCGAGTCCTCAGTGACTATTGACGCTCACCGATCGGAACGTATCGACGCTCAACCTCTCCGATGTACACCTGCCGGGGGCGCCCGATCTTCGTCGTTGGATCCCCGACCATCTCCCTCCAATTGGCGATCCAACCAGGCATGCGACCAAGGGCGAAGAGGGGGGTGAACATCGGCGTGGGGAAGCCCAGGGCCTTGTAGATGAGGCCGGTGTAGAAATCGACATTCGGGTACAACTTGCGCTCGATGAAGTATTCGTCATGAAGCGCGATCTCCTCAAGCCTCTTCGCCATGTCAAACACCTCACTGGAAAGACCGAGCGCGGACAATACCTCGTCCGTCGCCTTCTTCACCACGATGGATCGGGGGTCGAAATTTTTGTACACCCGATGACCAAAACCCATCAAGCGTGCCCCATCTGACTTGGTTTTAACCTTCTCGACGAATTGCTCGATCGTGTCACCGGATTCAATGATGTCATCGAACATCCTGAGCGTCGCCTCATTCGCTCCACCATGTAGGGGGCCGGAGAGCGCCCCGACCCCGGCCGCGACGGAAGCATAGATACTCGCCTGGCTTGAGCCAACGATCCTCACGGTGGATGTCGAGCAGTTCTGTTCGTGATCGGCGTGAAGGATGAGAAGGAGATCCATCGCCTTGCGGACCGTCGGATTCATGTCGTACGACCCATCCGCCCCCGCGAAGGTGAGTCGAAGGAACTCCTCGACGTAGTCCGGCCCCCCCTTCTTCGGCTCGATGAGATCCTTGCCCATCGCCCGTCGTTGAAGGTAGGCGACGACCGTCGCCGTCTTCGCAAGGAGAAGAATGGTCGCCAACTCAACTTGGTCCTCGTCTCGACCCATGCTTTCGGGATAGAAGGCCCCTAACGCCGAGATCGCGCCGGAAAGCACAGACATAGGATGAGCGTCGCGTGGAAAGGCGTTGAGGAAGGACTTTATCCCGTCGTGAACCTGGATGTGTCGGCCTACACGATTCTCCAGAGAGTTCAGAAGATCCGGTGAGGGCAACTCACCGAAAATGAGGAGATGCGCCACCTCAAGGAAGGTCGACTGGCTTGCCAGTTGGTCGATCGGGTAGCCCCGATACCTGAGAATACCGGCTTCCCCATCGATGTAAGTGATTGCCGACGAGCAGGAGGCCGTGTTCATGAAACCGGGATCCACGTTCACGAGTCCGGTCTGTTTGAGAAGGGTCTCCATGGATAGGCCATCGTTGCCCAACGTGGCCTCAACGAACGACACGGGAACTTCCGCGCCGTCGACCATCAGCCGTGCTTCAACAGCTTTTCCCATTCGCGCTCCCAGAAGTTGGCTGGCCCCGTCTGCCCGACAGTCTAGCGAAGCCCGGTGAGACGACTTGCCGCGGCCTCGATTCGGTCGTCTCGAGCGGTCAACGCGATTCGCACCTGGTGTTCGTCCATATAACCATAGAAGGCACCGGGGGCGTCTGATGCTGCGGCAAGGGCGGCCCGGATAGCCAGCAGCGTCGGATCAACGGGCGTCCCCACCGCCAGGTAGATCGCCCCATCGGGGTGGGAGGCTGCACGGGAGCGAAAAGGCTCAAGCACATCCCACGGGAAGTCCGGCAACGCTTCCGGGAATAAGGCCACTGTCACCGCACCCAGCGGTCTGGCACGAGCCCTAATCCTTTGCCTGGGGAGGCACGGCCTTCACGATCTCGTGGTCATGGTGAATGAGGCCCATCTTCGCCGCACCCCCCGGAGACCCGATCTCCGAGAAGAACTCCGCATTCGCTCCCTGAAATTCCGACCACTTGCTAGGTAGATCGTCCTCGTAGTAGATGGCTTCGACCGGGCAGACCGGCTCGCATGCCCCACAGTCGACGCACTCGTCCGGATGGATGTAGAGCATGCGGTCGCCCTCGTAGATGCAGTCGACCGGACACTCATCGATACACGCCTTGTCCTTGATATCGACGCAGGGAAGGGCAATGACGTACGTCACGGGTTCTCCTCGAGTTCGATCAGACTAGACCATCCTACGATGCGGCTTTGGCTCTCGCATCGGGCTAGGCGCACTTGGTTCCCGACACCGCTCGATAATTCGATATCCGGGTTTCTGATTTGACCAGCTCCCCATCGAGGTAGACGTTACGCGTGTCCGAGATCGAGAAACCGCTCTTCGACGATGAGGGATGGCATGGTGTGGTCGTCACCGTCTTGTACCCACCACCCCTAATGTTGTATTTTCCCGATGTGCTCCCCTCGACGGTGTAGTACGGGGTGGACCAGATGTCGACGCGGAGGCCCGCGTCTTCCACATAGGCATTGAACATGAGTGCATAAGGAGTGTCATTTTTAAGCCGCATGTCTATCCCTGTCGCAATCGCAGCATCCCGGCCAGCGGGGTACCGGGAAAACCACTCGGTGTGAGGACGACGTTCGACGATATCGATCCCGGTCAAGTAACCGGCGACGTAGGCGGTGGTCGCGATCTGGCAAAGGCCGCCGCCGATACCGCTCGTATGCACTCCTCCGACGACGACTCCGGCGCTGATATAGCCGTGTGCACGATCGATGGGGCCGATCGCCTCGGTGATACTAAACGACTCTCCCGGTTGAAGAATCAACCCAGACAACCTGCTGGCTGCGTTTGCGATGTTGTGTTCCCTAGAGGGTTCCCGGGGAGTGAACTTCGTGTAGGAGGTCGAGATGAGTTCCTTGAAATCGGAACTCTCTAGGGCCTCGGGGGTAACGGCCGCCGGGGTCTCGATGATCGGCAACACACCCTCTCGGGTAACACTTGTCACGGCAAGCGTGGCCGCCTCCTCGAGGGCAGCGGTATCGAGGGTACGGGCCGGTGTCCCCGGGTTGACAACTAGAAGATGCGCGGAATTGAAGACCATGGAAGCATCTACCGCGGTGTTTTCCACCTGAGGGAGCCGCTCGAAAACCAGCTCGCGCATGGCGTCCCCGTCCATCGTGAGGTTGAAATGCGAACCGTTTGTCACGACCACACCGTGGGCAATCACATCCTCGGGCGTTAAGGTCACGGAACCATTCGGGCTCGTGAGGGTCGCAGGAGAGGAAAGCACGAGGTCGTTGACGGCATGGGCGAACCTAATTGCCTCCTCCGTGTCGAGGGTAGGGGCAGTGATTACAGCGGGTACCTCGATCCGGGTCTCTGCTGGCCAGGACTCAAGAACAATTCGCGAAAGGTCGTCCGTATTCACCGCAATGGCGTCCTGACTCGCGTGTACCATGGCTCCGGTCGACCAAAGAGTCACCTCGGCATTCCTAACATCCTGATTGAGGATCGTGGCCGTCTCCGCTATCGCCCGATCGAAAACCAACTCATCGACGATCACGACTGGGGCTACCGGGCCAGCGCCGACCGCCTGATGCCAGAGAGCCGATGGAGACCACGAGAATCCAGTCAGGGAGTCGAGAGTGGCATCAAGGTCAAACGTAAGCCCCAGGTCTTCCGGGCTTGCTGCAACCGCCTGGTTGTGCGCCGATATTCGGACCATCGTCGATGAGGCCTCAGCCAACCGAGCCTCAAGAACGCCCCTAGCCTCTGCGGTGGACATCCCCCCAACATCGACGCCGAGCACTGTCGTCTCGGGGGCAACCCGAGGCGCGACGGACACCTGTGCAAGTAAATATCCGGCAACTATAACCGCACCGGCTCCGGCGGTGATCCATAGTCGGGGACGTGGTGGCTGAGCCGCCCATACATCCCGGATCCTCTGAATCCACCGTCCGAAGGCGTCGCCTATCCATCTCAGTGCCTGCCCAATACGCTTGAGGGCGAGGCGACCCACCCGGATGATTGCCTTCCCCGTTCGGCCTAGCGCGACGCTGATCGCCCGGCCAGCAGTGGCCACCATTCCAGCAATGGCGACAGCAGCTACCCCTATCGCCTTTCCCGTGTGACGCAGCGCGACGCCGATCGCCCGGCCAGATGCGGCGCCGGTTCGAACGATTGCCCTACCCCCTTGAGCAAGGGCCTTCCCGGTGCGACTCAGAGCCATACCCGCCCACCGGGCTGCGATTCCCAGACCCGTCAGGACGCGCCCGGCCGCCTGCCTAGTACGAGCATTCCTGACGACCTCAGAGTCGACCTCCTCGTCGGGAGACTCCTCCTCCACCTCAACCTCGGCGGAAGACTCCTCCTCGGATACTGAAACCGACGCCGCCTCGACGACCGGAGCCATCCGGGCTCCTGTCCCGGGGGCAACCTCCGCCGCTAGATCGGCCCCACGTGCCCGTGCCGCGTTTCCTGCCTCAGCGATCCGGGCCTCTGTCCGCCGCGCACGGCTGGTTGAAATACCGCTCCACATCCGCTCGGCGGTAGCCCCAATTTCCCGCCCCGCGGTGAGGACTATCCGTCCTGCGGCTCGGGTTCCCCTTCCCACGCCAACGATGACGGCGCGCCCTGCCCCAACAACCGCCCGGGTGAAGGCCGCCTCAGTCGGTTCATCGTCGTTCATGAGCGCCTTCCGTCACAAACCGTCTGGGGATGAAGGCAGGAACTACCGCCGCGATCGAACCCCCGAAGATCCATACCTTTCCGAGCGTGTCGTCAACGATCACGATCGACTCCCCAGGTCCACGTAGGTAGTACAAGAATAGAACGACCACAATCCATGTCTGTGCGAAGACCAATAATCCTGTCCAGGACTTCCAGGCTCGCGCACACGTCCCCGCAGCGAGAACCAAGGTCAAGACGCAGGCCGCCCCCCAATACGGCTCATACCGGTGCCCCCCCGTACCTACAAGCCCCACGGTGATCCCCAAGAACGCGAGGGCGCCATAGGGCCAAATCATGCGGAACATGCCCACCACAATAAGGCCTGTGCGAATGTGTTCCGCGCTAAATGAAGAGTGTGAGATACCAAAAGAGGATTCCCAGCACAACCGCGATCGGCACCGATACCAGGAGTCCATACCCGAGGTACCTCAGATCGGGTCGTTTAGTTAGCATGAGCGGAGATCCAAGAATGGCGGGAGGGACCGCCACGATGACTCCAAGCGCCCCATCCGACCAGTACCAGGCCCCCACCATCATCGCCAGGCCAAATAGCGCACCAAGAATGACCTCGAACCAAGCCATCCCCGCCCCGCCAAGGGCGTCGTCCGAGCCGGATCCTTCCTGGGTCTCCGCCAACTCCGCGGAGGTGCGGAGGCGCTCAGGCGAAATCTCCTCCCAGGACACCGTCGGTGTTGCCTTTGGGTCATCAGAATCGTCCGGCAAGGAAAGGTCCATGACCTGACTCATATCATCGAGCGTATTGGACAAACGCGAAACCGGGAAGAGTTACAACCCGAGGTCTACCTCACACATGGAAGGCCTAAGTATTGAACCGGAACTCGACCACGTCTCCCTCGGCCATGACGTAGTCCTTTCCCTCCATACGCACCCACCCCCGCGCTCGAGCCTCGACGATCGATCGAGCCTCGACAAGGTGCGCGTAGGACACGATCTCGGCCTTGATGAATCCCCGCTCGAAGTCGGTGTGGATGACTCCTGCGGCCTGGGGGGCGGTCCACCCCTTGTGGATGGTCCAGGCTCGCGCCTCCTTCGGTCCTGCGGTCAGAAAGGTCTGAAGGCCCAGGGTATCGAACCCCACCGTGGCCAACTGATCGAGCCCCGATTCGGATTGTCCGGACGCCTCAAGCATCTCGCGGGCCTCATCCGGAGTCAGGTCCACGAGCTCGGATTCAAACTTCGCGTCGAGAACGATCGCCTTCGCCGGGGTGGCAGCCTCCTCCAGGGAAGCCCTACGGGACGAGTCGGCAAGGGTGGCCTCATCGGCGTTGAAGACATAGATGAAGGGCTTCGCAGTCAGCAGGGTCAGCTCGCGAATGAGGGCGGCGTCGAAGCCTGGCGTCGCAGCCGAAATGGGCCTACCCGAAGACAGCACCTCCTTCGCGCGTTGGCATTCCTTGAGGAACTCTGGGGAGGCCTTCCTATTTCGAACATCCTTCTCGACCCTCGTAATAACCTTCTCGATGGTCTGAAGGTCGGCGAGGATCAGTTCCGTGATGATGGTCTCGATGTCGGAAGCGACGTCGATCCGCCCATCGATGTGGACCACATCAGGATCCTCGAAGACCCTGGTGACCAGGCAGATGGCATCGGCCTCCCTAATGTGCGAGAGGAACGCGTTTCCCAACCCCTCTCCCTCCGATGCACCTTTTACGATTCCGGCGATGTCGACGAAACTCACCGTCGCGGGAACGACGCGCTCGGAGTGGAAGATCTCCGCCAGGACGGCGAGGCGAGGATCTGGAAGCGGTACGACGCCGATATTGGGTTCGATCGTGGCGAAGGGATAGTTGGCGGCGAGCACGCTAGCCCGCGTGAGGGCGTTGAAGAGAGTCGATTTGCCGACGTTCGGCAGCCCGACGATCCCGATAGTGAGGGCCACGCGGCGAGTCTACCGGGGGTTCGGGTTACACCCTGGCGTCCGCCGTGTCGAGCGCCGAGCCGAGGCTGGATGCGGCAGCAAGAAGTGCCCCATTGTCGCCGCTCCGTGCCAGAGTTGACCCATGATCCAGGCACTTTTCGCGGTTGGGGGCTTCGTCGTCGGAGCCGCCCTCGCGTATTCCATAGCGGTCGCCCGCTCATCCACCCGCACAGAGGCGGTTGCCAACCGGCGCGCCGACGAGCGCGAGGCGCGGGTTCGCACCGAGGCCGATCAGCGGATTGCGGACATCAAAGAGGCCCACCTCGCCCTCAAGGACGAACTGAAGGTCCTATCCGCCGATGTTCTCACCCAGAACACCCGCCAGTTCCTCGACATGGCCGACGAACGGTTCAAGCGCACAGCGGTCCAGCACGACGCCGAACTCGCCAAGCGGGAGGAGGCCGTCAAGAAGATGGTCGAGCCCGTCTCCAAGGCGCTGGACGACGTCAGGCGCCAGACGACGGAGGCCGAGCGCCTGCGCTCGGAGGGACAGGCGGCGCTCCGGGAACAGGTCATCCAGATGATCTCCGCCTCGGACAAGCTCGATAAGAAGACGACGGACTTCATCAACACGTTGCGGCGCTCCGACGTCCGCGGCAACTGGGGAGAGGTAGCGCTCGAGCGAGTCGTCGAACTTGCGGGTTTGCGCGAACACGCCGACTTCTCGCGGCAATCAAGCGTCAAGGACGACGATGGACGAAACATGCGCCCCGACCTTGTCGTCCATCTTCCAGCAAACCGCGAGGTGGTGATCGATGCAAAGGTCGCCTGGTCTGCACTCATCGAAGCATTTGACACCGAGGACGACGCGGTACGTGCGGATCGCCTCGCCGCACATGCTCAGCAGGTCAAGAAACATGTTGACGACCTTGCGAGCAAGAAATACTGGCAGCAGTTCGCGACTGCCCCCGACTTTGTCGTCATGTTTATGCCATCGGAGGCGTTCTTCCAAGCCGCGGTCGAGCAGGATGCCTCGCTCCAGGAGTACGCGCTAGAACGAAATGTCGTGATGGCTACGCCCGCGATCCTTGTAGCAATGCTTCGGACGGTGGCCCTGGCCTGGCGCGAGGATGCCCTCGCGGCCAACGCCCACGAGGTCCTCACGGCTGGCCAAGCACTACACCGTCGACTCGCGACCATGGGCGAACACCTCGTGAAGCTCGGGCGTGCGATCGACAGCGCGGGAAAGGCGTACGACGGTGTGGTCGGATCGTATGAGCACTCAGTACTCCCGGGTTCACGCCGCCTTGCGGAACTCAAGGTGATCGATAAGCCACTCGACGCTCCAGAAGCGCTCGACCTCCACACTCGGCCGGTCCGCGCAATCGAAGGCGCCGACGACGATCCGAGCGAAGGATCCGAGGACTAGGACCGAGCGCGCTCGTCGCGTGCCCGGATGTCTGCACGGATTTCATGGGGCAGGGAGAACATGAGGTCCTCCGTCGCCGTCCGGACCTCTTCGACCTCACCGTAGCCACGTTCTTTCAGAGCCTCAAGGAGGTCCCGAACAAGGATCTCCGGAACGGAGGCGCCGGAGGTCACCCCCACCGTCGTCACACCATCGAACCAGGCATCCTCGAGTTCCTTGGCGTAGTCGATCCGGTGCGCCGCCCCAGCACCCGATTGAAGGGCGACCTCGACCAGTCGTACGGAGTTGGAGGAGTTCGCGCTCCCCACCACGATGACGAGGCCGCACTCCGGGGCGATCTTCTTGACCGCCACCTGGCGATTCTGAGTCGCATAGCAGATGTCATCGCTCGGAGGATCCTGAAGGTTGGGAAAGCGCGAACGGAGACGCCTGACGGTCTCCATGGTCTCATCGACACTCAGCGTGGTCTGAGACAGCCACACGACCTGGTCGGGGTCGGGAACCTCGACCGTGTCGGCCTCCTCGGGGGTGTTCACCACGATGGTGTTTGCGGGAGCCTCCCCCGCTGTGCCCTCGACCTCCTCGTGACCCTCATGACCAATGAGAAGGATCGTCTGATCCGAACGGGCGAAGCGGACGGCCTCCTTGTGGACCTTGGCCACGAGCGGACAGGTCGCGTCTATCGTGAGGAGGCCGCGAGAAGCCGCAGCCTCCCTGACCGCGGGTGATACCCCGTGGGCCGAGAAAACGACCCGCGCGCCCTCGGGCACATCGTCTGTGCACGGAACGAAGATGGCACCACGCTTGCTCAGGGTCTCGACAACATATTTGTTGTGAACAATCTCCTTGCGCACGTAGATCGGAGGACCATGAAGTTCCAGGGCCTTCTCGACGGCCATGACGGCTCGATCGACCCCAGCGCAGTATCCGCGGGGGGCAGCGAGGAGCACGTGCTTGTTGGGGGTGGGCACTCCCACATTCTACGTGGCACGCTGGTGCAGTGACCTTGCCCGAGACCGCAGTCGACACCTCGGCCGAGCACCCGTGGCCGGTCCGACACCTTTCACACAAGATCAAAGACCACGTGGAGCGAATGCCCGCCGTGTGGGTCGAGGGTCAGGTCCTCAATCTCAAGCGGTGGCGTCACCTTTACTTTCTATCCGTGCGCGATGCCGAGGAGGACGTCTCGATCTCGGCCACCCTGCCCGCCGCGAACGTCGAGGCGCTCGCCGAGCCTCTCACCGATGGCTCCCGGGTCATCCTTCACGCCAAACCCGCGTGGTGGCTGAAGAACGGAACCCTTCAGCTCGAAGCCCGAGAGGTCCGGACCGTGGGTTTCGGCGAACTCCTCGCACGGATCGAGGAACTCCGCGAACGCCTGGCTGCCGAGGGCCTATTCGCTGATGAGCGCAAGGTTCCCCTACCCTTCGCCCCTAGGCTCATCGGCCTCATCTGCGCCAACCAGGGGGATGCTGAACACGACGTCGTCGTGAATGCCTCATCCCGCTGGCCTACTGTCCGATTCGAGATCCGCCGGGTTACGGTCCAGGGGGCCAGCTGTGTGCCGGAGACCTCGGCGGCCATTCGTGAACTCGACGCCCATCCGGGGGTGGAGGTCATCGTCGTCACCCGAGGAGGCGGATCGTTCGAGGACCTCCTCCCCTTCAGTTCGGAAGCCCTGATCCGGATAGCAGCCGAGTGCGTCACCCCCCTGGTGAGCGCCATTGGGCATGAGAAGGACGCTCCCCTGCTCGATCTTGTCGCGGACTTCCGAGCCTCTACCCCAACGGACGCCGGCAAGCGCATCGTCCCCGATGCCGCCGAAGAACGCCGGGCGGTCACGAGGGCGCTCCTCGCGATGAGGTCGGCCATCGATGCGAGGCTAGACCGAGAGGCTCAGGCCTTGCTCGCAACCGTGACCCGACCCGTCCTGGTATATCCAGACCGCCTTATCGATCCCCATCTCCTTGAGGTGGCCAGGCAGAGGACGGCGGGGTGGCGGGCCTTCACGACGATCCTGGGAGACCACCGGGGCTCCCTCGAACGCTTGATCGTCAACCTCCGCGCGCTTTCCCCACAATCCACTCTTGACCGCGGATACGCGGTCGTCCGCGACCCGAAGAAGGGAATCGTCCGGGATGCGTCTGCGCTCGCTCCAGGCGTGGAGGTGTCGATGAGGTTCGCCGTCGGTGCGGCGGAGGCTCAGGTCACGTCGGTGACTCCATAGTCCAAGCAGCGTTTGGGGCGGCCACCCCCGATCAGGTGGTCGCCCCACTACAAGCCCCGGTCAGCCCAGGTTCGCCTCTCCCTCAGCTAGAGGCGAACCCAACCTGTCCGAACACTGGTTGTGCTCCATCGGAAGACTTGCTGGATTTCGCCCGTTCCTTCGCTCCCGTGGCGATCTCTTTCATCCCGGACTTGGCCAGCCTCGCCAGAATCTTGTCGGGGAGGGTCGGGCACCTGAGAAGTGCGAAAAGAACCTCCGAACTCTGGTCTTCTGCGAGGGTTTCCCTGAGTCCCACCGGCATGTCAGCGCGAGGGTTCCTGGCCACACCGGCACGCACGGCCGGGGTGCCATCCGAGGCGAGGACGACCAGAGTGGTAAGGGGAGTCTGCGGGGCCTCAGCCACCGCAGCACGGATCTTGGCTTCGTGGGATCGTGCCAGTTGTGCGAGATCGGCGTCGCCATTGACGGATGCCATTGCTTTCTGGACACTTCCCAATGCGGTTGTTTCACGCACATAGTCTTCGCTGTACATTTCGTTTCACCCCATTGTGAGACGTTAGTTTTTCTGTTGCACCCAATGAGAGGCGCGGTCAAATCGATCATGACGCCCACCTCCCCGAATGTGACGAAGGACCCAACTCGATCCCACGTAGACCCCCCCCATTTAAGGTAGCCTCAGGGATGTGACGGCCCCTAAAAACGTTGATGGACTGTCCTACGAGCAGGCTCGCGACGAACTGACCGGAATCGTCGCCAAACTCGAGGCTGGGGCCGTGACCCTCGATGACTCGCTCGCCCTCTGGGAGCGGGGTGAGGCCCTCGCCGTGCGATGTCAGAACCTGCTGGAGGGCGCCCGCAAACGCATCGAGAAGACCAGGGGCGAGGAGGGCGAGGAGTGAGTGGTCATGCCCTCGTTATCGGAGAGGCGCTCATTGATGTTGTTCGACACCCGGACGGAAGCGAAACCTCCCTCCCGGGGGGTTCGCCAGCGAATGTCGCCCTCGGCCTCGGAAGGCTCGGAAAGCAGGTTGAGCTACTGACCTGGATCGCCCTCGACGAGAATGGACGAACGATCCGCGAGCACCTCGAAACCGCGGGCGTCACGCTCGTGCGGGGATCGGAGTCCGCGATCCATACCCCCGTGGCTAGGGCCTTCCTCGACGACTCTGGTGCCGCAAACTACGATTTCGACCTCACCTGGGCGCTCAGCCCCGGGGCGGCACTGACCCGCAAGCCCATCGTCGTACACACCGGTTCCATAGCTGCGGTCATGTCTCCCGGTGCCGCCAGTGTCCGCTCCATCGTCGAGAACAGTAGGGAATCCGCAACGATAACCTACGATCCCAATGTGCGTCCCGCCCTGATGGGAAACCGTGTGACCGCGCTCAAGCAGATCGAACAACTGGTTGAACTCTCTGACATCGTCAAAGTCAGTGACGATGATCTCGATTGGCTCGACCCCGAGCGCCCTCCGAACGTCCTGGCTAGACGATGGCTTGAGATGGGTCCCGCAATCGTCGTCGTGACAAGGGGAGAAATGGGTGCCACCATTTTCATTGGCGACGGTCGGAAGATCGATGCAACCGCACCGCAGGTCCCTGTTGCCGACACGGTCGGTGCCGGGGATGCCTTCATGTCTGGATTGATCGACGGACTATGGTCGCAGGGCTACCTGGGGGCTGAGAATCGCCTGATGCTTCCCGAGGTTACGACAGACGTCGCCACCTACGTCCTCAATCGCTCCGTAGGAATCGCGGCCATCACCGTGTCGCGAGAGGGGGCGGATCCCCCAACCAAAGAGGAACTCGGCGAGACCTAAATGAGGCGCGCCTGCGCGTACTCGCGAGCCAAGCGGGGGCCATCCGCCGCGATCTTCTCGATCGTTTCGTGCGGCACGGCTGGATTATCAATAAGGGCTCGAACAACCTCGATGCTCTTGTCGTCGGACAATTGGGCGATGACGGTCGCCGTGCGACCTATCCCTGGGTTGGTAGCGACCGCTACCCGGACTTCCGTCTTTGAATCCTGGGTGAAGGCGATCAGGGCGCCCAAGGGGGCATCGAATCGGCCAGCTGCGGCGACTCGGGCCGAGACATCCTTTGATCGCACAAGGGTCATATACTCATCGCCAGTCAGTCCCCCGGAGACGCTACCCGCCTCGGAACTCTCGTTGACGGTAGTTCTGCCGATGATCGCCATAAACCGCGTCTCCTTGTGGTCACAGGTGACGCACGGCGGGTGTGCGCCCGCCTTTGTGGCTGCTACTTACTGAGATGATACCTCAATTCAAGTATGACGCGCATACTGAATATTCGATCGGTTCCATTCGTGTTGCCCACTCCTGCCACAATGGGCCCATGGGAGAGCAACCCGACGGCCGGATCGTACGCGACACCTTGGGTGAGGTCACGGTCCCCCGCGAAGCCCTCTGGGGGGCTCAGACCCAACGGGCGATCGAAAACTTCCCTTTTTCCGGACAACGCCTTGAACGCTCCCACATCGAGGCGCTCGCTCAGGTGAAGAAAGCGGCGAGTCGCGCTAATGCGGACCTCGGGGTCCTCGATCTCAAGGTCGCCGAAGCCATTGCCGCCGCCGCCGACGAGGTGGCCGCGGGAACACATGATGCCCACTTCCCTGTCGATATCTACCAAACCGGATCGGGAACGTCTTCAAACATGAATATCAACGAGGTGCTCGCGACCCTCGCATCGATCCGACTCGGCAGACAGGTTCACCCCAACGACCATGTCAACGCCTCCCAGTCCTCCAATGATGTCTTCCCCACCTCGGTACACCTCGCCGCGGCCACATCGGTCGTCCGCGACCTCGCCCCTGCCCTCGACCATCTTGCCTCGACCCTCGAGGCAAAGGCCGTCGACCTCTCAGACGCGGTCAAACCCGGGCGCACCCACCTCATGGATGCGACACCCGTGACGTTTGGGCAAGAGTTCAGGGGATACGCCGCCGCCGTGCGCTACGGCATCGAACGACTCGAGGCCGCCCTCGTCCGAGTCGTCGAGGTACCCCTTGGAGGTACCGCGGTCGGGACCGGGATCAACACCCCGTCTGGATTCACCACTCGGGTCATTTCCCTTCTCAACGAGTACACGGGACTCAACCTCAAGGAGGCTAGGAACCACTTCGAGGCCCAGTCCGCCCGCGACGGCCTGGTCGAATTGAGTGGATCCCTTCGCACCATCGCCGTCAGCCTGACGAAGATCTGCAACGACCTCAGGTGGATGGGTTCGGGCCCAAATGCTGGCCTCGGTGAGATCACTCTGCCCGCCCTCCAGCCGGGCTCCTCGATCATGCCCGGCAAGGTCAATCCGGTTATTCCCGAGGCGGTCCTCATGGTCTGTGCGAGGGTGATCGGAAATGACGCGACGGTCGCCTGGTCGGGCGCCTCTGGCTCCTTCGAGCTCAATGTCCAGGTCCCCGTGATGGCCCTCGGTGTGCTCGAATCGCTCAGATTACTTGCCACCGCATCTCGGCTCCTCGCCGACAAGGCGGTCGTCGGCATCGAAGCCAACCCAGAACATGCAAGGAGGCTTGCCGAGGCCTCACCGAGCATCGTCACCCCCCTCAGCCCCATCATCGGATACGCGAATGCCGCGAGGGCGGTCGAGCACGCCAACTCACACGGCCTAACGGTTCGGGAAGCCGTGGTCGCGCTCGGGTTCGTCGAGCGGGGTGAGATCACCGAGGATCAACTCGATACGCTCCTCGACGTCACGACGATGACGGGCGAAGCCTAGGGACCTACCGGTGGGACCCCTGATCGAACGGATCATACTCGCCAAATCGCGTGCGCTCAGGTAGAGCGTGATCCAGGACGATCATTGCGGCCGAGAGCGCTGCAAACCCAGCCACATAGCTGATAAGCCGCCACGCCACCCCTCCGACACCGAGCACATCTACGTCGAGGAACGGATAGGGAGCTGCGAGTGAATCGATGAGCGCAAGCGCTGAAAAGATGAGGACGAGGTACCCGACCACGTACAGGAGCCAGATCCAGACGTACCTCCACGGGATTCGGCGATGCTCGTCGAAGACGATCCAGATCGCCATCGCGGCGATGGGTGTAACGACGTGCTCCAGCGTGGAGTTCGACAGACCAAGGATGACGGCCGGAGATGAACCCGGGATCTCAGGGCCGAGCACGAAGTTGTACACGATCCCGGTGATGGTCAGGTAGAAGACCGAACTCCCCGAGAGCCACTCCGGAGGGGTGCGTTTCCTCCACACCAGGGCATGAGCCGTCCATAAGAACGACACGGCCATCATGGTATTGGACTGAACGGTGAAGGTCAGAAGTCCCTTGGGTCCACTCGCGGAAAGCAGGTTGACCACCGTCAGGAGGCCAATGGCGGCCACCACAACTCGAAGGGTCGCCGATACGATGTTCGTTGGCTTCACAAGAAAATCCCGCCCTTCAGAGGTCCAGTCGCTCAAGCATCTCCGTCACGAGCGCTGCGACCGCCGAGCGCTCCGACCGTTCAAGGGTGATATGGGCGAAGAGCTGATGCCCCTTGAGTGCCTCCACCACCGCCGCGACCCCATCGTGGCGTCCGACCCTGAGGTTATCCCGTTGGGCTACATCGTGGGTGAGGACCACACGCGATCCCCGTCCGATCCGGCTGAGCATCGTCAGGAGGACGTTCCGCTCAAGCGACTGGGCTTCGTCAACGATGACGAAGGCATCATGGATGGAGCGGCCACGGATATGGGTGAGCGGCAGTACTTCAAGCATCCCCCTGTCCAGGACCTCCTCAATGACAGGGGTCGAGACCACCGCCCCGAGGGTGTCAAAAACCGCCTGCGCCCAGGGGTTCATCTTCTCGGATTCGCTGCCGGGGAGGTACCCCAACTCCTGGCCACCGACCGCGTACAGGGGTCTAAACACGATGATCTTCTTGTGCTGGGTTCGTTCCATCACGGCCTCGAGGCCAGCGCATAGGGCTAGGGCGCTTTTCCCCGTTCCCGCGCGGCCCCCGAGCGAGACGATTCCGATGGACTCGTCGAGGAGGAGGTCGATCGCGATCCGCTGCTCGGCGCTGCGCCCGTGAATCCCGAATGCCTCGAGATCCCCCCTCACGTGGCGGATCGACCCGTCGTCACCGATCCGCCCGAGGGCGGAGCCGCGTGGGGAGTGGAGGACGAGCCCCGTGTGGATAGGAAGAGCCCTGATATCCCCGCCGGCCTCGTCAATCGGGGGTGCGGGGATCCTCTCCCCGTCGTACAGTTCAGACATCTGCTGCTCTGTGAGTTGAACCTCGCGCATCCCGGTCCAGCCCGATTCGATGGCAAGTTCGGCGCGGTACTCCTCGGCATCCATACCGAGGGCCGCTGCCTTGACCCGCATCGGCAGATCCTTGGACACGATGGTGACCAAGTGCCCCTCGGCCTGAAGGTTGACCGCGACGGCCAGGATGCGGGAATCGTTATCTCCAAGGCGGAACCCGCTAGGGAGCACCTCCTGGTCGGTGTGATTGAGTTCGACCCGAAGGGTTCCTGCCGAATTGTTGACGGATAAAGGCGCGTTCAAGTGACCATGGACCACTCGAAGCTCGTCGAGGAGTCGAAGCGCTGAGCGGGCAAAGTACCCGAGTTCGGGATGGTGCCGCTTTGCCTCAAGCTCCGTAATGACGACTACGGGAAGCACGACGGCATGCTCGGCGAATCGGAGTACCGCCCTGGGGTCGGAGAGAAGTACGGAGGTATCGAGAACAAAGGTGCGAAGGCGGGTCGCCTTCTTGGTCTGCACGTGCGTTGGGGCCGCTTGAGTAGTGATGGACACTTTGGCTCCCTGGCGTTCGGTCACACCCAGGGCTCCATTCGCCCCGGGGGCGAAGGTTAGGTGACGAGGCGAACTTCCATTTCAGTTTCGACGGTACGCGCGCTCGGGCGTGTTGCCGGTGGCAACACGCCGAGCTTGCGCGTCATCAAGATCTCGGAGTAGTACCCGGGAAAATGGTTGGGTTTCCCTCCCGACACCACAGGCCAAAGAAGTAGACATAACCCGCTTCAGAATTGTCGCTCTCGCACTCATCGCGAGTCTTGCCCTCGCTGCTTGTTCCGCTCCTCCCGAGACCCCCCTCAAGGAAAACCCTGAGGCAACGGTGCCCTTCAGCGGTGAACATGTGTCTATCGATACCTGGACGGAGGCTGCCGCTGGCGAGGACGTCATCATCCTCGACGTCCGCACTCCGGAGGAGTACGCGGGCGGCCGCATCTCCGGGGCGATCGACATCATGGCGACTCTCGGAATCACCAAGACGATATGCCGTCGATCTATTCGAAGTACCCACCGATGACCTTGAGCAACTCGGAAAGGCCCTTCTTGGCATCCGACAGGAACATCCCCGTCTTCGGGTCGGTGTAGAGCTCGTTGTCGAGGCCGGCGTAGCCGTGCCCGAGCGACCGCTTGATGACGACGATGGACTTGGCGTGGTCGACGTCGAGGATCGGCATACCGGAGATGGCGTTGCCGGGACGACGGGCGGCCGGGTTGGTCACGTCGTTCGCCCCGATAACGACGGCGACGTCGCACGAGTCGAACTCGCCGTTGACCTCGTCCATCTCCTTGAGCTGGGTATACGGCACGTCGGCCTCCGCAAGAAGCACGTTCATGTGCCCGGGCATGCGGCCTGCGACCGGGTGGATAGCGTAGTAGACCGTCACGCCGTGTTTCTCGAGGAGACTACCGAGCTCGCCTGCCTCACGCTGCGCCTGAGCGGCCGCAAGGCCATAGCCCGGGACGATGATGACCTTCTGCGCGTAGGCAAGCTGAATCGCCACGTCCTCCGCGCCGATGACATGCACCGTGCCGCCACCTGTCGGCGCAGCAACCGCACCGCCGCCGTCCCCGGTGCCGTACCCGCCGACCATGATCGACATGATCGACCGGTTCATGGCGTCCGCCATGAGCTTGGTCAGGATCGACCCAGAGGCACCGACGAGGGCACCCGCGACGATCAGGATCGTGTTGTCGACCACGAAGCCCGCCATCGCGACCGCAAGGCCGGTGAAGGCGTTGAGGAGCGAGACGACAACCGGCATGTCGGCGCCACCGATCGGCAGCACCATCAAAATGCCGAAGACGAATGCCGCGGCCGCGACGACGACGAGCGGGACGATACCTGGATCCATCGAGAGCCACACGATGCCGCCGAAGCCGACCAGCGCACTACCGATCAGCAACAACCGAGAGCCGAAGAAGGTGATCGGGGCGCCGGAGACGAGGCCCTGGAGCTTGCCCGCCGCAACGATAGAACCGGAGAACGTCACCGTCCCGATGAGGATGTCGAGGCCGACGGGGATGCTGAACGCGAGTTCGAAGCCCCCTCCCTCTGGGGTGATCCGGTCGAAGAAGTCGACAAACGCGACGAGAGCGGCGGCGCCACCACCGACGGCGTTGAAGATCGATACCAACTGCGGCATGTCCGTCATCTGCACCCTGAGGGCAGAGACGACACCGGCAAGGGCACCGACGAGGGCTCCTGCGCCGACAGCGATCCAGCCCCAGGTACTGACCTCGTAGCCATCATTCCCGAGGAGCAGCACGACGGTCATCGCGACCGCGAGGGTCATACCGGCGGCGGAGAGAAGGTTGCCCTTGCGGGCCGTGGCGGGGGACCGCATGAGGTGAAGCCCCATGACGAAGCCGACAGCCGCTAGCAGGTAGACGATTTCAACGATCGTCCGAGTGGCGGAGAGGTTGGTGGCTACCACCTCGGTCAGGGGATCAACGGCCATTGCTACCATCACTTCCCGCCCTTCGCATCGGCTCCCTTAGGGCGAGCCTTGAACATTCCGAGCATGCGGTCCGTCACTACGTATCCGCCGACGACGTTCATCGCGGCGAACGCAGCAGCGAAAAACGCGAGGATGTACGCGCCGACGTTGTCGGCCGTTGCCGCGATGAGGATGGCCCCGACAAGCACGACCCCGTGGATCGAGTTGGCTCCGGACATCATGGGCGTGTGGAGCGTCGCCGGGATCTTCGAGATGACCTCGAAGCCGACGAGGAGCGAGAGCACGAAGAAGCTCAGCGCGGTCAAGAGTTCGGGGCTCACTTTGCCGTTCCCTTCGTTGTTGCGGGAATCAGCATGGCCGCAATCACCTCATCCTCCGGGTCAATCACGATCTGACCCTCCTTGTAGATCGAATCGATGACCGCCGTCATGTTCTTGGCGAAAGCGGTGGACGCAGCGGACGGCATCTCGGCGGCGAAGATGTTGCTGCCGATGATGGTCACCTTGTTCTTGGTGACGACTCGTTCGCCCGAGACTGAACCCTCGACGTTGCCGCCCAAAGGGCCCGCCGCGGTGTCGACGATCACGGAACCAGGGACCATCTCCGCGACGGTCTCCTTGGTCACCAAGACCGGGGGCTTCCTGCCGGGTACGTTCGCCGTCGTAATGACGATGTCAAATTTGGCGATCTGGGCGGCCAGCTCCTTCTGCTGCCTGGCCGTTTCCTCCTTGGTCAGGGCCCGGGCGTACCCGCCCTCCCCGACCGCAGACTCCACCGATGTCGTAAGGAACTGTGCCCCCATCGAGGCGACTTCCTCACGGGCGGCGGGCCTGACGTCGTAGCCGGAGACCTGGGCGCCCATCCTACGAGCGGAGCCGATCGCCTGAAGGCCCGAGACCCCCGCCCCGAGGATGAGCACCTTGGCGGGACGGGCGGTCCCGGCGGCGGTCATCATCATGGGGAAGTATCGGGTGTAGGCCTCGGCGGCGATGGTAACGGCTCGGTAGCCGGCAACCGACGCCTGGCTGGAGAGCACGTCCATGGTCTGGGCGCGGGATACCTGGCGGGGCAGGCGGTCGAGACTAATAACCGTCACGCCCTTTGCAGCCGCGGCCTCGAGATCCTTCGCGTCGACCAGCGAGCGCAACTGCCCGATGAGAAGCTGATCCTTGCCGAGTTTGGCGATCGTCGCTGTAGGGGGACGATTCACGCTGAGGACGATGGCGGCCTTCAGGGCCTCGGCGAGCGGGACCACCTTTGCCCCGGCCTTCCTGTAATCACTGTCGGAGAAGAAGGCATACTCTCCCGCCCCCGATTCGACCATCACCGAGAACCCGTCGGAGACGAGTTTGGCGACGACCTCGGGGACCAGGGCGACCCGCTTCTCTCCGGGAGCGCGTTCCTTCAGCGCGGCGACACTGACTGGCATTGTTAGCCTCCTTCGAGGGCTCACCCATATAGTGCCCGCCTATGTACCCATCCTCTACAAGACCTAGGTCCCGCGAATGGGCCGGGAGAGCGCTATTCCGTCTTTCAGGCGAGCCCGTGCCGGGTCCGGCTGGCCTGCTCCTGGGTCTTAAAGAGCCCGAATCGGGGCAGGAACTTGTCCCAATCGATGGCGTGGGCGTCGATCTCGGGCCCGTCGATGCATGCGTGCTTGCGCACGAGCTTCCCGTCGATCACGACGGGAACCATGCAAGACCCGCACATCCCGGTGGCGTCGACCATGATCGAGTTAAGACTCGCCACGCAGGGCACGCCATAGGGCTTGGTGAGGTCGCTGACGGCTCGCATCATAAGCGGCGGGCCGATGGTGACAACCTCCGCGATCTTGCGTCCCTCGCCCCGCTTGTTGACCTCGAGCAACTCCTCCAGCGGCGTAGTGACGAAGCCCTTGACCCCGAAGGTCCCATCGTTGGTCGCATAGATGACCTCGAGTTTCTTGCCGAACTCCGCCTGTAACTTCCCGACTCGCTCGTCCGGCCGATCCCAGAACATCAGGTCCTTGCTTCGGAAGCCGGAGATCAGGGTCACATGGTTCCCGATCTCGAGGTGCGCTCGCATGATCGGATACACCGGTGGCAGACCGAGGCCGCCCGCGGTGAAGACCACGGTGGACTTGGAGTCGTACTTGTGAACCTTGCTCGGCTGCCCGAGCGGGCCAGCGACCCCGGTGAAGGCGTCACCCACAGACATCTGGTTGATCTCGATGCTGGACGTTCCCATTCCCTGGATGACCAGGCAGATCGTCCCAGCGTTGGCGTCCCAGTCGGCCAGGGTCAGCGGGATGAGCTCTCCGTCCTCGCGGGGAAGCACGCGGACGAACTGCCCGGCCTGTGCGGCCTTCGCGATCACGGGGGCGTAGACGGTGAACTCCTCGATGCCCTCGCTAAGCGACGTCTTCACGAGGATCCTGGGAGCGGCCGCCCCGACGTCTGAATAGGCCTTGGCGCTTTCGACCATCCCGCGGATCGCCTGGGGATCTACGTCGATGGTTCCGAGGATCTCCCGAGCCGCGCTCTGGCCATCACCGGCGGCCAGGATGGCCGTCGAGCCTCCACGCGCGGCGTCACCACCGGTGTAGATGCCCTCGAGTGTCGTCTCCTGCGACCCCTCATGATCCAGGTTGATGGTGCCCCACTTGGAGACCTCAAGCCTGGGTTCGGAGTCCTTGATGATCGGGTTGGCGTCATTGCCGAGCGCCATGATGACCAGGTCCGCACGGATGGACTCCGTCTTCCCGGTAGAGACTGGCCGACGGCGACCGGAGTCGTCGGGCTCCCCCAACTCCATGACGTCGAGGGTCGTGGCCTTGACGAAACCGTCGTCCCCGCCCATGAACTCTGATGGCGAGCGCAGCACCGATAGGGCGATGCCCTCCTCGAGGGCGTGCTCGAGTTCCTCGACCCGGGCGGGCATCTCGGCCTTGGTGCGTCGATAGACGATCGTGACGTTCCCCCCGAGGCGCTGGGAGGTCCGGGCGGCATCCATCGCGGTGTTGCCCCCACCGATGACGAGGACCTCCTTGCCCTTGACCTCGGGCAGCGGCGTCTCGTAATCCTCCCTGAGGCCCTGCATGAGGTTCACACGGGTGAGGAACTCGTTCGCCGACATGACGTTGAGCAGGTGCTCACCCGGGATGTTCATGAACCTGGGAAGGCCCGCGCCTGTGCCGACGAAGATCTTCCAGAAGCCGGCATCGCGCAGTTGCTGCAGCGTCGCCGTCTTGCCGACGACGAAGTTTCTGACGAACTTCCCGCCGAGCAACTCGATCTTGGCAACAACGTCGTCGATGAGCTGGTTGGGCAGGCGGAACTCGGGGATGCCGTAGCGGAGCACACCACCGAGCGCATGGAACGCCTCGAAGACCGTAACCGGGAAGCCCTCCACCGCCAGCAGGTAGGCGTTGATCAGGCCGGAGGGCCCCGAGCCGACGATGGCGATCGGCGGCTTCGCCGCGACCTCCCATGGATTCCGGATCCCGGCGAACCGCTGCGCGTTGCTCCCAGGGTTGACCAGCTTCTCCCGCTCCGGGAGGAACCACTCAACCTGCCCGATGGACATGGGCGTCTTGTGGAGGCACACACCCTGGCACTGCGATTCTTGAGGGCAGACGCGGCCGGTGACGTTCGGCAGCGGGTTACAGGACTCAAGCAACTCCAAAGCATCGCGGAACCGGCCGGTGCCGATCATCTCGAACATCTCGGGGATGTTGATCTTGACCGGGCAGCCGCCCGTTGGCTCCTTGCACCCCTCAAGGAATACCCCGAGCACGCACGGGCTGTCCGCACACTGCTTGTCGCGGAGAGCCTCGAGCCAGACCAGGAGGTCGACGTCCCGCCTCGTGAATCCAAGGTCCATGTAACCCAGGTAGCCCTTGTTGACCAACTCGAAGTCGCTGGCGCGATCGTCGGCCTCACGGATGTATGGCGGGATCGTGTTGCCCGCCGGCCAATCCTTGGAGAGCCCGTCAAACATCGGATAGCGGTCCGAAAGGTGCTGGTCGATCCCCTTGATGAACACGCGCTTCTTGCCTACCCCGAGGTTCCAGATGAACCTCATGAGCAGGACGCTCGCATCGTCGTCGCGTAACAGCATGACCCA
This sequence comes from uncultured Demequinaceae bacterium, assembly GCA_964610155.1. GTDB lineage: Bacteria > Actinomycetota > Actinomycetes > Actinomycetales > Demequinaceae > JAFGBM01. The sequence goes on from CAZSUY010000006.1 coordinate 61,126, forward strand.
AAGCCGCTCCACGAACTCCTTGCTGAGCTCAGGCTGCTGAAACTCCCAGGCCACCGCCTGCATCCCGTCGGTGATGAACAACTCCCGGAAGGCCCGCGGTTCGGCGAGGAGGCGTCGCTTGAGCAACCCCAGTTGCAGGTCGAACGGCTCGACCTCCACCGACGCCTTGGAGGCTCCTCCAGGACGAGGCGTCGTCGTGGTGCTCACTTGATGATCTCCGCGTCACAGTTCGCCTTGACCCGGTCGATGCGCTTCTGGATCTCGGGGGTAATCTCGACGTTCTCGGTCGAGCCCGGAATCATGTGAGCGATGATCCTAGCTTCGCCGTCGATGATCTGAGTGGTCTTCTCGAAGAACTGCGGCAGTTCCTGGTAGCAGGTTCCGCAGTCGTTGCACAGCACCTCGTCCGCCGGATCCAGGTAGACCGGCAGGTCCGCTACACCATCCGCGGCAGCTCCCGGGGCCGACTCCCCTTCGGCCTGCGCGCTACCGGAAACCGGCGATCCCAGGGCCAGCCCGAGCCCCACCGGAGCCTTGCTCGAGGTGACCAGTTCGGACATGGCCAACGCGATGTCGTCGAGGGAACTCTCCCGCATCTCCATCGCCTCCTCGTACTGGGCGCGAAGGGACTTGATCTCCTCGGCGTGCTCGGCCGATATCCGTGTCTCGTCGACGCCTGCGAGGTTCTGCAGGGTCCGCCAGTGGCGGTGCCTCTCCTCAACCAAGGAGACGATCGCCGCCGAGCAGGCAACCTTGATCAGTCGCTTGTCATCGTCGGTAGCGAAGACGATCGGTGACTTTCCGGCGCGATCGGCTTCAGACATCTCCACGAACTCGGCGATGGGGACGGTGTCCGCGTCGGAGTCGGCGGCGAGCTTGCGGAACTGCTTCTTGAACCGCACCTCGCCGAGCGCAAACTCCGCGGGGGTGAGCGGCGTCGTCATCAGTTGAAGTTGACCCTCGGCATCCACGTATTGAAGGGTGCTCGTCGTCCAGGCCTGATCCACATCCGGGTTGCCGTCGAGGCTGAATCGCTCCTTCAGGGTTGAGCCACGGCGGGGGTCGTGTACGAAGACCGGGCTCATCCGGCTCTCCACCGCGAGTCGGGAATGCGCGTTGGAAAGGTCTTCCGGAATCCCGTTCTCGGTGCCACACGGGGTGTAGACGTCCATGATCGCGGCTCCGTCTTGGTATCCAAGAAGATCCATCGCCGTCTTGAGGAAGTGGCCATGAAGTGCCGTAACCGTGACACACGCGAACACCCATGGGTGGAAGGCCGCCAACAGCCCGAGCTCTTTACGCGATTCGCGTTTGCCCGCGTGGGCACGTCCGTAGCGGGCGAGGTCGGCGTCCTGGCCGATAAGGCTCGCGGTCGATGCCTGACCACCGGTATTGGAGTAACCCCCGGTGTTGAGCACTAGCATCTTGACCGGGGTTCCGCTGGTCAGCACGCGAGACATTGCACCAAAACCGATGTCGTAGCTGGCCCCATCCCCCCCGATGGAGAGTACGGCGGGTAGGAGTTCCATCTCGTCCGGGGTGAATTCACGCCAGGAGAGGAGTCCGAGATCCTTGTCGTGCACCTTGGGGTCGTAGGCGTCCTCCAGTTCGAGGCGGGCCTGGCGGAGCGCCCGAACCTCGGCCACGAGCTGGAAGGAGATGCCCTCGAAGATCCCGGCCGCGAGAGGCTGGGCGTCCTGGAACAGACTGTTGACCCAGGGGTCGAGGAACGGCGTAAACGGCATGGTTGAGGCGTAGACGCTGCTGCATCCCGTGGAGTTGGCGATGACGGTCGGAGCGGGACCGTTGCCGGTCGGGCCTCCCTCGTACAGGTAGAGGCGCTGCTCCAGTACGGCGATGACCGAACCGATGCGTTCGCGACGCTCACCGTCGTCCTTACCCAGGCTGCTGAGTTTGCCGCTCAACTGGTCGATCAGCGCCCCAATCTCATCGACGTGCGCACGGCGGCGCTCCTCACCGATGGCATGACTCATGGACGTCACGAGCCGGATTGCAGTCACCTCACCACAGCCGCGACAGGCACCGTGGCCACCCGTCGTCGCGTAGTAGTTGGCGTGGTCGAGCATCAAACGCTTGATGTCCCCATCCGGCGTCGTGGAGCCCTTCACAAACCGCTCGGGGGTGTTGGGGAGTTTCGTCATGAACTCGAAGCGCCCCTCCAGTTCCGCCAGGATGTCGGCGTCCTGCTCGAGAGCGGTGAGGGCACCCGCTCCACACACGTCGACGCACTGGAGGCAACCGGTGCACTTCCACGGGTCGATGGTTGCGGCAAAGAGCGCCCCCGATCCGGGGACATCGTTCTCCATCGAATCGAAGAACGGCCGGGTGCGCGCAACCGGGTACATCGCCAGCGCGGCGACGACCTTCTCGACATTGTTGGCTCCTGCCGACTTCTCGGCCTTGAGAGCTGCGACCGCCTCGGTCGCGATATCCGCGAAGGTGCGGTTCGCCTTGTCCTGCCGGTACACCTCACGGATGCTCTCCGTCCAGGCAGGAACCTGAGCCCGGAGGGCCTTCTTCTGCGGCTCCGTCGCATCAATTTCACCAATACCGGTGAGCAGCAGATCAGGAATCTCGTGCACGGTATTCGGGATCGCGACGTCAGGGCACGCCAGGGCACACTCCACGCAACCGGTGCACTTGGTGAAGTCGAAGAGCGGAACGGTACGCCGGAAGATGCCCTTGTCCTTGCTCAGCCCTGTGCCGACGGGCATGAAAAGACCTGCCCCCGGTAGAACCGGAGACTCGCTGATTGTTCCTTCGCGGAAAGGCCGAGCCATCAGGTCCTCGTAGTATCCAGGGTCGAAGAGACCACTGGTCCGAGCTGTCGTGGCGACCGGGCACATCGCCTCGGACAGCGCCTTGGTACGGATCGGCCGCACCGCTGGCTCACTGTCGATCGACGTGTACGAGGGCTCCCCGTAGTTGACGACCTGGGTCGCCTTGATTCCATCTTCGATGACCGCCATGTTGGCCTCGATCACGGCGTCGCCCTTGCTACCAAACTTCTTGGCGATCTGGGCCCTGACCTTGGTCTGGATCGCTTCGGCGGTCGCCCCGTGGGAGACCCGATCGACATGCCCGACAACGGCCCCAACAAACGCTATACCCATCATCCGCGTCTCGAGCTCTACTGTCGGAGCGTGGTTCTTGGCCACCCGGAAGGCATCGATGACGAGGAAGCGGATCTTCTTCTCCCGAATGGTTCTCCGGGCATACGCGGGCAGGCTTCGCCAGGTCTCCTCCGGTGACGCGTCGGACTGAAGGATGAACGTGCCTCCCTCGACCAGGCCCTTGAGGGGATTGGTGTGGACGAACGCCTTGTGGTCAGGCGAGACGACAACCTCGACGTCCTCGAGTTCGGCGTTCGTGAGGAGAACCGGTTCGGGGCTCAGGGTCATGTAGTAGTTCGTCGCCGCACCGCTCTTCTCGGAGCCGTATTTGGGTGCGGACTTCGAGTGCATGCCGAGAACACCGGCGAGGATATCGGTGAGCAACTTTCCGGTGGCGACCGTGCCATATCCGCCGACGGAGTGGAAGCGGATCCTCATCGCCGACGGCGGCAGGAGAGCCGGGTTCGGTTCGGTCTCGAGAGCCATGGCCTCGGTCTCGGGGTACGCCGCGCGCAACCTCGCCTGGATATCGACCATGGTCGGTGAGGGCTTTGGCTCGAAGAACTGGGACCCCAAGTAGATGAGGGGTGCGGTCTTTCCATCGGACATGTGCTTGAAGGCGGCGATAACGTGGCGTGGCTGCACGTCGTGACCACCGAGCCCGAAGATCGCGGTCGTGACGGCCGGGACGGCGCCGAGCGGGGGGATGCCGACGTGCTTGGCGCCTTCGGCGTTGGCCCTGGCCTTGAAAAGGGCTTGCGTGACCGCTCGGGTCAGCGCGGTGTCATCGGAGCGCTCAAGGACGGTGACGGCCTTCACTCCCTTAAGCGCCTCGGCAAGTTCGGCCTCCGGGAAGGGCTGCAGCAGCTTCACCGAGACGACGCCGACCTTGAGGCCTTTCGACCTGAGGTAAGGGACCACCGCTTGGACATCGTCGGTGACTGAGCCGAGTCCGACCATCACGTAATCGGCGTCCTCGCAGTCGTAGGCGTGAATGGGAGAGTAGGAACGCCCGCTGAGCGTGGAGTACTCCTCCATTGCCTGACGCACGAGGGCTGGCACCGCGCTCGCGAAGTGCGTGCGGTGGTCCACCGCGCCAGCCTGGAAGTCGGGCTGATTCTGCACCGGGCCGGTGACACCGGGATTGTGGACATCGACCAACGCCGGAACCCTCTGGCGGGTGCCCTTCTCCCAGGCGCCAACCCACTGACGGCGCCACTGCGCCTTGACGTTCTTCGGAACCCAGGCCGTCGTCTTGCTCACAAGCTCGCCCGTGTTGTCTTTCTCTACCTTCTCGGCGTTGGCCTCGAGGTAGGCCTTCAGGGCCTTGAGGTCGTCGGCAGGAATCTCGCTGGCGTGGCGGTCGAGGTACTGGTTCAACTGGAAGACACGCCCCTTGGCGCCGAAGAGCATGTCCTGGGCGACCGTTGGGCATGGAATGCGGCCGGCCGGGTCACCGAGGTATTCACGCAGCAGTTCCGACTCCGGCATGAGCGCCTCGCTCATGACGTGGCTGGTGGCGAAGCCGTCCATCGCGTTGCACACCGGGACGAGGGACAGCGCCGAGGCCTTGTAGGAGATGGCGGCCAGGTCGGCGGCCTCCTGCGGGTTGGAGCCGAACAGGATGGTGTACCCAGAGGGAAGCAAGGCATATACGTCGTCGTGGCCTGCCATGACGTTGAGGGAGTGCTTGGAGACCACGCGGGCGGCGACCTGGAGGACGAAGCCACCGATCTTCTTCCCGACGGTCACGAAGTGCGACTCGATCGCGTAGAGGATGCCCTGGCTCGACGAAGCGTTGGAGATGTACTGCCCGCCGGTCAGCGCCGCGCCCAATGCACCGCTCTGCGCCGAGTGTTCGCCCTCGGTCTCGACGAAGAAGGGGTGTCGACCCCATACGTTGTGGCTGCCCTCCGCGCGTGCCGCCTCGAACAACTCGGATATCTCCGTCGAAGGGGTGATCGGATACCCGATGACACCGTCGCACACGTGTCTCATGACTTCGGCGACGGCTCCGTTCCCGTTGATAACAGTCTCGATGCCGGGGTACTTCGGCTCGGCGCCTTTCATGATGCCTCCATGCATGCGTTACGGGAACAATGGTCAGTGCTGACAATTGTGCACTTTCCATGCTCGCCCAATCCCGGGCACGGGCGACAGGACGAAAGTCCCCTTCCGAGCCTTGTGGGCACGGTAAACCACGCGTAGCGTTTCACGCGGGGGTGTGCAAGGAGGCCCCATGCGGGACATCGCGGAACGCCTGAGCGATTGGCGGTCGGCGGGGCTCGTCACCGCGAAGCAGGTCAAGGACATCACGTCGTACGAGAGGCAGCGCGCCGCTGCGGCGTCGAAGACCACGCCCGAGGGACGCACCGCCCCGGTGGCCGAGGCAATCGGGTACGTCGGCGCGGCGATAGCCCTCGCCGCCGTCGGGATCCTTCTTGGCGATCGGTGGGCGGACCTCAACTTCGGTGGACGACTCGCCATTGTCGCACTACTGACCCTCATACTGGCCGGTGCCGCGTTCACGCTTCGGGGCAATCCACGCGAACCCATTCAGCGACTCGTCAGTGTCCTCGCCGTCAGCGCCATCGGCGGCACCGGCTGGCTCACCGCAGTCGTCCTGACCAATCCCGAGGGCGCGGACTGGATCAACTCGGTTTTCTCGCTCGGTGTGACGAACTGGCGCTTCCGGGAAATCGCACTCACGATCGCCCTCGTCATGTTCGCGCTCGCCGCGGCGCTGTACCCGTTCCGACGCCGCGCGTTCCCGCAACTCGCGACGTTCGTGGCTCTCCTTGTGGTCGTTGGGACGGTGTTTGCCCGTCCGGCGTTCACCGGCGGCGTCTCATGGGGCGCCATTGTCATCTGGGCGGTCGGCGTGGCTTGGGTGCTTCTCGCGCTCGGTGAGTGGCACGAACCCCCGGAGCTGGCCATCGCGACGGGGTCGGCCGCAGCGCTCATCGGGGCGATTGCCGCCGCGGCCGGGGATGGCCGCGGATGGCTGCTCTGGCTCGGGCTCGCCACGGCGGTGGCGCTCATGTGGCGGGGGGTAATTTTCGACACGATCCTCATGGTCGCGCTCGGCGCTATCGGTGTCCTTGTCTTCGTCCCACAGATCATTCTTGAGGTGTTCCCCGAAGGCTCCGGCTCCATCGTCGCGATGCTCGTCACGGGGCTCCTGCTCGTTGTTTTCGCCGTCGGCATCGCACGCGAGCGGCAGGATCACGGGGCGTCAAAGGAGGCCCGGCCATGAGCAAGACCCAGGATCCAGTTGCCGCAGCGACGCGGATACCTCGCGGCGACGTGGGGTACCTCATCGGTGCGGCGGCGCTCGTCGTCATCGTCGCCATTCTCGCCCTCGTCTTCGGCATTATCCGAACCCCGGCCCTCGAGGGGCTGACCGACGCTCAGCGGGCGGCGCTCCCTGGTGGCGTCGCCTGGACCGAGTTCAATGACCGTGAGGGCTGCGCCGACCTCATGGTCGCCCAACCGAGCGGCGGCGCCGAGTCTTTGACGTGCTCGGAGCAGCTCGACCGGATCGTCGGCTGGACGGAGGACGGCATCATCACCGTCGCGTGGACCGACAATGGCGAGAACCTCCAGACGCGCGACCCCGCGACGGGCGAGGTGCTCTCCAGCCGGAACCTCGGCGGATACCTGGACAAGCCCGATGCCGAGGGCATCGGCTCCGGGTTCACGGTCGAGAGGTCCGAGGGGCTGCTCGTCCTCGCGAACCGGTCCAGCACCGTGGTGTGGGAGACCGAGGCCGACGCCCGCTACAAGATCGGAACGCTCGCGGTGTCCTCGGACGGCAGGTGGGTGGCGATGACCGACTCGGCCGAGCGTCTGCTCGTCGTCAAGGCCGATGGGTCGGAACCTCCCGCGATCTGGGCGACGGGAGTCCGCGAGTGGTCGTGGAGGTCCGTAACCTGGGAGGGTACCGAACCACCCGACATTTAGACGGAAGAGCCGCTAGCGCTCGCGAGGTGTGACAAATCGGAAACACCGCAACCGGCGCGGCTCCTGTCCCCTACCCGAAACGGCCACGTACCATGACAGAGGCGCGTGCCGACCCCACGGGCCCCAACCACTGTGATCCATTTCAGCGATGTCAGCAAGGTGTACACCCGCGGTGCGCGGCCCGCGCTCGACGAGGTGAGCGTCACCATCGAGCGGGGAGACTTCGTGTTCCTCGTCGGAGCCTCCGGCTCGGGGAAGTCCACCTTCCTCAAACTCGTCCTCAGGGAGGAACGCCCGACCGCCGGGCGCATCCACGTGGCTGGCCGAGACCTGGCCAAGTTGGCGTCGTGGCGCGTCCCCCAACTGCGCCGCGAGATCGGGGCGGTATTTCAGGACTTCCGGTTGCTGCCGAACAAGACCGTGTTCCAGAACGTCGGCTTCGCACTTCAGGTCATCGGCAAGAATCGCCGCTACATCGAGACGAGCGTCCCCGAGATCCTGGACCTCGTCGGGCTGGCGGGCAAGGAGAAGCGACTACCCCACGAACTCTCCGGAGGCGAGCAGCAGCGGGTCGCCATCGCCAGGGCCTTCGTCAATCGACCGCCGATTCTCCTGTGTGACGAGCCGACGGGCAACCTCGACCCCGGCACCAGCATCGGCATCATGAGGCTCCTCGACCGAATCAATCGAACGGGCACGACGGTACTAATGGCCACCCACGACGAACTCATGGTCGACCAGATGCGCAAGAGGGTCGTCGAACTCAAGGACGGGCGCGTCGTCCGGGATCAGCTTCAAGGCGTCTATGGGTTGGAGCCGGCATGAGGCTCAGGTTCATCGTCACCGAGGTCCTTCAGGGCCTTCGCCGGAACACCACCATGGCGCTTTCCGTCATCATCGTCACACTTGTGTCTCTCGCCTTCGTCGGCTCCGCCGCGCTCCTGCAGATACAGGTGGGCAAGCTCAAGGACGACTGGTACGACCGAGTCGAGGTCTCGATCTTCCTCTGCCCGAGTGACTCCGCCTACGCCCAGTGCAAGGCTGGCCCGGTCACCCCCTCCCAGGAAGACAACATCCGAGCGATCTTGGAAACCGGGGAACTGGGTGAAATCGTCGAGCAGGTCTACTACGAAACCAAGCAAGAAGCGTGGGAAAACCTCCTCGAGCGTGACCCCGACGGGTTCTTCGCCCAACAGTTGACAGCTGACGACATGCAACCAAGCTTCCGCGTCAAACTCCAGGATCCGGAGCAATTTGCGCTCGTGGCCGACGCGATCGAAATGCGCCCCGGCGTGGAGCACGTCGTCGATCAGCGTGAGGTGTTCGGCACCCTCTTCCAGATACTCAACCGCGCGACGCTCCTCGCCGCGGCTCTCGCCATTGTCATGCTCCTCGCAGCGATGCTCCTCATAACCACGACCATCCGTCTCTCAGCGCTCAGCCGACGGAAAGAGACGACGATCATGCGCATGGTCGGGTCGTCCAAGACCCTCATCCAACTGCCCTTCATGCTTGAGGGCATCATCGCCGCGACGACAGGGGCGCTCCTGTCGATCATCGGTCTGTGGCTCGGGGTCCGGTACCTCGTCCAGGACTGGTTGACCTCGAGCAACCTCAGTTGGGTCGACTACATCGACGAGGGCGACGTGTTGTCCGTGGCTCCCTGGCTTCTCCTTATCGGCTTCGGGCTCTCGGCCATCGCCTCCGTCGTCACCCTTGGAAGGTATACTTCTGCCTAATGATCGTTAAACGCCAGGGCGCCCTCGCCGCCATCATCGCGGCGGGGTTGTTCATGGGTTTTTGCCTCGGAACCGCTGCCTCTGCCGTCCCCCGACCCCGTATGGAAGACGACAGTTACGCTGACGCCCTCGCCGAGAAGCAGGCCGAGCGAGCGGAGAATGAACGCCTTCAAGAAGAACTTCAGGCAGCCCTCGAAAACACGAATAGTGCGATCGTCCAGGCGAACCACCGACTCGTCGACCTCGAGGCTCGCCTCCCTATCGCTCAGGCCGAACTCGCCACCGCTGAGGCCACCCTTCAGGAGGTCGTCCAGCACCAACGCGAGGTCGAAGAACGGCTAGCCGCCGCTGAGGCCGAGGACGCCCGCGTCGCCAAGCAGATCGAAGAGGACAACGCGCGCCTCTTGGAGCTCAAAGGCATCGTCGCCGAGTTGGCGCGCGCCGCCTATCGCGGCGAGAGAACCGACTCAACCCTTCGTCTTGTCCTCGGGGCGCAAACGACCGAAGACTTCGTCGACGAATTCACCGCGCAGCAGACCATGTCCCGTACCCAGGGGAATGCCCTCTCGGAGATGGAACAAATTGCGGCCATGAACCGGAACCGCGGAGCGCGCCAAGAAGCCGTCCGCGAGTACATAGCCTCCCTCAAGGTATTGGCCGATCAGTACGTCGCCGAAGCCGAAGTGGCTCGTACGGCCGCGGAGGCGAAGAAAAAAGAGATCGAGGATCTCCTCGCCGAGCAGAAACAACTCAAGAGATACCTTGAGGAACAGAAGGCGGAATACCTCCGGCAGGAAGACGAACTTGAGGCGCAAGCCGAACAACTCAAGAACGAACTAATCGCCATCATTCTGGCGGCCCGTGGTCTCGGCATCTCGTACTTCGATGGCACCTGGGGCTACCCGGTCGCGAACCCCATCGTGCTGTCTCCGTTTGGCATGCGGTTCCACCCGATCTACCACGTCTGGCGAATGCACAACGGGGTGGATTTCCGCGCATATTGCGGCGTGCCGATCTACGCAGCGGCTGACGGTTTCGTCGAATGGACCAAATACCGCAAGGGTTACGGCAACCAGTTGCTCCTCAACTCCGGGGAATATCAGGGCACGTCATACATGTCGAGCTATAACCACCTGTCCTCATTCGCCGTTTCCCCAGAGGACTACGTGGTCCGGGGAGACGTCATTGCGTATTCGGGGACAACGGGCGACTCCACGGGGTGTCACCTGCACTTCGAGATCTACGTGAACGGAAGCCCGGTCAACCCCATGTCCTTCATGCCATAGGCTGATCCCTCGCTGACGTCTAGTCCTCCGGGGAGGTGAACCATGGCCGATATCACGGTGGTAGCGACCAACCGTCGCGCACGCCATGACTACTTCGTCGAGGACACCTTCGAGGCGGGAATCGTGCTCACCGGTACCGAGGTGAAGTCCCTCCGAAGGGGACGCGCCTCCCTTGCAGAAGCCCATGTGTCCGTCAAAGACGGTGAGGCATGGCTGGAAAACGCCCACATCCCCGAATACGGGCAGGGTGCCTGGACCAACCATGCCCCGCGGAGGAAGCGAAAACTCCTTTTACACGAAGAGGAGATCCTCATTCTTGCGGAGGGCTCCCGAGAGAAGGGCTCGACGATCGTGCCACTCAAGTTGTACTTCGTCAGGGGCAGGGCGAAGATCCAGATCGGCCTCGCCAAGGGCAAGAGACTCTACGACAAGCGCCAGGCACTTCGGGAGAAGGAGGACGCGCGGGAGGCGCAGCGCGCGATAAGTCTGCGCACCAAGGGGTAGATCACGGCATGATGGGGGCATGAAGATTCTGGGACCCCTCCTCCTGGCGGGCGCGGTCGCGCTCGCCCCCTCGGCCGCGTATGCCGACACCTCCGCCGACACCTCCGCCGACACCGCCCTCGCCGCCATAGGCGACTACCCCGGTGAATACATCTCCGAATACACCGGGCAGTACTACATCAACGCCGATGGCTCGGTCGATGTCACCATCGACTTCACCTACGATTTCAACGGTTCGTACAGGCACGGGCCATACATCAGCTACCCCATCCGTGTGTCCTACGACGACAAGAACGACCGGTTCTTTGACATCTCGAACGTCCAGGCCTCGAGCCCAACGGGAGCCCCAGCAGGTGTCAATGTCGAAAAGGAGAAGTACTGGGTGGCCTACAAGATCGGGGACCCGGACATCGGAAACGTGACGGGAGTCCAGGAATACCACCTGACCTACACCGTCGATGGCCTGCTCAACTCAACCTCCGCCAAGGATTTCGATCCAACCATCACCGAAGAGTTCGATCCAACCATCACCGAAGAGAACGACACCGTCCTCTGGGATGAGTTCTACGTCAACGTCATCGGCAACGAATGGGAGGTCCCCCTCGACAACGTGACCATCATCGTCGGCTCGAACGTGGATGCCATCCCGGTGACGGTTCCCGGCGAATCGACGCCAACGGAGGTCGAATGCTTCGCTGGCTCCTTCGGCATTACCACTGTCTGCGACGTCGCCCGCCTTGAGGCCGGGACGGCGGCCTTCGGTGTGGCGCACCTGGACCCCGGCGAATCGTTGACCGTCAGCGTCGCCTTCCCCGCAGGCTCCTTCGACACCACCCCCATCATCCGGACCAAGAGCGACCTGGCATACGCCTTCAGCCTCAACATGGGGACGGGCCTCGGATTCTTAGCCTTGTTGGCCGCGGGTGTCCTGCTTCTGAGCGCCAGGATTCGAGGTAAGGCCATCGACGAGCAGTACGCCGGGCTCACACCCGGGGTCGCCCCCGCCGAGAACGATGTCTTCCACATCGTCAAGCGGGATTACAAGTCCGCCGTCGCGGTGCGATTCGACCCACCCCCAGGGCTGCGTCCCGGTCAACTCGGAACCCTCATCGACGAGAAGGCGGACGTCAGCGATGTGACCGCCACGATCGTGGATCTTGCCGTTCGGGGATACATGCGCGTCGAGGAGGTCGCGGAGGAGGGGAAGAAGAAGCCCAAGAACCCCGACTACAAGCTCATCAAACTGCGGGAAACCGACGACGCCATGGTCACGTACGAAAAGACGCTATTCGACTCCCTGTTCAAGACGGAAGATACGGTGACCCTAAGCGGGCTGAAGACGACCTTCGCATCCTCCCTCGCCAAGGTCCAGACCGGCCTATACAAGAACGTCACCGAACTCGGCTGGTTCCGGGGGAATCCCAAGAACGCCCGAGCCACCTGGATGGCCTCCGGGTGTGGCATCGCCCTGCTTGGCATTGGCCTGACGATCGCGTTCGCGCTGACTGGGTCATGGGGCCTGGTTCCGATTCCGATTTTTCTCCTCGGCATGATGACCGTTTTCACCTATAAGGTCGCACCTGCCCGCAAGGCGGAGGGTACCCGCATCCTTGCCCAAACTAAGGGGTTCAAGAGGTTCCTGGAGACGGCCGATGGGAACAAACTCCGGTTCGAGGAGGGGCGAGACGTCTTCAGCCTGTACCTCCCGTTCGCCATCGCCTTCGGGGTCGCGGACAAATGGACGGCCACCTTCGCCAAGCTAGCCAAGAAGGGCGTTGCGCTTGCGGAGCCCACCTGGTACGGAGGCGTGTACGGCCCCTTCTGGATCAATGCCGGTACCTTCGGCCAGCGGTTGGACGGCTTCACGGCACTTGCGAACGTCTCCATGTCGACGCCGACCCCGGGAACGAGCGGCGGCTCCGGTTTCGGCGGGGGAGGCTTCTCCGGGGGTGGCGGATTCTCCGGTGGAGGCTCGTTCGGTGGTGGCGGGGGGAGCTGGTAGGGGGGATCGCGTGAATCCCGCTGGCGCCACGTGGACGGTATGTGTCGGACGGCTGGTGGCTGTCGTGGGCTGCCTCTCGCTCATCGGCTGTTCGAGTCTCGACCGTCCCGACGATGCCGCGTGGCTGCCGGAGCCACGAGATGTCGGCGCTAGCATGGTCAACTGTGACGATACGTTCTTCGCGACGGGCGTCGCCGAGGCTCTCGAGGCCAACGAAAACGAGCCAACGGGCCTAGTCCATTTGGAGTGCTGGCGTTCCAAGTCCGCTTACGACTTCGATTCCGATGCCGAGACCCTGACCGCGCTGATGGTTTCCGAAAGCGGCGGGGTCGAGCTGGACCAACCCTCTCGGTGTGGGCCGAACCTCGAACGGTTCGATCCCCTAGACGACGGGCGCGAAGCGATCGCCTTCTGCATGGGAAATGTGGAATACGACGGGCAGACGATGATCGCGGGCTTCTACTCCGTCGTTCCCGCCGATGTCAGCGAGCAGGAGCGCCTCTTCGGTAGCGACTGGAACAGCACAGATACCGACCAAGTCATTGACCTATTCGCCAGCCTTCCAATCGAGTGGCTGGTGGTCGTGGGGGCCCCCTCTGACAACTAGCACGGGCTATCTCACGTGTGCGTTCTCCGGGCCCGCCAGGGTCACGGCTTGGCTACGGCCCTGTCCGGGTAGGGGCGACCCGGGTAGAATGGTGGGACAACTCCATAGGGGATGATCGGTTTCGACGTGTGTTGTTTCATCAGGTGAAGCGGGCCGAGGATGCGGGGTTATCTCGTCAACGCTCCCCGCAAACCAATAGGTGCCAATTCAAACCGCACCGACTTCGCCCTCGCTGCATAAGCGAGCCTGAAGTCCGTCAGCCCGGGAGCGCTTCCGTCCCGGTTCCTGGCGTCATCTAGGAAGCTTGCTGAGCGTCGGCGTCACCACGACGCTCGGGACTTTTCGGTGACTGGGCCTATCTCACAGCTTGCCTGTTGGTCGTGAGGGGCCGAGAAAACTTCTTCAGGCTGCGCCCGGAGAAGCCCTGGTGCTGGACACGCGGACGCGGGTTCGATTCCCGCCATCTCCACCAACTCGATAGGCACATGGTTGTACGACCGCCCTCGTTCCTTCAAGGTTCGGGGGCGGCCGTATAGCCTTCCCTCGGTGGACTTTATCGTCGCGACTAGGACGAAGCTCAGGCTCACGAGGAGCGACCAAGAGCCGAGTTTTCCCACATGGACCAGATTCCAGATGTCAGCCTGATTGGGATACCGCCACGCCCCCAGGAACGTGCAGGCATTCTCGGTCACCCACACCATGAATCCGATACAGACGAAGGAGAGCCAGAGGGGGATGCGATATCGACCGTTCCCCAACGAGAAGTAGACCCAGGTTCGCCGTAGCTCGATGAGAAGCACAACGGCCAGGGGCCACCTCAGGTCCGGCCAGAAGTGATGGGTGTAGAAATTCGCATACAAAGCGACGGCTAGGGCGGTCATGGGGATGACCCGATAGTTGGTGACCCGAAGCTCCATTCGCCTCCAGGCCTGGCAAATATACGAACCCACCGCCGCGTACATGAAGCCCGCATAGACAGGCACTCCGGCGATCTTGGTTGCGGCCTCCCCGGGATACACCCATGACCCCATGTGAACCTTGTAAATCTCGAGGGCGAGCCCCAGGAGATGAAAAGCGCATATTACGGCAACCTCGCGCCCCGTCTCCCACCCCGCCAAGTAGAACCCGACGGTCAGCCCTATGACGTAGACGAGGAGGAGGTCGTATCGAGCGACGGGAAGTGGGAGGTAGGCGGTCACGGCGATACCAAGGAACAGGCAAGCCGCAAAGGTGACGGATATCGCTTGGACAGAAATGAAGCGTAGGGCCAAGGTCGTCAACGTCGAGGCCCGTCCATGGTTGTTCTTCCCGATCTTTACCTCCACCCCAGATGTCTTTTCTTCCAACGTCCGGAGCGGCAAATGGGTTTCAGGTTCACGGGCCCCCGTCAGGTAACCTCGGGGAATGGGTCTCGCGGTCGCTGAAGTCATCATCGGCCTCGTCGTCCTTGGCTGGAGCGCCGACCGGTTCATCATGGGTTCGGCCGCCGTGGCCCGCTACCTGGGATTGCCCGCCCTCCTCATCGGTATGGTCATCATCGGGTTTGGCACCTCCGCACCGGAGATGGTCGTCACGACATTCGCCTCCATTGGAGGGAACCCCGAGATCGCTCTCGGAAACGCCTATGGCTCGAACATCTCCAATATCGCCCTGATACTGGGGATTACGGCCATCGTCGTTCCGATCATGGTCCACAAGGGTGTGATCCGGACCGAGATCCCGATGCTCCTCGGCACCGTCCTGCTCGCCCTTTGGCAATTCAGAGACCACGAACTATCGCGCCTCGACGCCCTCACCCTCCTCGCGGTGTTCGCGGCCTTCCTCACGTGGTCTTTCATTCACGCCCTACGGGGAAGGGACGAGCCGATTGCGAGCGATGCCGAAGAGATGATGAGGGAACTGAAGATCTCTCAACGTCGTGCGGTTGTCTGGCTCGTCGTCGGCTTGATCCTCCTGGTGGCGTCATCCTTTGTGCTGGTGGAAGGTTCGAAGGAACTGGCCCATCAACTCGGAATGAGCGACCTTGTCATCGGCCTGACGGTAGTGGCCATCGGCACTTCCCTCCCCGAACTCGCGAGCGCCCTCGCCGCTGCGCGACGTAGGGAACACGACCTCATCATCGGGAACATCATCGGCTCGTGCATCTTCAACTCCCTTGGGGTCGTGGGCCTCGCAGGCATTATCCAGCCCGCCTCCGTCGATCCCCTTATCGTCACCAGGGACCTGCCCGTCTACGGGATTGTCGTCCTACTCCTCGGCCTAGCCGCGTTCCGATTCCGGAAAGACCGAAGTATCACCAGGCCCGAAGGTGTGTTTTTCGTCGTGATATTCATCACCTACATCACCTACCTGCTTGTCACATCGCTATAACCGGGACCTACGCTGAGGGCATGCCCGTCGATGCCCCTGCCCTGTCTCTTGTGGGTCTCCACAAGCGCTTCGGTAGAACGATTGCGGTCGATGGGCTCGATCTGGACGTACCGACGGGGTCGCTCTATGGTCTCGTCGGCCCGAACGGAGCGGGAAAGACCACCACCCTGTCCATGGCGACCGGCCTCCTGACGCCGGATGCCGGAACGGTCCTGGTGCACGGGACCGATCTTTGGAAGGATCCCGATCACGCTAAACCCATGCTCGGCGTGCTCCCCGATGGTCTCCGAACCTTCGATCGCCTCACCGGAGCCGAGCTCATCTCGTACTCGGGTCTGCTGCGGGGGATGAATCCGGCGACCGTCGAGGCCCGCCGCGACGACCTGCTCGCCGCCTTGGATCTTGAGGTCTATTCACGGATTCTCGTCACGGATTTTTCGGCCGGGATGAACAAGAAGATCTCCCTTGCCTGCGCCCTCATCCACGCACCTCGCGTCCTGATGCTCGACGAGCCGTTCGAGGCCGTCGACCCTGTCTCCGCCGGCGCGATCCGCCGCATCCTCTCCTCCTTCGTGGCGTCGGGTGGCACTGTCATCATGTCGAGCCATGTGATGGCGCTCGTCGAGCGGGTGTGTGACCACGTTGCGATCATTGGAGGAGGTCGGGTGCTGGCTTATGGCACGCTCGACGAGGTCCGCGCCGGCACGGACCTGGAGGATCGTTTCGTGACGCTCGTCGGAGACGTCGGAGAGCATCGGGACCTCACGTGGTTGCAACAATCCTGAGGCTCCGCCTCACGACGACTATCCACCAGTTGCGCCGCGAGTGGTGGCGGATGCTCATGCTCATCGGGGGCGCCATCTGGACCCTGTCCCTCCTCCCTTCCGTTGCGATAACCGCGAGGGCACTGGCCCTCCGGACCACCGGCGTCCGAACGGACGCCTATACGGCGATCGTGACCGTCCTCATGATCGGCTGGGTGGTGGTCCCAATCCTCATCGCTGGGCTCGACGACTCGCTCGATCCCGCGCGATTCGCGTCCCTGGGGATCGGCATACGCCGGATCATGCCAGGCCTGACCGTGTCCGCCTTCCTTACGATCCCCGCCCTCTTCTTCCTCACGGCCCTCTTCGTCTTCTCCACATCCTGGCTGCCCGATGGTGGCGAGGTGTTCGCCGTCGCGTTGGCCGGTGCCCTCCTGTCGCTCGCGACCATGATCCTGTCCGCCCGGGTCTCCGTCATGTGGATCGCCCGGCTCCTTCAATCCCGCCGCTCCAGGGAGATCGCCTTCCTCGTCACTCTGGTCGGGGTCTTCCTCCTAGCCCCCCTAGCCTCCATCGTCTTGGCGGACGGGCTGGAGACGATCCTCGAATACGACGCAACCCCCATCCTGGATTCGATACGCCTGACGCCGATCGGGGCCCCCATAGGCGCTGCGAGTGCGGCCTCGGCGGGGCAATGGTCGGCCGTGTGGTGGAGGCTCGCCCTTTCCACCGGATGGGTGCTGTTGCTCTGGTTGACCTGGAGGGTGAACGTTAAACATGTGCTTGTTCACCCCATCAGCAGGGGCGGGGGTACGAAGGCCCGCGAAGACTCCATGCTGGCCGTTGCCCTCCGGGTCGAGAATCGTTCGGGGCGTCCCATCGGCCGTTGGGTAGGTCGCTGGGTTGGGTGCCCTCCGAGGGCGGTCGTGGCGATTCGAGCGCGAGCGATTCGATACTGGTTCACAGACGCCCGGTACCTCGCCGCCATCCTGTCGGTGACGGTCTTCCCCGTTCTGTTCTTCTTTCTGGTGTATCCGGCATTCGGCTCCCCCGTGGCCGTGGTCATGGCCGTCCCACTCCTTTTGGCTGGGACCATCGGATGGGGTCGTCACAACGACGTTGCCTACGACTCGACCGCCCTGTGGCTCGATGTTGTCGCTGGCAGGTTGGGCAGGGCCGTCATGTGGGGAAGGACCACAGCCACGCTCGTGTGGGCTGTCCCTGTTGTCGGCGCAGGGATCGTCGCGGCTCTTGTCATCGGAGGGAGGACTGATCTCGCCCCGGGGGTCATCGGGGCGTCCCTTGGGGTCCTCGGGACGAGCCTGGGGGTCTCCGCGATCACGTCCGTCGTCCTCCCCTACCGGGCACCCGTTCCGGGCGAGAACCCCTTTTCCGCCCAGGTTGGGTCCATAGGGGCCGGGTTGTTTGCCCAGGCCATCTCCTCGCTGGCCTCCTGGGTGGTCGCGGTTCCCGTCGTCCTTCCCTTGGTCGCCGCTCTCGCTTGGGACGCCTCATGGGGGTGGGTGGGACTTGTCACGGGGACCGCCACGGGAGTCGTAGCCCTCGTCTTGGGCGTCCGATGGGCCGGAACCCTCTACGACCGGAGGAGCGGCAGGCTCGTAGCGGCGGTCGCCTAGACACCCCCGATGGTCTCGCCAAGTATCATGGACACATGACCGACCAGCCCCTTCCCCGCGAGGAACCCGGCGGTGGCGCAGCGACGATTGAGCGCGAGGAGGTTCGGCAGCTTCAGGAGCCCGGGGACGCCGAGCGCTTCGCTCACTACGTTCGCAAGGAGAAGATCCTCGAGTCGGCTGTCTCTGGCGGCCCCGTCATCGCGCTCTGCGGGAAGGTTTGGGTGCCCAACAGGGATCCCAGCCGGTTTCCGGTGTGTCCGGCGTGCAAGGAGATCCTCGACAAGGCCTTCGGTTCTGGCGAACCCGGGGACGACGGGAACGAGTAAGACATAGGAGGCCGCCGTAGGCTTGACGGCATGAGCCCCCGCGGCGTCACCGAGGTCGAGACAGCCGTCGAAACCCGGCTCGACGACACCTGGGTAACCATCGTCTGGAACGACCCCGTCAACCTCATGACCTACGTGACTCACATATTTGAAAAGCATTTCGGGTGGCCACGCGCCAAGGCCTCCACGAAAATGCTCGAGGTGCATGAACGCGGCAAGTCCGTCGTGTCCAGCGGGGGCCGGGAGCAGATGGAGAGAGACGTCCAGGCGATGCATTCCTACGGCCTGTGGGCCACCATGCAGAGGAGCGGCGAATGAGAGGATTCTCAAGGCGTGGCGAGGTGGCCGTGGCCAGGCTCGACGCCGATGAGCGTTCCATCATCGCCGACTTGTTCGCCGAGGTGGACGCTCTCGTGGACGCCGGTCCCCTTGAGGAGGGATCCGTCAATCCCGAGGATCCGGCATTGCTCCGCCTATTCCCGAACGCCGTCCCCACGGATCGTGGGGTTGCGGACGAGTATCGCCGGCTCACCGAGCCGGATCTCCGATCGCTCAAGGTCGAGCGACTTCGGAAGATACAGAAGGAACTGGGTCAGAAGGGTTCCGAATGGGTTGTTGCCCTTACGGAGGCATTGCCAACGGCCGCCGCGCTGACGGATGTCCGCTTGGTCATCGCCACGCGATTGGGTCTTGAAACGGACGAGGACGCCGAGCTGCTGCATAGCGAGCTAGACATTGCCCAGGGGCTTCTTGAGCACGGTGCTCCGGAAGGCCTCAGCATCGATCACGGGCGCATCTCCCTCGCGATGCTGTACCAGGCACTCACCTGGCTCCAGGACTCGTTGGTAGCCTGCGTTATGGACCAGGAAGGCGGCGGCGATGAATGATGCTCCTATAGGGGTGTTCGACTCGGGGGTCGGGGGGCTGACCGTCGCTCGCGCGATCATGGACGTCTTGCCAAATGAGGCGATCCACTACATCGGGGACACCGCCAACGGACCCTATGGCCCCCTTTCGATCGCAGACGTCAGGGCCCACGCCCTTCGCATCATGGACACCCTTGTCGCCGAAGGGGTGAAGCTCCTCGTCATCGCCTGCAATTCCGCATCGGCCGCGGTGTTGCGGGATGCCCGGGAGCGGTTCAGCAAGGACCGGGGAGTACCGGTTGTCGAGGTCATCGTCCCTGCCGTTCGGCGAGCCGCAACGACAACCCGTTCGGGACGCATCGGGGTCATCGGGACGGCCGCCACGGTCGGATCCGGTGCGTACGACGACGCCTTCGCGGCCGCTACGGGGGTAACGGTGACCAGCCAGGCCTGCCCACGGTTCGTCGACCTGGTGGAGGGGGGGATCACCACAGGACCCGAGGTGATGTCACTCGCCCGGGAGTACCTCACCTCCCTCAAGGAGGCGGATGTCGACACGGTCATCCTCGGATGCACCCACTATCCGATGCTCCAAGGTGCAATCGCCTATGTCATGGGCGAGGACGTGGTTCTCGTCGACAGCGCGACCGATACCGCGATGGAGGTCTACCGGATCCTCGTCGAGGAGGGCCTCGAGCGCCGCGCGGACACGCCACCCGCCCATCACTTCGCCGCTACCGGGGACACCGACCGTTTCGAGGCTCTCGCTCAACGGTTCCTCGGCCCGGTTGTGGCCCACGTCGAGAGATCGACTTCTAACGCGCGGGACGGCTCCCCCCTGTGAGGATTCGGGTCGTCGGCTGCTCCGGAAGTGTGCCGGGACCGGCGTCGTCCGGATCCTGCTACCTCGTCGAGGCGGATGATTCCTCCAGTCGCACCTGGAGGCTTGTCCTCGACCTCGGGGCAGGGGCCCTCGGACCCCTTCAGAGGTGGTGCGACCCGCGTGAGGTCGACGCCGTCGCCCTCAGCCATCTTCATGCCGACCATTGCGCGGACCTCGCCGCCCTGCACGTCTACCTCTCGTACCATCCCGACGGATCGACAGAACCGATCGCGATCCATGGACCATTCGGCACCTCATCGCGGGTTGAGCAGCTTCGTGGGGCGACGGAATCAAGTCCCATGCTCGATATCCGCGTGTGGCAGTCCGGGGGCGAGGTGACTGTTGGCCCCCTCGTGGTGCGAGCCGAAGCCGTCGAGCATGCCTCTCCCGCGTATGCGATACGGATCGTGGGCCCACGCGAGGACGGCTCAGGTGACGCGGTCATCGCCTACTCAGGGGACTCGGACGAATGCAGCGGTCTCGATAATGCGGCCGAAAGGGCCGACTTCTTTCTCTGCGAGGCGTCATTCCTCGAGTCCCACCGGGCGGCGCGGGGGGTACACCTGACCGGGCGACGGGCTGGTGAGGTCGCCAAGAAAGCCGGTGTTGGCCGGTTGGTGTTGACCCACATTCCGCCCTGGACCGACCCGAACCTTGCCCTTGCCGAAGCCGAAGCGGCCTACACCGGCCCGATCGAGGCGGCCCATCCCGGCATGAGCATCTTCCTGTGACGCCAGCGGCTTTCGTTCCCATACAGCCCGCTAGGCTCATCGCATGACCGAAGCCCTTCGCGCGGATGGCCGCGCCCCCTCTGACCTTCGACCGATCTCATTCGAGCGCGGTTGGCAGACGCACCCCGAGGGATCTTGCCTCGTCTCCTTCGGAGGCACCAAGGTGCTTTGCGCCGCCTCCTTCACCGAGGGTGTCCCCCGATGGAAGTCCGGCAAGGGCGCGGGATGGGTGACGGCCGAATACTCGATGCTGCCCCGCGCAACGGACACCCGGAACGAACGCGAAAGCGTTCGCGGCAGGATCGGGGGACGCACCCACGAGATCTCACGCCTGATCGGCCGGTCCCTGCGGGCGATCATCAATCTCAAGGCTCTCGGGGAAAACACCATCGTCATCGACTGCGATGTGCTACAGGCCGATGGCGGTACGCGAACCGCCGCCATCACGGGAGCGTACGTGGCGCTCGCTGACGCGATCGCCTGGGCCCAGGCCAAGGGAGTGCTCCCCGCCTCCGATAACCCCCTCATCGACACGGTGAGCGCGGTCAGCGTTGGTGTCATCGGGGGAACCCCCATGCTAGATCTCGCGTACTCCGAGGACGTGCGGGCGGATACGGACATGAATGTGGTGATGACTGGACGGGGCCTGTTCATCGAGGTTCAGGGGACGGCCGAGGCGGCTCCGTTCGACCGCGACGAATTGAGCCACCTGCTCGATCTCGCCACCGCGGGGACGGCAGAGTTGGCCAGGCTTCAGGTGGAGGCCCTCTCTTCGAGGGGAGACACATGACTCTCCCCTCGGTGACGGTCCCCTTTGATGCTCGCCTCGCCTTCGCGACCCACAACGAGCACAAGGCCAGCGAGGTTCGTGCGATCCTCGCCTCCGCCATTCCCGGATTCCTTCCCGAACAGTTGGTCACTTCCGGTGAGATCGGCGCTCCCGAGCCTCTCGAGGACGGCTCCTCGTTCAAAGAGAATGCTCTGATCAAGGCGCGGACGCTCGCTCTGAGCGCTGGCCTCGTCGCCATTGCCGATGACTCTGGCATCACCGTGGACATCATGGGTGAGGCCCCCGGCATCTTCTCCGCCCGGTGGGCTGGACGTCATGGGGACGATGCCGCCAACCTCGAACTTCTGCTCGCGCAACTGGCGGAGGTTCGCCCCGAACATCGAGGCGCGGCTTTCGTGTGTGCCGCCGCTGCGGTCACCCCGGATGGCCGGGAAACGGTGAATGTGGGACGTCTTCGGGGTGTGATCGTGGGCACCCCTCGGGGTGAAAATGGGTTCGGATACGACCCGATCTTCCTCGCCGACGGTCAGACCCTGACAAACGGCGAACTAGATCCAGAGACAAAGAATGCGATCTCCCACCGCGGGCAGGCCTTCCGGGCACTCACCAAGGAACTCCCCGACCTCCTCGGCTAGCCCGTAGGAAGGGCGTTGACGCTCGCGAGGCCTTTCCTGAGGATGAGGTCTTGGCCACCATGCATCTGGCAGCCGATGTCTTCACTCGCGGCCTCCTCCGGAGTCAGCCAGATGACATCGAGGGCATCCTGGCTCGGCTCGCACTCACCGTCCAGGGGAACCACATAGGCCAAGGAGACGCAGTGCTGACGGGAGTCGAAGTACGGGCTCACGCCGCGCGTCGGGAAATATTCGGCGACAAGAAAGGGCGAGGGCTGGGGGGAGACCCGTGGAAGCGCGAGCGTCCCGAGGTCCTTCTCGATGTGCCGGATGAGAGCCTCGCGTAGGCGCTCGTGGTAGAGCACTCTCCCCGATACGAGTGCTCGCGACATGGCATCATCGACGGCGCGCAATAGGAGGCAGACCTCCGTGACCAGGCCGGCCTCGGACATCCGGACAGGAACGATGTCGACATAGACCATGGGCAGGTGGCCACGGACGTAGTCGAGTTCATTTGACGGAAGCCATCCTGACGGCTCCGGTGGTAACTCGGCCATGTCGGTCATGGATCGTTTATACCGCGTCGGGACCCCGTTCGTCCCGATCCTCCCCGAACATCGCAGTGTTGTGTCATACCCCCGGCGGTATGACCCTCACGGGAATACGCCCGACCCGGACGGTGTTGTCTCGGCCATGGGGCTCGGTGCGCCCTTGAAAAAGAGGCGCGGTGCGCCCACGAACGGAGGGAATGACATGGCCACGGTCGATCTAACGACAAAGGCATTCGAAGAGACCATCAAGAAGGATGGGGTTGTCCTCGTGGACTTCTGGGCGGAGTGGTGCCATCCGTGCAAGATGTTCGGCCCGATCTTCGAGGCTTCCTCGGACGCGAATACCGGCGTGATTCACGGAAAAGTGGACACCGAGGCCGAGCCTGGCTTAGGAGCCTCCTTGGGCGTGACAGCCATCCCCACCCTTATGGCCTTCCGCGACGGGGTCCTCGTGTTCCGTCAGGCTGGCGCGTTGCCCGCCCCCGCCCTTAAACAGGTCATCGATGAGGTCAACAAACTCGACATGGACGAGGTTCGCAAGGAGATTGCCGACCACGAGGCAGGGCACAAATCCAAGAAGTAAGTGCGCGAGGGGGGATTTGAACCCCCACGTCCGAGGACACCGGGTCCTAAACCCGGCGCGTATGCCAATTTCGCCACTCGCGCGTACTCCCTAGGATACGGGAGTGCTTTCGCGCCTAACATCCGCGGCTACCGTCAGTTGAGCCCGAGGGCCTTCCGAAGTCTCAGGACGTGTCCGGTCGCCTTGACCCCGTACTGCGCCAATTCGACCTTTCCATCCATTCCAACGACAACGGTCGAACGAATGACCCCGCGGGTGAGCCTCCCATACAGAGACTTGTCTCCGAACGCCCCGTAGGCATCCAGGACACTCTTTTCAGGGTCGGAGGCCAAGGGGAAGGTCAAGTGCTCCTTCGCCCGGAATCGCGCCAATGCCTCGGGCTTGTCGGGCGAGACGCCGACGACCGCGAATCCAGCCTTGACGAGAGAGCCAAGGTTGTCTCGGAAGTCGCATGCCTGGGTGGTACACCCTGGGGTCATGGCAGCTGGGTAGAAGTACAAGATGACTCGGGTCCCACGGTGCTCGGAGAGCGTGAAGAAACCCTCGTCGGTCGGGAGGGTGAAGTCGGGAGCGATGTCGCCTGCAGTAAGTTGTGTGGTCATGTCCTGGTCAACTCTAAAAAAGGCAGGAAGATTCCCCCGTGAACTAGCCACTCCGCCCCTTTGATACCATGGGTGACCGCGCGCCTCTAGCTCAATTGGCAGAGCAGCTGACTCTTAATCAGCGGGTTCGGGGTTCGAGTCCCCGGGGGCGTACTACTCCGAGGTTCGGCGATACCGCCGGACCTTCGTCGTTTCGGAATCTTTCCCATTTCCGTTGCGACCGGCCCGCGCGAGAAGGCGACGAGTCGGACGGGCGAGCCAACCCTTGAGCCCTGCGGCGACCTCCGCGGCTTCGCGCTCTTTCCGCCACTGCCGTTGCTCCTCGGCTTTCCGTTGACGGCGGCGGCGACCTATCGTCACGATCCGATAAACCCCGACCCCCATTCCCACAAGGACGGGAAACACCAGAAGGGGTATAACGAGGGCGAAAACACAAAGGGAGAGGGCGAGGCCATCCTCGAAGAAGGAGGCTGGAGGCGTTCCATATCCACCCGTTGCGGCTCCAATGGCCGTTCGCGAAGCCGCCTTGCACAGGTGAACGGTCAGGCCAAGGAGAGCACCAAGCGTCCAGGAAACCCATCCAGGGCAGGCCCATACCTGATCCGTGCCAGGGACATCGGCGGTGACCGACGCAGCGAACACCAAGGCGGCCATCGCAGGTCGGAGCGGTGTCTGGATGAAGTCGTTAACCGTATCCACCCCGGGGATCTTGTCGAGGACGAGTTCAACAGTCAGTAGGCACAATCCGGCGATGATAACCGGCCACGAAGCGAGCCACGAGAATCCTGGGGAAAGCTCGATCAGGCTCGTGAAACGGGCAAGGGTTGCCAAGACGGCGAGGGGGATGAAGGCGTTGAGGCCGGCCGCGGCGGAGAAACCGAGACCCGTCATCGCTACGAGCATGAAACGTCTCCTTCGGCGGCTGGCGCAATTTGCGCGTCCACGGCTACACCCTAGCCCTCAAGGACAAGCCAGGCCTCAAGGAAGAAGACCCCCGGCTCCGTTGCCGAGGGCCTTCCGTCAATGGGGTGGCTGACGGGACTTGAACCCGCGGCCCCCTGGACCACAACCAGGTGCTCTACCTACTGAGCTACAACCACCATGCGCCCGTGGGGCCAGCCGATAGTGTATCGCGACCCGAGTGGACCTCCATCAATATTTATCCGGATCGATACCCCCATTTGAATTTGACGACTCACCACCCACGGCCTTAGCAGCCGCTGACGCCGCCTTGGAGTCTGGACCGGGGGGCGGCACGAATACCGTCTCCCTGTAGTAACGAAGCTCCCGTACGGATTCCTCGATGTCGCCAAGGGCCCGGTGCGAGCCAGTCTTCCCAGGGGCCTTGTAGTAGACCCGCGGATACCACCTTCGGACCAGTTCCTTGATCGATGAGACGTCAACGACTCGGTAATGAAGCCAGGATATGAGCCCGGGCATGTCCCTTTCGAGGAAGATCCGATCCATGCCGATGGTGTTTCCAGCGAGGGGAGCCTTGCCTTCCGGAACGTGCTCCTTCACATAGGAGAGGAGCAGGTCCTCGGCCTCGGCGAGAGAGCACCCATCCTCAACCAGGTGGAGCAAACCCGAGGCCGTGTGCATTTCTCTCACGAAATCGGTCATACTCTCGAGGGCCTTGGCGGGTGGCTTGATGACGACCTGAACCCCATCGCCCAGGAGGTTGAGTTCTGCATCAGTGACGAGGCAGGCGGCCTCGATGAGGGCGTCGGCCTCCGGGTCGAGTCCGGTCATCTCACAGTCGATCCATACCAAGCGGTCAGGGGAGGCCATGCCATAACTCTAGGGGTGTCGCCGTCAGTACATAGCCTCCGAAGACAGACAAGGGACCGAACCTATAGGTTCGGTCCCCTATCTCGACGCTTCACATCTGTGAATATCACAATCGTAGCGGGGACAGGATTTGAACCTGCGACCTCCGGGTTATGAGCCCGGCGAGCTACCGAGCTGCTCCACCCCGCGTCGGCAGTCACTCATTCTACCCGCATGCCGCGGGGAGGGCCAAACCTAGGCCGATCAGGTCCCCTCCGTCGCCTCCTGAGCCGCCTCGGCTTCGACGATGAGGGCCTCAGCTTCGATGGCGTCATTGAGCGCCTCCTCCAGCCGATCCTGGGCCTCCCCATACGCCGCAAAGTCCCCTTCGACGAGGGCGTCCTGGCCGTCCTCGATCGCTCGCTTGGCGTCGGCGAGGGCCTTCTGGAGCGCCAATCGTGCCTCCGAAACCTCGGTGGTGTCGGGCGTAGTTCCGGGATCCGTCGGGTCTGTTGGGTCTGTTGGGTCCGTGGGACTCGCCGACCCGAAGACCTGATCGAGGGCTTCATCGAGGGTGTTGCCGAACCCTACCGAGTCGCCAAAGGCGACGAACACCTTCTGAAGGAGCGGGAACTGGGTCCCCTTCGAACTCTGAACGAACACCGGTTGCACATACAGGAGCCCGCCCCCGACCGGAAGGGTCAACAGGTTACCGCTCAGGACATTCGTCTCACCCTGCCTCAAGAGGTTGAGGATGTTCTGCGCCTCCGGATCTGAGTTGAAGGCGTTCTGCACCTGGCCGGGGCCGGGGACGGTCGAGTCCCGCGGAAGCTCAAGCAGGCGCAGGGTCCCGTAGTCGGCATCCGGATGCCCAGCGACGTTCCCGGTCTCCGAGTTCACAGCGAGATAGCCCGTCAGGACATTTCGATCGGTGTTCCCCCCCGGTATGAAGCTCGACATCATCGAAAAGGTCGGCGCGCTCTGGCCGGGCATCTGGAGGGTGAGATAGTACGGGGGCTGTAATGCGCCACCCTGGGCAGCGGATGCCGTAGGGTCTTGCGGATTGCGCCAGAAGTCCTGGCCCGAGTAGAACGATTGGGCGTCCGTCACGTGGTAGGTGGCGAGTTGGAGCCTCTGGATCTGAAAGAGGAGGTCCGGATACCTGAGGTGGGACATGAGTTGCGAGGAGATCTCAGATACAGGTGTGAGCGTCCCCGGATACACACTCTCCCAGGTCTGAAGGATGGGATCCTCTGGATCCCACGCGTACAGGGTGACCGTCCCGTCGTAGGCATCAACGGTCGCCTTAACGGAGTTCCGTACATAGGTGAGGTCATACTCAGTTCCATCGGGGAGCGGGAGGAGCAGCCGATCCGCATAGGGATAGTTGCTCGTCGTCGTGAATCCATCGACCACCCACAAGACCCGACCGTCGGCGATGGCCGGATATGTGTTCTGATCGAGGATGAGATATGGAGCGACCTTCTTAACCCGCTCGACGGGATCGCGAACAAACAACACCTGCGAATCAGAGGTCACCCGATCGGAGAAGAGGATCTCCTCGTCTCCGAATCGGACCCAAAACATCAATTTCGAGAATAGGCTGCCAACGCCGGGCCCGCCATCGCCTTCGTAGGTCGTGTTGATCTGACCGTTCGGCGAGGCATCGTCGGGGTAGTCAAGTTCCCAGGGCGTCAACCCCTCCGAGGCTCCGACGATGGAATAGCTCGGTAAATTGGGACCGAAGTAGATCCGGGGTTCATAGGCTCCGAGTTCCCCCTTCGAGGGAATCCCGCCTTCGAAGAATGTCGGTTGGCCATCCTCATTCGTTCGGTTGCCATAGGCCGCGACAACACCAAAACCATGGGTGAAGACGGTCCGATCGTTGATCCACGTCCGGTTCTCGTCCGACAGGCCGTCGAGGTTGAGCTCCCTCACCGCGATCACGGTGTCGTTCAACTCCCCATCGATCAGGTATCGATCCACGGAGAGGGTGCCCCGGAAGTCGTAGTACTGCTTGTTCTGCTGGAGTTGCTGGAACGCAGGAGACACGATGGCTGGGTCCAGGAGGCGGATCGAAGCCGTCGTCTGGGCATCGGCGCGTAGGGCATCTGGGAGGGCCTGCGTCTCGGCGTTGTACTGGACGGACTCAACATCGTCAAGGCCGAACGCCACGAGCGTGGCATCGATGTTCCTCTGGATGTATGGCGCCTCCAACTCCTGAGCGTTCGGAGTGACTTTGAAACGCTGGACCATGGCCGGGTAAAGACCCCCTACGACGAGAGCGGCGACGATCATGAGGGTGACCCCGATGAACGGCACCCGCCAGTCCGGTCGAGCAATGACCGTGAGAAACATCAGGGCGACAATGAGCGAGATACCGGCGAGGATGTTCCGGGCCGGAACCGCGGCGTTGACATCGGTGAAGTTGGCGCCGTCGAAGGTGTCTCCCGACCCAAGGAGAAGAGAGTATCGGCCGAGCCAAATCTTGAGGCCGATCAGAACCATCACGATCGAGCCAAGAATGGCGAGTTGAACCCGAGCCTGCTTCGAAGCCGCGAAAGCCCTACCCCCCGAGGAAATGGCCCCATAGAGGAGGTGGACGAACGCGGACAGGATGGCACAGACAACAGCGATCCCTAAGGCAAAGTCGATGAGAACCGTGATCGCGGGAAGCGTGAAGGTGTAGAACGAGATGTCCATCCCGAACTGTGGATCCTTGATCCCGAAGGGAACCTGATTCCGCCAGGCCAAGAAGACGTCCCACCTAGCCGCGACCGCTGCACCCGAGATGAGGCCGATAACCAGCGGGAGCGCGACGGTCACCCATCGCTCGACGGGCTGAAGCTGCTCGCGGTAGGCATCAAGGGCGGACCGCGGACGAGAAGATGCCTTCGGCCGTGCGCGCTTGGCGAACCGGAGCGTCAACCACACCACAAGGGCCGAGAAGACCCCGAAGATGAGGAAGAGGGAGAGGCGGGTAGTCCACTGCGTTCGCCACACGCCGGAGAACCCGAGCTGGCGATACCAGACCCAATCGGTCCAGAGGTTCCCAATAATGACGATGGCGATGATGACGGCAAGCACAGCGGCGAGGGCGATCGTCCAAGCCGGATGACGGCGGGGCACGACGATGCCCCTCGGGGCGGGCTTCTTGCCACTCTCATCTACGGTCATGGTCGTTGTCCTCTCCTACCGATATCTAGGTCGATGCCCCTAGCCTCGCATACTCACGTGCATGATGGCAGCGAGGCCGTATCTCCCGCTCCGATGGCGACCATAGCGGCATAGGCCTCATCGAGAGTTGATACCGCCACAACGGTCATTCCATCGGGAATGTTGCCTTGAACGCTCGGGCAGTTGAGCGCGGGGGCCAGGAACCACCGGGAACCCGCTCTTGCCGCCCCCTCAATCTTCATGACGATGCCACCTATCGGCCCCACGTTCCCCTCCAGGTCGATGGTCCCCGTTCCGGCAACCTTCTCTCCGTCAAGCTCGTCCTCGGGCGTCAGTAGATCGATGATTCCGAGGGCAAAAAGGGCCCCTCCACTTGGACCACCGACATTATCGATCGCAACGCCGATGTCGAAGGGGAAATTGAACGTGGGGTCCACCCAGACCCCCATGACGGCGCGCCCCAAACCGTTGTCGATCGTCGCAAAGGAAACCGAAACCTCTCGACCCGCCCGAAGAACGGTAACGGTCACACTGTCGCCCGGATCAAGGGGATCAAAGGCGGCGTCGAGATCATCGTAGGTATCTATGGTTGAACCGTTGACGGCGACAATGACATCGCCATATTCGAAGAACCTCTGCGCGTTTGATTCCGGTTCGATGCCGACAATGGTCACCTCAGCAGGAACCTCGATGTCCTGATGAGACAACGCGGCGACCATCGCCATTTCTTGGGATGTGACCCACTGCTGCTGGGTCGACCCTCCCTCCGTCCCCGAATACTCCGGCTGGACCATCGCGTTCGGTGACAGCCACGCCCTGAGAATGGTCCCGAACGGCAGAGAGTGCTCGGGGCCGCCCTGCACCGCCACCGTCGTCAGCCTCAGCTCTCCCGATGGAGCATAAGTCGTCACGCCGTCGATGCTAAGAAGGGCGGCACCTTCCGAGTCGTCGAACATGTCAAAGGTCGGTCCCGGCCGATCGATCAAATATGGGAGAGGAAGAACGGTGAGTAGGGCGATCAGTAGAGCCGTCACGAGCCCGCTCAGGGCCAGGACAATCAATCGAGTGCTAGGCGGGGGTGGGACAACAGGGTGCGGCACAACGGATTTGGGGCTGGCAACGGAAAGTGGGTCGGTCACGATCCCATCATCGCTGATGGCGAACGACTCAGATACCACCCCTCCCCTGGCGTACGGTGGAGATGCGCACTCAGGATGGAGGATCGGTGACCGACGAATCGTCGCAGTGGATTGAGTTGCTTCGGGAATTATTCGGTGATCGCGCCGAGGAGGCCCTCGATGAGATGCAACGCATGGGCCTTGACCCCGACCGACTCGCGATTGAGTCAGGGATGACCGACGTACCGGGGATGCTCGAACACGTGATCGCCCAACTGAGGGCTCTGATGGAACAGTCCCAAGGCCAGGATGTCAACTGGGCCCTCGCGGCCGACGTGGCCAGGGGCATCGCCGCCCAGGGCGGGGATCCCCTTGTGAACGCCGCCATCGCCGATGAGTACCTGAGAGCGATCACCCAAGCGGAGTTGTGGCTCGATGCGATCACCGACTTCCCGCCGTCAAAGAGCCCTCCCCGCGTGTGGAGCCACGCCGAGTGGGTCGAGGCGACCCTTCCTACCTGGAGACACCTCGCGGGCCCTATCGCCGTCTCGGTCTCCCGGGCGCTCGCAGGACTCATAGGACGAGAGACGGACGGCGATAATGCGTTGCTGAGTCAGGTCAGCCCGACGGTGTGCGGGATGCATATGGGTCAGGCCGCGGGCGCACTCGCCCGCGAGGCGTTCGGGGGGACCGACCTTGGTTTGCTCTTGATGCCAGAGGCGCGCGTCATCCTGGTCCCCCGATCTATATCTGAGTTCTCGAGCGGACTCGACGTTCCCGTTGACGAAGTCCGAACCTTCATCGCCCTGAGGGAGTGCGCCCACGTCAGGCTATTCCTCCAGGCCCCTTGGCTCGCCGGGCAGCTTCACTCCGCGATCGAGCGATACGCGCGTGGGGTAACGATCGATCCGGAGGCGTTGGATCAGGCCGTGCGGGACGCGGGCGCGGGGGACCCGACCCACCTTCAGAAGGCGCTCAGCCATGGGATCTTCGCCAGCAACCACAGTGAGGAGCAGTTGGCGACCCTCGAGTCGATCGAGACGCTTCTTGCCCTTATCGAGGGGTGGGTCGAGGAGGTTGTCGACGTAGCGGCCACCCCCCATCTGCCCCACCTCCGTGCCCTTGAAGAGATGATCCGGCGGAGGCGAGCGGCCGGTGGTCCCGCGGAACATACCTTCGCTACGCTCCTCGGACTCGACCTGAGGCCCCGTCGCCTGCGGGAGGCCGCGACCCTCTGGGAAACCCTCGCGCGGGTGGCCGGTCCCGCCGAGCGCGACGCCGTCTGGTCCCATCCGGACCTTCTCCCCGCCGCCACGGATCTCGACGATCCGGCATCCTGGGTATCAGCACGGGTGGCTGGTGAGGGGAGTGACGACATCGATCGCGAACTACGCGAACTCCTCGCCAAGCCGGGCGAGCAGGACGACCAGGACGACACGAACCACCCCGCCTAACCGAAAAAGTCGCATTTGCATCGTAGCCTTGACCTCGACGGCCCATCTGGGCTGGAATGCAGGCGCTGAGCGTCCCGCCGAAGCGAGATGGGAGACGCCGAGATGGGAGATGCCATGGAGGACAAGTACGAAGGCGATTTCTACTGCCTCAAGTGCAAGGCGACGGTCAAGTCCGTCGGTGACATCACTACGACGAATGGTCGGAGGATGGCCAAGGGCGTCTGCCCCAACTGTGGGACCAAGATGACCCGAATCCTGCCGAAAGCTCCGGCATAACAGGAATTCTTTTCAGCACGAAGGCGGGCCTCGGCCCGCCTTCGTGCTGTCTGTGGATAGCGCCCATGGCGCCTACCGCTCTGCGACGATGGCCGAATGCGTCTCAAACCCGGAGTTCAGGTCCTCCTAAGGGAGCCCGGACACATGCAGGTCGGACTACATCGACCGCTCGCCTTTTCCGACCTTTCGGCAAACGAGGGTGCGTTTCTAGCCTCCCTTGAGGGACGAACCGTGGCACTCTCCCGTGCGGAACGCGAGGACCATGGCCAGATCATCGATGCGCTTGATCGACACGGATTGCTGAAAACTGCCCGTCCCCGGATCGAATACGGCGATTCCCTTGTGCGGGTGCACGGGGTCGATGCAATCACCTGCGGGCTCGCGATCGGCCTGGCCCTTGCGGGTGTCCCCGCCCTTTCGATTTGCGATCGGAGACCGCCACGCCTGGCAAGTCCTGCTAACCGGATGCTCCCTGGCCTGAGCAATGCGGCCGCACTCACCAGATTCATCCGTGATACGGAACCCCTGATTCGGATCGCACGCCCGGATGAGTTGGCATCCCTTGAGGTGCTCCGCGCTCATGGAGCCTCGGATATTGGCGTTTCCCGGGGTTTGACTTCACGAGACATCCCTCACCTCGACATCGTCACTGACGAGGATGGGGTGAACGTCGGCCCCTTGATCGTGCCCGGCCTGACCCCCTGCGAGACCTGCCTCGGGATCGCTCACACAGAGCGAGATCCGTGGTGGCCACGCCTTGCCCTCCAACTCGGAGACCCTAGAAGGGATGCGGGAGTACGGGTGCCACCAGAGGCGGCTCTCCTTGCGGCCGGGATCGCCCTCCGAGAGGTCTTGGCGCTTCTTCGAGGAGCCGAGCCCTCCTCGCGAAGGTGGCGAATTCCTTTCGAAGGAATGACCATCGAGTCGGAATACTGTGCCACCCATCCCGCCTGCGGATGTGGTGCCGCAGACCCAGCGAACCCTCCCGAGATCGTGCCGGTCGTCCCCTAGCCGTCAGTCCTCTTCGGTGTGGTCCGTACCTCCCGGTAGACGTGCCCTGCGACGATATCGAGAATCTCCCGCCCAAACCGATCCAGCTTCAATGGGCCAACCCCGCGAATGGTCGCCAGTTCACCAAGGGTCTTCGGTTTCCTCGTGGCGATCTCGGCAAGGCTGGTATCGACGAGGATGGTGAAGGCAGGCTTGACGTCCTCCTCGGCGTGTGAGAGTCGCCACGCCTTGAGCTCCTCGAATAGGCGGAGGTCTCGGATGTCGAGATCCGCGGCTGCCGCCCGCCTCGGGGGTGGCGCTTCTCGCCCCTCAGTCGGCCAAGAACTCGCGAGGAACCGCGTCGGTTTCCGAATTGCCCGACCCCTCTCACCCCTAGCGCGGGCATACGACAGGGTGAGGTGGACGCGGGCGCGGGTGATACCGACATAGAGCAAGCGCTTCTCCTCGGCGATGGCCTCCTCCGTATCGGCGAGCGAAATGGGAACCAGCCCGTCGGACAACCCGGCGATGAACACCGCATCCCATTCGAGGCCCTTCGCCGCATGAAGCGTGGCCAGGGTGACGCCCTCGATGACTGGCGCGTGCTGCGCTGTCGACCGCTCCTCAAGGTCAACCACGAATTCCTTCAGGGTTCCGTCCCACCCGTCGGCGAGACCGACGATCGCCTGCAGCGAATCCCACCTCTCCCTTACGGCCCCCCTGGTGGCGGGAGCTTCCTCGGACCACCCGGCATCTGTGAGAACCTCCCGCACCATGGTTGCGACGTCGGCATCCTCTGTCGTGATGGACGCCGCCCTGAGGAGGAGCATCCCCTGGCGTATCTCCTCGCGCTCAAAGAATCTGGCTCCTCCCCGGACGACGTACCCAAGGCCACGCTCGGTGAGCGCCTCCTCGAAAGCCTCGGATTGGCCGTTCGTGCGATAGAGGATGGCAATCTCCCGCGCGGGAACCCCGGAAGCGAGGAGAGCGGAGGCTTGATCGGCGAGGGCCGCCGCCTCAGCCGAATCGTCCGCGTACATCCGATACGCGACCTCCGGCCCCGAGGCCCGTTGGGCGACAAGTGTGACAGAGCCCTCGCCCCTTCCCGTGAGTGTGTTCGCGAGACGCACAACCTGTGGAGTGGACCGGTAATCGCGCACCAAACGAACGAGGGTGGCGTGAGGATAGGTATGGCGGAAGCCCGTGAGATAGGAGGGTGAGGCCCCTGCAAAGGAGTAGATCGTCTGAGCGGGGTCCCCCACTACGCAGATGTCGTCTCGTCCCCCAAGCCATCCATCTAGAAGGAACTGCTGAAGGGGAGAGACGTCCTGATACTCGTCCACGACGAGGTGTCGATACCGGCTCCTGACAGCATCGGCCACCTCCCTGCTCCGTCCAAGCACGTCGGCAAGAACCAGAAGGATGTCCTCAAAATCGAGCGCAACATCCGCCGTCTTTTCTTCCTCATATGCGAGCATGACGTCCGCGACGACGGGGTAGGCGAGGCCGGCCGGCAAGGGTCTACCGCGCTCCTGGGCGATCCTCGAGTAATCCTCGGCCGCGACGAGAGATACCTTTGCCCATTCGATCTCTGATGAGAGGTCGCGCACGGCAAGGCGATCGACTCCAATGCCGATGGACCGCGCCGCCCTCCCCACGAGGGGAGCCTTCTGCGCGATGATCGTCGGGATGCTCCCCCCGACGACCTCGGGCCAGAAGTATCGCAACTGCCGGAGTGCAGCGGAGTGGAAGGTCCGGGCCGTAACGTCGGAGACTCCTAGGAGGCGCAACCTCTCCCTCATCTCGCTCGCCGCCCTCGTCGTGAACGTCACGGCCAGCACCGATCGCGGGTCGTAGGCATTCGCACGAACCCCATAGGCGATGCGGTGTGTGATGGCTCTGGTCTTCCCGGTACCAGCCCCGGCCAACACACACACCGGACCATGGAGCGTCGTTGCCACCTCGCGCTGCTCGGGGTCGAGGGCGGCGAGGATCTCGTCTGGACTCATGGAACGGATGATGTCATGCGTCGGCGACACCGGCGTCCTCGACGGGGTTGGCGCCGTACCACTCGTGGATAAGACTCCTTGCGATCGTTCCTGGTGACGCCAGCCGCATCGTCTGATCTGCAAGCCGATCGCGGAGCTCTCCACGGGTCAACCACACTGCATCGGTCACCTCGACTCCGTCGACCTTCAGATCGCTCGACGCGGCTCGCGCCCTGAACGCGACCATGATCGACGCCGGGAACGGCCATGGCTGGCTTCCGACGTACTCGAGTCCCTCAAGCCTCAACGAGGCCTCCTCATGAATCTCACGATGAGCGGCCTGCTCCAATGACTCACCGGGCTCGACATATCCCGCTAGGTGGGAATACCTCAAAGGAGAGTGATACGCGACATGGGCGAGTAGGAGCCGATCCTGTTCGTCCGTAATCGCGACGATGACGGCCGGATCCGTTCGGGGATAGTGCTCCTGGCCGTGGTCTGCGCATTGCCGCATCCATCCACCATTCTGAGGTTCGGTCGGCTCGCCACATCTCCCACACGCCAGGTGGCGTTCGTGCCACTCGATCATTGCGACCGCCGTTACGGCCAATTCGAGTTCCTCCGCCCGATCGTCATGGCTCGAAAGGGCTGTCAGAGCTGCCCTCAGGGGAATCATCCGGCGATCGGGAGCATCGCCGAGGTCATCCCCGGCCCGCACGGCGACGATGTCCCTTCCCCCGAATGTGCCGAGGAAGACCGCTAGCGAGGTGGGCTCGCGGTCCTTCGCCGACACCACCGCAAGCCGTTCTCCTTCCATGAGAATGGCCCCCGAGGAGGCCACGATGGCGTCTGCGGCGTCCAGATCGACCGTCGCCCGACGATCTGCTTCACGGCGAAGAAGCGACGGAGCATCGAGCGACCGGGCGTTATCCACGAACCCACGCTACGTCACAGAAGGCGCCGCCCGTGGCGCTCGTGCCCCATTTCGTTCTACCGTGAGGGACGTGTCCCACTCTCCGCTCGCGTTGGCAGCCCTCGCGACTATCGCCGTGCCCGGAATCGACATCTACGACGTGCTGCGAAGTCCTAACGCCGATGCCGACTTCGATGTCGTCACGGTCGTGGATCCGACGGGCAAGCGATGGACGGTACGCGCTCCGAGGCGACCCGCTGCGGGGGCGGCGCTCGAGGCCGAGCTCGGACTCCTCGCCGCCCTTGGCCTGGTGTGTGACGCTGGGGATCTCGGATTCGACGTTCCGCGCCCAAGGGGAACGGCTCCACTTGACGAGGGAGGCCGGGCCGTCGTCTACGAGGAGATCCGTGGCAAGCGCCTGAGCCTCGCGGGCCTCGAGCCGGGGTCGAGCCTCGCGGCTTCCATCGGACGGGCAATCGCCGAGATCCATGAACTATCCATCTCAATCATCGAGGACACCGGCCTTCCCTCATACACGCCGGAGACCTATCGCCAGCGCCGCCTAGCCGAGCTGGATGCCGCCGCCCAAACCGGCAAGGTCCCCCCCAGCCTCTCCGGGCGATGGGAGGAACGCCTGGAGAACGTCGCATGGTGGAGATTCGAACCCGCGGTCGTGCACGGCGGCCTCGCTGAACACCAATGGATCGTGACCGATGGAGCCGTGTCTGGCCTCCTCGGATGGGCGGACGCTCGTGTCGCAGATCCCGCCGATGACCTAGCCTGGTTGATCGCCGCTGCCCCTGCCGATGTCTTCGAGAGCGTGCTTGAGGCGTACATGCTCGGGCGCCGCGAGTTCCTCGATCCCCACCTGACCGACCGGGCCGCCCTGGCGAGCGAATTCGCGCTCGCCCGC
Source organism: uncultured Demequinaceae bacterium (assembly GCA_964610155.1). Classification (GTDB taxonomy): domain Bacteria; phylum Actinomycetota; class Actinomycetes; order Actinomycetales; family Demequinaceae; genus JAFGBM01. The sequence goes on from CAZSUY010000006.1 coordinate 97,677, forward strand.
TGGCTTATGCACGGGGTGCGGACGAGCAGCCCAGACATCGTGCGGGACGCGGAGGGAATGCTCGCCGATCTTGAGACCCTGCTTAGAGAATCCGGCGAGATCTAGCTACCCCGAATCAGCGCGATGATATCGTCTTCTCCGAGCAGCCGTTTGGGCCGCACCGTTTCCCCGGATGCGACATAGACGAATACGGCATCGACTTCTTCGATGGCAAGGCCCTTCCGCGCCGCCCAGGCGAGCCGATATGCGGCCAATTGGACCTCCCGAGATGCGCGCTCGTCCGGATCGCTGGGAGAGCGACCCGTCTTCCAGTCAACGACGGTCACCCGCTCGAGGCCTGCCCCTGGGGGAAAGACCGCATCGATGCGGCACCTCAGGACCATCCCACCAAGGGGTATCTCGACATCCACCTCGACGGCCTCGGGAAGTCGGCGCGACCACTCACTCTCAAGGAATCTCATCCGGAGTTCTTCGAGGCTCGACCCACCCGGTGATTCACCAGCTTCCCCCGAGCTGTCGTCGTCCGAGTCATCATCCAGGAGTCCATCTGGGTCGATAAGCGCTGGGCTTCGGAAGTACCGTTCGACAAAGGAGTGAAAGGCTCCCCCCCGACTCGCCACGACTGTGGGTTCCGTGGGTATCGGCCTCCTCCGAGAGAGGGCGAATGCTTCCCGATCCCTGGCGAGACGGACGAGATCCGTGCTCGACAGGTGAGTCGGATAATCGATTTGCACCTCAGGGGGACTGGCCACACCGGCCTCCACCATCATGGCCTCGATCTCCCTCACGTAGGGAAGTTCCCCTGTGTAACCGGTTGTCCCCGACGCGACGGCATCCCTCACCGCGATAGCTTCCCTTACCTCAGCGGCCAGACCCCGCCTGATCACCTGAGCCGTCGTCGGCTCGACCGGCCAGGCCATCCGGGCCGCCTCGCCTTCAGATTCAGCTACCTCATCCTTCTGTGGAGGAGTCAGCAACCCCTCCCCTAGTACGCCCTGTTCGACGAGGTCGCGAAGGAATATCGAGACGGGACGGGGAGACCTTTCCTCAGGTCGGGGAGAAGCCGTGAGGATGACATCGCTTCGCGCACGAGTGACGGCAACATAGAAGAGCCTCCTCTCCTCCGCAATTGCGTGCCGACCCGCGGCTTCTCGAAATCCCATCTGCGAGTCCTCGAACTCCTTGAGGTTGGTCGCCCGTTCCCACTCCCAGGACGGCAACTGCTCGCGATCGCGTCGTAGGGGCCACGGAAGCACACCCGCGCCCTTCAACCATCCGGCGGATCGGTAGGTCGGATCGTCTGGTTTCCCGGAGACATCGACCTTGGGAAACACGCCGTCGACTAGGCTCGGAACGGCCACGACGTCCCACTCCCTCCCCTTGGCCGCATGAATGGTCTGGACCTGAACCGCACCCTTTCTAGGTTCCTCAAAGGGTGCGTCAAGGCCATCCTCACGCTCGTACGCGGCCTCCAGCCAGGCCAGGAAGGCCCCGAGGGTCGCGTGGTCGGCCGCAGCCGAAAAGGTCTTTGCCGCCTCCAAGAGGGCATAGATGGCCTCATCCCCGCCCGCCGCCCCCCGCTCTCGGGCGGCAACCCTCGCCTCGATGTCCAGGTTCCACGACCGCGCCACCTCAAGGATGAGTTCCGCGAGGGGTAGGTAGGTTCGGCTCCTGATCGTTTCGACCGTCGCCCGCAGGTCGGCAAGTCTCGTCCGGGCCACCTCCCCGAGGTCACGCCCGTCGCGAGACACCCATCCCTCTGGCGGCGATTCGTCGAGGGCGTCGATGATGCTGGGCTGGACCTCGCGCTCCTCGCGGGAGCCGGCCAACTCCTCAGACCATTCCCCCAGCGCGGCCAAGTCCCGGACGCCAAGGGCGACCCTCTCGGAGGTGAGGAGCCTCATCAAGGAGTCACCCCTGCTGGGATCGTGAGCCACCTGAAGGAGCGCGGTCAATTCGACGACGGTGGGGGTATCGAGCAGGCCGCCTAACCCGACGACCTGGTGATCGATGCCCGCCGCCCTCAGCGCGGAAACGATCGTCGGGAAGAGACGCCGCACCCGGCACAGGACGGCAGATTCGACGGTAGTTCCAGGCGGCCGTTGAGCCTCAAGAGCGGCCCGCCGCTCGACGAGGAGGGCCACCAGGCCGGCCGCCTCGGCCTCAAGGTCGGAGAACGTCTGGGCCGTCACGGCTGGGAGGCTCCGAGGAGGCTCCTCGATTCCCTCCGCCTCGGTCCGCGACCTGAGGAGGGGGACCCCAACGCTCGAATCCTGCCGGAGGCTCACCGTCGCCGCATTCGCGGCCTGAAGCACCGCCGAGGAGTTGCGCCAAGAGACGGAGAGCGTCAACCTCTGGCGGTCGCCCACCCCAAAACGACCCACGAAACGCTCCAACGCGGCCTCGCTCGCTCCCCGGAATCCGTAGATGGCCTGATGAGGATCACCGACCGCCATGATGGAGTGATCCGGGCCAAAGAGGGTCGAGAACAGATCGAGTTGACCGGGGGAAGTGTCCTGAAACTCATCGAGCAGCACGGCTCGATGCCGCGCCTTCTCCAGCGCCTGGACCGTGGGCAGGCTTGCGAGCCTTGTAGCGATCGCGATTTGATCCGAGAAATCGAGCGACGATGCCTCCCTCTTGACCTCGCAGTACCTCTTGACAAGACCCGCGAGGCCCGCGCGCGAACGGAAAGGCGCCGCAAGACGCCCCCGCTTGGGCTCCGATCGTGACCGTGGGCCGAGGGGCAATCCCTCGATCACCCCGGTCATTTGCCCAAGGAAGTCGGAGAATTCATCGACCGTCACTCCGTGATCGGCAAGGGAGGATGCAAGCGAGGGGATGGCAGACGCCGCCGACGCGAGGCTCCCCTCGAACTCAAGACTCCCGTCCCATGACTCCGCCACCCTGGCTGCCATCTGCCAGAGGGAGGCGTCGGTCAACACGACGGATTCGGGATCGACGCCGACCCTGAGGCCGTGCTCGGCGACCAGGCCAGCGGCATACGAGTTGTAGGTCGATACCGCGGGAAGGGGCCGATCCCCATCGGGACCGTAGACCCGCTCGATTTGTCCTGCGACGCGCTCCAGGATCTCCCCAGCGGCCTTACGGGTGAAGGTGAGGCAGAGGATCTCATCGGGAGATAGGTCTCGCCCAAAGAGGCGCCGGGCGTGATCGAGGAGGTAGACGAATCTCAAGGAGAGAGTCTCCGTCTTCCCCGAACCGGCACCGGCCACGACCAGGCTTGGGGCAAGAGGAGCGGACACGATGACCGCCTGCTCATCGGTGAGAACGACCGACGACCCTCCCAGGGAAACGAGTTCCTGAGGGCCACGGGCCCGACCCTCGACACATCCCAGATGCTTGAGGGCAGCCCCCCTGTCATCGACCGTCACGATCCACTCACCCGGCCCCCCTCGGGCCACGCGGGACATGACCTCTTGACCGGACAGGTGCGGCAATCATCGCTTGTCACCGCTTCGAAGGACGCGCTCGACAGCGTGTCCACGATCGCACCGAGTCGACAAACCGCCACGTCTCCATCGACCGGATCCTGAACCCGCACAGGATCCCCCTCGTAGCCGAGGAACACCAACTCGGCTCCAACTGTGCCCGTGACACCAGGGAAGCCACCGCAACCAGCGGCCACCTGGTACATCGCGAGCTGGGGGTTGTCCTGGGCCGAGTCCTTCGAGATGGCATAGCGGGAGGTCTTGAGGTCGACGATCCGAGCCTTTTCCTCCTTGACGTGGAGCCGATCGGCCCTCCCAGAGAGGACGGCGCGGCCAACCTCGACACGGAAGGGACGTTCCGTCTCGACCTCCCAGCCTTCGTCCTCGATCCTGGCGGCATAGTCGACGAAACGGGCGACCATGCCGTCGGCCCGGAGACGTTCGCGGTCCCCCAACCAGTTCTCGGGAAGCCCGAGTTCGGGCCACCTCAGATCGAGCGCGTCTTTGAGATCATTCGCCGACCCGTGGGGGTGCTCGGCCGCGATCGCATGAATCAATGTCCCGAGCCTCTGGGCCTGACCCGACTCCCGGGTACCCCCGGCCGACTCCAGGACCGCCCTCAGGGGGCAGGATTCGATCCGCTCGACCTTTGATGGCGATACCCTGACCGTTTCGTCCTCCCGCCACAGTGGTCCACGAGAGGATGGCTCCGATACCCCATGCCACATCCCGGGGTCGGCTCCCGGCACGCGCGCAAGAGCTAGGCGTGCCACCATCGCCACGTGACCCTTGCGGTCGGCCGACGAGAGGCCCTCGGCTTCCGCACGGAGGGCGATGACGGCCTCGCGGAGGCTGGGGATCCCGCCGACCTCCCCGGCCGCATGGCGGCGACAATGGTCGGATCCGTCGATCCACGCGGCGTACCGTGATGGTCGGTCGTCCCCCCCGTCGCGACACAAGGCGATGACCCGGCCGCGTGCCCTGGAGAAGGCCACCAGAAGGGCGCGAGTCTCATCGGCGAGGACGTCGGCGCGCGCGGCATGGGTGACCTCCGCCAAGCGCTCTGCTGGAACCGGCTCTTCCGCCGCACGCCCAGACAGCACCTCCTGGAGGAGAACCGACCCGAACACCGAGTCCCGGAGCCTCAGGTTGGGCCAGGTCCCTTCATCGAGGCCGGCGATGGCCACGGCCTCCCACTCCCTCCCCGCAGCGGACGCGGGGGTCTCGAACGAGATCACCTCATCCAGAGCCCCCTTCGCGGCGAGGGTGTCGACGGCAAAGGCCTGTCCCTCGAGGAAGTCGAAGAAGGACTCAGGGGAGGCGTCGGGCAGACGCTCCGCATGCCTTCGTGCCGCCTCGAAGAGGGCCACCACCACATCTAGATCCGCGTCGTCCTCAGTGGAACCGTCGAGGGCTTCCTCCCTCCACGCCTCGGCGACGCCTAACCGCTTCCATATCGCCCAAAGGACGCCTCCCGCCGTGGCTCCCTTTTTCGCCACTGCCATTCCATCGCTGACGGCCTGAGCGACGAGGGCGGCGCGCGTCGATTCCCTGCCGGGAATAGTCGCCCACCTTGCCGGATCCGCAAGGGCATCGACGAGAAGGACTCCCCCCGTTCGGGCTCCTCCCCCCGAACGTTCCTCGCGGAGAAGGAGCCTCAAAAGGCGCCGGATCGAAGATGGATCGAGTCCGATCGCACGTGAGAAGAGGGCCTCGCGCGCCGTGTCCTGAGTCCAAGGCTCCCCTAGTGCGATTCGTGCGAGGAGAAGGAGGGGGGCGACGGCCGATTCGAGGTGGAGTGCCACCCCCTCGCCGAGGGTCGCGCAGGGCACCCCTTCGGCGACCAATCCTGATCGGACCTCTCGCGCCCTGACCCTTGTCCGAGCGATCACAGCCATCTGGGACCAAGGGACCGGAGACCGATCACCCCCACGATGAATCTCGCGAAGGCGGGCGGCCAGGGCCTTCGTCTCTGCCATCGCATTTGGCGACACAATCACCTCGACCGGGGCGTCAGCGTCATCGGTGACCCCCTGAGGATCCATCCTCGCTGAGAATTCCCGCGACTTTCCGATGCGTTCGGCGATCCTTCGGGTGAGGTCGGTGAGGACCTTCCCTTGCCGATGGGATCCCTCGAGCCTCAGGACGGTGGCTCCCAGGCCATCCGGCTCCCTGAGGACCGCTCCGGCGAAGACGTGCGGAGCCGCGCCTCGGTATCCCTGAACGGCCTCGTCCGCATTTCCGATGAGGACGACTCGCGCTCCCGCCCGCACCAGGGTCAAGATGAATCGCCAAGCGGCCCTGGTCTCATCTTGGGCATCATCGACGATCACTAAATCCCAGGTCGGACGGGTTTGATCGACCGACCAGCGGGCGAGAGCGTCGGCCGCGGCCGAGACCATCCCCGCTGGGTCGTACCTTCCCCCCTGATCCAACGTCGTCCGGCGAAGATCGAGGGTCCGCTCGTATTCCTCGAACACCGTAGCCGCCGCTACCCATTCCGGTCGGCCGCACCGCTCCCCCAGCCTGCGAAGGTCATCGGGGCCGAGGTCCGCCTCCTCAGCTCGCATCAGGAGATCCCTCAATTCGTGGCGGAAACCAGCAAGAGACGTCGCCTCGGGAACAACGATGCCCTCCCACGAGGGCCCCGGCGCCCGGCCCGATCGGTGACCGGCCAGCAGATCGCGAAGAATCTCGTCCTGCTCCGCGCCGGTGACGAGCGTGGGGGGGAGACCGCCTGTGTCGATCGCCTCCGCCCGGAGGACCGACCACCCCACGGACGCCGCGCTCCTGACCGTCGGCCCTCCCGTAGGAACATCCATCGCCGCCGAAACTCTGTCCCTTAACCCATCTGCAGCCTGTCTGGTGGGTGCCAGAACGAGGATCCGCTCCGGTACCAAGCGATGCGTGCGGACCGCTTCTGCCGCGAGCGCGACGGCGAGCGTGGACTTCCCGCTTCCCGGTGGCCCGACGATGAGGACGTGTCCACCGTGGCCTCCAAAGACATGTGAGATCGCCTCGGCCTGGGACGGATCGGGCTTCGGCTCGCGTTTGAGCCCGCTGGTAGAGCCTAGGACGACGCGGGTCATGAACCCATCCCACCACTCAGGGACGACAGGTGCGCGGTTTCGCAACTCCGGATCAGGACGTCATGGGATACGGCCAACCGTTTGGAAGACACGGAGCGATGTCAAATTCGTGGTCGACCATTACTGAGGCGCGCTCATCAACCGTCTCGCAGGTGGCATCTGACTCCCCAAGCAAGTGCCCGAGGAAGTGCTGTAGGAGGTATGCCCTCGCGGCGGTCCTATCCTCGCCGAATGCCTTTAGGCCGTCGGCCCACCGATAGGCGTTTACGACGATGATGCCTTGCTCCGCGCAGGAGATTTCCTGATCGGGATCCACACTCGAACTGGCGGATGGGGTCACGGAACTGCTCGAATCGGCCTCCGGGCTAGGTCCGAGGGTGACCATGGGAGGGGCGATGTCCGGGCTCGCAGCCTCGTGGGGTCGAGCGCATAGGGACTCGACCGTGTTGGGGTTCGCGAACACGATCCGGATCTCGGCCGCCCCATCCGTTCGAGCAAAGACCATTCGCCCGTTCGCCGCCCAACCCCGCTCGTCGTTTAGCACGGTCAAGACGAATACGCCAAGGGCCCCCGGCGAGAATGGAAGTCCCTCCTCGATCTCGACCCTGATCCAATGCGTCGGCCCGTCTCCTTCGGGCTGATCGATCCCTGGAACCACGTCGAAGACTCCGGGGCCAACCGCACCGACGCTAAGGTCGGTCAAACCCGCATACAAATCGTCTGTGTCTGTAACCCTGGTGATCGGTGGATAAAGGTCCACGAGGATCACGGGATCATCCGAAGCCGACGGACTCGGGGAGGAGGAGGGACTCTGTTCCGGACTCGCCAGGAGCCTGGGCACCACCGTCGTCAGCCACCCAGCCCCAACCCCGACGATGAAGGCAGCGATGACGATGTAGACCACGCCTCGCAGTCCCGGCATCTTCCTCCCCTGGAGGAAGGACGAGCGAAGCCGATCAGGTGCCATGACCCTACGATAGTTCGTAATGCGGAACCAACCAGAACAGGAGGCTGCCATGGAGATCAGGATCGGCGTTCAGAACATCACCCGCGAGATCACCCTTGAGAGCGACCTTTCGATGGAAGACCTATCGAAGGTCATCTCCGATGCCCTCGCGGGAAAGGTCCTCGAACTCACCCAGGCGAAGGGAGGAAGGATCGTCGTCCCTACCGCGGCGATCGGGTACATCGATATCGGTACGGAAGAGAAGCGACGGGTGGGGTTCGGGGACTAGAGCGGCGCATTGCCGGGCGTCGACCGGGTAGACTAGTCAGCGACCCTAGGTTGCCCGGTCGTCATGTGGAGAACGGCAAAGGCCGTATAGAGATTCACGATCGGCTGCCCGCCGCCACGGCGTTTCACATACGCCAATGAATCCAGAGACGACAATTCCATGACAGAAATGCACGCCAGTGTGCTGACGCGCGACCTGACCTTCGCCGACTTCGGGGTTCGCCCCGCCATCGCCGACGCCCTCGCTGCGGTCGGTATCACCACCCCTTTTCCCATCCAAGAGATGACCCTTCCCATCGGCCTTGCCGGTCACGACATCATCGGCCAAGCCAAGACCGGCACGGGTAAGACCCTCGGCTTCGGCATCCCCCTGCTTGAGCACGTCGTTGGCCCGGACGAGCCGGGGTGGGACGCCCTGGACAATCCCGGCAAACCCCAGGCCCTCGTCGTCGCACCGACCCGAGAACTCGCCGTCCAGGTCGCGGGCGACCTCACCACTGCCTCGGCCCGTCGATCCGTGCGCATCGCCCTGATATACGGCGGCCGGGCCTATGAGCCCCAGATCGAGACCCTCGCGGCCGGGGTCGAGGTTGTCGTGGGAACACCGGGCCGGATGATCGACCTCATGAAGCAGGGCAAGCTGGACCTTCGCTTCGCCCGCACAGTCGTTCTGGACGAGGCCGACGAGATGCTCGACCTTGGATTCCTCCCCGACGTGGAGCGACTTCTTGGTGCGACACCTGCGGCCCGGCACATGATGCTTTTTTCCGCGACCATGCCCGGCCCCGTCGTCGCCCTCGCCCGCCGATACATGACTCAGCCGACCCACATCCGCGCGGCGGACCCCAACGACACCGGGACAACGGTCAAGGCCATCAGCCAGTTCGTCTACCGAGCCCACGCGCTCGACAAGGTCGAGGTGCTCGCACGTATCCTCCAATCGAAGGACCGTGGCCTCACCCTCATCTTCGCTCGCACCAAACGGACCGCGGCAAGAGTGGCGGATGACCTTTCCTCTCGTGGTTTTGCGGCCGGTTCCCTTCATGGCGACCTCGGGCAAGGCGCACGCGAGCAGGCCCTCCGCGCCTTCCGCGCTGGCAAAATCGACGTGTTGGTTGCCACAGACGTTGCCTCCAGGGGCATCGATGTCGATGACATCACCCACGTCATCAACTACCAATGCCCCGAGGATGACAAGACCTATCTCCACCGGACCGGACGCACGGGACGCGCGGGGAAGACGGGCGTGGCCGTGACCTTCGTGGACTGGGACGATCTTCCCCGCTGGGGCCTCATCGACAAGACGCTCGACCTCGGATACCCCGAACCGCAGGAGACCTACTCCAATTCCCCTCATTTGTTCTCCGAACTCGATATCCCCGAAGGAATCACAGGCGCCCTTCCCAGGGCTGCTCGGACCCGGGCGGGCCTCGGTGCGGAAAAGCTTGAGGACCTTGGGGAGACGGGTCACAAGAACCGTCAACCGAAGGGATCGAGCCGCTTCCGGCAGGGTTCGGGTTCGCCGAAGGCCGGTCATCAATCGGGTGGTCGCCCATCACGGGGTCAGGGAGCGGGTGCCCCTCGGACCTCCCGCGAGGCAAACAGCGAGGCTCCTCGGGGGAAACGTCGTCCGCGTCGTCGAAGCGGAGGTTCCCGCTCGAGTTCCGACTAGCGCCGGGCCGCCTGAAGCGCGGCGTAAGCCTCGGGAGTCGTGAGGTTCTCACCTAGGCGGTTCTGCTTCCCAGTTCCGTGGTAATCGCTTGCGCCCGTTCGTACCAGGCCAAGGCGGACGACAAGGCCGACTAGCCGCTCGCGCTCAGCCGCGGAATGATCCCGGTGGTCCACCTCGAGGCCAACGAGCCCTCTTCCGACGAGGGCTTCGATCAATGAGTCTGGGACGACGGCTCCTCGTCCATCGGCGCCAGGATGGGCGAGCACGGGCACTCCTCCTGCTTCTACGACAGTCTCCACCGCATCGCCTACCTCAGGCGCGTAGTGGGGGACGTAGTACGGGGAGTCGCTGCCCAGGAGGTCGTCGAAGGCGGTGTCCCTCGTCGTCACCACCCCGGCCTCGACGAGCGCGTCAGCGATGTGAGGTCGCCCGATCGTTTCCGCCCCCTCCGCCTTAGAAGCAACCGAGTCCCACTCAAGTGCGTAGTCCTCGGCTAGGAGAGAGACGATCTGCCTGGCGCGTTCTACCCGAGCCTCCCTAGTCTTCGCGAGCATCTGCACGAACGCGGCATCATCGATCGAGGGCCATAGGGCGAGGAGATGGATGCTCCGACCGGCGTGACGAGTGGACACCTCGACCCCGGGAACAAACTCAAGCCCGAGCGCCGCGGCTTCCGCCGTGGCCTCTACCCACCCCAGGGTGGTGTCGTGGTCACAAAGGCCAATCACATCCAGCCCAGCGGCCACGGCCGCCCGCATGACCTCGGCGGGGGTTTCCGTCCCGTCCGATGCGGTCGAGTGGGTGTGAAAGTCAATCCGCATCCCTCGAGATTACGCTGCCTGAACCCGCGCTATGCCACGATGGTCGCGTGAAGGATACTTCCAAGGCGCGCGCCCAGCGACCGGATACGGACGAGTTCAAGCGCTTCATCGGAGAGAAGTGGCGCGAGCCGGAGGGCGGCCTTCCCTCCCGTCTGGCGGCCACCCCCTATGCCGCCGAACGGCGGGCTCGACTCTCAGCGACATTTCCCGGCACTCGGATCGTCATTCCGGCCGGTGACCTCAAACCTAGATCCAATGACACGGACTACCGCTTCCGACCGAATTCGGATTTCTCCTACCTCACGGGCCTCGGTGCCGATCATGAGCCCGAGGCTGTCCTGGTCATGGAGCCCTCCACGTCCGGTCACGAATCGACGCTCTACGTCACCCACCCGGTCCACCGCGATAGCGAGGGCTTCTACTCCGACCCCCAGCGAGGGGAGTTCTGGATCGGTCGCCGCCCAGGGCTCGCGGAATTCGAGGCCATGACGGGGCTACCGACAAAGGACCTCGTCGTCCTTCCCCCAAAGACCCGCCTCTCTCGCCAGCCTATCCGAGCAATCGCCAGAGCCCTCTCCGAGGCGAGGATGGTCAAGGACGACCATGAGATCGGGCAGATGCGGGAGGCCATCTCGGCCACTATCGCTGGCTTCGAGAGGGTCGTCAAAGAATTGCCAAGGGCGGTCGCCCACCAGCGAGGCGAACGCGTGATCGAGGCATCCTTCGACGCCCACGCCCGGGAGGAGGGAAACGCCGTCGGATATCAGACCATCGCCGCAGCGGGCCCTCACGCTACGACGCTCCACTGGGTCGCCAACGACGGAGCCGTCAGGGAGGGGGACCTCCTGCTTCTCGATGCCGGGGTGGAGGTCGAGAGCCTCTACACGGGGGACTTGACACGGACTCTTCCCATCAATGGAGCGTTCTCCGAAGTCCAGCGACGGGTGTACGACATCGTCCTCGAGGCGGCGGATGCCGCCTTCGCTACCGTCAGACCGGGAGCCACGCTCCGCGAGGTTCACAATGCCGCGATGAAGGTCATCGAGCGACGCTTGACCGAATGGGGGATCGTCCCACCGTCGGAGAAACCCAACGCCGGCCTCTACAGGCGATGGATGGTCCACTCGACCAGCCACCACCTCGGCCTCGACGTCCACGATTGTGCCTTAGTCAAACGGGGCCTGTATCTCGACGGCGAGCTTCGCCCCGGGATGATATTCACCATTGAACCGGGGCTCTACTTCAAGGAAGACGACTTGTCCGTTCCGGAGGAACTCCGGGGCATCGGTGTCCGCATCGAGGACGATGCCCTCGTCACGACAGACGGCGTCGAGAACCTCTCCTCCGCCCTTCCCCGGCGTCCCGACGACATCGAGGCCTGGATGCGGACCCTTGTTCCATCGCTTTCGGGATAGCGCCCCTCCTTCCCCTGTAATACCCACGACCGCGGTTAGGCTTGGCCTCATGAGCACCCAGGGAGAGCGCATCTATGTTGCGCGACTGGTTGGGACGACCCTCTTCGATCCCCTGGGAGACCCCGTAGGACGAGTGCGAGATGTCGTGCTCCACTTTCGCGCCAAGGGGGCCCCGGCGGCCGTCGGGCTTGTAATCGAAGTGGGGGGCCGCCGCAGGGTATTCATTCCCCTGACGAGGGTCACGTCCATCGCCCCGGGCCAGGTGATCTGCACCGGGCTGGTGAACCTCCGTCGATTCCGCGCCCGCGCGACCGAAAAGCTGGCCGTCGCGGAGATTCTGGAGCGGGTCGTGACGATGAGGGACGGGTCGGGGGACGCGGTCATCGAGGACCTCGCGATCGAGCGGATTCGTACCCGAGCCTGGATGGTCACAAAGCTCTCCGTCCGGCTCCCCCATCCCAAGAAGAGCCGCCTGAGCCTGCGTCGTCGCGGGCCATCGGTTGTGGTCGATCTGGACGACGTCGAGGGATTCGGCGAGCATGAGGACCTGCAAGGGGCCGAACTCGTCCTCCAGTCGTTTGCCGACTATAAGCCAGCCGAACTCGCGGCCGTCCTTCAGGAGATGTCGGCAGAAAGGGGTGCGGAGATCGCGGCGGCGCTCGACGACGAGAGGCTCGCCGATGTCATCGAGGAACTCCCGGAGGATGACCAGGTCGCGATGCTCTCAACCCTGCGTCGAGAGCGTGCGGCCAACGTCCTCGAGGCTATGGAGCCGGACGATGCGGCCGACCTCCTTGGGGACCTGCCCAAGCGGGAGGCCGAGAGACTCTTAAAACTCATGGAGCCTGAGGCCACACGAAACGTGCGTCAGTTACTGGAATACGCGGACGACGTCGCCGGCGGCCTCATGACGACGGAACCGGTGATAGCCGGTCCAGAAACGACGGTTGCCACGGCGCTAGCACTCATCCGGCGTGAGGAGGTCACCCCTTCCCTCGCCTCGATGGTCTTCGTGGTTCGTCCACCTCTGGAAACCCCGACGGGTCGATTCCTGGGCCTCGTCCACATTCAGCGACTCCTGAGGGAGGCCCCGCGTGACCCCATCGGAGAGTTTGTCGATCCAGACATCCCCCCCCTGGCTGCCACGGATCACCTGAGCGAGGTCGCCCGCCGCATGGCAACCTATGACCTTGTTGCCGCCCCAGTTGTGGATGAGGATGGACGCCTACTCGGGGTCATCTCGGCGGATGACGTCCTCGATCACCTACTCCCCGAGGATTGGCGCGAAAGCGACGACGGCGCGGCTAGGTCGGTGAAGGCTCGTGGCTAACCGGCTCGATCGGCCACAGGGGCGCGCTCGCTTCGCGCACCGCCGACACTCACCCGACCGCTTCGGAAAGATCTCCGAGGGAATCGCACGGTTCCTCGGGACCCCCCGGTTCCTCCTCTACCTGACGGTCTTCGTCCTCTTCTGGATCGGTTGGAACACCCTCGCTCCGCTCGACCTGCGCTTCGATGATCGGCACCTCGGCTTCATCGCCCTGACCCTCATGCTGTCACTCCAGGCGTCCTACGCCGCCCCACTGATCCTTCTCTCCCAGAGCAGGCAGGACGATCGGGACCGCGTCGCGGCGGAGCAAGGCCGTCAACGCACGGAGCGTTCCCTTGCCGATACCGAGTACCTCGCAAGGGAGGTTACTGCCCTCCGCCAGGCGGTGAGCGAGACGGCGACCAGGGATTTCGTGCGTTCTGAGATACGGGCACTGCTTGAGGATCTTCGTGCGGCCGATGCCGCCGAGGCGGACGACAAATCCGAAGCAACCTGAGCCCCCATGCGAGAACCACGTCGGTTTCTCACGAACAGGGACGCTGCCCCGGTGTGTCCTGCCATCAAGATGTCCGCCTCATGACGCGGCTCCGATTCGCCGGTACGTCGAACCTCGCGCACCACAGCGATGTGGTTGAGGCTCGTCCGTTCTGATCGGAGTCAGTAGTGAGGAAGGTCGTTCTGCCGCTCTGTCTGGGGGTCGATCGTTCGCACCTGTGGGGTGTTCTTTCCCTTCTTGGACTGCCCTGACCCGAAGTAGTAGGCCGCAACGAGGCCAGCAAATGCCCAGACGTAGCCGAGGGGATCCGAAAAGTAGGTCTCGTATACCACCGAGAGGTTGTTGTCTCCTATATGGGAGAAGGCCTCACCGACACTCCCCCAGGTGGCACTTGCGACCAGAAGGAAGATCGCGACAGCAATAGAAACCACGGCGATCGCAGACGAGAGCAGGCCGGTCGCGACGTTATCCACCTTGGCGACTAGCACGACGACGATCCCCACCACCGCGCCAACCGCGATTATGAGAAAGAGGATTTCCGACTTCACTGAGACCGAGATGAGCGCGTAGAGCACCGCGGCGGCGAGGCCGACCCCCAGGCCGGCTATCGTCGCCAGGAACCAGTTCGTCTTCACGGGCTCGATGATCGCATCGGGGTACGGGGCAGACCAGGACTGAAGGGGTTCGGTCATCTTCGTCTCCTTCGGTGGGTTCGATGATGGCTCAAGAGTATCGGGACACCGCTAGGCCGAACCGAGTGCACGGTGGCCGTTTTCGCGAGGCGCACCCCGTCCGCCTACGATGGGACCCATGCCCACCGAAAAAGAGATACGCGAGGCCCTCGCCACCGTCATTGATCCCGAGATCCGTCAACCAATTACAGAGCTCGGAATGGTCCGATCCATCGCCTTTGACAAAGCGGGACGGGTGGTCGTTGGGATCGACCTCACTATCGCAGGTTGCCCCCTCAAGGATCGGATCCTGGCAGACGTCAAAGCCGCGGTCGGTGAACTCAAGGACGTGACGGAGGTTGAGGTCGAGTTTGGCGCCATGACCGAAGAGCAGCGGGAGGCCCTCCGCAGCCAGTTACGGGGAGGGAAGCCGGAGACCGTCATTCCCTTCAACGAGCCGGAAAGCCTGACCAAGGTCTACGCCATCGCCTCCGGCAAGGGTGGGGTGGGAAAGTCGACGGTGACGGTCAACCTTGCGGTCGCGATGGCGCGGAACGGGCTCAAGGTCGGGGTCCTCGACGCCGACATCTTCGGATTCAGCATTCCCAGGATGCTCGGGACCACCACCCAACCCACGCGGATCGACGAGATGCTCCTCCCCCCGATCGCGTACGAGGTCAAGGCCGTCTCGATCGGGATGTTCGTTCCCGAAGGAACACCCGTCGTGTGGCGGGGGCCGATGCTTCACCGTGCGGTCGAGCAGTTCCTGGCCGACGTGTTCTGGGGGGACCTAGACGTTCTGCTCCTCGACCTACCCCCGGGGACGGGCGACGTGGCCATATCTGTGGCCCAACTGCTCCCCCACTCGGAGATCGTCGTCGTCACCACGCCACAGTCAGCGGCATCCGAGGTTGCGGAAAGGGCCGGCGCCATCGCCCTCCAAACCCACCAGTCGGTCGCGGGGGTAATCGAGAACATGGCCTGGCTCGATCAGGCCGACGGATCGCGGCTGGAGCTTTTTGGCGCGGGTGGTGGGGATCGGGTGGCCGAGCGGCTTACCGAAGCCCTCGGGATGCCGGTGCCCATGCTCGGCCAGGTCCCCATCGATGTCGAAACGCGGGAGGCAGGGGACGCGGGCGTTCCCGTCGTCGTAGCGCACCCCGAGTCGGCCGCAGCGGTGGCGCTCACGGCGATCGCCCAGACGCTGGGTGCCCGGAAGCGGGGACTCGCCGGGCGGCCCTTGAAGGTCGATCCCTCCTAGCGGGATCGCTCACGGACTCGAAAAAACGACCCCCAGGGAAACGAAAGCGGGGCACCTTTCGGTGCCCCGCCTCGACCCTAGAAGTCGACTGCTACTTCTTCAGGACATCTTTTGTCCCGGCTGCGAAGGCCGCTCCGGCCGCCGCAATGATGCCGAGCACAATGTAGCCAAGAACCACATCGGTGCTAATCGCTGGCGTATACATCGCCCCGACGAATGTCTGGTCGACTGCAAGGCCCATCTGGCCGCCTCCAATAAATGCCTCTGTGAGCACCAGGCCAACGGCCGTCAGTCCCGCAGCAACCCAGAGGGTAGAGGCCTTTGCGTTGTTTGCAAGGAGGCCAACCACCAGTCCGATGAGAATCGCGAGGAGCACATACTCGATGATGACCACCGACGCGTTCTCAGTGCTGAAGTCCTTCACCATGACCCAAGACCAGATCAGCGCGAGGACAATAACCGCAACGAGGCCGAGAAGCAGCGTCGTAGTAATGGACCTAGGGAGAAGGCCAAGAACCTTCTTCTCCGCTTTTGCCATCAGTAATCTCCTTTGATCGTGTAACCCCGTCTTTCGGGGCACGGCCCCATCATGGCATGAGGTAACGAAAAGGTCACGGTGTATTTCGCACCGCGTGTCGACTACACTTCGACTTCTTCCTAGCGCCTTCCCCACGCGGCGACGATGACCGCCACGACCGCGGCAAGCGCGGACCCCACCGTCAGGTACATATCCTGAAGGCTCGCGAGGATCGCCTGATCGAACGACATCCCCTCCGTGCCAAAGGCACCAAGGGCTTCTGAGCTCGCCCCACCGGCGCCGAACAGGATCGGCACCCCGATTGCGGAGAGCGCCCCGGCGACGAGCATCATCGGCCCATCGGGCTTGGGGGAGGTGACCTTCACCGTGAATCCCACCGCAACGGCGAGCAACAGGATCAGCAAGATGGCGATCGCGGTGTTGAGGTCCTCGGGCACGGCCGCGCTGAGGACGAGCGCCGCGGCTACCATCACGACGAGTCCAGCGAGGAGGGCCCCAACGCGGTTCTTCCGGAGGGCATCAAGAAATGAGATGGTCTGAGGCTTGTCGGCCATGGGTGAATCCCTTTCGCTCGGGTCCCCGGCAAGGGGACACGACCATCATCGCATTTCGGACATCTTTCGTCACTGTGGCGCACCATCGGTCGACGCTGACATGATGAACGCGATGAACACATCCAGTCCAGAACCCCTGTGGCACGATCCCTGGGACCGAACTGCCGGGGACTCCCGGGCGTCCACACTGTTTCGTGACAATTTCGGCTCCCCTCCGGCAGGGGTCTGGTCCGCCCCAGGACGCATCAACCTAATCGGGGAGCACACCGACTACAATCTCGGCATCGCCCTCCCAACCATCCTCCCTCACAGCACCTTCGTCGCAGCATCCTTGCGCGACGACAACGTGCTCGCCATCGTCTCGTCGGCCGGTGAGGATCTGATGGGGCCGGGGAAGATGTGGCAGTGCGCCATGGAGGACATCACGCCCGATACCGCGAGGGGATGGCCCGCCCATCCGGCCGGATTGGTGTGGGCACTTCGCGAGCGGGGCTACGACGGACCCGGCCTCAACCTGGCCATCGCCTCGAGCCTCCCGATCGGGGCCGGGCTTGCCTCCTCCGCTGCCTTGGCCTGCTCCACCGCCAAGGCCGTCAACACCCTATGGCGTCTCGCCCTCGACTCCCCGGAGCGGCGCATCGAGTTAGCCGAGGCAGCGATGGACGCCGAGAACCTGATCGCCGGAACCCCGACCGGAGGACTCGACCAGTACACCTCGCTCTTTTGCCAGGAGGGCGCGGCCATCGAAATCGACTTTTCAACCTCCCCCCCCGTCTTTCGGCCGACCCCCCTGTACTTCCCCGACTACGGGCTTGTCCTCTTGGTCATCGTCACGCCGAAGCGCCACCGCCTGACGGACGGGCGATACGCCGAACGTCACGACGAGTGCCAGAAGGCCGCCAAGGCTCTTGGAGCGGAGAACCTCAGGAAGGTCGCGGACGACCCAAATGGACTCCGAAGGGTTGAGGCTCTCACAGATGAAGTTCTCAAGAAGCGGGCCCGCCACGTGATCAGCGAGATCGAGCGGGTCCGTGTGGTTTCTGAGGAACTCATGGGAACCTCCCCAGCCCACGAGCGGTTCGTTGAGATCGGGAGGCAGATCTACCGGTCACATATGTCGCTCACCGTAGATTTCGAGGTCAGTTGCCCCGAACTCGACCTGGCGGTCAATGCGGCCTGGACGAGCGGGGCATTGGGGGCTCGGCTCGTCGGAGGTGGATTCGGAGGTGCGGTCATCGCCCTCATCCGCCGCACCCAGATGGAGGCGACCGCCCGCCTCATCGACCAGAGCTTCGAAAAAGCGGGAATGGGACGACCCCAATTCCTTGCCTCGTAGCGGATGGGCCGACCTCCGCCCCTAGGCGGCGACCCTCTAGTTGATCCGCCGCTCCGCCATCTCCACGACATTCTCTAGAAGCATCGCCCTGGTCATGGGCCCCACGCCGCCGGGGTTGGGCGAGTACCACGAGGCCTGCTCGCGTGCGTCCGCGTCGATGTCCCCCGCGACCACGCTCTTCCCCGTTCCGGGATCCTTCACCCTGCTCACCCCGACGTCAATGAGGACGACACCCGGCTTCACCATCTCTGCCGTGACGATGCCCGGCACACCAGCCGCCGCGATCACAACATCGGCTCTCCGGGTGTGCTCCGCCAGGTCCTTGGTGCCCGTGTGGCACAGGGTGACGGTAGCGTTGACCGCTTTGCGCGTCAGGAGGAGGCCGATGCTCCGGCCGACGGTGGTGCCGCGTCCGATGACGACGATGTCGGAACCCCGGAGTGAGACCCCGTGCCTTTCGATCAGTTCGACGATCCCCCTCGGCGTGCAGGGAAGGGGGGAAGAGATGACCTCGCTCACCCTAAGGACGAGCCTCCCGAGGTTCGTGGGGTGGAGCCCATCCGCATCTTTGTCGGAGTCCACCAGTTCGAGGATGCAGTTGGTCGACACCCCGCCGGGAAGGGGCAGCTGAACGATAAACCCAGTGCAGGCGGGGTCGGCATTAAGCCTCGCCACCGCCGCCTCGATGTCCGCTTGAGACGCCGTGGTGGATAGATCCTCGCGGATGGATGCGATGCCAACCTCCGCGCAGTCCGCGTGCTTTCCGTTGACGTACCACGCGGATCCCGGGTCGTCCCCGACGAGTAGGGTCCCTAGCCCGGGGATCACCCCCTTGGCGGAGAGGGCGGCGACCCTCACCGTGAGTTCGGCCTTGATAGCCGCCGCTACCGCCTTGCCGTCGAGCACCTGTGCCGTCATGTTGCCCACTCCTCGCTACTGCTGAAGGCCGGGGTAGAGGGGGAAGTCGGCGGTCAATCGATCCACCCGGGCCCTGAGGCTCCCGACGTCCGCATCCCCCTTGAGTGCGTTAGCGATGATGTCCGCCGTTTCGGTGAACTGCTCGGCGCCAAAACCACGGGTCGCGAGTGCCGGAGTGCCGATCCTCACGCCCGAGGTGACCGCCGGAGGCCTGGGATCGTTGGGAACTGCATTGCGATTGATGGTGATACCGCACTCCTCGAGAAGTTCCTGCGCCTGCTTTCCGTCGAGCGAGGAGTTACGGAGATCCACGAGGACCAGGTGTACATCCGTGCCGCCCGTCAGGACGGATACACCGGCCTCGGATACGTCCGTGTCCATCAACCTCTCGGCAAGGAGCTTCGCGCCTTCTAGGGTCCTTTCTTGGCGTCTCATGTACTCTTCACCGGCCGCGACCTTGAAGGCGACGGCCTTCGCTGCGATGGCATGCATGAGAGGGCCCCCCTGCTGACCAGGGAAGACGGCCGAGTTGAGGGCCTTCTCGTAGGTCGTGTCCCTGGAGAGGATAAGGCCGGACCGGGGCCCAGCGAGCGTCTTGTGCACGGTCGATGAGACAACATCGGAATCGGGGATGGGCGAGGGGTGGAGGCCAGCGGCGACCAGCCCGGCAAAATGCGCCATGTCGGTAAAAAGGATCGCCCCCACCTCGTCCGCGATGGCCCTGAACGCCGCGAAGTCCAGGTGCCTGGGGTACGCAGACCAGCCGGCGATGATGAGGGCAGGACGCTCGGCGAGCGCCTTCTCCCTCACCTGCTCCATGTCGACCCGATGGGTCACGTTGTCGACGCCGTAGGACGAGACCTCATATAGGCGGCCGGAAAAGTTGATCTTCATCCCGTGGGTCAGGTGGCCGCCGTGGGCGAGGGAAAGGCCCAAGACCTTTTGGCCTGGTTTGATGAGGGCGTGATACACCGCGGCGTTCGCGGTCGCGCCCGAATGAGGTTGAACGTTGGCGAACCCGGCGCCAAAGAGAGCCTTCGCGCGCTCGATGGCAATGCTCTCCGCGATGTCCACCTGCTCGCAGCCACCGTAGTAGCGCCTGCCGGGGTAGCCCTCGGCGTATTTGTTCGTCAGGACGCTGCCCTGGGCCTGAAGCACGGCCCTCGGCACGAAGTTCTCTGAGGCAATCATCTCGAGGGTTCCGCGTTGACGCGCGAGCTCCCCATCGAGGACGGCGGCTATCTCGGGGTCTAGGTCCTTGAGGGCCGCGTTCATGATGTCGGCCGTGGCGCTGGTGTTCGTGGTCATCTCGCCCCTTACTCTGGGCGGCCCAACGGCCGCCGGCTTCAGAATCCGGTGACCATGGCCCAGGCGGACGACCATCAGTCAAATACCGTCGCTCCCCCGTGGTGACCCACTACGCCAGTCGCGACAGGGTCAGTCTATCGTCAGTTCTCGCCCCGGACCACGGCCTGGTCCTCGTCGTCCACGATGTTGCCGGCCTCCAGGACCTTTCGAAGGTAGGCATAGGTGAGGTCGCCGAAGACCTTGTCGAACTGGTGCTCATACCCGGCTTCGTTATAAAGGGCGATGTTGTGTTTGGAGTTCTGCCCGGTGAAGACCCATACCTCCTTGGTGCTTTCCGGGAGGTGCTCCAGAAGCGCGAAGAGCAACTGGGTGCCGATGCCATGACCCTGGACATCGGGCGCGACGGCGAGGCGTCCGATCGTGGCCTTATCGCCTTCGATACCGACACGGATGGTGCCCACGAGCCGGTGACCCCTCCACGCACCCAGGGTTATGACCTCGGAACTCTCAAGGTCGGCTGTGAGCTCCTCGAGCGTCTGCGTCAGGGCAGGTAGGTGGGGATCGTTGTACAACTGGGCCTCTGTGACAAACGCGGCCCTCCTTAGCGTCAATAGTTCACCGACATCGTCGACGCCAACGAGGTCGATCCGGACGTCGTCCTCCGTATTCATGTCTCTATCGTGTCAGGTTTTCCCCGTCTATCGGACTACCCTGGGCTCGTGTCCACACACACTTCTGACGGTACGGCCTGGGTCCTGAGCCTTTCGTGCCCGGATGTCCCCGGCATCGTCCACGCCGTCTCGGGGGCTCTTGCCGACCACGGCGGGAACATCACGGAATCTCAGCAGTTCGGGGACCCGGATACAGGGCTGTTCTTCATGCGGGTCGAGGTGACATCGTCGGCGCCACGCGAGGAGATCGCGTCCGCCCTCCGTCCCCTCGTCGACCGCTTCAATATGGACTGGAAGCTCGATATTTCCGGGCGGCCGATGCGGACCCTCGTCCTCGTCTCGACGGCCGCGCACTGCATGAACGATTTGTTTTTCCGAGAACGCGAGGGGACCCTTCCGATCGAGATCGTCGGGGTGGTCGGCAACCACGACAACCTCAAGGACCTCACCACGTTCTACGGCAAGTCATTCCACCACATCCCCGTGACCCGCGAGAGAAAGGCGAAGGCCGAGGCAACCCTCCTCACCCTCATCGATGACCTCGATGTCGAACTCGTCGTCCTCGCTCGCTACATGCAGATCCTGTCCCCTGAGCTATGCAAGCGACTCTCGGGAAGGGCGATCAACATTCACCACTCGTTCCTACCGAGTTTCAAGGGTGCCCGGCCTTACCTCCAGGCCCACGATCGCGGCGTCAAGCTCATCGGGGCGACGGCGCACTACGTGACGAGTGACCTCGACGAGGGGCCGATCATCGAGCAGGACGTCGAGCGGGTGGACCACACGTTCACGCCGGAGACCCTCGCGGCGACGGGGGCGGATCTGGAGCGGCGGGCGTTGTCCAGAGCCGTGCGCTGGCACGCCGAGCACCGGGTGTTGCTCAATGGCCACCGGACGATCGTGTTCCGGTGAGGCGGTGCGGGGTTAGGCGGTTCCTGGGGTGTAGGTGATCATGTTCGACGTCACCCCGGCGAATACCAGCCGATACGACTTCACCCCCCGACGGGCCAGCGAAAGTGGTCGACCCGACCCCAGCGGTCACCGTGAACACGCTCGGCGACTCATACCACGTCGACCCGTTCGGCGAATACCACACCCGAGTCGATCGACGCAAAATTGTCGCCGTCGCCGGCGTCCTGTTCTTACTCGTCGCCATCCCCGTCTACGTCTTGTCGGCCGGTGGCGACCCCATCGGGGCGAACGTTCAGCCCCGCTACGTGTTGCCGTTGATCGTGCTCCTCGGAGGCCTGCTCCTCTTCGATCCGCCGGGTAAACGTATCCGCTTCAGCCGCGGATAGGTGATGCTGATCGTGTTCGCCCTTTCCGTCAGCAACTTCGTCTCCCTTCAGACAAACATCCGTCGATACGTGACGGGCATCGACGAGGCTGGCCTCAACCTCGACAGCGGTCGGGAGTGGTGGTGGGATACTCCGATCTCCCCGAACGCCGTGTGGCTTCTCGGGTCGTTGTTCTTCACCGCCATGCTCATCCTGCTGATCCGTGAGGTCGCCTGGAAGAGCCAAGCCGTGTCGAGCGAGCCCGCCACTAGCGTTCCGGTGAAGGAGACGTCCCGCCCTCGCCGATGACGCGATAGGTTACGCCCGACCAGTTCTCGGGTGCCGTGACCCGGCGTCCGTCGACGAGCGTCGCGATCCCCGGGATGTCCGAGGGTCGGAGAGTCCGGTACTCCACGTGATTCGCCTGGATGCTCGCCGCGTCTGCCTCCACGCCGCCAACCAGATCGGCGTTGTGAATCCCGCCCTCAACCGGGAGCGGGCATTCACGAGCCTTCTGCAAACCCGGGATGCTTCTATGTGCTGTCAAGCCCCGACGGGGATCGTGGCGAGGCGTCGATAGACCTGT
>CAZSUY010000007.1:0-115417 GCA_964610155.1 uncultured Demequinaceae bacterium
GTCGGGCTGACAGGATTTGAACCTGCGACCCCTTGACCCCCAGTCAAGTGCGCTACCAAACTGCGCCACAGCCCGTGACGGCATCGGCAATCTTACCGGAGCGGCGCCGAACCAGAGATCTCCTCTGGGCTCTAGCGGCGTTTCCGTTTCTCCCGAACCCGAACTGCGATGTCGATCGGACTTCCCTCGAATCCGAACGTCTCCCGGAGTCGACGCTCGATAAACCGGCGATATCCGGGATCGATGGGCCCCGAGGTGAACAAGACAAAGCGGGGGGGCCTGGTGGCGGCCTGGGTAGCAAACAGGATGCGCGGCTGCTTTCCGCCCCGAACGGGATGTGGGTGCTCCGCGACGAGTTCGCCGAGGAACGCATTGAGGCGTCCCGTTGAGACCCTCAGGTCCCACGAAGCCAGCGCCAACTTGAGGGCGGGAACGATCCGATTGACATGCCAGCCCGTTTTGGCGGAAAAGTTGATCCGCGGGGCCCAGGTCAGCTGGGCGAAGTCCCTGTCGATCGAACGATCCAGCGCGTAGCGGGCGTCCTCGTCCACGAGGTCCCACTTGTTGAACGCGATGACCATCGCGCGGCCGGCCTCCTCTACCTGGCTTAAAATCCGGGTGTCCTGCTCCGTTACGGCCACAGATCCGTCAAGGAGCACGACCGCGACCTCGGCGCGCTCGATCGCGGCCTCCGTCCGGAGCGAGGCATAGTAGTCCGCTCCTTGCGTCTGGTGGACCCGTCGACGGATTCCCGCCGTGTCGATGAGGACCCAAGGGCGACCCTCGATCTCGACCGTTTCGTCGACCGGGTCCCGCGTTGTCCCAGCGGTCGCATCGACGACCACCCTCTCGTGCCCCGCCAGCAGGTTGAGGAGGGAAGACTTCCCAACATTGGGGCGACCGACCAAGGCGACCCGCCGGGGTGTGTCCGGTCCGCCCTCCTCGGTCTGACGCTCCTTGGGCAGGGCATCCACTATCGCGTCGAGCAACTCCCCGCTCCCCCGGCCGTGCAAGGCGCTCACGGGGTAGGGCTCCCCCAGGCCGAGGCTCCACAGGACGGCCGCCTCAGGCTCGGCGAGTGGTCCATCCACCTTGTTTGCGCAGAGGACGACGGGTTTGTGGGATTTCCGAAGGAGGCGGGTCACCTGCTCATCGGTGGCCGTCGTCCCGACCGTCGCGTCGAGCACGAGGACGACGACATCGGCCATGTCGACCGCCACCTCCGCCTGTTTCGCCACGCTGAGGTCGAGGCCATGGACCTTGATCTCCCAGCCTCCTGTATCCATGAGGGTGAAGTCGCGGCCCGCCCAGTCGGCGGTGTACGTGACACGGTCGCGGGTGATGCCGGGAGTCCCCTCAACGACGGCTGCGCGCCTCCCTAGGATGCGATTGACGAGTGTCGACTTACCGACGTTCGGACGACCGATGATGGCGACGATCGGGAGAACCTCCCGGGTGATGGTCTCCCCACGAAGCTCGGCCAGGTCTTCGTCGCTGAGCTCGAACGCCTCAAGTCCCGACCTCAGGGCGGCCTCTCGTTTGACCTCGAGGCTCTCCTCAGGGTCCGACGTCCGAGGCTTCGAAAGGAGGGCGTCGTCCGCCTCTCCGGTCACGGGGTCTCCTCGGGTTGTTCATCGTGAGGCAAGGGAATGTCCGATTGAGCCTCGGCGCGCCGTACATGCTCACGCAGCGCCGCTGCGACCGCCTCTTCGGCCATTTTTTGACGCGCCTGGCCGTGGAACTCGGGCGGGATGTCCAACTCTACGGGTTCCCCGAACACGGCCAGGATCCTACGGCGAGGTTTGGGCCAGATGTTGACGCTCTCTCCCGTGTGGCGGGTGCCGAACAGCGCGAGCGGCACCACCGGGGCCTTCCCGTGGATGGCGAGCCAAGCGGCACCCCCCGCGAGGCAGGCCGCGTCGCCCGTGCCGCGTGTGCCCTCGGGGAACACCCCCACCACCCCGCCGCGCGCCAGGACCCCCTTCGCTCTCGCGAGGGCCTCCCGGCCTGTGCCGGCCACCTCAATCTGGCCCGTACCTCGGAGGATGACGCCCAGCCCGTGGCGGAACATGTCTTGTTTGACGAGGAAGTTGCTCGACCGGGGTATCACCCCGGCGACGATGGGGCCATCGATGAAGCCCACATGATTCGCGATGACCACGACGGGGCCCCTTCGGGGGACCAGGTCGGCACCCCTCACCGTCGTATGCCAGTACACCCGCGACAGGAACTGGGCGATCGGACGCCCAATAAGCGGCCCGAAAGGGCCAGGAACCCGGCGACGCCCTCTCATAGGGTGGCTTGGTGCGCAAGGTCAATGATCGCGGCTACAACCTCATCGATCGTCAGGTAGGTGGTGTCGATGACGAGGACACCATCGGCGGCTTGATGGAATTCGGCCACCTTTGCGTCCTTCGCGTCCCTCCCAAGTACTGCTTCCCTCACCCCAAGAAGCCCGGCGGTTTCGGTCTCCAGTTCCCTCCTTGTTACCCGCACCTCTGGGTCCGCGGTCATCAGGATCCTGACGTCGGCGTCCGGTGCCACCACCGTCGTGATATCTCGGCCTTCTGCAATGATTCCGGCACCACCCGAGCGCCCCCCGGTGATTTCCTTCAAGATGAGTTCCCGTTGGAGCTTTCCCAACACCGCCCTGACATCTAGGTTCATGGCGACCTCCGATACCGTTCCCGTTATGGCCTCGGAGCGTAGGAGCTGGGACACATCTTCGTGGTCAAGGGTGACCCTGGGTTCGTCAGGGTCGAGGACTATCTGGACGTTCATGGTCTCGACGGCGGCCACGACAGCATCGTCGTCTCCAAGATCGATGCCCTCCCTTAGGCACAGAAGCGCCGCCACCCGGTAGGTCGCGCCCGTGTCGAGGTATGACAGGCCGAGGCGGCGGGCGACTTCCCGACACACGGTGGACTTCCCGACACCGGAGGACCCATCAACGGCTATGACAATCCCGCTCACGAGGCGACCTCCCAGCCTCGCTCACCGAGGGCCGACACGAGTTCGTGGGCACGGGCGGGATCAATGCTGAGCATAACGAGCCCGACGCGTTGCCGGGGTGAGTGCTCGATGGCCAGGTCCTCGATGTTGACATCGACGGCGGCGACGTCCGTGAGGAGCCGCAGGAGCTGGCCTGGTTTGTCCGGTGCTATCACGACGATCTCTGCCCACTGCCTCTGGCGGCCTCCGTGCTTGCCGGGGATACGGGCGAGTTCGAGCCGACCCCTCTCGATCAACTCCGCTAGGGCTTCACCCACATCCTCGGCGTCCCGGACCCGGGTGAGGTCCTCGACGACGAGGGATAGGGAGGCTCGGAGGTTGCTGCCATTCAACCGAGCGATATCGGCCCACATCCCAGGCTCGCTCGCCGCGATGCGGGTGACATCTCGGAGGCCCTGACCGACGAGGGCGAGGTCGTCGGTATCCAGGCCAGCAAGGGAGGCGGCGACCGCCGAGGCGGCAACCTGCGGAGAATGGGAGACCCTTGCCACCGCCGCGTCGTGAGCGTCTGCCTCGATTGTGACGACATCCGCCCCCAGAGCCTCGGCCAGCCCTCGTACGAGGTCGACCGCGGCGACCGAGGCTCCATTCGCGCACACAACCCAGGGACGAGCCTTGAAGAGATCCCCTTGTGCCGACTCAACCCCGGACACCTCACGGCCCGCCATGGGATGCGAACCAACGTACCTCTCACCAAGCCCCTCGGCTTCAACTGCCACCGCGATCGAGCCCTTGATGGAGGCGACATCGGTAACGACCGCCCCAGGCCACTTCTTCAGAGAGGCCACCACCTCACCTGCGGCCATCGCCGGGGGCACGGCTACGATCACAAGATCCGGCTCCTCCTCCAGTTCGGCCCCGGCCCCGATCCTGCGGGCGGTCTTCTGGATCTTTGGGTTTCGATCCTCGATGCTCACCAGCCAGCCTTCCGCCGTGAGGCCGAGGCCGATGCTGGCACCGATGAGGCCCGCCCCCACGATGTGGATGCGTGGCGGAACAGCGCGGTGAGGCGTCATGACGCGCTCACTGGGCGAGGTCCTTGCGGAGGGAAACAGCCTCGTGGAGGTAGACGTGCTTGACCTCGGCTCGGGGGACCTCCAAGTTGGCGTGGGCCATGACCCGAATTACCCGGCCGAGGGATCCTTGAATGTCCATCTCGACGGCGCACATGAGCGGGACGTCCCCCAAGTCCAGAGCGCGAGCGGCGGCAGCGGGAAAGTCGGACGTGATGTCTGGCGTGGCGGTGAAGAGGATCGAGATCAAGTCTTCAGAGGTGAGGCCGTTCTCGCTCAGCATGGCGCTCACGAGCTCAATGGTGCGCTCGTGTAGGTGTTCGCGCTCGTCGACCATAAGGGTGGTCGCTCCGCGGATGGCCCTGATCGTCATGGGTGCCTCCGGGTCCATGGTATCGGGGCTGAAGCCCTGAGTCTGGACCCTAGAGCCCGGCCTCCTTGAGCAGCGAGCCCATCTCCTTGGTGTCGAGCACCCGTGTCTTTCCCAGAGGCAGGCCTCCAAGGGAGATGGGGCCGAATCGTGTCCTGGAGAGCTCGACAACGGGATGGCCGACGGCCTCGAAGATTCGGCGGACGATACGGTTGCGGCCTTCGTGCAATACGATCTCCACAACCGAGAACTCTGACGTCGAATCGAGGATGGTGCACGAATCGACGGCGATTGGCCCATCGTCGAGTTCGATCCCCTTGGTCAGCTTGTGTGGTAGTCGACGGTGAACCTGGCCGGCGACCTTCGCGACGTAGACCTTGGACACGCCGTGGGAGGGGCGAGAGAGGCGGTTGGCGAGGTTTCCGTCGTTGGTAAGGAGGATCAGCCCCGTCGTCTCAAAGTCGAGGCGGCCCACGTGAAAAAGGCGAGATCCTAGGTCGGCAACGTACTGATCGAGGGCGGGGCGATTCTGGGGATCACTCATGGTACTGACCACGCCCTTGGGCTTGTTGAGGGCGATCGTGAGGTGCCCTTCGGCGACGTGGATCCGCTTTCCGGCAACCGCGATAACCACCCGAGCGGGATCCACCCTCATTCCCTGGTTGGTGATCTTCTCTCCATCGACCGTCACCTTGCCTGCTGCGATCAGGTCCTCACATCGCCTCCTGGATCCCACCCCTGCCGCTGCGAGGACCTTCTGGAGCCGCACCCCATCGGCGAGGTACTCCGCCACGGCTAACCCGCTCCATCGATGTCGATGAGATCGGGCAGGTAGGGCGCCAGGGATGGCAATTCTTCGAGGGAGCCGAGGCCCATACGCTCAAGGAAGGAGGTCGTCGTACCGTATTGGATGGCTCCTGCGATTTCCCCGACCTCGGTGATTAGTCCTCGAGCGAGAAGGGTCTTCATGACCGTATCCACGCTCACTCCCCTGACCTGGGATACCTGTCCACGGGTCACCGGTTGCCGGTAGGCAACCACGGCGAGAGTCTCAAGCGCCGCCTGGGAAAGGCGAGCCGACTGCCCCTCGACGATAAACCGCCCGACGACGTCCGCGAAAAGGGGGGAGGAGTAGACGCGCCACCTCCCGTCGACCTCGCGTAATTCGAAGCCACGAGGCCGTCTCGGATCGGTGTATTCATCGCGGAGGGACACGAGGGCTGCGAGGACCTCCTGTTCTGGCACCTCTATCGCCGTTGCCAGGTCGGTAGTCGACACGGGTTCATCGATCACCATCAGCACCGCCTCTATCGCCGCGGTCAGCCGAGCCTTAGACATCCAGGTGCACCTCCTCGTCGAAGTCGGTCGTGAGGTCAGCCCCTCGGTCTCCCCCGGTCCATCTAACCGTCAGTTCCGAGAGGGATCGGACCTGATCGAAAGCAACCAACGAATTGCGGAACAGTTCCAGCAGGGCAAGGAAACGAGCGACGATGATCCCAAGTTCTCTGGTGTCCCGAATTATCGCCCTGAAGGTCATGGTCCCTTCCCGCTGGAGAATGACCATGACGTGTGTGGCCTGCTCC
Organism: uncultured Demequinaceae bacterium; assembly: GCA_964610155.1. Lineage (GTDB taxonomy): Bacteria > Actinomycetota > Actinomycetes > Actinomycetales > Demequinaceae > JAFGBM01. The sequence continues at coordinate 5,979 of CAZSUY010000007.1, forward strand.
TTAACGGACACCTTGGGGTTTATGAGGTGCGCGAGGGGGACGGCGGGGGCGGGATGGGGCTCAAGGGCATGCGCCGCCAAATGTGCTAGAGCCTGGGCATCGGTTGCCCAGACGAGTTCGGGCAGGAGCGCCGCGAACGGAGGCTCAAGGGCCACATCCCTCGGTAGCCGACGGGGGGCGTCGAGCAAAGCCTCGAACGAAGCCGCGACTCTCTTGAAGGCGCTGTATTGGAGGAGGCGGAGGAAAAGAAGGTCGCGAGCCTCGAGGGCCTCGATATCCTCAAGATCCTCGACCTCCCCATGAGGCAACAGGCGAGCAGCTTTGAGGTCAAGAAGCGTGGCCGCTACCACAAGAAATTCGCTCGCCCCATCCAGGTCCCACTCGACACCCGCATCCATGACCGTCGCAATGAATTCATCGGTGACTCTCGCCAGGGCTACCTCGGTGATCTCGAGCTCATGCTTGGAGATCAAGGAGAGGAGCAGGTCGAAGGGGCCCTCGAAGTTGTCGAGATGGACAGAGAAGCCTGCGCCCGGGGCTCCATCGGTGGCCTCGTCAAGGGAAGCGGTCACGCTAGGCTGCCACTCCCCGCGTGACGAGCTCGCGCGCCAGCTTGCGGTAAGCCTGAGCTCCCGGGTGCTCCGGGGCATAGGTGAGAATGGGCTCAGCCGCGACCGTGGAATCCGGGAATTTCACAGTCCTCGAGATCATCGTCTCGGTCACTTGCGTCCCAAACGCGCGGCGGATCTCCTCCACGACCTCCCGGCAATGCAGAAGCCGGGGGTCATACATCGTCGGGACGATACCGTCGATCACGAGGCCTGGGTTGAGTCGGGTCTGAACCTTGGTGATGGTGTCGATGAGGAGGGCGACCCCCCGCATGGCGAAGTACTCGCATTCGAGGGGGACGAGCGCGCCATTGGAGGCGACCAGCGCGTTGACCGTCAGGAGGCCAAGGGAGGGCTGGCAATCGATGAGGATGAGGTCATAGTCCTCATGGACGGGACCGAGGGCCCGATCGAGCGCTCCCTCTCGCGCCACCTCGCTCACAAGCTGAATTTCGATGGCCGAAAGGTCGATGTTGGCAGGCAGGAGTTCAAGCCTCTCGATCCCCACCTTGAGAATCGCGTCCCGGGCGGCGACCCCTGTCCCCATGAGGACGTCGTAGATGGTGATGTCTAGCCCGTGGGTATTTATACCGAGGGAGGCCCCCACGGCCCCCTGGGGGTCGAAATCCACCAGCAGAACCCGGCGTCCGTACTCAGCGAAGGCGGCAGCCAGGTTGACGGCAGTCGTCGTCTTCCCTACACCGCCCTTCTGATTGCACAAAGCGATGACCCGCGCCGGGCCGTGCTTCACCAAGGGTGGAGGGCTGGGGAAATCGGTCACGCCCCCACGCTACCCCAGGGCCCTTGGATGGGCCGTAGCGTATACCTCGCGGAGGGTGTCCTGGGTGACCTGGGTATACACCTGGGTAGTCGTTACGCTCGCATGGCCCAGAAGCTCCTGGACCGCCCGTACGTCTGCCCCTCCGGAAAGAAGGTGCGTGGCGAAGGAGTGGCGAAGGGTGTGGGGCGATACCCCCTCCACGTTGGCCCTCTCGGCCGCCACCTTGAGGATCGCCCACGCGCTCTGCCGACTGAGCCTGTTTCCACGAGTGTTGAGGAACAAAGCCGGTGTCCTGCGGCCCGTGGAAGCGAGCCCCGCTCGACCGCGCACGAGGTAGGCATCCACAGCACGGGCGGCCACTCCCCCTATCGGAACGACGCGCTCCTTGCGGCCCTTTCCCCTGAGAAGCACGGACTCCTCGCCAGGGGTCAAGATTATGTCATCGACATCGAGACCGACCGCCTCTGAGATCCGTGAGCCGGAGGCGTACACGAGTTCGAGGAGGGCTCGGTCGCGGAAGATCATCGGCTCGACTCCGACACTCGAAGCCTCAAGGATGGCGATGACCTGATCGATCGAGATCGCCTTGGGGAGCCTCCGCGGTATCTGGCGGGGCCTGATGTCGTGGGAGGGGTCCGTGAGGGTCCAGCCCTCCGCAAATGCGAAGCGGTGCCACCCCCGAACCGCAACGACCGTGCGTCCAGCGGAGGCTGGGGCCAGGCTCGTGCCTCCGTCTCCTCCCGTGCCTATCGCTTGGGCGAAGAGTTTGACATCTTCCTTGGAGGCCTCCGCGAGAGTCCGCCTCCCCCGCCCGGAGAGAAAGACGACATATCTGGTGAGATCCCGCCCATAGGCCGCAAGCGTATTGTCGGACAAGCCGCGCTCGACTGCGAGGTGGGCGAGGTAGGCCTCGCGTTCCCGATCGAGCACGATTAGGGCCTCGCTGCGGGAGAAGGCAACGACGCTAATGACATAACTCCATCCTACAGAGCGGTCCGTTCTCAGCCGCGAAGGTCCGCCGCTAGGCTAGGCATGACAAGCGACAAGAACTTGGAGAAACGCATGAACGCCAATTGGACCGACACCGACCGCCGAGCCGTCGATACCCTCCGCATCCTCGCGGCCGATGCCGTCGAGAAGGTGGGAAACGGACATCCCGGCACCGCGATTAGCCTCGTTCCCGCGGCGTATCTGCTCTTCCAGAACGTGCTCCAGCATGACCCGTCGGACCCGAATTGGCTCGGACGCGACCGGTTCGTGTTGTCGGCCGGACACTCGTCGCTGACCCTGTATCTGCAGCTCTTCGCGAGTGGCTATAGCCTTGAGATGAAAGACCTTCAGGCCCTGCGCACATGGGAATCGCTGACGCCGGCTCACCCCGAGCACGGTCTCACCCCCGGGGTCGAAATCACGACAGGGCCACTGGGTTCCGGCTTTGCCTCGGCCGTTGGGATGGCCATGGCCTCCCGGCGAGAGCGCGGGATCCTCGATCCCGATGCGAAACCCGGAGCAAGCCCCTTCGACCACAGCATCTACGTCATCGCCTCCGACGGTGATCTCCAGGAGGGGGTGACCGCAGAAGCGTCGTCGCTCGCGGGACTTCAGAAACTTGGCAACCTCATCGTCTTGTGGGACGACAACCACATCTCCATCGAGGGCGACACCAAGGTGGCGTTCTCTGAGGACGTGCTCGCCCGATATGAGGCGTATGGATGGGACACTCACCGCGTCGATTGGCCCCGCCCAGATGGCTCCTACGTCGAAGACGTCGATGCACTTGCCGCCGCGCTCGACAAGGCAAAGACCGACACCGGTCGCCCGTCGATCATCGCGCTTCGCACCATTATCGGTTGGCCTTCCCCAACGAAGCAGAACACCGGGGGCATCCACGGATCGAAGCTCGGTGGCGATGAAGTCCGCGCGCTGAAGGAGGCTCTCGGCTTCGATCCCGAGGTTTCCTTCGCCATGGATGACGAGGTGCTCGCCCACACGCGGGCCGTCTCTAAGCGTGGGCAAGCGGCGCACGCAGCCTGGGCTAAGGATTTCGAAGCCTGGGAGAAGGCGAACCCAAGCCAAGCGGCCTTGCTCGCTCGACTGCTCGAGCGTCGCCTCCCCGACGGCTGGGAGGAATCCCTCCCAACGTTCGAGCCCGGAACATCCTTGGCGACGAGGGAAGCCTCTGGCACGGTCCTCAACGCTCTCGCCCCCCTGCTGCCCGAACTGTGGGGCGGCTCCGCCGACCTTGGGGGCTCCAACAACACGTCGATGAAGGGCGAGCCGTCCTTCCTCCCAGAGGGGATCGCCTCCCCCGGAGTACCTGCGAGCCCCTACGGCCGAACCCTCCACTTCGGTATCCGCGAACACGCAATGGGAGCCATCCTCAACGGGATCGCCCTCCACGGCCTGACCCGTCCCTACGGGGGCACCTTCCTCGTGTTCTCCGACTACATGCGTGGCTCTGTGCGCCTATCGGCGATCATGGATATCCCCTCGACCTTCGTATGGACGCACGATTCCATCGGCGTCGGCGAGGATGGTCCCACTCACCAACCTGTTGAACACATCTCCTCCCTAAGGGGCATTCCAGGGCTCTCCGTGGTGAGGCCAGCCGACGCGAACGAGACCGCGTGGGCCTGGCGCGGAATCCTCGAGAGGGGTCGTCCGGCCGGTATCATCCTCACCCGACAGGCAGTCCCCGTGCTCGAGCGTACCGATCCGGGCTCAAGCGTCGAGGGGGTCCTCCGGGGTGGATACATCCTGGCAGGCGGCGACGGAAAGCCGGACGTCTTGCTCATCGGTACGGGGTCGGAGGTCCAGCTTGCGGTCGGCGCGCGCGAGGCACTCAAGGCGGAAGGCATAGAGGCCCGCGTCGTGTCCATGCCCTGCCGCGAATGGTTCGCGGAGCAGAGCGAGGCCTACCGTGAGTCCGTGCTTCCTACTGGAGTACGCGCTCGTGTCACCGTCGAGGCCGGAATCGCGCAGGGTTGGCATGACCTCCTTGGGGACGCCGGTCGAGCCGTGAGTCTAGAGCACTATGGAGCCTCCGCCGACGGCGCACTCCTGTTCAAGAAGTTTGGTTTCACCATCGAGGCAGTCGTCGCAGCGGCCCGTGAGTCGGTAAAGGCAGCGTCATAGAGACCTTCATATCCGTCTGGGCGGGAGTCGACGACCTCGCACATGTCGCCGTCACAGCATCCGGGTGCGCCGCCGAGTCCGTCACTGCCCACCTCCCCGCTCTCGTCGAGGAGGAGATCGCCTCAAGGATCGCCGCGAAGGACCCCGCGCTGTGGGGACCAGCGGCCGTCAAGGAGGCCTCGATTCGACTCAACTGGGTCTCGCTTCACCAGACGACGCGGGAGTTGCTTCCCGGCCTCGCCAAACTCGCCTCCGAGCTGCAGGCGGAGGGCAAGACGAGGGTCGTCGTCTGCGGAATGGGCGGATCCTCGCTCGGGCCTGAGGTGATCGCGAGAAGCCATGATGTTCCTCTCATCGTGCTCGATTCGACCGATCCCGGTCAGGTGCGCCGTGCCATCTCGGGCGACCTCGCCTCGACCATCGTTGTGGTGTCCTCCAAATCGGGTAGGACGCTTGAGACGGACTCTCAACGCAGGATATTCGAAGCCGCATTTATTCAAGCCGGGCTTGATCCCGCCCGGCACATTGTCGTCGTCACCGATCCCGGTTCTCCCCTTGAAGCAACAAGTCTCGCAGCCGGATACAGGAAGACCTTCCTCGCGGATCCAAAGGTCGGTGGGCGCTATTCCGTCCTCAGCGCCTTCGGCCTGGTGCCGGCGGCCCTCGCCGGAGTCGACGTTGAGGCTATCCTCGATGAGGCCGAGGCGGTAGCCCCGAGCCTCGCAGAGAACTCCGAGGCGAACCCGGCCCTCGTACTAGGGGCCGCTATGGCCACCGCCGACCACCCGATCCTCGTGATCAGGGACTTCGGTTCTGGTGCTGTTGGGCTAGATGATTGGACCGAGGGACTCATCGCGGAGTCGACGGGCAAGGGCGGGGTCGGACTGCTCCCTGTCGTGGCCGACACGGACGCTCCTGATCTCCTCGCTCCCGACACCCTCGATGTGCGCCTAGTATCGCTCGCCGACGAGACCGGAGAGGGAGATATCACTGTGGCTGGAACCCTAGGGGCTCAGTTCCTTCTCTGGGAGTACGCGACGTCCATCGCGAGCAGGCTTATCGGGGTTGGGCCCTTCGACCAGCCCGACGTCGAGTCGGCCAAAGCCGCGGCTCGTAATCTGCTCGACTCGATCCCTGAGCCCGAGCCGATTTCCTTCGTTGACGATGGCATCGAGGTGAGGGCTACCACCGGACTGCTCGACGGCGTCTCCACTGTCGAGCACGCCATCGCTGCCCTCGTAGCGACCGTCAATCCACGGGGATATCTCGCCGTCATGGCCTATCTCGATCGGGAGGAGTTCGCAAACCTTGAGTCCGTCCGCGCCCCCCTCGCGGCCCGCACCCGTAGACCCGTAACCTTCGGATGGGGCCCCCGCTTCCTCCACTCGACCGGTCAACTTCACAAGGGCGGGGAACCGGTTGGCACCTTCCTTCAGATCACCGGAAGTTTCGCCGAAGACCTTGAGATCCCCGGAGGCCCCTTGTCGTTCGACACGCTGATCGCAGCCCAGGCTGCCGGGGATGCGAAGGTTCTGGGGCAGGACCACAAAAGGCCGGTCTTGCGGCTCAACCTGACCAGTTCTACACATGTGGCGCGGATCCGATCAATCCTGGGGGCTTAGGCCTCGCCCCGTCGAGCCCGGAGGGCGGCCAAGGCCTCTTCGAGGAGGGCCTCTCCTTCCTCGTTCGTTCGACGCTCCTTCACGTAGGCGAGGTGGGTCTTGTAGGGCTCACTCCGCGTAGGCTCCGGCGGCTGATAGGGATCGCGACCGGCCGGAAATCCACACCGAGGGCAATCCCACTCGTCGGGAATCTCGCTTGTATCGCTTGTAGCAAAACTCGGTTTCACCACATGATTGTTCGCGCAGAAATACGCCACCTGAACGCGGGGGGCGGAATCCCCACGCTCCGCCTCTCCCATCGGACCTGCCCCCACGCGCGATCCCCGAATTGCACTTCCGCTGGCCATTTAGGCTCCTCGTCCTACGACGCGTACTTGGTGATCAAGCCAAGAAGGATGATGACCATTCCGAAGACAATGACGACTCCCCAGGTGATGCGATCAAGGTTGCGCTCTCCCGAGCCCGTCGCATTGATCCCCGAAGCCATGCCTCCACCGAACATGTCGGTGATTCCCCCACCGCGTCCCCGGTGCATCAGAACCAGGACGATGATGAGGAAACTAGTGATCACCAGAAGTGCCCACAAGGTCGTAGTCAGGGCTTCCACGGATCTCCTTATCGTTGGCGGTGCGACTACAGGATACGCGAGGTCTCGGCGGGTGGTGTCAACCGGTGACGTGCGATCGATATCTGACGATAGCCGAGAACTCCTCAGGGTCGAGACTCGCCCCCCCTACGAGAGCACCGTCGACATCGTCCTCCGCCATGATGGAAGCGATGTTGCCGGACTTGACGGAGCCTCCATAGAGGATACGTACCTGATCGGCTACCACATCCGAGTACAACTGGGCTAGGCGTTCGCGAATCGCTCCACACACCTCCTGGGCATCGGCAGGCGTGGCTACCTCGCCGGTACCGATCGCCCACACTGGCTCGTAGGCGATCACGATCTTCTCTGCATGCTCGGCGGGAAGCCCATCAAGGGCGCCGTCGAGTTGCGCGAGCGTGTATTCCACCTGCCGACCTTCCTTGCGGATGTCGAGGCCTTCTCCGATACAGAGGACGGGGACGATGCCCGCCCCGAACGCAGCCTTAACCTTGGCATTCACGAGGGCATCGTCTTCGGCGTGGTACTGGCGGCGCTCAGAGTGACCTATGACCGAGTAGGTCACCCCGAGGCTCCCGAGCATCTCACCCGAGATCTCGCCCGTATAGGCGCCACTCGTATGGGAAGAGACATCCTGGGACCCGAATCGGATTAGCAGTTGGTCGGCGTCGATGAGAGTCTGCACCGATCGAAGGGAGGTGAAGGGAGGGAAGACCGCTACCTCGACCTCGGAGAAGTCATGCTTGGCATCACGAAGGAGCCAGGCCAACTTCTGTACGGTGTGTGTGGCTTCGAGGTGATCGAGGTTGAGCTTCCAGTTTCCAGCGATCAATGGGATGCGGGACATGGTCATCTTCCTTCTAAAACGGACAGACCGGGAAGGACCTTGCCCTCAAGCAACTCAAGGCTAGCGCCGCCACCGGTGGAGATGTGGTTGAACTTCGACTCGTCGAACCCGAGGAGACGAACGGCTGCGGCGGAGTCTCCCCCACCGACGACAGAGAACCCATCGGAGTCGATCATGGCCTGGGCGATGGCGCGGGTTCCAGCCGCGAAGGCCTCGAACTCGGATACCCCCATAGGGCCGTTCCAGACGATGGTCTTGGCGTCTACGATCTTTGAGGCGAAATTCACCCGGGTGGCCGGGCCGATGTCTAGTCCCATCTTGTCGGCAGGTATCGCATCAGCAGGGACAACCGAGTTCGGCGAGTCGGCCGCGAAGGCGTCCGCTACGACAATGTCCGTGGGGAGGACGATCTCGACCCCGTTCTTCTCTGCGGTCTCCATATATCCCTTGACGGCGTCGATCTGATCAGCCTCCAGCAGGGACTTGCCCACCTCGAGGCCCTTGGCAGCAAGGAAGGTGTATCCCATGCCTCCGCCGACGAGGATCCGGTCGGCCTTGGTCAGGAGGTTCTCGATGACCCCCAGCTTGTCGAAGACCTTCGCCCCCCCGAGGATGACGACGTATGGCCTCTCGGGATCCTGGACAGCCTTGAGGAGCGCCTCGACCTCCTTCTGAACGAGCAGGCCAGCGGCGGAAGGAAGCAGCTTGGCGAGGTCGTACACGGAGGCCTGCTTGCGGTGAACAACGCCGAATCCGTCGGAGACGAAGACGTCCCCGAATTTGGCGAGTTCAGCCGCGAGGGCTTGACGCTCCTCGTCCGGCTTCGCGGTCTCACGGGAATCGAATCGAACATTCTCGAGCATGGCGACGTCGCCGTCCTGAAGGGCCGCGACGGTGGCCTTCGCTGACTCGCCCACGACGTCATCGGCCAACGTGACGGGCTCGCCGAGCAGTTCGGCGAGACGGGCGGCGGCCGGGGCAAGGGAGTACTCCGGGTTGGGCTGGCCGTCCGGACGGCCGAGGTGCGCCATGACGACGATCCGGGCGCCCTTCCCGCGGAGAAGGCTGATGGTGGGGACGGAGGCGCGGACGCGACCGTCGTCGGTGATGGCGGTGCCGTCGAGCGGGACGTTGAGGTCGGAGCGCAGGAGGACGCGCTTGCCCTCAAGGTCTCCGAGCGAGTCGATGGTCTTCATTTCTCTCCTAGGAAGTGTTGGTCTCGACAAGGGAACGTCCGCACACGCATGGCGCGTGCACGGACGTTTCCATGAATCTCGTTAGAGACGCTCGCCCATGTACACGGCAAGGTCGACAAGGCGGCAAGAGTAGCCCCACTCGTTGTCGTACCAGGAAACAATCTTCACCTGGTTCCCGAGCACCCGGGTGAGCCCGGCGTCGAAGATCGATGAGGCTGGGTTTGTGACGATGTCGGTCGAGACGATCGGGTCTTCGGTGTACTCAAGGAAACCCTTCAACGGACCCTCGGCAGCGGCCTTGACCGCGGCGTTGACTTCCTCAACGGTGACCTCTTTCGAGGCGGTGAAGGTGAGGTCGACCGCGGAACCGACCGGGACCGGGATACGAAGCGCGAAGCCATCGAGCTTGCCCTTGAGTTCGGGCATCACGAGGGAGACGGCCTTGGCCGCGCCGGTCGTCGTCGGGACGATGTTCAGGGCGGCAGCGCGGGCACGACGAAGGTCGCGGTGCGGGCCATCCTGCAGGTTCTGGTCGGCCGTGTAGGCGTGGATCGTGGTCATGAGGCCACGCTCGATTCCGATGCTGTCGTTCAGCGCCTTGGCGACGGGAGCGAGGCAGTTCGTCGTACACGAGGCGTTCGAGACGATGTGGTGTTTGGCGTTGTCATAGGTCTTCTCATTGACACCCATGACGAAGGTTCCGTCCTCGTTCTTCGCGGGGGCGGAGATAATGACCTTCTTCGCGCCGGCGTCAATGTGAGCTTTCGCAGCCGTCGCGTCGGTGAAATGTCCGGTCGACTCGATGACGATGTCGGCCCCGAGTTTGCCCCAATCCAATTTGGTCGGGTCCTTCTCGGCCAGACCTGCGAAGGTCTTTCCCCCGACTGTGATGGTGGTGTCGGTGTAAGAAATCTCCTGGCTAAAACGTCCGAGGATGGAGTCGTACTTGAGGAGATGGGCGAGCGTCGCGTTGTCGGTGAGGTCGTTGACCCCCACGATCTCGATGTCAGCGCCCATCGCGATGGCGGCACGGAGGAAGTTCCGTCCGATTCGGCCGAAGCCGTTGATTCCGACCTTGATGGTCACGTTTGTCTCCTTGGCTCACACCGGAATATGCTGGTGCGGGTTCGAGGTATGGATCTGTGCACACCCACGTGCGCCGTCCCCGTACGGGACGGGGAACCGAGAATCAGGCTACTACGAATGCTGTGTGGAGTGCTCGTGACAAAGGTCCCCCAGGAACTCCGTGGAGCCACCTTTACCGGTCGAACATATCCGCCCCAAGGGCGGCCTCAGTATCCGGGATACGCAACTCCTCGGCTCGCTTGTCCGCAGTGGCGAGGAGGCGTCGGATCCGACCCGCGATCGCATCCTTCGTGAGGGGAGGAATGGCAAAGGTCCCCAACTCTTCCAGGGAGGCCTCCCGGTGTTTGAGGCGTAACTCTCCGGCCTCCCTCAGGTGGCATGGAATCTCGTCCCCAAGGATCTCGAAAGCCCGAGCGACGCGCGCCCCAGCCGCGACCGCCGCGCGCGCGCTACGTCGTAGGTTGGCATCATCGAAGTTCGCGAGCCTATTCGCGGTCCCCCGCACCTCGCGGCGGGTCCTCTTCTCCTCCCACTCCAAAACGGAGTCGTGCGCCCCAAGTCTGGTGAGAAGCGCGGCGATGGCGTCCCCGTCACGGATGACGACCCGGTCCACCCCACGAACCTCCCTTGACTTCGCGGGGATGCCTAGGCGTCTCGCAGCTCCGACGAGAGCGAGCGCGGCCTCTGGTCCCGGCGACGTCACCTCAAGGGCGGATGAGCGCCCGGGTTCGGTGAGGGAGCCGTGGGCGAGGAAGGCTCCCCTCCAGGCCGACACGGTGTCCTCAATGGTTCCACCAACCACCTGGGGTGGGAGCCCCCGCACCGGGCGCCCCCTGTGGTCGAGAAGGCCGGTCTGCCTTGCAAGAGACTCCCCTTCCTTGACCACACGGACGACGTAACGGTTGCCCTTCTTGAGGCCACCCCCTGACACCACGATAATCTCGGACGTGTGTCCGTAGGTTTCCTGGAGGAACAGGCGTAGGCGTCTGGCCCCGGCAGCGGTGTCCAGTTCGGCCTCTATGACAATACGACCGGAGACGATGTGGAGACCGCCGGCGAAGCGAAGCATGGTGGCCACCTCTGCCTTGCGACAGGAGACCTTCTCGACGGCGACGCGGGCCAACTCGTCCTTGACCATCGCCGTCAGCGCCATGGGGCTATCCTGCCACTACTTTCTGGCGCACTCTCCTCCATGAATCAGGCCGAAGGCCTCCCGGTAGGCATCGGCGAGGAGCTTTGGATCGTGCCGATCGACGGTTCCCTCCCGGAGCATGGCCCGGACGACGGTCCGCGCACCCAAATCTTCGATCAGGGCACGAAGGCCTGGATCGTCAATATGGCTCTCGTCAACGATGACGACCGCAGGGTGGAAGTCTGGAGCCACCCGTCGAAGGGCGTTGAGGTCATCGAAGCGCCCCATCCCGATCGTTTCATCGTCCTCGTGCGCGATATTCAGCGACACGATGCTCCTCGATCCGGCAAGACTCAGTTCTTTCGCGACGGGTGCGACCAGGAAATGCGGGAGAACGGAGGAATACCAACTCCCAGGCCCAAGGATCACATGGTCTGCCTCGGCGATTGCGGCAAGGGTCTCTTTTGGAACCTTTGGGGTCACGGGGTCTAGCCACACCCTTGAAATTCGACCAGGTGCGGTCGCAACGGCAACCTGACCCGTCACCTCCCGGACACCATCCTCAAACTCCACGTCTGCGCTGATCTGGAGAGCTTCGCTTGCCAATGGAAGGACCCTGCCCTGGGCCCGTAGAAGTCGAGCAACCCAGTCGAGTCCCTCTATCACGTCTCCCGTCCGGCTCCACAAGCCAGCGATCAGCAAATTGCCCAACGCATGGCCGTTGAGGGCTCCCTCCGTCGAGAATCGGTGTTGAAGCACGTCGCGCCACAGGAATCCCCACTCCGTGTCCTCGCAGAGCGCTGCCAGAGCCATGCGGAGATCCCCTGGCGGTGGGACGTGTAACTCGTCCCGGAGCCTTCCAGACGAGCCTCCGTCGTCGGATACAACAACGATCGCTGTCAGGTCCGTGCAAAGGGATCGAAGGGCGGAAAGCGAGGCGTAGAGTCCGTGCCCACCGCCTAGCGCAACGATTCGAGGCGACGTCACGCAGACTCGTCAAGATCTCGATGCGCGACATGGACCCGGTAGCCGCGTGCGCCTAGTCGCACCGCAACGTCCTCGGCGACTGCGACTGAGCGATGTCGGCCACCGGTGCACCCGATGGCGACGGCGACGAAGTGCTTATCGTGAGCCTGGAACCGATCGAGCGCTACGGCGAGGAGGGTCACGAGGGCCTCGACAAATTCTTCAGCCCCCCCTGACTCGAGCACATATCGCCGCACCGATTCGTCTAGTCCGGTAAGCGGTCGAAGGTCGGCGATCCAATGAGGGTTGTCGAGGAAGCGGACGTCTGCGACATAATCGGAATCAACCGGCACCCCGTTTCGATAGCCGAACGAAAAGACGTTAACGACCAGCTCCGCTTCACGATCAGTGCCTATCTCCGCGATAAGCCGTTCCGTGAACTCCCGGACTGTCGTCTCACTCGTATCGATGACAATGTCCGCACGTTCGCGCGCCTCCGCGAGCAATTCTCTTTCTCGGCGGATACCATCAAGGAGAGTTCCTTCGCCCTGAAGTAGGTTTGGACGCCTGATCACCTCGAATCGACGGACGAGTGCCTCGTCCGTTGCATCGAGAAAGATCACTCTCGGAGACATCCCAGCCTGTCTGAGATCATCAAGAACGGCCTCAAGGTCCGAGAAGAGACGACCGCCTCGAACATCTGCGACCGCCGCTAGGCGTCCATGGCCTTCTCGCGCGACAACCCCCACAACCTCAGTGAGCATCGACGGGGGAAGGTTGTCGACGACGTACCAGCCAAGGTCACTCAGGACATCGGCGGCCTTGCTTCTCCCCGCCCCAGACATGCCAGTGACCACAATCACCTCAGGCACCTTCTCTAGCTGTGGTACCGGGACGCGGGGGAGTCCTGAAGGATAGGTATTGGCCGAGGCCTTGTCGTTCATGGCTCCAGCATGCCATCCTCGGGGCGTAAGGCCGATAAGACGGCGCGGGCGGTATTCGCTCCAATACCGGAGACAAGGGCGATCTGCTCGATCGACGCCGCCCGAAGACGTTCGACCGATCCAAAGTGGCGGATGAGCGCCCTCGCCCTTGTGGCTCCGATCCCGGGAATCTCGTCAAGGGAAGATGCCGTCATCGCCTTCGATCGTTTCCCCCGGTGCTTCCTAATGGCGAAGCGGTGCGCCTCGTCTCTCACTTGCTGGAGGAGGTAAAGAGCCTGGGAGCCTCTTGGCAGGACTATCGGGAACTGCTTCCCCGGCAACCAGACCTCCTCCAGTCTCTTGGCGAGGCCACAAACGGCCACCTCAACCCCGACTTCGGACAGGGCGCGGCTCGCCGCGGCGACCTGGGGCTCTCCCCCATCGACGACGACAAGCTGGGGGGGATACGCGAATCGGGACTCCTCCCTCTCGGCCGCAGGTAGGCGAGACTCTTCGAGGTATCGGGTGAAGCGCCGAGTGATCACTTCGTGCATGGCCTCTGTGTCGTCCCTGGCCGACCTCACGCTGAATTGTCGGTACTCCTTCTTTCGAGGCAGGGCATCCTCGAATACCACCATCGAGGCCACCTGGTTTTGACCTCCCGTATGGGAGACGTCATAGCACTCGATCCGCAAGGGAGCTTCGTCCAGCTGGAGGGTGTCCTGAATCTCGTTTAGGGCCGCGGAACGGGCATTGAGATCTGTTGCCCTCTTAAGCCTGTGCCTCGCGAGGGCCTCCACGGCGTTCGTCGTTGACGTCTCCGCGAGATCGGCCTTCGGCCCCCTCGATGGGACCCGGAGGTTCACGGCGGAACCCCTGATGCCGGCAAGCCACTCTCCCACGACGGGTGGTGGTGTCGCGGGTACCAGCACCTCGGGCGGAACCTCCGGCGCGGCCGGCCCGGAATACGCTTCCTGAAGGAGCAGGGAGACGATCTCCCCTACCGAGAGTGGATCCGGTTTATCGATGATCCAAGCCGTCTCCCCCACGACCTGACCGTCCCGAACGTGAAAGATGTGCGCGGCCGCTTCATACTCGTCGTCAGCCAGTCCTATGACATCGCATGAAACCCCAGGAGCGAGCACGACGGAGTTTCTATCAAGGACGGTTGTGAGGGCGACGAGGCGATCCCTGGCCTTCGCGGCCGCCTCGAACCGCTCCTCGCGGGAGGCCTCCTCCATTGCCTCCGTCAGGTCGCGCACCAACCCCTTGGCGTTTCCCGCGAGAACTGCGCACACCTGTGCGGCGAGGGCGCGGTGCTCCTCTAGCGTGACCCTACCGACGCAAGGCGCGGAGCATTTTTCGATGTGGGCGAGCAAGCATGGACGCCCCGAGCGCTGCGCCCGAGAAAGGATTTGGTTCGAACAGGAACGCACTGGTAGGGCGATGAGGAGAGTGTCGAGCGTCTGTCGGATCGCCCACACCTTCGCATAGGGCCCGAAATATCGAGTCCCCTTGCGTCTCGCATCTCTGGTGACGAGGATGCGCGGGATCTCCTCCCCCAGGGATACGGCGAGAAATGGATAGGACTTGTCATCCTTGAAGGCCACATTGAATTGCGGGTCATACTCCTTGATCCAGGAATGCTCCAGGACGAGTGCTTCCACATCCGAGTTGACGACGGCCCAGTCGACGGATGCCGCCGTCGTCACCATGGCCCTGGTTCGGGGGTGAAGGGTGTCGGGATCCTGGAAGTAGGAAGTCAGCCTGTTGCGAAGGCTTTGGGCCTTGCCGACGTAGACGACCTTCCCGTGGGGGTCCCGGAACCTGTAGACACCCGGGCGCGTGGGGACGCTTCGCGGTGGGGGCCGATACAAGGCCGGATCGGTCACATCGAAAGCCTACGTCGCGCGCTTCTGGGACAAGACCCTCGACAAAAATTGTCCTGTGTAACTCTCGGCATCCTTAGCCACCTTCTCGGGAGGCCCTTCGGCGATGACGAGGCCTCCCGCCGAGCCTCCCTCCGGGCCGAGATCGACGACCCAGTCCGCTGACTTGATGACGTCGAGGTTGTGTTCGATGACGATAACGGTGTTGCCCTTGTCGACGAGGCTCTGAAGGAGGGCGAGGAGCTTGCCGACAT
Source organism: uncultured Demequinaceae bacterium (assembly GCA_964610155.1). GTDB lineage: Bacteria > Actinomycetota > Actinomycetes > Actinomycetales > Demequinaceae > JAFGBM01. The sequence goes on from CAZSUY010000007.1 coordinate 21,025, forward strand.
CCTCAAAGTGCAGGCCCGTGGTTGGCTCATCGAGGACGTATGCGGTCCGACCTGTTGAACGCCGCTGAAGTTCGGATGCCAGCTTGACGCGTTGTGCCTCCCCACCTGAAAGGGTCGGGGCAGGCTGCCCCATCCTGACGTACCCAAGCCCTACCTCGACGAGGGTCTTGAGGTGCCGGGAGATCGCAGGTATGGCCGTGAAGAAATCGGCCGCCTCCTCGATGGGCATATTCAAAACATCCGCGACCGTCTTGCCCTTGAAGTGGACCTCAAGGGTCTCCCTGTTGTACCTCGACCCATGGCATACCTCGCACATCACATAGACGTCGGGAAGAAAGTTCATCTCGATCTTGAGTGTCCCGTCTCCGTGGCACGACTCACATCGACCGCCCTTGACGTTGAAGGAGAACCTGCCGGGCCCATACCCACGGACCTTTGCCTCAGGCGTGTCGGCGAAGAGCGTGCGGATCTTGTCCCAAACCCCCGTATAGGTGGCGGGGTTAGACCGCGGGGTGCGACCGATCGGACCCTGGTCGACGTGGACGATCTTGTCCAGGTTCTCCGTCCCTGCGATCCGTGTATGTCTCCCCGCAACCCGGCGTGCGCCATTGAGGGTGTTGGCTAGGGCCGTGTACAGGATCGTGTTGATGAGTGTGGACTTTCCGGAACCAGATACTCCTGTCACTGCAGTTAGTAGTCCGAGGGGGAACGAGACGTCGATGTCCCGAAGGTTGTGCTCCCTCGCCCCGACGATTGTCAGCCACCGGCCATCGGCCGGACGCCTCGTCTTCGGCATGGGAATGGAGCGCCGTCCCGCGACGTAGTCGCCTGTTATGGAGTCCACGTTCTCCAGGAGGCTCGCGAGTGTGCCAGAGTGAACGATCCGGCCCCCGTGCTCGCCAGCGCCTGGACCGATGTCGACGATCCAGTCCGCCGTCCGGATCGTCTCCTCGTCGTGTTCGACGACGATGAGGGTGTTTCCGAGGTCCCGGAGCCTGGTCAAGGTCTCGATGAGGCGTCGGTTATCCCTTTGGTGGAGACCGATACTGGGTTCGTCGAGGACGTACAGGACTCCGACGAGTCCCGATCCAATCTGGGTCGCCAGCCGGATACGCTGAGCCTCGCCGCCCGAGAGGGTTCCTGCCGCCCGAGACAGCGCTAGATAGTCGAGCCCGACGTCAAGGAGGAATCCCAGCCTTGCGTCGATCTCCTTTAGCACCTGGACGGCTATTTGCCGTCCCCGCTCATCAAGTTCAACCTCAGCCAAGAATCTCCGAACCTCGGAGATGGACAACTCACACAGTGCGGAGATGGACATGCCCCCGACCGTGACGGCCAGGACCTCCGGTTTGAGGCGGGCCCCGTTGCATACGGCACAGGGGATCTCCCGCATGTAGGACTCGAGTCTGGTGCGCGAGTAGTCGGATTCTGTTTGGGAGTGAAGACGCTCAATCCAGGAGATCACCCCCTCGAAGCCGGTCGTGTAGGACCTCTCCCGGCCGTACCGGTTCTTGAACCGGACGTGTATCTGGTAGTCCTTTCCCCGAAGGACGGCTTCCTGAGCCTGCTCGCTCAGATCCTTGAAGGGGACATCCATCGAGATCCCAATGTCGTCCGCGAGGGCCTCGAGGGTCCTGCCGTAATACTCTGACGAGGTTGTCGACCACGGGGCGAGGGCTCCCCCCCGCAGGCTTCGTTCCGGATCCGGCACGACAAGATCGGGATCAACCTCCAGCCGGACCCCAATTCCGGTGCACTCGGGGCAGGCCCCATACGGGGCGTTGAAGGAGAAGGTTCTGGGCTCGATCTCTTCGAGGGTGAGGACGTGGTCATTGGGGCAGGCCCTCTTCTCCGAATAACGCCGGATAGGCAAATCGCCATCAATGGGGTCGACGATGACGAGCCCTTCTGCGACCTTGAGGGCGGTTTCTATGGAGTCGGCCACCCGTTGGCGCATGCCTTCCTGAGCGACGAGCCGGTCCACCACCACTTCGATTGTGTGTTTGAGCTTCTTCTCCAGAGTCGGGGGCTCTGCCAGGGAGATTGGCTCTCCGTCTACGCGGGCCCTGGAGAAGCCCCTCTGCTGAAGGTCCTCGAATAGGTCCTGGTACTCACCCTTGCGTCCCCTTACTACTGGGGCGAGCACCTGGTAGCGGGTTCCCCCCGGGAGGGAAAGGACCGAGTCGACGATCTGTTCGGCCGTTTGTGCCTGGACCCGCTCACCGCACTCCGGGCAGTAGGGGGTACCGATGCGAGCGTAGAAAAGTCGGAGGTAGTCGTATACCTCCGTAATGGTGCCGACCGTCGAGCGGGGGTTCCTGCTCGTGGACTTCTGATCGATCGATACCGCTGGCGATAGCCCCTCGATGAAATCGACATCGGGTTTGTCCATTTGACCCAAGAATTGACGGGCATACGCGGACAAGGACTCGACGTATCGCCGCTGCCCCTCGGCAAAGATTGTGTCGAAGGCCAGGGACGACTTCCCGGACCCGCTCAACCCGCTGAAGACGATGAAGGTGTTCCTGGGTAGGTCGAGATCCACCGATTTGAGGTTGTGTTCTCGGGCTCCACGCACGCTCAGAAGGTCATTCACGGGACAATGGTACGTGTCAGAACCGACTCGAACATATGTTCGACCGGCGTGTCTCCCCATACCAGCACAGCAATGCCCTATACCCCAGAATGGTTCCATGCCTACCTACATGATCGAATACGCCTACGATGATCGCTCCGAAGAGCGAATGTCCCATCGATCCGATCACCTGGCCTACCTCAACGGCCTCGTCGTTGAAGGCACCATGCTCGCCTTCGGTCGATACGACGACGAGGGGGAACCCGGAGCCCTTCTCATCGTGAAGGCGAACGACCACGAGGCTGTCGAGGAGTTGATCCTCCACGACCCCTACGTTCTCGCAGGCCTGGTTCCCTCCCATCGCGTCCGGAGCTGGCCCATCATCTGGGGGGCGACTCGTGCGGAGGGCTAGATCGCCCCATCCCGCTTTCGGCCGAGGAAGGCTTTTCGCACTCGATGCCTGCTTCCGATGAGGCTCAAGACCGCGGTGACTGTGAGGGTGAGGATGATGAAGGCCAGAGACAACCCAATACCGATGTCCGGAACCGACTCGACAGGCTTGCCCCCGTTGATGAACATCAAGCCGTTCTCATGTAGAGCGTGGAGAAGAAGTTTGAGCCCGATGAAGGAGAGCACGATCGCCAGGCCGTAGGAGAGGTAGATGAGGCGCCGCAGGAGGCCGTGGACGACGAAGTAGAGCTGCCGGAGGCCCATGAGGGCGAAAGCATTCGCGGCGAAGACGATGAACGGATCCGTCGTCAGGCCGAAGATGGCGGGAATGGAGTCGACGGCGAACAGCACGTCTGTCGAACCGATGGCGATCATGACCATAAGAAGCGGCGTCACGAGGCGTTTGCCGCGCTTCCGGACCATGAGTCTCGTCCCGTGGTATCGCTTGGATGACGGCAATATTTTTGCGAACTGACGCAAAATCCAGTTCTCTACGTACTCTTCTTCCTCCTCAATGCCACCACGGGCCACCCCGATTGCCGTCCATAAGAGGAAAATCCCAAAGACATAGAAGACCCACGAGAAGGTCGCGATCGCGGCGGCTCCGGCAAGAATGAAGAGCAATCGAAGGATGAGGGCCAGGACGATGCCGAACATGAGGACCCGTTGACGGTATATCTTTGGCACGGCGAATCTGGAGAGAATGACAAGGAAAACGAAGAGATTGTCGACCGAGAGGGACTTCTCGGTGACGTATCCCGCCATGAATTCGGCCGCGCTGTTGCCATCCCTCCACCAGATCATCGAGGCACCGAACAATACGGCGATCACGATGTAGAAAGCCGACCACCAGGCCGCCTCCTTGAAGGATGGTTCGTGAGACTTCCGGACCTGGTAGTAAAACTCGAACGTCATCAGCCCGAGCACAAGCCCGATTGTCGCGGCCCACTCAATGGTCAGAGTCACGTCCCCAATACTAGGGTTGCGGCGCAGGTCGCCCGTACGCGTCGGATTACGACGTGGCCTCGAGCATCTGCCGGAGTTCACGCTTCAGCTCGACGACCTCGTCCCGGAGTCGGGCCGCAAGCTCGAAGTGGAGTTCCTCAGCCGCGGCTCGCATCTGGGCGCTCAGGTCTTCGATGAGCGTTGTCAATTCCTCGGAGGCGGCTCCTCCCATGCGAGGCGCGCGCAATTGGGCTTGCCGGGAGGCCTTGCCTCCCCGTCTTCGGGAGCGAAGAACATCTTCTGTGTCGGCATCTTCGCGCGCGAGCATCTCGGCGATATCGCCGATCTTCTTCTGCAACGGGGCCGGGTCGATTCCGCGTTCCGTGTTGAATTCAACCTGGATTTCGCGTCGCCGATTCGTTTCATCGATGGCCCGTGCCATGGAATCGGTCACCTTGTCCGCATACATGTGGACCTCACCGGAGACATTCCTGGCCGCCCGGCCTATCGTTTGGATGAGGGAAGTGCCCGACCGAAGGAACCCCTCCTTGTCGGCGTCGAGGATCGACACCAGGGACACCTCCGGCAGGTCGAGACCCTCCCTTAGGAGGTTGATCCCGACGAGAACATCGAAACGTCCTTGACGTAGTTCACGGAGAAGCTCAACCCTCCGGAGGGTGTCGACGTCGGAGTGAAGGTATTCGACCCGGACACCCTTCTCGTTGAGGTACTCCGTGAGGTCCTCCGCCATCCTTTTCGTGAGGGTCGTGACGAGAACCCTCTCATTGACCTCGGTGCGCTTCCTTATCTCCTCCAGCAGATCATCGATCTGCCCGACGGTCGGCTTGACGATCACCTTGGGATCAACGAGGCCGGTTGGCCGGATGATCTGTTCAACCGCTCCATCCGCTATCGACAACTCGTAGGGTCCAGGAGTCGCGGAGAGGTAGACGGTCTGCCCGATCCTCTCCTGGAATTCCTCCCAACGCAGGGGCCTGTTGTCGAGAGCCGACGGGAGGCGAAATCCGTGCTCCACCAGGGTCCTCTTGCGTGAAGCATCGCCCGCCGACATGGCCCCGACCTGTGGCACCGTCACATGGGATTCGTCGATGACCAGGAGGAAATCCTCCGGGAAGTAGTCGAGAAGGGTGTGAGGAGGCGTGCCGGGCTCGCGGTCCTCGATGTGCCGGGAATAGTTCTCGATTCCCGCGCACATGCCGACCGCCCTGAGCATCTCCAGGTCATAGGTGGTTCGCATTCTCAGGCGCTGGGCTTCTAGTTGCTTGCCCTGCCCCTCTAGTTCATTGAGCCGCTCCGCCAGTTCAGCCTCGATCGCCCCGACGGCTCTCCTGATTCTTGGGGTACTTGCGACATAGTGTGACGCGGGGAAGACCGCGGCCTGGTGCTGCTTGTTGAAAACCTCTCCCGTGAGGGGGTGGAGGGTATACAGAGCTTCGATGACGTCGCCGAACAGCTCGATGCGGATGGCGTACTCCTCGTTCACGGGGATGATCTCGATGGTGTCCCCTCGTACCCGGAAGGTTCCCCTGGCGAAGGCGATGTCGTTTCGGGAGTACTGGATGGCGACGAATCGGCGCAGAAGGGTGTTCCTTTCGATCTTCTGGCCTACCTCGAGGAGGATCATTCCGCGGATATACTCCTCGGGAGTTCCAAGACCGTAGATGCACGACACGGTCGCGACAACGACCACGTCCCGACGGGTCAGAAGGGAGTTCGTAGCGGAGTACCGGAGGCGTTCGACCTCCTGATTGATCGAGGTCTCCTTCTCGATGTAGGTATCCGTCTGCGGTACATACGCCTCCGGTTGGTAGTAGTCGTAATACGAGACGAAGTACTCGACGGCGTTGTTCGGCAGTAGTTCGCGGAACTCATTCGTCAACTGCGCGGCGAGTGTCTTGTTGTGGGAGAGGACGAGGGCTGGCCTCTGAAGCCGCTCGATCAGCCAGGCCGTTGTGGCAGACTTGCCCGTCCCCGTGGCCCCGAGGAGCACGACGTCTCGCTCCCCCGCCCTGACGCGAGCCTCGAGTTCATCGATGGCCTTGGGCTGATCGCCGGACGGCTTGAAATCCGAGACGACAAGGAAAGGCGCCTCGGAGCGCCTGAGGTCGAGAGTCACCCTTTTACGTTAGTGCGCCCATGCGACAAGGGGACATGCTCCTTCCAGAAACGATCGACCTGTTTGTTGAGGGCGTAGACCGTCCCCGATCCGTCGAACACGACATCGGATTGGGCGGCGCGTTCCTTATCGGTCGCCTGTGCGGCAATTCGAGCCTCCGCCTGCTGCCTCGTCATCCCGCGCTCTTCAATCATTCTACGGATCCGCATGACCTTCGGCGCAGCCACCGTTGCCACTAGTTCGAACTTGCCTCCCTGGTTGGTCTCCACCAGCAAGGGCACGCTGTGCACGACGACGTGGAAACCCTCCTCCTTCGCCTTGTGATCGGCCGCGAGGGCGAGCGAGAAGACGTAGGGGTGCACGATGGCGTTGAGGCGCTCAAGGCCGACGTCGTCTCCGAAAACGATGTCCGCAAGGGCGGTTCGGTCGAGCTCCCCATCTACGACGAGAGCGTCGCCGAACTCCCTCGCGATGTCTGCCAATGCGGCGGAACCGGGTTTTACCGCTTCCCGTGAGAGGTCATCGTGGTCGACGACGCGCGCCCCCCACCACTCGAAGCGGCGGGCGGCGACCGACTTCCCGGAGGCGATCCCCCCGGTCAGCCCGATACGGGCCATCACTCTCCAGTGAGCTTCTCTCGAAGGGCGGCAAGCCGCTCGTCGGAAGCCAGGGTTCCGACCTGGGATTCGGGTTCCTCTTCGACGATTGGAGCCTTGCGCTTCTTCGGGGCCGGGGCGGGCTCGATGGCCGCGGCCTCGGCGGCGAATGCGTCCTGCTTGGCGATGAAGATCTTGTGCGCGATCCAACGGTCATGGGCCCGGCCGTAGTCGGCCTCCCACGCCTCGCGCTGATCCTCGTATCCTTCTCGCCATTCCTGGGTCTCAGAATCGAAGCCCTCCGGGTATTTGTAACTACCCTTCTCGTCATACTCTGCGGTCATGCCGTATAGGGCCGGGTCGAAGTCCTCACCCTCTGGATCGATTCCCTCATTCGCTTGCTTGATCGAAAGTGAGATCCGTCTTCGCTCAAGATCGATATCGATGATCTTGACGAAGACGTCCTCGTCCGCCGACACGACCTGCTCGGGGAGCTCGACGTGCCGCGTTGCCAATTCAGAGATGTGGACGAGTCCTTCGATACCCTCGAACACGCGGACGAAGGCGCCGAACGGTACGAGCTTGGTGACCTTTCCTGGGACGATCTGGCCGATCGCGTGGGTACGTGCATATACCGCCCACGGATCCTCCTGAGTCGCCTTGAGCGATAGGGATACCCGCTCGCGGTCCATGTCGATCTCAAGGATCTCTATGTCGACCTCCTGTCCCACATGAACGACCTCACCGGGGTGATCGATGTGCTTCCACGAGAGCTCCGAGACGTGCACGAGGCCATCGACTCCACCTAGGTCGACGAACGCCCCGAAGTTGACGATCGACGAGACCGTGCCCTTGCGGATCTGTCCGGGAGCGAGCGCCGTCAGGAAGGTCGAACGAACCTCCGACTGGGTCTGCTCAAGGAAGGCCCGGCGTGACAGGACCACGTTGTTGCGGTTCTTGTCGAGCTCGATTATCTTGGCCTCGATCTCTTGCCCGATATATGGACCGAGGTCGCGTACACGTCTCATTTCAACGAGAGAGGCTGGCAGGAAGCCCCGGAGGCCGATGTCAACGATCAGGCCGCCCTTGACGACCTCGATGACGGTGCCAGTGACGATGCCGTCTTCTTCCTTGATCTTCTCGATCGAGCCCCACGCCCGCTCGTACTGAGCACGCTTCTTTGACAGGATCAGCCGGCCCTCCTTGTCCTCCTTGGTGAGGACGAGGGCTTCGATCGTGTCGCCAACGGTGACGATCTCGTCGGGATCTGTGTCATGCCGGATTGAAAGCTCTCGAGCGGGAATGACGCCCTCGGTCTTGTAGCCGATGTCGAGGAGGACCTCGTCACGATCTACCTTGACGATGACGCCGGTGACGAGGTCTCCGTCGCTGAAGTTCTTGATGGTCGCATCGACGGCGGCGAGGAAGTCTTCGCTCGAACCAACGTCGTTAAAGGTGATTTGGGTGGATTTAGGAGTGGACGGGGACATTGGGGAGTGGGCTCCGATGGATGGATGAATGAATAGGCCGTGTAGATATCGCCCGCCATGGTACCGCGGGAAGGCCATCTGCCACAAAAGTACCTAGAAGCGTCAAAGACCGCGGATCGCGTCCAGGAGGTCGGCCGGTACCCGTTTGGACTTTCCAGCCGTCTCCGCAAGGTCGATCATCTCGATCTTCTCTCCATGTAGAGCGGTGAACTTCTGAGACACCCCGGCTGTTGCCGCGTCGATCGCGGCGACCCCCATCCGGGTGGCAAGGAGGCGATCCCTCGACGTCGGCGTGCCGCCTCTTTGAACGTATCCCAGGATCGTCAAGCGCGTCTCGAAGCCGGTCCGGTCTTCGATGGCCCGCGTCACCTGCACGCCCATCTGCTTTGCTATGGGGTTGTCCTTTGCCTCGAGGGCGCCCGTTGGCTCCCAACTGGTGCCCTTCGCTGACACGGCGCCCTCTGCAACCGCGACGATGGAGAATCCCCGCTTGCGGTGATGCCGATGTTGGATGGCCAGGGCAACCTTGTCGATATCGAAGGGCTCCTCTGGAGCAAGGATGATGTCGGCTCCGCCGGCGACGCCTGCCGAGACGGCGATCCAACCACAGCGGCGCCCCATGACCTCAACGACCATGACGCGGTTGTGGGACTCTGCCGTGGAATGGAGCCGGTCGATCGCCTCCGTAGCGATCATCACGGCTGTGTCGAACCCGATTGAGACGTCTGTCCCAGCCACATCGTTGTCGATTGTCTTGGGAATCCCGATGATCGGGACCCCCGTCTCCCCCACCTTCGAGGCCGCCTTCAGCGTCCCGTCGCCCCCGATACAGATGATCGCATCCAGTTTCTCGACCTCAACGATCTCTTTCACCCGCTCTAGGCCACCAGGCTCCTTGTGCGGATGGCATCGGGCCGTCCCGAGCATCGTGCCCCCCTGGACGAGGATCCCCGTGACATCATTTCGATCGAGGGGGGTGGCGTCTCCGTCGAGGAAGCCCCTCCAGCCATCCCGAAACCCTATGATCGAATGCCCGTGCTCGCTGGCGCCACGTTTGACGATGGCCCGAATGGCGGCGTTCAGGCCGGGGCAATCTCCGCCCCCCGTAAGGACTGCTATGCGCATGGGACCAGCGTAGCGCCCGGCACTAGATCACCCGGCGACTAATGTCCTGCCTCTCGCCACGTATCTCCCGTTCCGACGTTGACGTCAAGGGGAACGGAAAGGTCCCCGGCGTCCGCCATCTCCTCCACGAGGATCGCCTCGACCCTCTCCTTTTCTCCAGGTGCCACCTCAACCACTAGTTCGTCGTGGATCTGAAGAATCTGGCGGGAAAGAAGGCCCTCTATGTCCAACCGCCGATCAACCCCGATCATCGCCCGCTTGATGAGGTCGGCCGCACTTCCCTGGATGGGAGCGTTGAGAGCCATCCGCTCGGCCATCTCCCGGCGCTGTCGATCATCAGCGGTGAGGTCAGGGTGGTAGCGACGGCGACCGAAGATCGTCTCGGTATAGCCGACCCTGCGGGCCTCTGCTACGACCGACGCCAGGTAGTCGCGCACTCCGCCGAACCTCGCGTAATAGTCGCCTATTAGGGCTTGAGCCTCCCCGACCGGTGTCCCGAGTTGGCGGGCAAGCCCGAACGGCGAGAGCCCATACGCCAGGCCGTACGACATGGCCTTGACCCTGGAGCGCATCTCAGGGGTGACCGCTTCCGGGGGCACTCCGAATACCCGGGATCCGACGAATCTATGAAGATCCTCCCCTCCTTCAAAGGCCTCGATCAAGGCCTTGTCCTTGCTGAGGTGAGCCATGATCCGCATCTCAATCTGGCTGTAATCAGCCGTGAGGAGGGTCTCGTACTCCTTCCCCACGACGAAGGCTTCTCGAATGCGATGACCGTCCTCCGTCCGGATGGGTATGTTCTGAAGGTTCGGGTCGCGCGACGACAGTCGGCCCGTGGAGGCCACCGTTTGGGAGAAGGTCGTGTGAATGCGGCCATCCGCGCCAATCGACGAGATGAGCCCCTCGATGATCTGGCGCAGCTTGGTTGCGTCGCGGTGGGCGAGCAGGGCCTCGAGGAAGGGGTGAGGGTTCTTCTCGTACAGTTCGGCGAGAGATGCGGCATCCGTTGTATACCCCGTCTTGATGCGCTTGGTCTTCGGCATGCCAAGTCTGTCGAAGAGAACCTCCTGCAATTGCTTGGGGGACGCTAGATTCACCTCGACTCCCCCTATGGCGGCGTGCGCCGCCTCCTCGGCGCGCTCAGCCCTGAAAAGGCATTCCTTGGAACGCTCCTCCAGCCTCGATCGATCGACGGCGACCCCCGTGGCCTCCATTTTCGCAAGCACACCAATGAGCGGGAGTTCCAGGTCGCGGTAGACCTCCGTCATCCCACGCTCGGAAACCTCTCGCTCAAGTTCCCCGGACAGTCTGGCGACATCTATCGCCTTTCGCCCCGCGACTTCGGAATCCGATGGACCTAGCCCCAGATCGAGTTCAGCACCAGCTACGGATACTCCGGTGGTGAACCCGAGGTATCGCTGGGTCACGGACTCTAGATCGAATCGACCCTGATCGGCTTGAACAAGGTAGGCGGCAATCTCCGTGTCCCCATCGATTCCCCCAAGGACGTGCCCACGAGCCGCTAGGGCATGCCACGCGTCCTTGGCGCCATGAAGCACCTTGGGCACTTGAGGGTCCGCGAGCCACTCCCCAAGAGCGTGATCGTCCTCCTCGTCGATTTCGGTGAGGTCTACCCCCCACGCGGAGCCGCCCCCATCGGCGACACCCAAACCCCGAGCGTCGTTGGCGGATTCCCTTCCGACGTACAGGAACGAACGTCCCTTGTGGGACGCAATTGCCGCCACCGCGCCCTCCAACTCGACCTTCCCCTCTGAATCCTCCTCACCCGCCTCGTCAATGTTGTCCGCCTCGCTCCGGCCCGTCTCCCCTACTTCGGCGCTCTTCGCGAAGGCGAGGAGCTTCGGTCGGAGGCTCCGGAACTGGAGGGCATCGCAGACGCGTTGGATGGCGTCGGCGTCCCCCCCGGCCCTTCGGAGGGCGTCGATGCCAAGGGGCAGGTCCAGGTCCGTGACGAGGTGATTGAGTTCCCGGTTGAGCCTGACCTGCTCGATGTTCTCCCGGAGACTCTCCCCCACCTTGCCCGGGATGTCGGGGGCGGCCTTGAGGATCCCCTCCAGGCCGCCGTAGGCCCCGATCCACTTCGACGCGGTCTTGGGGCCGACGCCGGGGACGCCGGGCAGGTTGTCGCTGGTCTCCCCCACCAGCGCGGCGAGGTCGGGGTACTGCTCCGGCGTGACCCCGTGCTTCTCCCTGACGGCGTCGGGCGTCATGGTGTCGAGTTCGGAGACACCCCGTCGCGGGTAGAGCACGGTGACCTTGTCGGTGACGAGCTGAAGGGTGTCCCGATCCCCAGAGACGATGAGGACGTCGAGCCCGGCCTCCGCTGCCTGCCTGGCATAGGTCGCGATGATGTCGTCCGCCTCGTAGTCGGGCTTGTCGACGACCGGGAGCCCAAGGGCGCCGAGAACGTCCCGGAGGAGAGGGACCTGAGGGATGAACTCCGGGGGGGTCTCCCCCCGCGTCCCCTTGTACTCGGGGTACCGTTTGGTGCGGAACGTTCCCCCCGGCAGGTCGAAGGCGACGGCGATGTGTGTGGGTTTACGCCCTTCGACGATGCTGGCGATCATGCTCGCGAAGCCGTATACGGCATTGACGGGCTCGCCCGTGGTGGTATGGAAGTTGTCGAGGGGAAGGGCGTAGAAGGCCCGGAAGGCCACGGAGAAGCCGTCGACGAGGAGGAGGGTTCCCTTGTCCGAGTGACTCACCCTGTCAACCTATCCCGCCGGGGTGGGGACCGGGTGGTCCCCCTCCCGGAGCGGATACCTATGGCGCGATCGCTATGCTAACCACCAGCGCGTCGAGCATGGTGATCGTTGGGTTGAAGGCCCCTGGCGCGGCGGCGTCCAGCTGGCCGACGGCCGTCGTGATGTACGGCTCGTACCCGTCGCTGAACTGCTCCTCCGTCTGACCGCCGAACCCGGCTAGGTAATCGGCGGGGAGGACAGCGAGGTTGATCGGCAGGATGGCCGAGACCCAGTACTGGCCGTCGCTCGTCAGACCCTGATAGGTGTAGAACAGGTCGGTGTTGTTGACCGGCACGTAGTACTGGGCATACTCGGTGAGGAAGCGGATCCCGCTGCCGTTCGTGAGCGGGATCACCCCATACCGTGCAAAGAAGGCCTGGGCCGCTTCGAACTGTGGAAGAAACGGTAAAGGACTGGCGAATGGGCCGGTGAAGACCGGTGCCGAGCCGCCACCCACGAGGGCTTGAAGGTCCGTGACCCGCTCGGGGAACAATACCGGCAGAACGTCGGCGAAGTCGGCGACGGAGTAGACGGAGATGTGAGCGGTGAAGAAGGTGCCCGAGAGCGGGTATCCCTGGAGCGTCACGCGAGTGTGCTCGGGGTAGGGTTCGAACTCGTAGGGCGACACAGGGACGGTCTCGCAGAGGGCGCTGGAGGCCAGCGCGGGATCGAGGTAGAACGAGATTTCGTTGCAGGTGACGTTGGCCGCGACCCCGGGGGTCTCCGATGGTGTCGGCGATGGTGTACTCGAAGGGGATGGCGTGTCACTCGGGGTGACGCTGGGCGAGGCCGGGGACGCTGGGTCGGCGCAGGCGCACAGCACGAGGGACAGGAGGGCGAGGGGCAAGAGCGCGCGTTTCATGGAGACTCTTTCAGACCTACGGCACGAACGTGATGCTTGAGACGAGGACATCGAGGTCCGCGATCAGCGGCTCAAACGTCCCGGGAGGTTGCGTGTTGAGCTGCTGGACGACGTTCGCCCAGTACGCTTCGACGTCCGCCTCGAACTGAGCCCACGTCGCATATCCGGCTGGGAGGGTGCTCCCGTCGTCGACGAGGATCGTGTTCCGAATCGGCAGGAACGCCGACACCCAATACTGGCCGTCCGCGGTCAAGGCCTGGTAGGTGTATTTGGTCTCGTAGTTGGAGATGGGCGCGGCGTCATAACCCATTCTTGTGACGAAGCGAATCCCGACGCCATCGGCGAACGGGAGCACCCCGTACTGGGCGAAAATGCTCGGCATCCCACCCAGGTCGGGCAGAGTCGGAAGCTCAAACCCTGAGGTTGGGTACACCGGCGGCGTGGCTGAACTTATCCAACCCTGAAGGTTCGCGACATCCATGGGGATCTGGGTGGGCCTGAGGGCGGTGTAGTCAGCGACCGACATGACGTAGATCCTCGCCTCATAATCCCCTCCGGACCACAGGTAGCCCACCAAGGTGATCACGGTCATTTCCGGATGCGTATACACCGGCCCGGTCTCGGCCGGGACGGTCTCGCAGAGGGCGCTGGAGGCCAACGCCGGATCGAGGTAGAACGCTATCTCGTTGCAGGCGGCGTTCGTCGGGGTCGTTGACGACGCCGATGGTGTGGGCGACGGGGCGGTCGACGAGGTTGGCGTCGACGATGACGGTGTCGCGGACGGGCTCGGTGTGGCGGGCCCCGAAGGGCCGCAGGCGCAGAGCAAGAAGGACAGGAGGGCGAGGGGGATGATTGAGCGTTCCATGGCGTTTCCTTCCGAACGAGGCTCAGTATCCTCCAAGAATCCCACCTCCGCAGGTCGAGTTCCTTTGGACTTATGGCCGACACATGCCAACCTATCCCCTATGGACAACGAATTGGCGGCGATTCTCTCGAACTTACCGCCGGGCACCCTCATCGAACGGCTCGGGATAGAGGTGACCGAGGTATCCGCGTCTCGGGTGGTCGGAACCATGCCCGTCGAGGGCAACCTCCAACCTCACGGCCTGCTTCATGGGGGAGCCTCGGCAGCCCTCGCCGAGACCCTCGGCAGCCTAGGGGCGAAGGCCCATGCCGGAAAGGGCATGATCTCCATGGGGGTCGACCTCTCGATTACCCACCATCGGGCCGTGGCCGACGGGCGTGTCACCGGTGTCGCCACGCCCCTCTACACGGGAAGAACGACGGCCACCTACTCCATCGAGATCCTGGATGACGAGGGAAATAGGGTCGCAACAGCGCGCCTTACCTGTGCGATCCGCCCTCTTCCAGCCGACTAATGCTTGTCCTTCGGCCCCATCTGTTCGATGACGGCCTCGGCGACCTCCCGCATGGTTAGGCGCCGGTCCATCGATGTCTTCTGAATCCATCGGAAAGCCTCTGGCTCGTTGAGCCTCATCTTCTCCATGAGGAAACCCTTTGCCCGCTCGACCTTCTTGCGAATCTCCATGCGCTCTGTGATGTCAACGATCTCTTCCTCAAGGGCCTTGATCTCAATGAATCGTGATCGCGCGATCTCGACTGCAGGGATGAGGTCGGCCGGGGTGAAGGGCTTGACGACATAGGCCATGGCCCCGGCGTCCCTCGCCCTTTCAACAAGATCGGTCTGCGAAAACGCGGTCAGGATGACGACAGGGGCAAGGTGCTCGTTCGCGATGTGCTCCGCCGCGGTGAGCCCGTCCATGACTGGCATCTTGATGTCCATGACGACGACGTCCGGGTGATGCTCTCGCGTGAGGGCGACTCCCTCCTCGCCGTTTGCGGCCTCGCCCACGACTTCGTATCCACCCTCCTGAAGGGTCTCGACGATGTCCATACGAATGAGCACCTCGTCCTCAGCGACGACGGCCCGCCAAGCGACCTTGACATCCTCGGGCTTGGCCTCGGCGTCTTCTGCCTCGGCCACGGGTTCCTGTGGCTCGGTCACAGGCGATAGCCTAGTACTCCCGCCCCGATAGCCCAACCGGCAGAGGCAAACGGCTCAAACCCGTTCCAGTGTGGGTTCGACTCCCACTCGGGGCACTCGACGCGACGGACAAGTGTCACGCTACGTGTTACCACCATTCCCCGACGAAGTAGATCTTCGTATCGTCGGGTGAGAAGACCGCGAAGTGGATGACCAGCGTGTCGGGGTAGTAGTCGGGTGTGGCGTTGTGGTTGGCGGTGCCGTCGGCGTTCATCATGTAGATGTCGTAGAGCCCTGTGCCGTCGATCGCCGCCAGGATGTAGATCAGCCGCTCCCCGTCGTGCGACCAGTCCGTCACTCCCTGTGTGTAGCCGGTCTCCGTGAGCTGGATGAGGTCGGTGCCGTCGATGTCGACGAGGAACAGATCGTAGTTCCCGTGCACCGATGAGTCGTCGACCAGGCGGGAGAATACCACCTGGGTTCCGTCGGGGCTGATCCTGGGGTCGTAGTCGCCAAAAGGCAGAACAGCGTTGCCCCACTCGCCAACCCGGGGCGGGTCGGTGATGGACCGGGCATCGGAGCCGTCTGAGTCCATCAGCCAGATCCGGCTACCGCTAGTGAACGTGATGAGATCGCCTTGCCAGTGGATGTCAGCGTCGTGGCTACCTGAATCGAAGAGCAGGTGCTGGTCGGCGCCGTCGGCGCCCATGGCGTAAATGTCCAGGTCGGTACCTCGGAAGCTGAGGAAAGCGATCGTGGAGCCGTCCGGAGACCATGCCGGGTAAAGATCCCACGAAGTGTTCTCGGTGAGCCGCGTCAAGCCCTGCCCACCCTCACCGATGGTGAAGATCTCGTTGTACTCATAGCCGTCTCCACCTACTGTCTGCGAGAAGACGATCTGGTCGCCGGTGGCGTTCACCCTCATCTTCTCGATGATGTTCGGGGTGGAGTGGACCAGGTTGGTTTGTCCGGTGTCAAGATCGAGCACGTGAATTGCCCAGCGGTCCGAGGGACGTTCCGGCGGTTCGGGATTGGCCTGTGAGGTGCCAGCATCACCATCACCGCAGGCGGCGAGAGAAGCGACAGCAAGGGCGAGCGTTGTCAGGTGGCGGATCGTGGTCTGCCCCCTTCTTCATTGGTGAGACATCCCCAGAATGTACCGTTTGGGACACCCAATCTGAACCCCTGTGAGACACCTGTCACGCCTCGCCAACATCGACAACCCTCGGGCGCTGAACGATCCAGACGAAGAAACGGCCCCCGGCGCGCATACGCCGGGGGCCGTCTTCGTTTGAGCTAGACGGCTCAGCCTTTGTCGTCGGCCAGGGCGGCCTGGGCCGCTGCAAGACGGGCGATCGGCACCCGGAATGGCGAGCAACTCACGTAGTTCAGGTTGAGCTTGTGGCACAACGCGATCGACTTGGGGTCGCCACCGTGCTCACCGCAGATGCCGACCTCCAGCTCCTTGCGAACGCCACGGCCCTCGTTGACCGCCCAGTCCATGAGCCGGCCGACACCATTGGGGTCGATGCTGGCGAACGGGTTCTCATCCAGAATCCCCTGCTGGAGGTACTCGATGAGGAATCCGGCCTCGGCGTCGTCACGGCTGATGCCGAAGGTCGTCTGGGTCAGGTCGTTGGTGCCGAAAGACAGGAACTCGGCGTATTCGGCAATCTCGCCTGCGGTCAGCGCCGCGCGCGGGATCTCGATCATGGTGCCGAACTTGTAGGCCACCTGGGTGCGTCGCTCCTCCATGACCTCCTTGGCCTCGGCCTCCAGAACCCCACGCTGGCGCTTCAGTTCGTTGACATGGCAGGTCAGCGGGATCATCACCTCGGGGAAGACCTTGACGCCCTCCTCCTGTACCTCACAGGCCGCCTCGAAGATGGCGCGCACCTGCATCTTGGTCAGCTCGGGGATCATGATGCCCAGCCGGACGCCGCGCAGCCCCAGCATCGGGTTGGACTCACGCAGCCCCTCGACGCGCTTCAGCATCCGGGTCTCCTCTTCGACATGCTCGAGGATCCCGTCGATCTCCTGCAAGGTGCCGGCCTTCATCAGCCGGATCTTGCCATCGGCCAGCTTGTTGGTGAGCTCTTCGAAGGAGGGCAGGAACTCGTGCAGCGGCGGGTCGATCAGCCGGATGATCACCGGCAAACCGTCCATCACACGGAACAGTCCAGCGAAGTCGGCACGCTGGAATGGCAGCAGCACCTCCAACGCCTCGCGCCGCTCCGTGGGCGACGTAGCGGTGATCATCTTCTGGACGATCGGCAGACGTTCGGGCTCGAAGAACATGTGCTCGGTACGACACAGCCCGATGCCCTGAGCCCCGTATTTTCGGGCGCGCTCGGCATCCAACGGATAGTCGGCGTTGGCCCAGACCTGCAAGGTGCGGAAGTCGTCGGCCCAGCCCAGCAGCTTTGAAAGCCACGGGTCGTCCAGGTCGGGGATCATCGTCTCCATCTGCCCGACATAAACCTCGCCGGTGGTGCCGTCGATCGAGATCCAGTCGCCTTCCTGGATCTCACGCTCGCCGACGGTCATGACTCGGGCGCCCAAGTCGATGTTGAGCTCGGATACGCCAACGACGGCGGGCCTGCCGAACTGACGGGCGACTAGCGCGGCGTGGCTGGTGCGACCACCGCGACTGGTGAGGATGCCTTGCGCGGCGAGCATGCCGTGGACGTCGTCCGGCTTGGTCTCGGGACGGACCATGATGACCTGCTTCTTGTCCTCCTTGGTCCAACGCTCGGCCAGGTCGGCATCAAACGCAATCACACCCACAGCCGCACCGGGCGAGACGTTCAGACCGGTGGCGATACGCGTGCCGTTGTCGGCGGCTCCCTCTTTGGACTCGGGGGTGAACTGCGGGTGCAAGAAGAAGTCCAACTGGTCGGGTTGGACCCGCAACACGGCCTCCTCGGCGGTGATCAACCCCTCGTCGACCATGTCGACGGCGATCCGAACCGCGGACTGCGCGGTGCGCTTCCCGTCGCGGGTCTGCAGGAGCCAGAGCTTGCCTCGCTCGATGGTGAACTCCATGTCCTGCATGTTGCGATAGTGCTTTTCAAGACGCTGGGCGATCTCTGCGTACTCGGCGTAAGACTTGGGCATGTCTATCTTGAGGTCGTCCATCGTCCTGGTCACACGGTTACCCGCGACGACATCCTCGCCCTGGGCGTTGGGCAGATAGTCGCCCTCGAGGTGGGCCTCGCCGGTCGTGGAACTGCGGGTCATGGCGACGCCGGTGGCCGAGGTGTCTCCCATGTTGCCGAACACCATCGTCTGGATGTTGACCGCGGTACCAAGGTCATGGGGAATACCCGTGGCGTTCCGGTAGTCGACGGCACGCTTGCCGCCCCAAGACTTGAAGACCGCCTCCGCAGCCAACCGCAGTTGGTCGTAGGGGTCGGTGGGGAAGTCGATGCGCGCATAGCGCTTCACTATGGCCTTGAAGGCGTCAACGATTTCGACCAAGTCCTCGGTCGTGAGCTTGGCGTCGCTGTCGACTTTGCGCTTCTCGCGCTGGGCCTCGAGGACCTCCTCAAAGGGCTCGCTGCTGACGCCGAGGACGACCGAGCCGAACATCTGGACGAGCCGACGATAGGAATCGTAGACAAAACGCGAGTCTCCGATGAGCTTGACCATGCCCTCGACAACCTCAGGGTTGAGTCCGACGTTGAGAACGGTGTCCATCATTCCGGGCATGGAGAACTTCGCGCCGGAGCGGACCGACACGAGTAACGGGTTGCTGGGGTCGCCGAAGCGCTTGCCCGTCTTGGACTCGACCTCTTTGAGTGCGGCCAGGACCTGCTCCCACATTCCGTCGGGGAACTTCCCGTCCTTCTGGTAGGCGTTGCACGCCTCGGTGGTTGCGGTGAATCCCGGCGGTACGGGAACCCCGATACGTGTCATGTCACCGAGGTTTGCGCCCTTGCCGCCGAGTAGCCCGCGGACCTTGTCCCAGTCGCCACCGCAGTACTCCTGCGCATCGTCTACTTGGTCGAAGCCGTATACCCAACGCTTCGCGGGCTTGGACGAGGCTTTGGGCGCGGCCGTCTTGGAGCCCGGCTTTGCGCCGTCGCTTGTGTTCGTTGCAACCATCGTGGAGCCTTCCCTATCCGTATCAGGCCGTATTGGGCCAAGTACCTTTGAGTGATGGATTTTCGTCTCACTGTATTGGTCAGTTGGTCGAAGTCTAGGGGGCGGTGATCCCTGTGTCTAATTCCCCCGTTTCGATGGTCGTGGTGGATGCTTCGCAGAGCTACCTCTCCTGCCCGTGACGAAGGACAGTGAGGAGTTTGCCTCTTCGGCGTAGCACAAAAACCGAGAGATCGTGTATTCGGCTAGACGTCCCAACGGTCGACGATCCTGCAGCCGCCGCCTGCCCGCGAAGGGCGTCGAGAGTTGGGAACAACCTCACCGGATTCCCCTAGCCGACCGGTTGACCGACCTCCCGCACAACGATGGAGTTGGTCGTTCCCGGGGTTCCGATCGGGGTGCCGGACACGATGATGATCATGTCCCCCTCTTTGGCGAAGCCTGAAGCCTGGAACCTCTCATCCACTAGCGCAGCCATCGTCTTCACGTCGGGAACTCGCTCGACGAGTTCAGTCTGTATCCCCCAGGAGAGGGCGAGCCGTGCCCGGGTGTCCGGGTCCACGGTGAAGGCGTACATGGGGATCGCGGACCTGAGCCGGGACATACGCTGTGCGGAGTCTCCCGACTGGGTGAAGATCGCGATGGCCTTGACCTTGAGACTCTCGGCAATCTTGACAACTGAGGCGGTGATCGCCCCGCCCTTGGTCTTCGGGAGCCAGATGAAAGGGGCGATCCTTCCGTGGCCCTTCTCCTCGGTGTATTTAATGATGCGAGCCATCGTCTCGACTGTGAGAATCGGATATTCGCCTATCGAGGTCTCTCCGGAAAGCATGATTGCGTCGGCTCCGTCGAGGACGGCGTTCGCGCAGTCGGAGGCCTCCGCCCTGGTGGGTCGCGGCGAGTTAGTCATGGACTCGAGGACCTGGGTGGCGACGATGACGGGCTTGGATTTGGACCGGCAGAGGTCGATGGCTTGCTTCTGGAAGAGGGGAACGTCCTCGAGGGGCAATTCCACCCCTAGGTCACCACGAGCGATCATTATGCCGTCGAACGCATTGACGATCTCATCTAGGTTCTGGACGGCCTGGGGCTTCTCGATCTTGGCGATGACGGGGACCTTGCGACCGACCTCCTTCATGATCTTCTTGACGTCCTTGTAGTCCTTCGCTGAGCGCACGAAAGAGAGCGCGATGAAGTCGGTCCCCAGCTTGAGCGCCCACCTAAGGTCGTCCGCGTCCTTCTCGGACAGGGCCGGGACCGATACAGCCACACCGGGAAGGTTGATGCCTTTGTTGTTGGATACGGTGCCTTCAACCTCGACCTTTGTCACAACATCGGTGTCCGTAACCTTCTCGATCCGGAGGGTGACCTTCCCGTCATCGATTAGAATGGGGTCGCCGACCTTGGCATCACCCGGCAGACCCTTGTAGGTCGTGCCGCAGATCTCCTTGGTGCCCTCGACGTCTCGTGTAGTGATGGTGAAGGTGTCGCCTTCCTCGAGGTCGTGGGGGCCGTTGGCGAATCGGGCTAGGCGGATCTTCGGACCCTGGAGATCAACGAGGACGGCGACGTTTCTTCCGGCCTCCGTAGCTGCCTGGCGTACGTTGTCGTACATGGCTTGGTGTTCCTCATAAGATCCGTGGCTGCGGTTGAGGCGCGCCACATCCATACCGGCGGCCACCATCTTCCGTATCTGGTCAATGGATTCTGTCGCGGGGCCTATGGTGCAGACGATCTTCGCGTTTCGCATATCTCCAACCTAGGGTTACGGCACGCGGAGCGCGAGCATGCGCGGGGTGATGGGCGCTGGAAGTTCCGTGCTCCCCATGAGAAATACATCCATCGCCGCAGCCGCTGCACGGCCTTCGGCGATCGCCCACACCACGAGGGATTGACCGCGACCAGCGTCACCGGCCACAAACAGTCCTTCCACGGTTGTGGCGAATCTATCGTCTCTCGCGATTGAACCGCGGGGGGTGACCTCAGTCCCGACTTGGCTAACGAGGCTCTCCACATCCGGTCCTGTGAATCCCATGGCAATCAGGACCAGATCGGCGGGAATCTCGCGCTTCGTTTGAGGAGTAGATCCCCGCGAACCGTCGGGCATGATGTCCGTCCGAGACACCCTGATGGCTTCCAGGCGTCCGTTTTCGTCGGATAAGAACTCTAAGGTGTTGGCCCAGAACTCCCGATCCCCGCCCTCCTCGTGACTCGTCGAGACCTCAAAGAGGATGGGATGGATCGGCCAAGGCTGAGACTCCGGATCCCTCTCGTCGAGCGGTTTCATGCCGATCGCAAGGGTCGTCACTGACGTCGCGCCCTGCCGAAGGGCGGTACCAAGGCAGTCTGAACCCGTGTCTCCACCCCCAATGATTACGACGCGCTTACCCCTTGCGGTGATCTGATCATCGACGGACTCGCCAGCGGATACCCGATTTGCCTGGGTGAGGTATGGCATGGCGAAGTGAATCCCCTTCGCCTCCCGACCGACAACAGGGAGGTCCCTGGGAAGGCTCACCCCCGTCGCGACGAGTACGGCGTCATTGCGGGAGACCAGGTCGTCCCAGGTGGTATCCACCCCAACCAGGGCGCCCGTCTGGAACTGAGTCCCCTCGGCGACTATCTGCTCGATCCGTCGATCGATGTGATGCTTCTCCATCTTGAAGTCGGGCACGCCATACCTCAAGAGCCCTCCCAGCCGATCGTCTTTCTCGTAAACGGTTACCGTATGCCCGGCACGGGTGAGTTGCTGTGCCGCCGCGAGGCCAGCCGGTCCTGACCCGACGACAGCCACGGTCTTCCCCGTATGTCTCTCCGAGACCATCGGCGTGACCAGGCCTTCGTCAAAGGCTTTGTTGATGATCGATACCTCGATGTTCTTGATCGTCACGGCTGGCTGATTGATACCAAGAACACACGAGGTCTCGCAGGGAGCAGGGCAAACACGTCCCGTGAACTCGGGGAAGTTGTTGGTCGCGTGAAGTCGATCGATCGCCTCCTGCCACCGCCCACGCCAGGTGAAATCATTCCACTCAGGGATCAGGTTTCCAAGGGGGCATCCCTGATGGCAGAACGGGATCCCGCAGTCCATGCACCGACTCGCCTGCCGGTTGAGGGCTTGAGGATCCATGGCGACTTCATCCTTGACGTATCGCCAATCCTTGAGGCGCACAGCGATGGGCCGACTCGGAGGGACCTCACGATCCCGATGCTTGAGGAAGCCTTGCGGATCAGCCACGAGTCGCCTCCAAGAACTCGCCCCAGGCCCCGGGGGCTCCTAGGTCTCCCCCGCTGGCCTCCAACTCGGCCAGGACCTTCCTCACCCTCGCGTACTGGGCGGGTAACACTCTTGTGAACCTAGCCTTCGCCTTCCCCCAGTTTGCCAGGAGATCTCGGGCGCAAGGAGACTCGGTCTCCTTGACGTGTTGCTCGAGGAGCGCCCTGACGATGGCCTCGTCCTCGGCGTCCAAGGGTCTCAGCATCAGTTCCCCCTTCTCCAGGGCATCGGCATTGACCCGTTCGGACCGAAGGTCGAGAACGTAGCCCGTTCCCCCGGACATCCCTGCGCCAAGGTTGCGCCCGACGTGGCCCATGATGACGGAGGTCCCTCCCGTCATGTACTCGAGTGCATGGTCGCCGACGCCCTCGACAACCGCCGTCGCCCCGGAGTTCCTCACGAGGAAGCGCTCCCCCACCTGACCCCTGAGGAATATCTCCCCGCCCGTCGCGCCGTATCCGATGACGTTGCCGGCGATCACGTCCCTGGAATCGTCGAGCGAGGCCTCCCTAGCGGGGCGAACGATAACCCTCCCCCCGCTGAGGCCCTTGGCCACGTAGTCGTTTGCCTCGCCAAAAAGGCGGAGAGTGATGCCCTTGGGAACGAAGGCCCCGAATGACTGACCAGCGCATCCGGTGAGTTCCACAGTAATGGTGTCGTCGGGGAGGCCTTCCGAACGGTAGCGCTTGGTGACCTCGTAGCCGAGCATTGTCCCGATGGTCCGATTGACGTTGCGGACCTTGCGGTGAATAGTGACGGGCTCGCCTCGTTCCAGCGCGGGCTTCGCCGCCCTGATGAGGGAACGGTCGAGCGTCTTGCCGAGCTCGTGGTCCTGAGGAACTAGCTGTCGTAGCGCGACCCCATCCGGCGGAGTGGCGAGGACGGAGGAAAGGTCGAGACCCTTCGCCTTCCAGTGGTCGATAGCCACTCGGGTATCAAGCACCTCGACGTGACCGATCGCCTCGTCAAGCGATCGGAATCCCAGCTGTGCAAGATGTTCCCGCACCTGACGGGCGATGTACTCGAAGAAGGTCTCGACGTATTCGGGCTTGCCGCTGAATCGAGCACGCAACTCCGGGTTCTGGGTCGCTACCCCGACCGGGCAGGTGTCCTTGTGGCAGACCCTCATCATGATGCATCCGGATACCACGAGCGGAGCCGTCGCGAAGCCAAACTCCTCGGCCCCAAGAAGGGCAGCGATGACGACGTCCCGGCCAGTCTTCAGTTGGCCGTCAACCTGGACGACGATGCGGTCACGCAATCGATTCATGACAAGGGTTTGCTGGACACCGGCGAGTCCTATCTCCCATGGCGTCCCTACACGCTTCGGTGACGTGATCGGGCTGGCGCCCGTCCCTCCGTCCCATCCGGAGATGAGGACGACGTCAGCTTTGCACTTGGACACTCCAGCGGCGACCGTCCCGATCCCTACCTCGGACACGAGTTTGACATGAATCCTCGCCTTCGGGTTGGCGTTCTTAAGATCGTGGATGAGTTGCTTGAGGTCCTCGATGGAGTAGATGTCGTGATGGGGAGGTGGAGAAATGAGTCCGACCCCTGGCGTCGACAGCCGGGTCTCGGCTATCCATGGGTACACTTTCTCACCAGGCAAATGGCCACCCTCTCCGGGCTTGGCCCCCTGGGCCATCTTGATCTGGATATCATCCGCATTGGCCAGGTATTCGCTCGTGACGCCGAACCGGCCGGAAGCAACCTGTTTCACAGCACTACGCCGCTCGGGGTCATAGAGGCGGGAAGGTTTCTCTCCCCCCTCCCCGGTGTTGGAACGCCCCCCCAGCCGGTTCATGGCAATTGCGAGCGTCGTGTGGGCCTCCTCCGAGATCGACCCAAACGACATGGCCCCGGTACCAAAACGCTTGACGATTTCACAGACCGGTTCAACCTCTTCGAGGGGAATCGGCTCTCGACCCGAGGCGAACTCGAAGAGGCCCCTCAGAGTCATCAGCCGTTTCGCCTGGTTGTCGATCCTGTCCGAGTACTCCTTGAAAAAGGAGTACTGCCTTGTGCGGGTCGAGTGTTGGAGCTTGAACACCGTTTCGGGATCAAAGAGGTGATGCTCACCCTCACGCCGCCACTGGTAGTCGCCCCCGATCTTGAGTCGACGATGCGGCAGGATTCTTCCTGAGGGCGGGAAAGCGTCAAGGTGCCGGGAGGCGATCTCCTCGGCGATGATGTTTAGCCCGACACCGTCAATCTGGCTGGGGGTGCCCGTGAAGTGCTTGTCGATGAGCTCCCGGGAGAGCCCCGTAGCCTCGAAGGTCTGGGCTCCCCGGTATGAAGTGAGGGTCGAAATACCCATCTTCGACATGATCTCGAGCACTCCGTCTCCGAGGGCGCGGACGAGGTTTCGTTGAGCATTCTCCGGAGTCAAGTCGCCCAAGAGGCCCCTCGTGGCCATCTCCTCCACGGTCTCCATAGCGAGATAGGGGTTAACAGCGGCGGCCCCGAAGCCGAGGTGAAGGGCGACGTGATGAGGCTCCCGAATGTCACCTGCCTCGACGACGAGTGAAACCCGGGTCCTCGTGTGGCTCCGGACGAGGTGTTGGTGCACCGCGCTGGTCAGGAGGAGCGAGGGAATGGGCGCGCGGTCCGGGTCGGAGTCCCGATCCGACAGCACCAGGATGTTGATCCCCCCCTCGATGGCGGTATCGCATTCGGCGAGGATCTCCTCAAGGCGGCTCTCCATTCCCTTTCCCCCCTCTCGGATGGGATAGAGCCCGGATACCAACCGCGACCGGAACAACGCTCCCAGTTGTGTGAGGTCCTCGATATGGACGATCTTGGCGAACTCGTCGTTGTTGAGGACAGGGAAGTCAAGAACGAGCTTACGGGCATGGCACGGGTTGGGTTCGAGCAGGTTTAGTTCGGGACCGACGGCGCACCTCATCGAGGTGACGATCTCCTCCCTAATGGCGTCGAGGGGAGGGTTGGTCACCTGGGCAAAGACCTGAGTGAAGTAGTCGAAGAGCATCCTTGGGTGGGTGGAGAGCACGGCAGGAGGGGTGTCATTCCCCATGGCACCCAAGGGCTCTTTCCCATGGAGGGCCATGGGGGTGAGGAGAACCTTCAGCTCCTCCTCGGTGTATCCGAACACCCGTTGGCGGCGGACGATCGATTGGCTCGAGTATGTGACATGCTCCCGCTCGGGGAGCTCGGAGAGCTTCTGGGTGTGCTCGTCAAGCCACTTCTGATACGGGTTCTCCGCCGCTAGGGAGGACTTGATCTCCTCATCCTCCACGATTCGTCCATGCGCCGTATCCACCAGAAACATCCGTCCCGGTCGAAGGCGTCCCTTCCGGATGATGGTGGCCTGATCGATGTCGAGGATGCCGGCCTCGGATCCGGCTATTACCAGACCATCTGCCGTCACCCAGAACCGTCCTGGCCGAAGCCCGTTGCGATCGAGAACGGCTCCCACGAGCGTGCCGTCTGAGAAGTGAAGCGCGGCTGGCCCATCCCACGGCTCCATGAGGGAGCCGTGGTACTCGTAGAATGCCCGCCGGGCCGGATCCATGTCGCGCGAGTTCTGCCACGCCTCAGGGATCATCATAAGGATCGCATGAGGAAGACTCCGGCCCCCGAGGTGGAGCAGCTCGACAACCTCGTCGAAGTTGGCCGTGTCCGAGCCTGTGGTGGAACAAATGGGAACCAGATCCTTTATGTCGCCTAGGAGGGGGGAGGAGAGCAGGCCCTCCCGCGCCGACATCCAGCTGCGGTTCCCCCGGATCGTATTGATCTCGCCGTTATGGGCGATCAACCGGAGTGGCTGCGCCAGCCTCCACGACGGGAAGGTGTTCGTGGAGAATCTCGAATGAACGAGGGCAATCTCTGAGAGGTAGTCCGGGTCGAGAAGGTCGGGGAAGAACTTCTCAAGTTGGCAGGTGGCCAGCATTCCCTTGTAGCTCAGGGTCCTCGAGGATAGGGAGGCGAAGAAGACGTCTGCCTCGTGCTCGGCACGGCGCCGAACGCGATACACCTTTCGGTCGAGGTCTATCCCCGATAGACCTTCAGCGCCTAGGAAGACCATCCGAAATTCCGGCATGCTCTCGCGGGACGACGGCCCGATCGGGGCGGGATCTGCGGGGACATCGCGCCAAGCGAGGACATCAACCCCCTCCACCTTTGCCGCCTTCTCAACGGCGGCTACCTGGGTTTCGGCTTCGCCGGGCACCAGAAAGGCGATGCCGACGGCATACGAACCGACTGGCGGAAGTTCGACCTTGACGACCTTCCTGAGGAAGGCATCGGGGATCTGCGTGAGAATCCCGGCACCGTCTCCGGTCTCTTTTTCGGCTCCGACCGCACCTCGATGCTCAAGGTTCTTGAGGGCAGAAAGGCCGGCTTCGACGATGTCTCTGCGGGGGGCTCCCCGAAGGGTGGCGACAAAGGCGACCCCACATGAGTCGTGCTCGAACGCGGAGTTGTAGAGCCCGGTTTCGGGTTTCTCCAAGCCACCTCTAGCGGGCATCTCACCGTCCTTCAACCATGCCGAAGTGCACAGATGCAATATGCGTATCGTGGGCGTCTTCGTCCCGGATAGTGCGGGGACCTTCAGCGTATCTCGATTGAAACAGGTCGCCCTATTTCTTGGAAGCAACCACCTTGTTATTAGGCTCCCCTGAGCGACTGCGGGCGGGGGCGTCATTGATCATCTCACCGGATTGTTTCCGTCTCGTTAAGACAAACATCGCAATCCCCATTGCCAAGACCAGGATCGACACCCAGACGTTGATCCTGACCCCAAAGACGTGAACCGCCTCGTCGATCCGCAACATCTCGATCCACAGCCGCCCGGCGGTATACACGATGACGTACAGCCAAAACACCCGACCGAATCTCAGCCGGAGCCGTCGATCGAGGACGATAATCATGGCGGCACCAGCCAGGTTCCAGATCATCTCGTAGAGAAACGTCGGGTGGAAAAGTGTGCCTGGTGGGTACTGGCCAGCCAACGCCGATTGTAAGGGCTCGATCTCGAGGCCCCATGGAAGGGTGGTCGAACCGCCAAAGAGCTCCTGGTTGAAGTAGTTTCCAATCCTTCCGATCGCCTGGGCGATGATAAGCCCGGGTGCGGCGGCATCCATGAACGCCGAAAAGGAGACCTTCTGCCTACGGGCCCCAATCCACGCGCCAAGGGCCCCGAGGGCAACGGCCCCCCAGATCCCCAGGCCCCCTTGCCGGACATTGAAGGCCTCGATCGGATGGCCTCCGGCCCCGAAGTACGGTCCGGGGGTCGAAACCACGTGGTAGAGGCGCCCCCCGATGATCCCGAAGGGCACGGCCCATAGGGCGATCTCTTCGATGGCGACTGGATCGCCTCCTCGAGCCACCCACCGACGACGAGTGAGCCATAGGCCGACGAAGATGCCCACAAGTATCACAAGCGCATAGACATAGATCTGTAGGGGTCCCAGATGAATGACGGACCAGTCAAGAGGAGGGCTGGGGATGCTTGTATTGATCACGCGGGTTTCTCCACTCCGTGAGCGATCTCGGCCACCTTGACTCGAAGGCTCTTCAGCCCGTCTTCAAGGGTAGGCGCCTCCGCAATGGCTCGGACAAAGGCGCTTCCCACGATAACGCCATCGGCGTACCGAGCCACCTCGGCGGCTTGAGCACCAGTGGACACTCCGAGGCCGACACATACAAAATCAGCCCCCGCCTCCTTGGTCCTTTCGACAAGTTTCTCCGCCTGCTTCCCTACCGAGGACCTCTCCCCTGTCACCCCCATACGTGACGTCACATAGACGAACCCCGTCGTCGCCTCTACGGTCATGCGGAGCCTCTCTGGAGTTGAACTCGGAGCCACCAGGAAAACGCAATCGAGTCCCTTTTCGGCCGCGGCCCGGCGCCATTCCTCGCCGACATCGGGGGTGAGATCGGGCGTGATCACACCTGCACCCCCCGCTTCTGCGAGATCCACGGCGAATCGTTCGAGCCCGTACTGAAGCATGGGATTGTAGTACGACATTATGACGGGCACGGCACCCGATTCGGCAACGGCCCGAACCGCGACAAAGGCATCGGAGACGCGGACCCCTCCCCTGAGGGCGGATTCTCCTGCATGTTCGATGATCGGGCCGTCGAGAACAGGGTCAGAGTAGGGAATCCCGACCTCAACGATGTCCGCCCCGGCTTCCACCATGGTCCTCATCGCGGCTATGGAACCCTCCACGGAGGGGAATCCGACGGGAAGGTAGGCAAGGAGGGCGGACTTTCCCTCAGCTCGCGCCCGACCCAGGCAATCCGAAAGGGCGCTCACTCCGCCTCCTCCGTAAGCAGGTTGAACCACCGCGCGGCCGTCTCGACATCCTTGTCTCCCCTACCCGAGAGATTGACGAGAATCGTAGCCTTTGGCCCCATCTCTAGGCCCAACTTCATTACCCCCGCGAGAGCATGAGCCGACTCGATCGCTGGGATGATGCCCTCGGTTCGGCTGAGTAGGCTGAACGCATCCATCGCTTCGGCGTCTGTGATCGGCCAGTATTCCGCCCGACCAATCGCGGCCAGCCAGGAATGCTGTGGGCCGACGCCCGGGTAGTCCAAGCCAGCGGAAATCGAGTGAGAGGTCAGCGTCTGTCCGTCCTCGTCCTGTAGGAGGAAGGAATGGGAGCCGTGCAGGATCCCAGGCCTCCCCCCAATGAGCGCCGACGCGTGACGCCCGGTCTCGATGCCGTCCCCAGCCGCCTCGCATCCTATGAGCCTCACGTCGTCATCAAGGAAGGCATCGAAAATCCCGATTGCGTTCGAGCCTCCGCCGACGCAGGCGACTATGGCATCGGGAAGGCCCCCAAGGGCGAGCATCTGAGCCCGCGCCTCCACCCCGATGACCCGCTGGAAGTCCCGAACCATTGCCGGGAACGGGTGGGGACCGGCTGCCGTGCCGAAGATGTAGTTGGTGGTCTCGACGTTCGTGACCCAGTCACGATAGGCCTCGTT
Organism: uncultured Demequinaceae bacterium; assembly: GCA_964610155.1. Classification (GTDB taxonomy): domain Bacteria; phylum Actinomycetota; class Actinomycetes; order Actinomycetales; family Demequinaceae; genus JAFGBM01. Next base: position 50,316 of record CAZSUY010000007.1, read on the forward strand.
GATGGCGTCCTTGAGCGTGCGAGAACCGGACATGACCGTGACGACGGTCGCCCCTAGCAGTTGCATCCTGGCGACGTTGAGGGCCTGTCGATGGGTGTCCTCCTCCCCCATATAGACCACGCACTCGAGGTCCATCAGGGCTGCGGCCGTCGCAGTGGCCACACCGTGCTGTCCCGCTCCGGTCTCCGCGATCACACGCGTCTTTCCGATGCGTTTGGTCAGGAGCGCCTGGCCGAGCACATTGTTGATCTTGTGGGAGCCGGTGTGGTTGAGGTCTTCTCGTTTGAGGAAGATCCGCGCGTCCCCGGCGTGGCGAGCGAACCGAGGGACCCTCGTCAGGATGCTCGGGCGCCCGGAGTATTCAACCGCGAGTCGCTCAAGTTCCTCGTTGAAGGCCGGATCGACGCGCGCCTTTTCGTAGGCGTCCGACAGTTCATCGAGGGCCGCCTGGAGGGCTTCAGGGACGAATCGTCCGCCAAAAACGCCAAAATACGGACCGGGGCGAGCCGCAAGCGAATCCGTCACGGGCGAACCGCCCGCAAGGCGGGATGAGCACCTGCCGCCACCATCTCGGCAACGGCTGTCCGGGGATCGCGGTCCTTGACCAGGGCCTCACCCACGAGGACGGCATCGGCTCCCAATCGCGCATACTCAACTACGTCGTGGCCGTCACGAATTCCCGATTCCGCTACCTTGACTATGCCGTCAGGGATGATTGGGGCTACCCGCGCGAAGGTGGCCCGATCGACCTCGAGGTTTTTGAGGTTGCGTGCATTGATCCCGATGATTAGGGCCCCTGCCTCAACGGCCCGTGAAACCTCGTCGGGCTCGTGCACCTCCACAAGCGCGGTCATCCCTAGCGATTTCACCCGCTCGATGAGCGATTCAAGTGCCATCTGCTCCAATGCCGCCACGATCAGCAGAACCATGTCGGCACCATGTGCGCGAGCCTCCCAGACCTGGTACGGGGTCACGATGAAGTCCTTGCGAAGGATCGGGATATCAACCTTGGCCTTAACGGTATCGAGGTCGGAGAGGTCTCCGCCAAACCTCCGCCCCTCGGTCAGGACCGAGATAACGGATGCTCCTCCGGCCTCATACTCGGTGGCAAGAGCGGCCGGATCCGTGATGTCCGCTATGTCACCCTTCGATGGACTCGAGCGCTTAACCTCGGCTATCACTGCCACTTCCTTGCACCTCAAGGTCCGGAGGGCGTCCTTGGCCTCTGGCTGCCGGGATGCCCTCTCTTTTAGCGCATCCATCGGCGTGTCCCGTTGGCGGACCTTGAGGTCCTCCAGTACACCAGCGATGATCCCATCGAGGACGCTCATGAACCAGTCGCTCCCATTCCTCCATGGTAGCCGCCGACAGGAAGCCCTCTTCACCGGGCCAATCCTCGGGGACTACCCCATCACGCCCCTCGAACTTAGCGAGCGGATTCCACCTGATGCAGATGAGAGGCGACAGAGACGGCCCGCATGAGGGCAGCCGCCTTATCCCGAGTCTCCTTGGCCTCGCTATCGGGAATCGAATCGGCCACGATCCCCGCACCGGCCTGTATGTGAGCCGTACCCCCAACGATGAGTGCCGTGCGAATAGCGATCGCTGTGTCCATGTTTCCCGCGAAATCGAAATAGCCTACCGCCCCCCCGTAGAGACCCCGTCGGGCAGGCTCAACCTCATCGATGAGAGCGATGGCCCTTGGTTTCGGTGCGCCGGAGAGGGTCCCGGCAGGGAAGGTGGCCGTGAAGGCATCCACTGCCCCGTACCGATCCTCCAGCGTCCCGATGACCGTCGAGCAGATATGCATTATGTGGCTATAGCGGTTGACAGCCATGAAGTCCAACACCTCAACGGAGGTCGGGTCGCAGACCTTGGAGAGGTCGTTTCGAGCGAGGTCGACGAGCATGACGTGCTCCGCCCTCTCCTTCGGATCCGAAAGAAGCTCCTGCTGAAGGGCTGCGTCCTCCTCCGGGGAGGCCCCACGAGGCCTAGACCCCGCGATGGGGAAGGTGAGAACCTTCCGCTCCTTCACCGAGACCATCGACTCTGGGCTCGCCCCGACAACGGCGAAGTCCCGGCCCTCCGCGTCCCGAAGCTGGAAGTAGTACATGTACGGACTCGGGTTAAGGGTTCGAAGCACACGATAGACATCGAAAGGTGAGGCCGTGCATTCCACGTCGAATCTCTGGGACGGAACTACCTGGAAAACCTCGCCGTCCCTGATCGCCTCCTTGCAGACATCGACGACTCGCTCGTACTCCCCCTCCGGGGTTCGGTTGACGATCCTCGGTTCGGACTCCGCCGCCTTCAGGACGGATACCTCCGCCCCCGTAGCGGACTCAAGTTCTGCCTCCATGGCGTCAAGGCGCGCGATCGCATCGGCATACGCCGCCTCGATCCCGGTCTCCCTCGCATCCGCATTCACGGCATTGGCGATGAGCCAAACACTCCCGTCGTGGTGGTCGATGGCGGCAAGGTCTGTCGCGAAAAGGAGAAGGACATCTGGCACTTCGAGTTCTCGAGGAGCATCCGCGGGGAGCGTCGGTTCCCACTCGTGGATGATGTCCCACCCGAGCACCCCGACCAACCCTCCGGTGAGCGGGGGAAGGCCCGGTATTGCCTCCGATCTCATCTCGGACAGGGCCTCACGGATCGCTCCGAGAGGAGGACCATCATGAAGGCCGACGGGAACGTCACCCGTCCACTTTCCGTAAAGACCTGTCGCCGTCAACTGGGTACGGGAACGGATCCCAACGAACGAGAAGCGCGCCCTAGCCCCATCCGGTTCGACAGACTCGAGGATGAAGGTTCCTGGACGTTCTGCCGCGAGTGCTCGATACACGGCGACCGGCGTGACCCCGTCGGCCAGAAGCCTTCTGGCGACCGGCACCACCCGGTGTGTTGTCCCCAAGGCCACGAACCCCTCAAGAGTCGGCCAGGTACTCCCCCACTCAAGGGTCACGGAAGCGTCAGACATCCGCGATTTGCTTCTCGGTGCTCACGACGGCGCCCAAGTCCCCTCCGACTTCGAAGCAGGTCCGCGCCCCCGTGTGACAGGCCAGCCCTACCTGGTCCACCTGGACCAGCACGGCGTCGGCGTCGCAGTCGAGCTTGATCGATTTCACCCACTGGGCGTGACCGGAGGTGTCACCCTTCCTCCACAGCGATTGTCGACTCCTGCTCCAAAACACCACCCGACCCTCACGGAGGGTCAGATCGAGGGACTCGTCATTCATCCACCCGACCATCAGCACTTCCTTGGTGTCGTACTGCTGAATGACGGCGCAGATGAGGCCGTTGGCGTCGCGTTTTAAACGGGAGGCGATTGCGGGGTCGAGGGCCATGCCCCCATCCTTCCACGAACGATGCAGTATTCGGTTCGCAACGCCTCACCTAACAGGGAGGCCCGCGTCCCGCATCGCCGTCTTAACCTCATCGATGCGTAGCGCCCCAAAATGAAACACGCTCGCGGCCAGCACGGCATCGGCACCGGCGCGAACCGCCTCGACAAAGTGTGTGGTCGTTCCCGCCCCCCCCGATGCGATGAGGGGGATTGATATGATTTGACGGACCGCATCGATCATGACGAGGTCGAACCCTCCTGTCGTGCCATCCGCGTCCATGGAGTTGAGCAGGATCTCGCCAGCGCCCAGTTCCTGCCCGCGTTCTGCCCATTCGATCGCATCGATTCCGGTCCCCCGCCGGCCCCCATGCGTAGTCACCTCCATCCCGGAGGGCGTGGTAGTGCCCTTCCTGCAACGCCGGGCATCGAGTGAAAGGACAAGAACCTGGCTACCGAAGCGTTCCGCGATCTCGCTGATGAGCTCTGGGCGCCCTATCGCTGCGGTATTGACCCCCACCTTGTCCGCACCTGCTCGAAGCAGGGTATCGACATCTCCAACGGATCGAACCCCTCCCCCGACGGTGAGTGGCACGAAGACCTGCTCGGCCGTGCGGCGGACCACCTCGTAGGTCGTCTCCCTCCCCGCCGAGGAGGCCGATACATCGAGGAACGTCAGTTCGTCCGCCCCGGCATCACCATAGCGATGGGCAAGTTCGACGGGATCTCCGGCATCGCGAAGGTTTTCAAAATTCACCCCTTTGACGACCCGTCCAGCATCGACATCGAGACAAGGAATGACGCGAACCGCGACGCCCACCTGCTACTCCGGAGTCCACACGGCGAGGATGTCCACGACAAAAACGAGGGTGTCCTCTCCGTAGGCAAGATCGGGCGGAATCACCAGCAGCACCTGCGAGCCCTCGGTTCGATCTATCAAACCCTGATCCCATCCAGCGGGCAATTGTCCAATCCCGACCTGGGCATTCATGGGGCCCTCTCCATCATCCCAACTCGACTCAAAGACCTCCCCCGTGTCGAACGCGACCCCCAGGTAATTGACCTTGATGAGAGAACCGTCTTGAATCTGCCCTCCTGGTCCCTGGATGCGGGTCGCGACCTCGAGTTCGGTCGGTTCGACAACATCCGGACCGATAATGATGCTCGGCTTTCCGTCCGATTCGAGGCGGACGGTGGGGAAGCCATCGTGGCTCGGGAGGACCTCCCCTGTGGCCTTCGCGGGAAGCACATCGACCACGAGCGCCACGGCACCCTGACCCTCGTATCCCTCGACGGGCGGGGAGATATGAAGGATCCGCGATCCGACCCGCTCTCTGACGAGGATGTCGTAGAGTTCCTGACCAACGAGCTCGGGCACAAGAAGGTAGGCGTTCGGCAGGTCGGTGTAGGTGTCTGTCAGGACAGCGCCCGTATCCAGGCTGACCGCATACATGTCGAGGAGGATCCGGCCTCCGGGACTCAGGCGGTCGCCTGTGCCCGACCATAGCACCCTGGTCTGAACCCTGGAGTATTCAAGGTCCTCGGGATACTCAAGGGTTGGCGCACCGACCTCATCCGCTCCCACGACGATGTCATGGATGCTCCCGGCGTTGGGATCGGCGATGACGGCCGAGCACCCACTGAGGGCAAGGGCCAGGATAATCACAACCGCACCGATCCTGCGCATGGAATCCCTTCCGAGGCGAGTTTTCAGTCTACCCGGGGCTCGCCTTCGCCCATCGATGCAATGAGATCATCGACTCGTGAATCCTCCGAACGGAAGGGATCCTTCAGAAGGATCGTTCCTCCCTCGTCGCCGATGACCTTGAGGCGCACCCAATCGGCGGCGATGTCACGATGGGAGCCTAGGCTGGCTCTCACGAATCGGCCGCGAAGCCTGGCACGGGTGGTCTGCGGGGGCTCGTCGATGGAGCGCACGATCAGGTCCTCCGTCACCACCGTGCGGACGAGTCCTTGGGCTACGAGCGAGGGATAGAGCCCCTTTCCGGGAGCGACGTCGTGGTAGGCGAGGTCTAGACGGGTGACACGGGGATCGTCGAGGCTTGCCCCCGATCGCGCCATGAAACGGTCGATGAGGCGGCGCTTGATCGCCCAGTCGAGTTCCGTCTCAACAGCAGAGAAATCGCCGGTCGCCACTGCATCGAGCCCGCGCCCCCAAAGGGACAGGATTTGCTCGACTTCTGGGGTCGCCTCGACGACGGACCCCAACCGTGATGCAATTGCCTCGAGGTACTCCCTTTGAATCTCAATGGGAGTCAGTCGGCGACCATCCTCGAGGTTCACAAGGGTGGTGCCCGTGAGGTCGCGAGAGACCTCCCGGATCGCCTGCATAGGACGCGCGAGGGCAAGCGACGGAAAAGGCGCCCGTCCCTCAAGCAGGCGAAGAAGGAGGTCCATGGCCCCGACCTTGACGAGGATGGTCGGCTCGGCCATCGAAGAGTCCCCGACGATAATGTGCATCCTGCGATAGAGGTCGGCGTGCGCATGGGGTTCGTCCCTGGTGTTGATCATCGGCCGCGATCTCGTGGTAGCGGACGACATCGCCTCCCATACGTGATCCGCCCGGGGAGAGAAGCAGTACTTGGCTGCGGGGCCGGAGCCGACCGCCCCGCCAGCTCCCACGACAATCTGCCGGGTCACGAGGAAGGGAAGGAGCGATCCGGCGAAGGAGGCAAAGTCGGGACGACGGCGAACGAGGTAGTTTTCGTGACACCCGTACGAGTTCCCAGCGGCGTCGACGTTGTTCTTGTATAGGTGGATCTCGCCCTCGATGCCGACTCCGGCAAGGCGCCCCTCCCCGTCTGCGACCAGGTTGGCCACGATCCGCTCCCCGGCCTTGTCCTGGGCAATGAGGTCCGTCAGGCTGTCACACTCGGCTGTCGCGTATTCGGGGTGCGCACCAACATCGATGTACAGCCTCGCCCCATTGGTCAGGAATACGTTGGAGGAACGGCCCCACTTGACAACCGAGTGGAAGAGGGCGCCCGCCACCTCCTCCGGCGTGACCTTTCGGTCGGACCGATGCACGAAGTGCAGCCCGAATTCGGTTTCAAGCCCAAAGATGCGTCGAGCGGGATCGACGGTCAGGGGCTCGGGAACCTCGATAGCGGGCACGGTGGCGGACTGACCTACTCGCCGCCCTTTTGGACGAAACTACGGACGAACTGCTCTGCGTTCTGCTGCAGGGTCACGTCGATCTCGTCTAAAAGGGCATCCACCGCACTCGATTGCCCTTGAGGAGACCCCGAAGGAGGGGGTGCCGGGGCGTCATCGGCGTCATCGTATGGATGCTCGCTTGAAGAGACCTGAGGCATGAGACGAGTCTACGGCGCCAGCAACTCCTCTATCAGCGGGTGGCTAGTCGCGAAGGGATCATCCAGATGGATGACCTCGAGATCGCCGTGCTCGGTCTCTCGATCAAGCACGACCGTGCTCCATCCGGCTGCGTCGACGATGTCCGAACGACGATCGACCATTGCCCCCCGCAGACGAGCCCGGGTGTCCTGAGGCGGATGGGCGACCGCCCGAGCAACCTCATCATCCTCGACGAGGGTGTCGAAGGATCCAGCGGCCGCGAGGCGGGCGAACAACCCCTCACTGTGGTCTAAGTCGCTCCAGCGGATATCCGCCGCCGCGAGGCTCGGATCGTCCCACGGGAGGGGGGCGTCCGCTGAACCGTGACGCTCTCTGAGCCTTTCAAGAAGGTTGAGCTTCGCCACCCATTCGACCTGGCGCGTACACGAGAGGGGATCCTGAGCAAGGCCCCCGAGCACGGCTTCCCAACGCGCGACGACACGTGCATCCTCGGCGTCGGTGGCGTAGTCCCGGACAATCCCGAGAAGGCCTCGCTGGATCTCAAGGGCGGTGGCTCCCTCCCCCGTCGTGAGCTTCAGGGGACGCCCAAGACTCAGGTCTCGAGACACCTCCTGGACGGCGGCCACCGGATCGGCGAGGACCTGGATGTCAAGACGCTCGTCCCCCGCCTCGATAGCGGATAGGACCAGGGAGGTCGTCCCGATCTTGAGGTAGGTCGGCGTCTCCATGCGATTCGCATCACCCAGGATGATGTGGAGCCGCCTCCACCTTGTCGGATTCGCGTGCGGCTCGTCTCGGGTGTTGACGATCGGGCGACGAAGGGTTGTCTCGAGTCCCACTTCCTCTTCGATGTAATCGGCTCGCTGAGAAATCTGAAAACCAGGGACCTCCCCTCGCTGTCCTAGGCCAACACGACCGGCCCCGGTGTAAACCTGTCTAGTGACGAGATGGGCGGTCAGACGCCTCGCCAGATCGTCGAAGGGTACGGATCTCGCCACCAGGAAGTTCTCGTGTGTGCCGTACGAGGCTCCCTTTCCATCGACATTGTTCTTGTAGAGGGCGATCCGAAAACCCTCCGCCGCCGCAGCCACGGCCGCCTCCCTGAGGACCTCGTCACCCGCCTTGTCCCACACGACCGCATCCCGAGCGTTCGACACCTCCGGGCCTGAATACTCCGGATGGGCATGATCGACATACAGGCGGGCGCCGTTGGGAAGGACCGCGTTTAGATGAGCAGGATCCTCCCACATCCCCCGTCGGCGTCTTCGGGTGATGAATGCCCTCGGTTCGTCCGTCAGGAGGTCGGGGCTTGCCGATTCGCGAGCCCTGCGGTATCCCCTCTGATCGTTGAGGGGATCCTCGCCCCCATAGTCCCAGTGGGCCGTCGCCGCACCGACCGATGCCCGATATGACGCGACGAGGGCGCTACTGAGCAGGATGGGGTTCGCCCCGGGATCGTTACGATCGATGACCCCGTACTCTGTCTCGATGCCGACAATCCGCACCGTCAGCCCCTATCGAGATGCCGGGCAGACACGGCTCTGGCCTCGGCCACTTCCTCCGCACATGCCTCGAGTATGTGTTCAGGCCGGATGCCCCGATCCCCACCTGAGATGATGTCCTTGATCGCTCGGGTCTTCGCCCGGTCGACGATGTTGCGGAGCATCGCCCCTGAGACGAATATCGCGTCATCCCTCTCGGGGAAGAAGAGGTAGTCGGCCGCCGCTTGCACCATCAGGGCGACGGCCGCCTCCGGACCCCCAGCCGATGCGAGTATCTCCGCGTGTAGTGGCAGGTCGGGCATCAAATACTTGCCGAGGATATCGGCGGCGGCGTCTGTGTCCGGCCGAGCGATTTCGATCTTCACGTCAAGGCGTCCAGGGCGAAGGATTGCGGGATCGATCATGTCTTCGCGGTTTGATGCCCCGATGACGATGACATTGTCGAGCCCCTCGATCCCATCCAACTCGGTGAGCAACTGAGGCACGATCGTGTTCTCGATGTCGGACGAAACGCCCGACCCCCGCACACGGAAGAGCGCGTCCATCTCGTCGAAGAAGATGACGACTGGTGTGCCTTCCGCGGATTTGGCCCGGGCTCGTTCAAAGATCGTACGGATGTACCTTTCCGTCTCACCGACGTATTTGTTGAGGAGTTCCGGCCCCTTTATGGCCAGAAAGTAACTCCGGTCGCTTCCGACGGCATCGGCCAGGGAGTGGGCGACGGCCTTCGCGATGAGCGTTTTCCCACACCCGGGTGGTCCGTAAAGGAGAAGTCCCCTAGGGGGAGTAAGGGAGTGTTCACGATACAACTCGGGATGCCGCAAGGGCAGCTCGATCGCATCGCGGATGCGCTCGATTTGGCTTGCGAGGCCACCGATGGCCGAATAATCGACATCGGGCACTTCCTCAAGTAGGAGCGACTCTACCCCGGTCCTCTCGACCCGCTCGGAGGCGAAGCCTGTTCGGGGGTCGACGATAACGGTGTCACCCTCGTGAAGCCGCTCCAGGGCGTGGCCCCCTAGGAAGAGCACGACGCGCTCGTCCTCGCCGCGCGTGACGATAAGGACCCTGTCGTTGTCCAGCACCTCCCTAACAATCGCGGCCTGACCAACCCTCTCTGGCTCACCGACATCAACGACAACGTTGAGCGCATTGAGGAGGACTTCGGCTCCGGGGAGAAGGCCCCTGCTGACGGCAGGTGAGGCTGCAACCCGCATTCGGCGCCCGGCGACCATGACATCGGCGTGCTCGCCTGCCCATCCGAGAAGCGTGCCAAAGGTCTGCGGAGGGGCGGACAACTCCCCTAGCCTCTCGCGCAATTCTCCCAACTGCGAGCGTGCGGCCTCCAGCAATCGCCCAAGCTCAGCATTCTGCCGCTCAAGCCGCGCCATATCATCGCCTAGTCCCATCACTCCGCCGTTCATTCGTCAGCGCTCAAGGCCCTTCGGCTCAAGCGTCGCACCTTCTTCTCGCTCACCATTCTCTCGCCCAACTCTTCCGCGCTCCAGGAAGAATCGACCGGGTAAGCCCCCTTCGCAGGACGCCGTCGCCGGGGAGGCGCCTCGACGCCGGGGGCCAGACGACGGGTCATGATGAGGAATCCCGTATGTCCGATCATGCGGTGGTCGGGACGCACGGCCAGGCCCTCAAGGTGCCACGTTCTAACGACGGTCTCCCATGCGAAGGGCTCGGTGAACCCACCGTGTTTACGTAGGTCCTCCGCCACGCGAGAGAGCTGGGTAGTCGTCGCTACGTAGACGATAAATCCACCACCGGGGGCGAGGACGGTTGCCGCGACCTCGATATTCTCCCACGGGGCAAGCATGTCAAGAACGACCCGATCGATCGACCCCGGCTCGCTCGCCTCAACCACGACATCGGCGAAGTCCCCAATCCGGAGGTCCCAGGAGGGATGCCGCCCACCGAAGAAGGCCTCGACATTCGCGCGAGCGATGATCGCGAAGTCCTCACGGCGCTCGATTGAAAGCAGAGATCCGCCATCTCCCACGGCTTGAAGGAGCGAGAGGGTCAGGGAACCCGAACCCACCCCGGCTTCGACGACCCGAGCCCCGGGGAAGATGTCACCCATGGCCACGATCTGGCCGGCGTCCTTCGGGTAGACGATCTGGGCTCCTCTCGGCATGGATAGGACATAGTCCTGGAGCATGGGGCGAAGCGCAAGATAGCCCACCTCAGACGCCGTCGTTACGAGGGAGCCCTCGGGCATCCCGATCACGGCGTCGTGCTCAAGAATCCCCCGGTGGGTATGGAAGGCCTTCCCCGATTCGAGTTGGAAGGTGTGATGGCGTCCTTTCGCATCGGTCAGTTGGACACGATCCCCTGCTCGGAAGGGGCCTCGACGCAGGTCGGCACCGATGAGGGGCCCCTCGGGAGGTTTCATCCCCTAATTCTAGGGGCGCCATGTCTCCCTACCCGAGGTGGGCTGATATGTCCACAAGTCGAACGACCCCCACGACCTCTCCCTCGTCAACGACCGCCAACGCGTCGGCCTTCCCCCACCACTCCCTGGCGCTTTCGAGCAACTCCTGTCCGGTGAGGGTCGGAGCCACTACCGCCCCCCTAGGGAGGGGGATGGTGACCGACGATAGCTGGGTCGTTGAGATCCGCTCAGCTGGGACCGCGTCGGCCGCCTCCAGAGAGAAGTGCCCGGCCGTTTCGGAATCGACGGAAAGGACAACGACCTCCTCGCATTCGGCCGCCCTGACGAGATCGAGGGCATAGGCAAGGGTCGCATCATGGGGGACCCCGACGGCACCCCTCATGGTCCGGACGACGGTCATGACCTCAACCTTCTCGATCAAATGGGCGGTCTTGAGGGCCACCCCTGCCGCTGGCCAGAGGATCGAAAGGATCAGGAACGCCCAGATCAGATCAACCATGTCTGGGGTCTTGCCCGCACCGAAATTCGAGTACAGCACGTAGAGGAGAAAGGAGAAGGCGACGGCTCGACCACCCCATGCCGCGGCCTTCATGCCTGCCACCCGGTTGCCCGTTACCCCCCAGACGATAGCCTCGAGGACCCTCCCCCCATCGAGAGGGGTTCCGGGGAGGGCATTGAAGACGGCGAGGAAGAGGTTGACGACGGCGAGACCCCGCACGATGGTGTACGTTCCCGTCGACAGATCGAGCCCCATGAGGCTCAGCATGACCAGCCCGAGCACCGCGTTCGCCAGAGGTCCCGCCGCGGCCGTGACGCCAGAGACCGTCGGGGTGATGTTCTTCGCATCGAATGTCGTGTGGCCGCCCACGAGCGTGATGACGATCTCCTTGACCTCCCTCTTGAATATCCGAGCCGCGAGGGCATGGCCGAGTTCATGAAGGAGCACCGACCCCATAAGCAAGCCAGCGAGAAGAACACCCCTAGCGACGCTGGCACCCGTCGTCACGCCCTGATCGCCGGTCACCAGGAGAAAGGCGATAAGGGCGATGAGGACGAAGGTTGTCGGATGGAGGACGATACGGGCCCCCCAGAGATGGCCGATCGTCCATCCCCTCGTTGTCTGCCGCACCGGAGTCATGCCCCTACCGTAGCGAGTTCGCCACTCAAGAGGCTCGGTGTCCGTAGGGTGGAGTCATGGCTCGTCGGGCACCTGCCCTCTCCCCCTCTCGGGCGAACGACTTTGTGCAGTGCCCCTTGCTGTTTCGGCTCAGAGCCATCGACCAGATCCCGGAGCCCCCTTCCGTGGCGGCGGCGCTGGGAACGCTCGTCCACACCGTTTTGGAGAGACTCTTCGACCTTCCTGCCCGGGAGCGAACGCTTGAGGCTGCCCGTCTCATGCTCCGTCCGGAGTGGAAGGCCCTCGTGGAGAAGGACCCCACCCTTGCTGACCTCCACTCGGCTCCGGGCGACGCGGACCCCTGGCTCGACGAGGCAGGACAAAGGCTTGAGGTGTACTTCACCCTGGAAAACCCTCAGCGCCTCGAGCCAGACGCCAGGGAGCAGTTCATCGAGTGGCAGATGCCGGATGGGCCGCTCCTCAGGGGCGTCATCGACCGGGTCGACGTTGCCTCGGACGGCTCGATCCGCATCATCGACTACAAGACGGGGAAGGCCCCTGCCCCCCAATACGGCCGACAGGCCAAGTTCCAGATGCGGTTCTACGCGCTCATGGTCACACACCTGCGCGGGAGCTCTCCAAGCGTCCTCCAATTGCTCTACCTCAAGGACGGGGGAACAGTCGTCCTCAATCCAACCGCCACGGACCTCGATCTCGCAGAACATGAGATTCGGGAACTCTGGGCGGATATCCAACACACGGCGGAGCTCTCCGAGTGGCGGCCGCGACGAAGCCCACTCTGCGGGTGGTGCTCCTTCAAGGCCTTATGTCCGGAATTCGGTGGCACCCCTCCTCCTATCGACCCCGCCGCCGTAAGAAAAGCACTTGGGCCCTCCTAGGTTCCGTCACCCAACTCGTCGATGATTTCTCCCCTCATGATGGAGGCGATCGCCACGTCGGTCAGGGTGTCGAGGGTCCTCAGGCGCGACATCCCCGGAAGCGGATCGAGTGGGGTCAGCCGCTTGATGGCGACAGTTCGCGCCCCGGAGGCGTGAGCGGACCGGATCCCCGAGGGGGAGTCCTCGATCGCAAGGCACCGTTCGATCGGGACCCCGAGCAGGCTTGCGGCCTTGAGGTAGGGCTCCGGATGAGGCTTTCCGTTCGTTACCTCTTCCCCCGTCACCACGACCGCGAAGATGTCTGCCTGCTCGACAAATGCGTCGGCGAGCATGGTGTACGACATGGTCACGAGGCCACATGGGATTCCCCGGGCTACGACGCGATCGAGGAGCCGGTGGGCATCCTCCTGCCATGGGTTGTGACCACGTACAGCGGTGGTGAGCTGTCGAAGGAGGGCATCGATTATCTCCGGAATGGGCAGTTCGACGCCCCTGTCTTGAAGCGCTTGAGCCGACACCTTCAGGGGATTGCCGACGACGGACAATCCATCCTCGTGGGTCCACACCGCCCCATGGGCAGTACACAGATCACTCTCGGCCTGGATCCAGTACGGCTCGGTATCGATAAGGGTGCCGTCCATATCCCAAAGGACCGCGGCGGGGGCAATCGAGTTCTCGTTCATCGGCGCACAGTCTAGGCTGACGGAATGGCTAGTCCCAACCGACCCTCCTCCCTTGGACGTGATGAGTCGATCCTCATCGCCGCCTTCGAGGGATGGAACGACGCGGGGTCGGCGGCCTCCGCTGCCCTCGATCACCTGTCTCGGGTCTGGCAGGCCTCCTCCTACGCGACCCTCGACCCGGAAGATTTTCACGACTTTCAGGTCAGCCGCCCGACCGTCACCCGGAACGATGATGGGGTCCGCGTCATGTCCTGGCCTGGGACGGTTATCTCGACCACCCCCGGACCCTGGAAGGACGACCGGCGGATTGGCCTCGTTCGAGGCATCGAGCCCTCCATGCGGTGGCGACATTTCATTGACGAGATCCTGGCCCTAACCAAGCCACTGGAAGTCACAACCCTCATCACCTGCGGCGCGCTCCTCGTTGACGCCCCCCACTCCCGTCCCTTGCCCACCTACGTCACCTCGGAAGACCCAACCCTTAGGCGGACACTCGGACTGGAACGCTCCGACTACGAGGGGCCGACGGGAATCACGGGAGTCCTCGGACACGAGGCGCAATTGCGGGGTGTCAAAGTCGTCTCAGCCTGGGTGGGCGTCCCCCATTACATCGGTCACCCCCCAAGCCCCATGGCGACCCTCGCGATCCTTTCGCTGCTCGAACGTCTTCTGGGTGAGCCCATCGACAGGGGCGACCTGGAATATCAGGCCGAGGCGTGGCAGCGGAGTGTCAACGACCTCGCCTCGGAGGACGAGGATGTCGCCGCCCACGTGCGCCAGTTGGAGGACGTCTCCGACATGATGAGCCTGCCGGAGTCGTCGGGTGACGCCATCGCGGCCGAGTTCGAGCGCTTCCTATGGGGCCGCAACCCCTGATCCGTGGGAAGCTAGTTAGCGACCGCAGGGACTAGGCCCGAGACCAATAGCCAGGCGATGACCGCCGCGAAGACCAGCCGATAGACGACGAATGGCATGAACGACCGCGTCTGGATGAGACGCAAGAACCACACGATGACGAGGTAGCCCACTACGAACGACGCAACGGCGGCAATGATGGTCGCGGGAACCCCGGGCGCCCCCTTTGCGGTTAGGCCGTCGTAGTTCGAGGCAAGTTCATAGAAACCCGATCCCAGCACCGCTGGAACCGCGAGGAGAAACGAGAAGCGGGCCGCCGCCTCTCGCGTCAGGCCGAGGAAGAGCCCCGCCGAGATCGTCCCTCCCGATCGAGACACGCCCGGGACGAGTGCGGCCGCCTGGGCGAGACCGAGCACCACGGCGTTCGTGCCACTCAGGGTCTCTAGACCGCGTCGCCGGGTTCCGATCCGGTCGGCCCAACCCAGAACAAGGGCGAATACCGCGAGCACGGCAACGGAGATCCATAGATTACGTAGCCCCGATTCGATCGAGTCTTGGAATACCACGCCTATGACCACGATGGGCAGGGAGCCGAGGATGATCCACCACCCGAGCCTTGCGTCCTGGTTGCTCACGCCGAATCGGTCGCGCCATGCCCGTCCGTTCCTGCCAAGCACACACGCTAGCCATGCCCCGACGATACGGGCGATGTCGCGCCAGAAGTAGACGACGACTGCCGCCCCCGTGCCAATTTGGATGATCGCCGTGAAGGCCGCCCCTGGGTCTCCCCCATTCGGAAGCAGCGGCCCGATGGCCCTCACGTGGGCGCTCGAGGAGATCGGAAGAAACTCCGTGAGCCCCTGGACGATTCCCAAAACGATCGATTCCCACCACGTCACGCTGGCTACCCTATCCCGGGCCCATGCCACACCCGCGCGCCGCGCCCCATCGCCTGGCGAGCGCCGGTACCGTCGGCGTCATGGACAGGCGCCGGGCGGGTACAACCGGACTGGAGATATCCCGGCTCGCGCTCGGGACGATGACGTGGAGCAGGGACACGGATGAGGTCGAAGCGGGGCTCCAACTCGACGCCTTCCTCGACGCGGGAGGCACACTCGTCGATACGGCCGCGTCCTACGCCGACGGGGGTTCCGAGGCCCTCCTCGGCTCCTTGCTCCAGGGAACGATCTCCCGGCGAGATCTCCAGATCGCGACCAAGGCGGGGGTTCGTCGAACGGAGGACGGTGGGACCATCGATGCCTCCCTCGACACCCTCCTCGCCACCCTGGACGAGTCCTTGGGGCGCCTCGGCACCGACCACGTCGACCTCTTTCTCGTCCATGCTTTCGACCCTATGACCCCCTTCGAGGAGACCCTTCATGCCCTCGAGATTGCCGTTGCTTCCGGAAGGGCTCGCTACGTGGGGATCAGCAACTTTCCAGGGTGGGCAACATCCCGTGCGGCGACCTTGGCCACCCGTCCCGCCCTAGCCGTTACCGAGGTCGAATATTCGCTCGCACAGCGAGGCATCGAACGAGAAGTCCTACCAGCCGCTCGGGCACTAGGCGTCGGGGTCCTTGCCTGGTCGCCGCTCGGTCGGGGTGTGCTGACGGGCAAGTATCGATCGGGGATTCCGGCGGACTCACGTGCGGCCTCCGATCACCTCTCCGGCTTCGTCGAGCCCTACCTTGGATCGCGGGTCGAGACCATCACGGATGCTCTCATCACGGCCTCAGATGGGCTCGGCCGAACGGCCCATGAGGTGGCGCTCGCGTGGGTGAGGGACGCCCCCGGGGTGACGGCGGCGATCGTCGGGGCAAGAACGGCCGAACAACTGGCACCGTCTCTCGAGGCAGAGGATCTGTCCTTGCCGACGGCGATTCGGGAAGCCCTCGATGAGGTGGCTAGGCCAACGATCGGATACCCGGAGCGGCGCTGACTATTCCCTGCTAGTCCCCGAGGTCAAACTCCTCGAGGTCTTCCATCGCCGCCTCGTGCAGGCTCCCCTCGAGTTCAATGACCTCGACGTGTTCAAGATCGGCATCGTCGATCTCGTCAACCTCTTCAAGATCGGTGTCCTCAAGGTCGCTGTCCTCGAGATCGTCCCCGACCTCATCCTCAACGACCAGGGGAAGCTCCTCCGCATATTCGGCGTCGAGAAGATCCTCGTACCGCTCGAATGCCTCCGCCAGCGCCTCGTACGCGTCGTCGACCGCCGCATCGACCGGACCCCGCCGGAGTATCACGGCCTCCAGGTGGTTCTCAAAGGCGGTGGTGAGATGTCGCAACGCCTCGCGAACGTCCGATTCCATGGTCCCGACGTTACCGGCATTCGTTGACGAATGGGAACCTCAAGCGGGAGATCTCAACCCAACCGTTATATCCGAAATTGCGCCTCCTAGCAGTCGCGCAGGAACCTCTCGAGAACCCGGACCCCAAACTCGAGACCCGCGATCGGGACGCGCTCGTCGACGCTGTGAAAAAGTGCCGGAAAGTCGAGGTCCGGCTGTAGTTGAAGGGGCGCGAATCCATAGCCGCGGATGCCGAGGCGAGACATCGCCTTGTTGTCCGTTCCACCCGAGAGGGCATAGGGCAGGATCGGTGTCCCTGGATCTTCCGCGTGGAGGGCTTCGATCATCTTGTGCACGAGAGGGGCATCGAAGGGCTGGTCCAGAGCGACGTCCGTCACGATCGATTCCACCTTGACGTTCGGTCCAGCGAGTTCCTCGATCTTGGCATACACTTCCTCCTGCTGGCCTGGAAGGAATCGGGTATCAACGACGGCCTCGGCACTGTCCGGGATGACGTTGGACTTGTATCCCCCGTTGAGTTGCGTCGGGTTCGCGGTGTTCCTCACCGTGGCCCCCACGAAGCGCGCCGAGCCGCCGAGATGAGCGACGAGCCTGTCAACGACTTCGGGTTCCGGTGCATACACCTCTCCCGTGAGATCCGCGACGCCCCTCAGGAGTGCCTCGACAGTGGGGGTGATACAGAGGGGCCAGGAATAGTGCCCGATGCGCGCGAGGGCCTCCGCAAGGTGAGTAACGGCGTTGTCCTCGTGGATCAGACTCCCATGACCGGCCGTGCCGGTCGAGACCAACCTGAGCCACTGGATGCCCTTCTCCGCGGTCTGGATGAGGTAGGAGCGGCGGCCATTGATCTCTGTGGAGAACCCACCAACCTCGCTAATCGCCTCCGTCGCACCCCGGAAGTCGTCGGGGTGGTTTTCCACCATGTACCGTGACCCCTTGCCCCCGCCCGCCTCTTCGTCGGCGAAGAATCCGAGCACGACATCCCGTTCTGGCTTGACTCCATTGCCGATCATCCCCGAAACGGTTGCGAGGATCATGGCGTCGGTCCCCTTCATGTCCGCCGCTCCGCGTCCCCAGATCATGCCGTCCTCAATCTCCGCAGAGAACGGTGGGTGACGCCACTCCTCCGGAAAGGCGGGAACGACGTCGAGGTGGCCGTGCACGACGAGAGGCGGACGGGACCGGTCGGCCCCCTCCCAAATCGCGGTGAGGTTCGTGCGGCGGGGGGCAGATTCCCGGATGACCGGGTCGAGCCCCAGGTCGGCTAGGAACGCGGCGACGTATTCCGTCGCCTCGCACTCACCAGGGCCCGAGTCGTCGCCATAGTTCGACGTGTCGATGCGGATCAGGTCCTGGGCGATCCTCGCGACATCGGGAACGGGACTCATATTCGTAGGCTAGCGGATTGAGGCGGTGGTATCCCAGAGAACCTGTCCCCTTGCCAACTAGTCCTTCCGGGGGGATTAGAACCCCTCCCGGGGGGGGACAACATCGCCCCCGAGACGGTGTAACGTGCTCGCTGTGACAACGGATATTCAGGTCGACGACCTACACAAGTCCTATGGAACGACGCGAGCGGTTGATGGCGTTTCGTTCGAGGTCGAACGGGGCGAGATCTTCGGCATCCTCGGCCCGAACGGCGCAGGCAAGACTACGACCGTCGAATGCCTTCAGGGCCTTCGCCACCCCGACTCCGGGACCCTCCGCATCCTCGGCCTCGATCCCACGAGGGACCTCCGCGAGGTCAAGCGCCGCATCGGCAGTCAACTCCAGGAGTCCGCGCTCCCCGATCGCATCAAGGTGTGGGAGGCTCTCGACCTCTTTGCGGCGAGCGCCGGCAGCTCGGTCGACTGGGAACCCCTCGTCGACGACTGGGGCCTCGCGACCAAGCGCGACGCCCAGTTCGCATCGCTCAGCGGCGGCCAGAAGCAGCGGCTGCTGGTGGCGCTCTCCCTCGTCAACCAGCCCGAGGTCGTCTTCCTCGACGAGATGACGACCGGGATGGACCCATTCGCGAGACGCGTCGCCTGGGGACTAATCGAGCGGATTCGCGACAAGGGTTCGACGGTCGTTCTGGTCAGCCACTTCATGGATGAGGCTGAGCGGCTATGTGATCGCCTGGCGATCATCGCGGGCGGCAGAGTCGTGGCCATGGGGACGCCAGAGGAGTTGCGCCGCGAGCACGGAGGGCCAACCCGGGTGCGATTCACGGCGGCCATCGACACCCGGTTCCTCTCGAAGGCGAAGGGTGTCAATCTCGTCCGCGCGGACGACGGGACCATCGAGGTCGAGGGGAAGGGCGCGGTGGCCGTGTCGGTCGCGGCGGCCCTCGCCGCCAAGGGACTTGCCCCTGAGGACTTCGAGGTCCTCCGGCCAAGCCTCGAGGACGTCTACCTCAAGCTCACGGGAGACACGGGCGACGGACCAGGCGACGGACCCCCCGGGGAGGCTCCATGACCATACTCCTGAAGTTCGCGTGGCTCGAGGCGAAGCTCCTTCTCCGGGAACCGGTGACCCTCGTGTTTACCCTTGGCCTCCCGATCGTCATGGAACTCGTCATGGGCGGCGTGTTCGGCAACGATGTCGACCCCGAGTTCTACCGCGGAGTCGGCGCAATGGACTACTACATGCCTGCCTACGTCGGCCTCGTCGTCGCAGCCTTGGGGCTCATCACGCTCCCCACTCACATTGCGACCTACCGTGAGCGCGGCGTTTTGCGGCGTTTCGAGGCATCGTCGATCCCCCGACGCACGATCGTCGGCGCCCACTCGATCGTCATGATCGTCCTGGCCTTAATCGGAGCCATGCTTGTCGTCTTCGTCGGGATCGTGGCCTACCACCCTGCCATGCCCCACTCATGGCCATGCGTCATCGGAGCCTTTCTCCTGACGGCGCTCGCTTTCGCGGCGATCGGCACGCTCCTCGGCCTCGCGGTGCCGACCGCACGCGCAGCTCAGGGCATCGGGATCATGCTGTGGTTCGTCATGCTCATCCTCGGAGGCGCAGGTCCGCCCCCCGAGGCTCTTCCCGCTGCGATGGTCACCGTCGGCGAGTTCACGCCGCTCCAGCACGCCATCGTCCTACTCCAGGACCCTTGGCTCGGGCTGAGGTGGAACTGGGGCCAGGCGGGGATCGTCGTCGGGTTCGGCGTCGCGTGCCTAGGGCTCACGGCTTTCGTGTCGCGAAGATTGTCCGCCCGGTAGATGGGTCCGGATACGCAAAGGGCCGGGATTGCTCCCGGCCCGACGTCTGGTCCTGCCATGGTGTCCGAGGGGGGACTTGAACCCCCACGCCCGTTAAAGGGCACTAGCACCTCAAGCTAGCGCGTCTGCCAATTCCGCCACCCGGACAGGTGGTTTGCGGGCAAAAAAACGGCTCGCAACGCGACCGACAGATTAGCACGAGGGGCCCCTTTCGCGTTACTAGTAGAACCTACGGGTAGTGGGTCAGTTTGAGCTTTCGAGAGGCGATGACCGCTACGGGGGTTAGAAAGGCTCTACAGAAGCTCGGCGATCTCTCGGAGGGTCCAGACGTGATCGGCGACTCCGGCGGCGGTCAACCGCTGCCGACAACCGATCAGGCGTCGGCCGCGAGCAGCTCGTTGACCTTTGCCATGACCTCGAAGGCATCGGCGATGTAGAGCACGTCTGCCTTGCCCTGGGCCCAGCCGCAGGTCTCGTCGAGGTTGATCGCCCGGCGCTCTGAGATGAAGCGCCAGCCGACGACGTGCGGCTCCTCACCGTGGCAGCAGGTCGCGAGTCCCTTGCGGTGGCGCGGCGTCGAGCCGGTCTGGCCGATCTGGTTGAGGTGGCTCATGAACGACATGACCTCGGCACCCTCGGAGCCCTGGTCGACGAGCGACTTGCTGCTGCCGAGCGAAGCGCGGGCGAGATCGAGGAAACCGAGGACCAGGCTCTCGGCGTCATTGACGTGTGTCGCACCGTCCTTTTGCTTCTTTGTCCAGCCGGCGCCGGCGACCAGCAGGGTCTCGGCGTCGGGGCGGATGGTCTGGGCCTCGGAGGCGGCGGCCTCGATCCCCGTAACCTGCGTGCGAAACTTCACCCCAGGGAGGTCAACCGCCACGTCTTCGAGACTGGCCTTGCCGGACTGGGTCGACACAGGCTCCGTCGGTGCGGGCTCGAACGCGCCGGGGCTCGTGAGCAGGAACCATGGGCGCTGGCTGCGGCAAAGCCTCGCCACTATGCGCTGCCGGTAGAACCAACGCTCGCCATGCACGGCGTCGCCCTCGGCCATGAGCCCGGTGACCTGCGTCTCGATCCGACCATCGAGCCGCGCGGCTGTGCCGGGCAGCGCCCGGCAGAACCGCGGCGTCGCCGGGGCAATGACGATCGTCGCCGCGGACTTCTCGACAAGGGCCACAGCTGCGGCGACGTCACTGACGTAGCGCGAAACGGCGAACTCGGCGCCGCTCACGCCCAGGACCTGCTCGATTCCGCTCAGGGTATCCGCCGCCGAGGCGACATCCGCGCCGATCAAGCCAGCGGCAAGGGTCGCTCCCTCGAGGTCGCGGGCAAGGTTCTTCGCTGCAGTCAGGGCTTCGTACGCGGCCTTGGGCAGTGTGCCGTCCGCCTCGGTGTGGGCCAGGAAAAGAATCTTGTCCATGGTTCGTAGCCTCCTCAGCCCTTGATCCAGGTAACGATCTCCTGCGCGACCTCGTCCGCGGAGGAGTCCTTCACGACACGCGTCTCACGCCGCTGCTGCGGCATCTCGGCCGTTAGCCAGGTAGTGCCTTCCCCACCGAGCGGTGCCGGTTTGGCCTGCGCCAGCGCCGGCATGACCGTCCGCATGTTCTGCATGCCGACCTGCGGGCTGTTGGGCGGTTCGGGCAGCGAGCCGGTCGCCCAGGCCGCGACGAGCGGCGGCCCCTCGCAGACCGAGGCGAGATAACGACCGCCCTCGATACGCTCGAGCACTCGAATCGAACCGCCGTCCACCACCTTCAGTTCGTCTACCGCAAGGAACTGGTCGTGAATACCGAGCCGCTCGCCGACCATCTGCACCGTAACGCCGGCATCGCGAGAGGCCGAGGCGCAACCGCCAAAGAGCAGGAGCCGGGACCGATCGAGGCCGTCGATCGCCTCGATCGCCGCAGCGAGCGCCGCGGCAACCTCGAAGGAGTCAGTGAAGCCGCTGGCCGAGCCATCGAGGGCGACCAGTTCGAACGGCACCTTCTGCGCCGCCCGCATCATGAGCTGCTGCAGCTGGGCCTTGGGCCCGAGGCTGACCAGCCACACCTTGCTACCTTGGGTCTGAGCCGCGAGGTGTGCGGCCTCGTAGAGCGCATGCCCGGCCCAAGGGTCGAGCACCGAGGGCAGCATCGCCTCGTTCTTCAGCGCGGGCTGGCCGCCACCGAACACCGGATCCAGGGTCTGGATCGGGTCGGGCACGAGGCTGCCACACACGACGATGTGGAATCCGTTACTCATCAGTCATCTCCAAGATCGGTCGATCAGTTCTCCGCGGAATGCAAGCCTCCGGCGCCCGCCTGCAAAGCGATGGCGCTGGCATCGTGGCCCGGTTCACGTGGCGCTGGACAGCTCCACTGGCAAGCGCCGCAGTGTATGCATTTCTCGCGGTCGAAGAGGGGAACTCCGCCTTCCCCGTCCAAGGTCAACGCCTGCCCGGAGCAGATGTTGACGCACAGCTTGGTCACACAGGCCTCGCACTGCGCCGGGGCGAGGAACACGACATGGTCGGCATAGCCCGGCGGAGCCTGGACCTTGCCGCCGAGCAGCAAGGCGTCTTGCTGTGAGACGAGGAGCTCGCCGTCCAACGGAATGCTCGGCCAGCCGGCGCGGTCCATGTACACGTCCTGCAGCGGTCGCTGCGCTGCACTCGCCTCGGCCTCGATACGTTCGATCTCGCCGGCTGGGAGCTTGCCCTTGAAATACTCGGCCAGGCTCTTGACCTCGCGGACCTTCGCCTTGCGGCCGCCGGGCGCGTTGAGCCGGCCGCGCGTCAAGCCGGTCAGACCCGTGCCGATCAGGCCACGGACGAAACCACGCCGGAACCCGACCCGCGCCTTGGCCGCGACCTTGCTCTCCTTGTCGAGCGAGCTCTCCCGGCGGCGCCTTACGTAGGTCCGCTCGATGTTGTCGCGGGTGAACGGCTGCTTGCTCCGGAGCAGCTCAAGCACCCCATCGGCGAGCTGCACGCCGGTCGTCCAGGCCTCGTCGACACCGGAGTTGGTCAGAACATTCGTGCTGCCCGAGCCCTCGCCGATCCGAGCGTAGCCGTCGCCGCACAGGTGGGGCTCACCCTGGCGACCGGACTCCTGTAGCGATTTGGCCCCCCACGCGCGCAGCTTGCCGCCCTTCAGGTGCCGCCAGAGGTAGGGGTGCTGCATCCAGTGCTGCAGGTAGCGGTAGCTGGCGAGCACTGGACTGTCTAGGGACGACGGCACGAAGATCCCGAGCGAGGCAAGGCCCGGCTGGTGGACGTACAGAAAGCCGAAGATCTCCGGCTCGGGGTAGCCCATCGTGTGCAACACGGTGCCCGGTTCGAGCGCACAATCATCGGGCAGGTCCACGACCACCTTCATGCCGACCGCCCAGTCGCGCCGCACATTCCCCTCAGGCAATCCGAAGTGCTCGTCGAGCCTCCGGCCGATCGGGCCGACGGGGCCATCGGCGACGACGGTCAGAGCCGCCTTGATGTCCATGCCGGGGAGGTAGCCAGCCTCGGGCTCGCCCCCCAGATCCGTGCCCTGGTCGACGAGTCGCACACCGACGACGGCGTCGTCTTCGATCAGCGGCTCGGCGACTGGGGTGCCCGGCCAAAGCTGGACCTGCGCTTCGGCCATCAGCTGGCCAGCGACCCACTGGTTGAACTGGCCCATGCCGAGCACCAGACCGCCGTCCTTGTGCAGGAACTTGGGAATGAAGGGGAGCTTGAAGGCTTCATCACGCACCGGAAGCATGAAGCGCAGTCCGCGCAGCATCTTGTCGGCGCACCGCACCGCGAAGCCGCGCCGGCTAGCGCCGATCGGGTCGAGCAGGTAGACGACCTCCTCGCTCGTGACCGGCGCGGTCATCGGGATACTTGCCGGATCGAGATCAGGGTACGTCTGGCGGATCCCCGTAGCCCGCGTGACGACACCGGACACGCCGAAGCCGAGGTCGTCGGCCCGCTCGTAGCAGACGACCTGCGGTGGCATGCCTGGCATCGCGCCACTCTCGAGCTCGCCCTGGGCCTCGGCCAAGCCACGCGAGAGTGTCGTCAAGAAGCCACCGCTCGCCGGGCCGAACCCGACGCATGCGATGTCGACCTCCAGGCACTGTCGTTCTACCGCGTTGTCTTGCATTGACGCTCAGCTCGGGTAGTCGAGCGCTTCGGGGATCATGACGCCAGTGAGCGAGCGCCCGGCGCGGTCCTTGGCCAGGCGCGCTTCGGTCATGCAGCCGTCGAGCCGGCGGCGCAGTGCCTGGAAGGTCTCGAGACCCTGGGCCTGGTAGCTAGCATCGCAATCCTCCGAGTTCGGGTGCCGCTGGTAGCCGAAGACGAGCTCGGCGCAGATCCGCCCGACCTCGCCCCCGGCCCGGGCCGCTTGCACGCGGCACAAGTCGGTGAAGAACTGCAGGGTGCCGGGCAGGCTCTCCGCAAGCTCAGGCCGCTCGGCTCCCTTGCTCTCGAGCTCGAGCACGTCGAGCATCTGATAGCGGGAGGCGACCAGCCAGCTCAGCGCGTCGGCCATCAGGAAGGTCACGCCCTGCCGCTTATCGCGGAAAAGCGGCCGCCCGTCAGCGTCATCAGTTTCGCGCAGGTGATCGAGCGTCCACCGCCACAGCTTCATCGCGGTGCCGAGCGTGCAGGCGCCGAGGCCTGCCTTGTGGCCGGCGATCTGGCGCAACTCGTCGATCCAGTCGTCGAACTGGCGCAGGAACACCGAGTTCGTCATCGTGATGGTCAGCTGCCTGCGCTGCACTGCCTCGGGCCCCTCGTACGTGGCCTCAAGTTGGGCGTCCGTCCACTTCTGGCCGAGGAAGCCGGGGCAGTCCTCGGTGATGCCGTAGCCGCCGACCAGGGAGACCGCCTCGCGCATCGTGTTCGCACCGTGGCCGGTGTTCCAAAGCTTTGTCGCCGGGCAGAGCACACTCGCGAGCGAGTCGTCGATGACGTAGCGAATCAGCGGATCCTCGCCGGGCGTCTCGCCGCCGGTGTCGCCGCCGGCGGCTTGGGTCTTGAGGAACTCGATTGCCGCCTTCTCGATCTCCCGCAGCTCGCCCATCTGGGCGCGGATGCCGGTGATCCCGCGCTCGGCGAAGATCCTGTCCTTTTCCTTCTTGAGGGGGTCGTATTCGTCGAACAGCCGCGCCGTCGCCAGGCCGAGCGAGGTGGCGGCCTCGCCCGTCGCCCAGACGTCGATCAGCCGATGCAGCGCGTCCTCCTTCTGCTGCAGCCCAAGGTCATGACGCGGCGTGCCGGGCTTGCCTTCACCGCCGCGGTAGCGCCCGCGCTGGTAGCGGATGATCGGCTCGACGGCGGAGAGGAGTTTGGCGGAGGTCATGAGGCCGACCGGCACGCGGGTATGCCGGAACACTGCGTTGAGGACCTCGCTGTGGCTGACGTTCGGCGTGAGGACGCCGTCCTTGACCGTGTACCCGCCGACGATGCGGCTCGCCGGGACCTTCAGGCTGAAGATCGGATCGCGAGTCGACGACAACTGGTGCACGAGCTTCAGGGTCGGCGCACCGCGGTCGAACACGCCCTCGTCCCCCTCCTCCAAGATGACGAAGAAGCTGCCGTCGATACGCTCGTCGGCGCCCTCGACCGCAGCCGTCACCACGTTCGCGAAGTCCATGTTCGTGATGAACCGTCCGCGCTTGTCGATCTGCAGGATCGGTTCCTCGCCGTCCTTCCACTCAGCAATCCTGGCCTTGCCCGACAGCACCCCAGTGTCCACGCCGACGTACGGCAACGGCTCGGTCAGCGCGAACGCCGCGCGACAGATCTCGCCATCGTTCGCGGGCACGGCGCGGGACATGTAGGTCTGCTTCTGCTCGGGTGTGCCGTGCTCGTGAATCGGCGACAGCCCGAGGTGGCCGGCGAGGCTGGAAGTCGCCGCCCCGCCATCGACCCACGAAAGCTCGAAGGCGGCCAGCGCCATGGCAAGGTTGCGGGGCCCCTCCAGGTAGCCGCCGTACTCGGGCTCGACGCACAGCGCGGTGATCCCGGCCTCGTCGAACGCTGCGAGGAGGGCGTTCTTCTCGTCGGTCCAGTCGTGGGAGTTGCGCCCACCGCTGGCGACCAACCGGGCGACCGGCCCGCGGGCGACTGCACGAACCGACTGCACGACCATCTGCAGGTCGTAGCGGTCAGCAAACCGCCACATGATCTGCCGCACGTCGTCCCCAGGCAGCGTGCGCAGCGTGTCGGGTTCTCGTTTGTCCGTCGTCGCGCTCATCTCCGGGCAAAACCTCCGTTCTCGGGTGGCTAAGGCGCCCGCGCTTCTTTCTGAACCGATCCTTGACGTACGGGCAAGAGTATAGGGCCGAGCGAGGCAGGAGAACTGCGAAAATCGTCGGTGGTGTAATGATGGCGATTGGCGCAGCGGGGTTGTTCGCCGATCAACCGAGCATCTCCTGGCTCCTCATCATCACGGGCGCTATCGTCCTCCTCGTCGCTGTATGTTGGCCAAGAACGGCTAACCTCTCCGGATTGCGCGGCGGCCAGGTTCTCAACCTTCTTCGAGAAAGCGTTCGTGAGGCGAGAGAACCGACGCATTCCCATCCTCATGGTGAGGTTCTGTCGTTCGACATGGGAGGTCGAGACGATCGCCAAGTCGGGGTGCCCAGTAATGGGACGGATTTCTACACCTGTGCCACTACCAACCAGCGGTCTGGCTATATGGCAGCGCTTCGACTACCGTGCCACCGTGGGCGAAACACTGGCGTATGTTGCGGCTGGGCTCGTCTGTCTCTGGGGCGTGATGCACGCCGTTCCAACCGGAAGGGTCGTCGCTGGATTCGAACCTATCACCGCAGACAACCGTCGGGTCCTCCTTCAGGAGTGGCTCGCGGAGGCCTTCACGATGTGGGGGGTCGCGGCACTGGTCATCGGCGTCACGATCATCGGTCCAGAGGGTGCGGATGCGGTCGAGTGGACGTATCGCGCAAGCGCTGGCCTTCTCCTCGCGCTCGCGGTGCTGACGACCTTCACCGGCGCTCGTACTCCAACGATCTGGTTCAAGCTCTGCCCGGTCGTCAAGATCACGACGGCGACGCTCCTCGTCGTCGCGAGCGTCCTGTAGAACGCTGGGATGAGGAAGGGAAACATGGGACTGAACCGGAGAGACGCCGGGGCGACCGCGCTCGTGGCGGTGATCGGAGTGCTGGCCTGGGCGTACTTCACCGATCGAGGCTGGCCCTTGGTTTCCGGGCCTCGGGTGCTCGCCGTTCTGGCGTTCATCCTCGCCGTGATGGCGACTGCGATCTCCTCCAGGACCATACACAAGAAGCTCGAAGACCTGACGATGGCGGAGCGACTCGTCCGCCTCCGTACGCTAGGGGGCTCCATCCTCATGTTGTGGGCGGCCATCACCGGCGACGAGGTTGTCCTGGGTTTGCTGATCAGCCTCATCGGGGTGGTGTGGCTGAGCTCCACCATCCAGCACACGTTCGGCAAGCGACCCGCGGCCTAGTCCCGAGAGGCGATTAGGCCTCCGTCCACACCAAGCGTTCCCCTTCGTCGGTGACCCCTTCCCCGAAGGAGACCTTCCTCCACGGCCAGGGACCCACCGAATATGGAGCGAACACGGCGATCGCCGGACCGTCTCGGTGTTCGAGCGAAAAGCGAATCGCGTCGGATCCTAGGGCGTCGACCGCTACATCCTCGACTAGGACTACGGCCTTGAGGGAGTCCCGGTCCTTGCGCAGGCCGTCGACAAGCGTGCCCCGGGCAACCAGGGCGAGGGAGGCCGCCCCCTCGGGCGCGGATCCGACAAACCGAGTCTCACCCGAGTTCTCAAGGGCTGCCCCGAAGGGCACCAGACGGCGGAATCGGGCAATGGTCTGCAGCGCGAAAGGCTCGACGCTCCCGAAAAGGACGTCCAGGTCCTCCCGCACTGCCTGCGGGACTCCATCCCTCCACGAGGCCGTCACGGCCAAAGTATGGCATGAGGCAGGGCCGCCCTACCGAAAGTCCCTGGACCGCGCCGGCACCTTGAGGCCGAGTGGCGAGATGTGGTCGGCCATAAGGTTGGTTGCCCCATCGGCGCGCTCAATCCTTCCCCGCACAATGAGTGCGGATGAGCGCCGGGCGATCAACCGGTACCGCCCCCACACCCCCGCCGAGCAGATTACATTGAGGACCCCTGTCTCGTCCTCGAGTGAAAGGAACGTCACCCCGTGACCCGTGGGGGGGCGCTGACGGTGGGTAACGACTCCCGCGACCCTCACCCGACGCTCGGCCTCGTGGGTGAGGACGTCGGAGACCCGGAGGACCCCCTCGGCATCGAGCCTTTCCCGAACAAACACGGTCGGGTAGGAATCCGTGGACACCCCCGACGCCCAGACGTCCGCGACCGCCAACTCGACGTCGCTCATACCGGGCAGGGTGGGCGCCTCGACCCCGACCGCGACCCTCGGGAGCGTGTCCGGGCCTTCCAACGCCAACGCCCCGGACGCCCACAGCCCCTCCCTCCGCGTCACCCCGAGGGCCTCCAGGGCCCCCGCCGTCGCCAGCCCCTCCCATTGGACGACCGTCAGTCCCCGTTCCGCGGCGAAGCCCAACTCCCCCGCCGGGCTGGCGGGCCGAATCCGCACCCGCCGGGCCGCGTCCCTGAGATCGAGGAACGGCTCCGACTCCCGTGCTGCGACGATCGCGGCGGCCGCATCCTCCCCGATGCCCCGCACCGAGGCCAGGCCCATCCGGACCGCAAACGTCGGGTTGACGTCGACCAGGGCCACGAGGTCGTCCCTCCGATCCGCCGGAGGCCTCGTGGGCGCCTCCAACCTCTCCACCGTGATTTTCTCAACCGTGGCCTCAACCCCAGACCGGGCGAGGCAGGGCCGGAGCACCGTCACCCCGTGCCGCCTGGCATCGGCCACCAGAGACTGTGGGGAGTAGAAGCCCATGGGCTGGGCGGCCAGCAGGCCCGCGTAGAAGGCCGCGGGGTGGTGAACCTTGAGCCAAGCGGAGGCGTAGACGAGGTAGGCGAAGGAGAACGAGTGGGACTCCGGGAATCCGAAGCCCACGAATCCCAGGAGCTGCTCGAAGACCTTCTCCGCGACCTCCCCCTCGATCCCCTTCCCCTCCATCCCCTCCATGACCCTGCCCCTGAGCGCCTCCATGCGCTGCAGGCTGCGCTTGGAGCCCATCGCCCGCCGCAACTGATCGGCCTCCGAACCGTCGAATCCCGCCGCGTCCATGACGATCTGCATTAATTGCTCCTGGAAGATCGGTACCCCGAGGGTCTTGGAGAGGGCGGGCTTGAGCAGGGGGTGGAGGTAGGTGACCTTCTCCCGACCCCGGGCACGGTTGATGTAGGGATGCACCGAGCGCCCCTGGATGGGGCCGGGCCTGATGAGGGCGACCTCGACGACGATGTCGTAGAACTTCCGAGGCTGGAGCCGGGGCAGGGTCGCCATCTGGGCGCGGCTCTCCACCTGAAAGACCCCGACCGTGTCCGCCGCGCACAGGAGGTCGTACACCCGGGGATCCTCCTGCGGGAGGGAGTGAAGGGAGAGGTCCACACCCTCAAGTTTCCGCACGAAATCGAAGGCGAACTTGAGCGCCGAGAGCATCCCGAGCCCGAGGAGGTCGAACTTGACGAGGCCGGCGTCCGCGCAGTCGTCCTTGTCCCACTGGAGCACCGTCCGGCCGGGCATCCTGGCCCATTCGACCGGGCACACGTCGATGACGGGCCGGTCGCACAGGACCATGCCCCCGGGGTGGACGCCGAGGTGCCGGGGGAGCCGGAGGAGCCGCTCGGCGAGGTCGAGGACGGGCTCGGGGATGTGGTCGAGGTCATTCACTGGGGGTGGCAGGCGCCAAGCAGGCTCGCGGCTCGCCGCGGCCCACTCCTCGTGATCCTTCTGTGAGGACTTGAGGGTCGACCAGCGGTCGATGCTCTTGGACCAGGCGTCCTGCTGCCCGACGTCGTATCCGAGGGCGCGGGCGGCGTCGCGGACGGCCGAGCGCGGGCGGTACGAGATGACGTTCGCGACCATCGCGGCGTTGATGCGCCCGAACCTCTCGTAGACATACTGGATGACCTCCTCGCGGCGATCGGACTCAATGTCCACGTCGATGTCCGGAGGCTCGTTCCTCTCCGGGGCGAGGAACCTCTCGAAGAGGAGCTTGTGGGTCACGGCGTCGACGGCCGTCACCCCGAGGGAATAGCAGACGGCGCTGTTGGCGGCCGACCCCCGTCCCTGGCAGAGGATGCCCTTCTCCCGGCAGAAGCCGACGAGGTCGTGGACGATGAGGAAGTACCCGGGGAAGCCGAGACGCTCGATGATCCCGAGCTCGTGCTCAAGTTGGGCATAGGCGCCCGGCACCCGCTCGGCCTCGGGCGGGCCGTACCGCTCTGCCGCGCCCCTCATCGTCAACTCCCTCAGCCAGGAGGCCTCGTCGCGGCCTTCCGGCACGGGATAGGGCGGAAGACGGGGAGCTACAAGCCGGAGGTCGAAGGCGCACTCCTGGCCCAGGCGATGGGCGGTGGCGACTGCGTCCGGGTGGCGGCGGTGGAGGCGAAGCATCTCCTCCGGCGAGCGCAGGTGCGCGGTCGAGGCCCCCGGGAGCCACCCATCCATGTCATCGAGGGACGAGCGAGCCCGGACGGCGGCGACGGTTGACGCGAGGTCGGCGTCCCTCGGGGTGGCGTAATGGGCGTTGGAGGTGGCCACAAGGGGGACCGCGAGGTCACGAGCAAGCCCCGCGAGGATCTCGTTGCGTTCACCGTCGTACGCCCCCCCGTGATCGGTGACCTCGACGGCGACGTTCTCCCTTCCGAAAAGGGCCACCAAGCGCTCAAGCTCCTGCCTTGCGGCCACGACCCCCTCGGCCCGGATGGGGGACGACTCTCCCCTACCCGCCGCCAGGGCCTGCCGCACCGGACCCTTGCGGCACCCGGTCAGGACCACCCACTCCCCCGCCGCCGCCTCGGCCAGCCCCTCGTAGGTGTAGCGGGCCGCCCCCTTCTCCCCCGTCGCGAGGTGCCCCAGCCCGATCGTCCTGGAGAGGCGGGCATACCCGGCCGGGCTCCTGGCGAGGACGACGAGATGGGTGGCCCTGGGGTCGGGGATCCCGGTGGGCTGGTCGAGGACGGGCCGACCGGAGGCGCCCACGACCGGGAGGTGAAGCTCGGCCCCGAAGACGGTCGGGAGCCCGACCTCCCTCGCAGCCTCGGCGAACCGGACGATCCCGTACAGCCCGTCGTGATCGGTCACGGCGAGGGCGGAGAGCCCGAGTCGCGCCGCCTCGACGGCCAAGGCCTCGGGCTGGTTCACCCCGTCGAGGAACGAGTACGCCGTATGGGCGTGGAGTTCGGCATACCTAGTCATACACAGCCCCTAGTCATATACAGCCTCCATGGCCCACTCCCCTGAATCGTGGGTGATGCGGCAGGCGACCAGGACGGCCCGGCCGTCTGCCAGCGCCACCTGGAAGAACGCCCGTCGGGCGCCGTCCTCCGACCACCACCTCTCGACGACGGGCCACGGCCCCGCCCAGGCATCGACGGCGACGCTCTCCTTGTTGAGGACCGCCCAGGTGGGTGGGGCTCTCACGTACAGCCTCTCCGTCACGACGACGGGCCGCCCCCCTGCGTCCAGGAGCCCGATCGGCTTCGGTGCACCGAGGACGGTCGCGGGGGCGGGGTCGGGCAGGCCCCCCGGCCAGGGGAGGTCGACCCGCCGGACCCCCCTCGGTTCCTGCCCCCACGGGACGACAAGGGCACGGTCCCTCGGGGTACGACCCCCCTGCTCCTCGGCGACGAGCACGGATTCGGCCCCCACAAGCCCCTGGATGCGCTCCATGGCCCGGTGGGCCCTGGAGTCCGCCCCGGAGACCCCGCCCCAGAGGAAGTCCTGCTCGGCGCTTGAGGCCACGATGTCGAGGGCCGTCAGGGTCAGGGACGTGAGGTTGGAGGCCTCCGGGCCCCTGTAGGTGCCGCTCAGCCAACCCTCGATCTGCCACCTGACCCGATCCGTCATGTGCCGGACGAACGCCCCCGGACGGGCCCCCACGTCGGTCCTCCAGATTCGCTCAAGGGTGTCGCCCCGCTCGGTCGTCACGGCGACCGAGACCCTGAGGCACCTCACCCCCGCCCCCAGCAATTCCCGGTCTAGCGCCTCCGCGACCCTCCTCGCGGCGAACGCCAGCCTCTCGACGCTCTCCGCCCCCTCCTCGAACTCCTCCCGCACCTCGATGTCCCGTTCGATCCGCCTCTCCACGGGCGGCGCGAGGTCTCCGCCGGACGCCAGGTGGAGGGCCCACGCGCCGACGGCCCCGAAGCGGGCCAGGACGTCCCCCGGCGGCAGGGTAGCAATGTCCCCGAGGGTGCGGAGCCCGAGCCGGTCGAGGACCCCGACGAGGTCGGAGACGGCCTGGCGCTGACGGGGCTCCATGGCGGCCTGGGTGAGGTCGGAGACCGGCCTGGGGGCGAGGTAGTCCCGGGAGGCGCCAGGGGGGACGATGAAGTTCTCCCTAGCGGCGACGACGGCGGCCAGCAGGCCGTCGGCCACCCCGACCCCCGCCTCGCAGCCGACCACCTCCACGACCGCCGTGACGAGCGCCTCCACGAGGGTGGACTCGGACCCGTGGAATCGGGAGGCCCCACCGGCGGGGATCATGAGGATTCCGGGCCGGGACACCTCAAGCCCGGAGACGACCCCCTCGGCCGCGACCGCGACGGCCTCGAAGGCGCGAACGTCTCGTCCCTCGTCGTGCGGAAGGAGGACGATCTCGGGGCAGAGCCGCTGGGCCTGCCGCTTGCGCATCCCCCTCCGAACCCCCTCCTTCCTCGCCGCGGCGGAGACCGCGATGAGCCCCCTCCCGTTAAGGACGCCAGCCTGGGCCTCCGCCCCGAGCCCTGCCTCAGCAAGTGCCGCAACAATGGGCCAATCCGGCACCCACAGGACCACCCGGCGGACAACCTCCCCACTCATGCGAGTTTCAGAATCCTTCTGGCCTCTTGTCGCCCCACGGATGGGCGGCCCGCGACCCTTCCATACCCCTCAACCCTCCCGGACCCTTCGGCGTCGAGGGTGATGGCGACCTCGTCGGGAGCCCCCAGGTGACGCCCCGAACGCGCAACCGTCAAGGTGCTCTCCATCAGACGCCCCTCCCCGGCGCCGAGCCCGCTCCACTCCGAGCGGAGCACGCGGAGCGCAACATGTGTGCCTGGGTGGGGCGAGGCGCTGATGATCGCTGCCCCCCGCTCACGGGCCCGGGCGGCCAACCGACGGAGATCGGGGTCGGTCAGGGCTAGTCGAGGGCCCAACACGACGATATCCATGCCCTCTATGCAGGCGGCGACGACGGTCGCGGCCTCGGCCCCGGGGTGGGGCACGAGGGCGAGGCGGGCGAGCTCGAGGCCCCGGCGGGCGGCGGCCACCACCCCGATGTGGGGCAGTCCGACGATCGCGGCCCAGGAGCCCTCCCTCGATGCCCGGGCGATGAGCGCGAGGATCAGGGAGGTCGACCCCTCGGCCGAGACGACCGTCCCGCGACGGAGCACGCCCCCGGGGAGCAGCCCGGCGACCCCCTCGTCGACCGGGAGACCCCCCGCCCTGGGGACGACCGTCGCCCCCGTCTCCGGGTCGAGGCCAAGGCCGGAAACCACCCCGAGGCGGCCCTCGACCCCGGCAAGGGCGGCGCGGGCCCGGATGAGACGCCCCTCCGCCGTCTCGGGGGATGCCGTGGCCGTCATCGGGGCTCCTTCCACGAGGATCGGTCTGTGAGGGCCGGGGCCCCATCAAGGCCCCCGCCTATTCGAACATATGTTCGATTATCTCACGACTTCCCGACAGGGGAAGACCCGAGAAAAACCAAAATCGTTGGGTTGTTCTTTGCCCCTCGCCGTCCTCGTCATTGTCCTCGCCACGAGCGGGTACTCGCCCTCCGACGACCGCGCCGAGGTGTACGAGGAGCTGGCTAACTACGTCTTCGAGTACACCTACGACGCCTCCCGCCACTGGAGCGGCACCTTTCGCGTCACGGTGAGGGATCACGTCCCCGTTGCGTTCGAGGTCCTCGACCCCTACCTCGAGTACTACGTGGACGACGAGTACGGCTACACGTTCTTCGACATCGTGGTCGAGTATGCGGGATGGCGATACCTGGGTTATCCCTCCGCTCCCGCGTCCTCGTCGAGCGGGATCCATCGGAACGATTGTCCCGATGCTCGTACCCGGCCAAGCTCGGGTGTCGGAAAGTGGCACTGGACCAGGACCAGGTCCTCGTCCGTCGATCAGGACTGCCATGTACCCCTAGATCGGTATTGGCGAACATCCCATCGGGGCTCATATCGAACCCTCCGACGTTCAGGACGACGTACGTCAGATCGCCGATCGATGCACGGCAGGTCATCGGGACATCGTACGGGCGGTGGCCCATGGATCTCGTCCTCAGATCTTCGGAGTGCCCCTCACGAGGGCTGCGGCCGGGTCGCCCAGAAGGCCACCGCAGAGGCCGCAGCGACGTTGAGGGAGTCCACCCCGGATCCCATGGGGATGGTGATCATGACGTCCGCGCCCTCCATCGCTCCCCGCGACAGCCCGTCTCCCTCCGCCCCCAGCATGAGAGCCAGCCGTTCTGGCAGGCCCTCGGCGACGAATTGGTCGAGCGGGATCGCGTCGTCCTCCAAGGCGAGGGCGGCGACGACGAATTCCTCCTCCCTCAGCGCGTCGAGCCCACCCGGCCACGGCTCGAGCCTGGTCCATGGAACCTGGAAGACCGTCCCCATCGAGACCCTCACGGACCTCCGGTAGAGGGGATCCGCGCACCTGGGCGAGACGAGCACCCCCTCCACCCCCATCGCGGCCGCGGACCGGAACACCGCTCCGACGTTCGTGTGGTTGACGAGGTCCTCCATGACCGCGATCCTCCGCGCACCCGCCAAAACGTCCGCAACCGGCGGCAGTTCCGGCCGGCGCATGGCCGCGAGCGCCCCCCGGTGGACCAGGAACCCGGTCACCCGCTCGAGGACGTCTTCCGGCCCCACCAGAACGGGAACGTCCGGCCAGCCCGAGGCGAGGGGTTCGAGGGTGGAAAGCCAACGCTCCGAGCACAGGAAGGACCGCGGCTCGTGCCCGGCCTCGAGGGCCCGGGCGATGACGGGCTGGCTCTCGGCGATGTACAACCCCCGAGACGGCTCGACCCGGCGCCGGATGGCTACGTCCGTGAGGTCACGGTAGTCCTCAAGCGCCGGGTCGGCCAGGTCGCCGATGCGGCGAATCACGTGTCTACTTCTGCCCCTTCTCAGCCTTGGTGTCAAACGGCTGACCGCTCAGGCGCCCCGACGCTGTCGCATCCTGGGTGGCCTCCCTGAGTTCCCGCTTGGCCTCGGCAAGAGCCCTCGAGGGATCGGCCAGGGCCGACTTCTGGGCCGTCGACTTGCGGGCGGTCGACCGCTTGAGCGGCTGGGGCTCGTCCACCTGGCCGAAGCCCGCCGAGATGGCCTTGAGAGCCGTCGTGAACTCGGTCGGGACGAACCAAACCTTGCTCGACTCGCTCTTGGCGACCTCCGGAAGCATCTGGAGGTACTGGTAGGCGAGCAGCTTTGAGTCGGCGTCACCCTCGTGGATGGCGTCGAACACCTGCAAGATGGCGCGGGCCTCACCGTCGGCCTCGAGGATCTTGGCCTGGGCGGAACCCTCGGCCTTGAGGATCGCGGACTGCTTGTCGCCCTCGGCCGTGAGGATCGCCGACTGCTTCACCCCTTCGGCGGTCAGGATCGCCGCACGACGGTCACGCTCGGCGCGCATCTGCTTCTCCATCGAGTCCTTGATGGACATCGGCGGTTCGATCGTCTTGAGCTCGACGCGGTTGACGCGAATCCCCCACTTGCCCGTCGCCTCGTCCAGCACGCCACGAAGCTGGCCGTTGATCTGGTCACGACTCGTGAGGGTCTGCTCCAGGTCCATCGTCCCCACGACGTTACGGAGCGTCGTCACGGTGAGCTGCTCGACACCGACGATGTAGTTTGCGATCTCGTAGACGGCGGACTTGGGCTCCGTCACGGTGAAGTAGATGACCGTGTCGATTTCGACCACCAGGTTGTCGGACGTGATGACCGACTGTGGGGCGAAGGAGACGACCTGTTCCCACACGCTCACCTTTGCGCGCACTCGGTCGACGAATGGCATGAGCAGGTGCAGGCCGGGTTCGAGCGTCTTCTTGTACCTGCCCAGCCTCTCGATGACATAGGCCTTCGCCTGGGGGACGATCTTTATCGAACGAATGAGTACCGATAGGACGAATATGCCCAGCGCGATGAGCGCTACTAGAAGAAATATCTCAGCGTCTGTCATGTGCCTCTCCACTCCCTAGGGCGCGTGCCGGTTGGTCCGCGCCTACTTCTTCTCTACGGTCTTCTCCCCAACGATGGCGATGGCCCCATGGATGCGGAGAACCTTCACCATGGTCTCGTCCGGGATCGCGGAGACCCCACCCTCCGTACGTGCGGACCACACCTCGCCATGCAACTTGACGCGACCCCCGATCTCCGTTACCTCGGTCAGGGTCTTCGCTTCCTTTCCCACGAGCGCCGAGACGTTGGTCTCGATTAGCGGGGTCCTCTCGCGAAGGGATTTCAGCAGGAACGGCCGGAGCGCGAACAGTAGGAGCGCGGCCGCGACACACGCGACGAGGGCAGCGAGCCACCACTCACCCCCCATTAGTGCCACGGTTCCGCCAGCGATGGCACCTCCGGCGCACATCAGCAACGTTAGGTCGAGGGTGAAGATCTCGGCGACACCGAGAAGAATCGCCCCGACGAACCACCACATCGAATCCATGTCGCCACCTCCCGGCGCAACCTGCGCCCTTCCTCGAATCCTAGTGCGGGGGCGGGGGGACACCATCGTTCGGCAGGATGAATCACGCGGTGCCATGTCATCATCCCGCCGGATGATCAGTTCCTCCTCGCTCGCGCAGACCATCGTCCGTCCAGGTGATCAAGATCGATCGGGATCTCAAACACCCTCGACAAGTTGGCTGCCGTCATCACCTCCGTGATCGGCCCGGCCTCCTTTATCCGCCCCCCTGCCATGAGAAGCGCGTGCGTGAAGCCCCTGGGAATCTCCTCGACTCGGTGGGTGACCAGGATGAGGACGGGAGAGGCCGGATCGGATGCGAGGTGGGCGAGGGCGTCGAGCAATTCCTCCCTCCCTTTGAGGTCGAGGCCGGCAGCCGGCTCGTCGAGGAGGAGGACCTCCGGATTTGACATGAGGGACCTGGCGAGATGAACCCTCTGCCGTTCGCCCTCGCTGAGGGTCTCGTACTCGCGATCGGCGAGACCGACAAGCCCGAACGCCTCAAGGAGGGCGTCCGACCGTCCCGTGTCGACGGCTTCGTAGGGCTCGCTCTGACGGGAGGTCGTCCCGTAAGACGCCGTCAGGACGACGTCCCCCACACGTTCGCCCTCAAAGATCCCACCGGAGACGGAATCGCTCACCAACCCGACCCGAATCCGAGTGTCCCGGATGGCCCCCTCTCCGAGGGTCACCCCCAGTACCTCGACGGTCCCCATGCTCGGGCGCGACCGCGCGGCGAGGAGGGCGAGGAGGGAGGTCTTCCCTGCGCCATTCGGCCCGAGGATGACCCAGTGCTCCCCCGAATGAACCGTCCAAGACACCTCGGAGAGGATCTCGTTCCCCCCCAGGGCGAGCGATGCCGCCACGATGCGCGCCACGTCCTTCATGATGCCGAGCCTAATCGCACCGGCAAACCGTGGGGTGCGTCGATTGGAAACAGCGACGTCGCTAACCGTAAAGGACGGACTCGTACACGGAGATCGTCTGATCGGCGACGGCGTCCCACGAAAAGTGGTCTTCGACCCGCCGCCTACCGGCCTGGCCCATGCGAGTGGCCAACGCGGAATCCGAGATGACGGAGACCAATGCCTCGGTTATCTCCGCGGCGAACCCCTCGGGATCGCTGGGTTCCCCCGAGCCATCCTGTTCCAGTTCGAAAGGGACAAGGGTCCCGGTCACCCCATCTTCGACGACCTCAGGTATCCCCCCCGTCTCGGTGGCGACCACCGGCAACCCCATAGCCATGGCCTCAAGATTGACGATCCCTAGGGGTTCATAAATGGAGGGACAAGCAAAGACCGTTGAGGCCTCGAGGACTGCCATGAGTTCGTGCCGAGGCAGCATCTTCTCGATCCACACGACCCCCGAACGACTGCCCTGAAGCGCCGCGACGGCGGCCTTCACCTCGGATTCCGTTTGCGGCGTGTCGGGAGCCCCCGCGCAGAGAACGACCTGGACCTCGGCGGGGAGCCCCGCTGCCGCACGGAGGAGGTGGGGAATGCCCTTCTGGTGGGTGATCCGGCCAACAAAAACGACTGTGGGGCGTTCGGGGTCGATGCCGTATCCACTCACGATGCCGCTAGCGGCCTCTCGCTCACCCGGAGTGAGGGGCTGCCAGGCATCGACATCAACACCGTTGTACACCACATGAACGGTGGCCGGATCGACGAAGGGATACACCCTCAGGATGTCGTCGCGCATCGCCGAGCTCACCGCGATGACCGCGGATACGGAATGATAGGCCGTCCCCTCGATCCAGGAGGATACGCGGTACCCGCCCCCCAATTGCCCGGCCTTCCAGGGTCGCAATGGTTCGAGCGAGTGTGCGGTGAGGACGTGAGGAACGTCGTTGAGGACGGCGGCGAGATGGCCCGCCCCGTTGGCGTACCACGTATGGGAGTGGACGATATCCGCCCCGGAACAATCCCGTGCCATGGGCAGGTTTGTTGCGAGAACATCGAGGGAGGCCTCCCCCGTCTCCATGGCAAGGGTGTAGCCCTCAACCCCGGCCTCTTCCCTATGCCCGTCGAAGCACCGGACGCGTATGTCGAGCCGCTTGCGCAGCGCCTTGGCCAGTTCTGAGACGTGAACGCCCGCCCCTCCATACACGTGCGGAGGGTATTCCCTGGTCAGGAGGTCGACTCGCACCCCCCCACGGTATCGCGGGCGGACCGCGAGCGAAGCCCCTTGCCTCCCCTAGACATGCCCTGACGAATAGACTGGCAGAATGCCAGGCTCTTCCGTTCTCGCGATTGTCCTCGCCGGAGGCGAAGGAAAGCGGCTCATGCCCCTGACGACCTCTCAGTGCAAGCCCGCCGTCCCCTTCGGGGGAACCTTCCGACTGGTCGATTTCGTGCTGTCCAACCTGGCGAACTCCCACTATCTCCGCATGGTCGTGCTCACCCAATACAAGTCCCATTCGCTCGACCGACACATCGCTCACACCTGGTACATGTCGCCCCTGCTTGGAAACTATGTTGCGCCGGTGCCGGCCCAGCAATCCCGGGGCAAGCACTGGTACCTCGGGAGTGCCGATGCCGTCTTCCAATGCGAGAACATCATCGAGGACGAGCGCCCCGATTTCGTCGTCATCGTCGGGGCGGATCACGTGTACCGAATGGACTTCGCCCAGATGGTCGAGGCGCATGTCGCCTCCGACGCCGAGTTCACCATCGCGGGTATTCGCCATCCTCGTCTTTCGGCTCCACGGTTCGGGATCATTGACGTCGACCCCACCTCCCCTGGCAAAGTGAAGGACTTCCTGGAGAAGCCCGATGAGGCGACGGGTCTCGCCGACAGCCCGAGCGAGATTCTCGCATCGATGGGCAACTACGTGGCGACGACTGGGGCCTTCCTCGAGGCCCTCAACGCCGACGCCAACGACCCCTCGAGCGCGCACGATATGGGGGCAGACATCGTGCCGTGGTTCGTCGAGCGTGGCACCTGCGGCTTCTACGATTTTAAAGATAACCAGGTCCCCGGTTCGACCCAGCGTGATCGCGACTACTGGAGGGACGTCGGAACCCTCGACTCCTACTACGAAGCCCACATGGACCTCATCGCCCTCGACCCCATCTTCAACCTCTACAACTACCGGTGGCCCATCCATCACGGAATCATCAAGGAACCCCCGGCGAAGTTCGTCCATTCCGAGAAGGGCCGGATCGGCTACGCTACAGATTCGATCGTCTCCCCTGGGGCCATAGTCTCCGGCGCGGTTGTCACCAACTCGATCCTCTCCCCCGCCGTCAGGGTCCATTCGTGGGCCTCCGTGTCCGACTCGGTGATCATGCACCGCGCCAGGATCCACCGTCGCGCCCAGGTGCATCGCTCGATCCTTGACGAGGGGGTCGTCGTCGAGGAGGGTGCCACCATCGGAATGGACCACCAGGCCGACCTAGATCGTGGCTTCCTCGTGACCGAAGGGGGAGTCACGGTCGTCGGGAGGGACACGGTCGTCGGGAAGGATGCGGTGGTCAAGGCATGAGCCGACGCCTGTGCATGCTCGATGTCGATTCGACCCTTGTTTCCTCCGAAGTTTTCGAGATCCTGGCCGAGAGCGCGGGGACCCGCGACGAGGTCGCAGCGATCACCGAGTCGGCCATGAGGGGGGAGATCGACTTCGCCGAATCGCTCGCCCCCGGTGCCCAGAACCTAGTCGAGACCCTCCACGGACGCGACTGGGTCGTCGGCCTCGTCTCGGATGGATTCGCCGAGGCCGAGGGAATCCCTGTCTAGGACACGGTCGCCATCGGAAACGACGCCAACGATCTCGACATGATGGCGGTCGCCGGGCTCGGGATCGCCTTCAACGCCAAGCCGATCGTTCAGGATCAGGCCGAAGTCTCGGTCGACTCCACGCGCCTCGACACCGTGCTTGAGGCGATCAAGGCCTGGGAGTCTTAGCGGCTCGGCCCGTCCTACCTCTCATCGAGCGCGTCGCCCGCCTCATTCGTCTCGACCAACGATCGCCTTGAGCCGTGCGGAATCCGAGCCCAGTTCAACCCACTCTCCGTCAAACTCCAAT
Source organism: uncultured Demequinaceae bacterium (assembly GCA_964610155.1). Lineage (GTDB taxonomy): Bacteria > Actinomycetota > Actinomycetes > Actinomycetales > Demequinaceae > JAFGBM01. The sequence continues at coordinate 90,791 of CAZSUY010000007.1, forward strand.
ACGGCAGCCGTCCCGGTCTGGAGCCCGTGAGAGATCCGCTGTAGGGCCTCCCGATGGGAACCGTTCCCGGCGAGATAGGCCGCGACCGACGACATTGTTGGCTCGTGTCCAACGACCATCACCGCCTGAGCTCCCGGAGGGGCAAGTCGAAGGGCGGCCACGATGGTTGCCACCGTGGTGTTGTACAGTTCCCTCCCCGTGTGAACCTCCGGCACCTCCCACGTGGCCGACGCGATCGTCCAGGTCTCGGCCGTCCTGGCGGAGTCGGAGACGAATGCGACGTCGGGCTCAAACCCTGCCGACGAAAGATTCTTGCCAAGGTTTGCGGCGTCCTCCCGTCCTCGCGGGGCGAGGACGCGGTCGTGATCAAGTTGTCCCGGGGAAGACACTTCCGCCTTCGCGTGTCTGGCCAGGACGATGACGCGCATCGCGTCCCTACTGGCCCATCGCGTGTACGCCACCATCGACGTGGATGACCTCACCGGTCGTCGCGGGGAACCAGTCGCTGAGAAGCATGGCAACCGCGCGAGCCGTCGGCTCCGGGTCGTCCGAGTCCCAGCCGAGGGGTGCCCTCTCGTTCCACCTCCCCTCCATCTGCTCGAAACCGGGGACGTGCTTGGCCGCCGTCGTCTTGATGGGCCCGGCCGAGACAAGGTTGCATCTAATGCCCCTAGGGCCGAGGTCGCGGGCAAGATACCTCGAGGTCGCCTCGAGGGCCGCCTTCGCCACACCCATCCAGTCGTAGACCGGCCAGGCGAATCGCGCGTCGAAGGTCAGACCGACGATCGAGCCTCCCTCCCCCATGAGGGGTCCGGTACCAACGGCAAGCGCCTTTAGAGAGTATGCGGAGGTATTGATGGCCGTCGCCACGTCCTTCCACTCACCAGTTAGGAAGTTCCCTCCCATGACGGACTGCGGGGCGAATCCGATCGAGTGGACTACCCCATGGAGCGTGGACACGTGCTCACTGACTCTGTCGGAAAGGGTCTCGATCTGTTCGGGATTCGTGACGTCGAGCTCGACGACCGGGACCGGGGTGGGGAGCTGGCGCCCCATGCTCTCGGTGATCTTGAGCGTGCGCCCCATCCCCGTCAGCACCACGGTAGCCCCCTCCTCTTGGCACAGCCGCGCGATGCTAAATGCGAGCGATCCTTCCGTCAGGACCCCCGAAACGAGGATGTTCTTTCCCTCTAACATGCCCACATTTCCTCCCAAAGCCTTAGGCCGAGTGCGCCTCGTGTGCCTAGTGTCCCAGCCCGAGACCACCGTCGACGGGGATGACTGCCCCTGAAATGTACCTCGCGTCGTCGGACGCAAGAAAGAACGCCGCCCCCGCAACCTCGTCGGCCTCTCCGAACCGGTGGGCGGGAATGGAGTCCTTGTAGCGCTTCTGAACGTCCTCCGGTAGGGCCTGAGTCATGGCCGTATCGATGAATCCGGGGGCAATGACGTTGGCCGTGATTCCCCTTGACCCGAGTTCGCGCGTGATGGAACGGGCCATGCCAACCAGGCCAGCCTTCGAGGAGGAGTAGTTCACCTGACCCGGATTTCCCATGAGCCCCACTACTGAGCCGATTAGGACTATCCTCCCCGACTTCTGCCGAATCATCGTCTTGGCCACGCGGCGAACGCATCGGAACACCCCGACCAGGTTGACGGAGACGACAGCTTCGAAATCCTCGTCCGTCATCCGCATGAGGAGGCCATCCCGCGTGATGCCCGCATTGGCGACCAAGACATCGATCGGACCGTGACGTTCCTCGAAGGCACCAAACGCCCCCTCAACCTGCGCGGTGTCCCGGACATCCCCCTCGATCCCGTCGATTCCCTCTGGGGGGGCGTCACCCATGTAGAGGGTGCTGACCGTGTCCCCGGCCGCAAGGAATCGTTGAGCGATTGCGAGCCCGATTCCACGGTTTGCGCCGGTGATATGTATGTGTCGAGCCATGGCACTGACCGTACCCGATCACGTGCGGGACCTGCACGTTTCTCTCCCCCGGATGGGCACTAGGCGAGGGCCACGAGGTCGCGATACTGCTTCGACCAAAGGTCTTCGACTCCATCGGGAAGCAGGAGGACGCGCTCTGGGGTGAGGGCATCCACGGCCCCCTCATCATGGGTGACGAGCACGACCGCCCCCTCATAGATTCGGAGGGCCCCCAGAATCTCCAGACGGCTGGCGGGATCGAGGTTGTTCGTCGGTTCATCCAGAAGCAGTACGTTCGTCCGCGATACGACGAGGGTGGCCAACGCAAGCCTGGTCTTCTCTCCACCGGAGAGAACGCGCACTGGCTTCTCTGCATCGTCGCCCGAGAACAAGAAGGAGCCGAGGACACCCCGGACCTCCGAATCGGGAAGATCGGGGGCGGCATGCCTCATCGCGGAAAGCACCGATCCATCGGGGTCGAGGGTCTCGTGCTCCTGGGCGTAGTAGCCGAGGCGAAGGCCGTGACCGGGTTCGACCACCCCTGTATCGGGATCCTCGATTTCGGCGAGCACCTTGAGGAGCGTCGTTTTCCCTGCACCATTAAGGCCAAGCACGACGACACGTGAACCGCGATCGATTGTTAGATCGATGTCCGTGAATACCTCGGTCGAGCCGTAGGACTTGCTGAGCCCGGACGCCCGGAGCGGCGCCTTCCCGCAAGGAGCCGGGGAGGGGAAGCGCAGGACGGCGACCCTGTCTCGCTTCCTCTCCACCTCAAGCCCCCCGACGAGCCGCTCTGCCCTTCGAAGCATGCCCTGAGCTGCGACCGCCTTCGTCGCCTTTGCCCGCATCCGGTTCGCTTGGGCGACGAGGGCCTCGGCCTTTCTCTCGGCGTTATACCGCTCTCTTCGCCGCCGCCTCTCGTCCTCCTCGCGTTGCCTCAGGTAGGCATCCCAGCCGAGGCTGTACTGATCGAGTTCGGCACGGTTGGCGTCGAGGTGGAACACCTTGTTCGCGCAAGCCCTCAGGAGACCCGCGTCGTGGGAGATCACGATGAAACCCCCTCCATAGGTGCGGAGGAATTCACGAAGCCACGCGATCGAGTCTGCGTCAAGGTGGTTCGTGGGCTCATCGAGGAGCAGGGTCTCGGCCCCTCCGAAAAGGACCCTTCCGAGTTCCACCCTTCGTCGCTGTCCCCCGGAAAGGGCCCCGAGCGATTGCCGAAGGATCGCGTCATCGAGGCCCAGGTTCGCGGCGATGCTGGCGGCCTCACTCTCCGCGGCGTATCCCCCTGCGGACCTGAACCGTTCCTCTATCGCCGGATACCTAGTCAGCGCCCGATCCCAGACGGCCTCGTCGGCCGAAGCCATCGCCTCCTCGGCCTCCCTCATCTTCCGCGCGAGCGAATCGAGCCCCCTCGCCTCAAGGATCCGGTCCAGGGAGAGGACCTCCAGGTCCCCCGTACGCGGGTCCTGGGGCAGGTACCCCACACCGCCTCGACTCGTCACGGTTCCCCCCGCCCTCTGGCCCTCTCCGGCGAGGATGCGCGTCAGCGTGGTCTTTCCGGAGCCATTGCGGCCGACAAGCCCGATACGGTCCCCCTTCCCCACGTGGAAACTCGTCGGCTTGAGAAGGGTGCGCGGACCGATCCGTATCTCAAGGTCGCTGACGGAAATCACCTGAAACTCCAATTTCACGGGGCACGCTTGATGGATGTGGACAAGAAAGTGGGGGGGTGAACGAACTGGCCGCCGCCGACCATTGTAGGGCGGGTATCGTCATCTGAGACCAAGGAAGGAATGCTATGCCCCTCGCGCAGAAGGCCACAGGGACGAGCCTCGCCCTCGTCGCGGTCGGTGCCGCCCTTCTCGCTGCAAGCACCCTCTGGGGCGGCTATCCGCTCGGGGGTGGCGTACCGATCACCCTTCAAACCCTCGCCGTCCTTCTGGTCGGAGCGGTGCTCGGCGCCTATCGGGGTGCCGCCGCGGTGCTCGTATACCTCGCCCTCGGGACTGCGGGCCTCCCCGTCTGGGCAGGCCACATCGGTGGGGCTCAGATCTGGACCACCCCTCGCGCGGGGTTCCTCCTGGCGTTCGTCCTCGCCGCGTTCGTCACGGGCTGGATGTCCGAATGCCTCGCGGCGAGCGGCAAGGCCACCTTCGCTGGCTTCCTAGGGGTGGCATTCGTGGGGACGCTTGCGATCATCACCTTCCTCGGATGGTCCTACGTCGCGGTACGAGCCAAGCTCTCCTTCAACGACACGCTTGTGACCCTCACCCCTTTCCTCCCCGGCGACATCATCAAGGCCTTCGTCGCGGCGGCCGTGGCCTCGTCCGTCCACGCCGCCTACCCACAGATCCTCATTCCGCCGGTACCCAACACTCGTGTGGGGAAGGATCGGGACGCGCTAGCCTCGACGGCATGATCGAGTTCCTTGACGCGAGCGTCGTTTCGTCGAACGGCACCCGCATCCTGGCCCCGACGACCCTGGCCCTCGCCGAACACCGCGTCAGCATTATCGGGGCAAACGGTTCCGGCAAATCCACCCTCGTCCGCCTCATCAATGGTCTGATGACCCCGAGCACGGGAAGCGTCCGGGTCAATGGTCGAGACCCACAGAAGCATGCCTCGGCCGTTCGGCGCGACGTCGGGTTCCTCTTCACCGATCCCTCCTCCCAGCTCATCATGCCGACGGCGATCGAGGATGTTGCTCTTTCCCTCCGCCGGATCATCAAGGACAAGGGGAAGCGGACCTCGGCGGCGCTCGACCGACTCACGGAGATCGGGCTTGAGGATCACACCCACGTATCCGTTCACTCCCTTTCCGGGGGGCAGCGTCAGCTCCTGGCCCTCGCTGGGGTCCTCGCCATCGAGCCGAGCATCCTGGTGGCCGACGAACCCACGACCCTCCTGGACCTCAGGTGGCGAGCCCACGTAGATGCCCTCATCGGCGGACTCCCCATCCAGGTCATCGAGGTCACGCACTACCTCGACGCCGCCAAGCGTGCGGACCGCACCCTCGTCCTCGATGAGGGCGGTGTCGTGTTCGACGGTAATCCGCGTAGCGCTGTGCGGTTCTACCGCGACCTCATGACCCGTCGGACCGAGGAGTCGGGCCGTGCTTGACGCCTTCGGAATCTATCGCCCCAGACGGACACCCCTCCACCTCCTGCCCCCTTGGGTCAAGGTCATCGGGCTCGCCATGGCTGCCCTCGTTCTCTTCGTCGTCCGGGGTCCGGTGTGGACCCTCATTGGCCTCCTGGGTTCCCTCGCCGTCCTCGCGAGCACGCTTCCACCGATCCGACCCACTCTCCGGGGGCTCTGGCCCATCACCCTTCTAGCCGTCCTCATGGGGGGCTACCAGTGGTTCCGTGGGGACCGGCTGGGTGCCGCCGAATTTGCGGCTGACTTCCTTTCGGTGGCGTGCCTTGCCCTGGCCCTCACCACCTCGACCCGACTCGACGACGCCGTCGCCCTCATCAGCAAGGGCGCCAGACCCCTCCGACGCACCGTCTCACCGGAGGCCGTCGGGCTGGTGTTCGCCCTCACGGCGCGGGCGATCCCCGAGATCACTACGATCCTCGGCGACTCCGCCGATGCCGCCCGGGCCAGGGGTCTTGCACGTCGGCCCCGGGCGACGCTTGTACCCGCCGCGGTTCGCACCTTCGGGTGGGCCATCAGCGTCGGGGAGGCCATCACGGCCCGTGGACTCGCTGACGATCCGGTGGACGACTCCGGCGAGAAAGCGAAACTGGAGAGGGCCTCAGGGTAACCTTGGATATCCCTTCTAGGAGGCAAACATGACGTTCAGGGAAGATGCCGGCCTCGACCCCAGCCGCGTTCAGAGACGTGGCCGAGCGGCAGGAGCGTCCGGGATGGCCATAGGCGGCGGCATTGGTGGCCTCGTTCTCTTTATCATCGCCGCATTCCTGGGAGTCGACCTTTCCTCGCTGGGCATCGGCACCGATGCGGGCTCCGGCGTCACCCAAGCGGACCCGGAACTCCAGGCCGAGATGAATGCGGCCTGCACGACCGGTGCGGCCGCAAACGACCGTGTCGATTGTCGTGTCATCGGCACCATCAACTCGCTCGACGCCTACTGGTCGACGGCCGTTCCTGCTGCGGGCGCTAAATTCGTCTACCCCGACATCGTCCTCTTCGACTCTGTGACCTCGACGGCCTGCGGCACGGCCTCCTCACAGACAGGCCCCTTCTACTGCCCCCCCGACCAGACCATCTACATCGATACGACCTTCTTCGACGTCCTGGTCCGGCAGTTCGGATCGAGCGATGGCCCGTTGGCCGAGATGTATGTGGTCTCCCACGAATACGGCCACCACATCCAGCAGCTCCTTGGGGTATTCAATGTCGCCGACCGCGGCGGCACGGGGGCCGACTCCGATACCGTCAAGGTCGAACTCATGGCCGACTGCCTAGCGGGTGTCTGGGCGAATCACGCCGCCTCGACCCCGGGGGAAGACGGGACTCCCTACCTTCAGCCCCTGACGAAGCAGGACGTTCAGGACGCCATCGATGCCGCCAGATCCGTCGGCGACGACCGAATCATGGAGGCCTCACAGGGCTACGCGGATCCTGACAACTTCACCCACGGAACGTCTGAGCAACGCGCAGAGTCTTTCCTCGCCGGCTACCGCTCGGGCTCGCCGAACTCGTGTGATTTCTTCGACGTCATCGACTAGGCGCGCACAGTCTGGATACACACAGACTGGACGCTCGCAAGTGAAGGCCTCGGGTCTCTAGACGTTGAAACCCAGCGCCCGGAGTTGTTCGCGCCCCTCAGGGGTGATCCTGTCCGGGCCCCAGGGCGGCATCCATACCCAGTTGATGCTGACACCGGTCGCGATCCCGTCGAGCGCGTTTATGACCTGACCCTCGATGACGTCTGTGAGGGGACACGCTGCGCTTGTGAGCGTCATATCGATGGCGACTCTGCGCTCCTCGTCGATAGCGATCCCGTAGACCAGACCGAGGTCGACAATGCTGATGCCGAGCTCGGGGTCTATGACGTCTAGTAGGGCCGTCTCGACGTCCGCCTTCGTCGTGGTGGGCTTTGCCTCGTCGCTCATGAGTTCTCCTTTTGCGCCTGGATCAAAGCATCCTTCAGGGCCATCCATCCCAGGAGGGCACACTTGATGCGGGCGGGATATCGCCCAACCCCGGAAAAGGCGGCACCATCCCCGAGGAGTTCTTCCGTCGTTGCCTCCGAGGCCTCCCCCCTCGCCCCCATGAGGGCCCGGAAGGAATCGGACAACGTGCCCGCCTCGTCGAGGGTCGCCCCCTCCACGAGGTCGTGGAGGACCGAGACAGAGGCCTGCGAGATGGAACACCCGTGTCCCTCCCAGGTGACGCTCGAGATCCGGTCACCGTCGAGCTCCACCCTGAGCCGGACCTCATCGCCGCATACGGGATTGACCTGATGAGATTCCCCCGCCCTGTCCCCGGTCGGCTCGACGAGCCCAAGCCCGTGGCGTTCGCGCGCGTGATCGATGATCACCTGCTGGTACATCTGCTCGAGACCACTCATGACGCCTCCTTCACGCGAAAAAACGCACGCACTCCGCCAAGGGCGGCGAGAAACGCATCGATGTCCTGCTCGGTTGAGTACACGTGGGTGGAGGCTCTCGTCGAACTCTGGATCCCGAGCCTGGAGTGAAGGGGCTGCGCACAGTGGTGTCCGACCCTGACGGCGATCCCAGCATCGTCCAGCACCTGACCGACGTCGTGAGGATGGACGCCCTCGACCGTGAAGGAGGCGAGCCCCAACACGGGATCCGAGCCTCCCCCGATGGGTCCGAGAAGCCGGACCCCCTCGATCGAAGAAACCCCACTACGAATCCTCGCCGCCAGCCTCGTGTCGTGGTCGGCGACTCGCGCCATCCCTAGGGCCGAGAGGTACCGGGCGGCCGCCCCCAGGCCGATGGCCTGGGCGACCGGCTGGGATCCGGCCTCGAATCGCGCCGGAGCGTCGAGCCAAGTCGTGTTCGTCATCGTGACGGTCTTGATAGTCGAGCCGCCGTAGGCGGCCGGTGGAAGTGCGTTGAGAAGCTCCCTACGGCCGTACAACGCTCCGATCCCCGTGGGGCCGAGCATCTTATGCCCGGAGAATCCCGCGAAGTCCACACCAAGGGCGTGGAAATCGACGGGAAGGTGAGGGACCGTCTGGCAGGCATCGAGGATCGTCAGCGCCCCGACCTCGTGAGCGCGACCGACGAGGCGCGCAACGGGATGGATGAGCCCGGTGACATTGCTGGCGTGCTGGAAGGCGAACACCCGGGTGCGCTCGCCGACGATCGAGTCGAGGTCATCAAGGATCAGGCACCCGTCGTCATCGAGGGGTAGCCATCGGAGCGTTGCCCCCGTGCGCCGGGCAAGGATCTGCCACGGGATGAGGTTCGCGTGATGCTCGCTCTCGGTGACGGCGATCTCGTCCCCTTCGCGAAGGGCGAATCGTTGCGCGTCCTCTCCACCGATCCCTAGGGAGGCGGCCCCTAGAGCGGAGGCGACCAGGTTGATCGCCGCCGTCGCATTCCCGGTCCAGACGATCTCACCCTCCCCCGCCCCGACGAAGCGGGCAACATCCGCACGGGCGGACTCGAAGGCCTCCGTCGCCTCCTCGGCTAGAAGGTGGGCACCCCTGCCGACGGCCCCGTTGTGAAGCCGGGAGAATTCCTCCTGCGCTTCAAGCACCACCATGGGCTGTTGGGAAGTCGCGGCCGAATCCAGATAGACGAGGCGCTTCCCATTCCGCGCCTCTCTTGCGAGGATCGGAAAGTCTGAATGAACGTCGGGAAGCATCGCGTGTCGCCCTATTTGGCTACAAGGAATCGGTCGTAGCCCTCGGCCTCGAGTCTCTCCGCAAGTTCGGAGCCGCCCTCCTCGGCAATCTGGCCATCAACGAATACATGGACGAAGTCGGCATCGATGTACCGGAGGATCCGGGTGTAGTGGGTGATGAGCAGGACCCCGGCGCCCGTGGCTGTCTTTGCGCGATTTACCCCCTCCGCGACGATCCGCAAGGCATCGATGTCGAGCCCGGAGTCCGTCTCGTCGAGGATCGCGAACCCCGGCTGAAGTAGCTCCATCTGAAGGATCTCGTGACGCTTCTTCTCCCCCCCGCTGAACCCCTCGTTGACGTTCCTCTCAGCAAAGGCGGGGTCCATCTTGAGGCTGGCCATAGCATCCTTCAGGTCCTTCATCCAGGTCCGGAGTCTGGGGCTCTCCCCGTCGATTGCGGTCTTGGCCGTCCTCAGGAAGTTCGACACGCTCACCCCCGGCACCTCGACGGGGTACTGCATGGCCAGGAACAGCCCTGCCCTCGCCCGCTCGTCGATCGTCATGGTGAGGACGTCTTTGCCGTCGAGCGTGATCGTTCCGTCGGTGACGATGTACTTGGGGTGACCGGCGATCGAATAGGCAAGGGTGGACTTGCCTGACCCGTTCGGCCCCATAATGGCGTGGGTTTGGCCGGACTTCACGGTCAGATCGACGCCGCTCAGGATGGGCTTCAGTCCCTCCTTGGTCTCGACGCTGACCTTGAGGCCGCGGATGTCGAGGGAATGACTCTCGAGGGTGCTCATGGTTTCTCCTTCATGGGACTTTCAGGGAGCATCGGGCTCGCGGGAGCATCGACGTTCACGAAAACGAAACCGTCTTCGATGCGAACCGGGTAGGTAGCGACCGCCAGGATGGCGGGAAGCGCTGTGGCCTCGCCCGTGTGGAAATCGAAGCGCGCGCCGTGCCCCCAACATTCGATCTCACGGCCGGCAACCTCCCCCTCCGACAGGGAAACCGCGCCGTGTGTACAGATGTCATCGACGGCGAAGAATTCTCCACGTTCGTCGCGGACAATCACGATAGGTCGCTCGGACCCATCTGCAAGAGTGTGGTCGATGCGCAGGGTCGCTCCCGGCCGAAGGTCTTCGACAGCGCATACTCTCTGCTCAGTCATCGACGGCCTCCAACCTGGTCTCGATCGCCCTGAGGAGGCCCCGCTCGATGCGGGGCACCCCCATCTGCTGGATGACGTCGGCGAAGAAGCCCCGGACCACGAGCCTGCGGGCCTCGTGTTCGGAGATACCGCGCGAACGAAGATAGAACATCTGCTCGTCGTCGAATCGGCCGGTGGCGGACGCATGGCCGGCCCCTGCGATCTCCCCTGTCTCGATCTCCAGGTTAGGCACCGAGTCGGCCCGGGTGCCGTCGGTGAGGAGCAGGTTGCGGTTGACCTCGTAGGTATCCGTGCCCTCGGCCTCTGCTCGGATGAGGACATCCCCGACCCACACCGTGCGGGCGGTTTCGCCAGCGAGCGCGCCCTTGTACGTGACCCTCGACCGGCACCGCGGGGACTCGTGGTCGATGAACGTCCGGTGTTCGATGTGCTGGCCAGAATTCGCGAAGTAGACCCCGAACAGGTCCACCTGGCTGTCCTCTCCCGCGAGGGCCACGGACGTGTTCGCCCGGACGAGGGCTCCCCCAAGCGTGGCCATCGAGGCGTGAAGTTTCGCTTGCCTTCCCAGCCGGACGACCCATTCGGTGAGGTGGATGGCGTCCCGCTCGAATGCCTGGATGACGACGAGGGTCAGGGAGGCTCCATCGGCGACGTCGACGGAGACGAATTCACTGCACTTGGCGGTGCCCTGGTAGTCGAAGATGAGGGTGACGGAGGCCCCTGGGCCCACCTCGATGAGGAGGTGGCCCCGCACGTTCTTGCCGGTCCCCTTGATCCCTACCTCGACAGGCCGGGAGACCTCGAAGCCGGGGGCGACGGCGAGCGCCACCGCCGTGCCGGTGTGCTTGGCCGCGACGGCCGCGGTCCTGTCCCCGGGCGCCCGAACGGATCGTTTCCGGGCCTCGTCGATGTCGACCTCTGTCAGTGTGGCGCCTACCGGAAGCTGGTCGATGACCCAGCGGACATGCCCGTCGGCCGGCACATCCTCGAAGAACGGCTGGAGCGAAGACACCGGCGTGAAGCGCCAGTCCTCCTCCCTGCCCGTCGGCATGGGGAAATCCTCAACGTCGAACGACACCTTCCGCGCCGCCCGTGACACGTCCGGTACGACGCCGTGGGAGTGTGCCGAATCGAGTTTCGCCCGGCTGTGGTCCGTCTTCTTCACCCGACCGCCCCCTCCATCTGGAGCTCGATGAGCCGATTGAGTTCAAGGGCGTATTCCATGGGAAGCTCCCGGGCAATGGGCTCGACGAACCCCCGGACGATCGTCGCCATCGCCTCCTTCTCCTCGATTCCCCTCGACATGAGGTAGAAGAGCTGGTCCTCGCTGAGCTTGGAGACCGTGGCCTCGTGCCCCATGCTGACGTCGTCTTCCCGAACGTCGACGTATGGGTAGGTGTCGGACCGGGAGATCTGGTCCACCAGAAGCGCGTCGCACAGGACGTTCGACTTGGACCCGCGCGCCCCCTCGAGGATCTGGACGAGGCCTCTGTAGGAGGTTCGGCCTCCACCCCGCGACACGGATTTTGAGACGATGCTCGACGACGTGTGGGGCGCCGCATGGACCATCTTCGCCCCGGCGTCCTGGTGCTGCCCCGCGCCAGCGAAGGCGACGCTCAGGGTCTCCCCGCGCGCGTGCTCGCCCAGGAGGTAGATGGCTGGGTACTTCATCGTCACCTTTGAACCGATGTTTCCGTCGACCCACTCCATGGTCGCGCCCTCGCCCGCGGTCGCCCGCTTGGTGACGAGGTTGTAGACGTTCGTCGACCAGTTCTGGACCGTCGTATACCGTACACGGGCATTCTTCTTGACGATGATCTCGACTACGGCGCAGTGGAGCGAGTCGCTGGAGTAGATAGGTGCGGTGCACCCCTCGACGTAGTGGACGGAGCTTCCCTCATCCGCAATAATGAGCGTCCGCTCGAACTGGCCCATGTTCTCCGTGTTGATGCGGAAGTAGGCCTGAAGCGGGATGTCGACGTGGACCCCCGGCGGAACGTAAATGAGGGAGCCCCCTGACCACACCGCGGTGTTGAGAGCCGCGAACTTGTTGTCCCCAACCGGAATCACCGATCCGAAGTATTCCTTGAAGATCTCCGGGTGCAGCCTCAAGCCGGAGTCGGTGTCAAGGAAGAGCACCCCCTTCTGCTCAAGGTCCTCCCGGATCTGGTGATAGACGACCTCGGATTCGTACTGAGCCGCAACCCCGGAGACAAGGCGCTGCTTCTCTGCCTCGGGGATCCCCAACCGGTCGTAGGTATTCCTGATCTCCTCAGGCAGGTCCTCCCAAGAGGACGCCTGCTCCTCCGTTGAACGAACGAAGTACTTGATCCGGTCGAAGTCGATTCCGGTGAGGTCGGCACCCCATGAGGGCATGGGCTTTTTTTCAAAGAGGCCAAGACCCTTGAGCCGGAGTTCGAGCATCCATTCCGGCTCTTCCTTGAGGGCAGATATTCTCCGGACGACCTCCTCGTTGAGCCCTCGCTGAGCTGTCAGTCCGGCGGCGTCGCTGTCGTGCCAGCCGTACGCATACGTGCCGATCGAGGCGATCGCCTCGTCCTGCGTGAAGGGTGGGGTCCCCGTCGGTGAAGTCACGATTCCGTTCCCTTCGCCTCCGCCATAGCGAGCGGGACGTTGGTCGTACACACATGGCCACCCCCGGCGAGGGTGCTCAGGCGCTGGACGTGAACGCCGAGCAGCCGAGAAAGCGCACGAGTCTCGGCCTCGCACCACTCAGGAACCGCCTCCGCGACGGTCTGAACGGGGCAATGCCCCTGGCAAAGCTGGATAGCGAAACCGCCGGGAAGAGGACGAACGCTCGCGGCGTATCCCCGATCGGTGAGCGCGTTCGCGAGGGCGTTCACTCGATCCAGAAGCGGGGCGGCTGGGTCGATACTCACGGCCAGTGCCAGCTCAAATCTCCTAGCCTCCTCGACCACGAAAGCCTCAAGCCCCCCCGTCTCTCTCAGGTAGTCGACGGCCTCGACGGCAACGGTCGCGTAGGTGCTGGAGAGGGCCTTTTGCCCCCCCGGGGTGGCGACATATGCCCTCGCAGGGCGGCCACGGCCGCGCTCGTGGAGGCCGGGGATTTCATGCTCGGCGATATGTTCCGACTCCGTGAGGTGGGCGAGGTGTCGACGAATTCCCGCCGGGGTGAGGCCGAGGCGATCCGCGAGCTCGGAGGTGGCGATCGGTCCTGAGGACACGATCAAGCCGAGGACACGCTCGCATGTCGACTCATTCGTGCTCAAATCGTCCTCCTAGAGGCGGGGTCCGCTCGGGTTGTTTCCCAACACGACCGGAGAATCCTCTTATTACGCAACATTCTCGTTGCCTAATTAGATTCCCGCAAGGAAGGCTTACCTTACCTCGAGGTAGCCTCTCGGTCTCCCGGTCACGTGTCAATACCGGTTCGCCTACCACTAGCGCGACTTCCCGGACATAAGCCACGATGAATCGTGACCGCCCACAGGAAGGGAGCCCCGTGTCCACTCTGACCGTACCTCGCACCGTCTTTGGCGCCATCGTGATCCTTCTGGTCGCCGGATGCGCCTCAACCCCCTCCTCCGGTCCGTCCCCCAGCGCTAGCATGAAGAACATGAAACCATCGCTCGTTGTAACCTCGGAGGACTTCGTCGCGGGAGGCGAACTCGACCCCCGACACTCGGCGAACATGTGGGGACAGTGCTCCGGCGAGAACCTCAATCCCCAGTTGTCGTGGGAAGGGGCTCCCGAAGGGACCATCGCCTACGCCATCACCATGCGCGACCTCTCAGCCGACGACTTCACCCATTGGGTACACGTCAACATCCCGGCCGACGTCACGTCCGTCGCCACGGGCGAAAGCGAGACCCTTCCGGGTATCGCTGGGAGCAACGCTTCCCCCGGCGTCGGCTATTTTGGCCCCTGCCCTCCCGGCCCAAACCACCAATACGAGTTCACCGTGTGGGCACTTGATTCCGAACTCATCGTTCCAGCTGGCCCCACCTACCCAGATTTCTTCGCGTCCGCCCGGGATCACGTCCTCGCCCAGGGATCGATTATCGGGGTGTACTCGCCCACACGCTAGGGCCTCTCCCATGGGGCATCGGCTGGCCGCAAGGTCGACCATCCTGCGCGCCTCGCGTGATCCACGGCCAGGAAGCCCATCACGGCCGTCGGACCCCCGAGTCTCCCTGAGACGATGGCGGACAGGGCGTCCTCGAGGGGAATCCATCTCGCCTCAATCTCTCGTTCCTCGGCCTTCCGCGTGTGTCGTTCGCCCTCAGGAACCAGACTCAGGTCCCTGGCGAGATACAGACGAATGGCCTCAGAGGAGCCTCCGGGGGAGGAGAACACGTCCAGGAGGACATGCCAGGTGTCGGCGATGAGGTCCGCTTCCTCGTGGAGCTCCCTCTTCGCCGTCTCAAGGGGGTTCTCCCCTTCATGATCCAGTAGCCCGGCCGGTGGCTCCCACAGTTCCCGGCCAACTGGATGACGGTACTGACGAAGGATGAGTACCTCCCCGGGCTCGCGGTAGGGAACGACGGCGACGGCTCCCATGTGTTCGACGAAGTCCCTCGTGACGACCTCGGTGCCGAGATCTATCCGTTCCGTCACGACATCCCATACCCGGCCGCGAAAGCCCTCGATCCTGTCCCTAACGAAGCGCCGACCTTTCCGGTCGGAGAGGATCTCGTCGGGATCGGGGGGAGTCACAAGGCATCAGAGCGCCGCGGTTTGGGACCTCTGGCGCCTTGACGAGGAGCCCTCCCCTTTCCGGGGGCCCCCCGCTTCGGTCTTCGCCTGCCGCTCGAGCGCCGCACCGACGAGACCCGAGAATAGCGGGTGTGCCCGCGTCGGCCGCGACCGGAACTCAGGGTGAGCCTGCGTCCCCACGTAGAAAGGATGAGCGTCTCGAGGGAGCTCTACAAACTCGACGAGCGAGCGATCGGGGGACCGCCCCGACACGACCATCCCAGCCTCCTCGAGCCGATCCCGATAGGTGTTGTTGACCTCGTAGCGGTGCCGATGCCTCTCCCCTACCGATGCCTGGCCATACGCCTCGGCGACGATCGAGCCCGGGGTCAGCACGGCCTCGTACTCTCCGAGCCGCATCGTTCCACCCATGTCGCCCTTGCCCTCGACGATCGCCAACTGCTCCTCCATCGTCGCGATCACCGGATGCTCCGTGTCGGGGTCGAACTCGCTACTCGACGCTCCCTCGAGACCCAGGATGTTCCGCGCAAACTCCATGACCATGCACTGAAGGCCGAGGCACAGGCCAAGCGCGGGCACCCGATTCTCCCGTGCCCAGCGAAGCGCCCCGATCTTCCCCTCAATGCCTCTGATGCCGAAACCTCCCGGAACGACGATCCCTTCGGCCCCGGCAAGCGCCTCTTCCGCGCCCTCCGGCGTCTCGCATCGGTCGGAGGCAACCCAACGGATCTTCGCCCTCACCTCGTGGTGGAATCCCCCGGCCCTGATCGCCTCGCACACCGAGAGGTACGCATCCGGCAGATCGATGTACTTGCCGACAAGCGCGATCTCTACCTCGCCCTTGGGCTTGTGGACCCGCTTGAGCAGGCTATCCCAGGCTCGCCAGTCAACGTCGCGGAACGGAAGGGCAAGGCGGCGCACGACGTAGGCGTCCAGCCCCTCCCGGTGAAACACCTTCGGGATGTCGTAGATGCTCGGGGCGTCGATCGCCGTTATGACGGCCTCAAGATCAACGTCACACATGAGCGCAATCTTGTTCTTCACTCCTTGGGGGATATCCCGGTCGGCGCGGCAAACGATCGCGTCGGGCTGGATACCGATTGACCGGAGCGCCGCAACGGAGTGCTGGGTCGGCTTGGTCTTCAGTTCTCCAGACGGTCCGATGAAGGGAACTAGCGAGACGTGAAGGAAGAACACATTGTCGCGACCGATGTCCCGGCGAACCTGGCGCGCGGCCTCCAGGAAGGGCTGAGACTCGATATCCCCCACGGTCCCGCCGATCTCCGTGACGATGACGTCGATGTCGGCACTCGCCTGAGCCCTCATTCGCCGCTTGATCTCATCGGTGATATGTGGAATGACCTGAACGGTATCGCCCAGGTATTCGCCGCGCCGCTCCTTCGCGATGACCTGCGAGTAGACCTGCCCCGTAGTCACGTTTGCAGAGGCCCCCAACTCCACATCGAGGAAGCGCTCATAGTGGCCGATGTCGAGGTCGGTCTCCGCGCCATCGATCGTCACGAACACTTCCCCATGCTGGAAGGGATTCATGGTGCCCGGATCGACGTTGAGATAGGGGTCGAGTTTCTGGATAGTCACCCGGAGCCCACGCGACCTGAGGAGGTGTCCCAAACTCGATGCCGTGAGGCCTTTTCCGAGGGATGAGACCACGCCACCGGTGACGAAAATGTGTCTGGTGAGGGTCTCCGCGGGCCCAGAATTCCGTGTTCGCTCCACGGGCTTCGATTCTAACACCACGGAAGCCCGGGGGTCGCCCCGAAGAGTCAGGTCGGCGTTGCTACAGCCTTCACCCGGCCTGGATAGAGCAGGAGATCCTCGCCGTAGCCGTAGTGGCCAGTCGTGCCCGCTATCTCCTTTGCAAGCCCGAGCACCACGGTGAAGTGACCGTAGTAGTTCAGGCCATAGGTCACGGTTGTCACGTTGTCGCTCAGAAGGGCCGAGGCCACAATCAAGGACGGAATATCACCATGCCGACTCGGTCCGGTGGCAACCACCGTCCCATCGACGTACTCATCCGTCACCCCGGCGATTTCCATGTAAACATCGCTCAGGATGGAAAACTCGTCATCCGAGTTTGGGCCGGGGCCGATGGCGAAGACCACGGCATCGACCTCCCCCGTCACAGTACCGCTGACGAGCTCGGCCCCCAGGAGAAGGTCGAGGAGCACCCGGGAACGATCCGCGGCCGTCGCCGTCGCGGTCGAACCCTCCGTCTCCTTGGTGCTGGCTGGAAATTCGGTCGGGACGAGCGCCTGGGCCAGCGCGTGAGCGAGGACACGGTCGGTGGCGACGGTCGAATCGACGCCGACAACGTTTTCGACGATCTGGGTAGCGAATGCCGTCCGAAAAGCGATTTGATCATCGTCTGTCCACGCTGGCTCGATCGAAAGATTTGCCGTGATCGTTCCGCCTGCCTGGACAATCCGGTCCTTGACACCGGTCACCTCTGCTCCATCCGGAGTCAGAATCCGCACCACGGCAACGTGGCGGTCCGCGAGGGCATCCCCAATCAGCACCTCTGCAGCCTGAGCGACGAAATCCTCCCCGATCTCCGAATCGCGAATGGCGTTCTCGGTCTCGGCCTTCGATTCGGAGAGCGCGGCCTTCAGTTCCGACGACTCGTTCGTCAATTCGGCGACGAGGGCGGTCCTGAGGGGTCCGGATCCGAGTACGACTCCGACGGCAAGGGCAAGGAAGACGGCCGTCAACGAGATGACATGGTAACGGAAATCGATCACGAGGTTCCTCCAAACCACGACGCGATGGTGGGCCAGATGTTCCTTAGCCAGGCCGCCCCACCGGGGGTCAGCGCAAGAGCGTTGCCGAGGACAAAGACCGCCGATAGGACGAGCGCGACAAGCGTCCAGGGCGAGTATCGATGCCGGTACACCTTCACGAGCGTCCGGGCATTGATGAGGGAACCGCCGGCGACGAGTTGAGCTAGGAAGGTGCCAACCGTGTCGGTCCGTCCCCCTTCGAGGAAGTCATGAAGGCTTACCTGTACTCCAACGGTGATGATAACGCTGGCGCCTGCCGCATGTGCGGTGAGGATCGCGAGGTCCTCACTCGCCAGGGCGATATGGGACATCGAATGCTTGACGTTCAGGGAATCTAGGCGAGCCTCCCCAGGGTCTCGTCCCGACGGGTCGTGAAGAATGACCTCCGCGCCAGAGGACAACGCCTCATCGGAGATCCCTTCCGTGCGTCCCACGATGACGGCGGGCGCGTAGGCGTGAGCCATAGCGACATCCGCGCCCTCGCCGACCGCGATGATGACGGGCCGTCGCTCGCGGAGGTAGCCGCGAATCGCCTTGATCTGCTCTAGGTGCTCGAATCCCACAGCAAGTATGACGACCTGGCGATCGCGCATCTCGACGGTGAGCTCTGGAAGGTTCGCCCCCTCAAGGAGAAGCCCCGCTTCCTGGGCCACCACGTCCATGGCGTTGGCCGTGAAGGTGGCAAGCTGGATCTTCACCCCTTCATGCGCGGCCTCCATGGCCTCCGCGATCGACTCGAGGTTCTGAAGCTTCCCAGACGCGACCTTCTCCTCCCCCGAGAACACCGTCTTCCCGTCGATCCGTACCTTCATCCCGTCTCGCAGGGCAAGCACCTCGCGCCCTAGGGAGTCGATGAGTGGTATCCCGGCCCGGGCGAGAACCAGGGGACCGCCATTCGGATAACGTCCCGAGATCGATGGCTGAGCGTTGAGGACGACGATGGGGCGCGCCGCGGCAATGGCCTCGGCCGCCCGTTGATCGAGGTCCATCGCATCAATGATGGCGACTTCCCCCTTGCGGAGCCTCCGAGCCAGGCGTAGCGGATCGGCATCGACACGAACCGCCCCCTTGATGGCCTTGTCTACGGTCTTCTTCGCAGGCTTGCGGGGGAACTTCGGCAATCTCTTGAGTCCCTGTGGTCCCTTCATGCTCCTTATCGTGCCACGCCTACCGCCCAACCGTGGAGCCTTCGAGGAGTTCGAGAGCGTGAGCTCGCGCTGTAGTCGAGTCCTCCTGGCCCGACAAGAGCCGCGCAATCTCCTGCACCCGACCCTCCCCAGTCACCTCCTTGACCTCCGAGGTGGTCACCATTCCATCCGTGTCCTTTGTGACGACGATGTGGTGGTCGGCGAACGCGGCGACCTGGGCGAGGTGGGTGACGACGAGCACCTGCTGGGTCTTGGCAAGGATGGCGAGTCGGCGGGCGACGTCGATCGCCGCCTTGCCTCCGACCCCGGCATCAACCTCGTCGAACACGAAGGTGTGTCCCTCCGGGGCAGTCCCCACCGCGAGAGAGACCTCGAGGGCGAGGGTAATCCTGGAGAGCTCGCCGCCCGAGGCTGCCTCAGCCACGGGGCGCCGCGGCGCGCCTGGGTGGGCAGACAGGGTCATCTCGATGGCGTCGGAACCGAACGGGCCCGGTTCCACCGCGGCGACACCGACATCGAAACTCGCGGATGGCATGGCCAACTGAGTGAGTTCACCGTTGACGGCCTCGGCAAGGCGCGCCGCGACGGCCCGCCTCACCTCCGAGAGCGTGTCGGCAAGACCTTCGACCTCCTCCTCGAACCGAGCCACCTCGGCCCGATGAGCCTCAACCCTCTCATCCCACGAGTCGTGCTCGGCCACCCGAACGGCGGCTTCCCTCGCGTATGCAAGGACGCCTGGGAGATCGCGTCCGACCCGGCGACACAGCGCGGCGAGGTCGCTCCGACGCTTCTGGACGGCCTCTAGTCTTGTGGGGTCGGCATCGAGCTCGGCGAGGTATCGGGTGAGGTCGCTCGCGAGGTCAGATAACCCGTATGAGTGCTCGACGAGCCTGGCCTCGTGCGCCGCGAGGGTGTCATCGTGGCGCGAGGCGTCGGCGAGGGCCTTCCGAGCGGACTCGATCGCCGCCAGGATGGTGCGATCGTCGTCACCCGACAAGGCTGAAGCCGCCGTGGAGACACCCTGCCGTACCGATTCGGCATTCTCAAGGAGAGCCGCCTCAGAGGAAAGGGATTCATCCTCCCCCGGCTGCGGGTCAACGCCCTCTATCGCGGCCAGGTCCTCCCGCATGTGGGAAACAGCCGTCCTCTCCGCCTCCGCGCCTCTCTCCAGTCTTGCCAACTCTTCCCGCTCCTCCAGGAGGGAAGTCCAGGCCGTTCGATAGCGCGCGAGCACATCCAGGTGTCCCTCACCCGCGTATCGATCGAGCATCTCGCGCTGCCGAACACCGGATCTCAGTCGGACCTGATCCGCCTGCCCGTGGACGGTGACAAGGTCGTCTGCGCAATCGGCAAGGAGGGCCTGGGGGACCTGCCTCCCCCCGACAATCGTTCGACTCCTAGCGGCTGCCCCAAGGGATCGGGAGATGGTAACCGTTCCGTCCTCGTTGGGGATCGCACCGGCTTCTGCGAGGACAACCGCAGCTTCTGAATCCTCAGGCAGGTCAAGGATCGCCTCGGCCAACGCGGCCGCCGCGCCTACCCGAACGACCGCGGAGGCGACCTTCTGGCCCGTTACGAGCCCGAGTCCCGTCAGCACCATCGTCTTGCCCGCGCCCGTCTCGCCCGTGACCACGGTCAGTCCCTTGCCAAGCGTCAGCCGGGCCGACCTGATCACTCCAAGGTTCTCGATGCTCAGTTCGTGGAGCACATCACTCCTCCGCACTCCTGACATCCAGCTCGCCGCGCCACCCCTTGGTCGGGAGGGAAAACTTCTGGATTAGGCGTTCTGTGAAGGTCGCCTCCGCAAGGCGGGCAAGGCGAACGGTGTGCGAACCCCGCCTGACCTCCAGCAATCCCCCGTGGGGAACATCGATGGTGCGGGATCCATCGCACACGGCGACACCCGGAGTGGACGATGTGGAGGTGACGCGGACCCCAATGACCGAACCCGGCCCGACCACGAGAGGACGGGAGAAGAGGGCGTGGGCGGCGAGGGGGACGAATAGAAGGGCGTCGACGTTCGGCCACATCACGGGGCCACCGGCAGAATAGGCGTGCGCCGTCGACCCCGTCGCGGTTGATACAACCACGCCGTCGCAACTGAAGGCCGAGAGGGTTCGGCGATCTACCTCGACGACCACCTCGAGGGTGCGGCGCGGGACGGCCCTTTCGACCGTCGTCTCGTTGAGGGCCCAGCCCTCCGTTGTGCTCCCGTCAGGGTTGGTCACCGTGAGATCAAGGGTGCCCCGCTCCACCACGGTGTATTTCCCGGAAGCGAGGGCCTCGGCCGCGACCTTGACGTCGTCGCGCTCGGCCTCGGCGAGGAATCCGACCCGGCCGAAGTTGACCCCGAGGATGGGCACATCAGCCCCCCGGGTGACCTCTACGGCATGGAGCATCGTCCCGTCACCCCCTAGGACGAGCGCCGCCTCAACCGGCTCGCTCTCCCCATGGACGTACTCGGTCACGGGCTCGGTGCCGAACGCGGTGAGGGCCTCGATGGCGTGGTCAACCGCCTCAAGGGCCTGTTTCCTGCCGGGATGCGCAACGACGAGTATGCGTCGGATCATACGGATTCACCCACCTCCCGTGCGATCGCCGCCTGGAGCGCCTCCGCATCCAAGGGGTGAGGCCGCCCCGAGGTGGCCGCACCATCCCCAGCCTGCCATGACTTGTGACCCCACACGAAGAATTCCACATTCCCATCCGCCCCCGACACGACGCTGCGGGCCACGTCGAGAATCCCGAGTCCGGCGGAAATCACCGCTTGGGCGACCCCGGCGACTGCCGCGGCTCGTGCGTTGACGCTCCGCACGATCCCACCCCGTCCCAGCCGATCGGCACCAACCTCAAACTGGGGCTTGACGAGCAAAACTGCATCCCCACCCGGATCGAGCCAGGACACGAGGGGTTTCACCACGAGGACGAGGGAGATGAAGGACAGGTCGGCGACGATCAGGCCAACCCCCTCTTCTTTCGGTGGGGGCTTGAGGTCCCGCACATTTTCACCCTCGCGAAAGGTCACGCGGGGATCCTCGCGCAGGGGAGAAACCAACTGTCCGTGACCGACATCGAGGGCGAGAACGCGCTCCGCTCCACGTTCAAGCAACACTTGAGTGAAACCGCCTGTGGAGGCGCCGGCGTCCAAGCACCGTCGTCCCGTCACAACGCAACCCCGAGGCTCAAAGGAGTCGAGGGCTCCGATGAGCTTGTGTGCCCCGCGGGAGACATATCGATCCGCGCCTGCCGAGAGAACGAGCGATTGCCCCTCGGTCACCTCCATTGCCGCGCGCATGACGGGGCGCCCGTCAAGAAGCACATGCCCGGCGGAGATCAACGCCTGGGCATGGGTTCGAGAGCGAACCAAACCCCGCACCGCGAGGGCGCGATCCACCCGCATGGGGAAACTAGGGTTCGTTGTGCAGGCGCTTGGTAAGGGCGTCCTGGACCTTGTCGAAGAACTCGGCTTGCTCCTCTGGATCCTCGGGCAACTCCGTGACCTTCTTGAGGGCGTCCTCAACCTCTGGGGGGAACGACACCTCGCCAAGGCTATCGCGGTGCTTTTGAGAATCGGCCATGATTCATTTTATCCCGAATCTCGACAACGAATCGACGAGAATCGTCTCACATCTGTCGGCCGCCTCCCATACGGCGACGCATGCTGCCCGAGCGGCATCGAGCCCTTCCTCCCCCGATATCTGGAGCTCTCCGTCGACGACCTTTGCCGAGGCCTCCCCGACGTGCCAAGAGCCGCTTCGCGCCTCGGGTGTCGGGTGAGGTTCGGCGAGGCACGCGAGGGTCTGGCCAATAAACGATGGGCGCTCGTGTGGGGGCGCAAGGATCGCGTGGCGCAAGGTGTGGACCCCCGTGAGGACAAGGAGTGCCGGGATTCCTGCCGCCCATGCTCCGGCGATGTCGGTATCGAGGCGATCGCCGATGACGAGGGGTGCCTTCGCAGAGGCGCCCGTCACGGCCTCAAGGAATATCCGAGGCCCTGGCTTTCCCGCGCTCTCCGGCTCGATCTCGGAGGCGGTGACGACGGCCTCAACGAGTGCCCCGTTGCCAGGAGCAATTCCCCTCTCGCTTGGAAGTGTCGAGTCTCGTCCGGTTGCCAGATAGTAGGCGCCGGCTCGAACAGCATAGGAAGCTTCGGCGAGTTCCCTCCATCCGACGTCCGGATGCCAGCCCTGCACAACCGCCGCGGGGTGATCCTTCGCGGAATCGACGACCACGAAACCCCTCGCCTCTACCTCTGCCCTGAGCGCCTGTCCCCCCACCACGAGGACTCTATCCCCTGGGGCGAGCCTCGAGGCGAGCATGGACGCCGCCACCTGCGCGGCGGTCACGACTTCCTCTGGACGCGCTCTGATTCCGAGCTCGGTCAGGTGCCGGGCTACCTCCAGGGGCTCCCTGCTGGCGTTGTTCGTGATGAAGACAAGGGTCATCCCCGCCGCTCGGGCGGCCTCAAGTGCGGGTGCGGCGGACGAGATCCCCTCGGGTCCGCGATAGGTCACACCGTCAAGATCGAGGAGGGCGGTGTCGAAGGCCTCCTGGAGGGGAAGTTTGCTACCCGCAAGGGTCTCAGTCACCGGACATCCGCCTCGCCTTCAGTGTCCTCGCCTTCAGTGTCCTCGCCTTCAGTGTCCTCGCCTTCAGTGTCCTCATCCTCGAGATCGTAGACGACGATCTCCGGCTCGGTTTCCTCGACATCCCAACTCGGGAGGGTCTCGGCAATCCGCTCGGCCTCATCGCCTCTCTCAAGCGCTCGAAGCGCGTCGACCATCGCTTCCGCGACCCTCGCGGCCGAATTCTTCGTCGGTGCCTTCAGGCGCTGGAGGATCAGGAGGGCGGCCTCGGGTTCGCCCATGTCGAGGCGCGCCCCCGCCAGTACGATCTGAAGCTCGATGGTCGCGATCGGGCTCAGGCCTTTGGCTTCCGGCGATTGAGCGAGGGCAACGGCCCTCTCCGGGCGCTTCAGGCCCCTCTCGCAGTCCGCCTCAAGCGCAAGATGCTCCGCGGATCCCGAGAGGCGGCGGACCGTCCGAAGTTCCCGTAACGCCTCCGTATATCTCCCAGTTGCATAGGCGGCGAGGGCGGATACCTCCCTGACGACATCGACACGTCCTCCCCGGGAGACCGCTACCTGCGCGTGAAGATAGGCCTGTTCCGGGTCATCCTCCAGAAGAAGCCCGACCATCATGATGTGCCGGCCCACGTCCTCGGCGTTCCCCTTGCTGAGGGTGCGAAGACGGACCCTGACATCACGGTCAAGGTCCCCGTATTGGATTTCCGGTGGGATGGTCGGTGCCTCCGGCTTCGGCCTGGAGTCGTAGCGCTCGGGGCGAGCGGTCGAGCGAGGGCTCTCTGGGCGAGCGGTCGAGCGAGGGCTCTCTGGGCGAGCGGTCGAGCGAGCGCGCTCGGGACGCCTGCCGCTCGGTGTCGCATCACTTGATGTCACACCACCCGGTGTCATGTGACTCCGATCTTCTACCGTCATTCTTCCCTATCGATATATACGCCGATGGCCGCCCCGAAGGGCGGCCATCGCGAAAGAATGTCCGGCAGCGACCTACTCTCCCACACCGTCACCAGTGCAGTACCATCGGCGCTGAAGGGCTTAGCTTCCGGGTTCGGAATGGGACCGGGCGTTTCCCCTTCGCCATGGCTGCCGTAACTCTATTGAGATATTCCTTCGGTTTCCCGACCGTATCTCGGGAACCGCACAGTGGACGCATAGCATTTTTGAAGAGTCAAGTCATCGGCCTATTAGTACCGGTCAGCTTCAAGGGTCTTTAGTCCCCTCTTCCACATCCGGCCTATCAACCCAGTCGTCTACTGAGGGCCTCTCGGGATGAATCCCATGGAGACCTCATCTTGAGACGAGCTTCCCGCTTAGATGCTTTCAGCGGTTATCTCACCCGAACGTAGCCAACCAGCGGTGCTCCTGGCGGAACAACTGGCACACCAGAGGTTCGTCCACCCCGGTCCTCTCGTACTAGGGGCAGGTTCTCTCAAGTCTCCTGCGCGCGCAGCGGATAGGGACCGAACTGTCTCACGACGTTCTAAACCCAGCTCGCGTACCGCTTT
>CAZSUY010000008.1:0-113998 GCA_964610155.1 uncultured Demequinaceae bacterium
AGGGGCTGCCCCGAGTCTGATTGACTCTCGGGTCTAGGCCGCCAGTTCGACGATTGGCTTCATGATGGTCTCGTATTCGATGGGGGTCAACCGGCCGAGGGCTGCTCGCTGGACAACTCAAACCACCGTGATATAAGGTTGCTTATATCATGACGACCTCGACGCTCGTCCTCCTGCGCGAACTGGTCGACCAGTCTCGTGTCGTCGAGGCGCGTCTCGGGAACTCGGTCGCCGAAGCCATCCTCGACGGTACCTCTCAAGTTGATGTTGCCCAGGCGCTCGGCGTATCGCAGTCAGCCGTCTCACAAATGCTGAGTCGTCGCCGCGAACGCACCATCGGCCCGTACTGGACCATCCCGGTCCTTGCCAATCACCTCAGGGCGAACCGCGGCATGTCCAGCCATGGGGTCATCCGTGCATGCGCGCAATTTGTCGAGGATTACAGGCGCATCAGTAACCCGGTAGATCGCGAAGTTGCACTGGGCGCTCCTGAACCCACTGGCGAACAGAGGCTTGACTGCCTCATCGCCGGGCTGTCCGACTACGAGGCTCGCCGCTCAGGGCTGGAAACCCCATCGTGGACGGTGAGTGATCGGTACATCCTGTTCCCATCGTGGTTCATTGTGCCAAGCGACGGGCTGAAGGCGTGGGTCATGCAGGTATCGCCGCCAGAGTTCACTTGTCGGGGAGTGTTCCTCGATCCGAGGGATTTGGAGTCCGTTTGATGCGGGAACTCGACAGGGAAGCCATCCTTGACCTTTTCACGGAATTGGGTAGCCGCCTCTGTGAAAAGGGAGTCGAGGCCGAGTTCTACGTCGTTGGCGGCGCAGCGATGCTTCTTGCTTACGGGCGGGAGAAGATGACTCGCGATATCGATGCCATCTTTGAGCCCAAGACAGCGGTGTATGAAGTGGCTAGAACGATGGCCCGAGAGAAAGGGTGGCTGGATCAGGATTGGCTCAACGACGGCGTGAAGGGCTTCATCCGAGGCCCCGACCCAGGCAAGCCCAAGGTCATCTTCGCCAGCAGCGGGATCTCCATCCAGGTGGCCTCCCCCCAGCGTCTACTAGCCATGAAGGTCGCCGCCGCGCGCATCGAGCGAGACACAGACGACATCATCACGCTTGCAGCGATTGTGGGCGCACGCTCGGTCGAGGAGGTGCTCGATATCGCCCACGCAGAGTACGGCAACCTCCTTGAGGCACGCAGCAAGTTCGTGGTTTTGGAAGCACTAGACGGGATTCTTCCCCAACAGAGCGCGACGCCTTCTGGGCTGCCGCGCGTGGGCAAGCCCGGAGGCAATGGTGTAAAGCTTTGCCGAAAGACGGTGGCGTCCACCAAGATGCCCTGTCTCTTGCGCGCCGAACACGGCGGGCGCTGCCGAAGTCGCTAGCTACTGCCCAAGCACCGCTGGCACGAGAGTCCCTGCCTACTCGCAGTCTTGAGAAGTCGGCAGCCTCCTCTTCGAGAGCCACCAGGTCACGCTCGCCAGCCGCATCGGGGGACGCAGACCCACCTCGGGCTGTTGCCAGAGACCCATCGGGTGTTGACCGTTGTCGAGGGACGGGACTCCCGTAGCACGGATCTGGTTATCCAGGACGTTACCCGCGATGAAGACATTACCGTCTTGAACACCTGGTGTTCGGTAAGGCTTGAACACGTGATGTTCGGTAAGGGATGAGTGGTGCGGGGCATCACCGCGAGGGGAGTACCGGGGCGTCTCCCCGTAGGGCCAGGCAAGCCGTAGGGCCCGAGAGTAGGATTCGAGAGTGCTACACGCGTGGCACGTGAAGGAATACAACACAAAGGAGTGTTCTATGAGCAAACTCGCAGCATTCGGCGTCATCGGGGGTGGGTTGATCGCTGTTGCGGCCTTCCTCACGGGGACGGGTCTTAAGTTCGACGGCGAGGCACTCGGCAACACCTTGCCGCTCGTCCTCTTCGTCGCAGGCATCGCGGTGATCCTGTTCACGCTGGTGGGCATGTCGACCCTCGCCGCCTATTCCGCTGGCGCCGCCACAGGGCTATTCCTGGTTGAAGTGGTCGACCTTGTTCGCGCCGAGGAGTTCGAGTTCACCGTCAAGATTGTTGTCTTGCTCGCCGGTGTGGTCCTCGCTCTGCTGTCGACGATCCCAACTTCCAGGGCAGTCAAGGCCAGCGCGGAGTAGTCTAAAGAAGTCGCACTACATCGACAATGGCCCCGCTTTCTGGCGGGGTCATAGTCGTTGTTCCTAGGCCTCGTCGGTGGTGGCACCGAAGACGATCTCATCCCACTTGGGCATCGGGGCGCGTCCCCCACGGCCTTGGCGCTTGGATGCACTGGGTCGGGCGCGGGGACGGGCGGAGGCCGAGCCCCCAGAGGCGAAGCCCACCTCGGCTTCCCTTAGGTGCATAGGGCCGAATCCCTCGAACTCCTCATCGTCCTCGCCGAGAGCCTCGCTTACAGCCTCCCTAACTCCACGCTTGGCCTGGAGCTCCTCTAGCAGCCCGTCAGCAGTCTGAGGGGCTTCTGTGGCCTCCTCAGGATCACCTGGGGCAGCGGGCCGAGGTGCCAATGGCCGAGGCGCGACGGGGCGTCCGACCGGGGCGAGGTGCCGGGGGCTCACGGGGGAGTCGAGGATGTCGGTCTCGGTCAGCGAGCGTGACTCCGCATCGTCGGCGGTGATCGTCCGGACCTGGTGGTCGAAGGTCCAGACGGCCTGGACGGTCGCATCTCCCTTGGCGTATGCGAGGGCGACCCTCCAGGGGCTCCCGGCCGCACGCCAGGCGTCCCACGTGACCGAGGCTCCTGGAATTCCGCGGCTCGCCAGCCGGTCCATCACGAGTTCGCCCAGGATGGGGGAGCTGGGGTCGCGGCCGACGTGGGTGGCCTTGGCGAGTTCGGCTATGAAGGAGCGCTCGGCGAGGATCGGATCCTCGTACCGCCGGATGCTCTCTAGTGGTACTCCGGAGAGGCGGGAGAGGTCCTCGGAGGTGAAGCCGGCACGGAGACGACGCTGGATCTCACGGGGCGGAAGGAAGGGGACGCTGGTGCCGTCGGCGGCCTTCACATGCGTCACCAGGGTTCGCAATTCTTCGGTGACGGGCAGTGAAAACCGCTCTCCCTCGGCCGTCGCGACGACGAGATTCTGCCCATCGCCATCCGGACCCACGAGCCTCACGTGCGCCATGAAGCCAGGGTGTCACGGGAGGGGCTGATAACCCGTGAGCCACGCCCTGCCGTTTCGTGGTCGGCCGGACACGGGAGGCAGGGAAAGTGGGGCACGATGGACCCATGAGTCCAGACTCCCCAGATCCTCATGAAATCGACCTTTTCGAGGTGGCCCGGACCCTTGCCCTTGAGGCGGGGGAACTGATCGTCACGGCGAGGGAGGGAATCGTCGACGTCACATCGACCAAGACGTCCGCTGTCGACATCGTCACGGATGTCGACATCGCGGCCGAGAAACACTTGAGACGGCGCCTCGCCGAACTGCGACCCGACGACGCCGTGCTCGGAGAGGAAGGGCAGGATACTCCAGGCACATCGGGTGTCACCTGGGTGCTTGATCCCATCGACGGCACCGTCAACTTCCTCTATGGCCTGCCGTCCTATTCGGTGTCGGTTGCGGCCGTCACGGGGTGCGCCACCCCAGAGGAGTGGACCATCGAAGCCGGAGCGGTCTTCGAGGGAGGGACGCGGTCCCTCTGGACGGCGGCTCGAGGCCGTGGAGCATGGCTCGACGGCGTGAGGCTTCAGCGAGACCCCGGCCCAGGCCCCGCCCTCTCATCAACCCTGCTAGGCACGGGATTTCAGTACATCGCCGAGCGGCGCGCGCTCCAGGGGGCCCTCGTCGCGAAGATGCTCCCTCAGGTGCGAGACATCCGCCGCTTCGGCAGTTGCGCCCTTGACCTTTGTTACGTCGCTGCCGGGCGCCTTGACGCCTACTACGAGCATGGACTGAGCCCCTGGGACTTTCCGGCAGCCGTTCTCGTCGCCCAAGAGGCTGGCATTAGGGTCGAGGGACTCGACGGTTCGCCCCCCAACACCACCCTCACACTTGCCGCACCTCCGGGGACTTTCGAGGCCCTCCACGACGCCCTCAAGGCCGCCGGAGCCGCCCAACTTTGGGACACGCCCTAGTTCCGAGTTTTCTTTTCCGTCTTTTTAGGGCAGAATGCCTGCGCCTGCGGGAACATTTTTCGCTTCCGAGGCATTACTACCGTGGCAGGCCCCACCAAGGAGGAACTCGCCAGATGGCAACCGACTACGACGCCCCTCGTAAGACCGACGATGAGATCGCGGCCGATTCCATTGAGGAGTTGAAAGCCAGACGGGCAGACAAATCTTCAGGTGTCGTGGACCAGGATGAGATCGAGGCAGCGGAGGGATTCGAACTACCCGGCGCGGACCTATCCGGCGAGGAACTCTCCGTCCGGGTACTTCCCCCTCAGCAGGACGAGTTCACTTGCGCCATTTGCTGTTTGGTCCACCACAGGAGCCAGCTAGCGATGTGGAAGAAGAACCAACCCATCTGCGCGGACTGCGCATCGTGAATCACCGGGCAGCATCGTGAATCACCGGGCAGCATCGTGAATCACCGGGCAGCATCGTGAATCACCGGGCAGCATCGTGAACGGCGATGTGCCGTGAAGCCCGTCGATGTCCTGGTTTCCGTTAGCGAGCCGGATGTACCGCTGCCCACCTACTCCCACGCGGGTGACGCGGGTGCGGACATCACGACGCGCGTCGACGTAACCCTTCAGCCGGGGCAGCGGGCGACTGTCCCCACCGGCCTCAGGATCGCCCTGCCCGCCGGATACGTCGCCCTGGTCCACCCGCGGTCGGGGTTGGCGTCCAAGAGCGGTCTCACGATCGTCAATGCCCCCGGAACCGTCGACGCGGGGTATCGGGGAGAGATCTCGGTAACGCTTCTCAACACGGACCCCGAAAAGGAGATTAGCCTCGCCAAGGGAGACCGCATCGCGCAATTGGTCATCCAGCGGGTGGAGGCGGCACGGTTCGTCCAGGTGGAGAGCCTTCCCGGCTCGCACCGGGGCGAGGGCGGATTCGGATCGACCGGAGGAGCCGCCCAATGAACGACCGGGATAGCGTGAGCGGCAGGGACGGCGCGTGACGCAGACGGGTTGGCAGGCGGTCGGGGGTGAGGTGTTCTCCGCCCGCGATTCGGTCGGGGGAGTGCGGGGACTCATCGAATCAAGCGCGCCCGGCGTCATCTTCGTGGTTGCCTACCTCGCCTGGGGTGGATACAAGATCCCCACCATCGCGGCAGTAGTCACGGTCGCCCTCATGGTCTTGGTGAGGCTCCTTGCGCGCCAATCCATCATCCACGCCCTTGGTGGCGTGTTTGGGGTGGTGCTCGGCGCCGTCTGGGCGTGGCGCTTCGCCGACCCGGGGGAGTACTTCGTCCCTGGCTTCTGGATCAATGGCGCGACCTTTGCCGGCCTCGTCCTCTCCATCGTGGTGGGCTGGCCCGTCGTGGGAGTGGCGGTCGCCCTAGCCAGGGGGGCGTCGACTGAATGGCGCAGCAATGTCAGGCTCCGGCGGCGGTTCGGCCTTGCCACCGCCATCCTGGTCGCCGTCTTCGCCCTCAAGCTGGTGGTGCAGCTCCCGCTCTATTGGGCCGGGGAGGTGGCCGCCCTTGGGATCGCCAAACTCGCCATGGGAATCCCCCTGTTCGTCCTGACGGCCTGGGGCATCTGGCTCATGGTGCGCGGCGAGGAGCTTCCCGGGCATCCTCGGGAGGAGTGATGGAACGTCTGCGGCTTACCATCGGGGCGGTTGCCCATGGCGGCCATTGCGTCGCTCGGCACGACGGTCGGGTCATCTTCGTTCGGCATACGCTACCCGGCGAGGTGGTCGAGGCCGTGGTCACGGACGGGCGGGAGGGGGACAGGTTCTGGCGCGCGGATGCCGTTGAGGTGCTGGAGGCGTCTTCTGACCGGGTGCCGAGCGCCTGGCCCGAGGCCGGAGCGGACGGTGTAGGAGGGGGAGAACTGGCCCATGTCGCGCTTCCCGCCCAGCGGGAGTGGAAGCTGACGGTGCTCAAGGAGGCGTTCGAGCGATTCGCGGGGACGGAGTTCAAAGGAGAGGTGCTGGTCGCCAAAGGTTCAGATGGGCACGACGATAATGAGCGTGGTGGGCTCCGTTATCGGACGCGCGTGAGTGCGATCGCTGGGGCCGACGGGCGCGCATCGATGCGCGTGTTCCGGAGTCACGACTTCCGCCCGCTCACCGCGATGCCCCTCGCAACCGAGGCCGCTGAGGAGGGGCTCCTAAGGACGCGATTTCCAGCCGGAGGAGAGGTGCTCGTGGTCGACCCGTCCGGGGAGGATGGCGTTAGGGTGCTCGTCGACGGCCTGCCCTGGCGAACGAGTGGTGTGGATCGCCGGTCGAATGCTCCGACGCACGTCAGAGAAGTGGTCCGGGTTGGGGACACGGATCACCGGTATCGGGTGGCTGCCGCGGGCTTCTGGCAGGTTCACCGCGATGCCCCGGCCATCCTTGTCGGTGAGATTCTGGCCCGGTGTGGGGACGCCGCCCGGGTTCTTGACCTGTACGCGGGATCGGGACTGTTCACCGTGCCCCTCGCCGCGGGTGGCCGCGAGGTCACATCGGTCGAATCCGACGAGGCAGCGGTCAAGGACTCCCTCCGGAACCTCCATGCTCACCCGTCGGCGACCGTAGTCCGGGGCGATGTGCGCGAGACCCTAGGTTCGGGCCTCGGCCGGTTTGATGCCGTCGTCCTTGACCCTCCCCGGTCCGGTGCCGGGGCCGCGACCCTCGAGGCCCTCACCGATCTTGCCCCCGCGACGATCGTCTATGTGGCCTGCGACCCAGTTGCGCTCGCCCGGGATGTGGCTACTCTGCGTGATCTCGGCTACGACCCTGGATACGAAGCAGGCGACGTCACAGCCTGGGACCTGTTCCCCATGACCCATCACCTCGAGGCGATCGCGACGTTTCGGAGGCGGTAGGCGGTCGGCTTACCGGTTCTTGCGCCGCCTGATCCTGACCGCCACCGGCACCAGTACGAGCGCCACGGCCCCGAAGACGACCCCCGCCCACTTCATCTGGGTGGCGTCGCCTGAGTTCATGTCGCCGAGGTACCCATATCCGCCGAGGAACATGGCGGCCGAGCCGACGACGAAGACCGCGATCGAGATCAGGACGGCGCCGAAGAACCGGTTGGAGCGGGCGCGGACGGTCTCCTCGTCGGTGAAGGCGTCGGGGCGGGCACCGGTGTAGGGGCGGCGCCAGAGGTAGCAGCTCGCCATACGGCCCACGTTCTCCCAGCCGGCGTCCTGATAGGTGGAGAGGTAGTCCCGGCGCGGCGACACCTGCATGTCGGCGACGTACCGGTACTTCGCAGGCTCGTCCTTCCGGAAGGTCATGAGGACGGAGCTCCACTGCCCGATGTGGTCGAGGATCCAACCGTCCCGCGCCTTCCCCTCCAGCCATTCCTCAAGGTCGGCAGGGGCAACGTTCCGGAAGGCGGCGAACCACTCTCGCCTGGCGCTCATTGGATCTCCTTGGCGTATCGGTACAGTTCGGCGATCCGCTCGGCCTCCTGGCGGAGGATGTCGGTGCCGAGGTGGGTGATGAGGTAGTAGGTGCGGCGGTCGTCGCGCGAGGTCTCCGTCACGAGGCCGTCGCCCGCGAGCTTGCCCAGGCTGGTGTAGACGGTTCCGGCGCCGAGGACGATGCGTCCGTCCGTCAGTTCCTCGACGTACTTGATGACCCCATAGCCGTGCTGCTCGGTGCGGAGCGTGAAGAGGATGTAGAACATCGTCTCGCTCATCGGGCTGTACCTACGGGACTTCATGGGAAGCAATATATCGCGGCGTGATGCATCACGTCAAGTAGTATGACGGGATAGCTGGTCCTTATGGGGTGTAGCGGGAGGCCCTAGCCCTGGACGATTGCCAGCCCGACGAGGCCAGCGACGGCCACGATCGCGCCGACGTAGTACGCACGGGGAGGGTGGTAGCCCTCGAGCCACCGCGCGAACGGGATGGCGATGAGGGGTGCCAGCGCGGCGATGGACTGGACGATGCCGGCCTCGAGGTTCTGAAGCGCCCACACCATGCAGGTCACGCCGAGAACGGGGCCGAAGAGGGTGTTCGCACCGACCCAGAACCAGGCCTTGTTCGGAAGCGCGTTGCCGAGTTTGCCGAGGTCGGTCATTCCGCTGTCGTTCACCCCTGGGGCGACGACGGCAGGCTTGAGCGAGGCCTTCGCCCATGCGGCCTTCCGCGAGAAGGCCCAGGCCACGAGGAGGATTAGGACCGCGACGGCGAGCCCTCCGGTGAGGCGATCGAAAGCGCTCGAGATCACGTGCGAGAGACTCTTGCCGACCTTCACGGCTTTGGCGGGATCCCCACCGGCCTCGCCAATCTCGACCTTCTGAATCGCAATCATGGCTTTTCGGGTGATGACGACGCTCACGGCCTGAGCGAGCCCGGCGATGACGGCGACGGTCAAACCGAGCTTGAGGTTCGTCTTCTTAGGGATCGTGCTGTTCACATAGGGGAGGAGGCCGAGCACGACTCCCGCGAGGATGACGAAGCAGAAGAGGACCTCGAGGCCCGTGAGGGCCTCATCGAACCAGAACCAGGCCAGGACCGTTGCGGCGATCGCTCCGGTCGTCTCCACCAGCAACGAGGCGAGGGGCGCGCCCAGAAGCGGTAGGGCGCGGAACATCATGATCCCGCCGATGCCGAATCCTACGGCCCCAGCCGTGGCGAGCATCCCGTATTGTTCGCCGAACCCGCGGCCGAGGGCGAACGACACCGCCCCGAGGACGGCGAGCGCGACGAGCATCCGGAAGAAGTTGGCGCGAACGAACCCGAGGATGCGGATGGAACGCCGAGCGCAGGCGGGGGTGATCCCGAAGAAGAGCGCAACTAGTCCAGCGGCAAGTAGCCCGATCACTTCTTGTCGGCCTTGGCGCGGAGCCCGGCGACGATCTCCTTGACCAGTTTGGGGGTCAAGCTCCCGAGCGCCTCGCGGTCGGCAAGCGCCGCTGGGGCCTGGTCGCACATGCCGATGCAGTTGGCCCACTTCAGCGTGAACTGGCCGTCCTTGGTGGTCTCGCCGAATTCGATGCCGAGTTCCTTGGTGAGCGCCTCGGCGACCGCCTTCGCCCCGGCCATGTCACAGCTGAGGGTGCGGCACAGGTGGATGACGTGGCAGCCGGTGGGGGCCGTTCCGAGGTAGGAATAGAAAGTCGCGACTCCCTGGACCTCGACGGCGGGAACTCGGAGCCTGTCGGCGACCACCTGCATGGCCAGGTCGCTGATCTCGTGGTGCCGTTCCTTGAGGTCCTGAAGCACGGGGATGAGGGCATCTCGCCCCTGCCCGTGGGTCTTCAAGAGCGCGTCGATCTCCTTGCTCAGGGTTTTGAATTCCGGGGCAAGCTGCGGCGGGACGGTCAGCATCAGGACTCCTTCTTGGTGCTCGCGGCGATGAACGTGCCCCGGTTCGTGTAGTCGGTATGGAGCAGGTGGTGGCTGGTGTGGCCACACGGTCCCTCGGTGAGGAATTCTTCGTATAGCCGGAGCACGGCGGGGTTCTCGTGGCTCTTGCGGGCCCGGCCCTCCTCGCCGTAGGCGGCGTCCTCGCCGTAGATGGCCTTGGCGCGCGCCTGACGGATATCGGCATTCGTCGGGATCGGCTGGCCGCCGCCCCCGAGGCATCCCCCGGGGCAAGCCATGAACTCGATGAAGTGGCACTCGCTGAACTTGCCGCCGGCCTTGATGTCCTCCATGACCTTCTCGGCGTTCGCCGTGCCGTGCACGACGGCCACCTTGAGGGTTGCGCCCTTGAGCCAGTCCCAGTCGGGCACGAGGTGGGCGAGGATCGCGGGAACCGGGCCGACCTTGTCAGGGATCGTCACCTCGACGTACTTGGCGCCCTCGAACCCGCGGACGGGCACGATGTCGGCGTGAGCGAAGAGGTCCTCGACCTTGATGCCCAGGACGAGCTCGACGACGGTGCGGAGGGCGGCCTCCATGACGCCACCGGTGGCCCCGAAGATGACGCCGGAGCCGCTCGCGGTGCCGAATGGGTCGTCGAAATCACTCTTCGGCATGTCGGGAAGGTCGATGCCGTATTCCCGGATCATCTTGGCGAGTTCGCGGGTGGTGAGGGCATAGTCGACGTCGGCGAATCCGCTGTCAGTCATCTCCGGCCGCGTGGTCTCGAACTTCTTGGCCGTGCAGGGCATGAGCGACACCGACACGATGTCGGAGGGATCGATGTCGTTCTCCTTGGCGTACCAGGTCTTGATGAGCGCGCCGAACATCTGCTGTGGACTCTTGCAGGTGGACAGGTTCGCGAGGTACTCGGGGTACTGGTGCTCGATGTACTTGATCCAGCCCGGGCTGCACGATGTGAACTGCGGCACCGGCTGGCTAGAGTCGCTCAGGACGAGGTTCTTGTACAGGCGCAGCAGGAGTTCGGTGCCCTCTTCGATGATGGTGAGGTCGGCCGTGAAGTTGGTGTCGAAGACCTTGTCGAAGCCGACCCGGCGGAGCGCGGTGTTCATCTGCCACGTCATCGGGGTGCCCGGCTCCTGGCCGAACTCCTCGCCGATCCCCGCACGCGGGGCAGGCGCGGTCTGGATGACGACGTGCTTGGTCGGGTCCTTGATGGCGGCCCAGACCTGGTCCGTGTTGTCGACAGCGGTCAGCGCCCCGGTGGGGCAGCGGTTGATGCACTGGCCACAGTTGATGCAGTTGACCTGGGATAGGGCGATGTCGAGATAGG
Source organism: uncultured Demequinaceae bacterium (assembly GCA_964610155.1). GTDB lineage: Bacteria > Actinomycetota > Actinomycetes > Actinomycetales > Demequinaceae > JAFGBM01. The sequence goes on from CAZSUY010000008.1 coordinate 10,772, forward strand.
TGCCGACCTCGGTCTTGTCGCCCCGGCCAAGAACGCCGAGCGCACCGATTCCCTGGAGTTCGGCGCAGGTGCGCACGCAACGGAGGCACTGGATGCACTTGTCCATGTCCCGGACGATCGAGGGGCCGAGGTTGTCGAGGCAGGAGGTCGCCTCGGTCTTGTGGCCAAACCGGACGTAGTCGCAGCCGTATTCGGCGGCGAGGTCCTGGAGCTCGCAGTTGCCGTTTCGGACGCAGGTGCGGCATTCGCCGTAGTGTTCGGACAGCATGAGGTCGAGGACGTCCCTGCGGGCTTGGTGAATCCGGGGGCTGTGGGTTGTGACCTCAGTTGCCTGGGTTAGTGGGAAGGCGCAGCTTGCCTGGAGGTTGCGCTGCCCGTCCACCTCGACGACGCACATGCGGCACACGCCGGCATCGGGCAGGTCGGGGTGGTGGCACAGGGTCGGGATGTCGATGCCGACCTGGCGCGCGGCCTCGAGAATGCTGGTGCCCTTGGCGACCTGGACTTCGTGACCGTCAATGGCCACCGTGACTGTTTCGGTGGAAACCTCGGTTGTCATCGCTTAGCTCTCTCTCTTCTGCCGTCAGGCCGACGCGGGGACGCGGTCGAGGATCTCAGATCCAAAATGCTTGACCATGGACAGGAAGACATTGGGGCTGGACTGCCCGAGCCCACACTTGGAAGCGACCTGCATGGTGCCGCCCAGACCGGTGAGGTCCATGAGGTTCTCGGGGGAGCACTCGCCGCGCTTGAGCGCCTGGATGCCTTCGAGGATCTTTACGTTGCCAATCCGGCAAGGGGTGCACTGGCCGCAGCTCTCGTCGACGAAGAACTCCATGATGTTCTCGACCACGTCGAGGAGGTCGCGGTCGGGGCCTATTACGATGACGGCGCCTCCGGTTGCCACGTCCTCGTAGGCGATTGCCCTCGAAAACTCGGAAGCCGGAATGCAATGACCGGATGCCCCACCGATGATGACGGCCTTGGCGTCCTCGCCTCCGGCGGCCTTGAGCAGCTCGGCGATGGTGACTCCAAGGGGGAACTCGTAGATTCCAGGACTCTTGAGGTCACCGGAGAGGGAGAGGAGTTTCGGTCCCTTCGACTTTTCGGTGCCGATGCCGGCGAACCACTCGGCGCCCTTGCCTAGGATGGCGGACACCCAGGCGAAGGTCTCGACATTGTTGACGGTAGTGGGCTTACCGAACAGGCCGGAGACGACGGGGAAAGGAGGACGGTTGCGGGGCTCGCCACGCTTGCCCTCGAGGCTCTCGATGAGCGCGGTCTCCTCGCCACAGACGTAGGCACCCGATCCAAGGTGGATGTGGATGTCGAAGTTGACGTCTTCCTTGCCGAGGACCGCCGCACCCAGGAGGCCGGTCTTGCGGCGTCGGTCAAGGCAGGCCTCGAGCGCCTCGATCATGTAGGCGTACTCGGAGCGGAGGTAGACGATGCCTTCCTTCGCGCCGATCGCATATCCCGCAATGGTCATGCCCTCGAAGAGAAGGTCGGGCCATTCGGAAAGGATGAGGCGGTCCTTGAAGGTTCCAGGCTCTCCTTCGTCGGCGTTGCAGACGACGTAGCGCCGCCCGTCGGAAGAGGGCGCGGCCGTGGCCAGTTCCCACTTGAAACCCGTGGGGAACCCGGCTCCGCCGCGTCCCTTGATGCCGGAATCCTTCACCTCGGCGATGACACCTGGGGCGTCGAGGGCGAGTGCTGCCTTGAGTCCCGCGTCGGCCTCGAGAGAGTTCAAGGTCATGGGCGTGCGTACGGTCATCCGTCGTTCTCCTTCGAGTTGCCTCGAGCGCTGGGGCATCACACCGGCCATGCGCTAGACATGGGCAGGTTCATGGTATCCGTGGGGTCGGCAGCGGACCGGTGCCTAAGGTCCTAATTCATCTTCCGACTCGCCTCATTCACTCGAGGCGTTCTCTTAAGCGCGGGTTTCTCCTAGTGGCGCTCCTAGGCGGCGTCCGCAGCGGAAAAATACCGGGCGGGATCGGGACCCGAGCACGACAGATAGACTGGCAACCCAACCCAGAAGGAGTCGAGTGGGAGCGAACTCGCTGAATGCTCGCGGCAATCTGACGGTCGGTGATACCTCCTACGAGATCTATCGCCTGTCGGCCGTGCCCGGTCTTGAGTGCTTGCCGTACAGCCTCAAGGTGCTCGCCGAGGCGCTTCTGCGCACCGAGGACGGCGTCGACATCAAGGCCGACCATGTGCGGGCCCTCGCATCGTGGGACCCGGTCGGGACGCCTTGGACAGAGATCCCGTTTACGCCAGCCCGGGTCATCATGCAGGACCTCACGGGTGTGGCATGCGTCGTCGACCTCGCGACCATGCGGGAGGCCGTTGCCGACTTAGGAGGAGACCCCACCGTCATCAACCCCCTCGCCCCCGCCGAACTCGTCATCGACCACTCTGTCGTCGTCGATGTCTTCGGCCGCTCAGATGCCCTCAAGATCAACACCGATCTCGAGTACGAACGCAACCATGAGCGATATCAACTCCTCCGCTGGGGCCAGACGGCCCTCGACAACTTCCGGGTGGTTCCACCAGGAACCGGCATCGTCCACCAGGTCAACCTCGAGTTCCTGGCTCGGGTGGTCGCGACCCGCGAGGTCGGCGGCGTCCTCCAGGCCTTTCCCGATTCCTGCGTGGGAACCGACTCCCACACGACCATGGTCAACGGCCTCGGAGTGCTCGGCTGGGGGGTCGGGGGCATCGAGGCCGAGGCGGCTATGCTCGGCCAGCCCGTGTCCATGCTCATCCCCAAGGTCGTGGGGTTCAAGCTGACGGGCGAGATCCCGGCCGGAGCGACGGCCACGGACCTTGTCCTCACCATCACCGAGAAACTTCGCCACCACGGTGTAGTCGGGAAGATCGTGGAGTTCTACGGCGAGGGCGTGAGCGCCGTCCCCCTCGCCAATCGCGCGACGGTCGGGAACATGGCACCCGAGTACGGATCGACGGCGGCGATGTTCCCAATTGACGACGTCACTCTGGACTATCTGCGCCTAACGGGCAGGAGCGAGGAACGGATCGCCCTCGTCGAGGCGTACGCGCGGGAGCAGGGGATGTGGCACGACCCCTCCGCACCCGGCTATGTCGAGTCCGCCTACTCCGAGTACGTCGAGCTCGGCCTTGGCTCTGTCGTCCCGTCGATCGCTGGACCCAAGCGTCCACAGGACCGCATCGCGCTTTCCGACGCCAAGCCGCACTTCGCCAAGGACCTGGGGCAGTTCAGAGACGGCGACTCTAGGCAGGCCTCATACGTCGGCGCTGGCAGAAAGAAGATCCCCCTCGGGGACGGAGCCGTCGTCATCGCCTCGATAACCTCGTGCACGAACACCTCGAACCCGTCAGTGATGATCGGGGCGGGCCTCCTCGCACGGAACGCCGCCGAGCGGGGCCTCAAGGTCAAGCCGTGGGTCAAGACTTCGCTTGCACCGGGATCGAAGGTTGTCACCGATTACTACGAGAAGGCGGGCCTATGGCCATCCCTCGAGGCGCTCGGTTTCCACCTGGTGGGCTACGGGTGCACCACCTGCATCGGAAACTCAGGACCCCTTCCGGACGCTATCTCCACCGCCATCCGCGACAATGACCTCGCCGTCGCCGCCGTCCTGTCGGGAAATCGAAACTTCGAGGGCCGCATCAATCCAGACGTCAAGATGAACTACCTTGCCTCCCCGCCGCTCGTGATTGCGTACGCGCTCGCAGGCACGATGGACCACGACTTCGAGAACGATGCCCTGGGTCAAGGAAAAGACGGCAAGGACATCTTCCTCCGTGACATCTGGCCGAGCCCGTCCGAGGTTGAGGAGGTGGTCGGGTCATCAATCTCCCGGGAAATGTTCGTAGACGACTACGCCGAGGTCTTCTCGGGCGATGAGCGGTGGCGTTCCCTCCCCACGCCCGAGGGAGATACCTTCCGCTGGGATTCCGCCTCCACGTATGTGCGCAAGCCCCCGTTCTTCGAGGGGATGACGCTGGAACCTGCCCCCATCGCCGACATCATCGGAGCGCGAGTGCTGGCCTGGCTTGGCGACTCGACGACGACCGACCACATATCGCCGGCGGGCTCGATCAAACCCGAGAGCCCCGCTGGCCTCTACCTTGAAGCGCACGGTGTCGAGCGCAAGGACTTCAACTCCTACGGCTCGCGCCGAGGCAACCACGAGGTAATGATCCGTGGGACCTTCGCGAACATCCGGCTGAAGAACCGGCTGGTTCCCGGGGTTGAGGGGGGATACACCATGAACCTGCTCACCGATAGCCAACAGACTATCTACGACGCGGCACAGGAGTACAAAGCAGCTGAGGTTCCGCTTGTGGTGTTGGCCGGCAGGGAGTACGGGACGGGCTCGTCCCGCGACTGGGCGGCCAAGGGGACCGCCCTGTTGGGGGTACGCGCCGTCATCGCGGAAAGCTTCGAGAGGATCCACCGATCCAACCTCATCGGGATGGGCGTGCTCCCGCTGGAGTTTCCTAAAGGGAAGTCAGCGGAGTCCCTTGGACTCGACGGCACGGAGTGCTTCACCATCAGGGGGGTCTCCGCGTTTTCGGCGGGAAAGCTCCCGCGCACCCTAACCGTCACGGCCACCCGTCCCGATTCGAGCGGTTCGTCTCAGATGCTCATTCAATTCAGCGCCAGGGTACGCATAGACACCCCCGGGGAGGCCGGATACTTCCAGCACGGAGGAATCCTGAAGTACGTTCTCCGTTCGCTCGTCTCCGAATAGTCTGCTGGGGGCGACGTAAAGTGGATGAGCCAGGAGCCATGGAGGAGTCACACACGGTGCTGGAGTCGATCGGGTCCCCTCAGGACCTCAAGGGCCTCGGGTTCGAGGATCTCAAGGCGCTGGCCGAGGAGATCCGCACTCACTTGGTTGACTCCGTTTCCAAGACCGGGGGGCACCTGGGGCCGAACCTCGGCGTCGTCGAAATGACCATCGCGCTTCACCGGGTATTCGATTCCCCCCGGGATTCCTTCGTTTTCGACACGGGGCATCAGTCGTACGTCCACAAGCTGTTGACGGGGAGGCGCGACTTCTCTGCGCTCCGAAAGCGCGGCGGCGTCTCAGGATACCCGAACCGAGCGGAATCCGAGCACGACATCGTCGAGAACTCCCACGCCTCGGCCGCCCTCTCATGGGCCGCTGGAATTGCCAAGGGAAACACCCTCCGCGGCCTCCAGGATCGATCCGTCGTGGCGATCATCGGCGACGGCGCCCTCACGGGCGGTATGGCCTGGGAGGCCCTCAACCAACTCGCCGACTCTGAGGATCGAGTCGTCATCGTCGTCAACGACAACGGCCGGAGCTATGCGCGAACGATGGGAGGGCTCGCACGCAAGCTGGACGATATCCGGACGAGCCCAAGGTACGAGCGCTTCCTCGGATGGGGGAAGCAGGCTCTCGCGGAGCGGGGGAGGATCGGCCGTGGCGCCTACCGGGCCATCCGGAGGGTCAAGCACGGGATGCTGGCCCTTTTCGGCCCCGAGGTTCTATTCGAGGACCTAGGGATCAAATACATCGGGCCCGTCGATGGCCACGACATCGAGCAACTCGAGCACGCGTTCCGTCACGGTCGGGACTTCGGGGCCCCCGTCATCGTCCATATCCTCACGGAGAAGGGGCGGGGATATCACCCTGCCGAGAATCATGAGGGAGACAGGTTCCACGCCGTTGAGCGCATCCACCCCGAGACCGGACTCCCGATCGAGCCCTCCCGCTTCGGTTGGACGGCCGTGTTCGCCGACGAGATCGTCAAGGCCGCAAGGAAGCGACCCGACCTGGTGGCCATTACCGCCGCGATGAAGATACCGGTTGGGCTCCAACCGCTAGCCGACGAGGCTCCCGAGAGGGTCATCGACGTCGGCATAGCCGAGCAGCATGCCGCGACCGCAGCCGCCGGGCTGGCATTTTCTGGTCTGCACCCCGTTGTCGCCGTGTATGCGACCTTTCTCAATCGGGCGTTCGATCAGATCTTGATGGATGTGGGCCTCCACCACGCCGGCGTGACCTTCATGCTTGACAGAGCAGGCATTACAGGCGACGACGGCCCCAGCCACAACGGGATGTGGGACTTCGCCGTCTTCCGGCATGTCCCCGGTATCCGTATCGCCGCGCCCCGCGATGAGCCCACCCTCCGGGCGGCCTTTCGTAAGGCCATCACGATCTCAGATGGTCCGACCATCGTGCGGTATCCCAAGGGGCCGGTCGGTGCGCCCATTCCTGCGCTTCCCCGACGCTTGAAGCAGAAACCGGACGGTATCGACATCCTGACCGAATCGGAGGGCACACCGACGGTTGTGGTGCTCGGGCTAGGGGTGATGGCCTCGACCGCAATAGAGGTGGCGACAGCTCTCGCCGGGCGGGGGGTCGCTTCGCGAGCCGCGACGGCTACCTGGGTGGTTCCCACTCCTCCCGGCCTCGCCCATGCGATCCACGGGGCCAGGGTTGTTGTCACCATCGAGGATGGGCTTGTTGAGGGCGGAATCGGGGAGGCCTGGGCGGCGGCGGTCCGTGAATCGGAACCCGCCGTGAGATGGATCAACCGGGGCGTCCCCAGGGAGTTTCTCGCTCACGCAACCCGCGAAGAGATCGTCGAGAGGATCGGGCTTGATTCGGACACCATCATCAAGGCCGTCATCAGGGGACTTGGTCAAATGGGTTAGGGGGAGGCGATTCCGTCGAGGGCCTTCGCTAGGGGCTCCGCGACCAGGTCGATCTGCCACGGTCGGGCACCACGTGCGGCCAGGAATACTCCGACAGCCTCGAATCCACCACCGACATACTCCCAACACAGCCTCCGTAGGGCATCGGGCTGGAGGAGATTCTCGGCTGGAACGGCGTGTCGCTCGACGAGGTGGAGGATGGCGACCTTGGCGGCGCTGAGGCGGGCGGCGGCCTCGGGACGTTTCTCGGGCCAGACACGTGATGGGGGAGGGCCGTCGCCCCCCGGTCCCCTCGTGTGAGGAAGGGAGGAATCGGGCAACCCCATCGCCCTCTCGATGGCGGGGTACCACTGATCTACCCGTCGCTTCGTCCCCTTCGATTGCCACTCCTTCACTTCGAGAAGGGCGGAGAGTGATTGGGGCTTGGCCTGGGCGGCCGCGATGATCGCCTGGGCTCTCAGGACCCTGCCGGGGGCGATGTCCCTGGCCTGTGCGGCCTCCTCGCGAGCTTCCCACAACTCGCGGATGATCGCGAGGCCGCGGCGGTCCTTCACCGCGTGGGTGCCGGAGGTGTGCCGCCAGGGGTCGGGGCGGGGTACCGGGAGGGGGGCAAGACGCATGGCCTCGAACTCCTGCTCCGCCCATTCTTCCTTTCCGGCCGCCTCCAGCTGGCGTCCAAGTCGGACCCTGAGGTCGAGGAGGAGTTCGACATCGAGGGCGGCGTAAGTCAGCCATTCCGCTGGAAGCGGGCGCTCGGACCAGTCCTGGGCGGAGTGCTCCTTGGCCAGAGCAAAACCGAGCTCCCGTTCGACGACGGAGGCGAGCCCCACCTTCGGCCAGCCCAGCAGACGGGCGGCCAACTCGGTATCGAATACTCGGCTGGGTTCCATCTGGAGATCCCTCAGTCCCGGCAGGTCCTGACTCGCGGCGTGGAGCACCCACTCGATACCGACGAGCACTCGCGAGAGTTCGGAAAGGTCAGGTAGCGCGGCCGTGTCGATGAGGGCGATGCCGGCTCCGGCCCGTTTGAACTGGGCCAGATACGTCCGCTGGCCATACCTGAATCCCGAGGCCCTTTCGGCATCGACCGCGACGGGTCCCGTACCGGAGGCGAAGCGCTCGATGACCTTCTTCAGGGCGGGGAGAGCGTCCGTCAGTGGCGGGACCCCATCCTCCGGGGTTGCGAGGAGAGGGGGTGGCGGAGCCTCTTCCGGATCATTGAAGGCGTCCTCGGTCACGGGGCCTTCCCCGGGAGTATTGTCACGCCGTCGGGTAGGGGAGGGACCCCAGCGCACGAGCCGAGGAGATTAGCCCAGGCCTCCAGGTGGGGAGCGATGTTCGTGTCGCGGGGTGTCCACGAGATGCGCATTTCGACCGCTACGGTGCGTCCGCGTTCGGCGATATCCCCAAAGGCCTCGTTGGTTATGCGGGTCACCGTTCCCCCAAGGGCATCATGCGGGGCCTCAGAGAGGGCGTCATCGATCCAGGACCAGGCCACCTGACCCCACAACTCATCCGTACCGACCTCCGGTTCCACCTCGGCTTTGACGAGCGCGACCACACGAACCGTTCCTCCCCAGGCTTCTTGCCCGGCGGGGTCGTGGAGGACGATGAAGCGACCGGAGGCCGCAGTCTCGTCGCCCTGGCCTATTTCTCCGTCCAGGGCGACCGCGTATGGGGCGATCCTGGTGGGGGCAGGGGCCTCCATGAGATCGACGTCACCCCGCACGTTCGCGCGTCGGATGCTCCGCAGGACCTCCCTGAAGGCCAGTGGAGTCTCGGCGGGGTCGGAGTTCACCCTTCGAGGGTAGGGCGGGGTTCGGGCGCGCGAGGCGCGCCACGCGGACGCTCACCCTCTAGGCTGTTTTCCTAGTCGAGCGAAGCGGAGGACGGCCATGGTTCGGGCTCGGGTCGAGGCGAATGGGACCGCCGCGTCTTCGCCACCGAAGGTCCGGCCGGTCATCCTTGGCGGGGACATCGGGGCCTATTCCATCGCTCGGGCCTTCCATGAGGCGCTTCGGGTTCGTTCGATTCTTCTTCCGATGGTTCCGTCCGCACAGTTCGCCCATTCTCGGATCCTGGAGGCGAGGCCGGATCGGAGGATCGGCGAGGACGACGTCATGGTCCGCATCGTAAATGGCCTCGTCGACGAATTCGTCGGGGAGACCGTGATGCTGTTCGGGGCCGCCGACTGGTTCGTGGAAGAGATCGTTCGCAACCGCGACCGCCTCTCGCCAGCGTTGGTCATCCCCTATCCAGACGTGGCAACGGTCGCGAGGGCGACGGACAAGGTGGCCTTCGGCGAGGCGGCGGATCGGTTGGGGGTCCGATATCCGGAGACGTTTCTCCTCGACCTAACCAGGCCGGTGGGGAATCTCGGCGAGTTTCCTTTCCCGGTCATCGCGAAAGCCGCGAGCACGGCCGATTTCCACGCGATCGAGTTCCCCGGCAAAGAGAAGGTCTACTGCGCCGCTGACGAGGAGACCCTTCGCACCCAGATGATCGAGGCTCGGGAGGCAGGATTCCGAGGCCGATTCCTCATCCAGAAGCGGATTGAGGGGGGTGACAACCACATGAGGGTCGCCACCTGTTTCGCGGGGAATGGGGGAGTGGAAGAGGTCGTGGTCGGTCGGGTGCTTCTTGAGGAACACACCCCAGGGGCTCGGGGGAACCCGGCGGTCATCCTTGTCGAGCCCTTCCCCGATATCGAGGAGGGGGCCCGGCGGCTCGCCTTGGGGCTGGGGTGGCGGGGCCACGCGAATTTCGACGTCAAGTGGGATCCGGCCACCAGCCGCCATGCCTTCTTCGAACTCAATCCCCGCCTCGGGCGCTCAAACTTCTACCTGACGGCGTGGGGCCACAACCCCGTGCCTGCGCTAATGCGCGAATACGTACCCGACGTCGTGCCCCTCCTGCGCCGGCACCGCGGCCGTCGAAAGGCATACTCGATCCTCCCCGCCCCCCTCGTGCTGAGATACATACGGGGACGAATGTTCTGGAGGGTTCTCGGATTGTGGCTGACGGGGAGGCTCACCCATCCCCTCTGGTCGTGGCGGGATCCATCGCCGAGGCGGTGGCTCTATGTCCAGGCATACAAACTCAACCAGTATCGGAAGTTTGCTCGCCACTATCCGCCCAGGCAGGCGAGGATGGAAGCATGAGCCGAAACGAAGTTGGGGTCATCGGGGGACTGGGACCGGCGGCGACGGTCGAATTCCTCGCCCGGGTCATCCGCTGGACGGATGCGCAATCGGACCAGGAGCACGCGGATCTCGTGGTCCTCCAGCACCCCTCCATCCCGGACCGTACCGCCCACATCCTCGATGAGGCCCTACCCGACCCCGGTCCCGTGCTCAAGGCTGATGCCACCCGGCTCGAGGCCATGGGTGTTGTCGCCATCGTCATTCCGTGCAATACCGCCCGGGTGTTCATCGACGAGATCGAGGCGGTCGTCACCATCCCCGTGGTGGATATCGTTCAGGCGGCGGTCGATGACACTATGGCTTCTTTCCCGGAGGCGGCCAAGGTGGGAATCCTTGCGACCACCGGCACCATCCGGTCGATGACCTATCACCGCGCGCTTGAGGCGGAGGGGCTCGAGGTTGTTGCCCCAGGCGCCGCCCAGCAGGAGCGAATCATGGAGTTGATCTACGACCAGGTAAAGGCCGGGCTTCCCCCGGATCGCGCCCTGCTCGATGGGGCGATCGAGGAGGTTGCCTCGATGGGCGCCACGGCGTTCGTGCTGGGCTGTACGGAATTATCGGTCGCGGCCGGGACGTGGGATATGGGGGAAAGGGTGCTCGACGCCCTCGACTCCTTGGCCCGGCGCACCGTCACCTTGGCGGGATGCTCCATCTCCGCATCGTGAAGCCGCCCCCTTCGAGAGCGTGGAGCGGTTCCATGGCGGGCGGAACATCCGGCACCACCGGCCCATTCTCGTCTCCATGGAGGGGGCTCTCCGTCAGGCAATACTCGTCCACTGCGTCGTGATCGAGCAGCAACCGGGCTAGGGCGGGTCCCCCCTCGCACAGCACCCTCGTCATACCATGCTCGATGAACGCCGCGATCATGACATGGGGAGAGACGGATCCGCGGCCGGTGATGATGAGTGAATACCCCCATTCCTTGACCAGCGATGCGGCGGGGGCATCGATTGTCGTGACGAACAAGGCATTATCGGGTCCGAATCCCGGAGGGAAGGTGCCCGTGAATCCGACGATGGCGACTACCGGCGCCGGGGCCTGATCAGGGGCGCGAGTGGCGGCCAGGGAGTCGCGAATCGCGATGGGTCCGTACCCCTCCCGTATCGCGGTGGCTGCTCCGATGACGACGACATCCGCCGCGGCTCGGAGCACCCTCATCACCCTGAGGTCCTCGGGCCCGGAGAGAGTACGGCTTGAGCCGTCGGGTCCCGTCGCCTCTCCGTATGGCCCAGCGATCATCCCCAGACGGACCAGGCCAGGAGCATGAGGGTAGAGGATCCGTAGGTCATCCTCCGATGGATTCTCCACGAGGGGGCGTTTGACGGGGTGGGTCTGGACAAGGGTTGAGTCAGCCGCGCTGTCCTCACGTATCCTCATGGCTCGACCGTACCCGAGGGAGGCCGTCTACCCCTGAAGGGCGCGAACCCGCGCCTTCTCGGCATTGAGGGCGCTTGGCGCAACGAGAACCACGCTGTCAGGTTCGAGGAGAAGGCCTCCGTCAGTGACGGAAACCTCCCCGAACACGGCGAGTATGGGCGCTGTTGAGAATTCGGCCGATTGGTCGGAGAGGTTGGCGTGGACGATGACGGGGCCATGGAGCGTGAGGACGCGGTGGGCGATTTCGGTCACCGCAACCGGATAGTGGGTCCAAGCCCCCGGCTCGAGTGTGAGGGCTCGCAGGGACCTGACCTCTCCGTACCAGCGGGAGAGGGCATCACGGGTGGCGGACCGTTCTTTCTGACGTGAGAGGATCGCGGATCGGGCGGTCGCCGGGTCCTGGGGGTCGGGGATACTGATCCGTCGTCCGTACAGTTCCTCCCAGCCATGGCTGGCGAATTCACGTATGCGACCCTCTCGTACGGCGACTTCGAGGTCGGGATCGTCGTGGCTTGAGAAAAAGGGAAAAGGGCGGGTTTCGCCCGATTCCTCCCCCATGAACAGGAGGGGTGTAAACGGCGAGAGCAAGACGAAGGCGAGGGACGCGGCCTGCGCCCCCGGGGATAGCGTGGCCGATGGCCGATCACCAAGAGCCCGGTTGCCCACCTGGTCGTGGTTGGCGGCGCAAACGACGAAGCGATGTCGATCTAGCGTCGCGGGAACGGGCCGGCCCCATTTCTTGCCACGGAACGTGGAGTATGTTCCGTCGTGCCAGAAGGCGTTCCGATAGACCTTGTCAAGGCATTCGATGGAGCCGAAGTCGACGTAGTATCCATGCCGCTCGCCCGTGAGGTACGTATGCAGGGCATGGTGGACGTCGTCGCTCCATTGGGCGGTCATCCCGAGGCCCCCCTCGGCCGTGGGGGTGACGAGCCGGATATCGTTCTGGTCCGATTCCGCGATGAGGGACAGCGGGCGTTTGAGTCGCCGTGAGAGGGAGGCAACCGCGTCCGAGAGCTCAGCGAGGAAGGGGCGGCTCGATGAGTCGTAGAGTTCGTGGACGGCATCGAGCCGGAGGGCGTCGACATGGAAGTCCTCGTAGAGCCTCAGGGCGTGATCGACTAGATAACGGCGGACCTCTCCACTTCCCTCCTGGTCGAGGTTGATGGTGTCACCCCACGGGCTCGTGTGGGCGTCAGTGAAATACGGTCCGAACTGCGCGGTGTAGTTCCCTGAAGGCCCCAGGTGGTTGTAGACGACGTCGAGGCATACACCGATCTCGGCCGTGTGGAGGGCGTCGACGAGTCTCTGTAGCCCGATGGGACCGCCGTATGGCTCGTGAACGGCGTACAGGGAGACCCCGTCGTAGCCCCAGCCATACCGTCCGGGGAATGGGGCGATCGGCATGAGTTCGATCATCTCGACTCCGGCCGCGAGCAAGTCGACGAGGGTTGTACGCGCGGGATCGTGGATGGCGTCGAAAGTGCCCTCTTCGGTGAACGTCCCCACATGCACCTCGTAGAACAGGGCACCGAGGGCGTCGCGACCCATCCAGGCATCGTCCGTCCATTCGAAGGCTTTGGCATCGAACACCCGAGAGAAGTCGTGGACTCCGTGGGGTTGCCATGCACTCCTTGGGTCTGGAAACGGTCCCAGATGGTCGACCTCGAATGCGTAGTCGCATCCCGGCTCGAGGTCGGGTCCGGACCACCAACCCGGACGATCCTCGCTCTCAGCGCGGGTCAGCGGGACGACGGAACGCGACTCCGGTGGGCCGAAATGGATTCGAACATCGGTAGCGTTCGGTGCCCATACCTCCGTGCGCATCAGGCCTGAACCAGAAGCGCAACGGGGAACTGTCGGAGAATGTCGGACAGGAGGGCGGCTCCCCCTTCGATGAAGTCGCCGGTGAGTGTGTCGAGCCACCGTCCATCGGGAAGGTGGACGGTCGCCTCGCCCCAACCGCCGAGTCGTTCGAGACTCCGTGCGGCTCGTGTCGCGATTGCGAGGACGAGGGGTTCGTCGTCAACCGTCCGGGCGAAGGCGACCGCGTGGCCCGAGGAAGAGAGAAGCGGGTGATACCCGGATCTCGCCCCGATGAAGGCGTCCGTATGGTCGCGGCGGGCTCGCAGGCACTGGGCGGCGACCCAGAGTTTCTCATCGCTGAGTCTTCGAGGCTTCGCTCCCGCGTCAAGTCGGGTGAGGATCGCGGAGCGTTGGGCGAAGTCCAGGTTGCGCCGATTGTCGGGATCGACGAGGTTGAGAGAGAAAGCCTCGTTGCCCCAATACACGTCGGGGACGCCCGGCCCGAGCACCTGGATGGCCTTCTGGGAAAGGATGGCTGTGCGTACGGCCGGTTGAGATTTCGTGTGCCAGTCGTTGAGGAGGTCCCGGACGTCGGGGTGCTTGCAGGCAGCGTGGCAGAACCGGAGGACGGCCGTCTCGTAGCGCTCGTTGACCGTGAGCCACGAGGTCGCGGAGTTCATCTCCCTTATGGCTTTCGTCATGTAGGCGCGAAGCCGTCCCCACGCCATCGGACCGTCGTCTCCCCACGTGCCCGCGAGGGTTTGCCACCATAGGTTCTCGGTTCGACCATCAAGCTCGGCGGGAAGTTCGGGATTCTTGGAAAGGCGGAGGTCGGTTAGGAGGATATCCCACTCGTCTCCCCACTCGCTCAGTACGCCCAAAGTGGCGCGAACGTCCTCCGAACGCTTGGTGTCATGGGTGGTGAGGGTTGTCATCCCATCAGGGGTGTGGGCGAGGAAGTCGATCGCCCACGCGTGGAAGTTTGTTGGAGGAAGGGCGAACCGGGCCGCCGGGCTGCCGACCTCGCACAGAGGCAGGAGAAGGGTCCAGCGATAGTAGGCGGTGTCTTCGACACCCTTGGCCATCACGGAACTACAGAGTTGCTGGAACCGGGTGACGAACTCACAGCGAGCCGCGTCGGTTCGCCGTCCCGCCGACCCCACCTCCGCGCCCTTGAGGAGATCGACAACGACCTCAAGAGTTTCGAAGCGTTCCGGATCGAGCGCAACCTGGGCGCGGGCGGCTGCTCTGTCGATCGTGTCAAGGGACGACGGAGAGGCTCGCTGAGTGCGGACGACGTATGTCCGGTAGCGGTCGAACGCGACAAGCATGGCCGTCAAGCAGTCATCCAAGGCGCGGAGAGTGTGATCTCTGAGGCGGACGTCCGTGGTGCACACGCCGTGGGCGAGAGTGGCGAGCCGCTGGATCTCGGATCGAAATGATGTATCTACGATTTCCGACTTCGCTTGACCGATGATTGCTGGAAGGCTCCCCATCGCGTCGCCAGTGAGCTTGTGGAGTGTGCCCGCGAGAGGAGCCTCTCCGGCGGGGTCTCTGAGGAGGGCGCCGATGCGCCAAGAAGCGTCGTACCCCGTTGATCCCGCCACCCTCCACGCGGAGGGCAGGCGTTCGTCTTCCTCCAGGATCTTTTCGGCGACGACCCAGGCGTCGTTCGTCGCATCGGCGAGTTGATCAAGGTATCCGGCGGGGTCGGAGAGTCCGTCTGGATGGTCGATGCGGAGACCATCGATGACGCCTTCCCGTACGAGCTGGACGATGACGGCGTGGGTTGCATCGAACACTCTTGGGTCTTCGACCCTGATCGCGGCCAGGACCTGGACGTCGAAAAAGCGTCGGTAGTTCACCTCTTCGTTGGCGACTCGCCAATACGCGAGACGGTAGGGCTGCTGGTCGACCGCCTCGGTGAGCGGGAGAGATTCCGTCCCCGGCTTCAGGGGGAACACATGGTCCAAGTATGTGAGCACGGGAACTTCGCCGTCCTCCTCGAATCCGGGCACGACCATGGAGGAGACGGAAATCTCGTCGAGGGCGAGGCATGTGCCTAGCCGCTCTGCGAGGACGGGCATAAGGACAGGGTCGCCCGATGACCAATCCACGTCGAACCAGTGGGAATACGGGGACTTGCGGCCTTGGGCAAGCACGGACCAGAGTGCCTTGTTGTGGTAGGCGGGCGTGGGGACGGCCATGTGGTTGGGAACGATGTCCACGATCACGCCCATGCCACGCTCGCGAGCGGCGTCTGCGAGCGCACGAAGGCCGGCCTCCCCGCCTCGTTCCTCGGAAATGCGGGCATGATCGACTACGTCGTATCCATGGCTTGAGCCCGGCGCGGCGGTGAGGATCGGGGAGAGGTAGAGGTGCGAGACCCCAAGGGACTCGAAGTAATCGAGGTGTTTCTTCGCGTCCCAGAAGGTGAAGTTGGAGTTCAATTGGAGGCGATAGACGGACACCGGAACGGTGGCGTCGGGGCGGTGGCCCAAGCGCCTTCGGCGTTCGTTCGACTCGTCACTCATAGCATGCGGCTCTGCGGCCGTACTGGCCATTGTGCCAGGGAAGTGCTTTTCCGCCTCGCCAATCAACCGGATGATACTCGGTTTACGATTCTCGAGGCGGGCGGATCATCTACGGTTGTTGGGCCGCCTAGGTCACCCGCTTGAGCGCGTCCCCCAACTTCATCCGAGTACCCATGTGCAGCACCCCGCGTTGGTAGATCCGGGCCGCGATCCAGACCAGGCCGGGAATCGTCGCGAGGGTGAGGAGTATCGCGAGCCCCATCTCCCACGCGGGGACGGACCCGAGTGCGTCGCGCATCGGCATCATGAAGGGGGAGAAGATCGGGATCTCGGAGAGGATCCGTACGAGGTTCGAGTCCGGTTGCTCGGGGACGAGGAACATCGAGACGTAGTAGGGGGCGAGGACGAGGAAGGTTAGAGGTGTGGTCACGGCGCCGATGTCCTCTTGACGCGAGACGAGCGACGCGACGGCACCAAAGAGGAGGGAGAAGATGGCGTACCCGAGGAGGAACCACAGGAGGAGGAGGGCGAGCGGTCCACCGAGAGGGACGTTGATCTTGTCGACGAGCCCAAGCGCGACGAGGGATCCCACGAGCGCCCCGCCCAAGACGGTGACCTGGAAGAGCCCGTATGCGCCCACCCCGAGGATCTTCCCCGCGAGCAGACGCGTGGGCTTCATGGTGGCGAGCAGGATCTCGACCACGCGGGAGCTTTTCTCCTCGACCACGCCCATGGCAATCATTTGGCAACCGGTGATGAGAACGATGAGCAAGAGGATGAGCGCGACCATCGCCACGCCGTATGCGGGCCCGTACTTCTGAGAGTCGGGTATCCCCGGAGACTCGAACGTCGGTTGGGACTTCGCGAATGCGTTTCGGAGGACCTCGGGGTCGCCGCCCATGGCGCGGACGGTTTCGTCGAGGGTGTGGGACTGGATTGCGCCGGTGATGATTCCCTGGGTACGCCCGTCGTCGGGATTGGCCAGGATGACGTGAGGGGAGGTGGGGGTTCCTCTGACGAATGCCTCGAGTGGGGGGGCGTCCGGCACATTTCCGTCGAGGATTGCCCGCGCGTCATCCTCGGTCATGGTCCTGATTTCGGGCGTCACCCCGTATCCCTGTGCGCTCGTCTCTAGGTAAGGGGTGAGGTCGGAAGCGGAGGATGAGACGCCGAGGTGGACGGTCGGCACGGTCGCGGGACCGCCGGTGAGGGCGGCGGCGGTGATCGAGCCTCCGAGGATGAGCACCAGCAGGACCCCCATCGAGATGATGTTGGCCTTGGTCATCATGCGTGCCTTGAACTCACGGGCGAAGACCAGACCGATGGCGCGGGTCCCGTTCACGCCGCCGCCTCCTCTGCCGAGACGATGTGCCGGAACACATCGACGAGGGACGGTCGGACGAGCGAGTACTCGCGGACCTCTCCGCGCGCGATGGCACCCTTCAGGACCTCCCGCCCGGCTCCGGGATGCGTTCCGGTCGCCTCGATTAGAATCGTTTCGCGCTCGCCTTTGGAGGGAAGAACTCTGATGCCGGGGACGGTCTTGATCCACGCCCGTAGGGCGGACACGTCGCCGCCGTACGCGAGCCGCCACTGGGGGTGGTCGGTCACGCGGAGTTCGTCTACCGTGCCGATCGCCTCCATCCGGCCGGAACGGATGACGCCGACCCGATCGCAAATGCGCTCGACGAGGTCGAGCTGATGGGAGGAGAACACCACGGGAACGCCCTCGTCCGCTCGCTCGCGCAACACCGCGCTCATGACGTCGACCGCCACGGGGTCGAGGCCGGAAAACGGCTCGTCGAGGACCAGGATCGTGGGTTTGTGCACCAGGGCGGCGGCCAATTGGACGCGCTGCTGGTTGCCCAGGGAGAGCTTCTGGACGGCGTCGCCGCGCCGCGCCCCGACGCCAAGGCGATCCGTCCAGTGGTCTACGGCGGCGACTGCGTCCGGACGTGACATCCCATGGATGCGGGCCAGGTACGCAAGCTGCTCGCCGACCTTCATCTTGGGGTATAGGCCGCGCTCCTCGGGCATGTAGCCCACGTGGCGACGGGTTTCGAGGTCGAGGAGCTTCCTGTTCCACCGGACCTCACCGGAGTCGGCCGCGAGCACCCCCAGCATGATGCGCATCGCCGTAGTCTTTCCGGCCCCGTTCGAGCCGACGAATCCGAAGACCTCGCCGGAGTGCACGTCGAACGAACAGTCGTCCAGGGCCTTGACGTCGCCGTACGACTTGTGAAGCCGATCGACCTCCAGGGTCGTCATGCCCGGTTCCGTCCTTCCTCGTCTCTCTCAAGGCCCTCAGACGCCTAGCGGTCACCGCTGGTGGTGGGCGATACTGGGATCGAACCAGTGACCTCTTCCGTGTCAGGGAAGCGCGCTACCGCTGCGCCAATCGCCCGCGCGAGGTGGAGATGGGATTCGAACCCACGTATACGGCTTTGCAGGCCGCTGCCTCGCCTCTCGGCCACTCCACCACAGAATCGTGAATCCTTACGGCCCTCCGAGCGGACGACGGGATTCGAACCCGCGACCCTCACCTTGGCAAGGTGATGCTCTACCAACTGAGCCACGTCCGCATGTCGCATTCACGACGCCGTATGACAATAGCCCACTTCAGGCGTGGCAGTCCAACTTTTAGGCGGGTTGCCCGTGGCCCCCATCGGCGGCGCGGGATACGGTGGGACGGACCGCGAGGGGAGGCCTTAGGTGGGATCGGATGGGGCGGAGTTCCGGGGCATCCGCGCCTCCCATGTTGCGGAGTCGATCGACGTCGTACGCGAGGGCGATCGCCTGGCCTCCGGCGGCTTCTGGGTCGTGGTCGGAACCTTCGAGGGGGACCTCAGAGCGTGGCGTTTCGCCGATGTGAGGCGGGTGCCTTCTGTCAAGGAACCGGCGCTGAGGACGCGCCATTGGCTTGGCCCCGACGCGGATTCGTGGGTATCCTCCCTCAACCGGGAGGCCTATGTTGCTGGGGTCCAGCGGATCAGGGACGATGTCCGCGAGGGTGACGTCTACCAGGCGAATCTATGTCGGGTGCTCAAGGCTCCGCTCCAGGTCGGCTCGGGTAGCAACGGGAGCCCCGATGCCCGCGCTCTCTCCGAACTGCTCTCGAAGGGGAACCCTGCGCGGTATGCCGCCCGCGTCGTCATTCCCGCCTCGGGCTCAGGCGAAGGCATGTGGATCGTTTCCGCCTCACCGGAGCTATACCTCGGGATCGACGGAACCACCGTCAAGTCGTCGCCGATCAAAGGCACGGCCGCACCGGGCGAGAACATGCTCGAGAAGGACATCGCCGAGAACGTCATGATTACGGACCTCATACGAAACGACCTTTCCCGTGTCGCCATCCCCGGGCGCGTGGAGGTGCCGGAACTGCTGGCTGAGCACGAGCATCCGGGCCTCACCCACCTCCAGTCGACGGTCGCCGTGACCCTCGCCCCCGAGTTCGACTGGACCCCCGCAATGTGGCCGGCCCTCTTTGCCGGAACCTTCCCCCCCGGGTCCGTCTCCGGTGCACCGAAGTTGAGTGCCTTACGAATAATCTCCCGCGAGGAGCCAGTTCCCCGGGGGCCGTACTGCGGGGCTATCGGGTGGATTGACGCGGATGAGAGAAGGGCTGAACTCGCCGTCGGAATTCGGACGTTTTGGTGGGAGCCGGATGATGGGGGAACGCTTCGTTTTGGAACGGGGGCTGGGATCACGTGGGGGAGTGATCCGGAGGCAGAGTGGGAGGAAACCGAACTCAAGGCCTGCCGATTGATAAGCCTGGCATCGGGAACGACAATAGGGATATGAGTACCATCGTCTGGATTGATGGCCGGTTGCTGAAATCAAACGAAGCCGCCCTTAGCCCGCTGAGCCGCGGATTTGCCCTCGGGGATGGCGTGTTCGAAACCATCGACCTGCGCCATAGCGAACCCTTCGCTGTGACTCGGCATCTCAATCGCATGCAGGAGTCGCTGACCAGGATCGGCCTCATGGACCTCGATCCCGGGGTTGTCCTTTCGGGGATACGCGCGGTGGTCCAGGCTGGGGAAGGAAAACTCACCCGGATCCGAGTGACGGTGGCCGCCGGCCCCGGTCCGCTGGGGATTGAGCGAGTTCCTGGGCGCCCGAACATCGTCGTTTCCGGCTCGGACACGGCTCTCGTCAGGACCTGTGACGCGGTCCGAGTTCCGTGGCGCCGCAACGAGTACTCACCTCTCGTGGGAATCAAATCCATCTCGTGGGGAGAACAGGTGCTCATCCATGAGTATGCGATGGAGCATGGCGCAAACGAAGCCTTCCTCGCCAATACTCAGGGTCACCTCTGCGAGGGCACGGGAACGAACATCTTCATCGAGAGGAATGGGGAGATTGTCACTCCGCCCCTGGCGAGTGGGTGTCTTCCCGGGATCGCCCGCGCCCTTGCCCTCGAGTGGGGAGCCGCCGAAGGGATACCCATTCGTGCGGCAGACGTCGGCGAACTCACCTACGAGGTCCTCGACGAGGTTTTTGAGGGTAAGGCCTCCGCTGCGGTGACCTCCGTGACGCGGGGGGTTCAACTTGTCGTGTCGCTTGACGGGGGGATGACCGTACCGGGACCTCTTCTCGCGCAACTCAGGGATGCCTATGAACTACAGGCCGACCGAGAGCAGGATCCCAAGCCCTCGCGATAGGATGGCAGGCCGACGGGCGATTGGCGCAGCGGTAGCGCGCTTCCTTCACACGGAAGAGGTCACTGGTTCGAACCCAGTATCGCCCACCATGGCTTCTGCCCTGTTGGCACTAGCGTCGATCATTACAACGCCAGGTGGATGCGCAGTGCCTCGTCGATCTCCCTCATGAGTCGGGGCGGCACGGTTCCGATGCGCGGACCGACCCGAGCGACTGAAACTGCACGGATCAGATGCACCTGGGCCTTCGATGCTTGGGGAAGTCCCGTGTCCTCGCTCGGCAGGAGCACTTCAAACGAGTGGAGCGCTTGGGTGTTCGACGTCAGGGCGACGACGGTCACGGCGCCGCGTCGGTTACGGTCGACGGCGGCATTGGCTCCGTTTGCAGAGACAACAACGGCGGGTCGGCGATAGCCGGGCTCTCCCGTGAGGGCTTTGCCATAGTCGACAACGCGGATGTCGGCCCGAAGCACTATTCGGCCCAACCGAGGTCGGGCTCGAGGCCATCGGAAACGGTCGTCTCAAGGAGATGCTTGTCTTCGGAGCCTTCCCACTCGGTGAAGGCATCGGTGTACTCGGCCTCGAGTTGGGTGTCGCGGAGGGCTCGGATGGCCGTGTGAACGGCCGCTGAGCGGGACTCCAGACCATTCTCTTCGGAGTATTGGTCGAGGAACGTCAGGTCGGCTTCCGGCAGGCTGATGCTCACTTTCATACCTCCATCTTACCTGAGTATGACCCTGGCCCCAAGAGGGTCGTCCTTCCTCACCCGAAGCCCCATTTCAGGCGTAAGACCAGAGGTGAGGTGGACTCAGGCAACGAACCGGGGGTAGGCAGACGTTTTTCGATTCCTGGGGACATCACTCCCTAGGCATACGCTGCCGTTCCGTCGGCGGACCCGACTCGAGCGGAACCTCGGTAACATCGTTCCGGGGCTCGTTTCGAGGACCAAGGCTTCTATCGAGGAGTAGACGTGGCAACCATTACCGTGACCGTGGACGGCGACGAGCGGAAGGTCGACGCCGGCACGACGGGAACGGATCTTTTCGCCGACAGGCGCAACGTTGTCGTCATGCGGGTGGGGGAGAGTCTCGTCGACCTTGCATACGTCCTCACCGATGGCGAGGCAATCGAATCCGTCACGATCGACAGCCCGGACGGGCTCACGGTCCTCCGTCACTCCTGCACCCACGTGCTCGCCCAGGCCGTCCAGCGCATCGACCCCGAGGCCCGCCTCGGCATAGGCCCTCCCATCACGGACGGCTTCTACTACGACTTCGATGTCGCGGAACCCTTCACCCCCGAGAAGCTCAAGGCTATCGAGAAGGAGATGCAGAAGATCATCAAGGAGGGTCAGTCCTTCGTGCGGAGGGACGTGGCCGACCCGGAGGCGCTCACCGAGCTTGCCGAAGAGCCTTACAAATGCGAACTCGTCTCCCTGAAGAGCGGGGCAACGGGCGTCGAGGGAGCCTCAGTTGAGGTGGGGGCGGGAGGCCTGACTATCTACGACAACGTTGCTAAGGACGGGACGGTGGCGTGGAAGGACCTCTGCCGAGGACCCCACCTGCCGAGCACCCGCCTAATCGGGAATGGCTGGGCGCTGATGCGCTCGGCCGCCGCGTACTGGAGGGGGAGTGAGAAGAACCCTCAACTCCAGCGCATCTACGGGTCCGCTTGGCCGACGAAGGGTGAGTTGGCCGCCTACCGCAACCGACTCGCGGAGGCCGAACGCCGTGACCACCGCCGCCTGGGCGCCGAGCTCGACCTCTTCTCGTTCCCGGACGAGATCGGATCGGGCCTAGCCGTCTTCCACCCCAAGGGTGGGGTCATGCGGCGGGTCATGGAGGAATACTCCAGGAAGAGACATATCGAGGAGGGCTATGAGTTCGTCTACACGCCCCACATCACCAAGGCTCAGCTCTTCGAGATCTCCGGCCACCTCGACTGGTACTCCGAGGGGATGTATCCTTCCATGCACCTCGACGAGGAGAAGGATGCAGACGGCACCCTCCGGAAGATGGGGCAGGACTACTACCTCAAACCCATGAACTGCCCCTTCCACAACCTCATCTTCCGGTCCAGGGGACGTTCCTACCGCGAACTACCTCTCAGGCTGTTCGAGTTCGGTTCGGTGTACCGATACGAGAAGTCGGGCGTGGTGCACGGCCTGACTCGGGTTCGGGGCATGACCCAGGACGACGCCCACATTTACTGCACCCGCGACCAGATGAAGGACGAGCTGACCAAGCTTCTCGATTTCGTCCTCAGCCTCCTCAAGGACTATGGGCTCGACGATTTCTTCCTCGAACTTTCGACCAAGAATCCCGACAAGTTCGTCGGGACAGACAAGGCGTGGGAGGAGTCGACTCAGACTCTCGCCGAGGTGGCCGAAGTCTCGGGGCTGGAGTTCCGCCCTGATCCTGGGGGCGCGGCATTCTACGGGCCCAAGATCTCGGTGCAGGCGCGCGACGCCATCGGGCGGACGTGGCAGATCTCCACCATCCAACTCGATTTCAATCTTCCCGAGCGGTTCGAACTGGAGTACATGGCGTCCGATGGGACCCGCCAGCGTCCCGTCATGATCCACCGCGCGCTCTTCGGATCCATCGAGAGGTTCTTCGCCATCCTGACCGAGCACTACGCGGGGGCGTTCCCGGCGTGGCTCGCCCCGGTCCAGGTGCTCGCCATCCCCGTCGCCGAACCCTTCAACGATTACCTAGCGGGTGTGGTTGAGAAGCTTCGGGCCGAGGGCGTGCGGGTCGAACTGGACGATAGCGACGAGCGGTTCCCGAAGAAGATTCGAAACGCTGCGAAGCAGAAGGTACCGTTCGTCCTGATCGCGGGTGGGGAGGATTCCGAGGCCGGCGCGGTCTCCTTCAGATTCCGCGATGGCACGCAGGAGAATGGCGTTTCCATCGAAAAGGCGATCAAGCGCATCGTCGACGCCATCGCGGCTCGGGAGCGCGTGTGATGGACGACGCTGGGCTTGAGGACGATGGAGCGACGATGGGTGGCATTCCGGACGGCTTCGAACGGCTCTGGACTCCGCATCGCATGGCCTATGTCCAGGATGCGTCAGACAGGGATGGTCTCACCCCAGGATCGGGATGTCCTTTTTGCTTAGAGGCCGACTCTGACGACCGTGCCAGCCTCATAGTCGGTCGGGGTGAGGTAACCTTCGCGGTCCTCAACCTGTTCCCGTACAACCCGGGCCACCTCATGATCTGTCCCTATCGCCACGTCGCCTGGTACACAGACCTGACGGACGCCGAGCGGGACGAGATGGCCGCCATGACCCAGAAGGCCATGCGAGTCCTGGTGGAAGTCAGCGGGACGCAGGGCTTCAATATCGGGATAAACCAGGGGATGGTCGGGGGCGCCGGAATCGCAGAGCATGTCCACCAACACGTAGTGCCCCGCTGGATCGGGGACTCTAACTTCCTTCCGATCATCGCCAGAACCAAGGCCGTGCCCGAATTGCTTGACGACACCTGGCAACGCGTAAGCGAAGCCTGGGCAAAGGAGAACTGAATGATCAAGTGGATGGGGCCGCCCTTCGTGGCGACCTACAAGGGCATCGCGAAGGTACTCATCAGACTCCACGTGCACCCCAACGCCGTGACCCTCGCGGGCACGGCTGGCGTGCTATTCGGGGCACTGCGGTTCTTTCCCCGCGCAGGCGAGAACATCTACAGCCTCTTCGTCGGCACGATGGTCGTGATGTGGTGCGCCTTCCTCGACATGACCGATGGGATGGTCGCGAGGGCAACGGGCAAGTCTTCGAGATTCGGGGCGTTCCTCGACTCGACCCTCGACCGTTTCGCCGACGCCGCCGTATTCGGGGGCATCGCGTGGGGCATGCTCGATTACCACCGGATCACCGCGCTCGCTGCGCTCCTGTGTCTAGCGTTCGGCTCGTTCGTGCCGTACGCGAGAGCCAGGGCCGAGGGACTGGGGATCGATACGAAGACCGGGATCGCCACGCGTGTGGATCGCCTCGTCATCGGCCTCATCGCCGCGGGGATCGTGGGGCTCGGGGTCCACATCCTCGTCCTCACCTATACCCTCTTCTTCCTCTCCGCGGCCGCCCTCATTACCGTAATCCAGCGCGGATGGGACGTCTGGAAGGCGAACAGGCTGAGTCCCGCGCTGCCCCAGGCCCGTTAGGCGCGGATGAACGCCTTCCTCTTTGCTTGGCGCGCCTCGAGGTTCTTCCCCGTCTGGGTCATTCGGGTGTGTGCCGGGGCGGGGACCTGGGTCTCTTGGCTCCGCCGTGGGAAGGGGGTTCGGCGACTCGAGGAGAACCTTCATAGGGTGACAGGGCTTGAAGGAAAGGAGCTTCGGCGGCTTTCCAGAAGGGGAATGGCCTCGAGTGCGCGCTACTACGCGGAGGTGCTCGAGCTTCCGAGGATGAAGGGACGCGTCATCGACGCCCGGGTACGCATGATTGGTGCCGAACCCGCGCTTGCCGCTATGAGAGATCCGGGTCGGATGGTTGCGGCCCTCGGGCACTCGGGTAACTGGGACCTTGTCGGGGCCTACACCTGCCGGAATCTTGGTTCCATTACCACGGTCGCGGAGATCATCGAGCCCCGTGAGGCGTTCGAGGAGTTCTTGCGATTTCGGAAGTCTTTGGGGATGACTGTCCTCGGACACGAGGGACAGTCGACATTCCGCCGCCTGATAGTGGCTGCGAAGGAGAAGGGCGGAGTGATCGCGCTTCTGTCCGACCGGGACCTCAGCGGCAGTGGAATACGGGTGGTGATATGGGGGCGAGAGGTACGGGTGGCTCCGGGGCCCGCCGCTCTCGCGATCGCGACCGATACCGTCCTGTTGTCCCTGTCGGCATACTACGAGCGGCTCCATGGGCGGAGACGCTGGGCGGCGAGATCCAAGTGGGGGACCGTCATGGACTTTGGACCGATCATTCCCGTACCGTCGGGGGCGAAGGCAGAGAGGGTCTCGACGATGACGCAGCAGTGGGCGAGTTTCCTCGCTGAGGGCATCTTGAAGCATCCGGAGGACTGGCACATGCTCCAGCGTTTCGGGTGGGTCGAATGAAGGTTGGCATCGTCTGCCCGTACTCCTTGGATCGACCGGGCGGCGTTCAACTGCATGTGACCAGCCTCGCGGCGGCCCTCAACGACCTTGGGCATCAGGTGAGGGTTCTCGCTCCTTCGGCCCCCCGGACCCCCGTGCCTGGGTTCGTCGATAGTCTCGGAAGATCGATTCCCGTCTCGTACAACGGGTCGACGGCCAGGATCAAGTTCGGCCTCATTGCGGCGGTCCGGGTCCGAGAGTGGCTCCGCGAGGGCAGGTTCGATATCGTCCACCTCCACGAGCCGGGCGCTCTTTCCCTTGCGCTCCTCGCCATGTGGGCCCGCATAGGCCCGACGGTGGCGACCTTCCACACCTCGAATGACTCCTCCGCCCTGATGAGACTAGCCAAGCCGTTCATCAAGCCCGGAATGGAGGTCCTGGACGCCCGCATCGCGGTCTCGCCTTCGGCGGATCGTACGGTCAAGGAACACCTGCGCCTAGATGCGACCCACATCATCCCCAACGGGGTGGCGACCAAGGCCTTCATTGGGGCGCCTCCCAGGAGGGCGTGGCAGGGGACCAAGGAGAGACCGACGATCGGGATCCTGGGACGCATGGACGAACCGAGGAAGGGCCTCGACGACTTTCTCGAGATGATTCCGATCCTCCGGGAGTCGTTCCCCGGAGCACGTTTTCTTATGGCGGGAAGGTACTCGAGGCGCGCCGCCTCGCGCGCTATCGCGGCGGGAGCCGAGAACGTGGGAGAACTCAACGAATCCCTCAAGCAGCAGTTCATGTCATCCATCGACATATATTGCGCACCAAACACCGGGGGGGAGAGTTTTGGCATCGTCCTGGTCGAGGCGATGGCGGCTGGGGCCGCGGTCGTCGCGAGTGAACTCTCGGCCTTCAGGGATGTCGCGACGGCTCAAGGAGGCGAACCCTGCGTCTCCCTTCATCGGGTCGGGGATGCGGCCCATCTCGCGGAAAAAGTCTCCGAACTGCTCAAGGACAGGGATGCCCGACTCGCCCTCGCCCGTCGCGGACAGCGCTGCGGCGCGCTCTTCGACTGGGACGTCGTCGCCCCCCGCGTTGAGGCGACATATCGTGAGGCGATTAGAATGTATGCCGAGCACTAAAAAAAAGGGGCTGCGATGGCTGAAGCGAAGAGTACGCCAAAGGTCGGCACGGATCTTGTGAAGCGCGGCATGGCCGAGCAGCTCAAGGGCGGGGTCATCATGGACGTCGTGACGGCCGACCAAGCGAAGATCGCCGAGGACGCCGGAGCCGTCGCGGTCATGGCCCTAGAGCGGGTTCCCGCCGACATCCGAGCCCAGGGCGGCGTGGCGCGCATGAGCGACCCCGATCTTATTCAGGGCATCCTCGACGCGGTCTCCATCCCGGTGATGGCGAAGGCCCGCATCGGCCACTTTGTCGAGGCCCAGGTGCTTGAGAGCCTCGGCGTGGACTACATCGACGAGTCGGAGGTCCTCACCCCAGCCGACTACGAGCACCACATTGACAAGCGGAAATTCACCGTACCCTTTGTCTGCGGTGCGACCAACCTGGGGGAGGCGCTCCGCCGCATCTCCGAGGGGGCAGCGATGATCCGCTCAAAGGGGGAGGCCGGAACGGGTGACGTGTCCAACGCCACCACCCACATGCGGTCCATCCGGGGGGCCATCAGGCGCTTGAAGGGCCTGCCAGAGGACGAGCTCTATGCCGCGGCGAAGGAACTCCAGGCTCCCCTTCCGATGGTTCGTGAGGTCGCGAAGAAAGGAAAGCTGCCGGTCGTCCTCTTCACGGCGGGGGGCATCGCCACCCCGGCGGACGCGGCGATGATGATGCAGCTCGGCGCCGAGGGTGTCTTCGTTGGTTCAGGGATCTTCAAGTCGGGAGATCCAGCCACCCGCGCCGCGGCCATCGTCAAGGCCGTGACCTTCTTCGACGATCCCAAGGTCCTCGCCGAGGTCTCCCGGGGGCTCGGGGAGGCTATGGTCGGCATCAACGTCGACGATGTCCCGGAACCCCATCGCCTCGCTGACCGCGGTTGGTAGGTCCTCAAGTGGAAACCGAGGAGGCGACTCCCCGGGAGGCGGCACGCATCCTCCTCTTCGACGACCAGAGTCGGCTGCTTCTGCTCCGCGGGCACGATCCCTTCCTCCCCGAGCGATCGTGGTGGTTCACGCCGGGAGGGGGGCTACACGACGGGGAGGGGCACCGGGAGGCGGCGGCACGAGAAGCGCGGGAGGAGACGGGATACACAGTCCCAGCCGAGACGCTCACCGGACCCGTATGGGAGCGGACGGCGGTTTTCGACTTCATGCGCAACCCCTATGTCCAGCACGAAGAGTTCTTTCTGGCGAAGGTTTCCGACGCCGTCGAACAGCGGCCTGCCGTGTGGACTGAAGCGGAACACGACACCATCGAGGGGGACGGTTGGCACTCGGTCGAGGACATCCGGGGATTCGACATCGAGGTCTTTCCCTTGGCACTCGCCGACCTGCTCTCGACCGTCCAACCTTGGGACGGGATCTTGAGGCACCTGGGAAGGGAGGAGGCGTGACCGATAACCCTACGATCGGCGTCCTCGCCCTTCAGGGAGACGTCAGGGAACACCTAGCTACCCTCAAGCGCCTACGCGTAGACGGAATCGGCGTCAGGAGGCTTGCGGAGCTTGAGGAGGTCGATGCCCTCATCCTTCCCGGAGGCGAGTCGACGACGATCGAGAAGTTGATGAGCGCCGTTGGGCTATTCGAGCCCCTGCGCGCCAAGATCGGTGACGGTCTTCCAGTCCTGGGAACCTGCGCGGGGATGATCCTGCTCGCCGATGCCGTCGAAGGGGGCACGGAGGATCAGCGAACCCTGGGCGGGATTCCCATCACGGTTCGTCGAAACGCCTTCGGGCGTCAGATCCAATCATCCGAGGCGGCCCTGACGTGGCTGCCGGATGGAAGCCCTATGAACGCAATCCTCATTCGGGCACCCTGGGTCGAATCGATCGGGGAGGGGGTCGAGGTTCTCGCGACCGACGATTCCCACGGCGGTAGAGTCGTCGCAGTAAGGTACGGGAACCTTGTGGCGACCGCGTTCCACCCGGAGATCACTGGAGAGGCGCGCGTGCACCGACTCCTCGTGGATCTCACCAAGGCGGCAAACTAGCGGGTATTCCTTGGGGGATGGAATCCTTGCGCCTGAAGCCACTTCCCAGTTGGCGGTCGCGGGTATCGGCTACTCGCGGCGTCGGACCCCCCTGAGTAGAGTGTTACGCGGGGCCACTGGCGTGGTTCCGCCCACGTTGGTCCGGGATACTGCAGCCGGAAGGTCACTCTCCGGGCTCGCGCAGATCGGGCTGGGAAGGGAGTGGAGTCATGCGGGTCTGGGGCCTGTCCATGTTGAGGTGGCTCAAGGTCACGGTTGTCGCCCTCGTGCTTGTGGTTCCCGCCGCGGTCGCCGGACTCGCCATCGGAGGGGGCGCGCTCGTCGGCTTCGGCGTCTTTTTCTTCACCCTCATCGTCACGATAGTTGGGGTGGGGTATTTGGGGTTCCGGTGGGGCAGGCGGAACAGGGTCCCTATTCGTACCTTTGCGGAGTCGCGGGGCTGGACGTACATAGGTGAGGGTGCTGACATTCCGCTTCCCGCCCGCGGGTTTCCGTTCTCGGCGAAAGGCATCCACAGCACGTGGGGGCTCATCGAAGGAGAACAAGGCGGCACGGCGTTCGCCATCCTCAGTCACTCTGTCAGCACCAGAAAGAGCGGGAACTATCCGTTGGTATTCTCCGTGGCCGCTGCCCACGTGCCAGCTGACCTCCCGGTGACGGTGGCGAGGCCTCAGCAGGGCTGGGAGGCATTTGCCGCGGCTGTCGGCGCGGAGGATATCGATACCGAGAGTGCCGACTTCAACGAGAAATGGCGGGTCTGGAGCGTGGATAAGCGGGCCGCTCACGCCATCCTCCATCCGCGGGTGATGGAGCGTCTTCTTGAGGATGACGCAGGGAGGTTCGCTATTGCATGGGACTCCAACGCGGTCATGTACATCATGAAGGGCACGTGGAATGTGAAAGACATCGACGGCATCCTCGACCTACTTGTCGATCTCGCCGTCCACGTACCCGCCTATCTGGTGCGGGAGCGTCCGGAGGGTGTCTTTAAATAGTGCATCTCTTGTCCGAAGGAGGAATTCATGGCAAACCCAAGTAGTAGGCCGCGCCTCATCGTCGGAGTGGTCACCGTCGCGATGGTGGTTCTCTCTTCACTGGTTGTGACCCACACTGCGCCATTCACCGGTTTCCCGTCGCGACTAGAGGGAATGCTCTTCGGGTTGACCTTCATCGCCGGAGTGATCTTTGTCCTTTTGCTCAACGTGGGCCGTCTTGAGCGTGCGCAGGACCGATGGGCACTCGCGCATGGTCTCGAACGATCGGACGGACCGGGGGACCTCGTCCAGGAGATGTCATGTGCGGCGCGTCGCAGGTGGGACGACCCCCGCAGGCCGAGTGTGTTCGTAGGCGAGTATCGGGGAAGGAGGGTGGTTATGTACAGCCATCCCGGATCCCAGGAGAACCGTAGAGGACGCATGCTGTTGTCCGGCGCCGCAGTAGCCGTCGCCGAGATAGGGGCCGATTTGCCGCTCTTCGAGGTGGAACGTCGGCCTCGGTCTTCTGGGAGCAAGCCGGTCGCGTTTTCCCAAGGGGGCAATAAAGGCCCCAGGGACGGCGTGTTCGTATGGTGCAGCGACCCCGATTATGCCGCCGCGGTCACCGACCTGATTCTCGACCGCAGCCGGGCGTTGAACACTGCCCCCTTCATGGTGGCTCTCGACGGCCCTAGGGTGGTCGCATGGAGCCGCCCTTCCCAGAAGGGTCGGCTGCTTGAGGCGGTGTGCGACATCGCTGACGCCATTTCTCCCGAAATTCTTGACCGTTTCAGAGTGAAGCGCTAGGACGATAAGCGTCGCGGGTCCGGCTGGCCTGGCGTGGCCCTACCCTAGAATGGACGGAATTCGCCGAGGCTCCGCCTTGGCGCGGGGCTGAAGGGAAGATATGTCCGGACACTCCAAGTGGGCAACGACCAAGCACAAGAAGGCCGTCATCGACGCCAAGCGCGGCAAACTGTTCGCCAAGCTCGTCAAGAACATCGAGGTGGCGGCGCGAGTCGGTGGGGCGGACCTCAACGGCAACCCCACCCTCTTCGACGCGGTCCAGAAGGCCAAGAAATCGTCCGTCCCAAACGAGAACATCGACCGAGCTCTCAAGCGGGGGGCCGGCCTTGAGGCCGGAGGAGCCGATTACGAAACGATCATGTATGAGGGCTACGCTCCTGGCGGGATCGCCGTCCTCATCGAGTGCCTGACGGACAACCGTAACCGCGCGGCGAGCGACGTGAGGGTGGCGCTCACCCGCAGTGGCGGATCCCTTGCCGATCCTGGTTCCGTCGCCTATCTCTTCTCGCGCAAGGGTCAGGTCATCGTCTCCAAGGAGGGCGGAGTCACGGAGGACGCGATCCTGGAGGCGACGATCGAAGCCGGAGCCGAGGATATCGTGGACTTGGGAGAGGTCTTCGAGGTCCTCTCGGATCCCGGCAACCTTGTCGCCGTGCGCACGGCCCTCCAGGCCGCCGGGATCGACTATGAGTCCGCGGAGGCATCCCTCGTGCCGTCGGTTGAGATCGAGGTCGACGTCGAGGGGGCGCGCAAGATGCTCCGCCTCATCGAGGCTCTGGAGGATAGCGACGACGTCCAGAACGTGTACGCAAACTTCGATGCCTCCGACGAGGTGTTGGCAGCGGCAGAGGGGTAACGTGCGCATCCTGGGCGTCGACCCGGGCCTCACCCGGTGTGGCCTAGGTGCGATCGAGGCCAGCCCATCCCGGGCGGTGGCCCTCCTATCCGTATCCGTGGTCTCCTCCGACGCCAGCCTTCCTGTCCCGCTTCGGCTCGCCGTTATCGCCGACGCCGTCGAGTTTGCCCTTGATGAGGTTCGGCCGGCAGCGGTCGCCCTTGAGCGCGTTTTCTCCCAGCACAATGTCCGGACCGTCATGGGGACCGCTCAGGTGTCCGGGGTTGTCATGCTCGCCGCGGAAAGGAGGGGCATCCCCGTCGCCCTGTACACCCCCTCAGAGGTCAAGGCAGCCGTCACCGGAAGCGGGCGGGCGGCAAAGGCGCAGGTTGGGGAGATGGTGCGAAGGCTCTTGGGCCAGGAGGTTCCACTCCGGCCCGCCGACGCGGCGGACGCCCTCGCCATCGCGATCTGTCACGCCTGGAGGGGCGTCGGGGGTGAGTCGATCGGTCGGGGTGCAGATGCGACGGTCGCGCAGCGTCGATGGGCCGAGGCGGAACGTGCGGCGCGTCGCCGCGACTAGGTAGCCACCGTGCCGTAGCGTAGTTCGCACATACGTTCGAGTCGCGCGGGAGGCAGGGTGATCGCACAGCTCGCGGGAAGGGCGGTGAAGGTGACCGCATCCTCCCTGGTCATCGATGTGGGTGGCATGGGGCTTCAGGTCCTGTCCACCCCCTCGACCCTTGCAGATGTGCGAGTTGGGGAGGGCACGACCGTCCATACCCACCTCGTCGTCCGCGAGGACTCCCTGACCCTCTATGGCTTCGGGACGGCTTACGAGAGGGATGCCTTCGTCGCTCTCCAGTCCGTAACGGGCGTCGGGCCGCGCCTCGCGCTCTCTATGCTCGCCGTCCATTCTCCCGGGACGCTCGCTCAGGTGGTCGCTACGGGGGATCGCGCGTCGCTTGAGCGTGTGCCTGGGGTCGGACCGAAGGTCGCCGCGCGGCTCTTGCTTGAGCTAGCCGGGCGGCTACCGGAGGGTGATGTCGGAGTGCTCCGGGTCGCCACCGACGGCCGGGAACAGGTAACGGAGGCCCTCGTCGGACTCGGCTGGAACACGCGGGATGCTCGCCTGGCCGTTGACGCCGTTACTGAAGGAGTCATCGGACCGGATGAGGTGTCGAGCGTCCTGAGGGCGGCCCTTCAGAGGCTAGGGGGTGGACATGGATGAGACCCGCCTGGTAGATCCGGATGCCGACGCCATTGAGCGAGCCAACGAGGCAGCGCTTCGGCCCGCGAGCCTCGAAGAGTTCGTCGGACAGCACATCGTTCGAAAGCAACTCGGCCTCGTGTTGGGTGCGGCGAAGGCCAGGGGATCGGTCGCCGACCATGTGCTCCTTTCAGGGCCCCCGGGGCTCGGCAAGACCACCCTCGCGATGATCGTCGCCCACGAGATGGGGGCGACCCTTCGGGTGACCTCAGGACCGGCGATCCAGCACGCTGGGGATCTCGCCGCGATCCTCTCGTCCCTCGCCGATGGTGAGGTGCTCTTCATCGACGAGATCCACAGGCTCGCCCGCCCGGTCGAGGAGATGCTGTATCTCGCGATGGAGGATTTTCGCGTCGACGTGGTCGTGGGAAAAGGGGTCGGGGCCACATCCATCCCCCTGA
The DNA here is from genome assembly GCA_964610155.1 of uncultured Demequinaceae bacterium. Lineage (GTDB taxonomy): Bacteria > Actinomycetota > Actinomycetes > Actinomycetales > Demequinaceae > JAFGBM01. The sequence continues at coordinate 43,521 of CAZSUY010000008.1, forward strand.
GCCTGCCGCCCTTCACCGTCGTCGGGGCGACAACCCGCTCAGGCCTGCTTCCCGCCCCACTGAGAGACCGGTTCGGATTCACCGCCCACCTCGACTTCTATTCCGATGATGAATTGCACGCGATCCTTGAGCGGTCTGCCAGATTGTTGGGCTTCAAGGTGGAGGCGTCTGCGGCTAGCGAGATCGCTGGACGTTCCCGGGGGACGCCTCGCGTCGCCAACCGGCTACTGCGTCGGGTGAGGGACTGGGCGGAGGTTCACGGCGATCGAACGGGGACACTCGATGCCGCGCACTCCGCCCTGGCCGTGTACGAGGTGGACGAGCGCGGACTCGACCGCTTCGACCGCGCCGTCCTACAGGCGTTGTGTACCCGCTTTGCCGGTGGTCCTGTCGGTCTTTCGACCCTTGCCATCGCGGTCGGCGAGGAGGTTGAGACCGTCGAGACGGTGGCGGAACCCTTCCTTGTCCGAGAAGGACTCATGAGCCGAACTCCTCGGGGGAGGGTCGCCACGCCTGCCGCCTTCGAGCACCTCGGCGTAGACGGATCGGTCGCCCTCAGGGAGGGCGGGGTGGCCTCTAGGCTCTTCGAATAGGGCGACGCGCCCATTCGTTTCGACCAGCCGGTTCGACGACAAGGTTCGGAAGCGCCTAGAATCGGCTGGGCTCGATTGAGTGATTTATCGGCCGTCACCACCATCGAAGGATTCAAGTGTCGTCAGCAACGCGGAAGGCGAGCAAAGCGCTCCTGTGGCTCCTTGTCATCCTCCTGTCGCTCGGAGGGTTCCTCGCGTATGGAGTCTTGGCCAAGGACGAGCCTTGGACTCCAGGCCTCGCGCTCGACCTCGCCGGTGGAACCCAGATCATCCTCAAACCCGTTAGTACGTCGGGGGAAGAAGTCACGCAAGCCGTACTCGATCAGGCGGTTGAGGTCATCCGCAGACGCATCGACGGCTCGGGCGTGGCGGAGGCAGAAATCACCACCCAGGGCAACGAGAACATCGTGGTGTCTCTGCCCGGAATACCGCCGCAGGAGACCCTCGACCTCGTCACCAAGGCCGCACAGCTGCAGTTCAGGTCGGTCCTTTATGTCGGCGGGCCATCGGATACCGAGCTGCCTACCTATCTAGATGCCGCCGTTGATCCGGAGGAATCGATCGCGGGTGGCACGTCGTCGTCATACTCATGGATCACCACGGAGGTCAGGAATGCGTGGGCCGATCTCGATTGTGCCCTAGCGGGAGACAGCGGTGCCGGGGACCTCGGGGACCCAGAGGCCGCGTTCGTCACCTGTTCGGACAAGGAAAGTGGCGAGCAGAAATACCTCCTTGGACCCGTCGAGATCTACGGGAATGACATTGCCAAAGCTAACTCCGGCCCGAAGGTCACAACCGGGGGAACCGCCACCAATGTCTATCAGGTGTCCCTGTCTTTCACAGGCAACGGGACGAAGGTCTTCGGGGATGTCACGAGGCGCCTCTCGACGCTTACCAGCCCCCGAAACCAGTTCGGCATGATCCTCGATGGGATCGTGATCTCCGCACCCTACGTTGAGTACGCGATAACGGCAGGCGAGGCTTCCATCAGCCGCTCAGATCCTCCGATGCTCCGGGACGAGGCCGGACTCCTCGCCAGCCAGTTGAAGTACGGCGCGCTCCCTATGAACTTCGAGTTCCTGAGCAAGAACTCGGTCTCGGCGACGCTCGGTACGGATCAGCTGCAGAAGGGCCTCCTGGCGGGGGGGATCGGGATGATCCTCGTCGTGCTCTACTCGATGCTCCAGTACCGGGCCCTTGCGATGGTGACTATCGGCTCCCTCATCGTCGCCGGAGCCCTCACGATGGGAACGCTCGGGGTGTTCTCAAGCCTGTTGGGTTACCGCCTTAGCCTCGCGGGCGTCACCGGTGTCATCGTTTCAATCGGCATCACCGCCGACTCCTTCATCGTGTACTTCGAGAGGGTGAGGGACGAACTCCGCGATGGGCGGAGCCTGCCCTCAGCCGTCGATCATGGATGGAGTCGAGCCCGTCGCACGATCTTCACCGCCGATGCGATCAACCTGCTCGCCGCTGGCGCTCTTTACATGACTGCGGTCGGCAACGTGCGAGGTTTCGCCTTCACCCTGGGCTTGACGACGGTCATCGACCTAATCGTCGTCACGAGGTTCACCCACCCGATCCTGATCCTGCTGGCGAAGACCCGATTCTTCGGGGGAGGCCATCGGCTTTCCGGGCTCGACCCCAGAATGTATGGAACCGGGGCGGCGTACAAAGGTCGTGGTCGCATCGAGATCGGCACCTCTACGCTCGCCGAACGCAAAGCCGGAATCGCGAGGGGTGAGGCGTAATGGGGATTTCCGCCTGGGGTAACGCCCTCCATTCGGGGGAGAAGAGTTACGGCATCGTCCGTCACCGCAAGATGTGGTTCATGGTGTCCGGGTTGCTTATGGCCATCTCCATCGGGTTCTTGGTGGGAAAGGGAGTCAACCCCGGCATCGAGTTCCGCGGTGGAAGCCAGTTCACGGTGAGCGGGGCCAATACCACAGCAACGGCACCTGCATCCGAAGTCGTCGGCGACTTCGTGCCCGACGCCGTTCCGACCGTTCAGTCCGTCGGTGGGGATACCGTCAGGGTCCAACTGGGCGAGGTTGATGTCACGACGGCCCTTCAGATCTCCGATGCTCTAGCGGAGGCCTATGGGGTATCGCCGGACGACGTTTCGTCCGACGTCATCGGCCCCACGTGGGGAGCCGACGTCAGTTCAAAGGCCCTCAAAGGCCTGACGATATTTATTTTCCTCGTGGCCTTTGTCATGTCGATCTATTTCCATGCCTGGCGAATGGCGGCCGCAGCCCTCGTCGCCCTCGCTCACGATCTGGTCTTCACGATCGGCGTCTATGCAGGCGTGGGCTTCGAGATCACACCCGCATCCGTCATCGGCTTCTTGACCATCCTCGGGTACTCCTTGTACGACACCGTCATCGTTTTCGACAAAGTGAGGGAGAACTCTGAGAACGTCACGGCTCAGAGTCGCTACACCTATGCGGAGATGGCGAACCTCGCCCTCAACCAGACGCTCATCAGGTCGCTCAACACGTCCATCATCGCCCTGCTTCCCGTGAGCGCGATTCTCTTCGTCGGGTCCTTCCTGCTCGGCGCGGGGACGCTCAAGGACATCGCCCTTGCGCTCTTCGTGGGGATGGCCGTCGGCACATACTCCTCGATCTTCGTCGCCACCCCTCTTGAGGTGGCGCTTCGGGAGCGTGAACCCAGGATGAAGAAACACACGGAGGCCGTGCTCGCCGCCAGGGTGGCAGGAACGGGCGTGGTCGACATCGAGGGGAACGTACGGGTCGGAAGCCTGGTGAAGGGGAAGCACAAAGGAGTGGCGGCCCAACCTAAGCGCAAGCGTCGGCCGTAAACTAGGTCAATACCGACCGGAGGAGGGCCATGACCGATGCTCCCCTCCCCTCTAGCGCCACGGGACCCCTCGGGTTCCTGAGGCGGGAGAGGGTCACGACGGGTGAAATCGATACCGTCCTCGAGACCTTCCGGCGCATGTATCCAAAAGCGAAGACCACGCTGATCGAGCGCGCTTTCGAGTTCGCGGAGCGTGCCCACGCGGGTCAGACGCGGATGAGCGGCGACCCCTATATTACCCATCCGATCGCCGTCGCGGAGATCATCGCGGACCTGGGGATGCCGGATACGGTCATTGCTGCCGCACTCCTTCACGATGTTGTGGAGGATACCGGGGTATCGGTCGAGCAGATTCGGGCGGAATATGGTGACGAGATAGCCATGATCGTCGATGGAGTAACAAAACTCGACCAGATCTCCTATGGAGCGGAAGCGCAGGCCGAGACCGTCAGGAAGATGGTCCTTGCGATGGCGAAGGACATCCGGGTCCTCATTCTCAAGCTCTGTGATCGCCTCCACAACGCCCGCACCTGGGGTTCAGTCTCTATTGAAAGCGCCCGCAGGAAGGCCCAGGAGACCCTTGAGATCTATGCGCCCCTCGCTCATCGCATGGGACTCAATACCATCAAGTTCGAGTTGGAGGACTTGTCATTCGCGACCCTCTACCCCAAGGTCTACGAGGAGATCGTCGAGGTCGTCACTGAGCGCGCGCCAGAGAGGGAGAAGTATCTGGAACAGGTACGGGTCGAGGTCGAAGCCGTCTTGAGGGAAATGAAGATCAAGGGGGTCATTTCGGCACGACCGAAGCATTACTACTCCGTGTACCAAAAGATGATCGTTCGTGGACGGGACCTGTCGGACATCTACGACCTCTTCGGAGTAAGGATCCTCGTCGAAAGCGTAAGGGACTGCTACGCCGTATTGGGAGCGATGCATGCGAGGTACCAGCCTGTTCCGGGGAGGTTCAAGGACTACATCGCTATGCCTAAGTTCAACCTGTACCAGTCCCTTCATACGACGGTCATCGGACCGATGGGAAAGCCGGTGGAGTTCCAGATTCGCACCCACGACATGCACCGGATCGCCGAGTACGGATTCGCGGCGCACTGGAGGTACAAGCTGGGTGACAAGAAAGCGGCGCCGGAGACGGACGGGATGGGCTGGCTCCGCCAGATCGCCGACTGGCAACAGGAGACCGGTGATCCGAGCGAGTTCCTCGAAGCCCTCCGCGGCGAGATTACTCAGGCCGAGGTCTATGTCTTCACCCCCGCAGGGAACCTTCTTACCCTCCCTAAGGGTTCAACGCCAGTAGATTTCGCCTACGCGGTCCACACCGAGGTGGGACACAAGACCGTCGGGGCCAAGGTCAACGGGAGGCTCGTTTCCCTGGATTCCAAGCTGGAGAACGGGGACACGGTCGAGGTGCTCACGTCTTCGGACGCGGCTGCGGCGCCCAAGAGGGACTGGATGGAGTTCGTTGAGAGCACCAGAGCGCGGAACAAGATCCGTCACTGGTTCACTCGCGAGCGACGCGAGGAGAGCATCGAGGCCGGGCGAGAGCTGCTCGCGAAGGCCATCCGGCGCCAGCATCTTCCCATCCAGAGAATGATGGGCAAGTCCTCCCTTCATGCCCTCGCCAGGGAGATGCAGTACGAGGATATCGACGCCCTCTACGCCTCCATCGGTGAGCACAGGGAACAGGCCGCCGATGTCGTGACCCGCATGGTCGAGGGGATCGGGGGGCAGGAGGGGGCAGACGAGGATCTCACCGAGATGACGAGGCCCGGAGCCAGGCCGCCACGCCGGGTGAGGATGGATCCTGGCATCACCGTGCACGGGTTGACCGACATCGCCGTCAAGTTGGCGAAATGCTGCGCGCCCGTCCCCGGCGATCCGATCCAGGGTTTCGTGACCCGCGGGTCGGGGGTGAGCATTCACAGAAAGGATTGCGACAACCTTGAGGCGCTCAAGGATCGGCCGGAGCGGTTCGTCGGCGTGAAATGGACAGGAAAGACCGATGCCGTATTCCTTGTCCACATCGAGGTTGAAGCCCTCGACCGATCGCGGCTGCTGTCGGATGTCACCCGCGTCCTGTCTGACAACCACCTCAGCATCCTCACGGCGAACGTGACCACGAACAAGGATCGAGTGGCGCTTTCGAGCTTCACGTTCGAGATAGCGGACCCTTCTCACCTCGGAGCCGTCCTCAACGCGGTCAGGCGAATCGATGGCGTGTACGAGGTCAGACGGATAACCGGCACCAAGCGTCCCTCCTAGTGGAGCGTCTGGTCGATCGCGGCCCATGCGCTTCGAAGGCGAGCAGTTCCTAGGCCTCTTGAGCTCGAGAGATGGACGAGGTCGCTCACCGTCCCCCGTTCGATGGCACCGGCGCGGATGGTTTCGATGGCGGCCGGGATCGCCTGTGCGAGATCCCCCCACCTCAGGCCATCAACGACACAACGCGCCAGGGATGCGACCCTAAGTCCTTCGATGGACACAGACGGTTCGATTGCGGCGTCACCTGAGTGAAACCGGACCGTCCACCCGGGTGGATGCGTCCCTGGGGGGGAACGGTGGAGGCCGCGCTCTCCAACGAGATCGAGGGAGGGTGGGCGCCTGCCCCCAACGTGGATCCAGAGCCCACCGAGGCCGGAGACGATTGTGTGGGAAGGAATGGAATCGCCCAACGAGATGGCCCGGTCCGCTCGGGTGATAGGCAGATCAAGGGGTGCGGCGAACCCCGGGGAGAGGGGAGCGACGAATCCAGCGCGGATCATGCGCATGAGGGATACGGCGCCGACATCAGCCGAGGTCACCAGGTCCACGCTCTAAGCGTGGTAGTCAATGCCACCCCACGCGAGAGAGCGACCGAAACTGGGGAGAAAAGGCCTAGTTGGCCGAGGACTGGATCTGCTCGAGCCACTCCTGGCGGGTCTCGCAAGCCTCTGTGAGCTCCTTCACGGCCTCAGCGTCGCCCTTGCTCGTCGCCTTCTCAATCTGTTCTTCCAGGTCTGCGATGGCGGAAAGCAACTGTTGAGCGGCTCCGTTTGCCCGTGCTTCGAGCTCGGGATTCCTATTGGTCCATGCGGACTCTGTGGCCTCTCGAACCGCGCGCTCGACGATGCCCAGCCGTTTATGGAGCGCGTCAGCCTTCGCCTTAGGGACGCGGCCGACCGCCTCGAAGCGATCTTGGATGCTGTGGAGGGCCACCTTGACGGTTGCCAAGTCGGTGATGGGTAGGAGAGCTTCGGCCTCCGCGAGGATGGCCTCCTTCTTCTGAAGGTTCGATTCCTCGGTAACTCTCTCAACGTCGAGAACCGCCCGACGCGACTCGAAGAAGGAGTCCTGGGCCGATTGGAAGCGCTTCCATAATTCGTCGTCGCTCTGCTTCCGGCCCCGACCGGCGGCTTTCCACTCGGCCATGAGGCCGCGGTACTCGCGCGCGGTCTCTTCCCACTTTGTCGAGGAGACAAGTTCCTCGGCGCGTTTCACCAGGGCCTCTTTGAGATCGGCGACGGTGGAGTTGTTCTTCTCAAGTTCGGTGAAGTGGCGCTTCCGAGTCTTCTCAAAGGTAGAGCGGGCATGTGCGAAGCGCTGCCACAAAGCATGCTCCGCCTCCTTCCCGATCCGAAGGGACGACTTCTGTGCTTCTTTCCAGGCGTCTAGGAGGCCTCGGAGTTCGGCGGTGTCGTCCTTCCAGCGGATGGAACCGATGGGTTTCGCCGCGATCTCTTCGGCTCGAAGGACGAGGGCTTCACGTTCGGCTTCGGCGGCGGCGCGTAAGGTTTCCCGCTCAGCGGCCATTTTATCTCGCAGGGCGGTCGCCTTTTTAGAAACAACCGCGAGCCGCTTCCGGTACGCCGTGAAGCTTCCGATGCTATCCGGGGAGGTGAGGACGGCCTCCGCTGCCTTGAGGGACTCGTCGATGTCCCTCAGTGTCGGCTCAGAGGCCTCTAACCTGGCGTGGAACCGTTCGAGCGCCGCGACATGATCGAAGTACTTGCGAATGTAGGGAAGCAGGGGGTCGTCCCCCTCGGCGAGGCCAAGGATATGCCGAGTCTCACCATCGATCAGGATGCAATTCCCTCCCTCGACCGCTCCATGCTTCGACGCCGAGGCGATGTCCTTGGCGTCCAGGTCGGAAACGACCGGAACCTTCACCGGATGGCGGGACCTCGCCGCGAGGGCCGCAGGGGTGGGGGGCTTCGGTCGAGGAGCCTCGCTGGGTTTCGGTGTGCTCACTGAACGGATGCCTTCCGGAGAATGACAGGCTCCGCGGGGCGACCATCGGACAAGCCCGTATCGGTGCCAACCGCCGCGATTGCTTCTATGATATCGAGTCCATCGGTGACCATTCCAAACACGGTATACCCACCGGCGGAATCCGAGCCGATGTAGGAATCCTGGTAGACGATGAAGAACTGGCTGCCCATCGAATAGCCGTTATCACCCTGACGGGCCATGGCAACCGTCCCGGCCGGATAGAAGTCGTCATCGGGGGCGTTCTCCACGGGCCCGAAGCTGTATCCGGGCCCTCCGGTACCAGTCCCGGTCGGGTCTCCGCACTGGAGGACGTAGATGCCGTCCGTCACCAGGCGGTGGCAGGGGGTCTCATCAAAGTAGCTTTGCTCGGACAGGTAGACGAAAGAACCCACCGCTTGGGGTGCAATGGCACCGTCAAGGCTCAAGGTCAGAGAACCTTGGTCGGTCTCGATGGAGGCGATCCATTCGCGTCCTTCGGCATAGCCCGCTGGCGGGCCAAGTGAGGGGGTGGAGGTATTCGGGGAGGGGGTCAACCGTGGGGTCGATGTAGGGGTATCGGTCGGGGAGTTGGCTCCCATGATCGCGACCGCGCCACTCCCAAGGAGGAGTGTTCCGACGGTGATCGCACCAACGACCTGCTGCCGTTTCCGACGGCGCGCCCGGCGTAGGGTGAGTTTCGCTTCGAAATGCTCGTGGCGTCGCTTCTGTGCGGCGCGAGATTGCTTCTTTGTAGGCATGGCCCCTCCGGGTGTCGCCTCGTAAGTCTAGGCGGTCAAGAGTGGAACAATGTGCGCATGAGCCGTGTCGCCCCACTCTCCGGGTTTCCCGAATGGACACCGGCGGGGCGGGTCGTCGAGCGTCACGTGCTTGATACACTCCGTGACGAATTTGAGCTTCATGGCTTCGTGGAAGTTGAGACACGCGCGGTCGAACCCCTCGACCGGCTTTCTGGCGATTCAGAGGCCTCAAAAGAGATCTATGCGCTCAGGCGCCTACGGGCGGACGACGTGGACGGCGACTCTGGGCTCGGTCTCCATTTCGACCTGACGGTGCCGTTCGCCCGCTACGTTGAGGAGTTCTCCGGTCACCTGACCTTTCCCTTCAGGCGCTATCAGATCCAGAAGGTATGGCGGGGGGAGAGGCCACAGGACGGCCGGTTCCGGGAGTTTTATCAGGCCGACATCGATGTCGTCGGACGCGATGTCCTCCCGACGTATGTCGACGCAGAGGTCGCGATCGTCATGATCCGCGCCCTTTCGAGGCTTCCCATCCCCAAGGTCAAGATGCGGATCAACAATCGTAAGATCGTCGAACACTTCTTCCGCGCCATCGGAGTTGAGGACATCGATGGAACGCTACGGAACGTCGACAAGCTGCCGAAGATCGGGCCCGACGGGGTGCGTGAACTCTTAGCCGGAAAGGGACTCAAAGTGGGGGCGATCGATGGGGTGCTAGCCCTCTCGGCCGTCTCTGGCTCGGAGGGGAAATTCGTCGAGGAACTGCGCCTCGTTCTGGGAAAGGCCGGCGCCACGGCGGAGTTGTTCGATGAGGGGATTGCGGAACTCAAGGAAGTCGTCGCCGCGATCAATGCCGAGGCCCCTGGGACGGCTAGCGCCGACCTCAGTATCGCTCGGGGACTCGACTACTACACCGGGTCGGTCTTCGAGACCTTCCTCGAGGGTCACGAGGATCTTGGATCGATCTGTTCTGGTGGGAGGTATGAATCCCTCGTAGCCGGAGGTGGTTATCCGGGCATCGGGATGTCGATTGGGGTCTCGCGCCTTGTCGGGAGGATGTTGTCCCAGAACCTTTCAGTCGCGACCAGGGCTGTTCCGACGGCCGTGCTGGTCGCGGTCGTAGACGAGGAGGCTCGCCCCGCCTCCGACTCGATCGCGGCCCTCCTACGGGTAAGAGGCATTTCCACCGAGGTATCGCCATCGGCCGCGAAGTTTGGCAAGCAGATCCAACTGGCGGATCGAAAAGGAATCCCATTCGTATGGTTCCCAGGCGAGGATGGTGAGGACGGCACTGGAGAAGTGAAGGACATCAGGTCGGGAGACCAGGTCGTGGCGAATGCCAACGAGTGGATCCCGCCCGCCGAGGATCTCAAGCCTCGGGTCGAACGCGGATAGACTGACCCCGGCAATTCGACCTCGATCAAGGACAGCCCGTGCTCCGCACCACCCTCGCAGGAAACCTCCGCGCCACCGATGATGGCGCGACCGTCATCCTCGCCGGATGGGTGGGTCGCAGGAGGGATCACGGCGGCGTGGCCTTCATCGACCTACGCGATTCGTCCGGGTTCGCTCAGGTGGTGATCCGCGAAGATGTGGCACATGCGCTCAGAGCGGAGTTCGTCATTCAGGTGACAGGGAAGGTTAGGCTGCGCCCCGAGGGTAGCGCCAACCCAAACCTTCCTTCCGGTGAGGTCGAGGTCGTCGCCGAGGATGTGGTCGTCCTCAACGAGTCGGCCCCCTTGCCTTTTCCCATCGACGAGTACGTCACCGTCGGCGAGGAGGCTAGGCTCAAGCACCGTTACCTGGACCTCAGGCGGCCACGACAGCGCGAGGTCATCGTGCTCCGCAGCGAGGTCAACAAGGCCGCTCGCCGGGTCATGGATCGCCACGACTTCCTCGAGATCGAGACCCCAACTCTGACCCGCTCCACCCCCGAGGGGGCGAGGGACTTCATCGTGCCAGCCCGGCTTTCCCCAGGATCGTGGTACGCCCTGCCCCAGTCCCCCCAACTGTTCAAGCAGCTCCTCATGGTCGCGGGGATGGAGCGCTACTACCAGATCGCCCGGTGTTACAGGGACGAGGACTTCCGGGCTGACCGTCAGCCGGAGTTCACCCAGCTCGACATCGAGATGAGCTTTGTCGACCAGGACGACATCATCGCTATCGGCGAGGAGGTCGTAAAGGAACTATGGGCGCTCATCGGACACGAGGTCGTCACTCCTATCCCTCGCCTGACCTACGCCGAAGCCATGCGCCGATTCGGCACCGACAAACCCGACCTCAGGTACGGGCTGGAACTGGTCGAGTTGAAGGAGTACTTCAAGGACACCCCCTTCCGAGTGTTCCAGGCCGACTATGTGGGGGCCGTCGTCATGCCCGGCGGTGCCTCCCAGCCGCGCAAGACCCTCGACGCCTGGCAGGACTGGGCGAAACAGAGGGGGGCGAAGGGCCTCGCCTACGTCCTGGTTGAAGAGGGCGGAGAGTTCGGCGGGCCGGTCGCCAAGAATCTCTCCGACGAGGAACGGGCCGGACTCGTCGCGGTGACGGGGGCCTCCCCCGGCGACTGTGTCTTTTTCGCCGCCGGGCCGACCGAGTCATCCCGCGCGCTCCTGGGGGCGGTCCGGGAGGAGATCGCGAGCCGCCTTTCCCTAGCGAAGGAAGGAGACTTCGCCTTCACGTGGATCGTCGACGCCCTCCTCTTCAAGCCCGTCGTCGCGGATGACGAGGACGTCGCCCTGGGCTCGGGGGCCTGGACCGCCGTCCATCACGCCTTCACGAGTCCCAAGCCCGAATGGATCGACCGATTTGAGGAGGACCCAGGGGCGGCGCTCGCCTACGCCTACGACATCGTCTGCAACGGAAACGAGATCGGCGGGGGGTCCATCCGTATCCACCGGCGCGACGTCCAGGAGCGGGTGTTCAAACTCATGGGCATCGGCCCAGAGGAGGCGAACGAGAAGTTCGGCTTCCTCCTGGATGCCTTCCAATTCGGCGCCCCGCCCCACGGGGGTATCGCGTTCGGCTGGGATCGGTGCGTCGTCCTCCTGGCCGGGGCCGAGTCCATCCGGGACTCCATCGCCTTCCCCAAGTCGGGCGGCGGCTACGACCCCCTGACCCAGGCCCCTGCGCCCATCACCGCACAGCAGCGCAAGGAGGCCGGCGTGGACTTCAAGCCGAAGCCCAGCGCGAAGGGCGCCGAGGCAGATTCCAACGACGCGACGCCCAAGTAGCGGACGCCGCTACAGCTGGTTGACGGCCTCTTGCGCTCCTTGGCGCAACAGGTCGGAGAAGACGTCGGGGTTGAGCCCGTAGACAAGGGCGGCGACGGACACGAAGATGATCCCGGCCAGCCACCGCGTATAGATTCCCCGGGTGCGGAAGAAAAGCACGACGGCCAGGGCGCCGAGCATGGCCGCCCCGAGGGTCTTGACGTCCCCAAGGGGCACGAGGTAGCCGCCCACATCCGCCTCTTCCTGCCCGAGCCACTCCGCGAGGTTCCAGGAGACGTCGAACATCATGAAGGCGAGGAGGGCGACGAGCACGGCACCCATCCCCCAGGAGGCCCACTTGGTCGATTCGCCCTCGACCCGATACATCTCGTACGCGACGGTGGGGATGAGGGTAAGCACGATGACGAGCGGGGTGCTCGTCGCCAAGCCGATGGCGATACCGATCACGGCGAGGAGGGAAAGGCCGAGGCAGATAGGGGTTGCGTTCTTCGTGGGACGGGCCATGGCTCAACTCTAGGGCCGGGTTTCGCCCTTCTCTAGTGGGTTCGCGGCATTGCAGAGGAGTCGTGGGATAGGCCACTCCGGCGGTGAAGGCGCCGGAGGGGGGCGGGGGCCCACCAGTTCCAGTCGCCCAGCAGGGTCATCGTCGCGGGAACGAGGAACATTCGGACCAGGGTGGCGTCTATGAAGACGGCGAACGCGAGTCCGAGCCCGACCTCCTTGATCACCAGCATGTGCCCGGCCGCAAAGCCCAGGAACACCAGTATGACGATGGCCGCCGCGGACGTGATGATCCGGGCCGAGCGCTGGAGGCCGAGCCGGACCGCCTCGTCGTTCGGCACCCCTCGGTCCACGAGCTCCTTGATACGGGAGAGCAGGAAGACCTCGTAGTCCATGGCCAGGCCAAAACCGAAGGCCAGGATGAGGATGACGACGTAGGTCTCGACCCCGTCCGGTGACGCGAATCCGAGCAACCCCTCGAGGTTGCCCCACTGGAATATCCATACCAGGATCCCGATGGATGCGGTGAGGGAGAGGGCGTTGACCAGAAGGGCCTTGATTGGGACGAGGAGGGAGCCCGTCATGAGGAAGAGCAGCACGAGCGTGGAGAGGACCACCAGCGAGAGCGCGATGGGCGCGCCGTCCTGGATCGCATCGACGAAGTCGATCTGATTGGCCGCCTTCCCCCCGACGTAGAGAGGGGCGGGGGTTTCCAGGGCCCGGATCTCCGTGACGACGTTGACGGCGACCGCGCTTCCGGAGTCGGGGTTGTCGAGGTACACGCCCCAGAAGACGACCCCTCCCTGATCGCGGTGGGGGGCGACGTGGACAACATGGAGGATCTCGGCGATCTGGTCGGCGATCGCGGCGAATTCGCCAGGCGTCGAATCGGTCATCATGACGATCCCCGGGTCCGCCAAGGGTGGGTAGGCGAGGGGGAGGTCGGCGAGGTAGGCACGGTCGGGGTCGTCCGGGGGCAGCAGCTCGACGTCCGAGTTGCGCATGTGGATGGAGAGCGCCGGTGCGGCAAGGGCAAGGAGGATCGCGACGGAAGCCCCGAGGATGGTCCAGGGGCGTTTCTGAACCCACCCCGTCAGGCGCGAGAAGACCCCCTCGTCTTTCGTGACATCCGAGGTGTGCCGGAAAATGGACCGGATGACGGGAAGGCGGGAGAGAGGGCCCGGCCGTATCAAACGCTCCCCGTACAGGTAGGCCACGGCCGGGATGAGGGTCAGGGCGGCGGTGAGGGCGGTCACGACGACGCCGAGGGCGGCCACGCCGAACGACCGGAGAATCTCGGGGGCGAAGGCCAGCATCCCGGTCACCGCGATGCCGACGGTCACCGCGGAGAAGACAACCGTCCTGCCCGCCGTCTCCATCGCCCTGACGAGCGAGTCCTCGCGGACCCGGGACGAGCCCGCAGCCCCGGCCTTGGTCATCTCTTCTCGATACCGCGACACGATCAGAAGGCCGTAATCGATGCACAGGCCGATTCCGAGCACGGTGACCACGTTCTGGGCGGAGTTGGACACGTCGAAAGGGAAGGTCAGGGCATACACGACGACGAAGCCGCCCGCGATGGAGGCGAAGGCGCCGGCCATTGGGGTGCTTGAGGCGAGCAGGCCGCCGAAGACCAGCATCATCACAAAGAGGGCAAGAGGAAGGGCGACGGCCTCTCCCACCAGTAGGTCCCGTTCCAGCATGTCCGTGATGCTCTCGTGAATGAGGTCCATGGAGAACGTGAAGACTTGCGCATCGGGGTCTACGGTGCGAAGGTCGCTGGCCATGTCCTCGTATAGGGCGATGATCTGGCGATGGACGGAGGTGGGGGTCTCGGGGGCAACGGTGGTGACCACCATGAATCCGTCCCCGGAAGAGCGCACCAGCATGGAAGAATCGACGCCCTCCGGAAGCCGAGTCCGGCCATACGCGGGTCCCGGGATGGCCGTCTGGGGCGTGGCGACGGCGGCGACCTCTGGGACGGACACGATGGCCTGCATCCCGGGCTGAAGCGCGGCCGCGATGGCCGGATCATTGAGATCGGACACACGGAAGTCGGCGCTGATCGTCGCCCCCTCCCGGGCAGGGGTGGTGTCGGTAAACGTCTTAAGCACCAGGTAACTGTCGGAGCCTTCGACCTTGGGGGCCTGAAGGGAGGTTCGCTCGCTCAAGTTTCCTGAACCACCGATCCCCACGGTGGCAATCCCATACATGGCGAAGACCGCAACAGCCCATGCGACGATGACGGCGACGGGGTGACGCTCGACGAAACGGGTGATTCGGGCCAGGGTCCCCATGACGGTCATGCTATCGGGGGGACCGGCTTAATGGGTGAGGCTGAACCTCTCGTAGAGTTTGCGCAGGGGGGCGGGGGCCCACCAGTTCCACTTGTCGAGGAGGCTCATGGTCGCAGGGACGAGAAGGAGGCGGACCAGGGTCGCGTCGAGCAACACCGCGATCGCCAGCCCGAAGCCCACCTCCTTGATGACGAGGAGGTCGCCAAAGGCGAATCCGATGAACACCAGGACGATGACGGCTGCCGCGGACGTGATGATCCGGCCCGATCGCTGCAGGCCCACCCGGACGGCCTCGTCGTTGGGCATCCCCCCATCGACCAGTTCCTTGATCCGGGAGAGCAGGAAGACCTCGTAGTCCATGGCGAGCCCGAAGCCGAAGCATACGAGGACGATGACGACGTAGATCTCGATGCCTCCGGGTGGCGTGAATCCGAGGACGCCGGACAGGTTGCCGTACTGGAACATCCACACCAGCACCCCAAGGGTCGCGGCGATGGACAGCGCGTTGACGACGAGCGCCTTGATGGGCATCAGGAGCGAGCCCGTCATGAGGAAGAGAAGCACGATGACGGCAAGGATCACGAAACCCAATCCCATGAGCCCGCTCGTCGCTATCGCCTCGGAGAAGTCGAGGAGGCCCGCGGCCTGGCCTCCAACGTAGGTTCGGAAGGGCGCGTCCGTCGCGCGGAGGTCCTCGACGACGGCGACGGCCTCCGGGCCCCCGGGATCGGGTTCAAGAATCGACACGCGGGCCACAGACATCCCGTCCCGCTCGACGGCGGGGGAGACCCCCCGGACCCCGTCAAGGTTCGAGGCGTCCGCGAGCCACGAGTTGAGGGCGGCCGGGGAGGTCTCGGCGACGACTAGGATGTCGGGATCCGCGAGGTCGGGGAAGGAGGAGCCGACCACGTCGACGAAATCACGTCGCTCGAAGTCCGCGGGGAGAAGCTCGACCTCGGAGTTCCGGGGGACGAAGGCCAGGACGGGTGCGGCAAGGATGAGGACGAGCGTCGTGGAGGCCGCAAAGGTGAACCACGGTCGTTTTTGGATCCAGGCGGCAAGCGACGCGAGGGGGCCCTCGTCGCGGGACACGTTGGCGGTGTGGTGAAGGATGAACTTGAAGACCCAGATGCGACGAAGGATGCTTGGACGCCCGAGCCTGGCGCCGAAGGCGAAGGCCACCGCGGGAACGAGGGTCAAAGCGGTCGCCAAGGCGAGCATGACGATGATGAGGCCCGCGGCGCCGAAGCCCCTCATCAGGTCGGTGTTGAACGTGAGCATCCCGCCGACGCTGAGGGCAACGATCAGCCCGGAGAAGAACACCGTGCGTCCGGCGGTCGACAGGGTCCGCTCGAGGGCGGCAGCCCTGGTCTCCCTCGTCCCTCCCTTGGGTTTGAGCTTGATGAGCTCCTCTCGATATCGGGAGACGATGAGGAGGCCGTAGTCGATCGACAGGCCCACCCCGAGGATGCTGACGATGTTGATCGCCGCGCTGTTGAGGTTCATCGGGTACGAGAGGGCGAAGAGGGCAGCCATGCCGGAGGCGATAGAGGCGAGGGCCCCGGCGATCGGCGTCGACGCCGCGAGGAATCCCCCGAACACCAGGACCATGACGATGAGGGCGATCGGAACCGCGACGAGCTCTCCCCTGACTAGGTCGTGCTCGACCAGCCCCTCGAAGTCGTGCATCAGGAGGGGCAGGGAGAACGTGTACGCGCTCGCCGATGGGATTTCGGTGAGGGTCCTGTCGATGATGGCTTCGACCGTGGCGTGGGAGCGAAAAGTCGCGGCCTCGTCCTTGAGTTCGGCGAACTGAACGATGATGACGAAGCCGTTGCCGTCGTTCGCGACGAGCGATGCCGGATCGAGGGCGTCCGACGACGGCTCGAGGGAGCGGGCGTCGACCCCGAGGGTCATCCCCAGGGGAGAGATCACGACGCCGACGCCGTCCGTCAGTGAGATGGCCGTGATCACGGGGGCGAAAGCCTCAGCCGCCGCAGGGTCAAGGGGGGAGAGGCCGATGACGGCGGAGGTGAGGCTGGACCCTTCTCCGGGCTGAAGGGCGCCGGCGGAATATCCGGCCGCGATGTCACTTTCCGAACCGGGGATGGACGGGGCCCCCATATCGACCCGCTGAAACAGCCCGCCATCGCCCACACCCGCGAACGCCAGGGCGAGCGACCCCGCTGTGACGACCGCCCAGCCGACGATGATGGCGATGGGGCGACGCGCGATAAGGCGGGCGATCCTCGCGAAGGTCGTCATATCCGCCACGCTAGCCGGGGTCGAGTCGTGGCGCATCCCTAGAGTGGGGGATATGGATCTCTTCGATGCCGCGCGAACTGACTCAAGGGGCATCCCCCAGCCGACAGGGTCGAGCCCCCTGGCCGTAAGGATGAGGCCCTTGACGCTCGATGAGGTCGTCGGTCAAGATCACCTGCTGGGGAAGGGTAGCCCCCTCCGTCGGCTCGTGCTTGACTCTGATGCGGTCGCGTCCGTGCTGCTGTGGGGGCCTCCTGGAACGGGGAAGACCACACTCGCCTATCTCGTCGCAGGACAGCGGAGATTCGCTGAGCTCTCAGCGGTCACCGCGGGAGTCAAGGACGTTCGAGAATTGATCGAGGATTCCAAGCGACGGGTCGCAACGGGGGAGCCGGAGACGGTTCTTTTCATCGACGAGGTGCATCGATTCACCAAGACTCAGCAGGACGTGCTCCTTCCGGCCGTCGAGAACCGATGGATCACGCTCATCGGCGCGACAACGGAGAATCCGTCGTTCTCCGTCGTTGGCCCCCTTATCAGCCGGTCCCTGCTCCTTGTCCTCAAGCCCCTCGCGCCCGCCGACCTTGGGATCCTCATCGATCGGGCCCTTCAGGATGAACGGGGGCTAGGGGGCAAGGTCGGGCTGGATGACGATGCGCGGGATCACATCATCAAGGTGGCAGGGGCGGACGCCAGGAAGGCGCTCACGCTTCTTGAGGCACTTGCGGGAGCGGCGGGTGAAGGGGGGACCATCACGGCGGCGCTCGCCGAAGACGCCATGGATGCCGCCCTCGTCGCCTATGACAGGTCCGGGGATCAGCATTTCGACGTCATTAGCGCGTTCATCAAGTCCGTCAGGGGCAGCGATGTCGATGCCGCACTTCACTATTTGGCTCGGATGGTCGTCGCGGGAGAGGATCCGCGATTCATCGCCCGCAGACTCGTCATCCTCGCGGCGGAGGACGTAGGCATGGCGGATCCGCAGGGACTCGTCGTGGCTCAAGCTGGAGCCGATGCCGTGTCGTTTGTCGGAATGCCCGAGGGTCGGATCATCCTCGCGGAGGTCGTAACCTACCTCGCCACGGCACCCAAGTCCAACCGCTCCTATCTGGCGATTGACCGCGCCATTGAGGACGTCAGGGCGGGTCGATCGGGGCCAGTCCCGGCAGGCTTGCGCAATCCCACCTTCTCGGGGGCCGAGGAGCTCGGCTATGGCAAGGGCTACGTGTATGCGCACGATGAGCCTCATGGGGTGGCGGAATTGGAGTATCTCCCCGAGTTGCTCACAGGCACGAGGTACTACGAGCCGAGCGACCGGGGATACGAACGGGACGTCTCATCCAGGCTCGAACGCCTCCGAACACTGCTAGGACGTGGAAAAAAGGCTGAGTAACCGCTATCCTTGTGCGAGCCCTCGCGGCGAGCTGGCTGCTCTTGCCGTGTCTCTGTCGGATGACGCCTTGCGTCACATGGTCAAAGGAATAACGTTGAGTTCTGTAACCCGCGCGCGCCGCCAGGTGCGCCTGAGCCGTTCCCTCGGCCTCGCGCTTACGCCGAAGGCCGTCAAGCACTACGAGAAGCGTCCCTATCCTCCGGGCGAGCACGGCAGAAACGTGCGCCGCAAGGAATCCGACTTCGCGGTTCGCCTCCGCGAGAAGCAGCGTCTCCGAGCCCAGTATGGGATCCGCGAGAAGCAGATGGCCCGCATCTTTGATGAGGCGAGGAAGGTCCCCGGCCGAACCGGTGAGGCTTTTATCGAGCTTCTCGAGATGCGTCTCGATGCCCTCGTGCTTCGTTCCGGCTTCGCCCGGACGATCCTCCAGGCCCGTCAAAGCGTCGTTCATCGGCACATCCTCATCGACGGCCATATCGTCGACAGGCCGTCGCAGCGCGTGCAGCCCGGTCAGACCATCCAGGTGAAGCCCAAGGCCGCATCGCTCGACCCCTACATGGCCGCCGCGGCCGGCGCCCACAGGGACGTGCTTCCCGAGGTTCCGGACTACCTGGATGTCCAGCTGGAGAAACTCTCTGCGATCCTGGTTAGGCGGCCTAGGCGCTCCGAGGTCCCCGTGACCTGCGACGTCCAGCTGGTCGTCGAGTTCTACGCCCGCTAGGTGCCCCGGCCCTAAGGAGGGAAGATGCGCACCTCGGAGATTCGCCAGCGGTGGCTCGACTATTTCGAAGGGAATGGCCACACGATCGTTCCCTCCGCATCGCTTGTCTCGCCGGACCCCTCGCTACTGTTCACGGTTGCGGGGATGGTGCCCTTCATTCCCTACATGCTCGGAGCCCAGCCGGCCCCCTGGCCGCGCGCCACGTCCGTCCAGAAGTGTATTCGAACCCTGGACATCGACGAGGTCGGTAAGACAACTCGGCACGGCACGTTCTTCCAGATGAATGGCAATTTCTCCTTCGGTGACTACTTCAAGGAAGACGCGATTCGGTACGCGTGGGACCTTGTGACGGGTCCCGAGAAGGACGGCAAGTACGGATTCGACCCCGATGCGATCTGGGTGACGGTCTTCGAAGAGGATGATGAGGCGGCCACGCTCTGGAAGGAGGTCGCCGGGCTCTTCCCCGAGCGGATCCAGCGCAGAGGCATGAAGGACAACTTCTGGTCGACGGGCCAGCCCGGACCGGCGGGGCCTTGTTCGGAGATCTATATCGATCGGGGGGCAGCCTACGGACGCGAGGGCGGCCCCATGGCGGACGAGGAGAGATTCCTCGAAATCTGGAACCTCGTCTTCATGCAGTATGAGCGCGGTGCGGGTGGAGCCAAGGAGGACTTCCCGATCCTCGGCGATCTTAAGCAGAAGAACATCGACACGGGGCTCGGGCTGGAGCGCGTCGCTTTGCTCAAGCAGGGTGTCGACAACATGTATGAGATTGACGAGGTCATCCCAGTCATCCGTCAGGCGGAGGCCCTCTCCGGTCGAACCTACGGCAAGAACCACGACGATGACGTGAGGATGCGCGTCGTGGCCGACCACATTCGATCCGGCCTGATGCTGATCGGTGACGGGGTGATCCCCGGCAATGAGGGTCGTGGCTACGTGTTGCGACGACTTCTCCGGCGCTCCGTCAGGTCCATGCGCCTCCTTGGGGTCGAGGATTCTGTGCTTCCCACCCTCCTGCCGGCCTCGAAGGACGCCATGAGTGCGTCGTATCCGGAGTTGGAGAAGGACTTCGGTCGCATCGGTCAGGTTGCTTACGTGGAGGAGGAGGCCTTCCGGCGCACCCTCGTGGCCGGAACCACGATCCTCGACACCGCGGTCAGCCGGACGAAGGCGGACGGCGGACACGTCATCGACGGTGTGGATGCCTTTACCCTTCACGACACCTACGGATTCCCCATCGACCTCACGCTCGAGATGGCGGCCGAGCACGGCCTCAGCGTAGATGAGGATGGCTTTCGCACGCTGATGCAAGAGCAGCGCGATAGGGCCAGGGCCGACGCGAAGGCCAAGAAGGGCGGCCACGCGGATATCAAGGTCTATCAGAAGCTCAAGGCAGAGGGGGAGACGGAGTTCACGGGATACGGCGAGCTTCAGACGGCGAGCAAGATCCGGGCGATCGTGTCAGGTCGAGCGCTCATCGAGCGGGCGAAGACGGGGGAAACCGTCGAGGTCATCCTGCCGAAGACCCCGTTCTATGCCGAGTCGGGGGGTCAGGAAGCCGATTCCGGGTTCATCCTCGCGCCGGGGGCGACCCTTGAGGTCTTGGATGTTCAGAAGCCCGTCAAGGGACTCGTCGTCCACACGGTCAAGGTTCTTGAGGGAGAGATCGAGGTGGGGGAGGACGTTTCCGCGCAGGTCGATGGGGAGTGGCGAACGGGGGCTCGCCAGGCCCACTCGGGCACTCATCTGCTTCACGCGGCCCTTCGCCAGGTCCTTGGCCCGGACGCTCTCCAGGCGGGTTCTTACAACAGGCCCGGCTACCTTCGGTTCGACTTTTCCTGGGCTTCCCTCGTCAGCCAAGAGGCGCGGAACGAGATCGAGGAGGTGATGAACCGAGCGATCCGGAACGACCTGGAGGTGAAGACGCAGCACATGAGCCTTGAAGATGCGAAGGATTCGGGAGCGTTAGCTCTGTTCGGCGAGAACTACGACGAGAACGTTCGCGTCGTGGAGATAGGGGGGGACTGGTCAAGGGAACTCTGTGGAGGCACCCATGTTGAGCGCTCTAGCCAGATCGGGATGGTCGCGGTCACAACGGAGGGTTCGATCGGCTCGGGGTCACGAAGGGTGGAAGCGTTCGTGGGAATCGAGGCGTTTCAGCATCTTGCGGTGGAACGGGCGCTCGTCGCCGAGTTGACCACGCTTCTCAAGGCGCAGCCGTCCGAGGTGATGCCCCGCATCGAAAGGCTCCTTCAGAGGGTAGGGGACGCCGAGCGGAGGCTGTCCGCTCTTCAGAAACAAGAGACGCTTCGGATGGCGGGTAGTCTCGTCGAGTCCGTGAGCGAGGTCGAGGGGGTTCGGCTCGTTGCTCACTTCGTCAGGGAGGCTTCGGGGGAGGACGACATCCGGGCCCTCGTGACGGATATCAGATCGCGCCTGGGCGACGCCTCGCCGACCGTTGTCGCCATCGCATCGGCGCCAGCAGAACACCCAATCATCGTCGTGGCAACGAATGCCCTTGCCCGCGAGGCCGGACACAAAGCGGGCGACCTCGTTCGACTCGCCTCAGGGATACTAGGTGGTGGCGGAGGCGGGAAGGCCGATCTTGCCCAGGGGGGCGGACAGGATGCGAGCGCGATTCCGGCTGCGCTGGAGGCCGTCCGTGTGGCGATCGCCCAAGGTGGATAGTCCGGACGCTTCGCAAGAGACGTCCCTCGAGGCCCCCGGGCCCTGGATGTCGATCGATGTCGGTCGGGTCAGGGTTGGAGTGGCGGCCACGGATCCCGAGCGAAGGCTCGCCTTCCCCGTCGAGACCGTTCCTCGGGGGAAGAGCACCGTCGAGAGGGTTGCATCGCTGGTGACCGAAAGGGGGATAGTCGCTGTATTCGTTGGTTTTCCCCTGACCCTTGCAGGGAGAGAGGGCCCCGCGGTTGAGGACGCCAGGAGACTTGCCGGGGCCCTGGCGCAACGCCTCGCGATCCCCGTGCGTTTGATCGATGAACGTCTGTCCACGTCATCTGCACGCGCCTCCCTACGACAGGCGGGTCGGAGCGAGCGGCGGCAGAGGCCGGTCATCGACCAAGCCGCAGCGATGGTGATTTTGGAACTGGCGCTAGATGCCAGTAAAAATGGAATACTTGGTAGCCTGATCAAACAGGCAAAGCAAGGGGAGTCATGACGGATTTGTTCGAGATCGAGGCGCCGACGACCACGACGTCGCTCGAACTTCGCCGACTCCAGCGTGACGCCCGCCGACACCAACGACGTATTCGCACCCTGATCGCGTCGGCAATCGGCCTGGTCGTGCTGGCGCTCGGAGCGTCGATCGCGTGGAACTTCGTCCAGGCCCTCAAGCCACCCGCCGATGTGGTCAAGGATTACACGGGTTATGGTCAGGGGCAGGTTCAGGTCATCGTCAACCCCGGAGACGACGGGGCGACGATCGCCAATACCCTCTACGAGAATGGTGTCGTCGCATCCCCGCAGGCATTTATTCAAGCGGCCTACGACAACCCCGACGCCGCCTTGAAGATTCAGCCGGGCTACTACATCCTCCCGAGGGAGATGAAGGCGGAATATGCGTTAGGGGCCTTTCTCGATCGCGATCGGAAGATCGAGAGGACCATCACCATCATTGAGGGGAAGACTGTCAGCTGGATCCTTGACAAGGTTTCATCGATCACGGGGTATTCGATCGAGGAAGTTCAGTCGGTCGCCGCCGACACGGAGGCGCTGGGGCTTCCTCCAGAGGCGGACGGCAGCCTAGAGGGATGGCTCTTTCCCTCGACATATAGTTTCAACCCCGACGTCCATCCAGCCGACGTCTTGGCTCTAATGATCGAGACAACCGTGACCGTTCTTGAACGGAACGACATTCCTCCAGAGGCCTGGCAAAGGACTCTGACTATTGCTTCTCTCATTGAGCGGGAGGCCGGGTCGGATGCCGACAGACCACTCGTTTCGAGCGTGATTCAGAATCGGCTCGCGCGCGACATGCGCCTTGAGTTCTGCTCGACGATCAGGTACTTCCTTCCGGGGGGGCTCTCCGTGACGACCGCGGAGACCCAGACCGAGAGCCCGTACAACACCTACCTCCACACGGGTCTTCCTCCGGGCCCCATAGCCTCCCCCGGGGAGGCGTCGATCAAGGCCGCATACGAGCCGGCTGATACCAGCTACCTCTTCTTCGTGACGGTAAATCCCGTGACCGGTGAGACGCGCTTCGCCGCGACGCTTCCTGAGCACAACGCCAACAAGGCTCTGTTCAAGCAGTGGTGTAGCGATAATGGAGGGTGCTGACGGTGGAATGACCGGTGCACGCCGGGCTGGCGTCCTCGGTCACCCGATCTCGCACTCCCTCTCGCCCCTTCTCCATCGGGCCGCGTATCGGGAACTCGGCCTGCCCTGGACCTACGACGCGTATGACGTTGCAGAGGAAGGGCTTGGTGAGTTCATCGCTGGGCTCGACGAGACGTGGGGTGGGCTAAGTCTCACGATGCCACTCAAGGTTTCAGCGATCCGGTACGCGGACACCGTCGACCCGGTTGCCAGGGCGCTCGGGGTCATCAACACCGTCGTCGTCCGGCCGGAGGGGGACGGTCTCAGGCTTCATGGGGCAAACACGGATATCCATGGCGTGAGGCAGGCCCTAGTCGAGGCCGGCGTCGAGACCGTGACGAGTGCGCTCCTCCTCGGAAGTGGAGCCACGGCTACTTCGGCCATGGCAGCCCTGATGGATATGGGATGTGACTCGCCTGTCGTCGTGGCAAAAAGTTGGGACGAGGCCGAAGGTCTCCTCCGGGCGGCATCGGAGATCGGAGCCTCGCCAACGATCATCGCCACGGCCGAGGCGGTTGAGGCGATGGGGGGAGCCTCGATCGTCGTATCGACCGTTCCTGCCGAGGTCGGAGCGATTATCGGCGAGTCTCTCACGAGCGTGCAGTCGGGCGCCGTTCTTCTGGATGCGGTGTACGACCCGCTCGTGACACCCCTTGCCCTTGCTTGGGGGCGGGTGGGGGGTCATGCAATCAACGGGTCGCGAATGCTCCTCCATCAGGCGGCGGAGCAAGTCCGACTCATGACTGGCCTTTCCGCGCCGATAGAGGTAATGAACGATGCACTTGTGTCACATCTCTCACCCTGACCGGTTTCCGATACCTTACTGAGCGTGTTACCTTCCAAGAGAATCGGCCATCCGGGTTTACCGCCAAGGGGGCGTACGTGAAGCAGCTAGGGACAATCCTCCTCGAGGAGGGCGTGCTCACCGAGGATCAGTTGATGGACGCCATCGACGAGCAGCAGCGTAATGGCCAGTCACTCGGTCGAACACTCGTCGAACTGGGTCTCATCACCGAATCGCAACTCGTTCAGGCCCTTGCGAGCCAGGTGGGGATGGAGTTCGTCGAACTTGCGAACTTCCCCGTAGACGTCTCGGCCGTGGCCCTCGTCCCTGCCGCGGTATGTCGCCGTCACAACGCCCTCCCCATCGCCTTTGATGAAGGCGTGATCAAGATCGCGATGTCCAACCCCGGAAACGTCGTGGCGGTCGACGACATCAGGACTCTCACCAACAGGCATGTCATTCCGGTTGTCGCAACCCACGACGATGTGGTCGGGGCGATCGATCGATTCTGCCGGGCGGATTCCGAATTGGAGAACCTCCAAGGCTCGATTGAGGAGTCGATGGAGGAGGACCTCTCGCAGGTCGGGGCTGCGACCGAGGACGAGGCCCCCATCGTTCGTTTCGTAAATCTACTTATCACCCAGGCCATCCAGGACCGCGCCTCTGACATACATATCGAGCCAGCGGAGAAGAACTTCCGTGTCCGGTACCGCATCGACGGGGTGCTCCACGAAACCCAACGTGCGGCAAAGGGAATTCAGAACGGGGTCATCTCCCGCCTTAAAATCATGGCGGATATCGACATCGCCGAGCGGCGGAAGCCTCAGGATGGCCGTCTCTCCGTCGTTCACCAGGGCCGCAAGATCGACCTCCGCGTGGCGACGCTGCCGACGGTATGGGGCGAGAAGGTCGTCATGCGTATCCTCGACAACACGACCGCCGCCCTTGATCTTGAGGACCTGGGCATCCGGCCCCGCAACCTTGACTTCTACAAGTCCTCCTATTCCAAACCTTACGGGATGATCCTTGTCACCGGTCCGACGGGTTCGGGGAAGTCGACCACCCTCTACGCAACCCTGAACCAGATCGCGAGGACGGAGATCAACGTCATCACGGTCGAGGATCCCGTCGAGTACCGGATCCCCAATATCAACCAGGTGCAGGTCAATCCGAAGGCCGGGTTGACCTTTGCCAATGCCCTCCGGTCGATCCTTCGCTCCGACCCCGACGTCGTCCTCATCGGTGAGATCCGTGACCATGAGACCGCCCTAATCGCCATCGAGGCGGCCCTTACCGGTCACCTCGTGCTCTCGACGCTCCACACAAACGATGCCCCCAGCGCGATGACCCGTCTCATCGAGATGGAGATCGAGCCCTTCCTGGTCGGGTCAGCGGTGGATTCGGTGGTTGCTCAGCGTCTCGCGAGGAGGTTGTGCGAGAAGTGCAAACAGGAATACACCCCTGAAGCCCGGGATATCGAATCGAGATTCAGTTGGCAGGCCGGGATGGAGTTGCCGACGCTCTTCAAGCCCGTGGGGTGTTCACAATGCTCGAACACCGGATACCGTGGTCGTATGGCGCTTCACGAGGTCATGCCGGTCTCGGAAGAGATCGAGCGCCTAGCAGTGGACCGAGCGTCCTCGGCGGAGATCGGCAGGATGGCGCGGAGTCAAGGAATGGAGACTCTCCTGGAGGATGGATGGGCGAAGGTGCAAGAGGGACTGACGTCGATCGAGGAACTGTTCCGAGTCGTCAAGTAGACCGACTTCAAGAATGCCCACACCCATCCGACAAGAGAGATGAACGGAAGCAGACGCGAACGTTCACAGTGGCTCGACAGAAGGGAGTCTCGCGGTGACGCAGATGCCGTTCTACGGTCAAGGCGACGTGCCCCCTGGAGCCACTGGACCTGCCGTGCGGGTCCCCCCACCGCCAGGGGCGGCCCTGCCTCCCCCGCCTCCAGGAGGCGCGAGGCAACCCCCGCCAAGGGAGCGACGGACGGCCGCCGCCCACGAAGGGCTGGGTGTTCCCGTGCGTGTGGGTATGAGCCAGCAGGCGCAACCCGGGGACCTAGACCTCAACGCGGCCCTCCGGAAGATGCTTGCCCTTGGAGGATCGGACCTGCACATCACCGTGGGAGCCCCCCCCATGGTTCGCGTCGATGGGGCACTGCTTCCCCTTGAGGGCTTCGATGTACTCAAGCCTGAGGTGATCATGAGGGTCATGTACGGGATACTCTCCCAGCGGCAGCGGGAGTCTTTCGAGGAGAACCTTGAACTCGACTTCGCCTACCAACTCGTAGGGGAGGCCCGATTCCGCGTCAACATGTATCAACAGCGCGACTCCGTGGGAGGCGCCTTCCGCGTCATACCCTATGAAATCAGAACTCTCGAGGCCCTAGGAATCCCTCCGGTCATCGGGAACTTCGCCGGGCTTCCCCGTGGCCTGCTGCTGGTGACGGGGCCGACGGGTTCCGGGAAGTCGACGACGCTCGCATCTATCATCGACCTTGCCAATCGTTCGCGAAGCGACCACATCATGACCGTTGAAGATCCCATCGAATTCCTTCACCGACACAAGAAATGCATCGTCAATCAGCGCGAGGTCGGGGCCGATACGCACTCCTTTGGGAACGCGTTGAAGCACGTTCTCCGGCAGGATCCTGACATCATCCTAATCGGGGAGATGCGGGACATCGAAACCATCTCCATCGCCCTGACCGCCGCTGAGACTGGGCACCTGGTGCTCGCAACCCTCCACACCCAGGACGCGGCACAGACCATCGACCGTGTCATCGACGTCTATCCCTCCCACCAGCAGGCCCAGATACGCACGCAGCTTGCCGCGGCACTCCAGGGGGTGATGTGCCAGAGCCTGTGTAGGCGGAGTGACGGACCGGGCCGCGCCGTTGCTACGGAGATCTTGATCGCGACGTCGGCCATCCGGAATCTCATCCGCGAGGGGAAGACACACCAGATCTACTCGGCCATGCAGGCCGGGGGGTCGCTCGGTATGCACACGATGGACCAGCACCTCGGCGACCTCGTCCGACTCAACCGCATCTCGTATGAGACCGGGCTGGAGAAATGCCATCATGTCGAGGAGTTCAACCGACTGTCTGGGCGCACCGGAGGCCAGGCGCAAGGAGCGGCCGCCGCTGCGAGGGCTTCCTAGGATAGCCATGGCGACCGCGACACAGAAGTTCAAGTATTCGTACCGGGATTCCGCTGGCAAGATTCAGGCTGGGGAGATCGAGTCTCCCAACGAGGCGGCGGTCTCCGCGCGCTTGAAGTCCATGGGTCTCGCTCCCATATCGATCGAGCCCGTTCGCGTTAGCGCCCTGAAGAGAGAAATCCGCATCCCGGGGATGACGGACAAGATCGGGCTCAAGGACATTTCAATCATGGCCCGCCAGCTAGCGACGATGATTCAGTCGGGACTGTCGATCATCAGGGCGCTCAATATTTTGTCCGAGCAAACCGAGAACCAGGCGCTAGCGAGAGTGGTGGTGGACGTACGGAGTGACGTCGAATCCGGCGTGTCGCTCTCGCAGGCGCTATCCAGGCACCCCCGTGTATTCCCTCCTCTCATGATCAACATGGTTCGGGCGGGTGAGGTCGGGGGCTTCCTCGATAATGTGCTCGTCTCGGTCGCCTCGAACTTCGAATCTGAGGTTAAGTTGCGAGGCAAAGTGAAGTCAGCCATGACCTACCCCGTCGTGGTGTTCGTCATCGCAATCATTGCTGTCATAGGAATGCTCATCTTCATCGTTCCGGTCTTCACCGGGATGTTCACGGATCTGGGGGGGGAATTGCCTCTCCTCACCAAGGCTCTCGTGTTCGCATCGGCGGCCATGAAATTCGGCATAATACCGCTGATAATTATCGTGTCAGTGACGATGGTGCTCTGGCGTCGAAACAAGCATAAGAAGGGGTTCCGGGAGAAGGTCGAGCCGGTCTACATCAAACTTCCCGTGTTTGGGCAACTCATCAGGAAGATAGCGATTGCACGCTTCGCCCGGAACTTTGGCGCAATGGTTCGGGCAGGGGTGCCTATCCTCCAGGCCCTTGAGATCGTTGGGGAGGCCTCGGGAAACATTGTGATCGAGAGGGCGACGATAGATGTCAAGGAATCTGTGAGGACGGGGAACTCGCTTGCCGGACCCCTGACGGAGCATCCCGTGTTTCCCCCCATGGTCGTCCAGATGATTGCCGTGGGCGAGGATACGGGAGCCCTGGACCAGATGCTCGACAAGATCGCGGACTTCTACGATCAAGAAGTGGAATCCACCACAGAAGCATTGACCTCGCTCATCGAGCCGCTGATGATTGCTGTATTAGGAGCTATTGTCGGCACGATGGTCGTGGCGCTATATCTGCCTATATTTGGGGTCTTCGACCTCATTAATTAAACAAAGCTTCAGCCGGATCGGAGTACGGATTGACGGGAGTCAACCCAAGATGGGGCTGTCGTATCCGCGGGGTTCCCGCGGTTTCACCACTTGACAAGAATACTAAAATTTGAAACTACGAAAGAGAGAGCGCAATGATCGCGCGAATCCGCAAGGGACTCGAGAAGAAGGACCAGGGCTTCACCCTGATTGAGCTTCTCGTCGTCATGATTATCATCGGGATTTTGGCCGCCGTGGCCATCCCCATCTTCCTGAGCCAGCGTGCGAAGGCACAGGACACCGCAGCGAAGGCCGACGTCTCCACTCTGGGCAAGGAGATTGCCACCTTCTTCGTTGACGCCGCACCCGGCGCTACCGCAACAATCACCGAAAATGGCGCCACTTGGGAACTCAACGGGGTAGGCATCGGTAACCGGTCCAACAATGTGAACCTCGTCGCAGGTGAAGGTGGTCCGTTTGCCAGTTCCACCACCTGGTGCGTTGAGGTGAACAACCCTGAGGGAACAATCGGGACGTTCTCCTACTCGGCAGCGGCTGGTCTGCAACCCGCCGCTTGCCCGTAAGTCGAATAGCGTTTTACATTGTATGTAATCCACGGGTTGGAGGACCGCGAGAGGCGGTCCTCCAACCCGGGGGTGCTTGTGGAGGTGTCCCTATAGGGGAGGTTGAAGTGCGACGATCGCACCGCGTGTTGAACCATCGTGAAGAGGGATTCACGATGGCTGAACTCGTTGTGGCGATGGTAATCATTGCGAGCGTTATCATTTCCTTGATCGCCATCCAGATATCGGCGGCGTTGACCATTGCAGATGCGCGTGGTCGCCAACAAGCGACGGCCCTCGCGAACGAGGCCATGGAGCAGATGCGGTCGATCCCGTGGAACGTGCTCAGCAAAGGGCTGGATTACGACTACCTTGTCGAGTCTGGTGGTGATCCTTTCGTGTCGGCAGGTAACCTGACCGTAGATGGTAAGACCGAGCAACTTGTCGTTGCGACAGAAACCCAAGATCAGGACACCTCGAATCCCTGGACGCCCTTGTTCGATTCGACAGGGTCCAACAAACAGGTGCGCACTGACCCGTCGGGCCTCATGACGATGTACTCCATTCGGGCGTACGTGACCAAGCCGGCGGGCAGCCCGGACACGATCCTGGGATTGGCGGTCATCGTCGAGTGGAGTAACAGCGAAGGTTCCAGCAATCACGCGACCGTCTGGTCGTCGGCGTATCGCGGATCGGGTTGCGGTGACCTGGATACCCAGCCCTATTTGGGCGCGTGTCAGGCGATTCTCAACGCCAGTTCGACATCGGGAAGCATCGTGTCCCAATTGACAGCTTCGAGCGAACCTCCGACGGTCGTCGAGTTACCGCTCCTGGGTCCGCCGGGGCCAGGCGACATGTATTTGGAGAGCATGCGGTCGGCCGGAGTCGCCGCAAGCGTCGCCAGCCAGCAGGTAACGATCTCCAAGGCTGTCATCCAGTACGGGGGCACCACGATGGACGACGATGAGCCATCGACCCAGCCGGAGCTCAACGGATGGGAGGAGGGTTTCGCGATCTATGAGCTTCAGGCATCGGATGATGACGCCTGGGCTCAGATTCCGGAGAATCCCCCAGATTTGGTCATTAATCAATCCAGTTCCGACGAGACCAGGCAGGGAGTGACGAGCGGTGATGGGACCCTCAATTTTTGGGAACTTTCCGACTATCGGAGACCAGGCACCGCGGATGCGAGTTCGACAACTTCGTGCGCGGTGGGCATACCCGATGGGGAGCCATGCGCGAAGGCATCGATCGACAACTGGAATGACCTCGATGGGGGGTCTGCATATGTGATAATGGAGGTCGATTCGACGATAATCCGGCTTGCCAGGCGGCTATACGAGGCCGGGACGAATGTCGAGCATGCGTGGGCGGCGAGATTCGTCGACTCGCCCGGGACCTCCTCTTCGGTCGGGTGCACGGGACTTTCGGGGGAGGGATGTGTGTCGGCGGGTGCCGACAGGACCATGGCGACCTTGAGCATCGGAACCGTAGTCACCGGTACGACAACGTGGGATGGCGATGCCCCCGACGGTCTCGTCATAGTAAAGGGCAGGTCGGGATGTCCAGCAGGCCTCACCTCCTCCGTCCTTGTTCAACGAGGAGCTTCGCAGATGACGACATCCTCGACGATCAGCCGTTGCGGGGCTGTGGACTACTGGAACGGGGTATCGTATTCGACAGTCAATATCGATAAGTTGACCGATACCTCCTTCGACACCGCCCCCGTCACATGGTCGAACGGGAACTACACGGTCTCCGCGTTAGGCAACGTCTCAGTTTCGCCTGTGACCGACATTCCAGACGGCCCTTCGGATTGCGTGAACGACTCCTGTATGGTCACCGCCGAGGCCGGCGTCATCTCCATCGTCGTCGCCTACACCATCACCCATGGCGCCGACAGTTGGGTCGTCTACTCTTGGACGACCGTCAATCCTCCCCGGGCGACCGCCGAGTTCAAGAAGGCGCCAGTTGCGTAGGCCCACCCGTGCGCCCGACCGGGGCTTCTCGCTCCCGGAGCTTTTGGTCGTCATGGCGGTTTTCGGTATTTTGATGTCATTCGTCTTCGGATTGCTTATTACCATCACCGTTCAATCGAGAGACACCCAGAGCCGAGCGCAGGCCCTTCAAGACATGAGACTCGGGGTCTCGCAGATCGACCGCCAAGTGCGTTCAGGCAACGTCATTCTCGATCCCGAAGAGGAGGACTTCTCGACTGCAGGGGTTGACCCCTTCTATTCGATGCGTATTTTCACCCAGGAGGGCAGTATTCCTCGGTGTGCCCAGTGGCGTGTGATCGACAGCGACTCTGACGGCTTCGGAAACCTTGAGTTCCGTACATGGGATCCGGCCTACCCTTCGATTAACGATGTCACGCCCTGGGGGGTTGTCGCCCATAATATCGTCGATGTTGGCGTCCACCCGGGGGATTCGTCTCAGATAGATCCCGACGATCCCTTGACTTGGCCGCCGTTCTGGGCCGACAAGACATTGGGGACTCGCACGGAAGCACAGTTCGTGCGTATCACCCTCCGCCTGAAGGCGCCTGGGGAACAGGCAGACTCTCCAGCTACGTCGGTTACGACCGTGGTTACCGGGCGGAATACGATTTTCGGGTATCCAAGCACTAGTTGCGCAGTAGTGCCACCGACGTAGCACGGGAAAGGAGTTGCGATGAGTGGGTTTCTTGCGAGGTTAAGGATTTCTTCACGGAGCGATGAGGGGAGTGCGCTTGTCGCGGCGATCGGGGTGGCCATGATTGGGTTCATGCTGTCGGTTGTCGTTGTGGGAGTGGCGATTGCTACCGCCCGGGATTCCGGACGGGACAGAGTGCGGACAATCGAGATCCATGCCGCCGAGTCGGTTCTCGATGAGGCTATTCTCGGTCTCGAAGAGGGATCCCCATGCACTTTCAGCCCAGAGGTTGTCGGGGGAGGCGCGACCTCCATCGACGTAGCCGTTGACGTCGACTATTTCGATGATGCGGGAAGCCCGCTGACGACATGCGCGGGCGGGCAAATTGTCGGAACTCCCGCGAAGGCCATCCTGACGGCCACCGGAACATCGCAACAGGAAATGGTCGGAATCGAGCCATCGAGGAGCATCCTGGCCGAGGTTCGAATTACGCCCATCGAGACTGAGGAGGCAGGGTCTGCCATCTTCTCCGCAGGGGCATTCTCGACCGGCGCCGGTTTCTCGATGTCGGCCCTCAACCCAAGCGATCACGCACGAGTGTGGATCGACTCGGGTAACTGGACGTGTAGCACGAGCGTTACGATCGACGGCGACCTCGTCGTTCCGAGCGGCAAGGTCAACTTTCAGAACGGATCGTGCATGGCCACCGGGGACGTGTGGGCCAAGACGGGCTTCTACTCGTGCTGCCCGCCGTCAGGGACGTTCACCATCGGCGGGAACCTGACGGTATACAGCGGAAACCTCACTATCGATAACCCCCAGAAGTTCGGAGGCAACGTATCCATCGGAGGGACCATCTCGACGGGAGGACATTGGAACAACACGACAGTCGCGGGCACGGTTTGCTCGAACAACGTCGGCTCGCCGTGCGGAGAATTGGAGAACTACCTGCCGGTGGGTCTGCCGGAGATCGACTACGTTCCGTCGGACTGGACGGGATTTGTCGTCAAGCAGCCAGCCGACTTTGCCACCTTGGTTAAGACGGCATGGGGTATCGCCCCCGGGAGTTGGCAGGAGAGTTCGATTGATGGGCAGCCGTGCTCGCCGCCGGGATGGATGTCGAGCAACCCGATCAACCTGACCTCGACGGAGACCATATACAACATGACGAGTTGCACATTCGGTTCGGGGTCGGGCGGGGGGCTGCTCACCTTGAAGGTCTACGCGGACACGGTCTTCTTCTCGAAGAGCTTCTCCGCGCCGAACGGGTTGAAGATCCAGTCGGGCGACGGGCAGCCTCACACGATCTACTTCATCGTGCCCGAAGGTGGAACCGCGAATAACGGCATCGCGGAGTCGTCGTGCCGTGGCTCGTACTGCCCGGGCAACATCGGGTTTACGAGCGGGGGGATCCAGGTCCAGGAGCCGATGTCGATCTTCTTGTATACCCCGGCGCAGTTGCAGTTCCCGAACACCTCGAACACGCGTGGCCAGATGTATGCGGGTACGGTAACGGTCGGGGCGGGGAGCGGCGTGTTCAAGTACGAATCGGTCGCACTTCCTGGAGGGTATCTCACGTCGTCAGAGAGTTCTTCGGAAGGGAGCACCATCGAGATCATCAGCAAGCGCGAGCAGTAGGTGGACCGAGGTCAACTGGCGATCCTCGCCGGTTGCGTTGGGTTGGTGTTCGGGTCGTTCGCCAACGTCCTGATAGCGCGGATCCCGGTAGGGATGAGTTGGGTTCGGGGTTCGAGTCGTTGTCCGCGCTGTGGCCATGATCTTGCTTGGTACGACAACGTTCCCGTGCTCTCTTGGCTGTGGTTGCGAAGACGGTGTCGCTATTGCCGGGGGCCGATCTCGGCGCGCTACCCCCTCGTCGAGATTCTCACGGCATTAGTCTTTGCGGTTGTCGTCGCCGAGCACAGCGTTCGGTTCATATCTGTCGGGTTGGGGCACCTTGCCGTTGTCTCGGTCGCCCTCGTTTTCATCGATATTGATGTCGGCCGCCTGCCGAATGCGCTGGTGATGCCTTCCTACCCGGTTGTGGCAGCCCTGCTCGCGGCCGATGCCGCCTTAGAGGGTGACTGGTGGAATTTGGCGCGGGCTGGGATCGGCCTTCTTGCCCTCGGGGGATTCTACGGGCTCCTGTGGTTTGCCTATCCCGCTGGTCTGGGTTTCGGCGACGTCCGGACTGCCGGACTGCTTGGGTTGACAGCAGGGTACCTCGGTTGGGCCAGCCTCGCCGTCGGAGCAATCGTCGGGCCGCTGATCGGAGGAGTGATTGTGATCGTCGGCTTGGCGTCGGGGAGGCTTCATCGGAAGTCGAGGATCCCCTATGGTCCGGCACTCATCGGCGGGGCCTGGGTGGGGTTCCTGGCGGGGGAGGCCATCGCTAGCGGTTATCTCAGCTTGCTGGGATCGGGCTAAGGACAACACGAGAGCGTGCCGATAGTCTTGGGGTAGGAATCCTGAAGGGAGAGGTGTGGCTGTTTCGGCGATTGGGCTTGATATCGGCACCACTTGTGTGCGTGCTGTGGAAGTGGATACTGCCAGCGGTGGATCGTCTAAGGGCAGCGGTGGGGCCCTGATGAGGTATGCGGAGTTGCCGCTTCCTTCTGGAGCAGTCGGGGATGGGGAGATTCACGAAGTTGCCACGGTGGCATCGGTCCTCAAGCGCCTGTGGGGAAAGGGGCGGTTCTCCACCCGACAAGTGATTTCGGGCGTGGGGAGCCAGCGTGTCGTTGTGCGGGAGATGGATTTGCCATCGCTTCCCATGGCGCAGCTTCGGCAGTCGCTCCCTTTTCAAGTCGGGGAGATGCTTCCGATGGCCGCCGATGAGGCGCTTCTCGACTTCTATCCAACAGCCGAGATTGACGGCGACAACGGCAAGTTGCTCAGGGGAATTATGGTGGCAGCTTCGAAGACGACCGTTCAGAACCAGGTCATGGCAATCGAGTCGGCAGGCCTCCGCCCGGTCATGGTCGACCTCAACGCCTTCGCCCTTCTTAGGGCACAGTCTGTGAGCGATTGGGGCAACCAAACGGTCGCTTTCATGGACGTAGGGGCACGCACGACCAACATTGTTGTTGCCGAAGGCGGTGTTCCTCGATTCGTTCGGACACTCCCTGCGGGCGGCCAGGACGCTACCGATGCAGTTTCAAGCGCGATGAAGGTCTCCATCCAGGATGCTGAACGCATGAAGAAGGAGATCGGCGTGGGCTTCGCCGTCCCGGAACAACTTAGACTTGGGTCTGACGCTCTCATGACTATGACCAAAGCCTTCGTTGAGTCTGTCCGGAATACCTTCGTCTTCTATTCGCAGAACAACCCGTCCGGTCCGATCCAGCATGTGGTCCTTACCGGAGGGGGGGCCCATATGCCGGGGTTGGGACAGTACTTGGCAAGCGCGATGCGTCTTCCCGTAAGCTTCGGTGACGGACTCGCCCGGGTGAAGGTCAACAAGCGACTCAGGACGACAACCCTCGATGGTCGAGAGTCCCTTGTGGCCATTTGCGTGGGTCTGTCTTTGGGTAAGGCGGGGGTATGAACCCGGTCCCATCATCGATTCGGGCTCCGAACGAGCCTCAGGTCAACCTCCTGCCATCGGAGGTGGAAGCTCGCCGGGTTCGGGGACGGCAAAGAGGCTTTCTCGTGATGCTTTTCGTCGCTTTCCTAATAGCACTTGGATTCGGCGTGTACTGGACGTATGCACAAGAATCTGAGGCCAAGAGAGAACTTCAAATTGCCGTCGACGATGGGGCAGAACTTCAAGCACAGATTGACTCCCTCCAGTATGTCGTGGACACGGAGACAGAACTTGAGGGGGTCCGGAGTGCTCGGACTTATGTCGGAGCCACGGAGCTAGATTTTTTCAGGGTATTGGACGACATTTTCACCGCTCTGCCCGCTGGGGTGAGCCTTGAGGAAATGTCATGGAGTCCGGTGACTGTGATGACCTCGATTCCTGTGTTGGAGGATCCCCTCGCCCAACCGGATATCGGATCGGTCACCATCAAGGGACAGATGCTGAAGTATGTTACAGCGGCGGACCTCGAAGAAGCATTCGAGAGCGTCCCTGGCATCGAACGGACTAGCATCACGACCGTCCAGCGTGAGGAATCGGACGGCCGGGCGTACTACACCTACGAAGGAACGGCTCGCCTTACCGCTTTGGCCTTCTCAGCGCGATTCAGCGCCGCCTGGATCGAGCAGGATACCCAGAGTAGGGCTAGCCAGGTGATTAGCGACCGCCTTGCCGCAGCTGAACAGTTTCACGAGGCGGAGGAGGAGGCTTACTCTGCAGGCTTGATCGATATCACTACTTTCCAGGAGGCTGGGAAGTCTCTAGAGCAAGCCCAATCGGACGACAGCCAGGTTCTGGCGTTGATCGAGTTGATCATCCAGGCCGAGGTCGAGGTAGCGTTGCAGCAGGAGGCGGTCGCGTACGGCGACGAGGGGGCGGAGGGAGCTTTGACAGCTGCGGAGCAGAATCTCGACACACTTGAATCCATTTTCAACCCGTTGGCACAAGCCATCCTCGCCTGGGATGAGGAGGCTGACGATCTGGCGCTTGTGGAGGCGCGCATTGAGGCCGCAGAGGATTACTTGGCTTTTTGCGAGGAGCGTGTCGACTTGGCTGGTGCTGCGGTGACTGCTGGAGAGGCTGGGGCCGATGAAGCACTGACCTGGGCTGAGACCTGGAGTCGTAGGGCAAAGCGAGGTCTTGAGATGGAACAGTCCTTCCTGACGGCTGCGACGGAAGCCGAAGCTAGGACGAGAACGGTACTTGATGAAGCTTTGGCCGCTGTCGAGCTTTTTGCCCCGGTTGAGGAATCGACGGAGAGCGACGTACCTGTGAACGGGGAGGATGGTGAGGAGTCGTGAAGGACGCGGGAGATCGGACTCTGACGCTCGGGGTGATTCTGGCCGGGTTGATCATCGCGGCTCTGACCTGGTTTTTGGCCATTAACCCCAAACTGTCTTCGGCCCAGAGCGCGAGAGACGAGGCGATTGCGCAACTGGACCAGAACTTTCGACTTCAACAGGAACTTGACAAACGAACGTTGGATGCCGAGTCCATGCCAGACTTCATCCGCGAGATCCAATACATCCGCGATCTGCTTCCACCCGCAGAAGATGTCACCGAGATTCGCCGACTGGTGAACGAGATCGCGTCGGATGCGGGGCTCTTGGTCCAGGAGGATCGTGTTGTTCCGGCAGAGCCGATTCTGGGCGGCCTGTCTCTGGCGGCCGTCATGGATGTGGTGGGGCTGACTTCCGAGATCGAAGGATTGACCTTTTCCGCTCTCTCGGGCGTCCAATACAGCCTTGATATCGAAGGTCCGGTGGACAAGGTTATCCAGGTCGTCGAGGCCCTAAGTGCGAGCGACCACCGGTTTGTATTGGTCACTTCCCTCACTATTATTCCGAGCGACTCTGATAATCCGGGTGCCGTCTGGGCTACGATCGGGATTATCTTCTTCACGCTCGACAGCGGCAACCCCGACATTACGATTCGCCCACCTGAGCGAGCTTGGCCGGGCACCGAAGAAGGAGAACCCGCAGAGAGCATTAACAATGTCTTCGAACCCATCGTGGAGCCTCGGCCAGGATAAAAGGCGTTGAGCGTAACTCATCGGAGACTCAACCCGTGAAACAATGGGCACCATGCTCAGATGGCTGACCGCCGGTGAATCGCATGGCCCCGCCCTCGTAGGGATTCTGGAGGGCGTGCCCGCTGGGGTCGAGGTGACATCCGATCGGATCCGGGCGGGACTCGCCAGGCGTCGCCTTGGGCACGGACGTGGCTCTCGCATGGCCTTCGAGCAGGACGAGGTCCGAATCGTCGGCGGAATTCGCCACGGGCTCACTCAGGGTGGGCCGATCGCCATCGAGATCGCGAACTCCGAATGGCCCAAATGGGAGACGGCCATGGCGGCCGATCCCATTGGCACCGAAGCCGACAAAGGCGCGAGAGGCGAGTCCCTGACTAGGCCGCGCCCGGGCCATGCCGATCTCGTTGGAATGACCAAGTACGGATTCGACGACGCTCGCCCGATACTCGAGAGGGCCTCGGCCCGCGAGACGGCCACACGCGTGGCGCTCGGCGTCGTGGCCGAGGAATTCCTTCGGCAGGCAGGAGGCATCGATCTCGTGGCGCACGTCGTTGCCATCGGATCGGTATCCGTACCTGACGACTCCCGATTGCCCGAGGCTGCCGACACCGCGGCGCTTGACGCTAGCCCGGTTCGTTGTCTCGATGATTCCGTTTCCGCCCAAATGGTGGCCGAGATCGACGAGTGCCAGAAAGAAGGGGACACCCTCGGTGGGGTAATCGAGGTCATTGTCTATGACGTCCCCGTCGGGCTCGGCTCCCACGTTCATTGGGACAGGAGGCTTGACGCGCGAATTGCCGGAGCGCTGATGAGCATTCAGGCGATCAAGGGGGTTGAGGTTGGAGACGGGTTCAGGACCGCCTCGCGGAGAGGCTCCCAGGCCCACGACGAGATCGGATACGGTCCGGACGGTGCGGTGAATCGACGAACGAATCGAGCCGGTGGGATCGAGGGTGGCATATCGAACGGGCAGCCGCTGCGGGTCAGGGTGGCGATGAAGCCCATCAGCTCGATCCCACAAGCCCTTGACACCATCGATACCACCAATGGGGAACCAGCGAAGGCCATTCACCAGAGGAGCGACGTCTGCGCCGTCCCGGCAGCGGCCGTCGTTAGTCAGGCGATGGTGGCTCTGGTACTAGCCGAGGCCTTGCTGGAGAAGGTCGGGGGTGACTCGCTCGCCGAGGTCAGACGGAACCTTGAGTCCTACCTCAAGGCGATTCCCAAGAACCTCCGATAGATGGCCATGCCAAGAGCGGTCCTGATCGGACCCCCCGGTTCGGGAAAGAGCACGGTTGCGGAAGTACTTGCTGCCACCTGGGGGGTGACGGCACGCGACACCGATGAGGATATCGTGGCCTCCGATGGCAGGGACATACCAACGATCTTCGTCGAAGATGGGGAGGAAGCCTTTCGTGTCCTGGAAAGGGCGGCCGTCGCGGCCGCCCTCGATCGGCATGATGGGATCCTTGCCCTTGGTGGGGGAGCCGTGCTCGACCCCGCAACTCAGGCGGACTTGAAGCGATACACAGAGTCCGGAGGGGTGGTGGTCTACCTATCGGTGGGGGCGTCCGCGGCCGCCGGGAGGGTGGGGCTTGGCGGGACTCGCCCCTTGCTTTCAGGAGATGTTGACCGACGATGGGCGGCCTTGATGAACGAGAGGCGAGACACCTACGAGCGACTCGCGACGATGACATTCCAAACGGACGACGCATCCCCGAAAGAGGTGGCGCGGGCGATCGCGGAAGCCATGATGGTGGATTGAGTGGTGGAATGGGTGGCGGAACGGGTGGTGAAATGAGCGAGACGGTGATCCGGGTCGAGGGGATGCGGCCTTATAACGTCACGATTGGCCGGGGAGTATCCTCCCTGGTCGCTGGTGCCGTCCCCGAGAGGGCAGAACGGGTCCTCCTGGTCCATTCCGCCCCGCTAAACGATCCGGCGGTTCGGCTCCGGGCAGAGATAGAGGGAACCGGTCGCTCGGTACTGATGGCCGAGGTTCCCGACGCCGAGGCTGGCAAGACCTCCGAGGTTCTCGCAGGCTGCTGGTCCTCGCTGGGTAAGGCGGGATTCACCCGCTCCGACGCCGTCGTCGGGCTCGGGGGAGGGGCCATCACCGACCTTGCTGGGTTTGTCGCGGCATCGTGGCTGCGTGGGGTGCCGGTGGTTCAGGTGCCCACGACCTTGTTGGGGATGGTTGACGCCGCCATCGGGGGGAAGACCGGCATCAACACCGCCGAGGGCAAGAACCTGGTGGGGGCGTTTCATGTCCCCTCCTCGGTCTGGTGCGACACCGAGAGGCTTCGCACCCTTCCTCGTGATGAATTGGTCGCAGGACTTGCGGAGGTGGTCAAAGCGGGATTCATACGGGACCAATCCATTCTCGAAATCGTCGAGGACAAAACAGCCTCACTGGATGAAACTTTTGACTTCGACGCCGCCCTGCCCGTCCTTGAGGACCTCATAGCTCGGGCTGTCCAGGTGAAGGCAGATGTGGTCGGCGTGGACCCTACGGAGGTCTTCCTCAGAGAGATCCTCAACTATGGGCACACCTTCGGCCACGCGATCGAACAGGTGGAGGGCTATTCCTGGCGCCACGGGGCCGCGGTCTCGGTCGGGATGGTGTATGCGGCGGAACTGTCCAGGCTCACCGGCGGCCTTTCGGAGGCGGAGGTCAAGCGGCACCGGGCGATCCTCGGTGGGCTCGGGCTTCCGATCACCTACCCTGCCGGGCGATGGGAGGCGCTCCTTGATGCGATGCAGCGAGACAAGAAGACCAGGGGGAGCCTCCTTCGATTCGTGGTCCTAGAGGGCATAGGTAACCCCGTAAGGATCGAGGGTCCCGATGCGGGGCTTCTCAAGGGCGCCTACGACGCGATCAGCGAGTAACCCCAGGAAACCGAATCCGGGCGGCTAGGCTGGGTTCATGAGCACCGTTCTCGTCCTCAATGGCCCCAACCTGGGGCGACTAGGCACCAGGGAACCAGAGAAATACGGCACCGCTACGCACGACGAGTTGGTGGCATTGGTGGGGGAGTGGGGCAAGGGGCTCGGAATTGAGGCTACGATCCGGCAATCGGATAGCGAGACGGATCTGGTTCATTGGATACACGAGGCCGTCGATTCGGGCTGGCATGTCATCATCAACCCCGCGGCTTTCACCCACTACTCATACGCCTTAAGGGACGCCTGCGCGTTGGTCACGGGAGCGGGCCTGATCCTGATCGAAGTGCACCTAACGAATACGGCCGCCCGGGAGGATTTCCGACAGGTGAGCGTCATCTCCGGGGTGGCCACGGGAACGATCGCGGGACTTGGCGTGGAGTCCTACCACCTCGCCCTTGAAGCCGTCGCCTCCCGCACGGCTCCATAGCAGCCCGCGGCTGCCTCGCCGTGGAGTCGGATAGACTGGTCGGCGGCCTCCCGCCGGAGGCTCGAACAGACGTGAGGACCTTTCGTGGCGACCAGCAATGAAATAAAAAATGGCTCAGTGCTCAACCTAGACGGCCAGTTGTGGACCGTAATCGAGTTTCAGCACGTCAAACCCGGTAAAGGTGGGGCATTCGTGAGGACCAAGCTCAAGAACGTCCTCTCAGGCAAGGTTGTCGACAAGACCTTCAACGCGGGGACCAAAGTGGAGTTCGAGACCGTCGACCGTCGGAACATGCAGTACCTGTACCACGATGGTCAAGACTTTGTCTTCATGGACCCTGACACCTTTGATCAGATCACCATCCCGGCAGCGGTCGTTGGCGAGGCAGAGGGCTTCATGCTGGAGAACTCTACGGTGATGATCGCAATGCATGACGGGAATACCCTCTTCATCGAGTTGCCAGCTTCGGTCGTGCTTGAAATTACCTACACGGAACCGGGGCTACAAGGTGATCGGTCGACAGGGGGAACGAAGTCCGCAACCCTGGAGACGGGCCGCGAAATTCAGGTCCCCCTCTTCCTTGAGATCGGGACGAGGGTCAAGGTCGATACCCGTTCCGGCGGATACATCTCCCGCGTCAACGACTAGTGTCCGCACGGAACAAAGCCCGCAAGCGTGCCCTCGACGTCCTCTTCGAGGCCGATCAGCGGCGCCTTTCCCTGGCGGAGGCACTCGAGAGCAGGATCGCATTCTCCGGGGCGGAGACGGCCCTTCCTGAGTACACGATCGAGATCGTTAGAGGCGTGATCGAGAGTGTGTCCGAACTCGACGAGGCCATTGCCGGGGCCTCGGAGGGTTGGGCCCTCGACCGCATGCCGGCGGTCGATAGGGCGATTCTTCGGGTCGCGGCGTGGGAGATTTTCCACAATGCCGAGATCGAGGTAGCCATTACCATCGACGAGGCAGTTGGACTAGCGGCGAGCCTCAGCACAGAAGCTTCCGCATCCTTTGTGAACGGGGTACTAGGGACGATCGCACGCACCGGGCCGGGGGGCCATGCCGTTTCGGCTGGCGATCCGGTAGAGTAAGTCGCGCAGTCTCCTTTAAGATCCGTCCGGTGAGGCGGGGAAGGAGGTAGCCAGGTGACTGGTGCCGTCATGGGTGCGCCCGACATAACCCGGGCGCTCACGCGCATCGCCCACGAAATCCTCGAACGCAACGGTGGCTCTTACGGCATCGTATTGCTGGGCATCCCCACGCGAGGCCTTCCACTCGCGCGACGTCTTGCGGCTCAGATCTCCTCGGTCGAGCCCGATTTCGACGTCGAACGATGCACGGGGGGTATTGACATCACGATGTACCGCGACGATCTTCATCGTCAACCGACCCGAAGCATCGGGGCGACGACGCTCCCACCGGCGGGCATCGATGGGGAGACTGTCGTCCTGGTCGACGATGTCTTCCACACCGGCAGGACCGTCCGGGCTGCCCTCGACGCCATCAAGGACCTCGGACGCCCGAAAACAGTTCAACTTGCGGTCCTGGTCGACCGCGGGCATCGGGAACTTCCCATTCGGGCGGACTTCGTAGGCAAGAACCTGCCGACCTCAAGGGCGGAACGGGTCAGGGTTCTTGTTGAGGAGTTTGACGGGGAGGACGGCGTATACATCGACCGGGTAGAGGACTCGGACGGTGCCGCGTGAAGCACCTCCTCTCTACGGCGGATCTCTCCAGGGACGAGGCGTTGCTCATTTTGGATACAGCCGCGGAGATGGCGAAGACCCAGGAGAGGGAGGTCCGCAAACTTCCGACGCTCCGGGGCAAGACCGTAGTCAACCTGTTCTTCGAGGATTCTACAAGGACGCGGATCTCCTTCGAGGTGGCCGCCAAACGCCTCTCGGCCGACGTCATCAACTTTTCCGCGCGGGGCTCGAGCGTATCCAAGGGGGAGTCCCTCAAAGACACAGCCCTGACTCTTGAGGCGATGGGCTCCGACGGGATCGTCATCCGCCACTCGGCCTCGGGAGCAGCCGAGCGCCTCGCTACGTCCGGTTGGATCAAGGGAAGCGTGATCAATGCCGGGGACGGCACCCATCAACACCCGACCCAGGCCCTCCTCGATGCATACACGATCCGTCACCACCTGAGCGACCGAACGGAAGGCGATGCCTTCGAAGGGCTGACGGTCGCGATTGTCGGGGACGTCCTCCACTCGAGGGTAGCCAGATCGAACGTCGATCTCCTTACCTCGCTAGGGGCCTCCGTCGTGCTCGTCGCATCACCGACACTCGTGCCCATCGGTGCAGAGACCTGGCCGGCTCGGGTGGTTCACACCATCGACGAGGCCCTGGACTCGTTCGACATCGATGCGCTGATGATGCTCAGGATTCAGTTGGAGCGCATGTCGGGTGGGAGTGTGGCCTTCTTCCCAAGCCCCGCGGAGTATTCGCGGCTGCTCGGCCTCGACGCCGCGAGATTGGCCAGGCTGCCTTCCCACGCGATCATCATGCACCCAGGGCCGATGAACAGGGGCCTTGAGATTAGTGCGGAGGCGGCCGATTCGCCTCAGTCCGTCATCGTCGAACAGGTGTCGAATGGGGTCGCCGTCCGGATGGCGGTCCTGTACTTGCTGCTAGCTGGAGAGGTGGAATCGTGACCAAGCCGATCGTCATCACAGGGGTGTCGCTCTACGGAGAGACCACCGCCGACCTCGTGATCGCCCAGGGTGAGATCGCGTCGCTCTCCGCGTCCGACGCCCCTTCCGGTGCCAACAAGATGGATGGAAGCGGACTAGTCGCTCTTCCCGGGCTTGTCGATCCCCATACTCACCTGAGGGAGCCCGGCCGCGAAGACGCGGAGACGATCGAAACGGGGTCGCGATCGGCGGCGGCGGGGGGATACGTCGCCGTCCACGCCATGGCGAACACGACTCCGGTTGCGGACACTGC
The DNA here is from genome assembly GCA_964610155.1 of uncultured Demequinaceae bacterium. Lineage (GTDB taxonomy): Bacteria > Actinomycetota > Actinomycetes > Actinomycetales > Demequinaceae > JAFGBM01. The sequence continues at coordinate 86,989 of CAZSUY010000008.1, forward strand.
GGGCGTGGTCGAACAGGTCTGGCGCCGGGGGCGCGAGGTTGGCCTCGTCGATGTCTTCCCCCTGGGAGCCGTGACGGTTGGGCTCGGGGGAGAGAGGCTCGCGGAACTTGGCGCCATGGCCCAGTCCCTTGCGCATGTCCGCATGTTCAGCGACGACGGGATGTGTGTGAGTGACCCGAGCCTCATGCGTCGGGCTCTTGAATATGTCAAGACCTTCGATGGCATCATCGCCCAGCACGCTCAGGATCCCCGCTTGACGGAGGGCTCCCAAATGCATGAGGGGGTGGTGTCGGCGAGTCTCGGCCTGGCGGGTTGGCCCGCCGTCGCAGAGGAAAGCATTATCGCCCGCGACATCCTCCTCGCCGAGCATGTCGACTCGCGCATTCACGTTCTCCACCTCTCGACCGCCCGCTCCGTTGACATCGTTCGGTGGGGGAAATCCCGGGGCGTCAAGGTGACGGCCGAGGCGACCCCCCACCACATCCTTCTGACGGACGAGTCGGCGCGGGGTTATGACGCCCGCTTCAAGGTCAACCCTCCATTACGCCCCGAATCCGACGTTGAGGCCGTCAGGGCAGGCCTGGTCGACGGAACGATCGACGTCATCGGGACCGACCACGCACCCCATCCGGACGAGGACAAGGATGGAGAGTGGGCGTCTTCGGCATTCGGAATGATTGGGTTGGAGACGTCTCTTGGGGTCGTCCAAAAGACGATGGTCGACACGGGTCGCCTGACCTGGAGGGACGTCGCGAGACTCATGTCGGAGGCGCCTGCAAGGCTCTGTCAGTTTGACGGTCATGGGAGGCCGCTCGCCGTGGGGGAGCCGGCAAACGTTACCCTTATCGATCCCAAACGCCCTTGGATCGTTGATCCTCGTGGGACGGCAAGCAGGAGTCACAACTCACCGTTCGGGGGAATCGAGATGCCCGGGACGGTTGTCGCGACGATTCTCCGCGGCACGATGACGCACATCCACGAGGCCCTGGGGGGGGCGGGGAAGTGACGGCAAGGGAGAAGGCTGTCCTCGTCCTCGAGGATGGCCGACACTTCGAGGGACTCCCGTACGGAGCGGTAGGTGAGACGACCGGTGAGATCGTCTTTTCCACCGGGATGACCGGATACCAGGAGACGTTGACGGATCCGTCCTACCACCGGCAGATCGTCGTCATGACTGCGCCGCACATCGGCAACACCGGGATGAATGACGAGGACCAGGAATCCAGCCGCATCCAGGTAGCCGGTTACGTCGTACGCGATCCTGCGCGCGTTCCGTCGAATTGGCGGTCGCGGCGAAGCCTGGGCGACGACCTTGTGGCGCAGGGCATCGTCGGCATTTCTACGATTGACACCAGGCAACTCGTGAGGATCCTCAGGAGCGCGGGTGTCATGCGGGCGGGAGTCTTCTCGGGGGATCGACTAGCCCCGACCGAGGAGCTTGTCGAACGAGTCCGGGCGAGCGAACCAATGACCGGTGCGCATCTTGCGGATGCCGTCTCGACGCCAAACGAGTACGTCATCGAGCCGCCGGATGGGACGCCCGTCAGCGCGCACGTAGTCGCGGTTGACCTTGGAATCAAGGGTATGACTCCCACGCTGATGGCCAGGCGGGGGATTAGGGTAACCGTGGTTCCATCGACCGTCACGACCGACGAGATCCTCAAGAAGAAACCCGACGGGGTGTTCTTTTCCAACGGGCCTGGTGATCCTGCGGTCGCCGATCATCAGGTGGACGTCCTCAGGCAGATTCTTGCCGCGAAGATACCGGTCTTCGGCATCTGCTTCGGCAATCAAATCCTGGGGCGCGCGCTCGGCTTCGACACATACAAGCTCAAGTTCGGCCACAGGGGAATCAACCAGCCGGTCTTGGACAGGACGACTGGCAAGGTGGAGATCACGGCCCATAACCATGGCTTTGCCGTCGATGCGCCCTTGGAGGGCGAGGTTGAGGCACCTCATGGTGGGTTCGGGCGGGTCAGGGTCAGTCACGTATGCCTCAACGACGATGTGGTCGAGGGGCTCGAGTGCCTCGACCTTCCGGCATTCGGGGTGCAGTACCACCCCGAGGCGGCCGCTGGGCCACACGATGCCCAGTACCTCTTCGATCGATTCCTCGCCGTCATGGAAGAGGCCCGCTGATGCCCCGGCGTGATGACCTCCACTCCGTTCTCGTCATCGGCTCCGGTCCGATCGTCATAGGCCAGGCGTGCGAGTTTGACTACTCCGGCACCCAGGCCTGTCGGGTGCTCAAGGCAGAGGGAATCCGCGTTATCCTCTTGAACTCCAACCCGGCGACCATCATGACCGATCCCGAGTTTGCGGATGCCACCTACATCGAGCCGATCACCACGCCTGTCCTAGAGTCCATCATCGAGAAAGAACGCCCTGATGCGATCCTGGCCACGCTCGGGGGTCAGACGGCGCTCAACGCGGCGGCCGCCCTCCACGAAGCTGGGATCCTCGACTTTTACGATGTCGAACTCATCGGAGCCAAGATCGAGGCAATCACTCTGGGGGAGAATCGCGAGGAGTTCAAGAAGGTTATCGTCAGGTGCGGGGCCGAGAGCGCCCGCTCCCTTATCTGCCACTCGATCGACGACTGCCTTGACGCCGCCATTGAACTGTCCTACCCGGTGGTCGTGCGGCCGTCCTTCACCATGGGGGGTCTGGGCTCGGGGATAGCGTATGACGAGTCTGACCTTCGCCGGACCGCGGGGGCGGGCCTTCACTACTCCCCGACGACGGAGGTGCTGCTCGAGGAGTCGATATTGGGGTGGAAAGAGTACGAGCTCGAGCTTATGCGGGACAAGCACGACAACGTCGTCGTCGTGTGCTCCATAGAGAACGTCGATCCCGTTGGGGTGCATACCGGGGACTCCGTGACCGTTGCCCCCGCCCTGACCTTGACCGATCGCGAGTACCAGAACCTGCGTGACATCGGGATTGCCGTCATCCGAGAGGTGGGTGTTGATACAGGCGGGTGCAATATCCAGTTCGCCGTCCACCCCGAGACGGGGAGAGTCATCGTCATCGAGATGAACCCGAGGGTCTCGCGATCATCAGCCCTGGCATCGAAGGCTACGGGATTCCCCATCGCGAAGATCGCAACCAAGTTGGCCGTCGGCTACACGCTCGATGAGATACCAAACGACATCACCCGGTCGACCCCTGCCTCCTTCGAGCCGACCCTCGACTATGTTGTCGTTAAGGTACCCCGTTTCGCCTTCGAGAAGTTCCCCTTCGCTGACCCCATTCTTACGACAACGATGAAGTCCGTGGGCGAGGCCATGAGCATCGGGAGGAATTTCACCGAGGCGCTCGGCAAGGCCTTGCGGTCCATCGACAAGAGGGACGCGAGTTTTCACTGGAACGGAGACGCCCCATCGGGTGCCGACCTAGACATCCTCATCGAGGCGACGCGCATCCCCACGGAGGCCCGCTTCATTCAGGTCCAACAGGCCTTGCGTGCCGGACTGGTGGATCCAGCCGTGCTCGAACGCCTATACGAGGCCACGCGAATCGACCGGTGGTTCCTCGATCAGATCCTGTTGATCAATGAGGTTGCGGCCGAAATCGCGGCGGCACCGGATCTAACGGTGGATCTCCTCCACCACGCCAAGCGTCATGGGCTCTCGGATGTGCAAATCGCGTCGCTCCGGGGGCTCTCCGAGTCGGACATCTACGGCAAGCGTGCGGCACTTGGGGTGCTCCCGGTCTTCAAGGCCGTCGATACTTGTGCGGCGGAGTTTGAGGCAAGTACCCCGTACCACTATTCGTCATACGACGCGGAGACGGAAGTTGAGCCTCGGACGAGGGAGGCGATCCTCATACTGGGCTCGGGACCGAACCGCATCGGGCAGGGTATCGAATTCGACTACTCGTGTGTGCACGCGGCCATGGCGCTGTCCGGCACCTACGAGAGCATCATGATCAACTGCAACCCCGAGACGGTCTCTACCGACTACGACACCTCGGATCGTTTGTACTTTGAGCCCCTGACGTTCGAGGACGTCATGGCGGTATACGAGGCGGAGAAGGCGGCGGGACCGATCAAGGGGATGATCGTTCAACTCGGGGGCCAGACGCCGCTCAGCCTGGCCAGGCGACTCGAAGAGGCAGGGGTGCCCATTCTTGGCACCTCGCCGGAGGCCATCAACGCCGCGGAGGACCGAGGGGCGTTTGGGCGAGTCCTCGCCGAGGCGGGTCTTCCTGCGCCAGCATTCGGAACCGCGAGGGGGGTGAAGGAAGCCGTCGCCATTGCCGATCGAATCGGATATCCGGTCCTCGTCAGACCGAGCTATGTGCTGGGCGGTCGGGGCATGGAGATCGTATACGAGCAGCCTCAACTTGAGTCATACGTCTTGCGCGCCCTCGATGCGGGGGACCACGCGACCGACGCCCCGCTACTGATTGATCGGTTCCTGGACGACGCGCTGGAGATCGACGTGGATGTGATCTTCGACGGCGAAGAAATGTACCTCGGCGGGATCATGGAACACATCGAGGAGGCGGGCATCCACTCTGGGGACTCCGCGTGTGTTCTCCCACCAGTGTCCCTTTCCCGCAGGGAGTTGGAGCGCATCCGCCGGTCGACCGAGGCGTTGGCCCGCGGGATCGGGGTCCGAGGGCTCATGAACGTCCAGTACGCCCTCGTGAGCGACATCCTGTACGTCCTGGAGGCGAACCCTCGCGCCTCGAGGACCGTACCCTTCGTCGCCAAGGCGACGGGCGTTGCCATCGCTCGCGCGGCTGCCAGGGTCATGGCGGGGGAGAGCATCGCGGACCTGAGGAAGGCGGGGATATTGCCCTTGACGGATGCTACCCATGTCGAGATGGAAGGCCCGATCTCTGTCAAGGAGGCCGTCCTGCCCTTCAAACGATTCCGCACCCTGGAGGGCACCATCGTCGACACCGTGCTCGGACCGGAGATGCGCTCGACCGGAGAAGTCATGGGAATTGACTCCACCTTCCCCATCGCCTTTGCGAAGTCTCAGGCGGCGGCATACGGCGGCCTGCCCACCTCCGGGTCGGTCTTCATCTCGGTCGCTGATCGAGACAAACGGGCAATGATCCTACCTGTGGCGAGGCTTGCGCAACTTGGATTCGCCGTTCTAGCAACGAAGGGGACGGCCACCGTTCTGTCACGTAATGGCATCCCAGCCCAAGTGGTGCGAAAATGCTCTGATGGTCCAGGGCAGGATGGAGAGGGCACCATCGTCGACATGATTCAGGCAGGGCAGGTCGACATGGTGGTGAACACGCCCTCCGGCCAGGGTGCCCGGGCGGATGGGTATGAGATTCGTGCAGCGACGACGGCTGTGGATCGGCCTATCGTTACTACGGTTCAGCAGTTGGCGGCGGCGGTCCAAGGGATCGAGGCGATCATTGCCGGACCATTCGCTGTGACGAGCCTGCAGGACCATCACAAGAGAGGCTGACCATGAGATTCGGACAACAGCTCGCTTTGGCGATGGATGAGTTTGGACCGCTCAGTGTAGGCGTCGATCCCAGCCCGGAGATGCTCGGACACTGGGGTCTCCCCGATAGCGCCGAGGGTGTGCTGACCTTTGGCCAGGCGGTCATCGAGGCATGCGACCGATCGGCAGCGGCGGTGAAGATTCAGATTGCCTTTTTCGAGCGTCACGGGGCGCGGGGTATCGCTGCCCTCGAACAAGTTCTTGCCGCAGCAAAGGGCTACAACCTCATCACCATCATGGATGCGAAGCGAGGCGACATCGATTCGACCATGTCCGGATATGCCGATGCCTACCTGAAGCCAGGGGCGCCCCTAGAGGTCGATGCCATGACCCTCTCTCCGTACCTAGGGTTCGGGTCACTGGAACCGGCCCTAAACTTAGCGGCTCAGAATGGCAAGGGCGCGTTCGTGCTGTGCTTGACCTCGAATCCCGAAGGGGCGTCTATCCAACATTCCCGAGATGCGCACGGGGTCGCGGTCGCCGCATCAATCGCAGCCGCCGCGAGTCAATGGAATCAGGGGGTCGTCCCCATGGGTGACGTCGGGCTCGTAATCGGGGCCACGACCGGCGACGCCGTCCGATCCCTTCCTCTTTCCCTCACCGGGGTGAATGGCCCATTGCTGTCCCCCGGTATCGGCGCGCAAGGGGCTGGTCCCGAACAACTCATTCAGGTATTCGGGACCGCAACCCGGAACGTGCTCGCGCACCAGAGCAGGGCAGTTCTGCACGCCGGCCCCTTCGTGGAGAAGCTTAGGGGGGCGATCCGGGCGGCAGCGGGGGAGGCCCAGTTTGCCTTGAGGGGCGAATGACTGGGAGGCAGAGGGTCCCTCCCCTGACCGCCGAACAGCGGAGGGAGGCCCTGAAGAAGGCGACCTCGGTTCGGATGGCCCGGAGGGAATTTAAAGATGAGGTGGCGGGGGGAAGGCACGGGATCGCTGGGGCGATCGCGCTGGCGAAGGCCGATGAGATCCTTGCCGGAATCAAGGCCACTGACCTGCTGGCGAGCCTGCCTGGCGTCGGGCCGAAGCGCGTGGCCATGCTCATGACTGAGGCGGGGATTGCGCCATCCCGTCGGATCCGAGGACTCGGGGAGCATCAGGTTGCCGCGCTGATCGCGAGGCTCGCTCCATGACACGGCTAACCGTATTGGCCGGCCCAACGGCCGTCGGGAAGGACACGATCATTCAGCGACTCGTGGAGCGTTATCGAGACGTGTGGGTATCGATATCGGTCACCACCCGACCACGGAGGCCCGGGGAGGTCGACGGCATCGACTACGACTTCGTGAGCGAGGAGGAGTTCTCAAGGATGGTCGAGGATGGCGAGTTCCTGGAGTGGGCGACCGTTCATGGGACCCATCGTTATGGAACACCCCGACGGCCGGTCGAGGAGCGCCTCAGCGCGGGAATCCCCAGCATTCTAGAACTAGATCTCGCTGGCGCTCGCCAGATTAGGGAATCGATGCCGGAGGCTCTCTTGCTCTTCATCGTCCCGCCGTCGTGGGAAGAACTGGTGAGGCGGCTGGATTGCAGAGATACGGAGGACGAAGAGGAGAGGGCGCGTCGTCTTTCCACGGCACGGATAGAGATGGAAGCCACCGACGAGTTTGACGCAGTCATCGTGAACGACGACCTGGACGAGGTCGTCGAACGGGTGCACGCCCTGGTAGTTGGCGGGTAGACTGGGGGCCGCTTCCGGGCGCTCGCTCGGATGGAAGGGATGGATGTGTCCGGAACCGTCGCCATGCCTGAGGGAATCACCAACCCTCCGATCGACGAATTGCTCTCGAAGGTGGACTCGAAGTACGCCCTCGTGATCTACGGCTCCAAGCGAGCGCGCCAGATCAACTCCTACTACGAGGCGCTCGGGGAGGGTCACTTCGAGAACGTTGGACCTCTCGTTGAGGCAGACTCAACGGACAAGCCCCTGTCGGTAGCCCTTCGCGAGATTAACGCCAGTGGCCTGCTCAAGCTAACGGACCTCAACGAGTAGACGTGCGGGTACTTCTAGGGGTTACCGGCGGCATAGCGGCGTATAAGGTCGCGTCCGTTGTCAGGCGTCTTCTTTCGGATGGGCACTCCGTGCAGGTGATTCCCACACCGGAATCGCTTAACTTCGTTGGTCGTGCCACATGGGAGGCCCTCTCCGGGCGTTCAGCACCGAGCGAGACGTTCGAGAACGTCCCCGGCGTCGAACACATCCGATTGGGCCAGCTGGCGGATATCATCCTCATCGCCCCGGCCACTGCCGATTTCCTCTCGCAACTTGCCCACGGCGAGGCCCGGAACCTCCTGGGAAGCACCCTTCTCGCCGCGTCTGCGCCAGTGGTTGTCGCCCCGGCGATGCACCCCGGGATGTGGGAAAACGCAGCCACCCAGGACAATATCAATACCCTGCGTGGTCGGGGGGTCCGCATCATCGAACCGGACGTTGGGCGCATGACCGGGAAGGATGTGGGTATCGGCAGATTGCCGGAGCCCGAGGCCCTCGTCGAGGCCCTTTACGCTGCGGCGAAGGGGGAGGGGCTTCCGGATAAAAAGGACGAAGAACACGGCTGGGGTGACCTTGATGGAGTGCGCTTCCTCATCAGCGCCGGGGGAACGAGGGAACCCATCGATCCCGTGCGTTTCATCGGGAATAGGTCTTCCGGGCATCAGGGGTTTGCCCTGGCCGAGGCGGCCCGTGAACGTGGTGCGCTCGTGACCGTCGTAGCAGCGAATGTGCTTCTTCCCCTCGGGGAGGGGGTCACCCGGGTGGATGTCGAGACGTGTGTCGGGCTTGCGAGGGAGATGCGAGAGGTCGCCCCGGATGCAGATGTGGTCATCATGGCGGCAGCGGTCGCTGACTTCCGACCGGTCACGGTCTCGCCGGAAAAGATCAAAAAGTCGGGGGAAGGACGCCTCAACCTTGAGTTAACCGAGACCGAGGACATCCTCCTCACATTGGTCAAAGCCCGACGCTCGGGGCAAACGATCGTGGGTTTCGGCGCCGAGACGGGCGATAACCTGACCAGCATCCTGCAGCACGGCATGGACAAGGCGCGGCACAAGGGAGCAGATCTTCTGGTAGTCAACCCCGTAGGGGAGGGGATCGGGTTCGGAGACGTGAGCAATACGATCACCATCCTTGACATAAATGGGGAGAAGGTGGCGACAGCGGAAGGCGAGAAGATGAGACTCGCCCATGCGATCCTCGATGCCGTCGTGAAGACGCGGAAGAAAAGCTCGAGGAAGAAGAAGGGAAGCAAGGTTCGGGGTTGGGTCGGAGGAGTCCGCTAGACTCTTCCGGTGCCTACGCTCCGTCTCTTCTCATCAGAATCCGTAACCGAGGGCCATCCAGACAAGCTTTGCGATCAGGTCTCCGACGCCATCCTCGACGCCCTCCTGAAGGAGGATCCCGCATCCCGTGTCGCGGTGGAGACCCTGGCTACCACCGGTCTGGTCCACGTCGCGGGTGAGGTTACTACCGACGCCTATGTCGAGATCCCGGATATCGTCCGTCGGACGATCGTGGGAATCGGATACACATCCCCAGAATGCGGATTCGATGGACACACCTGTGGAGTGTCGATTTCCCTCGGTCAGCAGTCACCGGACATCGCCTTGGGCGTCAATGCCGCGACCGATGGTGGTCCCATTGATGGTGAAGCCCAACTCGACGAGAACCTGGGGGCGGGCGATCAGGGATTGATGTTCGGGTACGCCTGCCGGGAAACACCGGAATTGATGCCGGTTCCGATAATGATGGCGCATGCCCTGACCAGCCGCCTTTCATTGGTGCGGAAGGAGGGACTGGTCTCTTTCCTCCGCCCCGACGGCAAGGCGCAGGTAACAGTCGGATACGAAGGAAGTCGGCCTGTGACGGTCGACACGATCGTCCTTTCCGGCCAGCACTCCCCAGAGGTGTCGACGGCCGATCTGCGCGCGAGCCTTGAGGAGCTTGTCGTTGCGCCGGTATTGGCCAACTTCGACCTCGATGCCTCTCGCCATCGCTCCCTGATCAATCCGACAGGTCGTTTCGAGGAAGGCGGCCCCAAGGCGGACGCTGGCTTGACTGGGAGGAAGATCATCGTGGACACCTACGGAGGGACTGCTCGTCATGGTGGAGGAGCCTTCTCTGGAAAGGATCCCTCAAAGGTGGACCGCTCCGCTTCGTATGCGATGCGATGGATCGCCAAGAACGTCGTTGCTGCCGGTCTCGCCGAGCGCTGTGAGATTCAGGTGGCATACGCGATAGGCACCGCGCATCCCATCGGCCTATATGTGGAGGCCTTCGGTACGGAAACCGTAACGCAGGATCAGCTCTCGTCTGCCATTCGTGAAGTATTCGATCTCCGCCCGTCTGCGATCATCAAAGACCTCGATCTGCGTCGCCCGATATATGAGGCAACGGCTGCCTATGGACACTTCGGCCGTGAGATTCCTGAATTCACATGGGAGTTGACGGACCGCGTGGAAGCGCTCCAGGCGGCCGTCCGCTGATCCGAATGGACCCGTCGATCATGCGGGTGTGTGTCGATAGCCCCCTTCCTCATCTTGACCGACTTTTCGACTACTCCGTCCCCTCCAAACTGCTAGACATCGTCAAGGTCGGCACGCGAGTACGCGTGCCCTTCCATGGACGACTGGTCGGTGGGATCGTGTGTGAACGTGCAGATACCAGCGAATACATGGGGCGTACCAGCGATATTCACTCGGCCGGAGCCGTACCGTCGACTTCGGGAGCGGGAATCGATCTGGCTCGTCAGGTGGCCAGACGGTACGGCGGATCACTGTGGGACGTGCTCAGGCTGGCGGTGCCCCCCAGGGTGGCGTCGGTGGAACGTAGGTGGATCGATCGGGTCACCGGGCCAAGCGTGGAGACAGCGGCCAGACTGGCGTCGGTGGCAGGGGTGGCGCTCCTCGATGCCGACGTCTCCCATGTTCTCGGGGATCGGGTGGTGTGGGAGGCCGTCCCCGAACCGGATCGATCCTCCCTGCCGGTGATGGCCATAGCCACCCACGCGCTCAGGGCAGCCTCGGGAGGGGGCAGCGTCATAGTCGCGGTGCCGGATGTTCGTGCTGTGGCGGCCGTCGCCTCAAGCCTTAAGGGGCATGGACTCTCCAGGTGGACATCGCGTTCGGGCGGAGATTTCGCCATCGTCCACGCCGAGGACGGCCCATCCGTCCGCTACGAGAACTACCTCGCGGCCATGCACGGGGCCGCGCCGATCGTAGTCGGTACCAGGTCGACGGCCTTCCAGCCGGTACCCTCTCTGGCTCTTCTCATTCTCTGGGGGGACGGGAACTCGGCTCATCAGGACCCGCATGCGCCCTATCCGCATGCCCGAACCGTCGCCGCGATCCGTAGCGAGGCCGAGGACTCAAGGCTGATCCTCGGGGCCTGGGCCCCCAGCGTCGAGGCCACGGCGTTGGTTGAGCACGGTTGGGCCACGTTTGCGCCGGCGTCAAGAGAGGGGATTCGCTCGGCAGTTCCAGCGATCGAGGTGCTCACCGGGGAACAGAGAGAGAGGGAGGGGCCTGAGGGATGGCACTGGATGCCGGGAGCAGCGTGGCGCGTCCTGATGGAAGGACTGTCCACCGGACCCGTGTTCGTGCTCGTGCCGAGGGCTGGCTACGTCGCCTCCCTCGCCTGCGCACGATGCGGGCAATGGGCACGGTGCCTCACCTGTGGGGATGCCCTCCGTCGCACGGGGAAGGATTCGCCCCTGGTGTGCGTCGGCTGCGGAGCGGAAAATCCGCAGTGGCACTGTCCCGATTGCCACACCAGCCGACTGTCCGAGTCGAGACAGGGTGTCGAACGCATCGCGGAGCAGATTCGGCGTATGGCGCCGGGGGGTCTGGTCACGGTTTCATCAGTAGCGACGGGCATCATCAACGATGGCGCCGTTGAGAAGGGAATCGTGGTGGCCACCCCCGGAGCGCTTCCCGCCGTTTCGGAGGGCTACTCGGCCGGTGTGATCATCGGAGCCGACTCCGGGCTCGGCCGTATGGGGACGGAGGTCGACGCCGCAGGGCTGTGGTTCTCGGCGGCAGCCCTGATTAGGCCCAGAGCGGCAGGGGGCCTCATGGTCGTCGTCGGTGACGTTGAGCCGGTCGTTCGGCGGGCGCTGGAAACCTGGACCCCTGGCGATCTGGCGAGGGATGTCGCCCGGGAAAGGGCGGCGCTCGGGCTTCCCCCGTTTGGGCGGATTGTCAGGGTAGAAGGAAGCGAGGAGCTGCTGGTCAGGGCGAGGGCCCTGCCCTTGGCGGGAGGGACTCTTGGTTCGCACGCGGAGGTCAGAGAGGTACCGTCACCGACAGGTTCGCTGAACCTCCTGTGTGGACGCCGGATCGCGCAGGAGATTGTCGATTCTCTACGCGGGCTTGAGCGAGAGTCGTCGGCCGCGGGTTCGGGGGATATGCGCATGCGAGTTGATGGCTCCCTGGTACTCCCCGGTTAGGAGGACCGAGCCGCCCTACGATGGACGCATGCGCGTCCTCTTTGCTGGAACCCCTGGGATTGCCCTTCCCACCCTCGAGGCCCTTGTGGAATCGGGTGTGGAGGTAGCGGCCGTGCTCACACGACCGGACGCCAAGGGCCGACGAGGGGCGGCCCTCCATCCCAGTTCCGTCAAGGTCAGAGCCGAGGCTTTGGGGCTTGAGGTTCTGGCCCCGACGAAGGCGTCCGATCCAGCCTTCATTGAGCAGGTCGCGGCCCTTGAGTGCGACGTGGCTGCGGTGGTGGCATACGGGCAGATCCTCCGTCCGGCGCTGCTCGCCGCCGTTCGAGTCGCATGGGTGAACCTCCACTTCTCGCTCCTGCCCGCATGGAGGGGGGCGGCTCCCGTTCAACGAGCCATCATGGCCGGAGACGACGTCACGGGGGCCTCGACCTTCATCATCGAGGAGGGGTTGGACACGGGGCCAATCGTCGGATCCGTGACGGAGTCCATCGGGCCCACCGACACGGCCGGCGATCTACTCGAGCGCCTAGCGCGGGCGGGGGCACCCCTCATGGTCGATGCCCTTCGCGCCCTTGTAGATGGTAGGGCCGCACCCGCGCCGCAGGGGGAGGAGGGGATGAGTTACGCGAATAAATTGAGCCGCGAGGACGCAGAGGTGAGATGGGATCTCCCCGCCCACATCGTCGATCGAAGGATCCGAGGCTGCACTCCCTCTCCCGGGGCCTGGACCAGCCTTCCGAATGGCCAGTCGGCGAAAATCGGGCCCGTCACCCCTAGGCCGGATCTTCGTGGCGGTATCCCCGGTTCCGTGCGTTACGATGCGGGCGTCTTAGTCTCGACGGGCACCGATCCGGTCGAGCTGGGATGGATTGCCCCTGCCGGAAAGACCACCATGAGTGCGGAGGCGTGGTGGAGGGGGGCTCGGCTACCCGGAAATGCCCAGCTGGGTGAGGCGTAGGCGACGAGGGAAGCGTCTTGGTGCAGGCTTTCGTTCAGGCAACCGGGAGATAGGGTCGACCTATGAGAATACAGATAGCGCCGAGCATCCTTTCGGCTGACTTGGTGAACCTCGAGAGGGACATCGAGGCGGTCTCCGACGCTGACTGGCTTCACGTAGATGTCATGGATGGGCATTTTGTTCCCAATCTCACCCTTGGGTTGCCCACGGTCAAGAGGATCGTGAAGGTTTCGAAGATCCCCGTTGATGTTCACCTGATGATCGATGACCCCGATCGATGGGCGCCCATGTATGTCGAGGCGGGAGCGGCCTCGGTGACCTTTCACCTCGAGGCGGCATTGGCTCCGATTCGGCTGGCGCGTGAAATCCGTCGGTTGGGGGCAAGGGTCGGGGTTGCTCTTCGGCCTGCCACCCCGGTGGAATCCATATTCGAATACCTACCCGAGTTCGACATGGTCGTCGTCATGACCGTCGAACCCGGTTTCGGCGGGCAGCCCCTCCTTGAGACGATCCTTGAGAAAATCAGAGCCTTGCGGAAGGCCATCAACAGTGTCGACGGGGAGATCTGGATTGCGGCCGATGGAGGGGTAACGACGGACAACATTGTCGAGGTGATCGACGCGGGGGCCGACGTCTTGGTTGTCGGTACGGCCATCTTCGGGAAGGACAACCCAGGCGTCGAGGTGGCTACCCTTCGGCAAAGGGCAAAGGGAACGCCCTATGGCTGAGAGGAAGGCCTCCGCGGCGGAATCGCGATTGACACCTGCAGAGGCGATGACTCGCGCGGTCAAGGTGGCAAAGAGGGGCCCGGAATATGGCCCAAACCCACGAGTCGGATGCGTCCTACTGGACAAATCGGGTCAGGTGATCGGCGAGGGCTATCACCGGGGAGCGGGGACTACGCACGCCGAAGTCGCAGCGATCGCCGACGCGGCCAAGCGGGGAAGGCAGACCGCAGACGCTACCGCATATACGACGCTTGAGCCATGCCGCCACGTGGGACGAACGGGTCCATGCGTGGAGGCCCTGACAGAGGCGGGCATCACTCGCGTGGTATATGCGGTGCCCGACCCGGGGACAATCTCGGGGGGCGGGGCAGCTGTTCTAAAAAAGAGGGGGGTCGAGGTCGTCCTGGAGCCATCGCAGGCGGCGGAAGACATGATCGGACCGTTCCTTCACGCCCACAGGAAGCAGCGTCCCTTCGTCATCCTGAAGCTAGCGGCGACCCTGGACGGGCGGACGGCTGCGGTGGATGGCACGAGCCAGTGGATCACGAGCGAAGAGGCTCGTGACCACTCGCACCATGAGAGGGGTCGCGTGGACGCAATTGTCGTCGGAACGGGGACGATCATGGCCGATGATCCGATGCTGTCGGCGCGCCACGGTGGAAAGGAGAGGGGACATCAGCCGCTCCGAGTGGCGGTTGGTCTCCGCGACACAGCCGGAAAGAACATCTGGCGCGACGACAACGTCCTGCAGGTTCGGACCCATGATCCCCATCTCGTGCTCCGGGATCTCAATGAGCGCGAAGTGAGGAGCGTGATCATCGAGGGGGGGGCGACCCTCAGCTCTGCGTTCATTCGCGCAGGGCTCGTGGACGAGGTTCACGCATACATGGCGCCCGCCCTGCTCGGCTCCGGCAGGGGAGTGGTTGACGACTTGGGAATCCACACCATCGGGGATGCGTTGAGATTGACGGATGTCAAGACCATGAGGCTCGGCGACGACGTCCTCGTCATTGGAAGGCCAAACCGGAAGGGATGATGCGGTGTTCACGGGAATAGTCGAGGCGATTGGGAGCGTGACAGCAGTCGAAGAGGCCGAATCGGCGTCGCGCCTGACCGTTTCAGCTCCCGCACTGGCGGAGGGCCTGGGGATCGGGGAGTCGGTCGCCGTGGATGGAGTGTGCCTGACCGTCGCGACCGTAGACGGGCCCTCTTGGACCTCAGACGTCATGCGGGTGACACGAGAAACGACGACCCTAGGAACGGCCTCAGTTGGGCGCCACGTCAATCTTGAGCGCGCCTTGCGAGCGGATTCCCGCCTGGGTGGGCACTTCCTTCAGGGCCACGTCGACGGGATCGCGACCCTTCTCTCGCGCGACTCCGGACCCGAGTGGGACGACCTGACCTTCCGGCTGCCTGAGCCCCTGGTGCGGTATGTGGTGACCAAGGGGTCGATCGCGATCGACGGGGTGTCCCTGACGGTCGCGGCCCTCGATCGAGACAGGGTGACGGTTTCGCTCATCCCGATGACCCTGAAGGGGACGACCCTTGGGGAACGGGGTATCGACGAATCGGTCAACATCGAGGTCGACGTGATCGGGAAGTACGTCGAGAGCCTTCTAGGCGGTCGGGCGTGAACGCGAAGGCGACTTCCTCCGTCGAACGAGCCCTTGAGGAGCTTCGCTTGGGGCGACCGGTACTTGTCGCAGACTCCGCGGCCAGGGAGAACGAGGCTGATGTCATCTTGTCTGCGGAGACGGCGACGGTCGAGTGGGTCGCATGGACCATCCGGAATTCAAGCGGCTACCTGTGCGCACCGATGCCCGGCCATATGGCCGACTCCCTGGCCCTTCCCCTCATGGTCCCCGATAGCGAGGATCCCCGGCGGACTGCCTACACGGTGACCGTGGATGCTGCAACGGGTGTGAGCACGGGGATTTCAGCCGCGGATCGCCACCGCACCCTCAAGGTGCTTGCGAATCCGGGATCCACGCCCGAAGATGTCATCCGTCCCGGGCATGTTCTACCCCTTCGCGCTGTTGCAGGCGGTGTACTCCATCGCCCGGGACACACCGAGGCGGCCGTGGATCTGTGCCGGTTGGCCGGACTGGAGCCCGTGGGCGCCATCGCCGAACTCGTGAATGATGACGGAACGATGATGCGCCTGGACGACGCGGAGGTTCTCGCCGAACGAGAAGGGCTCACCATTTTGACCATCAAGGAACTCATCGAATACCGGCTTAAAAAGGGAGATTCTCCTGAAGAGACCTTTGCCGAACCCCACCGGGTGGCCTTCTCTGGGGAGGCAACTCTGCCCACCGCGTACGGGGAACTCTCCGTAAGGGGTTATCGCGATGAACGCACCGGCAACGAGCATGTCGCCCTCGTCGTCCCGCCCAAAGAGGGCATCGTCCCCATCGTGCGGGTCCATTCCGAGTGTCTGACCGGAGACGCCCTGGGTTCTTTGAGGTGCGATTGTGGGCCCCAGTTGGACGCGGCCATCAAGGCCATCGCCCAGGAGGGAGGCGCCGTCGTCTACCTCTTGGGGCACGAGGGTCGAGGCATCGGCATCGTGAAGAAGATCCAGGCCTACGCGCTCCAAGATCGCGGTCGCGATACCGTGGACGCCAACGCCGACCTTGGGCTTCCCATAGACAGGCGGGAGTATGGTGCGGCGTCGGCCATCCTGCATGACCTCGGCCTGACCAGGATCCGCTTGCTCACGAACAACCCCGCGAAGGTGGAAGGGCTTCGTGCAAGTGGGATCGAGATCATCGAGCGCGTCCCCATCCATGTTGGAGGCAACCCTCACAACGAGCGATACCTTAAGACCAAGATGGAGCGCATGGGGCACTTTCGGGCGGAGTCGTCATGAGTGGCGAGGGAGCCCCCCTCCGCGTCGAGGACGGGACAGGGCTCACGGTTGAGGTAGTGGCCTCCTCATGGCACGAGGGGGTCATGGAAGGCCTGATTTCGGGTGCGATTGGTGCCATCGAAGCGGCCGGGGCACGGTACCGGCTGACCCGGGTTCCGGGATGCTTCGAGCTTCCCGTGGTCGCCGAGGTCCTGGCATGCGGGGGCGCCGAGGTCATCGTCGCCCTTGGGGTTGTTATCCGGGGGGGGACTCCGCATTTCGAATTCGTGGCCGATGCGGCCACCCGCGGATTGGCGGAAGTCGCCCGTCAACACGCTATCGCGCTCGGGTTTGGGGTTCTCACCTGCGATACGGAAGAGCAAGCTAGGGATCGCGCGGGGCTGCCGGGCTCGCACGAGGACAAGGGAAAAGAGGCGGTCGAGGCCGCGATAGCCGTCGCCCACGTTATTGCGAGACTGGCCTGAGTTGACCCTCACCCCGTCGCCTCCCGTAGGCTGGGCGTCGTGAAGACCTTTGACGAACTATTCGACGAACTCCAGCGTCGCGCGGAGGAACGTCCCCGTGGCAGTCGTACCGTTAAACTTCTGAAGAACGGAGTCCACTCGATCGGGAAGAAGTTGGTCGAGGAGGCAGCGGAGGCTTGGATGGCGGCGGAATTCGAGTCAGACGAAAGGGCGGCCGAGGAACTCGCCCAACTCATCTATCATGCCCAAGTCATGATGGTGGCCAAGGGATTTACCTTGAGCGACATAGAGAAATACCTCTGAGGATGGCCGTACTACGCGTCGCTGTACCCAACAAGGGCGAGCTATCTGAGCCTGCGAGCGAACTGCTGCGCGACGCCGGGTACAAACAGCGCCGGGACTCTCACGAACTGGCGCTGTCCGATCCTAGGAACGGTGTCGAATTCTTCTACCTCAGGCCACGGGACATCGCGGTATACGTCGGAGCCGGCACGGTTGATGTTGGAATCACGGGTAGGGACCTGTTGATGGACTCTGGAGCCGAGGCGATTGAGCACCTTGAACTGGGGTTCGGGGCGTCAACGTTCCGGTATGCTGCTCCCGCGCGAAAGGTCTCTTCGATCGAGGATCTGGCAGGAAAGCGCGTCGCGACATCCTATTCCCACCTCGTGTCGAATCACCTGAGGTCGTACGGAGTTAAGGCCCAAGTGGTTCACCTGGACGGTGCGGTCGAGACAGCGGTTCGGCTGGGGGTTGCCGATGCCGTCGCCGACGTTGTGGAAACCGGGGCGACCCTCAGGGCCGCCGGCCTAGAGATCTTCGGCGATCCGATCCTTGTCTCGGAAGCGCTCCTGGTTCGACGCCCCGACACCCCGGAAGACGCCATCGCCACCATCACCGGGAGGCTGCGGAGCGTCCTCATCGCGCGTCAATACGTACTCCTTGACTACGACATCCCTGAAGCCGCACTCGCGGAGGCTGCGGTCATTACCCCCGGATATGAAGCCCCGACCGTGACCCCCCTCCACGGGTCTCCGGATTGGAGGGCCGTCCGCGTCCTGGTTCCCAGGAGCGAGATGAACCACGTCATGGAGCAGTTGTACGCGGTGGGGGCCCGAGCGGTCATAGCAACCGAGTTGCTCGCCTGCAGGGTCTGATGCCCGCGCCGGACGCGGCCGAGCGGCTTCTCAATCTCCTGATTGCGCTCACCCATGCTCCGCTGAGGATGACCCGCGCGGAAATCCGTGCGACGGTCGCAGGCTACGACCCCGTCGATGACCACGACGACTCCGAGACCGCTCGAAAAAGGACCGCGGCATTCGAGCGCATGTTTGAGAGGGACAAGGACGACCTGCGCAGGATCGGAGTGCCGCTTCGAACCGTTACAGACGCCACCCACGGTGACGAGATCGGCTACGTCATCGACGCTGGCGATGGCGTCATGCCCCCCATTTCGCTTACAGCCGTCGAGCGGGCGATCGTGGCTGTCGCTGCCGACTACTGGCAGTGCGCGGCCCTTGGAACCGACGCCAGGAGGGCCTTGGTCAAGATCACGTCGTCGACCGCCCGAATCGAAGAGATTCCGGTATATCTTGCGGCGCGCTCGACGGCGGGGGTCGATGCGGCACCCGCCCTTGCCCAGGCGATCGCGGACGGGCAGGCGGTTCAATTCATCTATACCTCGGCGTCATCGGGGCGAGCCCGAAGGACGGTCGAGCCCTGGCGCCTGGTTGTTCGAGGCGGACCCCTCTACCTCGTCGGACTCGACCGAGACAGGGGCGAACCTCGCACATACCGGTTGAGCCGGATCGAGGGAACGGTTTCGCCTATCGGGGAGAGGGGCGCCTTCGTCGCCCCCGTCGGGCTCGCGGGGGTCTACTTGACGGCGTCCGTCCCTTCCCTCACCGCGCGCATCGGGCTCCGCGCGGAGTCAGGGCATGCTCTTCGTCGCCGGGGGCGGTTCCTCGAATCGAAGGGGGAGTGGGACCTCTACGAGGTGCAGTATTCGGATACCGATTCCCTCCGAGACGAAATTCTCGGCCTCTCCGGGGCGGGAAGGATCATCTCTCCCCTTTCCCTTGCGGAGGCAGTCATCACCCACGCCCGGGCGGCGTTGGAGGCGGCCCGTGCCTGAGCCCGCCATTCCCCGACTGACCAGGCTCCTCGGGATTGTCACCCAACTCGAGGAGTACGGCGAGGCCAGCTTCGACGAACTTGCCCGCCATTTTGGGGTCTCTCGGGAGGTCATCAAGGACGACATCGACACCCTGTGGGTCTCCGGTTTGCCGGGCTATGGGACAGCTGACCTTCTCGATTTCGATGGCTATGCCTACGAGGAGGGGATCGCTCGGCTCACGGAATCGCTGGGCATCCGGCAGGTTCGGCTCGCCCCGGCGGAGGCGGTCGCCCTCATGGGGGCCTTGGCCAGCATCGTGGCCTCTGGGGCGGCTCCTGCCGCCGCGGAGGGGGCGCTGGAGGCTTTGAGAGCCGCCGTGGAGGGAGCAATGGCGGTTACCGTGGTTGGAGCACCCCCCGCCGATCAAACGGCCGTACAGGCCATACGGGAGGGTCTTGAGCGATCGCTCGCCGTCGTCGTGACCTATGTCGATGCTCAGGATCGCCGGACGGAGAGGACCATTGAACCCCATCGGCTCGTGGCCGTGGATGGGGTCGGGTATGTCGAGTGTTTCTGCCTAAGGGCGGGTGACTTCAGGACGCTTCGGCTCGACCGCATCGAACGCGCCGAGGTGACCGATGAGCCAGCCAGCACCCCAAGGAGGGAAACGGAGGGTTTCGCCCTTGAAGCGCAATACGACGCGGAGATCACGGTTGGTCTCGCTGGCCGATGGGCATTCGAGGACCTTCCCGGGGTGTCTCTTAAGTCGGTCGGTGATGAGCTTGTTGCGAGATTCGGGGTCGCCAATCCCGACGTGATCGTGGCTCGTCTCCTTTCGGTGGCTCCGCATCTCAGGCGGATCAGTCCCGCGGACCTACGGGATCGACTCGCCAATGCGGCGGAGGCCGTCCTCGCCTCGGCCTCAATTCCCGAGGATCAGTGAGGCCATGCTCCTGGCGTCATCGGTGGGGGACCTGTACGTTGGCTGCCAATGGACACGCGACCCTGCCTGGGTGCGCGCGACGAAGGGATAGGGCATGAGCCACGTCATCGGTGTCATTACCAATCCCACCGCCGCAAGCGGCCGGGGGATGCGATGGGGGCATGAGGCTTTGGCCGCACTCGCCGGCCGCGGCCTCAAGATCCGGGACCTCACCCATGGGTCTTGGGCTAGCGCCTTCGAGGCGGCGATGCGGGCGAGGAACGATCTCGACGCCTTGGTGGTCGTCGGTGGTGACGGCATGGTCCACCTGGGGGTTCAGATCTGCGCCGGACGGAAGAACCTTCCCCTGGGGATCGTGTCCTCTGGCTCCGGAAATGACGCAGCAAACACCTTTGGCCTGCCCGAATACGAGATCGAGCAGGCCGTCGATCGAATCTACGAAGGGCTCCATGGAGATGTCACGGCCGTCGACCTCGGCAAGGTCACCGGGCCTGGGATCGAGGAACCGGGGGATCCCAGGTACTTCGCGGTCGTGCTTTCGGCGGGCATCGATGCGGCCGTGGCCGCCTATGCCGCCAACATTCAGCGGCCCAAGGGGCCTGTGAAGTACAAGGTCGCGACCTTCAGAGAGATCGCGCGCTTCAAGCCGTACGGGATAGAGGCCAAGGCCGATGGGCTGAAGTGGAAATCGTCCTCGACACTGGTGGCCGTGGCGAATACCCCCGTTTTTGGGGGAGGCCTAATCATCTCTCCTGATTCCTCGGTCACCGATGGGTGGCTCGAGTTGGTCATCGCAGAGGGCATGTCGAAGGCCAGCCTCATCAAGCTCTTCCCCAAGCTCAAGGATGGCTCGCACGTTACCGATCCCAGGATCAGGATTGAGAAGGTCAAGTCGGTCACGGTTTGCCAATCGACTGATGGGGCGACCCTTCCGGCGGCCTTCGCGGATGGGGAGCTTGTTGGTTCGGAGCCATTGAAAGTGACCGTCGCCCCGGGAGCGCTGCGGGTCCTTGGGGCACGAATCCCGTAGCGTCGTCTCATGAACGAATCGCCCGCAGACAGGTATCGGGCGTCGCATCAGAGGGCGAATCATCCAGGTGTGCAGACATTCGCCGAGTCGCTGCCCTTCTCACTGGACGAGTTCCAGGTTGAGGCCTGCCAGGCGGTCGAAGATGGCCGCTCGGTGCTGGTGGCCGCACCCACTGGGGCAGGAAAGACGGTCGTCGGGGAGTTTGCAGTTCGGTGCGCGAGGGAGCGCAAGGAGAAGGCCTTCTACACCACGCCGATCAAGGCCTTGTCCAACCAGAAGTTCAGGGATCTTACGGAGGCCTACGGGTCATCGGCCGTCGGCCTGCTCACGGGGGACACCTCCATCAATGGGAACGCGGACATCGTCGTCATGACGACCGAGGTCTTGAGGAACATGATCTACGCGGGTTCTTCGACCCTTGAGAGGCTGGGCGTCGTCATCCTCGACGAGGTTCACTACCTCGCCGACCGATTCCGGGGGAGTGTATGGGAGGAGATCCTCGTCCACCTCGACGCCAAGACCGAGATCGTCGCACTTTCGGCAACGGTATCGAACACGGAGGAATTCGGTGCCTGGCTCAAGGAGGTGAGGGGAGATACGGAGGTCATCGTCTCGGAGACTCGCCCTGTGCCGCTATGGCCGCACGTCATGCTGCGGGAGGGGATGTTCGATCTGTATGCAACCGGGGTTGACCCGACCCAGCCGGGCCCCAACCCCAGACTCAATCCCGATCTTGAAGCGGTGGTGCGACGACTCCGCCACTCTCCCCGTCACCGAGGCCATCGAGGCCCCAGGGGCGTCGGCCGACGGCCGCCCCCGCGTTTCGCCGTGATCGACGTTCTGGATTCGCAGGGGCTCCTGCCGGCGATTGTCTTCATCTTTTCTCGCGCGGGGTGCGAGGACGCGGTCGATCAGATACGCGCGGCGGGGATCAGGCTGACGACCGACTCCGAGAGGGCTCAGGTCCGAGAGATCATCGAGGAGCGGTGTTCGGGTTTCCCTGGGGCGGATCTTGGAGCTCTTGGCTATGCCCACTGGTTCGATCACCTTCAAGCCGGAGTGGCCGCCCACCATGCCGGAATGATTCCGCTCTTTAAGGAGGTGGTCGAGCAGCTGTTCACGGCAGGGCTCATCAAGGTCGTCTTCGCCACGGAGACCCTGTCCCTCGGGATCAACATGCCAGCCCGATCGGTCGTGCTCGAGAAGCTGGTCAAGTGGGATGGCGACTCGCACAAGGACCTCACGGCAGGGGAATTCACACAGTTGACCGGTCGAGCGGGCCGGCGGGGGATCGATGTCGAGGGTCACGCGATCGTCGTGGAATACCCGGGATTCGACGTCGAGATCCTGGGGCGGCTGGCGTCGCGTCGGACGTACCCCCTCGTGAGTAGTTTTCAGCCCTCTTACAACATGGCCATCAACCTTGTGGCCCGATCGGGGGTCACGAAGGCCCGCGAGGTCCTGGAGATGTCCTTCGCCCAATACCAGGCCGATGGCTCCGTGGTCACCCAGGCGAGGAAGGTGAGGGACCTCGACACCGCGATATCCGGGTATCGGGAGGCCATCGTGTGTAGCCGGGGGGATTTCCTTGAGTATTCGGGCCTCAAGGAGAAGATCTCGCGGCTGGAGAAGGCCAGCGCTCGAACGGCAACGAGGGATCGACGGGAGGCCTCCACCGCAGCGCTGAGGCGTCTCAGGGCCGGAGCGGTCGTTCGCATCCTCGAGGGAAGGCGTAAGGGTCTCGCCGTGGTTGTATCACCAGACAAGACGGAACCTCCCCGCCCTCTTGTGGTGGCCGAGACGGGTCGGGCCTTCAGGCTGTCGATCGCCGACCTCCACAACGGAATCGAGCAGGTGGGGGAGATCCGCCTCCCCAAGAGGGTGGACACCCGGCGGGCACAGTCCCGGCGCGACCTTTCGTCGACCCTCAACGCCAAGCGCGACCTCTTCACTCTTCCACGCCAGAAGGGGGAACCCGTGGAGGTCGAGGAGGGAAAGGACAAGATAGAGGACCTGCGAAGGCAGATGCGTGCACACCCTTGCCATTCCTGCCCCGATCGAGACGACCACTCCCGTTGGGCCGAGCGGTACTTCCGAGCCCTTCGCGATCGGGACCGGCTGGCCGGGGAGATCTCCAAGGAGACCGGTTCGATCGCGCGGCTCTTCGACCGGAGATGCGGGGTCCTGGTCGAGCTCGGATACCTGGAGGGGGAGGGGGAGGCCTTGGTCCCTACCTCATGGGGAACGACGCTGCGGACGATCTATTCGGAGAACGACCTCGTGATCGCCGAGTGCCTCCGGCTAGGCGTGTGGGCCGGGCTCCAGCCTCCGGCACTTGCTGCGGTCGTCTCGACCCTGGTCTATGAGGGCAGGCGGGACGACGAGACCCAGACCCCCCGCATCCCCCAGGGTCCGGCAGGGCCGATTGGGGTTGCCTTAAAAGAGACCGTCCGGGTGTCGTCCGGGCTTCACGAGATGCACCTGGAGCGGAAGCTCCCGCGGCTCCAGGCCCCTCAGTGGGGAATCGTCGGCCCGGTGCACTCCTGGACCCAGGGCAAGAGCCTCGATGCCGTGCTCAAGGGTAGAGACATCGCCCCGGGCGACCTCGTGCGGTGGTTCAAGCAGGTGATCGACGTCTTGGATCAGATTGCAGAGGTGGCGCCCGACCCCTCCGTTCGGCGAAATGCGGGACAGGCGATCACGGGGATGCGTCGGGGAGTTGTCGCCTACTGATGCGGGAGTGTGAACGGCGCGTTTGTGGGTTGCCCCTCCCGTAGGCTAGGCGCGTGTCGGGGCTCAGAAACGCACTATACGCGGCGGTTGCGGGGTGGGTGATCCATCTCGCATTCCCGGTGTTCGGGTGGTGGCCAGCGGCTGCCATCGGGCTTGCCCTGCTCTGGGGGGTTCTGGAGAAGGCGACGGTATGGCGTGGATTGGGGCTAGGGTTCGCAGCTGGGTTGGGCTTCTTTCTTCCCCTGATCAGATGGACCTCGGTAGGGGTCGGCCCGATTCCCTGGGTGGCCTTGGCCGGGATGGAGGCGCTTGCTTTCGCCCTGTGGGGGGCTTCATGGGCGCTTGTGCGACGTAAGAAGCTCCTTAGTAAGCGTCTCTGGCTCGAACCCGTGGTCTTCGCCGCCCTGTGGACCTCGGCCGAACAGTTTCGCTCGATGGTGCCGTGGGGGGGATTCCCCTGGGGGCGGCTCGCGTTCTCTCAGGTCGATGGACCGGCCGCCGGCTTGGCGTGGCTGGGGGGAGCATCGCTCGTGACCTTCTTCGTCGCTCTAGCCGGGGGGTGCCTGGGACTCGCATTCGAGGCCTTGAGGGGAAGGAGGATCCTCGTCCCCGCTTTTGCCTCCCTGGGGGCCGTGGCCGTGACCCTGGCCGGGACGCTCGTTCCGCTCGATGCGTCACCAGAGGCGGGATCCCTCCGCATCGGGGTTGCCCAAGGGAGCGTCCCAAACCTCGGCTTGGACTCGTTTCGTCAGGCACGGCTCGTTCTCGAGAATCACATCATCGCAACGGAAGAACTCGCAGAGCACGCCCCTCGGATACCTGACCTTGTGGTGTGGCCGGAGAATGCGGCCGACTTCGATCCGAGGGTCGACGCGATCACGCGTGACGCCCTCACGGGGGCGGCGGCTCTTGTCGGGGCACCGATCCTCGTCGGAACTATCGAGTACCCGCCGGATGGTGGCCGGTACAACACCTCCCTCCTGTGGACGGCAGATGGCGAGGCCATCGGCCTATACCACAAGCGCCACCCAGCGCCGTTTGCCGAATACATCCCCTGGAGGGGTTTCGCCGGCATATTCTCCAGCGCCGTCGATCGGGTGAAGAGGGACATGCTTCCGGGATCCGATGTAGGGATCGTCGAGGTGCCGGTGGACCGGCTCGGAAGGGAGGTCCCCGTGGGGGTGGTCATCTGCTTCGAGGTGGCCTACGACTCCCTGGTGAGGGACACGGTCGTGGGGGGATCCGAAATCGTCATAGTCCAAACCAACAACGCCAACTTCGGGATGACCCCAGAATCGGTTCAGCAGCTCGCGATGACGAGGTTCCGGGCCATCGAGACCGGAAGGACGACCGTCCAGGCGTCGACGGTTGGGGTCAGCGCGGTAGTGGCACCCGATGGAGAGATCCTGGAGGAGACTCGCCTCTTCACCGCGGATTACATGCTCGAGGAGGTGCCCCTTAGGACCTCGATTACCCCCGCGGTTCGCATCGGCGGATACCTGGAATGGGCCTTCCTGCTCGCGCCTCTGTTGGCGGTGGCTTGGGTGGGGTTGGCCAGCCTCAGGGGTCGATGGGAGTGGGAATGAAGGCCCTGGTCATCATCCCGACATTCAATGAGCGGGAGTCCCTGCCGATTCAACTTGCGGCGGTGAGGAAAGAAGTCCCCGATGTCGACATCCTCATCGTCGACGATTCCTCCCCTGACGGGACGGGGGAGTGGGCGGACGACGCCGCCCGACATGACCCACGTCTGAACGTTCTCCATCGGCCGGAAAAGCAGGGCCTAGGCGTCGCCTACCGGGCCGGTTTCTCTTGGGGGCTCGAGCACGACTACGACACGTTGGTGGAGATGGACGCCGATGGTTCCCACCAGGCCCGGCAACTGCCGGACCTTCTGGCGCGGGTGGGGGAGGGGGGCCTCGTCATCGGATCTCGGTGGGTCAAAGGGGGATCGGTGCTCAACTGGTCCCGACGACGGAGGGGGCTCTCCGTGTGGGCGAACCGATACGTCAGGGTTGCGCTGGGAATCAAAGTGAAGGACTCCACGGCGGGATTTCGCGCATATACGGCGGCAACGTTATGTCAGATCGACCTAGACCATGTCGAATCACAGGGGTATGGGTTCCAGGTTGACATGTGCTGGAGGGCCATCCGGGCAGGGGCAACGGTGATCGAGGTGCCGATCGAGTTCGTCGAGCGCACCCAAGGGGTATCGAAGATGAGCGAAAGGATCGTCATGGAGGCCTTCTGGAAGGTGGCCCTATGGGGTATGGCGCATCGCTGGGACCAGGTGCTGAGGTTCCTCCGGCTCAGGCGAGGGTGAAGCTAGGAGGCGAGCCTGCTAGCCCGGAGCAACTGGAGGCGTTCCTCCAGGAGGATCTCTAGGTCTTCGATCGTGCGTCGTTCAAGGAGCATGTCCCAGGGGGTTCGGATGTGACGCATGGGGTGGTCATCCGGTCGCCCTCCATCGCGAAGGAGGGCGGTGGCCCCGCAGTGGCACTCCCAGATAGCAGGAATCTCGGCCTCGACGGAAAAGGGCATGCTTCGGACGTGCCCGGCCGGGCAGTCGTAGATTGCCTCACGACGATCCGCCAATTCGGCGCCGGAAGCGCTCTCCATGCTCTGGGTTCCCAGCCGCATCCCACGAAGCGCTCGGTCAGCCATGTTCTTGCCTCCTCCAAAGGGAGTGTGTACTTGCTTATGGATGAACGCCTGGAGAGGCATCGTTGTTCCATGAGGAGGCATATTACTGGTAATACATCGTGTTCGAGGACGATGAGTTGCAGGTAGTAGCGGTGTCTTGAACAAACCCCTCGGGCGTGGAATCCTCGCTCGGGGGGTGTCTCCAGCGGCTATCTCACATCGGCCCCCGGAGCGGCTGAGGCCTCAAAAAAACGCTCTTCGAGCGCATCCGGCGATCCTCAGATGGTGATATTGACGTTGTCCAGTCCGTCTAGAGGCGACATATCTGCAATCTGGTTGATCCTCAGTTGAAGCTCGGTGAGGTTTGTAAGACCGGTCAGAGGCGACACATCCACAATCCGGTTGTCCCGCAGGTCAAGCTCGGTGAGGTTGGTGAGAACGGCCAGAGGCGACACATCTGCAATCCGGTTGCTGTCCACGTAAAGCACGGTGAGGTTTGTGAGACCGGACAGAGGCGACATATCCACAATATGGTTGCTGGCCATGTCAAGCTTGGTGAGGTTGGTGAGACCGGACAGAGGCGACACATCTGCAATCTGGT
>CAZSUY010000009.1:0-105865 GCA_964610155.1 uncultured Demequinaceae bacterium
CCTCGTGGAAGGTGATTCCCTCGAACTCGGGGGTCTGGACGGAGCGGATGAGGTTCGAAACCCTGGCGAGGCCGGGCAGGGTGCCCGACGATTCACGTGTGATCTCCTGGGTGGCCCAGCGCATGCCCCAAGTCTACTCGAACAGGTGTTCGATTGGGGGATTCCCTCACTTCTTCTTGAAGCTCAGCCCCACCGTGACCTTGGCGTCCTGACCCTTGACGTCGCAGCTCACTGAAAACGCCTTGCCCGCATCGAAGGATTTCAGGGGAACCGCGATCTCCTCGGCCATCGGCTCGAAGGTCGGGATGGTGGCGTTCTCCCAGTCGTTCTGGATGGTCAGCAAGGGCGCGAACTCCAAGGTGAGTTTCTTGTCCTTCACCGCGAGCGGGATGTTCCCTTCAGGCGAAAGCTTGATCGACTTCGCCGCGTCTCCCGGCGCTCCCGCGATGGAACAAGCCTTGACGTCGATCTCCTTGACCAGCGCGATGCTCCGCCCCTGTCCAAGCTGCTCCATGATCTGGGCCATCGTCGCGTCGTCGACGTCCCCCGCGGCGGACTTGACGGCCTCCGCGAAGTCCCCTCCCTGGGTGCTCTCCTGGGCCTGAACGATCTTGGCGAGGTCGAGTTCCGCGGTGACGACCGCATGGAGCACCGTGCCGACCTGGATGTCGGCCTCGACCACCCAGTCGGGGTTCCCGGCCAATGACGCGACGTTCTCCTCGTGCTGCTCCCCGAAGCCTGCCATCGCCTCGCTGAGCTCCTCCATCTGCCCCGGAAGCCCGGCCATCGCCTCGTTCATCTGCGACGCAAGGTCGCCCATATCCGGCATCTTGAATCCCGCCATCGTCGCTATCCTCTCGTTACGTGTTCCCGATTTCGGCCGCCCTGACCCTTCAGCCACAGACCGCGACCCGCACATCGTTGTGCCTGTCGCGGCTGCCCGAAGCCTCTCACAGACCCGTAAACCCCGGCAACCCCGGTATGGACACTTTCACATCACCCGACCGCGGGGCCCGGGGATGCCCCACCCTTCGCTAGGTCTCGGTCTCGGACTCGACCTCGACCGCCGTGACCGCCCGGAGCACGGCGTCGTGCCCCAGCCATCCGACCAGCGTGCCGTCCTCGCCGACGACGGGCAGGCCGTCCCCGGCGTCGTCGCCCAGCATGGCGTCTAGCGCATCGTCGACCGTCATGTCGGGCCTGAGGACGGTCGGGGTTTCGACGAGTTGAGACACCGTCAAGGACTCGGCGTCCTCATCCCGTGCGAGCGCCCCGGCGAGGGAGCTCGCCGTGACGACTCCGAGAAACGCCCCGCGGCCGTCCTCGACGGGGATCGAATCCCGACGCGAGGCGAGAAGACGACGCGCGGCGTCGCGGGCCGGGACGCGAGTGCGGAGGGCCTTTTTGGGTGCCGGAGCCATGGCGTCGGAGACCTTGAGCGAACTGAGCGCCTCATGATGGAATCGCTCCCCGATCGTCGCGCCCCGGCGCCGAAGTTTGGCGCTGTAGATCGTGTCGTGGGACAGCCCGCGGGAGACGGCGGCCGAGGCGACCACGGCGAGCATGAGCGGGAGGATGATCGTGTATTCGCCGGTCAGCTCGAAGAGGATGATGACAGCGGTGATGGGGGCCCTGGTCGCGCCCGCAAACACGGCCCCCATCGCGACGAGGGCATAGGCCCCCGGGCTGATCCCAAGGCCGGGGTTGAGCCTGTCGACCACCTGCCCGAACGCGGCTCCAAGCATGGCCCCCATGAAGAGCGACGGCGCGAAAACCCCGCCGGACCCCCCGATTCCGATCGTCAGGCTCGTGGCGAAGATCTTGCCGACCAACAGGATCGCGAGGAATCCGACCGTGTATACGCCAAGGATCCCGTTCTCCAGGACCGGGTAGCCGACGCCGTAGAGCTGGGGCAGGGCGAGCAGCAGGAGGCCCAGGAAGAGCCCCCCGACGGCCGGGCGCAGCCATTCGGGGCCCTTCCACAACTTGGTGCAGAAATCCTCGGTGCCGTACAGAACCTTGATGAAGGTGACGCCGACAATGGCGGCGAACAGCCCGAGCAGGGCGTACAGCAGGTACTCCCATGGGGAGGAGACGCTGAACTCGGGCAGGGCGAGGAAGGGCTCGTCGCCGAGGAAGGCCCGGCCGATGACGGCGGCGGTGATGGAGGAGAGGACGACGGTGCCGAAGGAGGAGGCGGCGAAGTCGAGGAGGAGGAGTTCGAGGGCGAAGAAGACGCCCGCGATGGGGGCGTTGAAGGTGGCGGCGATCCCGCCCGCGGCGCCGCAGGCCACGAGGGTCCTGAGCCGGGATTCGGGTACCCGGGCCCATCGGGCGATGGTCGAGGCGCAGGCGGCACCGATCTGAACGATCGGGCCTTCGCGTCCGACCGACCCGCCCGAGCCGATCGTGAGGGCCGAGGCGAGGGTCTTGACGACGGCGACCCGCCCGGGGATACGGCCTCCGCGGTTGTTGACGGCGTACATGACCTCGGGCACGCCGTGACCCCTGGCCTCGCGCGTGAAGCGGTGGACGAGGGGGCCGTAGAGCAGGCCCCCGACGGCGGGGGCCAGGACGATGAAGGCTGGCCCCAGCCAGGGAAGCCAGGGGTGACCCGGATGTCCGGTCGTTCCGGCATAGTCGTCGGTGCCGGTGAACAGGTGGGTCACGGAAGTGATGAGCCAGCGGAAGAGGATGGAGCCGAAACCTGCGGCCGTGCCGATGGCCAGGGCGAGGATGATGAGCCGGACCGAGCCTTGGCGGAGGACCTGGCGGGGCGACCACCGGGGCAACTGCGATCGAAGGAACCGGATCGCGGGCACGCTGACTAAACCTCCAAGATTGGGGGGAGTGACGTCAGAACCTTAGCAGACGGCGCCGTCTCGCCCGAAAGAAGTGGCCCTACCCGGCGGCCAGGGCATTCTCGTGCTCGTGAAGGGCCTCTGCGGAGAAGCAGCAGAAGATGACCTCCTCCAGCGTGGGGGCCGAGGGGAGGGTCTCGCGGACGGTCCGGACCGCGACGACCGCGGCCTCGGCCGGAGGGTATCCGTACACGCCGGTGCTGATGCTGGGGAAGGCGATCGAGCGGAAGCCGTGCTGGCCCGCGATCTCGATGGACCGTCGGTAGCAGGAGGCCAGGAGCTCAGGCTCACCCTTCGTGCCGCCGTGCCAGACGGGACCGACGGTGTGGATGACGTGCTTCGCGGGTAGCCGGTAGCCCTTCGTCAGTTTGGCCTCCCCCGTCTCGCAGCCTCCCAGGAGCCTGCACTCCTCGAGGAGTTCCGGCCCTGCCGCCCGATGGATGGCCCCGTCCACTCCCCCGCCACCCAGGAGCGACGAGTTGGCGGCGTTGACGATGACTTCGACCTCGAGGGTCGTGATGTCGGCCTGGACAGCCCGGAGTTCCGCCACTCCCTGAGCCTATTCCGCGGGGTTGGCCCACTGCATTCTTTGATGTCTGCTACCCCTAAGAATCCGGCGATTCGCTGTACTTCGCGATCTCTCGAATCGTCCCGACGATGTTGGCGTTGAGTTCGGAAAGCCTCTCCGCTGGGATCCACAACTCGAGCACGTCCTTGCCTCCGACCTGCTGGACAGGGAATTCCGCTAGGAACTTGTCATAGACGTCGAAGGCCAGGACGTATCCGACACCTCCGCGCGGGACGTTCCACTCGCGGGCGATCTTCGTCGCGTACCACTCGTTGAGCACGGGATAGAAGATCGGCTGCTCCGGCAATCGTGACGGCCACTCGCGCCAACCCGATGCTGCGACAAGGTCGCGCTCAGCCTGCCCAGTCGGACGGTAGAGGCGAGTCGTCTCGGGTGGCTGCGGAGTCAGATCAGGCACACGACGACGGTAACAGGACGCATCCGCATCACCTCACCGGCACGAATTATGAACGAAGCATTCCGTCACCGCACTACCGACAGTCATCTCCGAATGCGCATTCTGGGTTCCGAGATCGACTCGTCTCTTACGATGAGTTGTCTAGGCTCAGTTCACCCTGACCCTTTATTCGCGCGCGAGCACGATTCCTACGGTTCACTTGCGAGTCGCGCCAATCATGCGAATAGACCCACTCTGCGCGGCGTAACTTGTCAAACTCATTCTCGTTTTCCCAGAACCTGGGGATCTTTCTACTCCGCATGCGCTCGCGCGCGACCTGTCCAAGATCGAGCATGAACACAACGACCCTTCGACCTCGCCAATTCGGGGAATTGGGGGTAGTGGTTCGGATGCGATGTAACAGCCTCAGAGCCTCAAGTTGCTGGACTTCTCGACCCCAGCTGTCTCCTTCAAGTCTTGCCTGTTCGACAAGAACGAAAGCGGGATTGTCTAGCGTTTCGTCAACGAAACTGCAAACGTCACGCCAACGCTCCGAGAGCTGTTGTCTGTCGTGGCCACCGTCCAATCGGAGAGTTTCTGCTTCCTTGTCCGCGATCCGATCACTAACGACCTTCTGGACATCAGAAGCCGTAATCCGAATGGGTTCTCCACGCGCGGACTTCCCCTTCTTCTTCGCTCTTTCGAGTGCTTCTGCGATCGCTTGGCCGACGATCGTGAGGTAGTCGCGCGCGACCGCCCCACCGCACGCGAGAACTAATCGTTCACGCGCCTCGACTGCGAATAGTTCCGAAGCAGTCACTCCCAATTCGCCAGCGATCCCCTCGAACAGGCTCTCTAGGAACAACTTCGCTGTAGCGAACTCGTCGAGGGTGACGTCCAGTGACAGCGCGTCTATGTCTTGACCAACCGTGACCCCCTCCGGCGGGTCGCCGGGGCCAATCGTTTGAAGACGAGAGCCGAGCACTCCAATCTTGAGCCAGAATCCGGTACCTTTACAGACCTGATTGAGGTATCCAAGTACGGCTGGTTGGTCACAAAGTGCTACGTAGCCGAAGTCATCAAAGAACGCTAGTGCATATCCGCCTTCCGAGCGTACTGACAATCGCGTCAGAAGTTCAGACACTTGTGGAACCAACTCGCGCAATCGCTGAATCTTGCTCACCTCAACTTCGGAAAACTCAAGAGAGTCTGAACGCTTCCGTGACGCTCTGCCGATGCTGGATGTGAGTCCAACCCCTCCAATCGACGCCGATCCACCCGCGTTTAGTTCACTGCTCGTGCCAGTCGATTTCCCTCGAATCAGTTGCCGTCTTACAAACTGAGCATCGCGTAAAAGAACTTGCAGCTGTTTGCGAATTCGATGCGCGAGTCTCCACGTTTTCAAGTCATCTACAACATGCTGGCGTCGAAGAGTCCTTTGGGAGGCTTTGATCAGCGCGATAAGCACCTCTATCAGTACGTCGGGATAGTCTCGGCGCGAAAAGCGCTCCATGTCGATGTAAGCCGCGAAGGTGCCTTTTTCCTGCAGTTGCCGACGCAATACGAATAGGTGGGTCGACTTCCCGCTTCCGCGACGCCCCATCAGCAAGTGGTGCCTCCTCGCGCCGAGCGTTGCGAGGGTACCCTCCCTCAATTCGACAAAGCGTTCAACAACGGATGCCGCAGACGATTCGTCGGCCCGCGAGGCTTCAGAAATCGCCCGAAGGAGTTCACCAGCCCTTCCGGCTGTGAGCACACCCATCCACCACCCCCGGCACCATCGAAGCAACCCTCAACGGTGCGAGTCTAGCGAAACGCCCATATCGAATGGGAATGAACGATACTACATACCGTCCATCCAGCTTGTTGTGCTTATGCCCGGAGCACCGCCCCGTGGGCCCTCTCGGCGGCGGCGATGATGGCATTCCGCACCGCGAGGATCTCCTCGGCCGTCAGAGTATGGTCCGCGGCGCGCAGGGTCACGGTCAGGGCGATTGACTTCTTTCCGGCCCCCACCTGCTCGCCCACGTAGACGTCGAAGACCCGCGCCTCCTCAAGCAGATCACCCGCGGCCTCCCGGACGGTCGCGACCAACTCCCCCGCCGTCACCGCGTCGTCCACCACGAACGCGAAGTCCTCCTTCGCGAGCGGCGGCGTCCGGACGGGAACGGCCCGGACGACCAGACCTTCCGAGGCCTCAATGATCGGGTCGAGTGAGATGGCAAACGCGCACGTCCGATGCGGCAGCCCCAGGTTCTCGATCGCCTTCGGGTGAAGCTCACCCGCGAACGCGACCACCTGCGCGGCGTTCTCCGGCCCGCAGTTGAGGGTCAGCTTCGCGGTGCGGCCCGGGTGGAAGGGCATGGTCTCCCCCGGCGACACGTCGAACTCGACTCCGGCGGCCCGTGCGACCTCGTGCACGGCGGCCACGGCATCCGTCCAGTCGACGGGCACCGCCGGAGCATCCCACGACGCCCGCTGACGGTTACCGGCGAGTATCCCGACGACGTGACGCGGCTGATGCGGGAGCGCGGCGTCGAGTTCGGCCACCTCCACATCGGACGGCCGCTTGGTCACGTCCGGCGACGGGGCCACCCCCGTCCCCTCGTTGAGGTAGGCCCGCCCGACCTCGAAGATCGCAAGGTCCGTGATCCCTCGGGACACATTGACGGACACGGCGTCGACAATGGTCTCCAAGACCGCGGTCCGGAGGAACGGCTTCCCCTCGTCGAGGGGGTTTGCGAGGCGCACGAGCGAGCGCCGCCCGTCAACCTTAGGAATAAGCATGTCGTCGAGCCGGGACTCGGAGATGAACGGGTATGTCAGCACCTCGGTCAGGCCACGTTCGGCGAGCGTCCGCGCCACCGCGCGCCGCACCTTCTGAGAGTGCGTCAGCCCCCGCCCGGGAGGCGCTACCGGGAGCACCGACGGCAGCTCCTCATACCCGTGCAGTCGCGCGACCTCCTCCACCAGGTCGATGGGTGCGCGAAGGTCGGGGCGCCAACTGGGGGGCACGACGGCGAGGGTCTCGCCCTTCTCCATGACCCCGCACCCAATCGCCTCCAGGGTCGCCCGCACCTCGCCCGGCGCGTATTCGACGCCGACGATGCGGTCGGGGAATTCGGTGGGCATCGAGATGGCGATGGGCTTGGGGACGTTGTTGAGGTCCGTCGCCTCGGGATCGGCCACCGGCGTTGAATTAACCCCACTCCCGAACTCGACGAGCAGGTCGATGACCCGCTGGACCGCGACGGGCGCCATCTCGGGATCCACACCCCGCTCGAAGCGCCTACTCGACTCGCTGGGGATCTTGTGACGCCGGGCCGTCCGCGCGACCGTCACCGGATCGAAGTGCGCCCCTTCGATCAACAGGTCGGTCGTCATCTCGGACACCTCCGAGGACGCGCCGCCCATGACGCCCGCGAGGGCCAGGATGCGGCCCCCCTTCTTTCCCGCGCCGTTCGCAAACCCGGGCGAGTCCGTGATGAGGAGGTCCTCGGGGTGAAGCTCCCGCTCGACGTCGTCGAGGGTCGTCAGCTTCTCCCCCTTGTGGGCCCGACGGACGACGATGGGTCCATCGACCTTCGCGGCGTCGTAGGCGTGGAGGGGTTGGCCGAGCTCGAGCATGACATAGTTCGTCACGTCGACGGCGAGGGAGATGGGACGCATCCCGGACTGGGCGAGTCGCTTCTGCATCCACGCTGGGCTGGGCGCGGAGGCGTCAACGCCACGGACGAGCCGCGCGACGAACCGGTCGCAGCCCGCGCGACCCCGTATGGGTGCGGCATCGTCCACCTCGAGGGGGAACCCGGCCGTCTTTAATCCAGACCCCGTCGCAGGGGCCACCTTCACGGCTTTCGCGGGGTCGCGGTAGGCGTTCCCCGTCGAGTGCGAGTACTCGCGGGCGACCCCCCTCATGGAGAAGCAGTACCCGCGGTCAGGCGTCACGGTGATCTCGAGCGCCTGCTCCCCGAGGCCCAGGAGGGCGAGCGCATCCTGCCCCGGCTTGAGGTCCGCCGCGTCGAACCCATGCCGCGGCCCGGTTGTCGGACTACTCAGCACCATGATCCCCGAGTGGTCATCGCCGAGGCGCAACTCCCGCTCCGAGCAGATCATCCCGTCGGAGACATGCCCATAGGTCTTGCGTGCGGTGATCTCGAAGTCGCCTGGTAGCACGGCCCCCGGTAGCGCGACGGCCACGAGGTCACCCGTACCGAAGTTGTGCGCCCCGCAGACGATGCCGCGGCTTGCCGGATACTCGGGCGTCTTCGGATCGTTGAGGGGGCCGACGTCGACCCGGCAGTACAGGATGGACTTCCCGTTCTTGTGGGTCTCCTTGTCGGCGCTGATCACGCGGCCGACGACGAGCGGGCCGGTCACGCCGGAACCATGAACGCCTTCCTCCTCGAGGCCGACTTTGACGAGCGCGGCGGCCACGTCCTCGGCCGTCGAGCCCTTATCGACATCGACGATCTCCCCCAACCAGGTAAGCGGAACGTAGGGCATCTAGACCTCCATCCCGAACTGGCGAGTGAACCGCACATCGCCCTCGACCATGTCCCTCATGTCGGCGACCCCGTGGCGGAACATCATCGTCCGCTCGATGCCCATCCCGAACGCGAACGCCGTGTATACGTCGGTATCGATCCCGGCGGCCCTGAGCACGTTCGAGTGGGTCATTCCGCAGCCGCCCCACTCGATCCAGCCGGTGCCCTTGCACGTCCGGCAGGCCGCGTCCTTCCCGTGGCAGACGAAGCAGGTGAGGTCTATCTCTGCGCTCGGCTCCGTGAACGGAAAAAACGACGGGCGGAACCGGGTGCTGGCATCGGGCCCGAACATCGCCTGGGCGAGGTGGTCGAGCGTCCCCTTGAGGTGCGCCATGGTCAGGCCCTTGTCGACGGCTAGGCCCTCGATCTGGTGGAAGACGGGCGTATGGGTGGCGTCGAGCTCGTCGGTGCGGAAGGTCTTCCCCGGGCATACGACGTAGATGGGCAGGTCGCGCTCGAGGAGGGCGCGCACCTGGACGGGCGACGTATGGGTCCTAAGCAGGAGGGCCGAGTCAGGTGGGTCGATGAAGAACGTGTCCTGCATCTCGCGGGCCGGGTGGTCGGGGTCGAAGTTGAGGGCGTCGAAGTTGTGCCACTCCGTCTCGACCTCGGGACCCTCGGCTACCTCCCACCCCATGGCCACGAACACGTCGGCCATCTCCTCCTGGAGCGTCTCAGTTGGGTGCCGGGCGCCGCGCGGCGTCCGGTACACCGGGAGCGTGACGTCGACGGCCTCCTCAACCAACACCCGGGCGTCGCGGTCGGCCTCGAGTTCGGCCTGACGGGCCGCAAGCGCCTCTCCGATGCGGGCACGCGCCGCGCCTAGGTTCTTGCCAGCCGTCGCCTTGTCCTCCGCGCTCAACCCTCCGATGGCGCGGTTCGCGAGGGTCAGGGGCGCCTTGTCTCCGGTATGGGCGAGCCGGGCCTCCTTGAGGACCTCGAGCGAGGCCGCTCCCGCGATGTCCGCCACCGCAGCCTCGACCGCGCTCTCGACGGCAGCCGCGTCGAGCGGCGAGAGGACGTCTGCGCTGGACATGCAAACCTTTCGGGGCCGGTTGTCGCGGAAAGTCTACCGGGACGGCGGGGGCTCTACCTCGACTGCTACGCGGTCGCCAATACGCTCACCGCTATCAGCAGGGCGCCCAAGAAGACCACACCCAGGGTCAATGACAGGGGAAGCACGCGCCGCATGGCAAGCGGCTCCCCGCGCTTGACCATTCCCGCGACCCACTGCGCGCTATACAGGCCCACAAAATACCCGGGGATGAGGCCAATGAGCAGCGGCATGAATCGCATGGTTTGGATGGTGAACCGGTCTCCTATGGGGGGCTTCTTGGCCCTGTAGATCACCTGGCCATGGAACTTGACAACGGGATAGCCGATGAGGGATTCCGTGTACTTGAGGCGCAACACCCCCCCTTGAAGCATGGGAATTACGATGGCCCCGTTCGAGAACGACTCCACCCTGCCCCGGCGCTGGCCAACGTAGAGCTTGACATCCCCGCCATCGAGCCCTACGAGCGTCACGGGCTCCGCGGCACCAGGCACATCGAGGATCGCAATATCGGTGGAACCGGGGCCGATGGCAGCGAGGAATGGCGGAAGCCCCGACGGAAACTGGGGGGCCGGTAGGACCGTGGGCCTGGAGCGCCCGGACTCGGAGGAAGCAGGTGCCGCGAATACATCCCTATCGTCACGAGGTTCCGCCACTCCCCTTGGCGGAACACCGGGGTATCGCGGCCCGGTGGGCGGGGGAAGCGAAGAGACGTCGGCCATGCGAGCCTTTCCTGGGCTAGACGTAACGGCGAAAGTCTATCGGCGATCACGCGCCGAAGACCCGCCTTTCGGGTGCGCGATCCGACGATCGGGATTGGTCGTCCCCTTCCGTCGGGCCTTACCCTTGACGAGGGCCTCATCCGCCTCGTGGACCAACTCCCCAAGATTCCGGTCCTTCTCGTCGCTTTCCGTGAAGCCCGCCGTGATCCCCACGGGCCCCCACTCCTCACCCCGCGACGCAAGCACGGCATCCACATGGGAACGGATTCTCTCGACGGCGGCCTCCGCAGACGCCCCCCTGGCCAGCCGTCTGATGACGGCAAACTCGTCGCCGCCGAGCCGCGCGACGAGATCCCTCTCCCTGCTGGACCCGACAAGAACAGACGCCACAACCCTCAAGACCTCGTCCCCCACCCCGTGCCCGAAGGTGTCGTTGACACGCTTGAACCCATCAAGGTCGAAGACGGCGACACACACACGCTCACCGTCTTCGAGAGCCGATCGCACAAGGGCCTGCCCCTGTTCCAGAAAGCGTCGACGATTTGCCACTCGGGTTAGTTCGTCCGTACCCGCGCGGGTTGAAAGCACCCCGATGGGGTGACGAAGCCGGTATAAGAAGTATGCGGCCGCGAGGACCAGGGCAGCGATGAGAAGGGTCAGCCGCAGCATGATGCCCTGGAAGCCGCCGAGGCCCGCCGAGAGGTCCCTCTCGGTCGCCCTCAAGTACAGGGTCCAATGAATCCCGGAATCGTCTGGAAACAGGCGTTCAAGGGTGAGGTGAGTGGCATCCGCACCGAAGGCCTCCGGTGATTCGTTTGACAGTCCCGCCGGTCTGGAATCAGGCAGGCCCAGGGAACTCGCCGGGATCGCTAGGGTGCTCCCGCCATCGACAGGCATCATCTCCTCCGCATACTGAGGCGGCGCCGCGACGATCGTGCGCCCGTCGGTGAGGATGAAGGCCTCTCCGCTGTCTCCGAGCGGAAGCTCGGCAAGGAGGGTGGTGAGGTCCTCGATCCGAACCTCGGCGCCGACTACGAGGGTGAGCAAACCCCCCTCACGCACGGGGAATGCCGCCGAGACCCCCGGCTCCTCGGATCCGAAGAAGAGGAACGGATCGGTCCACGTGAGATGGGCCGACGCCTCTGCAAGCTGGTACCAGGGACGGGTGCGCGGATCGTACTCGTCCGTGGGGTCGACCGTGGATGACAGGAGATGGAAGCCAGCGTCGTATTGCTCGATCGTCACCTTCCTCTCGGGAGATATGGCGATGATTTTTGCCTCGTACCCCTCAGCTTTCCTGTTCACCGCAACGTAGGAGCCATCCGGATATCCGATATACATACCGGCGACGCCACTCCTGTGGCGGAATCGTTCGAAAATCCAATCCTCGACCTCTATCAAGTCGTCAGGCAATTCACCGTTCTCGGCGGATGCCCCAATCTCACGGGTAAGGTTCGCGGCTGGCTCGGTAAATCGAAGAACCCTCTCGACGGTGGCATCGCCGACGTATCGGAACAGGTCCTGAGACGCGGTTCCGGCGTCCCGCTGCGTCGCGATGCCGGCAACGATGACGGCCGCCATTTGCAGAGCGAGGATTCCTAGGATCGTCGCGCCAACGATGATGAAACGAGGGCTATTCTCTGGGTCCCACACGGCCCTCTTCCGCGAAGGTCCCTTCATCCGGACCCCCCGCGCCCCTGTATTCCCCTAGCCAGCATTCCCCTATTCCGCATTTCCTGATATCCGCTGTTGCGCGTGCGCACAAAAATAGAGTGCCACAGATGCCGCCGAAGCGACGTTGAGGGATTCGGCTCGGCCAAGGATCGGCAGCCGCACGGACCGGTCGGCAAAGGCAATCTCGTCAGGGGAGAGCCCCCAGGCCTCGTTTCCAAAAACCCACGCGATGGGACCGGCCAGGGGGGCGTCGACGGCCTCGGCGAGCGAAAAGAGGTCCTCCACGCCCGATCCCGATGCCGCGAACACCCCGAGTCCCGCCTCGCGAGCCCGAGTCATCGCGTCTTCCAGCACGACCCCCGTCACGATGGGAACGTGGAAAAGGCTTCCCGTGCTCGCACGGACGACCTTGGGTGAGTATGGATCCACACATTCGCCCGCTAGTATCACGGCGTCCGCCCCGACGGCGTCCGCTACCCTAACGATCGTGCCCGTGTTTCCTGGGTCCCGTACGTTGCTCAGGATCACCACAAGTCGCGCACCCTCACGAACGGAATCCCCAAGGATCGACGGAGCCACGGTGGCAACCGCGAGCGCCCCTTGGGCGTCGCCGCTCATCGCGGTCACCACCTCTGGGGTACACCCGTGAATACGCAACCCGGCCGTGACGGCCTCGGCGAGGATCTCCGGATGTCGAGCGGCAACGTCTGACGTCAGGTAGACATCCCGGACCGACGGCGCCCGGAAGCGCACGGCCTCACGAACGGCCTGAGGCCCCTCGACGAGAAACCGGCCCTCGCGCCGACGAACCGTGTTTCCCGCCAGAGCCCGGACCTTGACTATCCTTTCGGCTCTTGGATTCGAGAGCGTGATCGGAAGGCCGGGGCTCGCGGAAGGGGTCATCTCTGTCTACGTCATAGTTGTTTACGCGGCTGGCGCGTTGACGTCCTTCGGGAGGGCCTTGCGGGCCACACCGACGAGCACCGTGAATGCCGCGGGGTCGTTGACCGCAAGTTCGGCGAGCATGCGCCGATCGACGTCCACCTTCGCCTCCTTGAGCCCCTGAATGAAGCGAGAGTAGGTGATGTTGTTCTCGCGGGCCGCGGCGTTGATCCGCGTGATCCAGAGCTTGCGGAAGTCCCCCTTGCGGGTGCGGCGGTCGCGGTAAGCATAGACGAGCGAGTGCGAGACCTGCTCCTTCGCCTTCCGGTACAGCCGACTCCGCTGGCCACGGTATCCGCTCGCTTGCTTGAGGATCGTCCGGCGCTTCTTATGGGCATTAACAGCCCTCTTGACGCGTGCCACTTCGTTACTCCTTGTGTGTTTGGGGGCTACTTGCCCAGAAGCTTCTTGACCCTCTTGGAGTCGGGGGCGGAGAGCACGGCATCGAGGGACACCCGGCGCTTACGAGACGACGACTTCTCCTGGAACTTGTGGACGTTCATGGCATGGTCGTGCATGACCTTGCCCGTCCCGGTGAGCCTGAAGCGCTTCTTTGCTCCCGAGTGGGTCTTGTTCTTGGGGCTCATTCGTCGTCACTCCTCTTTCATGTTTTCTTGGGCAACATCTTCTTGATCCGCTGTGGGGGCCGCCTTGGGGGCCGCCTTCGCCGCGACCTTCGTGGCCGCATTCACCTTGACGGGCGTCGCCCTCGTCGGCTTTCGCTTGACGCGCTCGGCCACTTCGAGGGCGAGCTTCGCCTCCCGTTCGCGGCGTGCCTCATCCCTGACCTCTGCCTTCTTCTTCGTCGGGCCAAGGGTGAGCGACATATTCCGGCCTTCCTGCACCGGGGCGTGCTCGATTATGCCGAGCTCTCCCACATCGTCCGCGAGACGCTGAAGAAGCCGACGGCCCGCTTCGGGCCTCGACTGCTCGCGTCCTCGGAACATGATCGTCACCTTCACCTTGTCCCCCGCCTTGAGAAAACGCACAACGTGCCCCCTTTTGGTGGCGTAGTCATGGTCGTCAATCTTGAGGCGGAACCGAATCTCCTTGACAACTGTGTTCGACTGGTTGCGTCGCGCCTCCCTGGCCTTGACCGCAGCCTCATATTTGAACTTCCCGTAGTCCATGAGTTTCGCGACCGGGGGATGGGATTCCGGAGCAACCTCGACGAGGTCGAGATCTGCCTCCTGAGCCAGCCTCAGCGCATCCTCGATGCGAACGATGCCGACCTGCTCACCCGCGGGTCCGACAAGTCGGACCTCCTGCACCCGAATACGCTCATTGATGCGCGGCTCGATGATGTCCTCTCCTCTTTCGCCCTTGCCGTCGAACAGGAAAAAGCCCCTGCCCAGACACGAGCAGAGGCCACCGAGCCAAGGCGATATCGCCTTAACCATGACCCGTGCCCCGAAGGCCAAGGGTGGGAGGTGGACTCCACTTGTGCGCGACGGGTGACCCGTCGCCGGTCAGTACGCAAGAATAGCATCATGCCCGGTAGCCTGCTTGCTAGGTCTGGAGAACGGCACACAGGAGGTGAGTCATGACCACACCGCCCCAACCACCACCGCCCCTTGTGCCCGATCCCCCCTCCACGCCCATGACCGGAGCCACGGCTCGGATCCCCCTTCCCCCAACGACGAACACCGCCACGTTTCGACACACCAGCGCGAATGAGGAGACAACGGTCCTCACCCCCGTCACTGCCGCGACCAACATCCTGGACAGGATCCCCCTCTCCGAGCGCAAGCGGTGGAGGCTCCTGGCGGGCGGCGCTGCGGGCTTGGCCGTCGTAGCTCTTGGCCTATCGATCTATCTTTGGGTCATCAACGCTCAGTGGCAGGATCGGGCCGACGCGCTCTCGACGGAGGCATACGACCTCGGCCAGCGCCTCTCCGATGCCAGGGACCAGATCGTAGAAAAACAGAGCGATGTCGACCTGCTCACCGAACAACTTGAGACGGCACAGGAACGGGTGATCGAACTAGCGGATGAAAAGGCCCAGGCAGGTGACGACATCTCCTACTCGCAACAGCAGATCGCCCTCTATCAGGAACTCTCGGCCCTTGGCGGCTCGGTCTCCCTCGCCCTCAACCACTGTGTAAATGAACACGAAAAGCTCGTGGGGTACCTTAAGGATCCGGGTGCATGGGACCCGGAAGATCTGTCCGCCTACGAGGCGAGCGTCAACACCCTCTGCAATTCCGCCCAGAGCGCGAACGCCACGCTCCAGAGTGCGTTGACGGAGTAGCAATGCGATCTACCCTTGCGGTCGGCTTCGTCGCTCTCCTGATGTCCGGATGCGCCGTCCCACTCCCCCCGGGTCCATACCCCACCGACTTCGTCTCCTCGGCGTCCCCCTCTCAGAGCCTCGACTCCTCGCTCCTGTCCCCCGACGGTTTCGATGCCGCCCAGCGCATGACCGTTCGGGTGCGAAACGTTGGATGCGAGACGCTCGTCATCGGCACGGGATTCGCCGTCGATGAGCATACCCTGGTGACAGCCGGCCACGTCGTCGAGGGCTCGAGGCGCCTCGAGGTCTCAACCTACGACGGCCAATCCATCGAGGCCACGGCCACGGGAACAACTACGATTGCCGATCTCGCGATCGTTCAGGTCACGGAGTCCCTTACTACGGTCGGCTCGCTGGCCGAATCCGACCCGGCCGTGGCCGATGCCGTCACGATCGTCGGTTATCCCGGTGGCGGCCGACTGACGACCCTGAAAGCGGTTGTCATCACGACGAACCCCGAGGACGTCGACCCCGACATCGGTCCGGCATTTGGAGCGACTGCGTCTCTTGAGGCGGGCATGTCCGGCTCTCCGGTCCTCAACTCCGACGGAGAGATCGTCGGGGTCGTCTATGGAACGAGCGAGGACATTCCGCAGTCTTTCTTCATCCCTGTCTCCACACTTCGGACACTGCTCGAACAACCCCCCACGCTAGTCCCTGAGGTGACGGTGTGCTAACGCGAAGAAACATCCTCGTCGCGCTCCTTGCCCTCCTCGTTGCCGGTGCCAACGTGGCGGTGTGGTTTGGCATCGTCGCCTGGCGCGAAGACGTATCTGAGCAGCGAGCGGAGGCGGAAAGCCTGGGATTAGAAATTGCCGACATCCGCGCCGACGCGCAGGCCCTCGAAGAGGCGCAGGCCATCTTGTCAGAACAAATCGACGACGGATCGGTCCGAATCGAGGAA
Source organism: uncultured Demequinaceae bacterium (assembly GCA_964610155.1). Classification (GTDB taxonomy): domain Bacteria; phylum Actinomycetota; class Actinomycetes; order Actinomycetales; family Demequinaceae; genus JAFGBM01. The sequence continues at coordinate 15,963 of CAZSUY010000009.1, forward strand.
CTCACGTCGGAGTCCAAGCCCGTCCTGCTCCAGGCCGATCGAGTGATGGACATCGCCGCGCGCCTCGACGCGTGCGCGATCGATCGTCGGGCCCTCATCGCCTCCCTGTGGGTGCAGTCGGCCTCGAGCCTTGCTTCCCAGGAGGCAGAGACCAATGCGAGGTGCACGGCCGCCCTCAATGACCTCGAGGAACTGCTCCCCGGGGGTGTCATGCCATGACCTTCTCTCGACGGCCTCTCATCATTGCGATCCTCTCCCTCGTTGGCCTCGGCACCGCCTATTCGCTCCTTGTCGGGACGCTCTGGTTCATCGAGGCGCGCTCGGCTCGATCGACGGTCTCCGAACTCTCGATAACGCTCGCCGAAGAGCAGGCCTCTCTTGAGACCCTGTCGACCGATACCGAGAAGTTGGCGAGTGCGGCGGAAGAGAACGTCACCACAATCGGGGATCTCGCGAACACCCGTGCCCAGGCGCAGGACAACTTCATCCTTTATGGGTTTACCGCCTTTTACCTCGCCGAGTGCGTCCGCGAGAGGGAAGAACTCATCGACGTGATCAAGCACCGGTATGACTATTACCTCTGGAGCATCAGGGCCGTCGAATCCGACCTGAATGCGTATTGCCAGGAGGCGCATGCCCTCTATTTGGACCTCCTGGCCGAGGACGAGGGGTAACGCGATGCGAAGACGTCAATGCGCCATCCCAGTGATCGCTACCGCGTTCCTGATCACGGCATGTGGCGTGATCCCCGGGGCGCCCGATCCCGGCCCGACGGAGTGGATTCCCTCGGTCGATCCGTCGGCAACCCCGATCGATGTCGCCGACGGCCAGTACGGATTCACCTCGGCCGAACAGGCCGCGGTGAGGGTAAGAAACTCGGGCTGCGAGGATTTCGGGACGGGAAGCGGGTTCGCGATCGATGATCACACGATCATCACCAATCGGCATGTCGTCGACAACTACGAGGACCTCGCCCTCACCACCTCGGACGGGCGGGACCTCAAGGTTGCCTCGGCCTCGACGAGCACGCTCGCCGATATCGCCATCATCACCACCGTTGAAACCCTCGAGCACTACGTTCCCCTCTCCGAGGACGACCCCGAACTGGGAGACACCGTGACGGTGGTCGGCTTCCCCCTCGGAGAGGAACTCGTTACCTCCACCGGTTTGGTCAAGGAACGTGCCGACGACAACCTGGACAACGCCGACCACATCTTCGTCGTATCCGCAGCGGCGGAACCCGGATCATCTGGCTCGGGGGCCTACAACGCCGACGGTGAGGTCTTCGGCGTGCTGTATGCGGGAGAGGACGCTACCAAGTGGGGCTACATCATCCCGGTGTCAATCATCCGCGATGCGCTAGCCGACTCGACTCCTATTGGACCATCCTGCGACTACTAGCGGTCCCTACGCCTTGGTGAGCGTTTGACCTACGGTCGACCCGCGACGTCGAGAGCCTCGGGCAGGGTGAAGGCCCCCGCGTAGAGGGCCTTGCCGACGATGGCGCCTTCGACCCCTTCAGAAACGAGCCCTCTGAGAGCGGCGATGTCCTCGAGAGACGAGACCCCCCCGGACGCGACGACTGGGGCAGGGGTCTTTGCACATACCTGGGCAAGGAGCCCGAGGTTGGGGCCCTGGAGGGTGCCGTCCTTCGTCACGTCGGTGACCACATAGCGTTCGCAACCGACGACATCGAGGCGGGCGAGCACCTCCCAGAGGTCACCGCCCTCTCGGGTCCAACCGCGGGCGGCGAGGGTCGTACCCCTCACGTCCAGGCCGACGGCGATCCTCTCCCCGAATCGGGCTATAGCCGAGGCCGTCCACTCGGGGTCCTCGAGCGCGGCCGTTCCCAGGTTGACGCGGGTGCATCCGGTACTAAGGGCGCGCTCAAGCGATTCGTCGTCGCGGATCCCGCCGGACATCTCGACCCTGACGTCGACGGCTCCGACGACGGCTGCGAGGAGTTCGGCGTTCGATCCGCGCCCGAAGGCCGCGTCGAGGTCTACTAGGTGGATCCACTCCGCACCGGAGGACTGCCACTCCAACGCGGCCGCGAGGGGGTCCCCGTACGACGTCTCGGAGCCGGCTTCCCCCTGGAAGAGGCGGACGGCCTGCCCACCGGCCACGTCGACGGCGGGCAGGAGCTCAAGACGGGGGCTCTCGGGGGAGTCGGTCATCAGGATCCTTGTATCTAGAGGGTCGCGAGCCAGTTGAGGAGCAAGCGGAGCCCGGCCGGGCCGGACTTCTCCGGGTGGAACTGAGTCGCGCTGAGGGGTCCATTCTCGACGGCTGCAACGAAGCGGTCGTGGCGATCTAGAGTTCCCGCCTCCGACCACGTGACAAGGGGCGGGGCGAGCCGCCCTGAGGGCTCGGGCTTAAGGGGGAATTCGCGCACGGCGTAGGAGTGGACGAAGTAGAACCGTTCGCCCTCGATCCCTTCAAAGAGCATGGAACCCTTGGGAACCTCGACCTCGGCCCACCCCATGTTCGGGACGACGGGCGCATCGAGCCGCTCGACCACTCCGGGCCACTGTCCCAACCCTGCGGTTTCGATGTCGTGTTCGATTCCCTTGTCAAACATCACCTGGAGACCCACACAGACACCCAGCACCGCCCTCCCGCCGGCCAGCCGATGATCGATGATCCGATCGCCGTGAACCGAATTGAGGCCGGCCATGACCGCGGCGTATGCGCCCACGCCTGGAATGATCAGCCCATCGGCCTTCTCCGCAATGGATGGGTCCGCCGTCAGGACCGCCGTCCCCCCAACCTCCTCGACCGCCCGTACGGCGCTCCGGACGTTGCCGAAACCGTAGTCGAGCACACAAACGAGGGGTGAGGCCACGGGTCTGATTCTACCGGGGCGCTGTCAACGCCCAACGTCCCGTTGTTCGCGGCGCCCCTGGCGGGCAAGCCTCCGGAGCCGCCAGAACGCGCGCCACCGACCCATCCTCCCAGAGTGGACCTTGTCGGGGACGTGCGCCAAGAATTTTTCCATCGTCATCGCCCCGGACATGAGCGCGACGACGGCCTCGGGGGCACGATCGAGCGCAAGCCCAGGCGGGAGTTCCTCCCCCCGCTTCCCGCCCTGCCACCTGACCACCGTCAGGAGCCCATCGCGCCGCTCCATCGCCAGGAGCACGGCCTCCTTCGTGAAGGTCGACACTCCTGCGGCCGCACGATCGGCGAGTCCCTCCCTGTCGTCGACCATGACGGCCAGCGTCCCCTGCTTGAACTCGATTACGTCGCACCGGCACCCGTTGAGTGCGCAGATCGCGGCGAGGACATCGGCATTGGAGATCGGGGTCATCAACGCGACGGTGTCGCGGACGAGGAAGCCCGGCGTCTCCTCGGCCTCACCCGTCACAGGGCGCCCTTGGTGCTCGGGATGTCCGTGACCCGTGGGTCGAGCGCCACGGCTGCCCGGAGCGCCCGCGCGAGCGCCTTGAACTGGGCCTCGACGATGTGGTGTGGGTCGCGCCCGGCCAACACCCTCATGTGGAGCGTTATGCCAGCGTGGCCAGCGATCGATTCGAGCACGTGGCCCGTGAGCGAACCGGCGAAGTTACCGCCGATGAGGTGGGTGGCCTGACCAAGGGGCTCCCCCTCGTGTACGAAGTACGGGCGGCCGGACACGTCGATGACCGCTTGGGCGAGCGCCTCATCCAGCGGCACGACGGCCGCCCCGAAGCGCGAGATTCCCGCCTTGTCGCCGAGAGCTTTCTTGATCGCCTCCCCGATGGAGATGGCGACGTCTTCAACCGTGTGGTGGGAGTCGACCTCGATGTCGCCGGTCGCCTTGACCGTGAGGTCGATCAGCGAGTGTTTGCCAAACGCCGTCAGCATATGGTCATAGAACGGGACGCCCGTGGAAACGTCCGTGGCTCCCGTCCCGTCGAGACAAATCTCAACAAAAACGTTCGACTCGGACGTCTTCCGCTCGATGCGGGCCCGCCGTGGGGAAGCCTTGGTAGGGCTCATCGCGTCACCTCCAGTAGCGCGGCGCGGAACTGCGCCATCTCCTCAGGCGTGCCGATCGACACGCGCAGCCATCCTTCTGGACCCGTGACGCGGATCAAGACGCCCCGCTCCTTAAGGTCCTCGAATACCTTCTCACGATCCTCAATCGGACCAAAGAGCGCGAAGTTCGCCTCCGTGTCCGCGACCGTGTACCCCTCCTCGCGGAGCCACTCCACGGTTGCGTCCCGCTCCACGCGGATCGCATCGACCTGGGCCTGAAGGTCGCTCGCATGGGCGAGCGCCGCACGGGCAACGGCCTGAGTCACGGCGCTCAGGTGATACGGCAGGCGCACGAGGCGCAAGGCTTCGACGATCTCGGGTGAGGCCGCGAGGTAGCCGAGCCTCCCGCCGGCTAAGGCGAACGCCTTTGACATGGTTCGGGCCACCGCAAGGTGGGGGATGTCCGGGAGGAGAGTCAGGGCACTCGAGACTCCCCTGTGCCGGAACTCCGCATATGCCTCGTCGACGACGACAACACACCCGTCCTTCACCGCCTCTGCCGCTTCGCACAACGCGGCAACATCGTCTAGGGACAGTGAGGTCCCGGTCGGGTTGTTGGGGCTAGCGAGCAACACCAGGCTTGGTCGACGTGAGACGATCTCCGCCGAGGCTTCCTCGATGGGAATGGTGAAATCGTCCCGCCGAGCGAGGGTGGCATACGTCGTCGCGGTGTCGCGCGCGTATTCCGGATACATCGAGTAGGTCGGGGTGAAGGTCAGCACCGTGCGGTCGGGTCCCCCGAAGGCCTGGTGCAGGTGAAGCATGACCTCGTTCGATCCGTTCGCCGCCCAGATGTTCTCAAACCGAAGGAAGCCAGCTCCCGACTCGTGGGCCAGGTAGGCAGCGAGGTCGGTGCGAAGCCCGATGAAGTTCCGATCCGGGTACCGGTTGAGGCCCTCCGCAGCCTTACGAACGGCCGACGCGATGGCGTCGACCACGTCCTGCGGGGGCGCATACGGATTCTCGTTGACGTTCAGCCGAACGGCCACGTCTAGTTGGGGCGCGCCATACGGCGTCAGCCCCCGCAACTCGGGTCGGAGCGGCAGTCCCATGCGGAAAGTCTAGTGAGCGCCGAAGGGGACCAGGGCAATCAACGCGGCGTTGAGCGCGATGATCACCCCCGCGAACGTCCACGCCACCGCCTTCAAAGGAACCCTGTTCACATGACGTCCCATGAGGCTCCGACGGCTCGTGAACACCACGAGGGGGATCAGGGCGAACGGAATGCCAATGCTTAAAAACACCTGGCTTAAAACGAGTGCCCACGTGGGATCGATCCCGACGACGAGGATCGCGAGGGCGGGCAGCAGCGTCACCGACCGGCGAACTAAAAGCGGCACGTGCTTCTTGAGGAGCCCGGACATGATGACAGAGCCCGCATAACACCCAACCGATGTCGAGGCCAGGCTTGAGGCAAGTAGCCCCACCGCAAAAACCAAAGCGATACCCGGGCCGAGCGCTTGCGAGATCGCCGAATGCGCGCCGTCGATCGCGTTCGTCCCCTCCACTCCCCTAAGGCTCGACGCCGCCAGTAGCAGCATCGCGATATTCACCGAACCTGCGACCAGGAGCGACAGCCAAACATCCAGACGGGTCGCGTGGAGCAGGCGCCGCAGTCGTGTGGGGTCGAGTTCCCTGCCGTGGCGGTCACAAACGAGCGAGGAGTGGAGATAGATGACGTGCGGCATCACCGTGGCACCGAGCATGCTCGCGGCGAGAAGCACGGTGGGGGTGCCCTCGAAACGCGGCATCAATCCGGACGCAGCCTCCGACCACTCGACGCCGCTGAAGAAGAGTCCGGAGACAAAACCGATGGTGATGATGAGCAAGAGCCCGATCACCACGAACTCGAACGACCGCTGGCCACGCCGCGACTGGACGGCCAGAAGGAACAGCGACACGACGCCGACGATGAGGCCACCCCACCACAGGGGCAGGCCAAACAGAAGATTGAGGGCAATCGCCCCACCGATCACCTCGGCGAGATCTGTCGCCGCCGCGATGAGCTCTGCCTGCGCCCAATACAACAACCGCGAGCGACGGGAAAGACTCTCCCCTACAAGCTCAGGAAGGGCCCTTCCTGTGATCAGGCCCAACTTGGCCGAAAGGTACTGGATGATGACGGCCATGCCATTCGAGAGCACGAGAACCCAGACGAGTAGGTAACCATACTGGGCTCCAGCGGTCACATTCGCGGCGACGTTGCCGGGGTCGACATACGCCACGGCGGCGACGAATGCCGGACCCAGCAGGGTGACAAGGTGCCGTCGGGGCGGCGATGCCGCACGTTCGCTTGCCATGGAGCCTAGGGTTCTAGACGCGCTTGGATGGCTTCGCCGTGGGCCGGAAGGTCCTCCGCATTGGCAAGCGCCACCACGGCGTCCCCGACGTCGGCGAGCGCATCTGCCCCGTATTCGACCACGGAAACTGCACGAAGGTACGACGTAACGTTGAGCCCAGAGGTGAATCGTGCGGTTCCCCCCGTCGGTAGCACGTGGTTAGAACCGGCGATGTAGTCGCCGAGCGACACGGGTGAGTTCGGTCCCACGAAGATGCAGCCCGCCGACGAGATGCGGGCGGCCACATCGGCGGCATCGGCCGTGTGTATCTCGAGGTGCTCGGCGCCGTAGGCGTCGGCAACGGCGATGGACTGGTCGAGGTCGTCGGTCAGGACGATCGCGCTCTGCATCCCCGTGAGGGCCTCCTTGATCCGCACGGCGTGCTTCGTGGCGGTAGCGCGGCGGTCGGTCGCCGTGTCGACCGCGTTCGCGAGTTCCTCCGAGTCGGTGATGAGAACCGAGCCTGCAAGGGGGTCGTGCTCGGCCTGGCTCACGAGGTCTGAGGCCACCAATTCGGGGTCCGCTCCGGCATCGGCGATGACGGCGATCTCCGTCGGGCCGGCCTCAGCGTCGATGCCGACCACTCCCCGAACCGCCCTCTTCGCCGCCGTGACGAACCTGTTGCCGGGCCCCGTGATGACGTCGACGGGCTCGCACAGCGGCTCCCCAAGGTCCATGGCGCCGTAGGCGAGCATCGCGACCGCCTGAGCCCCCCCGGCGGCATATACCTCGTCTACTCCCAGAAGGGCGCACACGGCCAAGATCGTCGGGTGGGGAAGCCCGGCATTGGTGGCCTGGGGTGGGCTCACAACGGCGATGGATGTGACGCCCGCAGCCTGAGCGGCCACGACGTTCATGACGACCGAGCTCGGATAAACAGCGAGACCGCCAGGCACATATATGCCCACACGGCGGACGGGAATCCACCGTTGCGAGACGCGCGCTCCTGGAGCGATTTCTACGGTCACCGGGAGTGGCACGGTCGCCTCGTGGAATACCCGCACCCGACGGATCGCCTCATCGAAGGCGACTCGCACTGTGGGGTCGAGCGCCTCTAGTGCCGCCGCCATTGCGCCCACCGGGACGCGCAGGTGCGTGGGGGTTGTCCCATCGAACCGCTGAGCGTACTCGCGAAGGGCCTCCCCACCACGGACGCGAACATCGGCGATGATCGGCTCGACGATGGCGAGGGCATCGGAAACGTCCTCTTTGGCGCGTGGGACGACGGCGAGCAACTCACGAACGCCGAGGCCGCGCCCCCTGAGGTCGATCCGATTCAGCACGCCCTTAGTCTAAAGGTGACGCCCTCAGAAACAGCGCACGCCAGAGGCGGCCGCACGCCAGAGGCGGCCGCACGCTAGAGGCGGTACGGCCTGAAGGCGGCACAGTCTGAAGGGGCCCGTCGAGGGCCTGCCTCAGCTGGCCGCGGCCTTCCGATCGGGAGCCGGGGCCTCGGTTGAGAGGCACGAGGGCCCCAAGGAAGCCTTGAGGTCGCCATAGAGGGCACTGGAGCGCGTCACCCTGAACTCGTTGTCCAGACGCATCACTACGGGCTTCTCACGACCGGTGAGGACCATCCTCACCTCAACCACTCCCGGATGGGAGCGCAGTATGTCCTTGACCTGATCGACGAGGCCGGGGCTCACCCTATTGGCGGGCAGGGTGATGAAGATCGGCGTCGTATCCTCCGGGGCAATGTTGGGAACCTTCACCTCGATGGCGCTGAACTGGAGGCCTCCATCCCCTTTCTCCCTGGTACGGGTCTTGATCGTAAGAACAGCATCCCCCGTCAGGTCACCGGAGTACTGGTCGTACACCTTCCCGAAGAAGGAGATCTCCACCTCGCCGGTCAGGTCCTCAAGGGTCACGATTCCATACGCGTTCCCCGATCTCGCGATCCTTCGATCGACGTTGGTGATGAGGCCGGCGAAGGTCACCTGATCGCCCTCGCTGATGCCGTGCGCCGGGTTCGCACGCGACACCTGGTGGCTGGCCTCCCCCTTGAGGACATGCTCCAACCCTTTGAGGGGATGATCCGATACGTACAGCCCGAGCATCTCCCTCTCGAAATCGAGACGGGTCTTGCGATCCCACTCATCGATCAATGGCACGATGACGGAGACCCCAGGCCCCGCCCCGGGGGTTTGCTCGAAGAGATCGAATTGCCCCGTCGCCTCTTGCTTCTTGACGGGCACCACGGCATCGATCGCCTGCTCGTGGATGGCACACAACGCGCGGCGGCTCACCGCGATGGAATCGAACGCCCCCGCCTTCACTAGGGAGTCGATCGTCCGCTTGTTGCAGACGGATGCCGGAACCTTCTCGAGGAAGTCAGAGAAGGACGTGAACGCCCCCTTCTCCTCACGGGTGCGGATGATGTCGTCGACCACCCCGGCACCGACGTTTCTGACCGCCGTGAGCCCGAAGCGGATATCTCCACCGACGGCGGTGTACATAGGACGGGACACATTGACATCCGGGGGCAGGACGGTGATTCCCATACGGCGGCACTCGGTCAGGTAGATCGCCGTTCGATCCTTGTCCGCGCCGACGGAAGTCAGGAGAGAGGCCATGAACTCCGTCGGATGGTGGGCCTTGAGGTAGGCGGTCCAGAAGCTGAGGACCCCGTAGGCGGCCGTGTGTGCCTTGTTGAAGGCATAGTCCGCGAAGGGGACCAGGACCTCCCACAGGGCGTTGATCGCGGACTCCGAGTAGCCTCGCTCGCGCATCCCCGCGCTGAAGGGCTCGAATTCCTTATCGAGAACCACCTTGTTCTTCTTCCCCATGGCCTTTCGGAGCAAGTCGGCTCGGCCGAGGGAGTACCCGGCGACGATCTGAGCGACCCTGAGCACCTGCTCCTGGTAGACGATGAGGCCGTAGGTGGGACCGAGCACCTCCCGAAGCGGCTCTTCCAGTTCGGGGTGGATGGGATTGATCCGCTGTTGCTTGTTCTTGCGGAGGGCGTAATTCGTATGGGAGTTCACCCCCATGGGACCCGGCCGGTACAGGGCAAGTACGGCGGAAATGTCCTCGAACGAGTCGGGTCTCATCTGCCGGAGGAGCCCTCGCATCGCCATACCGTCGAGTTGGAACACCCCAAGGGTGTCTCCCCGGCCCAGCATCTCGAAGGTCGCTGTGTCCTCGAGGGGGAGGTCCTCCAGTACGACGGGAGGCTTGTCGTTCATGACGATGTTCTCCAGGGCATCGTCGAGGAGGGTGAGGTTTCGTAGTCCGAGGAAATCCATCTTGACAAGCCCCAGGGCCTCGCAGGTGGGGTAGTCGAACTGGGTGATGATCGCCCCATCCTGCTCCCTGCGCATGATGGGGATGGTGTCCATCAAGGGTTCGTTCGACATGATCACACCCGCTGCGTGTACCCCCCATTGCCGCTTAAGGTTTTCAAGCCCAATGGCGAGATCCAGGGTCTCCTTGGCCTCAGCATCGGTCTCGATGAGGGTACGAAAATCCTGAGCCTCGCCGTATCGCTCGTTGGTTTTGTCGAATGCTGTGCCGAGGGACATGTCCCTGCCCTGAAGCGGCTCGGGGAATGCCTTCGTCAGCCTCTCCCCCACGGAGAACGGCTTTCCGAGTACCCTTGCGGCATCCTTGAGGGCCTGCTTCGCCTTGATGGTGCCGTACGTGACGATCTGAGCGACCTTGTCCTCGCCGTACTTCTCCGTGACGTAGCGGATGACCTCTCCCCGACGACGCTCGTCGAAGTCGATATCGAAGTCTGGTTTGGTCTCGCGCTCCGGGTTCAGGAATCGCTCGAAGAACAGCCCATGGACGAGCGGGTCGAGGTCGGTGATGCGCAGGGCATAGGCCGCCATCGATCCAGCCCCTGAACCGCGCCCCGGCCCAACGCGGATGCCATGCTCCTTGGCCCAGCGGACGAAGTCGGCCACCACCAGGTAGTAGCCGGCGTAGCCCTTCGCGGTGATGACCTCGGTTTCGAAGTCCGCGCGCTCCTGCACTGCGGCGGAGATTCCACCCTGGTATCGGGTCTTGAGTCCGCGCTGGACTTCCTTGACGAACCATGAGTGCTCGTCCTCCCCTGGGGGGCAGGCGAACCGGGGCATGTAGTCCGCGGAGGTGTCGAAGGACACGTCACACTGTTCGGCGATCAGAAGGGTGTTGTCGCAGGCTCCGTCGAAGTCCTCGAAGGTCCTCCGCATGTCTTCAGACGAACGGATGTAGTACGAGGAGCCGCTGAACCTGAATCGCCCGGGATCCTCCAGTGTCGAACCCGATTGGACACATAGGAGGGCGTCGTGGGCGGGGGCATCCTCGATTCGCGTGTAGTGGGAGTCGTTCGTCGCGACAAACGGCGCTCCGATGTCGCTGGCGATGCGTCTAAGATCCTCGACCACCCTCCTCTCGATCTCGAGGCCGTGATCCATGACCTCGACGTAAAAGTACTCCCGGCCGAAGATGTCCTGGAACTCGCGGGCCGCGGCGAGCGCCTCGACATACTGGCCAAGCCGGAGCCTCGTCTGAACCTCCCCCGAAGGGCAACCCGTTGTGCCGATCAGGCCACGGACGTAGCGGCTGAGAAGCTCTCGGTCCATTCGGGGTTTGTAGAATTGGCCTTCGAGCGACGCGAGAGACGCCATCCGGAAGAGGTTGTGAAGGCCTTCGTTGTCTCGCGCCCAGATTGTCACATGGGTATATGCCCCACTCGCCGAGACGTCGTCCCCCACCTGGGCGCCATCGCCCCACCTCACCCTTGTCCGGTCGGCCCGGGCCGTCCCGGGAGTCAGGTAGGCCTCGATCCCAATGATGGGCTTGACACCCGCAGCCTGCGCCTTCGACCAGAACTCATACGCCCCAAAAATGTAGCCATGATCCGTCATCCCGAGCGCGGCTTGACCCTGACGATTGGCCTCCTCGAAGAGATCACCTATCCGGGCCGCGCCGTCAAGCATCGAGTACTCCGTATGAACGTGAAGATGGACGAAATCGCTCGAGGGCATGGACGTGATTCTAGGCTTGTCCCTTCACGCCGTGGGGGGTCCTTCCAGCGCGTCGCCGATTGTGCCTACCGAAACGTCGCGAAACACCCCCCTCGAGAGGGGCCGATCGGCCATTTCTCCCTCACGGACCGTATACCCAAAGGGCCCCGCCCCCTCCGCGACGTGGCTCGATACCCAACCCTCGACACGAACAACCCCGTTTCGCCCATATGACGCGAGGGCCTCCTCCTCTAAGAAGGAAAGGATCGCACGCCCGACCCCCCGTCCGCGGGCAGACTCCGCCACGACGATCGGCCCGATGGTGGAGTTCGTTTCGATCACCTCTTTCCCCTTCTCTACGACGATAGGGGCCACGAGCCGCCCTACGCCGACAAAGGAACCGCTGCCGTCTCGCACGAAGCGGTGGACGGTGGTCGGGTCTAGGTCGCTGGCGTCGCTGCCGACCGACTCGCGCCCGCCATCCTCACCAAGGACGGCCTCGCGAAACGCAATGGCCTCGTTGATCTCCTTGGGCGACATTGCCTGGATCACCTCACACATGGCCACAGCCCCCCAGGCGCGAAGGGTCCTAACTTCGACCGCTGCCAGCCTTCGCCGATCCTGCGGCCTTGGCCTTCGCGGTGGCCTTCGGGCCAGCCTTGGGGCCAACCTTCTTCTTCGGGGCCAGCGTGGTCAGGACGGTCGCCATGTCGATCGGCTTGCGCGACTTGGAGTACCAGATCGCCCCGGCGACGATGACGGTCGAGACGACGGCAACGGAGATCCGGGCCGTCGTGTTGTCGGACATGGTGACGATGACCGGTGCGGACAAGAGGGCGACGAGGTTCATTACCTTGATGAGGGGGTTGAGGGCCGGTCCGGCGGTGTCCTTGAAGGGGTCTCCCACCGTGTCCCCGATGATCGCGGCCTTGTGGGCCTCGGAGCCCTTGCCCCCGAAGTGCCCGTCCTCGATGTGCTTCTTGGCGTTGTCCCAGGCACCCCCGGAGTTCGAGAGCATGACGGCGAGCAACTGGCCCGTCAGGATGGCGCCAGCCAGGAAGGCCCCGAGGGCCTCGGCCCCGATGGAGAATCCGATGATGATCGGGCTGAGGACCGCGAGGAGGCCCGGGGTCATCAACTCCCGAAGCGAGGTCTTCGTGCAGAGGTCCACGACGCGGGCGTAGTCCGGGGCTTCCTTGTAGGTCATGATCCCTGGATGGGAGTGGAACTGCTCCCGCACCTCGACGACCACCTGAGCCGCCGCCCGCTCGACCGCCCGGATGGCGAGGGCCGAGAACAGGAAGGCGATGGCCCCCCCGACAAGAAGGCCGCACAGGACGTCGGGTCGATCGACCCGGATGCCCTGGAAGTCAAACCCTGCATCCGATAGGGCCGTCTCGAACGAACCGAAGAGGCTGGTCGCCGCGATGACAGCCGTCGCGATCGCGATGCCCTTCGTCATGGCCTTGGTCGAGTTGCCGATGGCGTCGAGGTTGTTGAGCACCTTCGCCGGCTTGCCCTTGAACTCCCCGGACATCTCCGCGATGCCCTGGGCGTTGTCGGAGACGGGGCCGAAGGTGTCCATGGACACGATGACCCCGACGGTCGTGAGCATCCCCATACCGCTCAGGGAGATGTAGTACAGCGCCTCGGCGTTCGAGTCCCCGAGGACGAAGGCGGCGAAGATGACGGCCGCAACCGTCAGGATGGCCCACACGGTCGACTCGAGGCCGATGGCGAAGCCGCTCAGGATGGTCGTCGCCGGGCCGGTCTTGGTCGCCTCAGCGACCTCGCTGACGGGCTTGTATCGTACCTCGGTGAAGTACCCGGTCAGGAGCTGAATGGTACCGGCGAGCATGAGGCCAAGGAGAACGGCGTAGGCCGGCCTCAGGTCGTGAAGGTAGAAATGCGCGACGACGAAGACGGCGGCCGCCGAGACTGCGGCTGAGAAGAAGAAGCCCCTATTGATGGCCTTCATCCCGTGCTCCTCGTCGCTCCTCGGGGTCACTGCAAGGATCCCGATGATCGAGGTGAGGACCCCGATGGCTCGGACGAACAGGGGGAACATGACCCCAACGATCGCGCCGGAGGGCGACCCGGAGAAGGCGGCGGCTCCCAGGATGAGGGACGCGACAAGCGTCACCTCGTAGGACTCGAAGAGGTCGGCGGCCATTCCCGCGCAGTCCCCGACGTTGTCGCCGACGTTGTCGGCGATGGTGGCGGCGTTCCTCGGGTCGTCCTCGGGAATACCCTTTTCGACCTTCCCCACGAGGTCGGCCCCGACGTCTGCGGCCTTGGTGAAGATTCCGCCGCCCACCCGCATGAACATGGCGAGGAGGGCGCCACCGAATCCGAATCCGATCAGCACTCCCGTGGCGTCGGCCTTGTAGATCAACAGGATGGCGGTCGCCCCGAAGAGACCAAGGCCGACCGTGAACATCCCGGCCACTCCCCCGGCCCTGAAGGCGATCCTCATCGCCCTACGGAGACCCGACTCCTTGGCCGCCTGGGCGGTTCGTACGTTCGCCCGCACGGCGAGCCACATACCCACGTATCCGGTCACGGCCGAGAACACCGCACCGAGGGCGAAGGCGATGGAACGCCCGACCCTGATCATCATGTCCGAATGGGTCGCCTGCTCCGACACGGGAAGGGCAAAGAACAGGATGACCATGATGATCGCGATGAAGATCCCGACCGTCTTGAACTGACGCCGGAGATAGGCCTTCGCACCCGTCTGGATCGCCTTTGCGATCTCCCTCATCTTGAGGGAGCCCTCGCTCGCCCCCAGAACCTCGCGCACTAGTAGATAGGCGAAGAGTAGGGCAACCACGGAGATGCCGAGGATGACCCAAAGGCTAGTGTTTTCGAAACTCCCGAAGACGGCCGCAATCGGTCCGCCTTCCGCCGCCGTTGGCAGGTGCATCAGGACTCCTTCTGGTGAGTCGGGCTAGCGCGACAACGCCCCAATCCTAGGGGACCGGGACATCCTGGGGTCACGCTACTCCGCTGGGGTCAGGCATGACGGGACTTTGGACCCAGGTTCTGGGCCCTGAGGGGCTTGGCCGTCACCCGAACGGCCCTCACAAGGCCCCCTCGCCCCGGAGCACGTCGAGCGCCCTGTCAAGGTCATCCGGGTACGGGCTCTCGACCTCGACCCGTCTCCCCGTGACCGGATGGGTGAAGGCCAGGCGCTGTGCGTGGAGCCACTGACGGGAGAGCCCCAGGCGGGCCGCAAGCGTGGGATCCGCCCCATAGGTCAGGTCTCCCACCAGGGGATGGCGAAGCGCGCTCATGTGAACCCGGATCTGGTGCGTCCTGCCAGTTTCCAGGAGGATCTCGAGGAGGGACGCGGATGGCATCATCTCGAGGACCTGGTAATGGGTCACCGAGGGGCGCCCTTCGGAGGTGACGGCGAACCTATAGTCGGCGGTGGGGTGGCGACCGATCGGGGCGTCGATGGTGCCGCTGGTGGGATCGAGGTGACCCTGGGCGAGGGCGTGATAGGTCTTCTCGACCGTTCTGTCCTTGAAAGCCTTCTTCAGGCCGCGATAGGCGTCAACCGACCTTGCCACAACCATGAGCCCCGAGGTTCCCACGTCCAGCCGGTGGACGATCCCCTGCCTCTCAGCGGCCCCCTGGGCGGCAAGGGTCAGGCCGCCCGCTGCGAGTGCGCCGATGACCGTCGGCCCCGTCCAACCCGGAGACGGATGGGCGGCGACCCCGACGGGCTTGTCGACGACGATGAGGTCCTCGTCCTCGAAGATGATGGTAAGGCCCCCCGGTATGGAAGGCTCCGCGTCCCGTCCGGGAGCATCGGAAATCTCAACCTCAAGTATCCCGTCGCCGAGCCGATCCGATTTTCCTAGGACCTGGCTGTTCACGGTCGCTACCCCCGCATCGAGCAGGTCCGCCGCCTTGGTTCTACTGATCCCCAAGAGCCTCGCCAAAGCCGCATCGGCGCGTTCGCCCACGAGCCCCTCTGGGACCGGAAACGAGCACCTCTCGCTCACCTGGAGGAAACCTCCTCCGGTTTCCCTTCCCTCTCCTCCGATGCGTCTCGGGGCCTCAGCATCGGTGTCCCCGTCCACGTGACTGCGATGGTCGCGGCCGCCGCACAGACGATGGCGACATCTGCCACGTTGCCGATGAAGAAGTCGCTGTAGTTGATCATGTCGATGACCGGACCACGCCCCCAACCCTCACCCCTGAAGAAACGGTCGATGAGGTTGCCCATCGCCCCACCTAAAGCCATGCCGAAGATCGCGACCCCGAAGAAGCCCACGGCCCTGCCGTGTAGCCACAGCAGAACCGTCATGACCAGGATCATGAAGATCGTGATGGCCACTCCATAGCCGCCGAAGAAGGAGAGGGCGGCCCCCTCGTTGTACACGAGCTTGAAACTGAGGTGGGACCCGATGATCGGGACAGTGTGACCATCGCCGAGGCTTCTGATGGCCCACCACTTGGTCGCCTCGTCGATCACACAGACGGCAAGAGCCACCAACCAAACGGCGAGACGTACCCTCATCGGCGCTCTTCGCGCTGCTTGCACGACACGCAGTGCGTAGCGCGAGGGAACGCTGTGAGGCGCGCCTTACCGATCCCCTTTCCGCAGATGACGCAGGCACCATACTGATGGTGTTGAACCCGGCGAAGCGCGTCGACGCTCTGCTCGAGCATCTCGCGTGTGTTCTGGACGATCGACATTTCCTGTTCACGTTCGAGCGCCGTCGATCCGGCATCAGCCTGATCGTCTCCCGATCCTTCCGCTGTGTGCAGCAGGTCGTCGAGTTCCGCCTCGGTTGTCTCGACCTCGCTTGTGAGGCGCGCGATGTCCGAGTTGAGCACCTTGACGATGCCCCGTAACTCCATGACCTTCCATGGTTCGTCGCCCTCGCGCACCGGGAGTGCCTTGGCGTCCGATGGCCTGATGGAAGTGGGATCGATCACGATGATCGAGAGGTCGGGACTCGTCATGACTCTCCTCGTCCTGTCAATGGCTACGTGATCTTAGTTGGAATCCACGGAAATGGCAACGAACGCCGCTAGAGGGTAGGCAGCATGTTGGGCATCCGATCCTTGCCGGTCCCATGATCGAGATCGCCAAGGAGGTTCTCAAGGTAGGTCTTGAGCCGGGCGCGGTAATCCCTTTCAAAGCGGCGAAGGTCGTCGATCTTCCGCTCCAGGTCGGCGCGATCCGTGCCGAGATTCTGGAGGCGATTCTGAGCCTCGCGCTCGGCTCTCGTCCGGATCCGTTCCGCCTCGGCCTTGGCGTCGAAGACTATCCTCTCCCTTTCCTCCTGACCTGACCTCACGTATTCGTCATGAAGCTTCTGCGCCATCGCCAGCATGATCTGCGGCGAAGGTGGGTTGGCGGAATCCGTGGCGGCTCGAAGGAACTCGGCCGAAAGTTCGGCGGGACCGCGCGCCTCAAAACCGCTAACCTGCCCACGAAGGCTCTCACGTTCAACGGTGAGTTGATCGATGGTGTCGGCGACGGTGTCGAGGAAGTCGTCGACCTCGTCCTGATCGAAGCCCTCACGATACTTCGTCTTGGAGAACTGCTTCTCCCTCACGTCGTCGGCCGTGAGCAGTGCCATGGCGCTTACCGTCCTCGCTCGTTCACTGTTGGATTCCTCGACCTTTCGAGCACTTCATACTACGACACACGCCCCTTGCCGGTCTCATGATGCGAGCGACAACACATTGATCGCCAGCGTCGCAAGGATCATCAGAACCAAAACACTCAGGTCCAGACGTACGCCTCCCAGGTTGATCTGCGGCAAGGCCGCCCGAACAAACCGGACGGGTGGGTCCGTCGCCGACAGAACCCCCTCGACAAAGAGTAGAACCACTCCACGGGGCCTCCAGCTGCGGGAGAAGAGGGTAATGAGATTGATGGTCACCCGGCCAAATAGAAGGACGACGAAGATCAACAACGCAATCTGCAGGATGCCAACGACGATGGGCATGGTCGCCTAACTCTGATTAAAGAGGCCGCGCTCCGATTCGCCAAGCTCGTTCTCTACTTCGATTTCGACGTGAGCCGGCGACAAGAGAAACACTGACGCCGTTACGCGCTCGATCGATCCTTGAAGGCCGAAGGACAGTCCCGCAGCGAAGTCGACGAGCCGTTTCGCCTCGGTATCCGACATCTCGGTCAGGTTCATGATGACCGGGACGCCTTCGCGGAAGGCCTCCCCGATGACGAGGGCGTCATTGTATATGCGTGGCTTGACCGACTGGATCTTCCTGAGGTCGGTCGGGGGCGCGGAGCCAAACGGCGACGGAGCAGGGCCCCTTGAGGGCGACCGCGGATGGTTGACATCGTGTAACGGCGTGACGGGAGCGAGACGACTGTTGCGATCGTCTGGGTCGTCGTAGCCGTCGTAGTCACCGTATTCATCCGCGCTAAAACCCAGGTACACCATCGCTTTGTGCAGTGCGCCCATGCCACCCTCGATCCTTATCAGAAATCACATCCGTCACATCACGATAGGTCTCAGGCTTTGCCAAGCCAGGACCGACACGCCCTTCCCAGGTGTATTCCGCAATGGCCGTAGCGGCCGGGTACGGCTAGCGAGCAGTCATCTCGCACCGAATGATCCCCGCTATCCTTCCGGTCACGCCTTCACGGCGGTGAGAGAACAGGTCCTCGCTCTCGTTCGTGCAGGGGCCAACCACACGAACCTCGTCCACCCCGACCCTCTCCAGTTGCGCGCACACGGCCGCTCGGAGGTCGAGCGACGGTGTATCCCAGGTGGTCTTCGCCCATGCTTCCGGAGCGACCCTGGAGACCTCCTCCCTCATTTCCCCTGGCACCTCGTAGCATCCCCCGCAGATTGCGGGACCCACCACCGCGGACAGCCGCCCCGATCGCTGGCCTCCGACCTCACGCAACCTCGTCACCGCGGTCCCTACGATCCCCAGGGCAACACCCATTCGACCGGCATGGATTGCCCCAACGGCGTCGGATCCAGAGTCATGCACGAGGACAGGCACGCAATCGGCCACAAGGACGGCGAGGGCGAGGCCGGGCTCCAGCGTGACGATCGCATCCGCGTTGTGGACCTCCTCCGGATTCTTCACGGTCACGACCCGGTTTCCATGGGTCTGCGACATGTACACCACCCGCGAACTCGCGAGGCTATCGAGTCGGGCTCGGTTTGCCTCGACGTCTCCGGGATCATCCCCCACGTGATCCGCGGGGTTGAGCGAATCGTAGGGTGCCTTGCTCAGGCCACCATGACGGGTGGTGAAGAAGGCCCTCACCGGCAGCCCCGCATCGAGCACGGGGGGGCTCGACATTGGCCCTACCTCTTCAGGAAGTCGGGTATATCGAGCTCTTCCTCCTCAAAGAGGCCACCGGGAACCCTGAGGACTTCCGTCTCGTCGGCCTCGCTCACCTCGGGCTGGGGAGTTGAGCGCCTCATCGGAGCGTCAATGAGGGCGTCGACCGGCACCTTGGCCGAAGCCTTTCGGGGTTTCGCACCATCGACCTGAGCGAGCGCCCCCGCTTGACGCCGTATCGAAGGGGCCCCTCCATCGAACCCTGCGGCGATGACGGTGATGCGGATCTCGTCACCGAGGGAATCCTCGATGACGGTACCAAAGATGATGTTCGCCTCGGGGTGGGCGGCCTCCCGCACCAGACGAGCCGCGGTCTCGACCTCCTTGATTCCGAGGTTCGAACCACCCGCGACGCTGAGGAGCACTCCGTGAGCGCCTTCGATGCTCGCCTCAAGCAGCGGTGATGTGATGGCCTCTTCGGCGGCCATGATGGCTCGGTTCTCGCCTCGGGCGGAACTCACCCCCATGAGGGCCGTCCCCGCCCCCTGCATGATGCTCCTGACATCGTTGAAGTCGACGTTAATGAGTCCGGGGGTCGTGATGAGGTCGGTGATGCCCTGAACGGCACCCTGAAGGACCTGGTCCGCCGCCGCGAAAGCCCCGAGAACCGACAGCTTCTGGTCGTTGATCTCAAGCAAGCGATCATTGGGAATGACGATGAGGGTGTCGACCTCGGGGCGAAGGGTCTCGATCCCGACTTCAGCTTGATCCGAGCGCCTGCGCCCCTCGAATCCAAATGGCTTGGTGACCACGCCGACCGTCAACGCACCCATCATCCGGGCCATCCGCGCCACCACTGGTGCCCCACCGGTGCCCGTGCCGCCGCCCTCCCCCGCCGTGACGAACACCATGTCGGCACCGCGAAGCGCCTCCTCGATCTCATCCGAGTGGTCCTCGGCCGCCCGGCGCCCGACCCCGGGATCCGCCCCGGCGCCGAGTCCCCTCGTCAGTTCACGTCCAATATCCAGTTTCACATCGGCATCGGACATGAGGAGTGCCTGGGCGTCGGTGTTGATGGCGATGAATTCCGCCCCCTTGAGACCGACATCGATCATGCGGTTGACAGCATTGACACCGCCACCACCGACACCGACTACCTTGATCGAGGTGATGTAGTTCTGCGGAGAGGCCACGAACCGCCCTTTCGCCCTACTCTAACCTTCTCGTTGAAGGTTAGAGTTATGTCAAGTTTGTCCACGCCTACGGTACGGCGAACGTCCCCCGAAAACCGGGAACGCCGCGCGTGTCGCGGGACCTTTCGAGGGTTGCCGCCTACCTCTCGCGAATGACAGGAAATGTCGGAGCCGAGACATCAATGACTGCCACCGTCGACGCCTCCGAATTGAGCAACACCCGAAGGACCCCGACCTTGAGATCCATGTCGTCGGCACTCCCCCACTCGACCCTGGGTCCATCCTTGAGGAACATGGTCACGGAATCCTCGGTCTCTGCCCGTACGGCCTCCACCCGCACCATAAGTTCCGGCGGCAAAGCACCGGCAACCGCCAACGCTGCGGCAAGAATCCGCGCGTTGTCCTCGCCAACGGGCACCGTCACGACGGGAACCTCGGTTGGCTTGGAGTCGAGGAAGGCAAGTTCAACCCCATCCACATCCACAAGGATGTACCCGGCTCCGGAGTCGGCGATGGCGGCTACCGGAACCCTCTCGACCGCCTCGACCTGAAGACCATGAGCCCAGGACCGAATCACGGTCGCCTCGCGCACGCCTGGGACGGCGGTCACGGCCGCCTCGACGGCCCCGAGGTCGAGTCGTGGCAAAGCGGTCCCGACGAACGGCTCGATCGCCGCCTGTACCAGTGCCGGGTCGACAAGGCTCGCCTCCATCACGACGGAAACCTCCTCGGCCCTGAGTTCAAATAGGGGCGACCACCACACCCCCCAAACCACAAGTCCCACCGCGGCGAGTACCCCCAATCGTCGGGCGACGATGCGCCCCGAACTCAACGGAGACGGCCTTCGTGTCCTCACCCCCGTCGAGGCACTAGCCACGAGTCGCCTCACGTTCCCGGAGCAACGCGAGAATCCAGTCGGCCGCATCCGTGACGGAACCGGCCCCCACCGTGAGTACGAGGCTTCCGGTCAATGCCAGTCGAACAGCCTCGCCCGCCGCCTCCTTGAGGTCCTCGATGACACGAAAGGTTCCCCCCGTGGGTGGCATGACGAGGCGGCCGATGGTGTCGCCGCTAACTCCAGGTTCCGGCTCCTCTCGCGCGCCATAGATCCCTGTAACGATCACGTCGGCCCCTCGAACGGTCAGGGCACCGGCAAACTGCTCCGCCAACAACCGGGTCCTCGAGTACAGGTGAGGCTGGAAAAGAAGGACGATGCGCCCGGAGGTGATTTCCCTTGCGGCCGCAAGAAGCGCCACGATTTCGGTGGGGTGGTGGGCGTAGTCGTCGTAGACCTCGACTCCATCCGCCGTGCCCCGATGCTCGAAACGTCGCCCCGTGCCCCCGTACGAGGCGAGGCCACGGGCTGCTTGGTCGGCGTCGGCCCCCATGGCCATCGCGGCCGTCACCGCAGCCGCCGCATTCAGCCGATTGTGCCAGCCCGGTTGCTTGAGAAGCATCGGAATGCTTCCGTGATTCCTCTCGAGGCCACCCTCTGTCACGCCAATTTCCGCACCGATCCGGGCCCCATAGGTCACCACCTCGATTCCGGCTCCCCGGGCCCGGGCCGATACCCGCTCGGCCCCCTCGTCGTCCGCGCAGGCGATGAGGAGCCGCGCCCGTCCGGCGAAGTCGGCGAATGCGTTTTCCAGGGCTTCGACGGTCCCATAGTGGTCCAGGTGATCCGCCTCGACGTTCGTGATGACCGCAACCTCGGGATCATAGACAGAGAAAGATCCGTCCGACTCGTCCGCCTCGATTACCACGACATCCGCCTTCCCCTCATACGCTCCTCCAACCGCCCCCTCTACCCCGTACACGGAAGCCCCGATGGCAAAGGACGCATCGATCCCTGCGCCATGAAGCGCGCATACCGTCATCGCCGCCGTCGTCGTCTTTCCATGGGCGCCAGCGATAGCGACGATCCGCTGGCCCTTGATCACCCTGACCAGGGCCTCGGACCTGTGGATGACCGGAATACCTGCGGCTCGCGCGGCGGCAAGTTCGGCGTTGGACTCGCGAATCGCCGAGGAGATGACGACCTCCGCTGCCCCTTCAACAAGAATCGGGTCGTGGCCGACCTTCACGTCGAGGCCAGCCTCCTTTAAGGCGTGGAGGTAGGGCCCCTCCGCGCCGTCCGATCCGGAGACGGTGATCCCCCGTTTCGCCATCAAGTAAGCCACCGCGGACATCCCGGCACCCCCCACCCCGACGAAGTGGACCCTCCCCGAGGGCCTGCGTGCAGCCGTCACGGCGAGGCCTCCTCCACTAGGTCGGCGAGCCTCTCCGCCGCATTGATGATGCCGATCCCTCGAGCCGCGGTCGCCATCGCCTTGGCCGTCCGGACATCGAGCAGCATCGCCTCCAGCCGGAGCACCAAGGAGGATGCGGTCAGCTGAGCGTCCTCGATGAGGGTGGCCGCCCCAGCCTCGACAGCGGGTGCGGCGTTGAGGGACTGTTCTCCGTTGCCGATCGGCAGCGGGACGTAGAGCGCGGGTAGGCCAAGGGCACTGACCTCTGCCACGGTTGCCGCTCCGGCCCGGCAGACGACGGCGTCCACGGCGGCGAAGGCCTTGGCCATCTCCAATTCGTATTCCTCGACCACGTACTGACGTCGATGTTTAGCCGCCAAGTCTCCGAACGCCCTCTCCGCGTCCTCATCCTTCCCCCGCCCGGTCAGGTGGATCAGGTGGATCCCATGGCCGACGATCGCGGGTACGGCCTCGGCGATGGCTCCGTTGAGCCTGGCCGCGCCAAGGGAACCTCCCACGATGAGGGCCGCGACCGCATCTTCCGGCCATCCAAGCGCGGCACGGGCACGGTCGCGCATGACACCAGCCCTTCCCGCTTGCTTGAGATTCGCGAGCTTCTCGATCTCCGCGCTAAGGGGAATCCCCGTCACGATTCCCCCACGAAGCGGAGTCCCGGGGAAGGCGACCGCCACACGAGCGGCCCACCGCGCTCCCAACCGATTCGCCAAACCTGGCCGAGCGTTCGCCTCGTGGATGACGATGGGGATTCCCCGACGGTGGGCGACGATGTAGACGGGAGTCGAGACGTAACCCCCGAATCCCACGACCACATCCGGTCGGACCTCGTCCACGATCCTGGAAGTCTCCCTGAGTGCCCGCCTTAGGCGACCGGGAAAACGGAACAGGTCGCCGCCGATGCGGCGGGGAGCCGCGGCGCGCGGGATGGTTCGGAGCTCAACCCCCGCCCGCGGCACAAGGTCCACCTCGAGTCCTTTCTCGGTCCCGAGAGCGACGACGCTGTGGCCTCGAGAGACGAGTTCCGCTGCCGTTGCGAGCAAGGGATTGACGTGGCCGGCCGTGCCCCCTCCGGCAAGCAAGTAGGTCCTAGCCACCTCGACCAGCCCCAGTCACCGGCTCAGTTCCGCGCCCAGTCCGTCGGGTGCGGCGGGCGATCAGGGCTTCGCGGGCCCCCGGTTCCCCCCGAGCGAACGCAAGGAGGATACCCATCCCCACCAGGGATGTGACGAGCGAAGACCCTCCGGAGGACACGAGGGGAAGGGGCACGCCTGTTACGGGGGCAAGCCCGATCACCACGGCGATGTTGAGGCAGGCCTGACCAACGATCCAGGCGCCGATGGCCGCCGCGGCTACCTGGACGAAGGGATCGCGGTGGCATTGAACGATGCGGTTCACAGCGACGACGATCATCGCCAGTGCCACCAACACGAGGATCGTGCCAATGAGCCCGAATTCCTCCCCGAGGATCGCGTAGATGAAGTCATTCGAGGCCTCGGGTAGGTACGACCATTTTTCCCGAGATAGCCCGGGACCAAGCCCCCACACCCCTCCCGAGGCGAGCGCCCACGTCCCGTGTGTGACCTGAAAGCACTCGTTTGTCGGATCGCAGCCCGGCGACCACCAGGACGTCACCCGATCGAACAGGTTGGGTCGGAGAGAGATGAGGATGCCCAGGCCCACGACCGCGGCCAAGGTGCCGGTCGCGAAATACCTCATGGGCAATCCCGCGGTCCAGAATGCGGCGGAAACCAGGATGATCATGATGGCCGCTGTACCGATGTCCCCCCCGGCGAGGACCAACGCGATGACGAGACCCGCGACCACCCCAGCCGGAACCAAGGCCCCCCGGAGGGTCGTCAGATGAGGCCTCATGTGGGATAGCGCCAATCCAAGGTAGAGGGCGAGCGCGAGCTTCGCGGCCTCGCTTGGCTGCGCCGAGAGGTCTCCGAAATCGAGCCAGTTGCGGTTTCCGCCGGTCGAACGACCCCAAGGGGTCAGGGCCACAAGAATCAGGGCGAGGACGCTTCCCAGGAGGATCCACGGCCCGAGGGCCTTGAAAAAGACCGGCGTCGCGCGGGAAACGAATATACAGAAAACGACGCCGATGGCGAGATAGACCACCTGCGCCTTGAAGAGGGCGAAGGGGTCTCCCTCATACTTGATCGAGTCGATCGACGAGCTGGACAGGACGACGGCGAGCCCGACGACAACGAGGAGAGCAGTGGAAGAGGCTAGGAGGTAGTAACTCGCCACGGGCGACGTCAGGCGACCGGAGGCGACCGGACGGGTCTTTGTGACCGCCATGCTCGCCTCCTACTCCTTGAGGGCCGTCACCACCGCAGCGAAGGCCTCCCCGCGATCCTCGTAGTCGCGGAACTGATCCATCGACGCACATGCCGGAGACAACAGCACGGTGTCCCCGGGGCACGCATACCCGCGGGCGGCACTGACCGCCCGTTCCATCACAGTGTCGCCCGTTGAGATCACGGTCAGGGGGATTCCGGGTGCGTGTCGCTCGAAGGCCTCGACCAGCGGCGTCGGGTCAAGTCCGATGACTACCGCCGCCCGGAGTGACCTTGAGACCTCGTGTACCAACGACCCGAGGTCGGCCCCCTTTGTGAGACCCCCAGCGATCCATACCGCGGTGCCCTTCGGGATCGCGCCGAATGCGGCGCGCGTGGCATGAGTATTGGTCGCCTTCGAATCGTCGATATACGAGACGCCGTCGACGGTGGCGACGTGGGCGGTCCGATGAGCGTCGAGTCGGAAGGCTCTGAGTCCGGTTGCGATGTGCCGGGGTCCGATCCCGGCGGCCCGGGCAAGCCCCGCGGCGGCCAGGGCGTTGAACACCAGGTAGGGCGGAACGTTTCCTGCGGTGAGATGCTTGAGGTCGGACACCTCCGCGAGTTCGAGGTCTTCCTTGCGCCGTTCCTCGAGGAAGGCACGATCGACCAGCACGCCGTCGACGAGTCCGATCTCGGAGACGGCCGGCACCCCCAGCGTGAGCCCAACGGCGCGGCACTCGTCCCCAACCTCGGCCCCCTTGACCATCTCCTCGATCTCGGGACTATCGATGGGAAAGAGGCAAGCTCCCCGAGTTCCCTCGTAGATCTTGGCCTTGTCGGCACGGTATTCCGCCGCGCCCCCGTGCCAGTCAAGGTGGTCGTCGTCGACGTTCAAGCAGACGGAGGCAAGCGGTTCCAATGACCTGGTGTAGTGCAACTGGAAGCTCGAGACCTCGACGATCAGGAGATCGAGGTCAAGGGAAGACGAGGCCACCGCTGCATCGCCGACATTGCCCACGACCGCGTGCCTGAGCCCGGCGGCATCCGCGATCGCCCCGACCATCCGCACAGTCGTCGTCTTCCCATTCGTCCCCGTTGCGACCACCCAAGGTGTCGAGGGAGCCCGGAGCTGCCAGGCCAATTCGACCTCGCTCCATATGTCAATCCCGGCGGCCCGCACGGCGAGAAGGTGTTCCCCGGAAGGAAACCAGCCAGGGGAGGCAATGGCGAGGTCGATGCCCGCGAGGTCGACGCCCTCAAGATCGGGATGATCGGCGGGTTCCTCGTGATCGATGGAAATGACCATCGCCCCGGCGGCGCGTAAGGCGGTCGCCGCCGCCCTCCCCGTGACACCCATCCCCAGGACGAGGACTCGGGATCCGGAGAATCTCACAGGGTCGCGGCCCACTCGGCGTAGAACAGGCCCATCGCGGAGGCGGTGAAGAGCCCAGCGATAATCCAGAAACGCGTCACGATGGTGACCTCACTCCACCCCAGTTGCTCGAAATGATGATGGAGCGGTGCCATCTTGAAAATCCTCTTCCGGGTGAGCTTGTACCCGGCCACCTGCAGGATGACCGACACCATGACGATGACGAAGAGCCCCCCCATGATGGCGGCGAGAATCTCGGTGCGGGACACGATCGAGAACCCGGCGATGGCACCCCCTAGGGCGAGGGCGCCGGTGTCCCCCAGGAATATCCTCGCCGGTTGGGCGTTCCACCAGAGGAAACCGAAGGCGGCACCTGTGATAGCCGAGGCCAGGATCGCGAGATCCCCGGGATCCCTGACCTCGTAGCAGTTCGGAAGGGCGTCGAGACTCTTGCACCACTGATTGCCTTGCCAAATCCCCACCAGGGTGTACGCGCCGAAGAAGATCATCGAGGCTCCCGTCGCCAGACCGTCCAGACCGTCCGTCAGGTTGACGGCGTTCGACCAGGCGGTAATTAGGAAATTGGCCCAGAGGACGAAGAGCACCACCCCGAGGCCCACCCCCCACACGGCCAGATCGATTTGGGTGTCTCGGAGAAACGAGATGTTGGTCGACGCCGGCGTGACGCCGTGGGAATCGGCAAATCTGAGCGCGAGCACCCCGAAAGTGATACCCACCGCTCCTTGGCCGAGGATCTTCCACCGGGCCTTGAGCCCGAGGGAGCGCTCCTTCGAAATCTTGATGGCGTCGTCTATGAATCCGATGAGGCCAAGCCCGACCATGAGCCCGACGACGAGCACGGCGGAGGCATGGATCGGCCGTGCCATGATGACGCTTGCCCCCAACCACCCCACGATCGTCGCCAGGATCAGAACGACTCCACCCATGGTCGGGGTGCCTCGCTTGACGTGGTGAGAGGCGGGTCCATCGTGCCTGATGAACTGCCCAAAATGACGCTTGGTGAGGTAACGGATGAAGATCGGCGTGCCCAAGAGGGACACGACGAGGGCAATCCCTCCGGCGAGAACGACTGCAATCATCGAGCCTCCCCCACGAGTCGATCTGCCAGTCTCCACAGTCCCGAATCGTGGGAAGACTTGACGAGCACGGTATCACCGGGAAGGAGGGCGCCCTCAAGAAAAGCATCCGCCTCCTCGATGGATGCAAGCAACACCGCGTCTCCGACGAATCCATCCCGCACGGCAGCATCGTACGCGGCCTTGGTCCCAGCCCCAACGACCACGAGGCCGTCGAGTCGGAGTCGGACCGCCAATGTGCCCAGTTCCTCGTGCGCCTCGATTGATGCGGGACCCATCTCAAGCATCTCCCCGATCACCGCGACGGCGCGCCCTGTCGCCATCTCCTTGAGGGCTAGGAACGCCGCCCGCATGCTTTCGGGGGACGCGTTATATGTGTCGTCGATGATCGTGACTCCATCCAGGCGCTCGATGATGTCCATACGGTGCGGGCTCATGGCTGTAGCCTCGCTCAAGCGAACCGCCACGTCGTCGATCCCGATTCCCTGGCTTAGGGCGACGGCGGCGGCCGCTAGGGCATTCGTAACGTTGTGCTTTCCGGCGAGTCTCAGGGCGACCTCGGCCCTCTCTCTCCCCGAGGCCAATACGAACCGCGCCCGGCCCGCCTCCATCCTCAAGCCCTCGGCCCTGACATCACCGTGATCGATCCCAAACATGATCGCTCCCGGCGCAAGGGCTGCCATCGCCGCGGCCCGCGGGTCATCCGCGTTGAGGATTACCGTCGCTCCCTCGGCCCGCCCCGTGACGATCTCCGCCTTCGCCCGAGCAACCTCCTCGATCGACGAATACCCCCCGAGGTGCGCGGTGCCGACCACAAGAGCGACGGCAATGTCGGGAGGCGCAATCCCGCATAGATAGGCAATGTGCCCGACCCCGCTGGCGCCCATCTCTAGAACGAGATTCTGTGTGCTCTCATCCGCCCTGAGCACCGTGAGGGGAAGGCCGATCTCATTGTTGTATGAGCCAACGGGGACGACCACCCCGGGAAGAAGCTGGGCGAGGAGATCCTTTGTCGTGGTTTTTCCGACGGAGCCCGTCACCCCAACAACGATGGGGCCACCGGTCTTCTTGAGGGCTTTGAGGTACTCCCGAGCCAAGAGGCCGAGGGCCATCGCGCCATCACCGACCAGGATGTGTGGCTCACGAACGGGTTGGGTGACCAAGTGAAGGACGGCTCCGGCGGCCGTGGCGGCATGGACGAATTCGTGCCCGTCCACCCGTTCCCCCGGCAGGGCAACATACAGAGCCCCTTCGCCAACCTCCCTGGAATCCTTGACGACACTCGTCACGGTGATCGCCGGATCCGCCGAGAGTTTGCCCTCGACGGCTCCTGCGATCCACTCGGCAGATACTCCTCTCATGAACCGCTCCCCGGGTTATCTCTTCCCCCGCGATCCTGCCTTGCCCTGACGAGACGCTCGTGCGCGGCCTTGAGGGCGTCCCTGTCGTTGTAGCGATGGAATACGCCAGCAATCTCCTGCGTGGGCTCGTGCCCCTTTCCCGTGACGATGACGGTGTCGCCTGGGCCGGCGAGTTCCAGACCCCTTCCGACGGCGTCCCACCGGGGAGAGACCTCCTCGAATCCGTCGAGATTGGGCCTCACCTTTTCGATCCCCGCGCGAATGGCCGCGCGGATGGCGGCTGGATCCTCAGACCTCGGGTTCTCGTCCGTCAGGACGATCACGTCGGCCAGCCGGGCCGCAATCTCCCCCATAACCGGACGCTTCCCCTGGTCACGGTCGCCGTCCGAACCAAAGACGAGGATGAGACGACCGGGGGTGATCGGACGCACTCCCTCAAGGGCTAGGACGAGGGCGTCCGGGGTGTGGGCGTAGTCGACAATGGCGAGGGGATCCTCGGGACCCCTCTCGACGACTCGCTCCATCCGGCCGGGGATCTCGTGAGCCATGGCGACCCCCGCGATCGCTTCCTCGATAGGGACCCCGGCCTCCGAGGCGGCAATGATGGCCATCGCGGCATTGGAGACGTTCACGAGCCCGGGGAGGGGACTGAAAGCCTCGAAGCGGGTCTTTCCCGGCCCGATGAGCTCAAAGGTCGATCCGACCCCGTCGAGGCCGATACTTGCTCCCTCCACCCTCCAGTCCGCGGGTCCCGTCTCCGCTCGGGTTGCGACGGTGACGACCGGGATCCTCACCTGCTTGGCCAGTCGAGCGCCGTATTCGTCATCGACACATACGACCCCTCGCCGTGACCGCCCCGGGTCGAAGAGCCGAGCCTTGTCGGCCAGGTATCCGTCCATCGTCTCGTGGAAGTCGAGATGGTCCCATTGGAGATTAGTGAAGACGGCTACGGCGAATTCTGATCCACTGATTCGATGGAGGGCGGCGGCGTGGGAGGAGACCTCCGTCGTCGCCGCCGAACATCCCACATCGAGCATGCGCGCAAACAAGGCTTGAAGCGCCGGGGCCTCGACCGTTGTCCTTGGGCTCTCGACAGCCTCGTCACCGATTCGATGCTCCACCGTCCCCAGTACCCCCGTCCGGGCGTGTGTACGACGGAGGGCGGCATCGATGAAGTAGGTGGTCGTGGTCTTCCCGTTCGTTCCCGTCACCCCAATTAGGGTCAATCGCCGGGACGGATCCCCATAGATCGCGGCCGCGGCCTGGCCAATGGCGATCCTTGGCTCGGGGCTGACGAGCAGGGGCACACCCAACCCGGCTGTCATGCCTACCCCGTCGGTGTCGGTCAGCACCGCGAGCGCTCCCGCCGCGACGGCCTCGGCCGCGAATAGTGCGCCGTGGACCTTGAGCCCCGGCAGGGCCCCGAATAGGTCACCCGGCCTGACGTCGCGGCTGTCGACGGTGGCCCCGGTGATGACCGCATCGCCAGATCCTTTCAGGTCTGCACCCGTTCGCTCCGATACTTGAGCGAGACGGATCGCCTCTGGACGTGACGGCCGAAGTTCCATCTCCCCCACGACTAACCCCAGGTCAAAGGGTAGTGCGTGACCGTCGAATCACTCGGGGGCACCCCGAGGGACCGTAGTGCGTCCGAGGTGACGTCGGCGAATATCGGCCCGGCGGCGGAGCCACCGTAGATCTTCTTTGTCGGGTTATAGAGGATCACTGACACGACGATACGCGGATCATCGGCCGGTGCGATGCCAATGAAGGAGGCCACGATATCGGTCATCCCCCCGTTCTCGTCCGCCGCCTGCGCCGTCCCCGTCTTCCCGGCGATGCGATAGCCGGGCACCTTCGCCGCCTCTCCCGTCCCGTCGGAAACGACCGATTCCAGCATGAGCATCAATTCCTCGGCCGTCTCTTCGGAGACGACCCTCTGGGGCTCCGCCCGGGAGACGGTTGTGACCGTGCCATCCTGGGACCTCAAACCCGAGACGACGGTTGGGGAGATCAGCATTCCGCCATTGGCGATCGTCGCGTACACCTGAGCCGTTTGCATCGCCGTCACGGAGACGCCCTGTCCGAACAACACGGTGTAGCGGGTGCGTCCATCCCAATTCTTCATGTCGTGGAGAATCCCCGCCGATTCCCCGGGAAGGCCTACCCCCGTTGATTCACCGAAACCGAAAGCCTCGAGGTAGGAGTAGCGCTGGTCAATGGTGAGGCGCTCCCCCACCTGAACAGTGCCGGTATTCGACGATTTCGCGAGAATCCCGGTGAGGGTGAGGTTGAGTCTTGCGTGCTCGTGAGAATCGTGGAAGGTCTGCCCATTCGACGTCGTGTACTGGTCCGGCGCCACGAATCGGTCGGTGGGGGTCGCGAGTCCCTCCTCAAGCACCGCGGCCATGGTGATGACCTTTCCGGTCGAGCCTGGCTCGAACACGGCCGAGACCGCCCGAGACCCGCGGTCCTCGGCGCCCGATTGGCCGGGGTGATTCGGGTCGACGGTCTTCGAATCTGCGAGCACGTACACCTCGCCGGTCTTGACGTCCATGATGATGACGGATCCCCATTCCGCACCGGTCTCCCTCACCCCCTGCTCGAGTCGCTCCTGGACCTGCCACTGCATATCGCGGTCGATGGTGGTGATGAGCGTCTGGCCCGGAATGGCCGGGCTCTCCTGCCGCACCCCCGTGGGAATGACGACGTTTCCCCCTCCCTTCTCGTATGTGAGCGAACCCGGCGTCCCGAGGAGCTGATCCTCATAGGCATGCTCAAGGCCTGCGATCCCCCAAATCCCGTTCCTGTCGGACATCCCTCCAACAAATCCGATGACGTTGCCGGCGACGTCCCCATTGGGGTAGATACGTTGCGAAGTTGGCTCACCCTCAATCCCCACGATTCCCTCGGCCCGGATGAGGGTCCAGGTCTCGGGGGTGATGTCCTTCGCGATGTAGGTGAAACTCGAACCCCCCGTGAGCGAGGCCTCGAGCGAGGCCTCGTCCAACCCCAAGATGGGGGCGAGGATCGACGCGGCATCGGAGGGGCCTGCCACAATTGCCTGGCCGCCCTGGGTGCGCTTCCAGTCGGCCACCTTCTGCTGGTTCACCCACACGTGATAACGATCGACCGAGGTTGCCAGGACGACCCCATCCCTGTCGACGATATCCGCCCTGGGAACGGAGATCTCCGAGGTCGTCAGGCGCTGGGCAAGAGCGTGCTCGGCTAGGTTGTCGGCATCGATCGCCTGGATCTCAATGAGTCGGAAGGCGAACAATGCGAGAACCATCATCGCGAAGACCGTCATCATGGCCTGGCGACCGCGGGGGTCGCCTATGCTCGGGGGTGGCGTGCCGGGCCGTCTCGGCTGTCGCGGCGCCGCCCCGACGGATCGCGTCCGGGTCGGGGAGGCGTTGGTGACCCTCATCCCTGACCACCCGCGCGTCGAACCGTCCCGTCCTCAAGCGAGATGTATCCCACCTCGGTCGCCTGGACCATCCCAAGTTCGGCCGCCTGCTCGACGAGATTCTGGGGAGCCGAATGGGCTTCGAGTTCGAGGAGGAGGTCGGCCCTGCGCTCAAGGAGGTTCGCGGTCTCGATGAGCAGGTCCCTGCCTTGGTATGCCCCGGCCGCCATGGTTGTGTTGAGAAGAAGAACGGAGACGAGGGTGCCGACGATGATGGTCACGCATAGGGTGACAAAGGGCACGATGGCGTTCGGCCTGGGTGAGGAGCTAGGCGCGATGCTCATGCCGCGCTCCTCCCCCGCGGGGTCTTGCGGGTTCGCTCGGCCGCGCGCAAACGTGCGGATTTGCTCCTAGGATTCACCCTGATCTCGGCCTCGGGAGCCTTCTCGGCTCCCCGCGTGAGCAGCCGGAGGTACGGTTCGTCCTCCTCCCGAATGACGGGCATTCCGTGCGGTGCGCTCACCTTGGCCCCCTCCGCAAGCGTGTGCTTGACGAGGCGATCCTCGAGCGAGTGGTACGAGAGAACGGCGATCCGTGCACCAATATCCAAAGACTCGATGGCCCGAGGAAGGGCGCGGCCCAGAAGATCAATCTCACCATTGACCGCGATCCGTAGTGCCTGAAACGTGCGCTTGGAGGGATTCCCCCCCTCCGTCCGTGCCACGGCTGGGATCGAGGCCCTCACGAGATCCGCCAGGTCTCCGCTCCTCAGGATGGGAGCCGTGTCCCGCCGACGAATGATCGCTCGGGCAATCTTCTTGGAGTACCGCTCCTCGCCATACTCCTTGAGGATCCGAGAAATCTCTTCCTCCGGCTCGTCCCTGAGGATATCTGCGGCCGTGGTGATGTCCTCCTGATTCATCCGCATGTCGAGGGGGGCATCCTTGGCGTAGCTGAATCCCCTCTCAGCCTCGTCTATCTGAAGCGATGACACCCCGAGGTCGAAGAGGATCCCATCGGCCTTCGTCACCCCCGCACGCTCAAGCGCCCCCTCGATGTCATCGAATTCGGCCCAATGCGAGAGGAATCGTTCCCCATACTGGGTGAGGCGCTCACCGGCGACCGCCAGGGCGGCGGCGTCCCGATCGATCCCAACGATCGTCACGTAGGGGCAGGCCTTGAGTAGGGCCTCGGTGTGGCCACCAAGCCCGACCGTGCCATCGATCGCCACGGCTCCCGGCCGGTCGAGGGCGGGAGCGAGCAACTCGATACACCGGTCGAGCATGACCGGAACGTGCCCTTGAACGGCGTCCACGCGCTCCTTCCTCCGACTCAGAGAAGTGAAGGTGGCTCCTTCGTGTCCCGTGGTCTCCCTCCGGCGGCTCTGAGACGGGGAAGTGTCCCAGAGAGCGCTCGGGAGGAGGCCGCACGACACGATGAAAGGCCTCTCTCCGCTATAGGCTGTCGACCACCTCCCTGGCCGTCTCGGCATAATCCTCTTCGTGACGCGTGAGGTATTCGGCCCACGCCGCGGCGTCCCAGATCTCGACCCGTGAACCAAGCCCGACGACTGCCACGTCACGGTCGATACCCGCGTACGCCTGAAGCGCGGGGCTAATGGGGACCCGGCCCTGCTTGTCGGGTACTTCATCGCTCGCGTAGGCGAGGAATCCGCGGAGATAGTCTCGTGCGCCCTTGTTCTCGAGGGGCGCACGGCGTAACCGGTCATGGATGGTGTGGAACTCATCGATCGGGAAGACGAAGACACATCGGTCGAGTCCCCTGGTACACACGAGCCCCGTCGCGAGACGGGGGCGAAACTTGGCGGGAAGGATGAGCCGGCCCTTCTCGTCGAGTCGGGGCGTGAAGGTGCCCAGAAAGACCCCGGAGGGGCCCATACCGAGAACACCTTCCTCCATCTCAACTCGCCTCCTTGTGCCCAATCACTCCCGTTCGCTCCACTTTACTCCACTTCCCCCCACTTCTGGCAAGGGGATACCCTCTTTTTTGCTCTGATGCCCCAAGACTCAGGTTCGGCACCGAAGGCCGTGCCCCCGAACGCGAGGAGTTCTCCGATCGCCTAGGCTCTGAGTTACCAGGCACGACGAGGAGTCCATATGAACCAGCCACTGCCCTCCGAGCCCGAGCTCGTCGAGATAGCCGACGTCATAACGAAGATCAGGGGGGCCATCTCTTCCGTCCTCTCCGGACTCGATCCCGCCATATATTCGACCCTCGCGGTCGTGCTGGCGGAGGGGCATATCCTCATTGAGGACGTCCCCGGAGTGGGAAAGACCACGCTCGCCAGGGCCCTCGCAAAATCCATCGATTGCACGGTTGGCCGGATCCAATTCACCCCCGATCTTCTGCCTGCGGACGTCACGGGGGTCAGCATCTTTCGGGCAGGGGAAAAAGAGTTCGAGTTCCGTCCAGGCCCGGTCTTCGCGAATGTTGTCATCGCCGACGAGATCAATCGAGCCTCCCCCAAGACCCAATCCGCGCTCCTTGAGGCCATGCAGGAGCGGTGCGTCACCGTCGATGGCACCACCCATTCACTCCCGTCACCCTTCCTCGTAGTTGCCACCCAGAATCCCATTGAGATGGAAGGGACGTACCCCCTCCCCGAGGCCCAACGCGACCGATTCATGGCGCAGGTCAAGGTGGGCTACCCAGCCGCGCGGGACGAGATGGTCATGCTCGAAAGCCACGATGGCGATGACCCGCTCAAGAGACTCCACCCGGTCACCGACGGCGCCACGCTCGCCCGAATGATCACCCTCACCCGGGGCGTATTCGGGGCACCGGCAATCAAGCAGTACATCGTTGATATCGTCACCTCAACACGCAACGAACCCGGCCTCAGGCTCGGTGCCTCTCCCCGGGCATCCCTCCAACTCCTCGCCGCCGCAAAAGCCAGGGCCGCGATGTCCGGTCGAAACCACGTCCTTCCCGACGACATCAAGGCCCTGGCGGTACCCGTGCTCGCCCACCGGATGCTCCTCAGCACCGAGGCTCGGCTCGCTGGCCGCACTGCCACCCAGATCATCACCGACACGCTCCAGCGGACCCCCATCCCCACCGAGGCGAGGGACATGGTGGCGCCGCCCCCACCAGCACCCCCCGCGCAGCGGGGCGCTACACGTCGATGACTTCTCCCGCGGCGCGCGAATCGGCCTCCGCGACAGTCATCACTCCGCGGGGTATAGGGCTAGCCGCCGCCGGGCTTCTGGTCGGGGGTGGAGGCGTCGGGCTCGCCAGCCCGGTCCTGGTGTACATCGGGATCACCATGGTTTCAGCAGTCGCGGTTGGGCTGATCTGGTTGCTGCTAGGCATTCACACCTTTCTCCTCCGGTTCCCCTTTGCGAGTCGGGAAGTCAAGCCCCGGCCCCTCACGGTCGGGGTACCGGGGACTGTTGTCGTACGCATCGAATCCGCTCATTCGCATTTTCGGGAACAGGGAACCGGATACCACCCCGCGCGCCGATTCTCCCGGTCGATCGTCGAGAGCCTGGACCTCCGGGAACAGGCCGCCGGCGAACTCATCGGGGGTGCGAGTACCAAGGCCACGGTCTCCCGATCCGCGGAATCGCTCGTCCTCTCCTATCACCTCCTACCGGCGAGGCGGGGACGGTGGCCCCTTGGCCCAGCCCTCGTCCACTCGTCCGACCCGCTCGGCATGATCCAGGCCGACACGGCCGTCGGGGAAGCGGAGCTCATCCCCGTCTGGCCTGCCACCATCGATCTGTCTGCTACGGCGGGCGTCCTCATGGGCCATGCCGATCGAGTGGTCCTTGGAGCGCGCACCCCTTCACCTGACGACGCCGCTCTTCGCGACTATCAGGAGGGGGATGACCTCCGGCGCGTGCACTGGAAGAGCACGGCCCGTCGGGGCACGATGGTGGTCCGCTCCGATGAACACGCTGGCCGAAGGCCTGCAATGGTCATCATGGACCTTCCCCGCGACGTCGAAGCCATCGAGTGGACCATCTCGGTTGCGGCTTCCATCGCCCTATCCGTGCTCGAGAGCGGGCACCCCGTGCGGCTTCTCGGTGGCAGCCTCCGCCCCGAATCCGCGCACAAGGATCGCGGCCATTCGAGCGCCCTTGCTCGTGCCTCCATCCTCAACGACACCGTCGACCTCAGTATCCCGGCATCTGCGACGACGGGCGAAGGAGACCTCCTTCGTGCCTCGAGGGCCGCTGCCCTCGCCGCCCCGTCCGGAGAGGTGACTGTTGGGGTTTTCGAGCCACTCAGCCAAGAGGCCCTCGACGCCTTGGTCCCCATAGGTGATTCGGGTCGAGCCTGGGCGATCGTTCGCTCCGGGGGCGACGCCGCCCGTAAACAGGGGGTTGAGGCCACGTCCAGGTCCCTCAGGCGTGCGGGCTGGCGCGTCACGACCGCCGGGAAGAATTCGGACCTGGAGCAGGTGTGGACATCCCTCCTGACCGCCGGGGGTGACATCGAGTGAACGAACTGCTCCGCTCCCCCCGCTCACCGTGGATGGCGACACCCCTCATCGCTGTCGTGACGTATACCTCACTCTGGGCCATGGCGGCGATGATCGTGCTCGGACCCTGGGCTCGTACGACCGCTCTTGCCCTCGCCATCCTGACCTTCGTCGTCATGATCGCGCGGCTGGCCTCTAGCTCGAAGGTCACCCCGACGATTACTGGAATGCTTGTGGCGGTCGTCGTCCTCGTTCCCATCTACGCCCAGGACCCCGAGGGGCACAGGTATTTGCTTCCCAGCCCATCGGCCCTCACGGCCCTGTTCCAGAGCCTCGGCGATGGCCTCGACTACGCCGCGACGGCCACCTCCCCCATGGTCGTGGACCACGCCTTCGGTTCTCTCCTTACGGCCGGAATCCTGGGACTCTTCCTCGCTGCGGAACATGTCGCGGTGTCCTGGCGTGCCGTCGCAAGTTCCGGGCTCGTGCTCTTCGCCCCCTGGATTCCCGCCGCCGTTCTCGCCCATCAGGTGTCGACCACCGCACTCCTTGCGGGCCTCGCCGCCTGGGTCGCCGCGATGACCCTGTCGAGAAAAAATGCCCCTATCGAGCGAGGAATCTCCCTTACCTCAGCCGCCACCGCGACCCTGGCTTCCCTGGCCCTTTCGGGCATCGCGATTCCGGCCGCCCTTGACAGCGAAGGCTGGGGGTCGATCCCCCCGTTGAATCCATCCGACCTGTTCGATTCGACCCAACTGAGCCTTGACCTCGACCTCCGCAATTCCCTCGCCGAGAACTCCGATATCCCAGTTCTCCTCTACGTCTCCTCCGGGCCGCGTCCCGATGCTTTCCGCTTGTTGACGCTCACCGACTTCGATGGCGCTGGGTGGAACTACGAAGCGCCGGATCCGACGGACCGTTCGGCGAACTCTGGCCTTCTCTGGCCGGAATCCGTCCCGGGCTGGAACGAAAGCGAACTGGTACGGCTCGACGTGATCGTCTATTCCCTCGTGGAGAACCACCTACCCATACCCACGACTCCCCGCCAGGTCGAGGTGGCAGGAAACTGGACCTACGATTCCGGAAGCGACACCATCATCGGCAACAAGGAATCGACCGAGAACCTCACGTACACCATCGTGTCCGATGTGTCCTTCTACACGGCGAAAGCCCTCCGCGACACGGACGACCTCCTCGCTCCGAGCCTAGGCCTCGACCTGATCGATCCCGAGTACCTCGAGATACCGCCCACGGTCGACCTCGCCAACATTCGTAGTGTCGCGGAGGGCCTGACGAACGAAGAGGCGACGCGATACGACAAGACCCTCGCGATCCAGAACTACCTGAGAAATCCCTCGATCTTCACCTATTCCACCTCTGTTGAAACCTCATCGGATGACGTGGTCTCCGACTTCCTTGAGTCAAAAGAGGGATACTGCCTCCAATTCGCGACGACCATGGTGGTCTTGCTCCGATCTCTTGGGATTCCCGCCCGCATGGGGTACGGCTTCCTCGCCGGAGAATACGACACTTCCAACGGATACGTGGTCAGGGGAAGGGACGCCCACGTGTGGCCCGAGGTGTACTTCCCCGGTGAGGGCTGGGCGCGATTCGAACCGACCCCCTCGATTCAGACCGGCGCACCCCCGAGTTGGGCGGACCCTTTCGGTAGCGGTATCCCGGTACCACGCGAGGTCCTCGAGGGTGGTGGCTATCCCCCCGGCCCACTCCCCGAGGGGCCGACGAATCCCGAGAACGGGCCATTGACGCCTGACGATACCTCCCCGTTCCTTTCCACATGGGCCCCGTGGGCTTTGGGCGCGGTCCTCGCCACCGCCCTCTTCTGGGTCTTCCTCCTATGGAGACGCCGAACAGTAGCGGCCGTCAGGGCATTCCATGGCCCCGAGGGCGCCTGGCAGCGCCTGGCGGACCGCCTTGGGACCCTGGCGTGGCCAACGTCGGCCACCCCATTAGAGGCCCGATCCCATGTCCTTCGGGGAATCGGACGAATCGCCGGTAGACCCCCCACCAAGGGAAGCGCCGATGCCCTCGTCTCGTTGAGCGGTGCCGTCTCCGATCACCGCTATTCCCCTGGGGGCACGCTCGCGACGCAGACGCAACTCGACGCATGGGCGACCGAAGTGATCACCGAGGCAGAGAGCGCAACGAAGGAGGCTACAGGTCGCCCTGCTCGCGGCGGCGTTCAAACCGCTCCTCGAGGCGGTTCATGAAGCCCTTCCGCGGTTGAGGCCCCTTCTTTTTCGCTGAGACCTTGGCGGGTCCGCTCGCCGAGGATCCGCGTGAGAGCGCCCATAGGGCACTCGCCGTCATCACGGCGAAACCGGCGATGCCGAGAAGTGGGACCTGGAATATCACTCCGGCCAACACGATGCCGAGTCCCGCAAGGATTCCAAGGCCCGAGGCAAGAAGCAGTCCCCCCGAGCGGTGGGCGTGCTTCATCGCGCTCTTGAGCTTCGGATCGGTCCCGAGGTCACGCTCAAGTTCGTTGAGAACACGCTGCTCATACTCAGACAGCGGCATCCTGGTCTCCTCTACTTCTCTCCGTACCTTAAAGGATAGTTCCCCTTTGGCCGGAGAACCACACGAGGCAAATGAAACGGAGGCCGCTCCCCATTGGGGGGCGGCCTCCGACACGTTGTCCGGTGCTACAGCGGGTGGACCTTCTCGGCCTGCGGACCCTTGGGGCCCTGCACAACCTCAAATTCCACGCGTTGCTGCTCCGTGAGCGAACGATAACCCTCGGACTCTATGGCCGAGTAGTGAACGAAAACATCCTGTCCTCCGCCATCTTGGGCTATGAAACCATAACCCTTTTCAGCGTTGAACCATTTAACAGCACCCTGGGGCATTGCCATCCTTACTGCCTGTCGTCCCTACCGGGGACTCGGCGGTTCGGCACGTCACCGAACCTCGCTGCCGTAATGCCGTGCCCCACGTCCTGTACCGGTCAAACCAGACAGTATGCGTCGCACACTCTCACTGCAACATGACAAGCATGACAGAAAAACCGCCCTAGAGCACGCCCTTACCGCGATCGGCG
Organism: uncultured Demequinaceae bacterium; assembly: GCA_964610155.1. GTDB lineage: Bacteria > Actinomycetota > Actinomycetes > Actinomycetales > Demequinaceae > JAFGBM01. Next base: position 55,059 of record CAZSUY010000009.1, read on the forward strand.
AGGAATTTTTCAAACTCGGCCCCGATCTCATCGGCCGTCGGGAGCTTGCCATCGAACGGTAGAACACTCCCCCTTGACTCAATAAGATCGTCGTACTGCCTCTCCAAACCCTTCACGATTTCCTGGACTTCATCGGATGCCGCAACCTGCAACTCGATGTCCTCAAACGCTCGCCGAGCCGCCTCATCGAGGGCTCCCGGATCGCAGTTGATGGCGGTCCTTTCCTTGAGGATCTCCATCGCTCGTTGCGCCGCTTGCGGATACGTCGTGGATGAGAGGTAGTGCGGAACGTGAACCGCGATCGTCAGAGCATCAAGTCCCCACTTCCCGAAGCGATACTCCAGGAGATTCGACGCGCTCGCGGGAATGGTCACCGTTCCGAAGAACGAGGGCTCCGATGGAAGAAGATCCGATCGGGTCCCGTGAAGGGTCGCCTGGAGCCCTCGCGTGTGAGGGGTGGCCATGGGGATTCCGTTTGCCCCGACGACGAGCGTGACACCGAGCCGATCGACTAGGGCCCGCACTTCCCGGACGTACGCCTCCCAGAGCATGTCCGGCTCGTGACCATGAAGGAGGAGGAATGCCCGCCCGTCGGCGTCCCTGACCATGTCGACCACGAGATGGGGCTCGTCGTATTCCGTCCACTCATTGATGCTGAACACCATCTCCGGGCGACGCGATCGATAATCAAGCAGTCTGTCGATATCGAAGTCCGCGACCCGGACCGGCTCGCACTCGTCGAGGATGTGACGGGAGAGGACAAGCCCAGCATTACCCGCATCGATGAAACCCCGGAGCGAGTGGAGGAGCACCAGGGGCTCCTCCCCACGCGCCCCCTCCCAGGCCTTCACTCCATGTGGATCCAGCGTCACCAATTCGTCGCTCATCGCTCCATCTTCTCATGGTGGCACGCCGCCAACCCAAGCCCGATCGGACACCGAAGAACGACAAGGCCCCAAGGCCTGGGATAATGGATGGCCAACAATTCAAGCCCACTCCATCCGAAGGGTCAGAAATGCAAGACGCCCCCGGCCTCGGTACCGAGCAGGCCGTCATCGATCTCATGTACACGCGACTCGATGAGTTGCGCGCGGAGGCGGAAACGCGCTTGGCCTCCACCCGCCGTGAGGGGCCATCGGGGACCCCCCAGAATCGCTCCGAGCGCGATGCCTTCGCCACCTTGTACGAGGATCGAATCGCCACGCTCGACGCGGTGGAGGATCGCCTGTGCTTCGGCCGGATCGACGGAGCCTCGGGCGAGAGGCACTACATCGGGCGAATCGGGATCTCGGATCCCGAGCACGTTCCTATCCTCACCGATTGGCGGGCAAGGGCCGCCGCCCCCTTCTACTCCGCGACCTCGAGGGATCCCCAAGGCGTCGTCAACCGCCGCCATATCACCACGGTCGGGAGGCGGGTCGCGGCCATCGAGGACGACGTTCTCGATATCGACGCCCTGAAGGCGAGCGGCCGCAACGCCGAATTGATCGGTGAGGGCGCCCTTCTTGCCGCGCTCTCCCAGCGGCGGACGGGTCACATGTCCGACATTGTCGCCACGATCCAGGCCGAACAGGACGCCGTGGTTCGGGCCCCCCTTGCCGAGGCGCTGGTGGTTCAGGGAGGACCCGGCACGGGGAAAACCGCCGTCGCCCTACACCGGGCCGCCTTCCTGCTGTACCACCACCGGCAACGGCTGGAGGCCTCAGGCGTGCTCCTGATCGGGCCATCGACGAGGTTCCTCAAGTACATCGACCACGTCCTGCCCTCCCTCGGAGAGACGGGTGCGATATCCACCACACTTGCGGGTCTCGTACCTGGTGTCGACGCTCAGGCGAGGGAATCGGACGAGGTCGCCGCCGTCAAGGGTCGTGCCTCGATGGCGCGTGTCATCGCGAGAGCCGTGCGCGAGCGACAGCGTCTTCCCCTGGACGATCAGGAGGTCATGATCGATGGCCGTGTGGTCGTCATTCGCAGAGAGGACATCGCCGATGCCCAGGCCCACGCCCGCCGCGATGGGTCACCCCACAACATCGCCCGCGCTGTATTCGCCAAGGACATGATTCGTCGGCTCGCGACCCAACTCTCCGACCTTTTAGGCGAGGGCCTCGGCAAGATGGATCGCCGGGAACTCGAAGGAGACCTCCGCGATGTTCGCGAGATCCGAGTCGCCCTCAACCTCGCCTGGCTCCCGCTCACGGCCGAACAACTCCTTCGGGACCTATTCTCCCGCCCCTATCTTCTCGACCATGCCGCCCCCCGGATGAGCCGAGCCGATCGAGCCCTGCTCCATCGGAGGCCCGATGTCCCCTTCACCGATGCCGATGTCCCTCTACTCGATGAGGCCTTCGACCTCCTGGGAGACATACCCGGCGGAGAAGCCAGGGGAAGCGGTCCGACGAAGGAGGAAATTGAGTATGCCCGTGGGGTGCTCGACATTTTTGGGGGCGGGATGGTCAATGCGGACCTTCTCGCCCGAAGGATGGCCGGAACTAGGGCTCGCCTGACGGTTGCCGAACGGGCCGCACTCGACCGTCGATGGGCCTTCGGTCATGTCGTCGTTGATGAGGCTCAGGAACTCTCCCCCATGGCGTGGCGCATGCTCCTCCGTCGCTGCCCCACCAAGTCCTTCACCATCGTCGGTGACATCGCTCAGACGGCCTCCGCCGCGGGTGCCCGCGATTGGTCCGAGGCCCTCGACCCAATATTCGGCGATGCCTGGACCGAACGAACCCTCACCGTCGGCTACCGTATCCCCGCTAGCGTGGCGAATTCGGCACAGGCTTTCGCCCTCGCTGCAGGCCTCCCCATTAGCCCCCTCTCCGCCGTTCGTGAGGTCTCCGACGCGGTGCGGTTTACCCGATCTGACGATCCCATCGCTGAGGCCGCCCGGATCGCCCGCGGCCATGCCGACCGGCTAGCTGCATCCGGGGGTGGTACCTCAGCGATCATCGCTCCCGATGGCGAAACCGCTGCTGCCCTCGGTGCCGTCGCGGATGTGGCCGAGATCTCGGTGCTATCTGCCCGGGACGCCAAGGGATTGGAGTTCGACGTCGTCGTTATCATCGAGCCCACCCTCATTGGTGCGCGACCCGGTGATCTTTATGTCGCCCTCACCCGGCCGACCAGCATCCTTGAGGTGGTCTATAGCGAGCCCCTACCTCCGGGGCTCGGCCAGGGGATGCGTGGTTCCGGGCGCCGTGACCGATCGGGCTAGTTCGTCTGACAGGGTCCGGCCCCGGCTATGGCTAGTCCGGCGAGATCGCCCGGGCCCCAGGTCGTAAGCGACGTATTGCTTGGGTTCATCAACTCGAGCGGATCGTCGACGTGGCCAAGCCCGACGACGTGCCCCAACTCATGCATGATGACCGCAAGGACGAGGTCCGAACCCCCACTCGTCGACATGAAGTGCCCGACATCGTCAGCATCCAGAATGACAACCCCCCCGACGAGGTATCTCTGATCTCCGAATGCCCCAGGCACCGAACTCGAACCACCTAGGCCAGTCACGGTGCCCGTGAACTCGGGAGTGCCCGTGGCGCTCGACCAACCGACAATGAGCGGAACGAACCTCTCTCCGTAGACATCTGGCTGGATGAGGGCTCGGTCGAAACTGGCGACCTCGGAGGTGTAACCCTCGAATTCGAAGGCCAGGCCCGTCACGGCCGAGACCTGATCAATGGCCGCAAGGATGAGGCGCTCCCCCCCGGGAGGCGCCCCGTCGGGGTTAATCACGAAGTCAATTTGCCGACACGGATCCCAGCGCACGGGAGCTCCGTTGTCATCTTTCATCATGAAGTCATATAGCCCAACGGTGGTCACCTCAACCTCGGGCTTGATCCTCTCTGCACCCGGCTCCGGAATCGGAATCCTGTAGTCCTCCCCGTTGATTTCCAGCGCATTCCTTGGGGTACCGATGTGCTGGACGTCTGTCCATGTCAGGCCCGACAGGCCGAAATAGACGACGGCGACGAAGATGAAGAACAGGAAGCTTAGCCAGAATTTGGCTCGTGAGGTCATAGGTATAGATTGCCAGGTTCTTGGACGGCATGGTAACGACGTGATTAGTGCCACAATGGTCCCCGTGCGCGCATTGTTCCTAGAGAACCTCCACCCCAAGGCCACCGAAATCCTTGGCGACGCCGGTATCGAGGTGATTGCGCAATCCGGCGCCCTGGATGAGGACGAACTGATCAAGGCCCTCGAAGGGGTCGAACTCATCGGCCTCAGATCCAAGACCGCGCTGACGGCCAAGGTATTCGAGTCTGCTACGAGCCTCATCGCTGCCGGAGCCTTCAGCGTCGGAACGAACCAGGTCGATCTCGCCGTCGCCGCACGGAAGGGCATCGCGGTCTTCAATGCGCCGTTCTCGAATACCCGCTCTGTCGTCGAACTTGCCATCAGCGAAATCATTGGCCTCATGCGACGCCTTCCGGAACACAACTGCCTCCTCCACGAAGGCAACTGGAGCAAAAGTGCTGAAGGCTCCCACGAGATCAGGGGCCGAACCCTCGGCATCGTCGGCTACGGCAATATCGGTTCGCAGTTGTCCGTCATCGCGGAGGCGCTCGGCCTCAATGTCGTATTCTTCGACATCGCCGAGAAGCTCTCGCTCGGGAATGCCACCCCGATGCTCTCCCTCGCCGAACTCCTCGAGACGTCCGATATCGTCACCTTGCATGTGGATGGCCGCCCAGGAAATGCTGGCTTCTTCGGCAAGCAGGAATTCGATGGTATGAAGAAGGGGTCGATCTTCCTCAATCTGTCCCGCGGTTTTGTCGTTGACGTGGAGGCCCTCCACGATGCGATCGAGGCCGGCCACATCGCGGGTGCGGCGATCGATGTCTTCCCTGTTGAGCCGAATAGGAAGGGGGACCCGTTCACGACCCCCCTCCAGGGCCTGACGAACGTCTTTCTGACCCCGCACATCGCCGGATCGACCGAGGAGGCCCAGCGCGACATTGGCATCTTCGTGGCGACTCGGCTTCGGGACTACGTGAAGAATGGATCGACCTCGCTGAGCGTCAATCTTCCCAATCTGTCGCTTGAGCATTCAGGCGGCTCGCACCGGCTCGCCCACCTTCACGAGAACGTGCCCGGCGTACTCGCCGCCGTGAACAACGTCTTCGCCGCCCATACGGTCAATATCGAGGGCCAGTTGCTCGCGACCAGGGGCGAACTCGGATATGTGGTGACGGATGTCGCCTCAGGAATCACAGATGAAGTGATCGCTGAACTACAGGCGATGCCTGCGACGGTAAGGCTCCGAGTCCTGTCATAGGGCCGACTAGGTGGTCGCGTCCTCCTCACGGAGCCGCGCGATCTCACGCTCAAAATCATCGAGGGACGAATAGCCCCGGTAGACGCTCGCGAATCTGAGGTAGGCGATCTCGTCCAGTTCCCGTAGCGGTGCAAGGATGGCTCGCCCCACCTCCTCGCTTTTCACCTCGGCCTGGCCGGTCCCGCGAATCGCATCCTCGACCTTCTTGACTAGGATCTCGATCGCGTCGTCGTCCACGCCGCGACCCTGGCAGGCCTTTTTCAAGCCAAGGAGGATCTTCTGCCGATTGAACGGTTCCGCGACCCCGGACCGCTTGAGGATGTTGAGGCTGACTTTCTCGACCGTGCTAAAACGCCGACTGCATACCGTGCATTCGCGCCGACGACGGATGGAGGTCCCATCCTCAGTGGTCCGGGAATCGATCACCCGGGAGTCATCGGCGCGGCAGAATGGACAGTGCATGCCCCCACTGTGGCACGAATGGGCATCGCGACGCGCGCCCGCATCCCCCCTAGGGGGCGACCGGAATGAGAATCTGCTCCCCAGCGCGGATGCTCGCACCATCGAGATCATTGAGGACGATGATCTCGTCAACGACATCCCGTGTGGATTGCCCCGGACCAGCGAGCGTGCTGGCGATCCCCCAAAGGGTCTCCCCCGATTGTGCCGTGTACGTGTCTATTGGCTTGGGAGCCGTTAGCCCTTCGGCGAAGGCCTGGGATCCGACGATGACCCCGGTAACCACGAGGGCAAAGAACATGAACGTACGAGCGAGGCGTCCCTGCCGGGTGAGCCTCCCGTCCGGTCGCATGAGCATCGCCTCCTCCTTTCCTCGAACACCTGTTCGATTCATCTCGACTCTAGATGTAGCACGAATGTGCGACACGCCGCAAGACTTTTTCGAACATATGTTTGATTATCTGCGCCAGGTGCCCTACCGTCTTGTCTTGAGAACTGCTGTACTTCAGAACGCAATACAGGTCTTTAGAACGCAAAATAGGGTCTTGGCTTGTCTACTTGCCAAATCACTTGCTTGATTACACCGCGGAGGTGCGAAATGGACGACGATGCCGGTGGGGCTACCATCCACGAATTCCCGAACTTGAAAACGGATTCGGCCTTGACCGCACGTCAGGCCAGGATCCTCGACACCATCCGTGACTCGGTCCACGAGCGGGGCTATCCGCCGACCATGCGAGAGATCGGGGAGACCGTCGGCCTTACCTCGACATCGAGTGTCAAGCATCAACTCCAAGCCCTTGAGGCCAAGGGGTACCTGCGCCGCGATCCGAACCTTCCCCGAGCCATCGACGTCGTGATGCCGGAAGGGGATTCCCGATCGCCGAGAGCCTCCGCCACATCGGACGCGGTCAGACGGTATCTCGGGCCTGACGCGACTGGGGATGTGACGATGGTGCCGCTCGTGGGAAGAATCGCCGCCGGGGGCCCCGTGCTTGCCGATCAGGCCATCGAAGACCTGTTTGCCCTTCCCCGGCAGTTGACGGGCTTCGGCGACCTGTTCATGCTCAAGGTCGAGGGAGACTCGATGGTGGATGCGGCCATCTACGACGGGGACTGGGTGGTCGTCCGGCGCCAGAACTCTGCTCATGATGGTGACATCATCGCCGCCCTCCTCGACGAGGAGGCGACCGTAAAGACATTCCGTCGCCGAGATGGACACGTGTGGCTCATGCCCCATAACCCCGCGTATGCCCCCATCGAGGGTGACCGCGCCACGGTCATGGGAAAGGTCGTCTCCGTCTTACGCAGGCTTGCCTAGCCAGGTCCTCCCTAGTCCCCGTCCGATTCCTGGCCGATATCCGATGAAACCTTCTCGGCCCTCCGCCCATCTGCTTCTCCCTGCCCATCCAAGCGACGAAGGGCCTCAAGCACCGCGACCCGATCCGTTGTCGGCCACAGTCCCGGAAGGGAACGGAGGAGAAATCCCCCGTAGCGGGCGGTAGCCAGGCGAGAATCAAGCACCGCGACGACCCCACGGTCGGTAAGCGTCCGGATGAGCCTTCCCGCCCCTTGCGCGAGGAGCAGGGCCGCCTGGGTCGCCGAGACCGCCATGAAGCCATTCCCCCCCTCGGATTCGACGGCCTCTGATCGCGCTTGGGTGATCGGGTCGTCTGGTCTCGGAAACGGAAGGCGATCGATGACAACGAGTTGGCAGGTCTCTCCCGGAAGGTCGACTCCTTGCCAGAGGGTCGTCGATCCGAAGAGACAGGCACGGGGGTCCTTCCGGAAACGCGCGAGAAGGGTGGCAACCTGGTCATCGCGTTGATACAAGATCGGAAGGTCGAGGCGCGCCCGCAGAGCCTCCGTCGCCTCCTGAGCCGCGCGGTGGGAGGAGAATAGTCCGAGCGTGCGCCCCCCGGCTGCCTCGACCAACGCGACCAGTTCCTCTATTGCATCCGCGCCGATACCCCCGGTCCCTGGCCGATCGAGATGGGAGGCGATATAGAGAACACCCTGGTTTGAGTAGTCGAAGGGGGAACCCACGTCTAACGTCGTCGGCTCCCGGATACCCAACTGTCCGGCCATGGCGTCGAACGTGCCACCGAGGGCGAGGGTGGCCGAGGTGAAGATGGCCGCGCCGTCGTCGACCAGGCGGGATCGCACAAGGCCCGCGACGTCGAGCGGGGCGGCCAGCAGGCGCTCTGCGACCGAACCTCCGTAGTCCCCATCTGCGGGGGCTAGCCACAGGACAAGGCGCTCGGTGTCGTTGAGCGCCGCATCCGCAAACTCGATGATCTCTAAAAGGGCGGCGGCCGCCACCTTGGCCGTCGCCGCATCCTTGTGTTGTGACTCCTCGACCATCCGAACGACATCGCGGATGGATTCTCGAATATCCGTCAGGGACCCGACGAGGGCCTCCGGCAGGTCGAAAGCCAAACGCCCTGGGCGAAGGCCGTCGAGGACGCGCTCGAAGACCCTCACGACCTCATCGAGCCGTGCAGTCCTCACTCCGCACCGTCGGGCGGCCCGTCCGGCAGCCTCTATCCGATGCGCCGTCAACTCCTTCGTCGCGCTCGAGGTGATGCGGGAGACGAGTTCGTGAGCCTCGTCCACGATGAGGCCGTCGCGGGGGCCGAGGACATCATGGGAGGTGGCTTCTATGGCGAGCATGGCATGGTTGGTGACGACGATCTCGGAGGCCCGGGCCTCCGCTACGGCCGCCTCCGCGAAGCAGCCAGTCGCCAAGGGGCACGTTGAGGCAAGGCATTCGCGGCCGCTTACGCTTACCCGCCCCCAGGCGAGCGATGAAACCCCCGGATCGAGGTCGTCCCTATCACCCGTCAAGGTCTCTTCGGACCAGGCGTTGAGCCGAGCCAGTTCCTTTCCGAGCGGCGACACCGGCGTGTATCCACCCAGGTCGAGGCCATCATCCGGTTCAGGGTATCCGCCCGAAAGCCGGTACCGACAAAGGTAGTTCGCCCGACCCTTGAGGAGCGCGACCCGTGGTCGAGTGCCGAGCGCGGGTTCAAGGGCATCGAGGACGAGGGGGAGGTCGTGGTGCACCACCTGCCTCTGGAGGGCTAGGGTGGCCGTCGATACGATAATTCGAGCCTCCGCTTGAGCGGCATGGGCCACCGCAGGCACGAGGTAGGCGAGGGACTTCCCCGTGCCGGTGCCAGCCTGGATCAGCGCTTGGCTGTCGTGAGCGAGGGCATAGGCGACGGCCTCCGCCATGGTCACCTGGCCGACGCGTTCGTCTCCCCCGAGCGCGGCGACGGCGAGACCCAGTAGACCGGCAGTGCTTGGGTCTGATTCCTTTTTCACGGAGATGCCGGACCATTCGTGTCCGAGCCCCTGAGCCTCGAGGCGAGAGCCCCGTCGACTCGGGCAATGAGATGCGTTCCACCGGGATCGTGTGTTTCCTCGATGATCTCCCCGTGCTCGTGTGCCTCGCTGATGAGCTCACCCCTCGTGTAGGGCACCGTCACGTCGACCTTCTCGCGGGGCTCCGGCAATCCCCTCTCGATCGCAAGGAGCAGGTCAGGGAACCCAAGGCCGGTCAGCGCGGACACCTCCACGGCCTCCTCAGCGTTGACCCGAAGGCGGACAACGGAGGCCGGATCCGCGATGTCGCATTTGTTGAGGACGAGGATCTCGGGGATATCTTGCACACCGGGGACTCCGGCCAGGACCTCACGAACGGCCCGGATCTGGCCCTCGGGATCATCGTGAGCCGCATCGACGATATGGAGGATGAGGTTGGCATGGGCGACCTCCTCAAGGGTCGACTGGAAGGCCGCGACGAGTTGGTGGGGCAAGTCGCGAACGAAGCCGACAGTATCGGAGAGGGTGAAGATCCGCCCACCGGAAGTCTCCGCACGCCGCACGGTCGGATCGAGGGTGGCAAACAGGGTGTTCTCCACCAGGACACCCGCGCCCGTCAACCGGTTGAGGATGGAGGACTTGCCCGCGTTGGTGTAGCCGACGATGGCCACATTCGGTACCGTCTCCCTTCGCTCGCGACGAACCTCCCGTGCGGGACCCATCGCCTTGATCTGACGACGGAGGTGGGCCATCCGCGTACGGATCCGGCGGCGATCGAGTTCGATCTTGGTCTCACCTGGGCCACGGGCACCGATGCCCTCCCCACTAGCCACCCGTCCACCCGCCTGCCGAGACATCGAATCCCCCCACCCACGGAGCCTGGGCAACAGATATTCCAACTGGGCAAGTTCGACCTGGGCCTTGCCCTCCTTGGATTTTGCGTGCTGGGCAAAGATGTCGAGGATGACGGCGGTCCGATCGACCACCTTGACCCTGACTGCATCCTCAAGCGCCCTCCGCTGAGAAGGCGCCAGGTCTCCGTTGATAATGACGGTGTCGGCGCCGACCGCGGCGACGATCGCTGCCAATTCCTTGGATTTGCCCGCACCGAGATAGGTGGCGGGATCGGGGTGGGGACGCCGTTGGAGCACCCCATCTAGCACCAGGGAGCCCGCTGTCTCCGCGAGAGCCGCAAGTTCACGCATCGAGACCTCGGCCTGCTCCACCGTGCCATGCGACCACTGGCCGGCGAGGACGACCCGCTCGAGTCGAAGGGCTCGATACTCGACCTCGGATACATCCTCGAGTTCCGTCGAGATCCTCTCGATGCGCCGAAGCGCCGCCCTATCCTCCCTCTCAGACTGATCGCCATCGGCCTTGCTCGGTGTGTGGTCCTTCGACACGGCCGTCCCCGTGCGTGACAGCACCCGCTCTATCGCCTCTTGGATGCGAGCGGTGGACTCTTCTTCGGGTTCGGTCACAGGATCCTCCGCGTCATTCTCTCATTCCCGGGTGACCTTCCTAAGTCCGCACGGAGGCTCCCCCACCCGAGTACGCTCACATCGTGACGGAGGACCACTACTTCTCGCCTGATCCCGCGAGCCCCGATGATCGCTTTCCCTTGACCGTGCGACTCGGAGGACATGAATGTCACCTCGATGGCGCACCGGGGGTATTCAGCACCGACCGATTGGATAAGGGGACGTCAATTCTTCTAGATCACGTCCCTGCTCCTCCGGCTGGAAACCTCCTCGACCTCGGATGCGGATGGGGGGCGATCGCCCTGACGATGGGGCTCCTCCGCCCCGATGCCCGAGTGTGGGCCATCGACATCAATCGACGCGCGCTCGATCTCACGGAACGTAACGCCGAGCGAGTGCGACAGGTCCACCCCTTCGCCCCACTCGTCGCCCTTCACCCGGACGACGTGCCGCCCGACCTCACCTTCGATGCGATCTGGTCGAACCCTCCGATACGGATCGGGAAGGAGGCCCTCCACCGACTTCTCTCCAAGTGGCTCCCGAGGCTCGTTCCGGGCGGCGAGGCGTACTTGGTGGTGAGCAGGCACCTTGGGGCGGATTCCCTGGCAACCTGGCTCGGGGAAGTAGACGATGATGGACGCCCCTGGGGTGCGGTCGATCGGGTAACTAGTTCGAAAGGGTATCGGGTCCTTCGCCTCACGCGTGGGTGAGTGAGGCTAGGTCGATTATCCCATCGGCCACGAGCACCCCGGGGCCCTCGAGGATCGTCTCATCCCCGTCGATCCGAACCGTCAGCAAACCTCCCGGAACCCTCACATCCCACTCCATCGGCGCGCCACTCCCCTCCCACGCCCGAGCCGCGATCACCGCGGCACATGCCCCAGTCCCGCACGATCGGGTCTCACCCACTCCGCGTTCATACACACGCATCCGGAGACTCCCCCGCCTTCCCACACCCGAAACCTCAAGGGTGATCACTTCAACGTTCGTCCCTTCCGGAGGAATCGGAGACACTGTGGGGGCTCGGTTGAGGTCGGCCGCCTCCAGATCCGCGACATCATCGACGGCAACGACGGTGTGGGGATTTCCGGTATTGACGGTCACGGCGGGTCGGTCCCCGAGACCCGGGATGCTCACCGTCGCATCGCTCTTCCCCTCACCCGGTATCGTCCACCGACCCATCCCGACGGAGTAGCGACCTCCACCCAGTGCGCTGACGAGACGCACCCCCGCGCGCGTCGCGATCCGCACACCACCAGCGAAATCCTCCCCCGCCTCCATCTCCAAGAATGCGGCGAACACTCGGGCGCCGTTCCCGCACATCTCGGCGGTCGAGCCATCCGCGTTCCTGTAGTCCATGAACCACGAATCAGGGGGAAACTCTGCCCCCTCCGGGATGGCCCCCGCACGCACGGCCCTCAACACGCCATCGGCGCCGATGCCAGCCCGGCGATCACATAGGGCGCATATTAGAGCGGGGCTCAGGTCGATAACCCCCGGCTCGTCGAAGAGCAGGATGAAGTCGTTTTCCGTTCCGTGGCCTTTGGAAAAGGCTAGAGTCTCCCCGGTCATGGATCAAGGGTACCCAGTACTCCGATGGCGTCCCTCACGACGCGAGCCTCATCTGATGGCGTCGCCGCGCCCTCGATCCATATCACCCTTCTATCCGGCGAGAACCATCGCCTCTGTCGCCGCGCCAAGCGTCGTGTCCTCTGCGCCGTCAGATTCCTTGCCTCGTCATGGTCCAGTTCTCCATCGAGGAACCGGAGAACCTCGGCGTACCCCACCGCCCGGCGCGCGGTCTTCCCTTCCCTGAGTCCCTCCTCTACCAAGCCCCGGGTTTCCTCTACGAGGCCCCCTTCCCACATCCCCTTCGAACGCGCTTCGATGCGTCGATCGAGATCCTCAACCCCCATCCTCAACCCGATCTGAACGGTGTGGAGGAGATACTCCGGGTGCGGCAGACTCGCAGAATAGGGCCTCCCCGTAATCGTGACGACCTCGAGTGCCCTAACGATGCGCCTCGCATTCTGGGCTGGGATGCGCTCCGCGGCCTCCGGATCGCACGCGACGAGTTCGCGGAAAAGCACCCCTGGCCCCTCCGCCTCGGCGCGGGCCTCGAGCCGTGCTCTAACGATTGGATCGGTTTCGGGAAAGTCCAGGTGATCGAGCAGCGCCCGTACGTAGAGCCCCGATCCGCCAACGACGATGGCGCGATTGCCGCGGGCGTGAATCGCCTTGATGTCGGCACGAGCCTCGAGCTGATACCTGGCAACCGACGCCTCCTCCGTGACAGCAAGCGTGTCGATCTGGTGGTGCGGGATGCCCCGCCTCTCCGAGGGGGGAAGCTTGGCCGTCCCGATGTCCATTCCACGGTAGAACTGGAGGGCATCCGCGTTGATCACCTCGCCGCCATACTCCTCGGCTAGAGCGATGGAGAGCCCCGATTTTCCCGTCGCCGTTGCCCCCACGATCGCGATGATCGGGGTCCCCAGCGGCATCAGGTTCTCCGTCCGCCAGGGGTCAGGACGCTCCCCTCCCAGGCGTCTCCCGCCCGCGTTCGACGCACGCTAAACGTCCCGCCCTCCACCCCCGAATCGGCGATGAGGTGGTAGGGGGCGCCATAGGTCACCACAGCCGTGACGATATCCCCTGGCCGGGGTCTTGGACCCTCTGTCGGAACGGCGAAATGAACCAGCCGGTTGTCCGGCGCCCGACCGGTAGTGCGCCCGGAAGGGGCGTCCTTCCGGCCGGCGTCGTCGACAACGAGGAGGTCGAGCGGGAGCCCAACGAAGACGCGGTTCTCCTCAAGCGATATCTCCGTTTGCAGCGTAAGAAGGCGCTCGAAGCGCTCCTGAACAACCTCCTTCGGGATCTGACCATCGAAGGAAGCGGCTGGTGTGCCTGGCCTGGGTGAGTATTGAAAGGTGAACGCCGAGGCGAATCGGCTCGCCTTGACCACCCGTAGCGTCTCTTCGAAATCCTCCTCGGTCTCCCCAGGAAAGCCGACGATGACATCCGTGGTGATCGCGGCTTCCGGTATTTCCGCCCGGACCCGATCGAGGAGCCCCAAGAACCGAGACGCACGATAGGAGCGCCGCATTGCCCTCAGGACGCGGTCCGAACCGGATTGGAGCGGCATGTGAAGGCTCGGCATGACGTTCGGGGTTTGGGCCATCGCTGCGATGACCTCGTCGGTGAATGCCGCCGGATGCGGCGACGTGAAGCGGACCCGCTCCAGGCCCTCGATCTCGCCACACGCACGTAGGAGGGAAGGGAATGCCTCTCGATCGCCAAAGGCGACGCCGTAGGTATTGACGTTCTGACCCAGCAAGGTCACCTCGATCGCGCCGGACTCCACAAGGGCTCTAACCTCCGCAAGGACCTCCTCTGGTCGACGATCCCGTTCGGGTCCGCGGAGCGAAGGGACGATGCAGAAGGTGCAGGTGTTGTTGCACCCAACCGAGATCGATACCCAGGCCGACGCCACGGATTCACGCCTGACCGGAAGATCAGAGGGGAAGGAAGTCAGGTATTCCTCGATCTCGACCTGGGCCTCGTCGTTGTGGCGAGCACGCTCGAGCAGCGTGGGAAGCACGCCGATGTTGTGGGTACCGAAGACCACGTCAACCCATGGAGCCTTGTTGAGGACCTCCCCCCTATCCTTCTGGGCAAGACATCCCCCGACGGCTATCTGCATCCCCGGGCGGCGGTCCTTGATCGACGCGAGAATACCGAGATTCCCATACAACCTTGTGGCCGCGTTCTCCCGTACAGCACATGTGTTGACGACGATGACGTCCGCCTCCTCCGAACCCTCTGGGGCCTTCACATAACCGGAATCCTCCAGCAGGCCGGCCATGCGCTCGGAGTCGTGAACGTTCATCTGGCAGCCGAGGGTCCTGACGATGTAGGTCGGCGTCTCCGTCCGGTCGGTCATGCCTACTTCGCCACGGCTTCGGCGCGCAACTCGCGGATGACCGTGACCTTGACCTCCCCCAGATTCTTCGGGTCCTTTCCGATCTTCCCTGCGATGGAGTGGGCGAGAGTTTCCACCTCATCGTCACCGATCTCGGTAGGTTCGACCACGACCCGAATCTCGCGCCCGGCCGCCATTACGATCACGTCGGCCACCCCCTTGAACTCCCGAATGGTCTTCTCGAGCGACTCGAGCCTCTCGACGTAGCCCTCGTAGTCGTCGCGCCTAGCCCCCGGTCGGGAAGCAGAGATCGAGTCCGCGATCTGGACGATCACCGCCTCGAGAGACTCCTGCGGCACTTCGTCGTGATGCGCGGCAATGGCATTGACGACCGTCTGGGACTCACCGTATCTCGCCGCTTCCTCCGCACCGATCGAGGCGTGAGTACCCTCTCGTTCGGCACCAAAGGCCTTACCCAAGTCGTGAAGGAAAGCCGCGCGACGCGCGACCTCAACATCCGCCCCGATCTCCTGTGCGATCGCGGCAGCAAGATGAGAACACTCGATCAGGTGACCAAGAACGCACTGGCCGTACGAGGTCCGAAGCCGAAGCCGGCCCAGCACCTCGACCATCTCTGGGTGAAGGCCCGCCACGCCAGCCTCCGCAAGTGCGTCGAGTGCCGCCGAGTGGTTTCGCTCCGGGGCGTCCTCCAGGGCCGCCTTGTAGGCGGCCTCTATGCGATGGGGTTGGATCCTTCCGTCCTGGACGAGCGCGGCGAGTGCGGCCTCTGCGACCTCACGCCGTTCGACGTCGAACGAGGACAACATCACTGCATTCGTGCTTTCCTCCAGAATGAGATTGACCCCGGTCAGCGCCTCGAAAGTCCGAATATTCCGGCCCTCTCTCCCGATTATCCGTCCCTTCATCTCCTCCGAGGGCAGGCTGATCCAAGTAATGGTCTGTTGAGTCGTCGTCTCACCCGCGTGACGCTGCATGGCTGATACCAAGATCTGCCTCGCCCGAACCTCAGCCTCCTCGAGGGCGCGTCTCTCCATTCGTCTGATCGCTGTTCTGGTGTCAGCCTCGGCCTCGGCGGTCAGCCTCTTGACGAGTTCCTCCTCGGCTTCCTCCACGGTGATGCCAGCGACGGATGCCAACTCCTTCTTCATTCGCTTCCGGAACGCCTCCCCCTCAGCCACAAGCTTCTTCTCTTTCTGCCCGATCTCGCTTGACCTCTCCTCAAGCCCACGCGCATATTCTCCCGCAGCACGTTGATCCGCGGCGATCTCCCTCTCCCTAATCCCTACGCGTTCCTCGCGCCGCTGGATGTCGGCCAAGATTTCCTTCGACTCTTCCTTGAGCGTATTGGATTCGTGCCGTGCACTCTCCCGTTCAGCCGTCGCTTCCTTGCGGGCGAACTGGAGGAGGAGGAGAGCAATTAGGCAAGCTGCAAGGAGGAGAACGATGATGAGCGACTGTGTCCACATCTACGCCTCCTCGCCTAGCACGACCCCCCGATCTTACCGCCCTATCTATCGGCGTCTTTGAGCGCCCGCACGAGGGTAAACGCCATCCCTGGTTCGTATCCCTTCCTCCCAAGGGTCGCGACGACCCGACGAATCCGTGCCTCTTGTGGAAGTGTCCGCAGGGCCTCCCATCGACGCGCGGCGAGTGACGCCGCCGCCGTTTGTTCGTCTTCGTCCGAGATCTCCCCCAATGCACCCTCAATTTCTGGCGCCTCGAACCCCTTACGCCTCAGTTCGTCGCGGATGGCCCGCCTCGCGTGCCCTCGTTCGCGATGGCGGGTTCGCGCGATCATCTCGGCCAAAGCCCCGTCGTCCACGAGCCCAACCTCGCGATAGCGCTCGATCACCTCATTTGCGACCGATTCCTCGACACCCCGAGCCACCAATCCATCCCTCAACTTAGTTGCGCTCCTGGGAGCATGAGAGAGAAGCCGCAGGGCCACTTCGCGGGCGCTCTCGGCGGGATCCTCGGGAATCCCCACTGGACCCCGCCGAGCGCGGGCCATCATCTCTAGAGCGCTGCCTCTTCGATGGCGGCCTCTGCCTCCGCAACGATCTCCCTGGCCACGGCATCCTCCGGCTCTATGACCGGTGCCTGACTCTCCTCGCCGATGCCGGTGCCGAGGGTGCGAATCCCTAGTTTCTCCTTGAGTTTGCCTTCGATCTCGTCGCATAGGGTCGGGTTGTCCTTGAGAAATCCGCGGGCGTTTTCCTTACCCTGCCCAAGTTGATCCCCCTCGTACGTGTACCACGAGCCCGACTTGCGGACGAATCCATGCTCGACCCCGAGGTCGATGATGTCCCCCTCGCGCGAGATTCCGACCCCATAGAGTATGTCGAACTCCGCCTGCTTGAACGGAGGGGCCATCTTGTTCTTGACAACCTTGACCCGAGTTCGGTTGCCGACTGGGTCTGTGCCCTCTTTGAGGGTCTCGATCCGGCGAATGTCGAGCCGGATGGAGGCGTAGAACTTGAGGGCCTTGCCTCCCGTGGTCGTCTCCGGCGAGCCAAAGAACACCCCGATCTTCTCCCTCAACTGGTTGATGAAGATGGCCGTTGTGCCGGAGGTGCTCAGTCCCCCCGTGATCTTTCTGAGGGCCTGTGACATTAGTCTGGCCTGAAGCCCTACGTGGCTGTCCCCCATTTCCCCCTCGATCTCGGCCTTGGGGACAAGCGCGGCTACGGAATCGATGACCACCACGTCGACGCCCCCCGATCGTATGAGGATGTCGGTGATCTCGAGGGCCTGCTCGCCCGTATCGGGTTGGGAGACAACGAGATCCTCGATCTTGACCCCCAACCTGCGGGCATATTCCGAGTCAAGGGCGTGCTCGGCATCGACGAAGGCCGCGACTCCCCCCGCCTTCTGAACGTTCGCCACGGCGTGAAGCGCGAGCGTCGTCTTTCCACTCGCCTCCGGCCCATAGATCTCGACGATCCGCCCCCGGGGAAGGCCACCGATCCCGAGCGCGAGATCCAGGGAGATCGACCCCGTGGGGATCACAGCGACCGGCACAATATCGCCCTCGCCAAGCCTCATCACCGATCCCCTACCGAACTGGCGGTCGATCTGTCCAAGAGCAGCCTCAAGGGCCTTCGCTCGATCTGGAGTTGATGCCATGTCGTCACCTCGTGGTTTCAAATCTGGTGGTCGTTGATCCTGTCGCATTCCTCTACGGACACGACGCTAGGCCGAGCCCCTGACATTGGCCAGACCTCGGCTCTCCCTGTGGAGAATCAAACCCCGGCAACGTCCTGGGCATAAGCCTACCGAACACATGTTCGAATGGCGACGATGGAGATTCGGCGTGTCGCGGGTCGCGCGGGGTCTACCGAGAGGGCGGAATGAGTCGGGCACGGTCTCCCCCATCACGCGCCGATTCGGGAACCTCCATCTCGTCGCACAGGGCATGCCACACATCCCGAGGCGAGACCCCGGCCTCAAGAGCTTCGGCGGCCGTCCGATCTCCTAGATCCGTGAGCACGAGTCGCCGGGCAAGCGTGCGGGCATACGCGGATCCAAAGACGGTATCGAGAAGCGGCCAAAAGTCGCTCTGCAGCATCTAGCGGCGGGAGTCGATGAGGCGGGGGCGCCTGTGAGAGGCAAGCCATTCGGGAACCGTGTCCGGAATCGCGTGAACCACATCCGCAACGAATGCGGCCTCCGCGAGCGCGAAGCGATCCGATACCTCATGGAGGACGACCGACATCGGCACATCGAGGGCCTCGCAGATCGAGGAAAGCAACTCGGAAGATGCTTCCTTCTGGCCCCGTTCTACCTCTGATAGGTATCCGAGCGATACACGGGCGACCGAAGACACATCGCGCAGGGTCTTGCTTTGCGCGAGGCGGGCGTCGCGAAGGACGTCTCCCAACTCGTTGCGCAGGACGGGCATTCGCCCTCCCTTCACCTTCGGTCTCATCGGTTCCACAACCGACACAACGCACACTACTCCACCGTTGTTCCCTGGGCGTTATCGGTTTGCAGGATCGTTACCAACGCCACAATCGCTTCCGCGACGGCTTCACGCCTGACGGCGTCGCGATCTCCTTGGATATGGAGGGTTCTGAGGATGGACCGCCCGTCCCGCACCGCTGCCATGCACACGGTCCCCGGGGGCTCCCCTCCGTGGGCCTCCGGGCCGGCCACGCCGGTTGTCGCGACCGCCGCATCGGCCGAAAAAACGACCCGTGCCCCGGTCGCCATGGCCAGGGCGACCTCCTCGCTTACGGGCCCCGATTCCTCAAGGAGGCCGTCACCCACCCCCAGGATTGAGGCCTTGATCCGAGCGTTGTACGCCACCACCCCTCCCACGAATACGTCTGAGGCCCCCGGAACCGCGGTCAGCGCCCCCGCGACCAGGCCCCCTGTGAGCGATTCCGCCGTCGCTACCGTGAGTCCCAGCGCTCGCGCAGCCGAGATCACCGACGCCGCGTTAGGATCCATCTCCCCGGTCCGATCCCGTCCCCACCGGGCTCTTGTCCATTACACGGCGAGCCGCGAGGATTCGACGCATGTAGTCGATTCCCGTTAGGACCGCGACGACAACCGCGGCCACAAGGCACCACCACGCCGCCTTGTCCAACCAGGCGGGTGACGGCGGCCAGAGATAGAAGGTGATCGAGGCAATCTGGAGCGTGGTCTTGAGCTTTCCCCCCCTCGATGCAGCGATGACGACCCGCTTGGCGACCCCCAGTCGACCGAGGGTGACAACCACCTCCCGGAGGATCAGGACTCCCAACGGCCACCAAGGAATGTCGTCGACGATGCACAGGGACGCAAGGACAGCCAGCATGAGAACCTTGTCAGCGATGGGGTCGGCGAGTTTCCCAAACGAGGACACGACCCGCCACCGTCGAGCAAGGAATCCGTCTAGAAAATCCGTGGCCGAGGCGACAAGAAACACGAACAAGGCCCACCACCGGCCCTGCCCATTGACTCCATGGTCCCCGAGTATGAGCCAGACGATAGCGGGCATGGCCGTCAACCGCAGCGCGGTCAGCAGGTTCGGGACAAGCGTGGTCATTGGACAACCCTAGTGGGCTACCGTTACTCCATGGCCAAGCCCAACCACA
Organism: uncultured Demequinaceae bacterium; assembly: GCA_964610155.1. Taxonomy (GTDB): domain Bacteria; phylum Actinomycetota; class Actinomycetes; order Actinomycetales; family Demequinaceae; genus JAFGBM01. The sequence continues at coordinate 74,625 of CAZSUY010000009.1, forward strand.
AAGCCACACGCATGCTCGGCTTGTCGGTCCCCTTCGCGGTCCGCATCGTTCTTGAAACGCTCGGTGTCGCGGTGGTCGCCATCGCCGTCGGCTTCGTCGTCCATGCGGGTTTTCTTGGCTCTCCCGCCGGGCCTGAACCCACCCCGTCCCCCTCCTTCGTGCTCACCCCAGCTTCTCCGGAGCCTTCCTACACGCCCGAACCCGAAGGCCCCGTCACCTTCACCCTCATCGCCGGCGGGGACGTCCTCCCCCACCAGTCCGTCGTTGACTCCGCAACCAGATCGGGGACCTTCGATTTCAGACCCCTGTGGGGCGCCCTGGATCCCTGGATCTCAGGTGCCGACCTCGCCATCTGCAACATGGAGACTCCTGTGGCGCCGGCCGGTACGAAGACGAGCGGATTCCCTCGTTTCGGGGCCCCCAAGGAAATGGTGGCCGCGCTGGATGACCAGGGGTGGGACGGATGTTCGACTGCCACCAACCATGCGGTCGACCGGGGATGGGACGGGGTCGTCACCACACTCGATACCTTCGATGAGGAGTGGCTCGGAGCAGTAGGAACGGCGCGGAGCGCGGAAGAGGCGGCCTCCCCCCAGTACTACGACGTCAGGACGGGGACGCGAGTCATCAGGGTGGCTCACATCGCCTACTCCTACAGCACCAATGGCCTTCCTATCCCCTCCGGAAAACCCTGGTCCGTCAATACCTTCAATTCCGGTGCTGCGGATGCCACCCCCATTCTCGCCGCTGCTCAGGCTGCCCGCGACGCCGGTGCGGACGTAGTGGTGGCGACCGTCCACTGTTGCGTCGAGTACCAGACCGCTCCAACCACTTCCCAGGTCGCTGTGGCGCAGAAAATCGCCGACTCTGGCCTTGTCGACCTCTACATCGGGCACCACGCCCACGTCCCCCAACCGATCGAACTCCTGCCGGGAGGTCCCAACGGCGACGGGATGTGGGTCGCCTACGGTTTGGGCAACTACATCTCCAACCAGGACACGGCCTTCGGCCTGCCGGCAGCGACGACGAGTGGGGAGCTCCTCACGGCCACCTTCACGGTCAACCTCGATGGCACGGTCCATACCGGCGTCGAGTGGACCGCCATTACCGTGGATCGGAAGAGCTCCCACACAATGCATGTGCTCAGCGAGATTCCCCAAGGGGTAGGCACCCTTTCCGCTGCCGAGGTTGCGGCGCGGTACAAGCGAGTCAGGGATGCCGTTGGAACCCAAGCCCCCGAGCGGCTGACCCCGCCCGAGCAACTTGCCGACAATGCGTACGTGATACACCGGGCTCCTTGGATACCCACACCGGGGCACACCTACAGCGATGTCCCGTCCTGGGACCTTTCCGGGGCGATCGACGGCCCATCATCGTCTGAGTAGGGTTGGGGCTCGATGTAGCTCTCGGTATAGGTGATCGACTGATCCTTCACCACGTTTCCGGGTTGCGCGACACCGAAGAGCCACCCCTGGCCATACCGCCAACCACAGGACATCAGGAATCCCGCCTGAGCCTCCGTTTCTATCCCCTCCGCGATCGTCGCCAGCCCTAATTCGAGTGCTAGCGCTCCGAGCGCCCGCGACACCCTGGCCCCCGCCGGATCCTCGGGTATCCCTGCCGTGAAGGACATGTCGAGCTTCACCCCCGAGACGGGGAGGTCTCGAAGGTACGACAGCGGGGAGGCCCCGGTCCCGAAGTCATCGAGCAGGATGGGGATGCCCGCATTCCTCAGTTCCGTAAGTTCATGTCGAATCCGGGTGTTGGGCGCGACGAGCGAAGCCTCGGTCAACTCGATGACAATCCGTTGTGGGGAGAGATGGTGCCGGGCGATGCTCGTCAGGACCCGATCGGCGAACGAGGAATCCCCCAATTGGTCGGCCGAGACGTTGAGGGACACCCAAATGGGAGCCTCTCGATTGGCTGCTAGGAACTCTGTTGCCTGATCGACCAACAACGCGCCGAGAGCGATGCTGAGCGCCCGGTCATCGAGGGTCGGAAGAAACACCCCGGGCAGGAGCATCCCACGGGTCGGGTGCTGCCATCGGACGAGGGCCTCATAACCGACAACGGTCCTGCTCTCCAGCTCAATGACCGGCTGGTAGTGAAGGATCAGGTCACCGCGTTCAACGGCCCGCCTGAGTTCAGTGCCTAACGCCCCGTGGGTATCGTCACCAGATCGCATCGACGTGATATACAACTCTGTTCGACCCTTGCCCGCCCCCTTTGCCCGATACATGGCGGCGTCCGCGGCTTCCACTATGCCCATCTCGCTCTCGGACAGGATATCGGCAGAGGCGACCGCGATGCCGATCGAGGAGTGAAGGATGATGCGGTGGCGTCTGATCTGGACTGGGGTCCGCAGTTTCTCGTGGATGGAGGAGGCGGTATCGAACGCCACCCGACCGACATCGGCATCGGCCTCGACAAGTACGATGGCGAACTCGTCACCACCGAGCCGGGCGACCGTCCCCTTCGATCCGACGGCCTGCCGCAGCACACCCGCGAGATGGAGGAGGGCAAGGTCCCCCATCGCGTGTCCAAACCGATCGTTGAGTCCCTTGAACCCATCTAGGTCGACGACGAGGACGGCGACCCTTCCGATGGCAGTCGGCGAAGCGATGGCCTTTCGAAGTTCCTCATAGAAGAGGGTCCGGTTGGCGAGTTGGGTCAAGGGATCGCGTTCCGCACGATGCTCCAGGTTCTCCTTGCGGATTCGCTCTTCGTTCGTTTCCCTCAGATGGATGATGTAGTGGTCCGGCGCACCTCCAGGGTGTCGAACCAGCCCGACATCGAGCACCCCCCAGATCGTTCCTCCGTCCGACTTGACAAACCGCTTCTCGATGCTGAAGCAGCTGATCTTCCCGTCATAGAGTTCCTGTGTCTGCGGGGCCTCCTTCCCCACATCCTCCCTGTGAGAGATCGACCCAAGAGGTGCCCCTCGGAGCGAAGTAGCCGTTGTCCCGAGGATGCCCGCGAAGGCTCTGTTTGCCTCCATGAGGCGCCACTCGAGGTCGACGAGGGCGAGGCCGATCGGTGCGCTTTCGACAGCGCGCCGGAAAAGGGCGTCCGTCCGATGCGAGGCGTCGGAGGCTTCCTTCGTCCCCGTCGAATCCGCGAGGATCGAGACGTTTACCGGATCCCCTAGTTGGTTCCCGGCCTCGCACGGGGTGACCTGGATCCATCGGACGTCATCTGTCCCCCTCCGACCTGGGACGCCGATGATTCGAGGCTCGTTCGCATTCCCGTATCGGGCGGAGAAGACCTCCTGCAGGTTGACCGGATGCATAAGCGGATTTATCGCCCGCAGGGGGAGTCGGGAGATGGGACGGCCGAGGGCGTGTTCCCGTTCGACTCCTAGGATGACCGCCGCGGAATCCGACATGAGGAGGATCTCCCCAGACGGCGCGGTGACAATAGCCCCCTCACGGAGTATCCCCAAGAGGCTGGTCATCTGTTCGCGCAGGGCCTCCTCCCTGGCCATGGCCTCGGATTCAGCCGCCCTGGCCTTGCCCGCCCCAGAGATGCTGGCGAGTCCGATGACGGTCATTACGAGAAGGAGCGCACTGATGACGATGAGGAACGCCGGGGAGCCTACTACCCCTGTGAGTCCGTCCATTCCGCGTCTCCGTTGAGCGGCGCCTCTCCGTCGTGGCGAGGCGAGGCCGCCTCACCTCCGAGGATAGCGAGAGTGGAGGCCAGCCGGTCGGCCGGAACCCGGACCTCCCTCGGCTTTGAGCCGATGGACGGCCCCACGATTCCCCTGGTTTCGAGGTGGTCCATGATCCTTCCCGCTCGGGCAAATCCCACCCTGAGCTTCCTTTGGAGCATGGAGGTGGATCCCAACTGGGTTGTGATGACCAACCGGGCGGCCTCGAGTACGTCGTCGAGGTCCTCGCCGATTTCCTGGGTTGCCGGGCGCCCCTTGGTCTTCTTGATGACATCGGCCCGGTACGCCGGACCGCCCTGGGCTTTGGCGTGCTCGACGATCTTGTGGATTTCGGATTCATCGACCCACGAGCCCTGGACGCGGACCGCCCGCGACTCCCCCATGGGCACGAACAGGGCATCCCCCTGGCCGACGAGCTTCTCGGCCCCGGCCTGGTCGAGTACGACGCGGGAGTCCGCGAGGGAGGCCGTCTCGAAGGCCAGCCTTGAGGGGATGTTGGCCTTGATGGTCCCGGTGACGATGTCGACCGAGGGCCGCTGGGTGGCTAGTACCAGATGGATCCCTGCGGCCCGTGCCAACTGGGTGATGCGCTGGATGGCGTCGTCGACCTCTCGGGGTGCGACGATCATGAGGTCCGCGAGCTCGTCGACGATTACGAGGAGGTAGGGGAGGGTCTTCAGAGCAGGCTCCCCCTGGGGCGCGGAGACCTTCCCGCTTCGAACGGCCTTGTTGAAGTCGTCGAGATGCTTGAACCCATGGCGGGAGAGTTCCGCGTACCGAAGCTCCATCTCCTCCACCACCCATTCGAGGGCCTGGGAGGCCTCCTTGGGGTCGGTGATGATCGGGGTGATGAGGTGGGGGATTCCCTCGAAGGCCTGGAGCTCGATGCGTTTGGGGTCGATGAGCACCAAGCGGACCTCGGTCGGGGTGGCGCGCATCAGGATCGAGATGATCATCGCGCTGATGAAGGAGGACTTCCCCGAGCCCGTGGCACCCGCAACCAGGAGGTGGGGCATCTTGGAGAGGTTCGCCAGCACATATCCGCCCTCGACGTCCTTCCCGACCCCGATGGTCAGGGGATGGTCGGCCTTGCGGGCGAGCGGCGACCGGAAGACATCCCCGAGCGAGACCGTCTCCCTGTCGGCGTTCGGAATCTCGATTCCGATGGCACTCTTGCCGGGAATCGGGGAGAGAATGCGAATGTCGGGGCTCGCGACGGCGTAGGCGATGTTCTTGGTCAGTTGGGTGATCTTCTCCACCTTGACGCCGGAGGTGAGCTCAATCTCGTACCGGGTGACCGTCGGCCCCCTCATGAAGCCGGTGATCTTTGCGTCTACCTCGAACTGCTTGAAGACATCGGCGAGGGCCGAAACGGTTTTTTCGTTCGCGGCCGAGTGGGCCTTGTGTGGGACACCCTTCTTGAGGAGGTCGAGGCTCGGGAGGGTGTACGGCCCGGTCGGTGCGGGGGCACTCGGTTGAGAGCCTGCCTTCGAGCCAACCGGGGACAGAATCTCGGTGGCTTCGGGGTCGACCCCTGCCGCGACGCCGGCACCCTCCATCTCGGGAAAGAGACTGGACCGGGCTGGCGAGGCAGCCCCGTCGGGGTGGACAATCCCGTCGTACTCCTCGCGGAGGCCGGCGCTGGCGTAGGCCTCGTCCCCAGCGTATTCCTTGAGCCGGGCCTTCTCTCCAACTCGTTCGTGGCGGGGCTTCCCGCGCCCCCAGCCGAACCATCCGCGCTGAGAAATTGAAGTCTTCGTCTCAAGAGTCTTGTGCTCCGGCAACTCGAGTTCGCCCTCGGGCTTGTCGTGTGTGAAGAGACCCTTGAAGCGAGGCCAGGCATCCCGGATGGCCGTACGAGTGGCGATGAGCAGCCCAGAGACGATGATGAGGGAAAGGAAGACTATGGCGAAGGGAGAGGTGACGAGCCGGGCCATTCCCCCGCCGATGATGAATCCCAGGATGCCGCCGGCTTCCTGGACGCCCTCGAGCCCGTCGTCGGGGTTGGGCTGACCGACCGCGATGTGCACGATGCCCGACCATGCCCAAACCATGAGGAAGACGCCGAAGGCGATCCCCATTGTCTGCTCCGGGGCTTCGGGGTGCCGCAGCATCCGGATAGTCAGGAGGACGAGGAAGACGGGGAGGGCGTAGGCCGCGAGGCCGAAGGTGCCAGCGACGAGCCAATGGACGAAGTCGCCGACGGCGCTCTCCCACCCGAACCATTCGCGCGCCGCCACCAGGCTCGCGAGAAACAGCCACATGAGCGCGGCGACGCTCTGGCGGACGGAGGGGTCGACGCCCCGGACCCCGTCGCCGACCTTTCGCGCTCCCCCGCCCATGAGCCTGGACATCCCGATGCCAACGCCCCGAACGGCACGGAGCGGCCAGGGGGCGCGCTTCTTGCGCGTGCGCGACCTGGAGCGAGAGGCCGAGGCGCGCGACCTCGAGGGGGCGCTTCTCGAGCGGGAGGACTGACGTTGAGCCATGATCCGCCACGCTACCTTGGCTCGGCCATACCGGCCGACAGGCACCCCGGTTCGCGAGATATGCGAACCGACACCTGGGACGCTCACTAGCCGGAGCCGCGAACCCTCACGAGCTGGGACTCTGAACCCCGACGGACCAGGACTACGCCTCGACGGGTGTAACAGACACTTCCCGAGCGATACAGCGCCGACGCAGTAGGAAGGCCGCGACCAGGGGTGCCAAACCAACCGCCACCATCACCATCGAACCGACTGGTGCCTGCAGCGGTTCATAGTAATACGGGATGTGCACGTCCGCATCGAGGAGCGCGTGCCACTCCGCCCAGTTCTGGACGTGCAAGACGGCCGCGAAGACCGACATGGCGAGCACCCCAGCGGACCAGACCCAAAAACCCCTGCCCATGGCGAGGCGCCAGCGGCCTCTTGCCTCGACATTCCGACGCGCGCCAGCGGTGAGCGTGAAGACAACCACGAGGCAGGTGACCAGAACCGCGAACGCCGTAATCTCGATCGCGGCCCCATACAGCCAATCGACCAAGCGCCATGGAGGTGCGGGGTCGCCACCAGACAGTGTCGGGTCGTCGCGCGGAACCCGATAGGCCCAACCGGTCTGGGAAGGGGCCCAGAACAGGCCCGCCGCGACCACGATCCCCGGGATCGATGCAGCGGCAAGGACAATCAGCGCGCCAGCGATTCTTCCGATGGCCGCCGACATGCCTACGCCTCGACGACGACCGGGATGATCATTGGGCGGCGGCGCAGCTTGATCCCGACCCAGTGGCCGAGAGTCCGGCGCATCACCTGCTGAAGCTGCTGCGCGTCGACGGCGCCCTTGGCCGTGGCCTCCTCGATGGCCCGGGTGATCTCGGGCACGATCGCGTCGAACACGCTGTCGTCTTCCGCGACCCCGCGGGCGTGGATCGTCGGGCCATTCACCACCTTGCCCGTCGTCGAATCGACCACGGCGAACACGGAGACGAAACCCTCCTCCGCAAGGATCAATCGATCCTTGAGCTCCGCGTCGGTCAACTCCCCGATGCTCGCCCCGTCGACATAGACGAAGTGGCACGGAACCTCCCCCACGATTTTCGCCACCCCTTTGCTGAGGTCGATGACGACCCCGTCGTCGGCCAGCATGACGCGCTCCGGGGCGACCCCCGTCTCAACCGCAAGCCTCCCGTTCGCCATCATGTGGCGCGACTCTCCGTGGATGGGCATGACGTTCTTGGGGCGGATGACGTTGTAGCAGTAGATGAGCTCGCCCGCGCTGGCGTGTCCGGATGCGTGGACCCGATCCGTCCCCTGGTGCACCACCTTCGCCCCCAGCCTCGTCAGGCCATTGACTACGCGGAATACCGCGTTCTCATTGCCGGGGATGAGGGACGAGGCCAGGATGACCAAATCCCCCGGTCCCGCCGTGACCTTGTAGTCGCGGTTGGCGATACGGCTGAGGGCTGCCATAGGCTCCCCCTGCGAGCCCGTGCACATGAAGACGACCTTGTCCCTGGGGAGGTCGTCCGCGGCCTTGGCGTCGACGAGGACCCCGTCCGGGATATTGAGGAACCCCAACTCAACGGCGATCCCCATGTTCCTGATCATCGACTTTCCGGCGAAGGCAATCCTCTTGCCGTGAGCCACGGTGGCGTCGACCACCTGCTGCACCCGGTGGACGTGGCTGGCGAATGACGCGACGATGATCCGGCCCTCGCACTGGGAGAAGAGCCGATCCAGGGTGACGCCGATCTCCTTCTCCGGCATCGTGAACCCGGGGACGGTGGCACACGTCGAATCAACCATGAAAAGGTCGACGCCCTCCTCGCCGAACTTGCCGAAGGACCGAAGGTCGGTGATGCGCCCATCGAGGGGAAGCTGCTCCATCTTGAAGTCCCCCGTGTGAAGGATGCTTCCTGCGGGGGTGCGGATGAACACGGCCAGGGCGTCGGGGATGGAGTGGGTCACGGCCACGAACTCGAGGTCGAAATCCCCGACCTTGGTCCGGCTGCCCTCCGCCACCTCCGTCGTCACCGGGGTGACCCGCGCCGACCTGAGCTTGGGTTCAAGGAAAGCGAGGGTCAGACGGGAGCCGATTATGGGGATGTCCTGACGCATCCGGAGGAGATAGGGGACGGCTCCGATGTGGTCCTCGTGCCCGTGGGTGAGGACGAGGGCCTCGACGTCGTCGAGCCGATCCTTGATGTAGCCGAAGTCGGGGAGGATGAGGTCGACGCCGGGCTGGGTCTCCTCGGGAAAGAGCACTCCGCAGTCGATGATGAGGAGCCGGCCCTCGTGCTCGAAGACCGTCATGTTCCGCCCGATCTCCCCGAGCCCGCCCAGGGGAACGATGCGGAGGGCCTTCGGGTCGACGGGGAGTGGGGGGCCTAACTCGGGATGGAAATGCACTACTTCACCCCTGCGGCCGCGAGGGCGGCGCGGAGAGCCTCGTTTTCTTCATCGTCGAGTGGAACGTGGGGGAGCCGCATGGCCCTTGAGGGGATCACGCCGAGAATCTGCATCGCGGCCTTGGCTGTGACCGCGCCGAGGCCGGTCCCCATGAGCGCGCTGATGGCTGGATCTGCCTCCTTCTGGGCTTGGCGCGCCCCCTCGATGTCGCCCGCGTCGTACGCCGCGACCATTCGGGCGATGGCTGGCCCGACCACGTGGGACGCCACGCTCACGACGCCCACCGCTCCCGCCAAGAGGAATTCGAGGTTGAGGGGGTCGTCACCCGAATACCATGCCATGCCCGTGCGAGCGATAGATTCCTTCGCCGCGGCCACGTCCCCCGTCGCGTCCTTGATGGCGACGATCGTGTCCACCTGCGCGAGGGCATCGAGGGTCGTCGGTGCCAGGCGGATGCCTACCCTACCCGGAATGTCATACACCATGATGGGCAGGTCGGTGGACCCCGCGATCGCCTGAAAGTGGGCGATGACCCCGCGTTGGGAAGGCTTGGAATAGTACGGGACGACGGACAGGAGCCCATCGGCCCCGGCCTCGGCGGCCTGCTCGGCCATCCGGGCGGCGTGGATCGTGTCGTTGGAACTGGCCCCCGCAACGACCGTCACACGGCTCCCAACGGCCTCCCGCACGACCCGGATGAGCTCAATCTTCTCCGGGGAGTGGGTCGTCGGGGACTCCCCCGTTGTCCCTGAGACGACGATCCCATCGCTCCCGTGGTCGACTAGATACCTTGCGAGTCGTCCAACCGAGGCATAGTCGATCTCGCCGTCGTCGGACATCGGCGTCACCGTGGCGGTGAGCACGGTGCCAAATGGCCGGAAGGGTTGAATCTGCTGAACCATGGGACAAACCTACCGCGACTCGGCCTTCCCGGACGATACCCCAATCCGCCCGATGATCTCGCTACGGTGCGACACGGCCCGCCTGGTTGAACGCCTCATACGTGAGCGGCATGAGGTCCGCCCAGAACGCCTCCATCTTCTCCGCGACCATCTCGATCTCCCGCTGGGGAAAGGACGGGAAATGGGAGCCCTCCCGCTTTGTCCTCAGGCTCAGGAAGTTCATGAGCGAGCGGGCGTTCATGGTGACGTACATGGACGAGTAGATGGTGAGCGGGAGGACGGCGCGGGCGACCTCTCGGGCGACACCGGCGTCGAGCATCCTCCGGTATGCCTCATACACCTGGGTGCAGCTGGCCTCGATCTCGCGCGTCACGAGCACATGCTGCTCGGGGGTGCCCTCCTCGAATTCGTACGCCCCGGGTTTACCCACCTGGACTAGTCGCCGCTCGGGGCCGGGAACGTAGAAGTCGGGGCGGAGCTCGCGGTACCGGCCGGACTCCTCGTTATAGGAGGCGATGCGGTGACGCATGAACTCGCGGAAGACAAAAATCGGGGCACGGACGTAGAACGTCATCGAATTGTGCTCAAACGGGGTGCCATGACGGTTACGCATGAGATAGCCGATCAGCCCGGCGCTCGAGGCCGGATCGTCATCGACGCCCTCAAGCGATTGCTCCCCCTTGGTGGAGACGCGAGCGGAGAATAGGACATCAGCGTCGTGGGCGCTGGACCTGATGAGCTCGACATCGACATCCGAACGGAAGCGGATCGAAGGCTCGTCGGCGCTGGCGTCGGTCATGTGGCCAGCCTATCCGCCACCCCTGATGGGACCTAGCGGAGCACGCTCGTGCTACGGAAAAGCCCAGAGGCATGCCGGAGGGCCTTGCGCGCCATGGCGCTGTTCCCCGAAGCCTCGTACGCATACGCGACGTGGTACCACGCCCGCCAGTCGTCTGGACGATCCTCAACCCCGCGTCGGGCCACCTCGAATACCGCCTCGGCGGCGTCTTCCGTGAGCCTCCCGTTTGGCAGTGTGGCGCCATCGTGGATCGGAAGCCGCCCCTCATCTGCAAGCATGCTCGACATGCGCTGTACGGCCGTCCCGAGGAGCCATCCTTGAACGGCCCACCCCACGCCGACCACCGGGAGGGCGAGGAGCGCCACACCCAACAATCGGGCGGCCACGTCGTCTGCCCCCATCAGAAGGATTGCCCGGTCGGCCATGAGGGAGAAGTAGAGCAGGACAAGGGCAATGATCGTTGTCGTCGCCATAGCGATCGGGTTCCGGAGGAGCTTCATTATGGAGGCCAGCCTAGAGATCGAGGTAAGCGTCGAGGCCGACAGTGAGACCCGGATGCTCGCCGATGCGCCGGATACCGAGGAGCACGCCTGGCATGAAGGACGCGCGGTCCAGGCTGTCGTGCCTGAGGGTGAGCACCTCTCCCGGGTTGCCCAGGAGGATCTCCTGATGGGCGACGAGACCGCGGAGACGGACGGCATGGATGGGTACGTCGTCGACTCGTGCCCCCCGGGCACCATCGAGGGATGATGCGGTGGCGTCCGGCATAGCCCCGAGCCCGGCAGCGGAGCGGGCGGCGGCGATTCGAGCGGCCGTCTCCCTGGCCGTGCCCGAGGGCGCGTCAACCTTGTCCGGGTGGTGAAGTTCGATAACCTCAGCGGATTCGAAGAACGGCGCGGCCTCGGCGGCGAACCTCATGGCCAGCACGGCTCCGAGCGCAAAATTCGGAGCGACCAGGACGCCGACCCCCGGGGCGTCAAGTAGGTGGTCTCGTACCCGATCCAAGGCGTCGTCCGTCCATCCACTCGTCCCAACGACCGTATGAATCCCAGCGTCGATGAGGGCGTGGACGTTCGCCTCTGAGGATTCCGGAACTGTGAACTCGACCGCGACGGTGGCTCCGGCCGCGGTCGCCGTGGCGATGTCGTCGTCCATGTCGAGCGCCGCGGCGAGCGTAAGGTCGGGCGCTTCCTCGATGGCTCGTACCACCGTGGCACCCATTCTCCCGGCCGCGCCGAGCACCGCTACCTTGATCATGCGACCACTCTACGCAATCCAGACCCTAGGCCCCGGGCCCGACCCGCACGATGACGCGTTCGCGTCCCGCCAGATCCGCCGCGATCGCGACCACTTCATCGACGGTCACCGCCCGGATCTGCCCCAGGACCTCCTCCAGAGTGAACCACTCGCCGAAGAACAGCTCTGTCCTGGCGAGCCGAGACATCCTGGAGAACGAATCCTCGAGCCGGAGTACGGTCGAACCCGTGATCTGCCCGATGGCTCGCTCAAACTCGTCCTCGGCAACCCCATCGGCCATGCGCTCGAACTCCGAGACCATCAACCTCGTAACCTCGTCGGCACGCTCGGGGGCGCATCCGGCATGCATTCCGAAGAGGCCGGTCTCCCCTGCGGGAGCCGCGAAGGCACCCACGGCGTAGGCGAGTCCACGCTTCTCTCGAATCTCCTGGAAGAGCCGCGACGACGGCCCCCCGCCGAGGATCGCCAGGAAGACGGCGAAGGCCGTGCGCCGATCGTCCGTCGTCTTGAACCCACGGGTTCCGACGATGAGGTTCGCCTGCTCGTCATCGCGATCCACGGTCACGTGAGGGGTGAAAGATGCCTCGATGGAGGCAGCGGTGTCGCGCCGAGCCACGGGGGCAATGGTGGGATCGAACTCCCATCCGCCAAGGGCGAGCGCCTCCATCGCGAGCGCGGAGAGGCGGTCGTGGTCGACGGCTCCGGCCGCGGCGATGACCACCTCGGGCGATGCATAACGCTGTCGATAGTGCTCCCGGACGGCCGCGCACGGTACCGCTGCAATGATCTCCGATGTGCCACCGATAGGCCGCCCGAGGGGATGTCCCCCGAAGACCGCCGCCGCAAATTTCTCGTCAGCGACATCACCGGGGTCATCCTCGTTCATCGCCAGTTCCTCGAGGATCACCCCTCGCTCCAACTCGAAATCGACCTTATCAAGGCGCGCCGATGTCACCATGTCGAGCGTGACGTCGAGCGCCATCGGGACGTCGGAATCGAGAACGCGCGCGTAGTAACAGGTGTACTCCTTGCCGGTGAGCGCGTTGTGCTCGGCCCCGACTCGATCGAACGCCTCCGCGATGTCGCGGGCCGTGCGCCGCTTCGTCCCCTTGAACAGGAGGTGCTCAAGGAAGTGGGTGGAACCCGCGTGGACGTCGTTCTCGTCGCGGGATCCCACCCCGATCCAGGCGCCAATCGTCGCGGAGTGCATCCCCGGCAGGTGTTCGGTGATGACTCGCACTCCCCCGGGAAGGACGCTCCGGCGCACGACGGCGCCCGAGTCGGACTCGAGGTTGAGGTTGGCCGCAGGATCACCCGAGGGGACGAGGGGGAGCGGGATGGGCATGGGGCAAGACTAGGCGCAGAAGGCGTATAGGCTCTCAGCAGACTCGCGGCAGGGATGAACACGCACCAAGCCGCCCCAACACTCCTCGCCCTGAGAGGTCCTATGAGCGCCACACCACCCGTCACCGTCTTGAAATCTGTCCTCCTTGCGCCTGAGGTGCGCGCCGCACTCGAGGCGAGCCCGCGGATCGTCACCCCGAGCACCCGCGCGGAGTTGTACCAACTCTCGCTGGGCCCCGAGGGCGGTCCCGTCTTCTCCGTGGACTATGAGATCAACGGCACAACCATCACCGAGGCCACCGTGACTCGCTGCCGCAACGGCATCGCCGTCAACTACCCCGAGGACCTCATCCGTCGTCGCGACCCGAAGTGCATGCACATCGCCGACGACCGACCGACGGACAAGACCCGATACCGCGACGCCTTCGGCACCGAATTCGCCCCGGTCAGGCAGGAGACGCTGGATTGGCTCGCGACGCAGGAACTCGTGGTGGTGCCGTTCAAGGCCGGGGGCCTCACCTACGGATCGCCGTGCCTCGCGATCATGCCGGTCAACTCCGCGTTCTTCGCGCTGGCCCTCAGGGACCTCTCTGGCTGGATTTCTTTCGAAGAACTCGGAGAGTATTCTCCCCGCGCCATCCTGTACGTTGCCCCCCCGTTTCGGCACACCCACTTCTCGGGAAGGCAGATAGTGGTGCACGACCGCACTGAGACCCTCCACGAGATTTTCGCCTACAACTTGTACCCCGGCCCAAGCGCCAAGAAGGGCGTTTACTCCGTCCTCTTGGACATCGGAGACCAGGAGGATTGGATTACGGCCCATGCATCGTCCGTACGCGTGACGACGCCGTACGACAACGAAACCGTCATCATGCACGAGGGAGCCTCGGGTGGCGGAAAATCCGAGATGTGCCAGGATCTCCGGCGCCAAGACGACGGCCGCATCCTCTTGGGCGCCAACGTCGTCACGGACGAGCCGTACCACATCACTCTGAGCGAGACCTCGGAACTCAACCCCGTGACCGACGACATGACGCTGTGCTACCCGTCCATCCAGCAAAGAGACGGACGCATGTGCGTGGCCGACGCAGAAGAGGGTTGGTTCGTGCGCGTAGACAACCTTCAGGAGTACGGCGAAGATGTCCAGTTCGAACGCGCGTGTATCCACCCAGACGAGCCACTCGTGTTCTTCAACATCCAGGGCGTCCCCGATGCGACGGCGCTGCCGTGGGAACACACGTTGGACTCGAACAGCAAGCCGTGTCCCAACCCGCGCGTCGTGATCCCGCGCCGGATGATCGGCGGAGTGATCAACGAGCCAGAGGAAGTGGACGTGCGCACCTTCGGCGTGCGCATGCCGGCATGCACGCGGGACAAGCCCAACTACGGAATTATGGGGATGGCTCACTTCGTGCCACCTTCCATTGCGTGGATCTGGCGCCTCATCGCCCCGCGCGGCGATAAAAATCCGTCGATCGGCGAGGACAAGGACACGGTCGACAAGCTTGAACACGGTGGCCTCATCGCCGAGGGCGTCGGTTCATATTGGCCGTTCTCGACCGGCACCAAGGTGGCCGCGGCGAACCTCCAACTCCAACAGATTCTCGACTACCCGCGCACCCGATACGTCCTGACCCCCAACCAGCACATCGGCGCGTACAAAGTGGGGTTCTCCGCGGAATGGCTGACCCGCGGGTGGCTCGCGCGCCGGGGAGCCGGTCGCATGCGCGCTGACCAACTCACGCCGGCCCGTTGCCCGCTCTTCGGGTACGCACCCAAAGAAATCACACTCGATGGTCAGCCCGTCCGGCGGACGCTCCTCATGCCGGACCAGCAGTCACAGGTGGGCGAGGAGGCATACGACGCTGGCGCGAAGATCCTCACTGACTTTTTCAAGCAGGAGCTCAGGGCGTTTGTTACGGATGAGCTTGACCCCCTCGGGAGAGAAATCATCGAGGTGTGCTTGCGCGACGGCACTGTCGAGGACTACGAGGCGCTCACGCCGATGTACCTGTAGCCCCGACCTACGTTCCCGCAGTCTCCACCCGGCAACGGGCACAATAGAGGTAAGGCGAGGCTGCGACTGGAGTCCGACATGGCCACACTGTCACCGGGGTTCGACCCTTCGCTCCGCGCCGCGAACGAGGTGGAGACAGAGGCGCGGACCCGCGCCGACACTGGCCTCACCACACCGGAGGCCGCCGCCCGCCTAGAGCGGGACGGCGCGAACCAGCTGGTGGCACGACGCCCCGTTCCCTTGTGGCGTCGCGTGCTCCGCCACTTCGCGGACCCGCTCGTCTACCTCCTGCTCGCGGCGACCGCCATTGCGCTCACCGCCTGGTGGGTCGAGGGGCGGCAAGGAATTCCCTATGACGTGATCGTGATCGCGGTCGTCGTTCTCGCGAACGCTACGCTCGGCTTCATCCAGGAGCGCCGCTCCGAGAACGCGGTGGCCGCGCTCCAGCGGATGGCCGCGCCCACCGCCACCGTTCTGCGCGACGGCGCCCCGTGCAGCATCCCCGCGCTCGATCTCGTGGTGGGCGACGTCCTGGTGCTCGGCGCGGGCGACGCAGTCGCGGCTGACGCACGGCTCACCGCATCCACGCTCTCGGTCGCGGAGGCGGCGCTGACGGGCGAAAGCCAGCCGGTGGCGAAGAGCGTGGAACCGCTCGATAGCGCCGTCGAGCTGGGCGACCGGGTGTGCATGGTGTTTGCGGGCACCGCGGTAACCCACGGCGCCGGGCGCGCCATCGTCACAGCCACCGGCATGGACACCGAGACGGGCCACATCGCCCGGATGCTCGGCAAGACGGAATCGGATCCCACTCCCCTGCAGCGCGAGATCGCGCAGTTGAGCAGAGTGCTCGGGCTCGCGGTGCTTGCGATCGCCGCCATCGTGATCGGCACGGTCTTCCTCACCGAGGAGGTCACCACCCTCGCGGGCGCGGTCCAGGTGCTACTGCTGGGCGTCGCCCTCGCCGTCGCCGCGGTGCCCGAGGGTCTTCCCGCGATCCTGTCCGTGGTGCTCGCCCTCGGGGTACGGCGCATGGCCAAGCGCCACGCGATCATCAAGGACCTATCGTCCGTCGAGACGCTCGGCTCCGCGTCCGTCATCTGCTCGGACAAGACCGGAACGCTCACCCAGAATCTCATGACGATCACCCGCGTGGTCACGGCGTCGGGCGAGACGGAACTGACCGGCGACCATGACTCTCTCCCGGAGGGCACGCGAGGCGCGGAAGTCACCGCGGTCATGACGGGCGGCGCGGTGGCGAACGACGCCCTCGTGGGCGGGGACGACGACTATCCGACGTTTGGCGGCGACCCCACCGAGGCGGCGTTCCTGACAGCCGAGTGGGGGCTGGGAATAGCCGAAACCCGGCGCGCCCGCTTCTCCTCACTGGGAACGGTGCCGTTCAGCTCGGAACGCAAGCGCATGTCGGCGGTCGCATCGGACGCGGACGGCGGCTTCTACGTTTCCGCGAAGGGGGCACCGGACGTCCTGCTCGACGCGTGCACGGCGGAACTCGTGGGAGACCAGGAGCGGCCGCTCGACGGCGCGGGCCGCGCGCGCGTGGTCGCCGAGGTCGCGCGGATGTCAGTCCTGGGGATGCGCACGCTCGCCGTCGCTTTCCGCCGGGGCAAGGAGGAGTCAGACGCGAACGCCGAGTCGCTCGAGCGCAACCTGGTGCTCGCGGGTGTGGTCGGCATCGTCGACCCCCCTCGCGACGAGGCACGGGTGGCGGTGACGGCGGCACAGGGCGCCGGGATCCGCGTCATCATGATCACCGGCGACCACCCGCTCACCGCGTCGGCCATCGCCATCGACCTCGGCATCGTCGAGGCGGACCCGGAGGTGATCACGGGGCTCGAACTGTCCGCGATGGACGACGACAAGCTGCGCGCCACCGTCAAGACCGCGTCGGTGTTCGCCCGCGTGGCGCCCGAGCACAAGCTGCGCATCGTCGACGCGCTCCAAAGCCACAGCGAGATAGTCGCTATGACGGGCGACGGGGTGAACGACGCCCCTGCCCTGCGTCGCGCCGACATCGGCGTCGCGATGGGCATGGGGGGAACGGAGGTGGCGCGCGAGGCGTCGAACATGATCCTGACCAACGACGACTTCGCGACGATTGTCGAGGCGGTGAACGAGGGCCGCGGCATCCTCGACAACATCAAACGCTTCCTGCGCTACATGTTCGCGTCCAATCTCGGCGAGGTGCTTGCGGTGTTCCTTGGCGTCGTCGGGGCGGCATGGCTGGGACTGACCAGGCCCGACGGAGCGGTGGTGGTGCCGCTGCTCGCCACCCAGATCCTGTGGATGAACCTCCTAACCGACCTGGGGCCGGCGCTAGCAATCAGCGCCGAGCCCTACGCCGACGACCTCATGGCGCGGCGGCCGCGTCGGCTGTCCGAGCGGCTGATCGACCGTCGAATGTGGGGCGGCATCGTCCTCACCGGCGCCGTCATGGCCATCGTGACGCTCTTCGCTATGGACCTGTACCTGCCCGGCGGGCTCGTCGAGGGCTCCCAGAGCCTGGCGACCGCTCGCACGGCGGGCTTCACCGTGCTGGTGCTCACGCAGCTCATGAACGCCTTCTCCGCGCGGTCAGAAACCCAGAGCGTCGTGCACCACTTGTTGACGAATCCGTGGCTGTGGGCGGCGGTGACCGTGTCCTTCGCCCTGCAGATCGCGGTGGTGTACGTGCCAGTGCTTAACGACGCGTTCTCGACCGCACCACTGATGATCGATCAGTGGAGCCAGTGCTTCGGGTTGGCGCTCGCGGTGCCCCTGACGATGGAGGCTCGCAAGTGGTGGCTCAGGGCGCGGGATCGCCGCGCCATCGCGCTCTAGCGCAGCTTCACGGCGAAGCTACCGCGCCTCCCCTTCCCACCAGCGCAGCACCCTGAGCGCCCGGAGCGTGTTCCACCGGCTCGGACCCGCGGGCTCCATCCGGAACCACGTGCGCCCAGCGTAGGCCGTGTAGCCCGGCCACGTGCCGTCCTTGCGCTGGGCGCGGCGGATGACCTCCACAGCGTCCCCGAGGCGTTCGTCGCGCGGCGCACCCACCGCCGCGAAGTGCTCGAGGCCCCGCATCACGTCGAAGTGCCACTGGGGCGGGAACGGGAACTTGGAAAACGCGGGGTTGGACACCTCGCCCGTGCGGTGCGAACGGTAGAGGCGGTGAGCCAGGAAGAAGTCGCGACCCCTCTGGGCGGCGTTGGCCACGGATAGAGCCCCGCCCGTCCGCTCGTACTCCAGGAAGGAATCCAGGGTGCTGATGGTGGTATGGAAGGATCCGTGCTCCGTCGGCCCCCGAGTGCGCTCGCAATTCCAGCCCCCGTCGTCCATCTATTGCCCCAGCAGCCACCGAACCCCGTTCTCGACCCGCGGGTCTCGGTACCCAAAGCGGTAGGCCAGCAACACGTACATCGCCACGACGCAGGCGTCGGGCGGGGCGACGCCCTTGGTGGGGGTCGGGACGCCGTCGAAGTACTGGGCGCCCTCCCATAGGTGGCGGCACCCGGCCAACGCCTGGGGGTTGTCGCCCGGGAGGCCCAGCCAGTGGAGGAGCATCAGCGTATACGTGGTGGACACCCACTTGGGGCTGTAGATCGCGCAGGCCCACTTGCCGTCCGGGTCCTGCTCTGCGAGCAGCCGCGCACCCCAGCCCTCGGTCGCCACTCGCGAGCTTTCGTCCCTGACCACGTCGGCATCGGCTCCTAGGAGGTCGCGCAATACCTGCCACCGGATGGCCGGATCGCCCTCAAGCAGCCACTCGACGAGTTCCTCACTCATGCCCCCATTGTGGCGAGGAAATCACCGAGCCGCATGAAAAAGGGGGCGGCGCGGGTTTCCCCGCACCGCCCCTCATTCACTCTGCTGGGACTAGCCTTCCGACTCGCCTTCTGCGGCGGGAACGTCAGCGGCGCCCGCGTCCTCGACCACAGCGAGCGACAACTTGCCCCGCGGGTCGATCTCCTTGAGCTCCACCTGGATCTTCTGGCCGACCGTGAGGATGTCCTCGACGTTCTCCACGCGCTTGCCACCGGCAAGTTTGCGGATCTCGGAGACGTGGAGGAGCCCGTCGCGACCGGGAGAGAGCGAGACGAACGCACCGAACGCGACGGTCTTGACAACCGTCCCGACGAAGCGCTCCCCCACTTCCGGCATCATCGGGTTGGCGATGGCGTTAATCGTCGCTCGAGCGGCCTCCGCGGCCGAACCCTCTGTCGCTCCGATGTAGACCGTGCCGTCGTCCTCGATCGAGATGTCGGCGCCGGTGTCGTCCTGGATCTGGTTGATCATCTTGCCCTTGGGGCCGATGACCTCACCGATCTTGTCAACCGGAATCTTGATCGCGATGATGCGCGGCGCGAAGAGACTCATCTCGTCGGGCTCGCTGATCACCGAGGTCATGACCCCGAGGATGTGAATCCGGGCGTCGTAGGCCTGCTTGAGCGCCCCGGCCAGAACAGAGGCCGGGATGCCATCGAGCTTGGTGTCCAATTGGATGGCCGTGACGAACTCGGACGTACCGGCGACCTTGAAGTCCATGTCGCCATAGGCGTCTTCGGCCCCCAGGATGTCGGTCAGCGCCGCGTACTTGGTCTCGCCGTCGATGGTGTCGGAGACGAGTCCCATCGCGATGCCTGCGACGGGAGCCTTGAGGGGCACACCCGCATTCAGCATCGAGAGGGTCGAGGCACACACGGAACCCATGGATGTCGAGCCGTTCGACCCGAACGCCTCTGACACCTGCCGAATGGCGTACGGGAAGTTCTCGCGGCTCGGGAGGGCAGGCAGGAGGGCCCGCTCTGCGAGCGCCCCATGTCCGATCTCGCGACGCTTGGGGCTTCCCACGCGACCCGTCTCCCCGACCGAGTACGGCGGGAAGTTGTAGTGGTGCATGTAACGCTTGCGCGTCTCAGGCGTGAGGGCGTCGATCTGCTGCTCCATCTTGAGCATGTTGAGCGTCGTGACCCCAAGTATCTGGGTCTCGCCACGCTCGAAGATCGCGGAACCATGCACGCGGGGCACCACGGCCACCTCGGCCGAGAGCGCCCTTATGTCCTTGAGACCGCGACCGTCGATGCGGAGGCCGTCCTTGAGGATGCGCTGACGGACCAGGATCTTGGTGATCGACCGGATGGCGGCCGTGACCTCACTCCGACGTCCCTCGAACTTCTCGGCCAGGGCCTCAAGGGTTGAGACCTTGATCTCGTCGAGGCGCGTTTCGCGCTCCTGCTTGCCCGCGATCACAAGGGCCTTGGCGAGGTCCGCTTCGGCCTCACTCGATACGGCCTTGAACGCGTCCTCCTTGTAGTCCAGGAAGACCGGGTACTCGCCGGTTGGCTTGGCGGTGCGCCCGGCCAGGTCGGCCTGCGCCTCGCACAATGCCCGGATGAACGGCTTGGCCGCCTCAAGTCCCTCGGCTACGACGGCCTCGGTTGGCGCCCCAGCGCCCTCGGAGACGAGTTCGAAGACGTCATTCGTCGCCTCGGCCTCGACCATCATGATGGCGACGTCGTCCCCAACGATGCGACCCGCAACGACCATGTTGAATACGGCTCGTTTGATCTCGCTGTACCGGGGGAAAGCGACCCATTGGCCATCGATGAGGGCAACGCGTACGCCGCCGATCGGGCCGCTGAAGGGCAGCCCCGCCAGTTGGGTAGACATCGACGCCGCATTGATGGCGACGACGTCGTACTGGTCTTCCGGGTTGATGGCCATGACGGTGACGACCACCTGGATTTCGTTTCTGAGTCCGCTCACGAATGATGGACGCAAAGGGCGGTCGATGAGGCGGCACGTGAGGATGGCGTCCGTCGAGGGGCGCCCCTCCCGCCTGAAGAACGAGCCGGGGATGCGGCCCGCGGCATATGCACGCTCCTCCACGTCGACCGTCAGCGGGAAGAAGTCGAAGCCTTCGCGAGGCTCCTTCGATGCCGTCGTTGCCGAGAGAAGCATCGTTTCACCGTCAAGGTAAGCCATGACGGAACCGCTGGCCTGCCGCGCGATGCGACCGGTCTCAAAGCGGATGGTGCGCTTGCCGAACGTGCCGTTATCGATAACGGCTTCGGCGAACTGTATTTCTGGACCCTCCATAGGGTTGGTACTCCTTGATGTCGCGGAGTAGCCATGCGGAACAGGCCGCTGCCTTGCCACTGATCGTCAGTCGAAACGGTCAGAACCTTGGCGGTTCTGCCCATCACCACCGATGATCAGCGGTCAAGCGGGCTACCCCTGTGTGGGTGGCCGCCCGGAAACGCCCGAGGGGCCGAGAGAATGGTAGCAAGAATCGGTCCAATGCGGGGCCGATACCCCTTATCGACGAAGGCCGAGGCGCTCGATAAGGGAGCGGTAACGCTCGATGTCGATCCTCTGGAGGTAGCCCAGGATGCGACGACGCTGGCCCACCAGCAGTAGGAGCCCTCGGCGCGAGTGGTGATCGTGCGGGTGCACTTTAAGGTGCTCGGTGAGGTCGGCGATACGCCTGGACAGTAAGGCAACCTGAACCTCAGGAGACCCGGTGTCGGCCTTGCCGGTGGCGTACTCGGCCATGATGGACTTCTTCGTTGCTGCGTCGAGCGGCACTTTGACTCCCTTGATTCATTGCGCGGCGCACCCGGGCTGGTTCTCCGGGGCTCTACTATCCGCGGCCGTTTCACGGCGGCGACCATCGTATCAGGGTCGGGCCCAACCCGGTGAACGGATGGGAATCAGGGGGTGGGAAGCACACCCTGGAGCCAGGCGACATCCTCGCCGAGGGACGCCTGAAGGGCCTCAACCGACCCGAAGTCCTTCATGTCCCTCCGACGATCTACGAAATCGAGGGCCACCTTCGCCCCATAGATGTCAAAGTCCGGCGCATCGGGAAGGTGCGCCTCGACCCTCAGATCCGTCCCCCCGAAGGTGAAGTTGCTCCCCAGGCTGACCGCTGCCCGGAAACGCCTCCCCTCGCCTTCCACTCCATCGGCGCTCCCATCCGCTCCGAGAACCGTAAGTGAGGCGGCATACACGCCTTGGCTGGGGATCATGCCTGCATAGATGTCAAGGTTGGCC
This sequence comes from uncultured Demequinaceae bacterium, assembly GCA_964610155.1. Lineage (GTDB taxonomy): Bacteria > Actinomycetota > Actinomycetes > Actinomycetales > Demequinaceae > JAFGBM01. The sequence continues at coordinate 96,556 of CAZSUY010000009.1, forward strand.
GTGGGGAACCCAATCCGATGACCGAGGTTGTCCCCGTGGATGACGATCCCGCGGACGCGATGAGGTCGGCCGAGGACCTCCGCGGCCTCCTTGACTTGGCCGGCCTCCAGCAGCTCCCGCACCCAGGTCGACGACCAGCGTCGATCGGCCCCGTTCTTGGCCTTGGCCCATTCCAGCACCTCGACGGAGAATCCCAACTCCTCCCCGAGCTCCCGAAGCCTCCCGGCGTGCTCCGTATCATCGTGGCCGAACTTCGTGTCGTGTCCGATCACAACGCCGGAGGCGCGAAGCCCCTCGATCAGGTAGGCCCGCACGAACTCCTCCCCCGTCTGACTCGCGAACTCGAGGGTATAGGGGACGACTAGGATCGCATCCAACCCGGTCGCGGCCAGCCTCTCCAGGCGATCCTCAAGCCCGGTGACGAGCGTCGGTGGGGTATCGGGCCGATGCACGGCTTTGGGGTGGGGGTCGAACGTAACCGCGACGGACCGCTCCCCCCGTTCCTTGGCCACCTCGACAGCGCGGCCAAGCACGGCCTGGTGGCCCCGATGCACCCCGTCGAAATTCCCCAGGGTAACGACGGATCGGCGGTCGTCAGTGGGGACGTCGCCCAGGGAGTGCCAGATGGCCGTCGTCACGGTTTCCTCAACGTCATGGTGTTCTCAACCTCATGGTGTGCCCATCGTAGTGTCGGTCAACACGGCCGACGGGCGAAGCGCGCCCTCCCCCTCCGCGATCGCGAGGGCGACCAGGTGCCCGCCCGGACCAAGGAGCGCGAGCGGGTGCTCGATGTCGGGATACCCATCGGCCTCTTCCCGCGCGATGCGGCGTCCATGAGAGAGTTCGTCGGCCTCCTGTTCGGTCACAGTACGGTTTGGAAGGATAGTTCTGGCAACCTCGGCAAGAGAGAGGATAGGGAGCGCCGTGCCCCCCTCGGCGAATTCAACGAGGGCCTCAAGGGCGTGTGCGTCCCCAACAGAGAAGGAAGCCAGCCGCGTGCGACGAAGCGCCGTCAGGTGCCCGCCGACCCCGAGCGCAATCCCTAGGTCCCTGGCGAGGGCCCTCACATACGTCCCGGAGGAAACGGTCACGGCGACCTCGATATCCAGCCACTCCTCACCCCTGGTGATCGATGCCACCCGAAACACGCTCACGGTCACGGGCCGGGGCTCAAGCTCGACCTTCTCCCCCGCCCGCACCCGCGCGTAGGACCTGCGCCCGTCGACCTTGATGGCGCTGACCGCACTCGGCACCTGGAGAATCTCTCCCCGAAGCCCTGAAATGGCCTCCTCTATGGCCTCGTCCGAAACGCCGGAGGCGTCCGTCTGCGCCGTGACCTCACCCTCGGAGTCGTCCGAGACCGTTGCGATCCCAAGCCTGACGGTCGCCTCGTAGTCCTTGTCCGCGCCTCCCACGAACCCCAGGAGCCTTGTCGCCGGCCCGATCCCAACAACGAGGATTCCGGTCGCCATGGGATCGAGGGTCCCGGCATGGCCGACCTTTCGGGTTCCCGCGAGTCGCCGCACCCGACCGACCACGTCGTGGGACGTCCATCCCGCGGGCTTGTCGACGACGAGAAATCCGGGTCGGGTCACCGTTTCGGGCCCCGAACTCGCCGGGCTATTCGGTTTCGTCACCGGCGTCGTCCGGATGACGGTAGGGATCGGCCTCTCCGGCATGGGTTGCGCCTTCGCGTAGGGCCGCCACCTCGGCGTCGCGCACCCGGGCATCCCGGATCGCCTGATCGAGCGCGGCGGTCGTGTCCGGAAGGGCATCTAGGACGAAGTCAAGAGTGGGGGTCAGGCGGATGCTGAGGTCGGCCCCCACCAGCGACCGAAGCCGCCCCTTGGCGGACGCGAGCGCCTGAGCGGTGTGAACCCTCGCCTCGTCGTCCCCCAACACCGTGTAGAACACCGTGGCGTTCTGAAGATCCCCCGTGACCTTCACGGCGGTGATGGTGACGAAGCCGAGGCGCGGATCCTTGATCTCCGTGTCGAGCGCATTGGCGACGATCCGCTGGATCGTCTCCGCGAGCCGGAGCGCGCGTGGATGATCCGTCATTTCTTCCTCGGAATCTCCACCATCTCAAAGGTCTCGATGAGGTCGCCCACCTGAAGGTCGGAGAACTTGCCCAGGCCGATGCCGCACTCGAATCCGTCCTTGACCTCGGTCGCGTCATCCTTGAACCGCCGGAGCGTGTCGATCTCGACCTCGCCGAGCACCACTCCGTCGCGGGAGACCCGTGCCTTGGCTCCCCTGCGGATGGCGCCCTCCCGGACGACAGACCCGGCAATGGTCCCGAACTTGGACGAGCGGAAGACTTCCCGCACCTCCGCCGCCCCGGTCTGCTTCTCCTCAAACTCGGGCTTGAGCATCCCCGTCAGGGCTGCCTCGATATCCTCGATGGCCCGATAGATGACGCTGTAGAACCGCATGTCCACACCCGCGCGATCGGCGAGATCCTGGACCCGTTCGGCCGGACGGACGTTGAACCCGATGATGATGGCCTTGTCGACGGTCGCGAGGTTGACGTCGTTCTGGGTGACGGCACCGACGCCTCGGTGGATGACCCTTAGATCCACGGTCTCGCCCACATCGATCGCGACGAGGGCATCCTCCAGGGCCTCGACGGCACCGGAGACATCCCCCTTGATGATGAGGTTGAGGGTATCGACCTTGCCGGCCTGGAGCGCCTCGGTGAAGTCCTCGAGGCTGATGCGCTTACGCCTCGATGCGAGTTCTGCGGCCCGCTCGGCCGCCTCTCGCTTCTCTGCGATCTGCCTGGCCGTACGCTCGTCCTCGGCTACGAGGAAGGAATCCCCAGCGCCGGGTACTGAGGCCATGCCCAGCACCTGGACCGGACGGGCGGGCAGGGCCTCCTCGACCGGCTGGTCGTGCTCGTCGAACATCGCTCGCACGCGGCCGTGAGCGGTCCCGACGACCATTGCGTCACCCACGCGAAGCGTTCCGGACTGGACGAGGACGGTGGCGACCGCGCCTCGGCCCTTGTCGAGGTGGGCCTCGACTGCGACACCTCGGGCGTCCTTGTCGGGGTTCGCCCTAAGGTCGAGCCCGGCGTCCGCCGTCAGGAGGACGGCCTCGAGAAGGTCATCGACACCAATCCCCTGGAGGGCGGAGATGTTGACGAACATGGTGTCGCCGCCGTATTCCTCGGCCACCAGGTTGTACTCGGTCAACTGCTGGCGAACCTTGTCGGGGTTGGCCCCGGACTTGTCGATCTTGTTGACGGCCACGACGATCGGCACACTGGCCGCCTGGGCGTGGTTGAGCGCCTCGATGGTCTGGGGCATGACACCGTCATCGGCGGCTACCACCAGGATGGCGATATCCGTGACCCTGGCGCCGCGGGCTCGCATCGCGGTGAACGCCTCGTGCCCGGGGGTGTCGATAAAGGTAACGGCGCGAGATTTTCCATCGTGCTCGTGATGGATCTGGTAGGCGCCGATGTGCTGGGTGATGCCTCCGGCCTCACCCGAGATGACGTCGGTCTTCCGGATGGCGTCCAGGAGGCGGGTCTTACCGTGATCGACGTGACCCATGACGGTTACGACCGGGGGTCGTTCCTCAAGGTCCTCGTCGGTCTCGGCGGCGGTCTCTGCGTCGAGGTCTATGTTGAAGTCCTCCAGCAGTTCGCGATCCTCGTCCTCGGGGGAGACGATTTGAATGGCGTAGCCAAGCTCCGCTCCCAAGGCCTCGAGGGTGCCCTCATCGAGGGACTGGGTCGCGGTGGCCAACTCTCCCAGGTGGAAAAGGACGGTCACGAGCGAGGCCGGGTTGGCATCGATCTTCTCGGCGAAGTCCGCGAGGGTCGCCCCACGACGGAGCCGGATCACGGTAGAGCCGTCTCCACGGGTGATCTGCACACCGCCAACGACCGGTGCCTGCTGCTGCTCGTACTCTTGCCGCTTCGCCCTCTTGCTCTTTCGGCCGCGCGCTGGCCTGCCTCCGGCTCGCCCGAACGCTCCAGCCGTGCTTCCTCCACGGGCACGGCCTCCGGCTCCGGGACGGCTACTGGGCGCACCAGTACGGGGGGCACCGCCCAGTGCTCCCGCTCCTGCACCACCGTAACCTCGGCTGGGACCTCCGCGGGCTATCCCCGGACCTCCCGGACCACGCCCTAGGGCACCTGCCCCAGCGGGACGGGGTCCCCGTTCCGGGCCACCGGCACCGGTCGGACCGCGACCTGCCCCTGGTCCTCCCGTGACTCCGGGAGCCGCAGGCGTCCTTGCCGGGGCACGAGGCGTCTGGAAAGGGTTGTTTCCCCCGGGCCTCGGACGAGGGCGAGGGGCTACGGCCCGATCCTCGAAGGCATTGTTCCCGCCAGGCTGGGGCTTGTGGCTGGGCCCAGCGTCCGTTGGAGGGGGGGCCTTGAACTGCGGACCGGACGATTTCGGTTCCAAAGGCGTCGGCTCTCCGGGTTCCGGCTCGCCGGGCGTCGGCGCGGTACCGGGCTCTGCGGAGGCGGGCTCTGCGACGGAAGCCTCTGGGGCGGGCTCCACTGCAGGAGCCTCGACGACGGGGCCCTCGGGCTCGGCGGCGACCGACTCTGCGGCGGTATCCGACTTCGCAGCGGTGGCCTTCTTCCGTGTGGCCTTGGCGGCAGGCTTCTCGGCTGGCGGCTCGACGGGTTTGACGGGTGCGGGAAAGGCTTCGCTGAGCTTGCGCACGACCGGTGCTTCCACGGTCGACGACGGGCCCTTGACGTACTCGCCTAGTTCCTTCAGTTTTGCCAGAAGATCGTTGCTCGATACTCCGAGCTCCTTTGCGATCTCATGGACGCGGGGCTTTGCCACAACTCTCCTGTCTCGGTTCGACCGAGGCAGGGTCGAACCATCGTTACCGAGCGGTGTTCATTTCGAGGTGCTCATCGGGTTTCCATCGGATTCTCGCCCTGTTCGTCATGGTTCTTCAGGTGGCGCCCCTCGCGATTCGGCAAGCCCCGAGACGTCGGCTCCGGGCGCGCGCAAGGCTCGCCCAATCGCCCGTCCGGTGACCGCCCGCGCCAGGCACTCCGGATTTGGATGCACCCAAGCACCCCTACCCGGCGCGCTCCGCCGCTCATCGATCACGACGCTTCCGTCGCTCACGATCAGCCTCACGAGGACCGTCCGAGAATCCCGTTTCCTGCACCCTACGCACGTCCGCGTCGGCCCCTTGGGGCTTGACGGCTCGCCATCGGCGGCACGAGACGGGTTTCTCGGCTTCATCAGTGTAGCGGGTGGCGGGCGCCCTAGTCGCGTCGCCTAGGCCGGACCCGGTTGGGTCCCGGGATCTTCGGGCGCCTCGTCCGAACGGATGTCGATGCGCCAACCGGTCAGACGGGCGGCGAGGCGGGCGTTCTGCCCCTCCTTTCCGATCGCAAGGGACAGGTGATAGTCGGGCACGACAACGCGCACGGCCTTGGCCTCGGGGTCTACTACGGTCACGGACACCACTCGTGAGGGCGACAGGGCGTGGCCGACGAAGGTCGCGGGGTCGGCATCCCAGTCAACGATGTCGATCTTCTCCCCCCGGAGCTCCTCCATGACGGCCCTGACGCGTGCCCCCATGGGGCCGATGCAGGCGCCCTTGGCGTTGATCGCGGGCACGTTCGCCCTCACCGCGACCTTTGAGCGGTGTCCAGCCTCCCGAGCCAGGGCCATGATCTCGACGGAGCCGTCAGCGATCTCGGGCACCTCAAGCTCGAATAGGCGGCGAACCAATCCGGGATGGGTGCGGGACAAGGTGATCGATGGGCCTTTGAGCCCTCGTCCGACGTCCAGGATGTATCCGCGTAGGCGTTCGCCGTGGGTATAGACCTCCGTCGGCACCTGCTCGTGGGCCGGGAGGTAGGCCTCGACGTCGCCGAGCTGGACGTGGACGGCGCGGGGATCTGCCGACTGTTGGATGACCCCCGAAACCAGTTGGCCTTCCTTTCCGGCGAACTCCCCGAGGACCTGGTCGTCCCCCACTTGGCGGAGGCGCTGGACGATGACCTGGCGGGCGGTTGCGGTTGCGATGCGTCCGAAATCGGCGGGAGTGTGATCGAACTCTGGCATGTCGTCGGGGCCCAGGTCGGACTCTTCCGGAGGGTCCTCACGCGCAAGGATCTTGACCAGACCGGTCTTGCGATCGATCTCTGCTCGAGCATGATTATGAGCGTTAGGAGTCTTCCGATAGGCGGAGACGAGCGCCTGCTCGATCGCGTCGACCAGGACCTCGAATGGGATATCGCGTTCCTTCTCCAGCCCATGGAGGATCGCGAGGTCGATGTCCATGGCTCGCCTCCCCGCATATCAAGCGCGCTCCGTTGCTGAAGTTACCGCCCCAGTCTACGAGGAGGAGGGCCTCCATGCGATGATGGCGCGCATGGAGTCGAGACGTTTCATGACTACGTCGTTCGTCATTGCCCTTCTTGGGGCCACCCTCGTCGGGTGCGGATGGCGACTCGAGACCCCCGACCCCGGCCCACCCTCCCCCGACGCCAACGAGCAGGCCCGCGACGCCGCCGCCATCGCCGAAGCCGCCTTCATCGAGTCCCTTGAGTATGCCGATCCCATCGGTCCCGGAGGCGAATGGCTGATCGAGTACGAGACCCGCGCGGCCCCGGCCCACCTCGAGGCGCTCGGCGGAGTATATGATCCCTTCCCGGAGGTGTCCCCTACTCCCTCAGTCTCCCCCACCGCCTCCCCCACCGTCGCGCCCTTCGGCCCATTCTCCTTTTCCCGTTTTGCCGGGTTAGCCAGGAATGCCGCCCTCGAGGGGGCGCTGACGGTCGAGGATCCTGACCTCGCGCTTCTCTTGGCCTCGATCGGCCTGTCCCACGCGGCGGCCCTTCGCCTCCAATCGGAGGAGGATATCCTGTTCCTCCAATCAAAGGGGGACCCAACCGTTGCCGATGACGCGATGCCGGTGAGCGACGCGATCTCACCGAGCGCGGACCGCCCCCTTCCGCTGTCCTCCACCCCCGTCCTCGCCTCCTTCGGCCCCGCCCTCCTTGTTCCGGAGGAGACCGCCCTGCCGGAGGAGACCCTGGAGGAACTCATCGTCCTCCACGACGACGCGGCCTATGTGTCGGAGGTCGTCGCGGCGCGCGCGGAAGGGTCGCTGCGGGGTGTCGCCTACCAGCGCTCGCTGCTTCACCAGGCTCGGGCGGAGGCGCTCGCAGCCCTGGCGGAGGCCGACCCGAGGGGGCCGTCGTATGTAACCGATCGCGCGCGGCTTGCCTCGAACGAGACCATGATGGCGCTTCTGTCCGAGGTGGAGGGAAACCTCGCAGATGCCTACATCGCGGCCTTCGCCGATGTGATCGCGAGCGACGCGGATACCCCATCTGAGAGGACGTGGCTCCTCAGCGGCGCGTACGACGCCCTCGTCGCCTCGATCCTGCTGTCCACCGGTCCGGGGGAACTGTCGACTTTCCCCGGCGTCACGGTGTCTGAGGAAACGGAACCCAGCGCCGCCCCAACTGGCGGCTAGGCCCCGAGCGCGGCCTTCACCAATTCCGCGACCCGTGCCGGAGCGTCGGCGATCGCAACGTTCTCAACGTCACCCGTTCGCCGCGTCTTGACCTCGATGAGCCCGTCCGCGAGACCCCGGCCTACCACAACGATGAACGGTGCCCCGAGCAACTCGGCGTCGGCGAACTTGACCCCCGGCGAGGCCGCCCTGCGGTCGTCGTAACACACCTCGACACCGAGAGCGGTGAGAGCCTCGGCCACGCCCTCCGCCGCGACAAAGACCGCGTCGTCCTTCCCGGTCGCCACCACCTGGACGTGATATGGCGCCACCTGCGCCGGCCACACGAGCCCGTGCTCGTCATGATTGAGCTCGGCGAGGACGGCGAGGACGCGGGTGACCCCTAGTCCGTAGCTCCCCATGACGACCGTGCGCTGCTTCCCGTCGGCGTCGAGGACGTTGAGCCCCAGGGCCTCCGAGTACTTGGTGCCGAGCTGGAAGATGTGGCCGATTTCGACGCCACGGGCGAGTTCGAGCGGCCCCGAGCCGTCCGGGGCGGGGTCTCCTGCCCTCACCTCGGCGATGTCGATGGTGCCGTCGGCCGTGAAGTCCCGGCCCGCGACGATGTCGAAGACGTGTTTGCCCTGGGCGTTCGCTCCGGTGATCCAGCGGGTACCCTCCGCGACCCGGGGGTCGGTCAAGTAGCGGACTCCGGCCTTGTTGAACACGCGCTCTTCACCCACACCAGGCCCGATATAGCCCGGTACCAGGGCTTTTACCTTGGTGAGGTCGGCCTCGGTGGCCGGCTCGATGACCGCGGGCGAAAGGGCAGCCTCGGCACGGCGGAGGTCCACGTCGCGGTCGCCGGGCACGCCGACGATGAGGAGTTCGCGCTTGCCTCCGGGGGGTGTCACCGTGAGGACGACGTTTTTGAGGGTGTCGGCGGCGGTCCAGGGGCGATCGGGGCGGGGATAGCGCTCGTTGGCGAGGTCTACGAGGGAGTCGATCGTCGGGGTGTTCGGGGTGTCCTCGACGTGAGGAGCGGGCGCGTCGTCGAAGGGGACGGGCGGTGGGATAGGGGTCGTGACGGCCTCGACGTTCGCGGCGTAGCCTCCGGCCGAGCGCACGTAGGTGTCCTCGCCGACCTCCACCGGGCACAGAAACTCCTCCGAGCGCGAACCCCCCATCGCCCCCGAGTGGGCGGAGACAATGACGTAGTCGAGCCCGAGGCGGTCGAAGAGCCGCTGATAGGCGTCCCGTTGGGCCTGATAAGAGGCCTCGAGCCCCTCGTGGTCCAGGTCGAAGGAGTAGGCGTCCTTCATGATGAACTCTCGGCCGCGGATGAGTCCGGCGCGGGGCCGCGCCTCGTCGCGATACTTGGTTTGGATCTGGTAGAGCGTGATCGGCAGGTCCTTGTAGGACGAATAGAGATCCTTCACGAGCAGGGTGAAGGCCTCCTCGTGGGTGGGGGCGAGCAGGTAGTCGGCGTCCTTGCGGTCCTTGAGGCGGAAGAGGTTGGGGCCATAATCGGTCCAACGTCCCGTGGCCTCATACGGCTCGCGCGGTTGGAGGGCCGGAAAGTGGACCTCCTGGCAGCCAGCGGCGTCCATTTCCTCCCGGACCACGGCCTCGACCTTCGCGAGCACCTTGAGCCCGAGTGGGAGCCACGAGTAAACGCCCGGAGATGAGCGGCGGATGTATCCGGCGCGAACGAGGAGCCTGTGGCTTGGGACCTCCGCATCGGCGGGGTCCTCCCTTAGGGTCCGGAGGAAGAGGGTCGACATGCGCAGCATGCGCCCAGCGTAGTGCGAGTGGTGCCGACGCCCTGCTAGGCCTCGCGGGTGAGTATCGC
>CAZSUY010000010.1:0-94649 GCA_964610155.1 uncultured Demequinaceae bacterium
CCATATGGCGACCGGCGCCCACTGACGTGCCCATGGCATTGCCTTCCCGCAGTTCGCTCAGCCACCGATGACCGGCCTTGCCGAATGAACACGACAATAGTGTCCAATCGCGGCGAGCGCATGCGCCTCGGCTGTGACTCGCGGGGGAGAAGAGACCCTCTGTGGCCACTTCCGACTTCGACTACCTGATCCCCGACCAGATCCGCGCCTGGATCCCCGGCGACCATGCGGTCCTCGGCGCGGACGGCTTCGGCTTCTCGGACTCGCGCGCCGCTGCGCGGCGCTTCTTCCACATCGACGGGCCCTCGACGGCGGCGAAGGTGCTTGAGCGGCTCGAACTCGCCGGTGAGGTCCCCACCGGCTCACTGGCCGAGGCGATCGAGCGCTACCGCCTCCACGACGTGCGGGCTGGGACGTCTGGGTCTACTGGCGGGGATGCGTAGCGGTCCGAGTTCTAATCCGGCCTGAACTCGGCGACGACTTCGACCTCGCCGACGATGTGGTCATTGAAGTTCTCTAGTTCCTCGGCGGGGATCCAGTATTCGAGGTTTTTGCTTCCCCCCACTTGGTGCACGTCATACGACAGAAGCAGGGCCGACTCGACGTCGAACCGCGTGACATACCCGACGCCACTCGCCTTCGTGTTCCAGTCACGTGCGATCTGAGTCGCGTACTCCTCGTTCAGGACTGGGTAGAAGATCGGTTGCTCGGGGAGGCGGGGCGGCCAGCGGCGGAAGTTGGACTCGGCGAGCAACGCTAACTCCTCGGGTCCGGTGGGGCGCCAAAGAGTGGTCGCCTCACCCACCTTGAACGGTCCGGGCGCTCGAGCCTCAGAACGTAACGGCGAGTCTTCCACCTCTAGAGACAACACGAGCTTCCTCTCGTGCCCGAGGGCCGATGCGAAAGGAGTTTCGTCTTTACTGTGCTGCAGCACGTATCGCACACGCGCGAATAGGCCTTTCACGAACCTCGTGTGGTCCCCTTCTCGCGTCCACGTCGTGATCTCGCCGTCGTCCGAGGAAAGATCGAACTCGGGCCAGTCACCCATGCTTCCCCATCGCACGCGCGAAATCTGCCCCGTTGCCTCAAACGTCGGGAGGTCACCAGTCTGTATGGACTCCCACCAAGGCTCGGATCCGACGAGATGCGGCTCGGGCTTGAGTCCGAAACCCGTCGAGCCCATCGTCGCTGCTTGTAACCCCTCGATCCGCTTGGGGTCGTTGCGGAGGTTGTACACCTCGACGAACTCCATTCCAGCATCGTAGGGCCGACGTCCCATATCGGGCGGGGGCACATTGCCGTTAGTACCTACTAGCACGAAGTCCCGGCGATACGCTGTGAGGGATTGGCCTTCTTGGGGAAGGAATCCGTCCATGCGCGCCTACGTCGGCGTCACCGACATCGACTGGTACCTTCAACTCGCCGTCGGTTCAACCGAGGGCCTCGAGGTCAACTTCTGGTTCCCGAGCAGCGGGCAGGGCTTCGAGGCGATTGACCAAGGTGAGTTCTTCGTCTTCAAGACTCACAAGAGCAATGCCGCGCGCCATTCCCACGTCAGCAATCGCATCGTCGGTGTTGGCATGCTTGCGGGATTCGCGAGACTGAGGATCTCCGAAGCCTGGGAGTGGTTCGGCGAGGCGAATGGAGTAGCTAGTATCGAGGACTTTCGGGATCGTGTCAGGCACTACCGCCGAATGCCGATCAGCCCGCTCGACGACCCCGAGATCGGCTGCGTGATACTCGACGCCGCTATGTTTTTCCCCGCGACGGATACGCTCCCCGCCCCGGATGACTTCTCTCCCAATATCGTTCGTGGAAAGCGGTACAACCTTGAAGACCTGACGACCGATCACCCCGTCGGGCGTGCGGTGGCTCGGTACCTTGACCCGAGTCCTGCATTCGGCGCCTGGGATGAGACACGACGCATCGACGGCCCGACGAGGGGCGAACCCCGTCTCGTAGTCCCCCGAGTCGGCCAGGGGGCGTTCAATGCGCTCACGGCTGAGGCGTACCACCACCGCTGCGCGCTCACCGGCGACAAGGTCCGGCCAGTCCTCGAAGCGGCGCACATCCTTCCCGTTTCGAAGGGAGGCGAGCATAGGCTCGACAATGGCCTGCTACTTCGCTCAGATATCCACACTCTCTTTGACAAGGGCTACATCGGCCTCGACCTCAAGTACCGGCTACGAGTGAGCCCGGCTTTGCGTGATCAGTTCGGTAACGGTGACTTCCTCTACTCACGGGAAGGCAGCCTGATCACCGTGCCGGACCGACTCGCTGATCGACCTCACAAGGACTTCCTTGAGTGGCACGCGGAGACAGTGTTCCTAGGCGGCCGGTAGCGCAAATGGTGCAGCGCGGGGTAACGTCCCGCCGACCGGTGAAACCGTTCCTCAACAATGCGACTGCGTTCGCACTGGCGAGACCTACTCTCTCGCCGAAAAATCCAATGTTGCTCGCCGCCGATTGGGGCGTGCGGGCGGACGTGTGGTCGGTGACGAGTTGGAGCGAACTCCGTCGTGAGGCGCTGGCCTGCGACGAGGAGGCGTTCCTCTTCCCCGCGCACGAGCGTAGGGTGCCCTTCCTCACGCGGCAACTCGCGGGCGCAAAGGGCCCGTTCGTGGCGACGACGGACTTCGACCACCTCGTCCCGGACCAGATCCGCGCGTGGATCCCGGGCGACTACGCGACGCTCGGGGCGGACGGCTTCGGCTTCTCGGACTCCCGCGCGGCAGCGCGGCGCTTCTTCCACATCGACGGACCCTCGACGGCGGCAAAGGTTTTGGAGCGGCTCGAACTCGCTGGCGAGGTGCCTACCGGCTCACTGGCCGAGGCGATCGAGCGCTACCGCCTCCACGACGTCCGTGCCGGAACCTCGGGCAGCACCGGCGGGGATACCTGAGCTGGGAGGAACGGACACATCACGCACCATTGACTTAGGCGTCACGAACGTCTTCGAACACGGTGACGTTGACCTGAGAAGTGCGGGGTTTTAGACCACGATCTACCATGCGTTCGCAAAGGATGTAACTGGTGGGGCATGGCAGCCGCGCCAGCGCCACGGGGCCCTTGGAGATTCTAGCGGTCCGGAGCAGGCGTCAGTTGAACCTCTTGTACACGGCCAGTTGCTCTGGCCCCGGGGGCACCAGGACTGTCGACGAGCCGTGGCGGTCATAAAGTTCTTTGTCGAAGAATACGGGCTGACCTTGGGACCGTACCGTGAGGAGACCGACGGCCTTTCCCTGGTATGGAATGAGGCGGGCACCAGCGGCGACTTCCGTCCTGAGTGCTTTTGGAAGCGACGAGTTATCACGAATCTTCTGAATTACCGTTGACCAATAGGAGTTGAGATCGAAGCCCAGCACTATCGCCTCGCGCTCGATCCCGACAATCGCGAACTTTCGAGCAAAAACGGCTTCGACTTTGTCGACTTGCTTTACCTTCTTCGAATCGGACTCGTTGTCTGCGACTCCGATAGCGATATATCCCGTGGCATTCGGCCCAATATTCGCCATTGCGGCGATTGTCTTAATGACTCTAGTGAAGCACTTCTCATCGAAGACACGGTCCGAATCCGTGAGAGTCACGAGTCCTTGCTTCGCCTCGAAATTCTGCTGCTCAACGATAGCGTTGGCAAGGACAGTTTCAAGTTTCGAAGTCAACGGCATGGTCCCAAGATCGTCCCCACCTTGATATGAAGCCATCGCGTCGTCCAATCGGCCCTTGAATGAGTCAATAGTCGCGCGCTTGTATTCTGCAGCCCAGTCTCCGCCCGACGTTGTTGAAGCACTGGACGAGATTCCCTTCAGCGCGCTATGCAGCGCGAGCGACGACTTTGGCCGCATCTTCTTGCCGTCGGTGAACATCAACTCCCAGATCGCGATGAACACGGCATGGAAGTACCGCCCGCCTCGCCCACTGGGCGGCAGGCCGATCAGTTTCGTGAAAGGCTCCTGACCCTCATCAAGTGCACCTCGCAGAGTGTCGTAGACCGAGAGGAACTGCTTTTCAAGTTGCTCGGCACCTTGTATGGCAATCGCGTTCGCAATGGCATTCGCCTCACTGGTCTCAGTCTCGATCGAGTCAGCAGTAAAACTGTAGTGAACGTCGCGCACGTCCCCGGTGCTCGACAGCATTGGCTTCACGAGCGCGTCGATCAAGATGTCGAGGATGGTCTGTTCGTCTAGCGACTCGCGCACATCAATTCTCCGCAGAATATTCTGGGCCACCCAGAAGATCTTGGAGACCTCGAGGCCGTAAGGGAGTTTCCGATTGCTGATACTAAGTATTGGCATCTTCCGCAGGGGTACCACGTCTTCCGGAGAAGTGTCCCCCCGGACTGCGGAAGCCGTTTTACGCACGAGGTCAGCGAGTGGCGAGAGGGTCCCGGCCTGTCGCAGCTCCTGGCGAGAGAGACGACGACCGCCTGAGTTAATACGCCGGAACACCTCGTCAATTGCACTTTCATCGGGTGCCCGAAAGACCGAAAATGCAAGCGAGTAGTTCGCGAGGCGCACGGAATAGGCACGGCTCATGACGGGGCTCTTTTGGCTCAGTTCACCGGCGTCCAACCGAAGCTTGGTGTCTGCCAAGGTTTCAAGGTCGAAATAACTTCCGTTGTAATCGAACTCCTGCTCAACAAACGCAAAGATCGCATTTAGTCGCTGCATCCCGTCAATTACTTCCAGGGTGCCATCGCTCGCCGAACCGATCTCCGCGACAAGAAAGAGTGGCAAGGGAAGGGCAAGCACAATTGAGTCAATGAGTCGCTGCTTCTCTTCGACGTCCCATACCAACTTACGCTGGTAGCGCCGATTGACGAGATAGCGGTCGGCGATATAGCTGGAGTAGGCCCTCTGGATGGCCTCGCTCCGGACGTTGAGATTGATTCCTGCAGATTCCACTGCCATCGCGCACTCCCTCCGTTGCCAACGCGGATGTCGACCACAGTACCGCCCGAGCAAGACGGTCGCCACGGCAGACTAAGCGGCGCTGTCTGCGAGTTGCCATTGTTGTGCAGCACACTGACTTCACGCGAACTGAATGCGAGAGAACCTACGGGGCACACACGCGCGATGGCCTCAGCCACGCAACTCCGTTTTCCAGTTAGACTCCCCCGCGAGCGCCTCGAGCATCGCCGTCGGTAAACGTCAGTGTGTTGAGTTCCGCGGATCAGTCACTCTCATTCATGTGCAAGGGCGCCTAGCCCCTGTCGGCACTGGCCTACACGAAGTTCATCTCGTCGAGCAGGTCCTCGACCACGACCGACGCCACGCGTACCCGAGCGTCGCCCACGCCGTAGGGCAGCCACAACACCCCGTCGTGCACCACGCCCCCGCATGAATACATGACGTTGGGGACGGAGTCATCGCGGAGCGTCCCCTCCGGCTCGATGAGTGGACGACTAGGGTCGTGCCCATGAGCTCTCTCGCCCTCGCCCTGTGGATCTGCGGAGCCGTGACCGCCGGATGCTGGCTCGCCTCCGTGCTGACCCGCGAGTTCTCCTGGACGGACCGCGTCTGGTCCATCGCCCCCGTCGCGTACGCGTGGGTGGGGTCGCTCAAGGACCCTGCGGCGTAGCCGGGGGGCCGGCGACGGCGCCGCGCGCCGCGCTGACTCGGAGGCGGTCGGACAGGGCGAGGACCTCGTCGCGCAGGGCGTCCGGGGTGATCACCTCGAAGTCCCAGCCGAGCCCGGCCAACATCTGGGCCATGCCGTCGAGGTGATCGGCGCGCGTCTCGAGGAGCACACCGTCGACGTGCTCGCTCATCCGTCCCGCGCTCCGGGGCAGCCTCTCCCCCGCTTCCGCGAGGGTGGTCCGCAGCACGACGGAGACCTCGTACGACCACCCGACCGCCGCGATGCCGGACACGACCTGCGTCCCGGCGTCGAAGTCAGCGGGCACGACGTAGGAACCGTCGCCCTGCCGGACCGAGGCGATGCGGTCCAAGCGGAAGGTCCGCACGTCATCACGGCCGTGGTCGCGTCCGGTGACGTACCACCGGCCGGAGTGGAAGACCAAGCCGTAGACATCGAGCTCACGCTGCGACTCCCGTCCGTCCCAGGCGGTGTACACGATCATGACGGTGCGCCGCGCTTGCGCAGCCGAGGCGAGACCCAGCAGCGTGTCGGCGCCGGCGGGAGCGCTGGTACGCACCGGCGTGGTGAACTGCGGGGTCGTGAACTGAGCGGTCGACAGCAGGCTGTCGATCCTCTGGCCCAGGGCCCGCGGCAGTACACGCGACACCTTGGCCAGCGCGCTCGCCGTCGCCGCTTCCTCCGTGGTGGCAAGCCCCGCGCGTTCCGCGGCCCCGAGGCCCAGGACGACGGCGACGGCCTCATCGTCGGTGAGCATCAGCGGCGGCAACTTGTAGCCCGGTGAGATCCGGTAGCCGCCATACCTGCCCCGCTCAGCCCGGACGGGGATGCCGAGGTCGGCGAGGTGCTCGGCGTAGCGCCGGACCGTGCGCTCGTCGACCCCAAGCCGAGCGGCGAGTTCGCCGACCGTGCGCTGCCCGCCCGTCTGGAGCAGCTCCAGCATGGCCAGCACGCGAGCGGTCGGGCGGCTCACGGCCCTCCTCGGCGCCGCCTAGAAATTGCCGTGACGCCTATCTTGCATACCGGGCGGATACTGTCCACAATCCAGTCTAGCGTTGTCGCCATGACCACCTCCACCACCTATGTCCTCGTCCCCGGCTTCTGGCTCGGCGCCTGGGTCTGGCGCCCCATCGCAGAATCGTTGCGTGAGCGCGGCCACGTCGTGCACGCCGTCGATCTCACAGGCATGGGCGAGCGCGCCCACCTCGCCTCGCCCGAAACCGACCTGACAACCCACATCGACGACGTCGTGCACCTCATCGAGCAGCAGGACCTTCACGACGTCGTGCTCGTCGGCCACAGCACCGGCGCCCTCGTGACGACCGGTGCGGCGGACCGCGTGCCTGAGCGCGTGGCGCGCCTGGTCTACATCGACTCGGGGCCCCTGCCGAACGGCATGGCACAGGTCGACTTCGAAGGACCCGACGCGCGTGCGGCCAAGGAAGAACTGGTCAGGACTCAGGGCCAGGGCTGGAAGCTCCCGCCGCCGCCCTGGGCCGAACTCGCCGCCGGGGTGGCAGGGGTCGATGGGGTGGCAGGGGTCGACGACACGGCTATCGCCGCGCTGGTCGAAGGCTCGCGGCCGCAGCCCTGGCGTACCGCCATCGAGCCGGTCGCGCTCACCGGCGCCTGGGAGCGGCTGCCCCGGACGGGCGTGCTGTGCAGCTTCAGCCTCGAGCAACTCAAGCAGGTGGCACCCCACGCGCCGGGCTACGCGCTCATGGTCGACGGCGACTGGACGTACGTCGAGCTTCCGACGTGGCACTGGCCGATGGTGAGCCGACCGGCGGAACTCGCCGAGGTGCTGGACTCGGTCAGCCGCTAGTTCAAGGCCAGCGCCGCGCGGAGACCGTCGGCAACCTTGAGCATCACCGACGGCGACAGGGCGCCCGCGAGGCGGTGGACGTCCTCGGGGTAGAGGGGCTCGATGTCGTCGCAGAGGACGTACCCGACGCAGCACTCGCCATCCGGGATGCGGATCGCCGTGCGCACGTGCGGCTTGTCCGACGTCGTGATGCGCACCACGAGCGCCGTCCGGAGAGCCCCATTGCGGGCGTTGTTGGACACGATCAGATAGGGCTTCTCGCTCTCGAGTCCGGGCAGCACGGCGAAGTACACCTGCCCGCGGATGAACGAGATCGTGCTCACCGGCTAGTCCCTGGAGTGCCGAGGGGAGGCGCCGCGACGCGCGTCGTGGTAGGCGCGGTAGTCCTCGTCCTCCGCGAGCGCTGCGTAGCCGGCGACGTCGGAGAGCTCCCTGACGCGTTCGAGCCCGGCCTCGAAGACCGCACGGGCGAGGCGTGCCTCCGAGGCGTCGGCGGTCGGGGCGCCGGGCAGGGCGCGAAGGGTCTCCGGCGACTGCCGAAGCCGGGCGAGGTCTTGGAGGTCCTTGCGGGTCACCGGCATGGAGAGCCTCTTCTCTCGAGTGGGTGAATGCGGTTCGGTTTCATCGGTGATGGACATGCATCAATTGTGCGGCACGATGTGCGGCACGGCAAGCGGCACTTATGCGACTGTACATATGAGAGGAACGGATCGCCGTCGGCCGCCCGCCCACTGTGGACGGAGACCTGGTAAATGGTGACGTCGGACATCAGAGCAGCCACGACCCGCGGCTGTAGTGCCTGACGGCAAGGAAGCCAGACTCCCCGCTGACCCGCGAGTATTCCTGGACGGACCGCGCCTGGTCCATCGCCCCCGTCGCCTACGCGTGGGTTTTGGCCGACGACGCGAGAGGAGGCGAGGACTACCGCTGGCCGATCCTCGGGAAGCTCCTGCCCGGGTGGCGGTTCGCCGCGTTCAAACTCCTGTTCATCGCGGCCTACCAGAACGCCCTGCTGCTCCTATTGGCGCTGCCCGTCTGGACCGTCGCCCAGAATCCCAGACACCTGGGGGCGGCCGACGCCGTCGCGGCCGTCGCCTTCGTCCTCCTTCTCGCCGGGGAGACGATCGCGGACCAGCAACGCTGGGACTTCCACCGGGGGCACACGGACGGAGGTGGGGTGAGCGGGGGTGTGCTCCGGACCGGCCTGTTCCGCTACAGCCGACACCCCAACTACTTCTTCGAGATCGCGCAATGGCGGGTGGCAGGATGTGGCTCCCCACCGCGGCCGGCGCCATCCTCCTCACCCTCCTGTTCGTCGGCTCTACCTTGTTTACGGAATGGGTATCCATGCGGCGCCACCCCGAGTACGCCGACTACCGTCGCACCACCTCGATGCTCATCCCCTGGCGGCCCTCCCGCTGACCTCCGGGGGCCCGTGTCCCCATGACCTGATCCGAAGCACCGTCTCCACAGCCCCGCCGACGGCGGGCGCCATGCCCGCTTGCCCCCATCAGGCTCGATGCTATGATGAAGCCAATAGTCCCCGCCGTGCGAGTTATCTCGCACTGGCGGGATTATTTTTTCCGAGACTTGCATGCCTGACCGCGTCGTCGTCTTCCTCGATTACCAAAACGTCTACTGGTCGGCCCGTTCTGCATTCCGTGGGATCGAAATTCTTCCAGGCAGAAGAGGCGACCTTGATCCGATGAAGCTCGGCGCCGTCCTGACGGGCATGGGTCCGCAAACTCGCACCCTCGCAGAGGTGAGGGTCTATCGCGGGATGCCCTCTCCCAAGTTGGACCCGAGAAGCCATCGAGCCGGGCAACGCCCTCAGGAAAAGGGCATCGATGTCGCCCTTGGCGTCGATCTTGTTGACCTCGCTCACCGCGGGGAGTACGACGTGGCGATCGTTTTCTCGCTTGATGCGGATCTGCTGCCCGCACTCGAGCGGGTCCAGGACATGGGACTCCGAGTTGGGCGGCCCCGCGTCGAAGTCGCGGCTTGGGCTCAGGGACCGACCATCTCGCATCGCCTTAGGACGCCACGCCGAAACACCTGGTGCCACTGGCTCCACGAGGCCGACTACCGACAGGTCCAGGACACAACCGACTACTCACGGGTGAGGCGGGAGTACGTCGCGCAGGTAGACGTACGACGCGGCGACGAGCACCAGCGTCGACAGGACCAGGGCGGTGAGGACCGGCCCCACCCACGCCACGGGGATGAGGAAGAAGACGTCGCGGTCCATGACGCTCGAGGGCCAGCCGTCGAGCGCCCACAGGAACAGGTAGTAGGTCAGGTCCCACACGGTGAACGCGATGAAGAACGCCGCGACCCGGCGCCGCCACGTTTTCGCCGCGACCCATCCGACGGCCCCGAGCATGAGGAGGGTCGCCGCCTCGCGAACGGTTTCGACGCGCGTCAGGGAGGGGTCGAGAAGCGCCGCCCGCTCCGGGCGGATGAACGCGATGAACCCGAGGTTGAGGTAGGTCTTGGCCACTTCAATGTCGGTCGACATCTGGTCTCCGAGGATCCGGCGCAGGTAGTGCACCACGGCCGCCTCGACGTATCCAAAGCCCACGCCGAACGCGACCAGCGCCGCCCAGCGCCCCCACGCCGCTCGCGCGATGCGCCCCGCCCGATCCGCCATCTCTCCTCCGTCGCCAGCCCCCATCGTCGCACGCCCCCGCACGGATGTCTGGCCCTGACTATACGATCAGGGGTCAGGAGTGAGGCACGACAGATAAGGAAGAGACCATGCCACTACTGAATACCTACACCGCCAAGAACGAGACCGGCTGCTGCCCTGTGCCGAACATCAAGGGATGGGACAAGAAGGAAATGTCCCTCAAGGATCGCTTCTTCATCAGGAAGAGCGGGCGAAGCTTCGGGTACATCCCGTTCAATATGGGTCCCATCCTCGGATCCCTGCATTCCGCTGCTAGAGACGCCGGAGCGTTACTTCCGTTGAAGAAGGCGCTGCTTCTGAGCCGCGACGTCTCCCCCTGGAAGTCCGATCAGCTCTACGGAGTCAGCAAGCCGGTGGATGGCGCAGACAACGTTGTTCTCGACGGAACGTACCTCACCCAGGTCTTCGAAGGTCCGTACAGAGACGCGAAAATATGGAACAAGGACATCCGATTTCAAGCGCTCAAGCGCGGCGTCGAGAATCCGGAGGTGTACTTCTTCTACACCACATGCCCCAAGTGCTATAAGCACTACGGGAAGAACTACGTCATCGGATTCGCCCGAGTCGCCTAGGAGCCAAGCCCGTTAAACAGCATCCGGATGATCGTGGACGAACCTCTCAAGTCCCGCATGAACGCCGGCAGTGTCCTCGTGTCACCCCAGCCGCTCTTGGGCAAGTGCAAGAGTCTCGAGGGAATGGTCCAACTCGGTGTGAAATGCAGCCGGATGAATCGTTGCCAGTTCATCGAGGATTTCCACCGCCCGCGCTGCCTGTTCAACGGCTTCCTCCACCCGGTCTTGCGCGGACAACGATCGGGCTAGCACGGTGAGCGCTCGAGCCAGGTCTGGGACAAAAACGGCGCGATGTGAGAGGGGAACGGAATCGTATATCTCCACACTGCGCCGCGCGGTCTTTGAGGCTTGATCCGCCTGTTCGGCCGTCAAGAGGCAGTTCGCGTATTGGTAGAGGCACCAGGCGAAATCTGGTCGGTAGGCCGTGGGTTGGGCCTCCGCGGCGCGAACATACTCGGCTTCCGCCTTCTTCGCGAAGCCCAACGCTTCTTCATTGCGCCCCAAGCCTGAGAGCGCACGCGCGTAGATCACGAGTGACCAGGCAAGGTCAGGGAGATATTTGGAGGGCTGAGTCGCGACCAGTGATTCGTAGATGTCGACGGTCTGTTTCGCCGGAGCCAGCGCGTCGGCCGCGTTCCCGTCCTCCGTCGTCCACTCGGCAAGAAAGCCGAGCGATTTCCCGAGGTCCGGCATGTAGGCCTGAGAGTCAATCCTCATGAGATCACTGTTGATCTTGACCGCTTTCCGCACTTCCGCCAGGGCTTTCTGCGGCTGGCCCAGCGCCCAAAGACGATTGGCGAGATTGATGAGCGATTGGGCGAGGCCGGCACGGTCGTCGGGCCTTCGCGTGGTGGCCAAGCCCCTTCGAATAGTGACGGCCTGCCGAGCCGGTTCAAGGGCCTCATCCCATTGGGCCATGGAAGACAGGCAGTAGGAGAGGGATTCAAGCGCACTTGCCAGATCCTTGAGGTGGAGTCCAGATTCGGTGGCCTCAAGATGCTCAAGGATCTCAACCGCTCGTCTTGCGGGCCTGAGCGCGTCCTCACGACGGCCAATCGCACTCAGTCGATTGGCTAGTGGTGTCATCAACTCGGCTTCCTCTTTGCCCGATGGGGAGGTCAGGTGAATCAGTCTTTCGAGTATCGCCACGCCACCGGCGTCGTACTCGAGATGCCTTCCTGATCCAGAGGCTGACTCAAGCGCCTCTTGAATCTGGCGTAACGCGACAACCGATGTGGTGACCTCTGCGTATCTCGCCATTCCAGACCCGCCGCCTATGAGCGCCAAGCTTGGAGTCTTCAGGAACACCGGATCAAGAACTTGGGTACAAAGATGCGGGTGGTAACGCCCCGCTTCGATAACGGTCGTGACGGCCCGCTTCGCCCATGTCGCGGTGACACCTGTCTCCCCGTCATCGTTGTACTGGGTGAGATCCATGAGGCGAAGCAGAAGGTCGCGAGCCTCCGCGTGCGCGAGCGTCGATGCGCTTCCCTTGCCATCGCCAGAAGGCTCCGTCGCAACACATGCGCCTATGTATTCCTCCGCCAGCCGGTCGGGACGCAACGGTGCGAGTTGTCTACTTTGATCACGCGGCGGGTAGAGACCGGCATGCTTGTACAGGAGTCGTTTGGCGTCTTCGAAGCCCAGACGTCGGAGCAGGCCGCTGGCGGTGCTGCCAGAAAGCTCGCCCGTTGCGGCCGCAATCAACACCAGGAGCCGAATCCTGTCCTGTTCCCACTCGTCAGCATCGATCTGGAACCACATGGCCTGCTCGCGCTCGAGTAGTTTCTCAAATGCGCCGACCCCGGCGGGCCTTCCGAAGGAGAGATCCGATGGGCCCGATGGCTCTTGAAGGTCGGCGACACATAGCAGTGCGCCCACGAGCACCTCAAGAACCGACTGCCCAGGCTTCAGCAGTCCCACCGGAGCGGCGGTCACCAACGCGGGATCGACTTCGAGTTCTCGGGCAAAGTCCTCGGACGCCACGCTCCAGAGCTCTGCGAGTTCCTTCTGATCCAACAACGTCACCGGCTGGGAATCCGCGACGAAGTCGGCCGTCTCCCACTCATGGCGTTCATGCCTCCAGAAAGCATCGGACCGCGAGAGCAGCAAGATGCGAACCACGCCGTTTGAGGAGCCGAGATGCATACGCAACGCCCCTGTGCGCGAAGGGTCAAGTCGATCCGCATCGTCCACAATGACGAGAACCTTCTTCAGATGGCGGACGGCTCGACGTCTTGAGGTTCCTGTGTCTGTGACCTCATCGAGGCAGAACAGGACGATCCAGCCCTCCTTCGCCGCATCGTCGCCAATCTTCCGCGCGAGGCGAGACTTTCCGGCACCGCCTTCGGCGGCAATCAGACGTACCGCCCGCCGTGACTCAGAACCCAGCCAGAGCTTCAGTGCCTCCCGTTCAGTCCCTCTCCCTCTGAACCGCACAACGTCATATCGCTCGACGAGGAGAGAAATCAGGGGCAAGCCTGCCGAACGACGGGGAAGACGCCTTGCGGGAGCAAGGTACAGCGCAGGCGATGCCTCAAGTACTCGCCCGGCGGCGCCTCTAGAAGGCACCAACCAATCCTGAAAGAACCTCCCCACCACCGCGAACGTGGTCACCACCACCGTGATGACGCTGAAAACATCCGCCAACGCGCGAACGCCGGAAGGCATCGCTAAGAGCCACCGCTCAACCGCCGGCCACGGGAGTCCGCTGCGTATCGCGACTTGGTAACCCACGGATAGCGCGACGAGAACAGCGATCACAAGAACCAAGCCCCATCGAGATCGATTCCGTGCCATGTTGCTACCCAGCCTCTCGGTCGTGCCCCGCTACATTCCTAGCACCTTCGTGCTACTTCGGCAGGTTTGTGGCGAATCCATCTAGAGGCGCCGTTGGCTTCATCTACGCCTGGAACCCCGGGCCGGCCACCAGTCGTGCGTATACTCAACGCGAAGTTCTTTGGCATTCAGGAGGCGTGCGGGGCGCGACCGAGAGGCAGACAATCGCCCCCCGTTCGAGAAGGGGTCGTTACTATGGCGCGCTTTGGATTCCTCAGCACCTATCCCCCCACACGTTGCGGACTCGCGACCTTCACCGAAGCCCTCGCCGCCTCGATAGTTCGTCCAAGCGACGAGGCTTTCATCGTGCGCGTCACGGATGAGGCCTCCCCGGCAGAGCCCCGCGGAAACCGTGGATTCCCCGTCTCGACGATGCTCAATGGCGACTCGCGGTCCATCGCCGCGGCGGCTCGAATGCTCAACACCGCCGACATCGCTGTCATCCAACACGAGTACGGCATCTACGGCGGCACCGACGGGGACGAGGTGCTGGCGATCCTCGACGCGCTCCAAGTTCCCATCATCGTGGTGCTTCACATCGTGCTCACCGAACCCAGCGCAAACCAGAAGCGCGTGCTCGAACAGGTGATCCGGCGCTCCACCGTCGCCGTTGTCATGACCGAGGCCGCCCGCGGATACCTCCGCGACCACTACCTTGTGGACACCTCCGCCGTCAGCGTGATCCCGCACGGCTTTCGCCCGATCCCCCAATCCCGCGCGTCGCGCCCTGAGGATCACCCGACCGTCCTTACTTGGGGCCTCATCGGCCCGGGCAAGGGCATCGAATGGGGGATCCGCGCCTTCGCGGAACTCCGGGACCTCGACCCCCGGCCTCGCTATCGCGTGCTGGGCCAAACTCACCCGAAGGTGTTCGCGAACGACGGCGATGTCTACCGTGACCGCCTGCTCGCCACCATTGAGAGCCTCGGCCTCGGCGACAGCGTGACGATCGACGACCGATACCTCACTGCCGAGGACATCGCGCGGAGTGTCCTCGCGGCCAATCTGGTCCTCCTGCCGTATGACTCACGCGTCCAAGTGACGTCCGGTGTGCTGCAGGAGGCGGTCGGCGCGGGCAAACCCGTCGTCGCGACCGCCTTCCCACACGCGATCGAACTGCTCGCCGGAGGGGCGGGCATCGTCGTTCCCCATGAGGACCCTATGGCGATCGCGCGCGCGCTGCGCGCCATCCTCACCGAAGCCGATCTCGCTACGAGAATGGCACAGGCCGCCCATCGAATCACACGCGAATCCTCCTGGACCGAGGTCGGGGCGCAATTCCGAAGCCTCGCCCTCCAGGCGCGTTCCTCGGTCGCCGTATGACCCTGTCACGGCTGACGACCCACGCCACTCCCTTCGCGCACCTGGACCGCCTCACCGATGATCGAGGATTGTTCGAACACTCTTTGTTCGACGCACCCAGGGAGGAGCATGGGTACTGCGTCGACGACGCGGCACGCGCGTTACTCATAACGTCACGCGAGCCCTCTCCCACAACCCGCGTCCGGGAAATGGCGGAGGTCTACCTTGGATTCGTCGAGAGGGCGATCCAACGCGACGGTCGCGCTCACAACCGGATGGACACCGTGGGCCGATGGACGGACGCTCCGGGGGTCGGGGATTGGTGGGGGCGCGCCCTCAGGGCGCTTGGAACCGTGGCCTCTCGCACGGAGTCACCGCGCATCCGCACCCGTGCACTGCGGGCCTTCAATCGCGCTGCACAGCAGGATTCCCAAGACCTTCGCGCGATAGCCTTTGGCGCACTGGGTGCCTCCGAGATCCTCGCCGTTGCGCCCAGGCTTGCCTCCGCCCGTAAGCTCATCTTCCGTGCGGCCGCGATGATTCCCACGGCCCACGACCCCGAATGGCCGTGGCCCGAGCCTAGGCTCCGGTATTCAAATGGCGTGATACCCGAAGCTCTCATCGCGGGCGGAGCCGCGGTACACGACCGCGGCCTCACCGCACGCGGCCTCCTACTGCTCGAGTTTCTCTTGGCAAGCGAAACCGTCGACGGGCGTCTCTCCGTCACTGGACTCGAGGGGCGCGACCCGGGAGAAGACGGCCCCCTCTTCGACCAACTGCCCATCGAGGCGTCGGCGATCGCCGATGCGTGCGCCCGTGCGTACGACATCACAGGCGAAGACCGCTGGCTGGACGGGCTGAGACTCGCTTGGGAGTGGTTCCTGGGTAACAACGACAGCGGGACCGCCATGATCGATGCCGAGACGGGTGCCGGATACGACGGCCTCACCCCAGATGGTCGGAACGAGAACCGGGGAGCGGAGTCCACCCTCGCGGCCCTCAGTACCTTCCAGCAGGCGCGACGTCTCCTCGGTGCTGCTCTTCCCTGACCACCCCTGAGATGCGCGGGGCACCGGCCGGGGCCTCCGCCCGGACCGCGCAGTTCAGGCCCTGAGCCCGTCCACCAGGGTCCGGACGATCTTCCGGACCCTCTCCCCTGGTTCTGCGTCCGTTTGCCCCGTCATCACCCCTTGAAGACCCAGCGCGACCATCGAGCCCACGAAGGCCGTCGCCGCAGCCTCCACGTCGAAATCCCCGAGTCTCCCCAATCCCTGCTCCTCCGTGAGGTATCCGACGATCCGGCCGAAGGCCCGCCGTATGCCGCGCTCTTCGTCGTGAATCTCGCCAAGGAACAGGTGCATGAGGTCGGGCTCGGACATCAGGCCCACGACCGTCGGCATCGTCGCGGTCGCGAGCCCCAGCCACGCCAGCGCATATGCGACGAGATTCTCCTCGACATCCCCCGAGCCCGGCTCCGGTAGGTCCCTCTCGTACCCCGTGAGCTGCGCGTCGAAGCGCCGCAACAGGGCGGCGACCACGAGGTCGTTCTTCGTGGCGAAGTAGTTGTAGAGCACGCCGTCCGAGAGGCCCGCCGCCCGGGCGATGTCGCGCGACGTGATCCCCGAGACCTGGCGCTCGGCAAGGAGCCGCTCGGCCGCGTCTATCAACTTCTCCCGGATCTCGGGCGAGGACCCCGACGGGGCCGTGCCCCGCACCCTGGCCTTGTGCGCGTCCAGGGCCTGCTTGTGCGCGTCCGCGATACGCCTGTGCGCGGAGGCGAGGTGGTCGAACGGGCTAGGTGACATCACGCCTCATGCTAGTGGCGAGAGCGACGGCGACGAAGGCCACCGCGTATGCCAAAAGCATGAGCCCGCCACCCCACTGCGACAACTGCTCTGCGCCGGTGGGCGACGGAAGGCCCTGGAGGGCCGCGCCGGACCGGAACGGCAGCCACCGGGCCACGTCGCCGATGAGTTGCCCCACCATCCCCTCGACCACCGCGATCCAGACCAATGCCCCGGCAACGGCGCCCGAGAGGTTCCGAAACAGCGCGCCCACGCCAACCCCCACTGCGGCGAAGCACACGTTCCATACGACGCACCCGAGGACGGTCCGCCCGAGGCCGGGCATCCCGAGGTCAAGGCTCGTGCCCTTGGTGTTGAGCCAGATCGCGGTCGCGGCAGATGCTGTCAGGGTGGCGAGGAGGCCGAGCCCCACGCCGACGACCGTATACGCGATGATCTTGGCGCCGACGACCCGTCCGCGCGACGGCGTCGCGAGGCAGGTGTCGGTGACGGTCTTGTTTCGGTACTCCCCCGCCACCGCCGTGATTCCGAGCATGAGGGAGAAGATGGAGACGATCCCAATGTGGCTGAAAGCGAGGAGCACGGTTTCGGGGTCGCCCGGGTCCTTGCCGCTGACGAACGCGCCGCTGATGCCGAGGATCACGACGAGTTGGGCGGCCCCGATGACGACGAACGGGCTTCTGGTGGTGCGGAGCTTGAGGAACTCGTTGCGGATAAGGCGGTGGAATCTGTGCATTGCTGATTGGCCTTTCACTTGGCTGTGGTCAGGAAGTGGCTGTGGTCAGGGAGAGGAACGCGTCTTCGAGGGACGCGCCAGGAAGGTCGACGAGCGCACCGGAGTAGCGCAGCGTGCCGGATTGGATGATGACGACGCTCGTCGCGATCTGCTGGACCTCGCTTAGGACATGACTGGAGACGAGGACGGTGCGGCCCTCGGCGGCGAGGCCACGGAGGAGGCCGCGGAGCCACGCCACGCCCGCGGGGTCGAGGCCGTTGGCGGGTTCGTCGAGGATGAGGACCTCGGGGTCGCCGAGGAGCGCGGCGGCGAGGCCGAGGCGCTGCTTCATCCCGAGGGAGTACGTCCGAGCGCGGTCCTCCGCCGCGGAGCCGAGGTCGACGAGGGTGAGCACCTCGTCGACGCGGGAGTCCGGGATGTCCGAGACCTGGGCGAGGACGCGGAGGTGGTCACGGCCGCTGCGCCCGGGATGGGATCCCGTCGCCTCGAGCAGGGCACCGACGATGCGGCGGGGCTCGGTGAGGTCGCCGTACGGGCGGCCGCCGATGAGCGCGCGTCCCTTGGTTGGGGTGACGAGCCCGAGCGCCATGCGGAGCGTGGTGGTCTTGCCCGCCCCATTGGGGCCGAGGAAACCCGTGATGCCACCCTCCGGGACCTCGAAGGAGATGTCGTCCACCACCCGGTGGGTGCCGAAGTCCTTCATCAGCCCCTGTATCTCTATCGTTGCCATGTCCGTCCCTTCGTGACGTCGCTACTTCATGAGCGCTTGTTCATGAGCGCACGTTCACGAGGATACACCAGCACGCGGCGAACGCAAGTCATGGCGACACACGGAACCGGATCTCCGATTGGACCAAGCTCGAGGGGCACTGACGATTTGTGGGCTTCCCACAACGCGGCCGTATAGTGGCGTCATGGTAGGCGACATCCGCGCCGAGACCCTGAAGCGCCTCAAGGCCGGCACCGGTCGGCTGGCGACGGCCGCCATCAAGAGCCTCGACGCCGAACACCCCTGGTTCCGCGACCTGCCCGCCCGCGAACGCTCCTGGGTCGGCACCGTCGCCCAGGCCGGCATCCACTCCTTCGTCCAGTGGTATGCCAACCCAGAGGCCGTTCAGCGCGGGGCCGCCGAGGTATTCGCCGCCGCACCCCCCGAACTCACCCGCTCCGTCTCACTCCAGCACACTCTCGCGATCGTCCGGACCGTCGTCAAGGTCGTCGAAAGCCACAGCGACGAATTCGCCTCCCCCGGTGCCGAGGCGGAGCTCCGGGAGGCGATCCTCCGCTACTCCCGCGAGATCGCCTTCAGCGCCGCCGAGGTCTATGCCCGGGCGGCCGAATCCCGAGGCGCCTGGGACGCCCGAATAGAGGCCCTCGTCATCGACGCCCTCATTAGGGGTCAGGTGGACGACTCCCTGCCCTCCCGCGCCGCGGCCCTTGGATGGAAGACGGGCCCCACCCTCGTCATGGTGGGTATGACGAACGGGGCCCTCGGGGAGGTCGAATCGGCCGATTTGCGGCGATCGATCCGGCGGGCGTCCCGTGGGGCCCTCGTGGGCATCCACGGAGAGGACCTCATCATCATCGCGAGGAGCGATGCCGACCTCGACAAGCTCTCCCAGGCGCTGCTCCCGAGCTTCGGCCCCGGACCCGTCGTCATCGGCCCTGCGGCCACGAGCCTCGCCGAGGTCGCCCGTGCCACCCGAGCCGCCCTCGCCGGCGTCGTCGCCGCCCCCGCCTGGTCCCTGACCCCGCGCCCCGTCCAGGCCGATGACCTCCTCCCCGAGCGGGTCCTCGTAGGCGACTCGACCGCCCGGGAGCGCCTCCTTTCCCTCGCGTATGACCCCATCGCCAAGGCCGGGGGTTCCCTTAAGGAGACCGTGGGCATGTTCCTCGCGTGCGGGCGCTCCCTCGAACTGTGCTCCAAGACGATGTTCGTCCACCCCAACACCGTCCGGTATCGACTCAAGAAGGTCACCGAACTGACGGGCTGGGACGCCCTCGATGCCAGGGATGCCGCGGTACTTTCGACCGCCTTCGCGCTCGGTCAGCTCCGGGAATCCGGACATGCGCCTTTGTAGAATTCCTACAAATGGATGGGCGCACTTTGGTCGGCCCTAGGCCACCTGAAGGGACACCGATACGGCACCCTTGTGAGGTGCTTGCCATCGTGTGCCCCGGACAGGGCGCCCAGTCCCCGGGGATGCTTTCCCCGTGGCTTGAGCTTCCCTTCGTTGCCAATCGGCTCCATGCCTTCTCTGAGGCAGCCGGCGTCGACCTTTTCCTGCACGGCACCACCTCCGACCAGGACACCATCCGGGACACCGCCGTCGCCCAGCCGCTCCTCGTGGCGACCGCCCTCGCAACAGCCCGCGAATTGCTCGGAGACATCGCCGTCCACCCCACCCCCACCATCATCACCGGCCACTCCGTGGGCGAGTTCGCCGCCGCTGCCCTCGCCGGCGTCCTGACGGATGAGGAAGCCCTTCGGCTGGTTGCCGAACGCGGCGCCGCCATGGCCGAAGCCGCGGCCGCCGCACCCCCCGCCTCCATGGCGGCCATCCTCGGCGGCGACCCCGCCGAAATCGAATCCTCCCTCGCCGCCCTCGGACTAACCCCCGCGAACATGAACGGCGGCGGGCAGGTCGTCGCGGCCGGACCAAAGGCCGCCATCACCGCCCTCGTCGCTTCTCCCCCACCCGGGACGCGCGCCATCGAAATCCAGGTCGCAGGGGCCTTTCACACCACCGACATGCTTCCCGCCGCCGACCGCCTCGCCGAGGCCGCGTCGTCCGTCGTCCCCCGCGACCCCATCGCCACCCTCCTCTCCAACGCCGATGGAAAGGCCGTCACCACCGGCAAGGACGCCCTCGAACGCCTGGTCGGACAGATGGCGAAGCCAGTGCGCTGGGACCTGTGCCAGAAGGCTATGGTGGACCAGGGCGTGACCGCCCTCATCGAGGTCGCCCCCGGCGGGGTGCTCACCGGCCTCGCCAAGCGCACGATGAAGGGGATCCCCGCTGTCGCCATCAAGACCCCCGCAGACCTCGAAGCCGCCAGAGAACTGATGGAGAGACTCCGATGACCACGCTCCAGACCACCAAGGGCCCGGAATTCGCCCGCCTCATGGGCCTGGGCATCGCCCGCGGAGAGAACGTCGTCACCAACGACGACGTCGCCGGACCCATCGACTCGTCCGACGAATGGATTCAACAGCGGACCGGCATCGTCACCAGGATGCGGGCCAAGCCCGAGACCTCCGTCCTCGACCTCGCGGAACGGGCCTCGCGCGATGCCATCGCCGCCGCCGGTATCGAGGGGTCCGAGGTCGACACCGTCATCCTCTCGACCATCACCCACCCCTACATGACGCCGGGCGGATCCCCCGAACTCGGGGCCCGCCTCGGGTGCCCCACGGCCGCCGCCTTCGACATCTCCGCCGCCTGCGCCGGATACTGCTATGGCATCGCCCAGGCCGACGCCCTCGTCCGGGCCGGGCAGAGCCGATACGTCCTCGTCATCGGCGCGGAGAAGATGAGCGACTTCGTCGACCCCACCGATCGCTCCATCTCCTTCCTCCTCGGCGACGGCGCCGGCGCGGTCGTCGTGGGGCCGTCCGACACCGCCGCCATTGGCCCGACCGTCTGGGGATCGAAGGACGGCGCCAAGTTCGTCGGCATGACCGCCTCCTGGCTCGACATACGCGACAACAGGGACACCCCCTTCCCCACCCTGTTTCAGGAGGGACAGACGGTGTTCAAGTGGGCGGCGTTCGAGTTGCCCGACGCCGCGACGAAGGCCGTCGAGGTCGCGGGCCTCAAGCCCGAAGACATCCAGGC
Source organism: uncultured Demequinaceae bacterium (assembly GCA_964610155.1). Classification (GTDB taxonomy): domain Bacteria; phylum Actinomycetota; class Actinomycetes; order Actinomycetales; family Demequinaceae; genus JAFGBM01. Next base: position 21,205 of record CAZSUY010000010.1, read on the forward strand.
CTTCATTCCCCACCAGGCGAACATGCGGATCATCGACCAGATGGCCAAGCGCATCGGCCTACCCGAGAGTGTCGCCATCGGGCGCGACATCGCCGACTCGGGAAACACGTCCGCCGCCTCCATCCCCCTGGCCACGGAACGTCTGTACCGTGACGGCCAGGTAAAATCGGGCGACCTCGCCCTCCAGATCGGTTTCGGTGCCGGCCTGGTCTATGCGGCCCAGGTGGTCGTGCTTCCATAATCTAATGACCGCACTTCCGTACCCTAGGAGTGCTCATACCCACCCGGCACTAGCCGAATCAACACAAGGAGAACAACATGGCAATGTCCGATAAGGAGGTCCTTGAGGGCCTCGCGGAGATCGTTGCTGAGGAGACTGGGCTCGACGCCACCGAGGTGGCCGGCCCCAAATCCTTCACGGACGACCTCGATATCGACTCGCTCTCGATGATGACTATCGTCACCCTCGCGGAAGAGAAGTTCAACGTCCGGATCCCGGACGAGGACGTCAAGGACCTCGTCACGGTCGCGGACGCCGTCGCTTACATCACGAAGGCGCAGAGCTAGAACCCACGCTTCACCTCACCTCACGGAGAGAAAATGACCGCCGTTGTCGTTACGGGATTGGGGGCGACCACGCCGCTTGGCGGAGATGTCGCCTCGACCTGGGAGGCCGCGCTTGCCGGCCGTCCAGGAGTCCGGACGCTCGAAAACGATTGGGCCGAGAAGTACGGGCTCGAGGTTACGATCGCCGGCCAGATTGCCGTACGACCAGAGGAGGTCTTGACGCGCCCGGAAACGAAGCGCATGGACCCCTCTGCCCAACTGGCAATCGTGGCCACCCGTGAGGCCTGGGCCGACGCCGGATCCCCGGAGGTTGATCCCGAACGCCTAGGCGTTGCGGTCTCCTCCGGGATCGGCGGCGTCTGGACCCTCCTCAATGCCTGGGACACCCTTCGCGAGAAGGGCGCCTCCCGCGTCCTGCCGATGACCGTGCCGATGCTCATGCCCAACTCCCCCTCCGCGTACGTGGAACTGGAGATGGGGGCACTGGCGGGGGCGCACGCCCCCGTATCGGCGTGTGCGTCCGGGGCCGAGGCCATCGCAACCGGATACGCGATGATCCAACTGGGGCGAGCGGACGTGGTCGTTGTGGGGGGCACGGAGTCCGCGACGCATCCCGTCTGCCTGGCCGCCTTCGACGCGATGAGGACGCTCTCGCGTCGCAACGACGACCCGGCCGGCGCATCCCGACCGTACGACATCACCCGCGACGGATTCGTCATGGGCGAGGGTTCGGGGATCCTGGTACTCGAGACCGAGGAGCACGCCAAGGCCCGGGGGGCGAAGGTCTACGCCCGGCTGTCCGGGGTTGGCCTTACCTCCGACGCCCATCACATGGCCGCGCCAGAGCCCAACGGCAAGGAACAGGCGAGGGCCATGCGCCTCGCGCTTGAAGCTGCCGGACTCACGACGACGGATGTGACGCACATCAACGCGCACGCGACCTCTACGGTCGTGGGCGACATGATCGAGGCGCGGGCCATCCGGGACCTGCTGGGCTCGCACGCAGACAACGTGTTGCTAAGCGCCACCAAGTCGATGACAGGACACCTTCTCGGGGGTGCCGGCGCGGTGGAGTCTTTCTTCGTCATCAAGGCGCTTCATCACCGGATGGCGCCGCCGACCATCAACGTCACTCAACCCGATCCTGAGCTCGAGGTAGACCTCGTGCGCGACACTCCTCGGGCGCTGCCCGCCGGTGACGCCGCGGGGATCAACAACTCGTTCGGCTTCGGCGGCCACAACGTGGCGCTCGCGTTCACCAGCGTCTAGCCGGAGGACGCCCTCACTCATTATCCGACGCGGTGAAGCCAGCGCACGGGCGCACCATGGCCCGCATACCGGAACGGCTCGAGTTCGTTGTCCCACGCGGTCCCAAGCGCAAGATCCATCGCTCGCTTGAGGTCGGCGGCGTTCCCCCCAGCATCGAGCGCAACCCGGATGCGGTCCTCAGGGACTACTATGTTGCCGACAACGTCGGTTACGGCATGGAAGATCCCGAGCCCCGGGGTGTGTGACCAGCGGCCTCCGTCGCACCCATAGGAGGCGTCCTCGGTCACCTCATATCGAACGTGCTCCCACCCGCGCAAGGCGGACGCCAGGCGCGCGCCGGTTCCCTGGACCCCCTGCCACGACACCTCACACCGCACCAGGTTGGGTCCGGCTGGTTGATCGGTCCAGTCAAAGGTGATGCGCGACCCCAGCACATTGCCGACCGCCCACTCGATGTGCGGACACATGGCGCGCGTGGCAGAGTGCACAAACAACACACCGCAGGTAATGGCGGCCATGACCTCTCCTTCCTGTCTAGGTTCGTCTTCCCCGACGACCTCAACAGGAATGGCAGAGCAGGCACGCGGCGCGTGTCTCTTCTATGGTGCCTCAACGACGCGAATTACGCCAGTGTGATACGCGATTCGCGCATCGGCGCGTCGCGGGGCGTCGTCGCTCTTTTTTGCCTAGGAGCGAGCCGACTCCGTCTCGAGCGCCTCACGCAGAAGCTTCATCGCACGTTTACGCACATCTTTCTTCAGCCTGTCGATGAAGAGCTTGCCCTCGAGGTGGTCGGTCTCGTGCTGAATGAGGCGTGCCCAAATCCCATCCCCTTCAACGACGACGGGATTGCCGTCGAGGTCCGTTCCCTCGCAGCGCCCGTGGGCCGGCCGTTCGCAGGGGAACCATAGTCCGGGGATTGACAAACACCCCTCCTCCCCAAGTTCCTGGAACTCCTCGCTCATCTCGACGATCACGGGGTTGAGGATGTAACCCTTGTCCTCGTCGATGTGCCACGAGAACGCCCTGAGGCTAACACCGATCTGATTGGCAGAGACCCCGGCTCTCCCCTCGGAGTCGACGGTGTCGAGGAGGTCCTCGACGAGGGCGCGCACCCGATCGTCGATCACGGTGATGGGCTCGCAGGGGGTGCGGAGCACCGGATCCCCGCTGATACGGATGTCTCGAACAGGCATGCGGGTATTCTTCCATGCCTGCGACCCTCCCCCTTTCCACCTACGATGTTCGGATGATCCTTGAGACCGTCACAGATCCCGGCCATAACGCGCTCGACCTGGCGATCATTCTCAGCGAGACGGGACGGGTCGTCGGGGGAATCGCCGCGCGTCCCGGCGACAATGGTGCCCTCCCTCCCGGACCTGTGCCAGCCTAGGGGCATGAGCGACTCCGGGATCTGGGTGGCGGCGACGGCCGAACAGATCCGAGCCGTCGAGGATGAGGTGCTGGCGCGGGTCGGGGAGGATCCGCTCATGGACCGGGCGGCCGACGCCGTTGCGGCCGAGGCACGAACGATGCTTGGGGCGCGGGAAGGGTCAGGCAAGCGGGGAGAAGGGAAGGGCGCCAGGGTCGTCCTCCTGGTAGGTACAGGGAACAACGGTGGAGACGCCCTCCTGGCGGGAGCCCGGCTCGCGGGTGACGGCACATCCGTCACTGCTGTCTGTACGGGGATTTCAGCCCACCCCCGGGGGCTTGAGTGGCTCCGCGCGGCCGGGGGTGAGGTCATCCAGGCGGCGGACACTGCGACGGCCACGGACGTAGCGGCGGCCACCGCCGCCATCGAGGCCGCGGACCTCATCATCGATGGCATCGTCGGGCTTGGCTCAAGTCCCGGCCTCAGGGAACCGGCCACGACCCTGGTGGGGGCGATCCCCGCCGCTGTGCCCGTCCTCGCCGTCGACCTTCCAAGCGGGATGGATCCCGACGGCGTCTCCGTCGACGTTCCCCACGCCGATCTCCCCCACATCCATGCGACCGTCACCGTCACGTTCACCTCCCCCAAACCCTGCCTCCTCCTTCCCCCGGCGGCGCTCGACGCCGGCCGCATCGTCGTCGCCGACGTCGGCATCCCCGTACCGGAGCCCCTCCCAGAAACCCCACACCGTCTGACCCCGCGGCGATTGACGCCGGAGGGGGCCGCCTCCCTGTGGCCGGTCCCTGGCCCGGTGGACGACAAGTACTCCCGTGGCGTCGTCGGTGTGATCGCGGGATCGGATCGCTACCCCGGCGCCGCCGTGCTCACCTGCTCGGCCGCCGTCCGGGCGGGGGCTGGCCTAGTCCGATACCTCGGGCCGCACCGGGTGCAGGACCTCGTGCTCGCCGCCCGTCCCGAGGTGGTCGCGGAGGACGCCCCGACCGAGGCGAAGCTGCCCCGGGTCGGGGCCTGGGTCCTCGGGCCCGGCGTCGTGGACGAGCCCACCCAGACAGCGGCGATCGAGGCCGCGCTCGCGACGGGTACGCCTGCCGTGGTCGACGCCGGGGCGATCGAGGCCTGCGTCCGAGCGCGCGCGGCGGACGAGAGGGCCACCCCGGCCAATCACCTCCTCCTGACCCCTCACGCCGGAGAACTCGCCCGAGCCCTTGCGTTAGCTGTCGAGCCCACGGACGCCCAGGCCATCGAAGCGAACCCCGCGGAGCATGCCCGGCGCCTCGCCCGCGCGACCGAAGCGACCGTCCTCCTCAAGGGCGCGGTCACCCTGATCGCCACCCCCGACGGCACCCTATGGAGCCAGGCCGACGCGCCCCCCTGGCTGGCGATCGCCGGCGCCGGGGACGTGCTTGCCGGGATCGCGGGAGTGCTCCTGGCCTCAGGCCTCGATGCCGACAAGGCCGGGGCGTTGGCCGCCCTCGTCCATGGACGCGCGGCCGCCCTCGCCTCGGACGGAGGTCCCATCGCGGCGTTGGATGTAGCCGAGGCCCTCCCCGCGACCGTGGAAGCCCTCCAGGCTGCCGTCCGGGAATTGCTGACCGATCGCTAGGCGGCGATGGCGAGGTCGCGGCGGCGAAACCTCAGGCCAGCCACCGCGGCGAGCCCGGCCGCGCACACGAGGAGGATGAAGAGGGGCAGGGCCGCGAACGGCTCGGCCGGGATCGCCGGGGCGTGGGTGAAGGGGGACACGTTCAGCGCCCATTGGGGAAGTTCGAGCATCTCGCCGAGCTGACCGACGACGAGGCACGTCGCGAGGCCCGCCCACGCGAGCGTCGGCGCCCAACGGGGTGTAAACGCGAAGGCGACAAGCACGAACGCCCCGAGGGCAAGCGCGGCCGGGATCTGCACGAGCCCGGCGCCTGTCGCCCCCAGGCCCGTTCCAAGGTCCCCGCTCGCGATCCAGTAGCCCAGGGTCGCCGCCAACCCCATGGCGCCCAACACGACGCACGTCCCCACCGCGGTGATGAGCGAATGTCCGGCGAGCCACGACCGCCGTCCGACCGCCGTGGCGAGCACGGGTTCGAGCCGACCGCTCGCCTCCTCCGCCCGCATCCGCAGCAACGCCTGCACGGTATAGCCCGCCGCCCCGACCCCGAGGAAGCCGATCATGAAGGCCGCGAACACATCGACGAGGCTCGCCCCCGGATACATCCGCTCGAGGGTCGCGACGAACTCGGGCGCCGAGTCAGCAAAGTCGTTCGCGCTGTCCCCGACCGCCCCGAATGGCACCCCGACCGCGATCATCCCCACAGTCCAGGCCAGGAGCGCCGTGCGCTGAAGCCGCCAGGCGAGCCCCATGGAGCTGAGGAGGCCGGGCGTCGCGGTCGCGGGTCCGGGCCTGTCCCGAAGAAGGCCCGCGCCGAGGTCGCGGCGGGCCGCCAACCCGAAGGCCCCTCCGACTCCCACGACGGCTAGCCCGACGAACAGGAGCGCGACGTCCCAGTGGTCCTCGCCGTAGGGACGGATCTGCTGGCCCCAGCCGAGCGGGGAGAGCCAGGACGGCCAGGAACTGACGAGCTTGACCCCGCCGGGGGCGACGTGGCCGAGAGCGTCACCGACGCTCCGAAGAAGGAAGGAGGCCCCAAGGGCGAGGCCGACGAGGCCGTTGGCGCCCCGCTGGCTGACAGCAAGTTGAGCCGCGACGGCCGCGAAGGCCGCGAAGGCGACACCCACGCCGGTGAAGGACACCCCGGCGGCGATCGAGCCCCCGACCGGCAGCCCATACGCTAGGAGGACGACGGTGGCGCCGACGCCGACGATAAGGCTCGCCCCAACTCCCACGATTAGCGCGGCGGTGAGCCTGGCCTGGCGGCCAACAACACTGGAGCCGATCAGCTCCGCCCTTCCGGTCTCCTCTTCGAGCCGGGTGTGGCGGACGACGGCCTGCCCGGCCATCAGGGCGACGAAGATGGCAAGGACGAGGTAACCCTCGACGATCGACATCGCCCCGAGGCTCGTCCCCGAGGCCGGCCCGTCGAATATACGGGTGACGATGTTCGCGGCACCGAACGCCGCTCCCGAGGCCCGCTGCTCCTCGTCACGGTAGATCCCGGTCTCCGCGGAGACGACGGCGAGGATGAGCACGCAGATCGAGACGAGCCAGATCGGCAGGACGATCCGGTCCCTCCGAAGGGCGAGCCTCACCAAACGTGACGTGCCCGTCCAGGCGCTCACCGGCGCCTCCCACGCTTGGCGCCGCTTCCGCTCGTGCCTCCGTTCGCACCGCCGTTGCCCGAAAGCGCCGCAAGTTCGTCTCCGTAGTGGCGCAGGAACAGATCCTCGAGCGTCGGCGGGGTGCTCTCGAGGTCGAGGACCCCGAACGTCGTGAGGTGGGCAAGGGCCGCGCCGAGGTGCTCGGAGTCGACCTCGAAGGCACCGCCGTCGTGGTGGGCCTCGAAGTCGTGAACTCCGGCGAGGCGGCTCATCCCGGTCAGCGGACGCTCCGTCCGTACGTGAATCGAGGTGCGGGTGAGGTGCCGCATGTCGTCGAGCGTCCCGGTCTCCACGATCTGGCCCTCGCGAATGATGCTCACCCGGTCACACAAAGCCTCCGCCTCGGCCAGGATGTGGCTCGATAGCAGAGCCGTCCGCCCCTGGCCCACCCGCTCCTTGACGACGTCCTGGAACACCGTCTCCATGAGGGGGTCGAGGCCGGAGGTGGGCTCGTCAAGGAGGTACAGCTCGACGTCGGAGGCGAAAGCCGCGACGATGGCGACCTTCTGGCGGTTGCCCTTGGAGTAGCTCGAGCAGCGCTTGCGGGGGTCGAGCTGGAATCGCTCGATCATCTCGTCTCGGAGGCGCGGATCGACCCCACAGCGGAGGCTCGCGAGAAGGTCGATGGCCTCGCCGCCCGTCAAGGTCGGCCAGAGGTTGACATCTCCTGGGACGTAGGCGAGCCTTCGGTGGAGCGCGACCGCATCGTGCCATGGGTCGCCGCCGAGTAGGTGAGCCTCCCCGGCATCGACGCGTAGCAGCCCAAGAAGAATTCGGACGGTCGTCGATTTCCCAGCACCGTTCGGGCCCAGAAACCCGTGGATTTCGCCGGTTTTTACCGTGAGGTCGAGACCGTCCAGTGCCGTTGTCGATCCGTACCGCTTGACGAGGCCCCTCGTCTCTATTGCCATGTCCATGACCGCTCCCCTGCCCGCGTCGTCCCCGATCGGGCTGTTGATAGTTACTGTCACTTGACGGTAACTCCTATGGCAGTGACTGTCAAGTGCGCGTAACTGTCATCCGTGTTAGCCTGAGGCCATGAGTGAGGGTGCCCATACCGTCGGCCTCAGGGAACGCAAGCGCCTCTCCGCAATGCGACGGATCCAAGAGGTCGCCTTCGGTCTCTTCGAGCGCGAGAGGTACGACGCCGTGACCATCGAGCGCATCTCTACCGAGGCCGAGGTCTCCCCAAGCTCGGTTTACCGGTACTTCGGTACGAAGGAACAGATTGTCCTCTGGGATGAGTACGACCCCGTCTGGATCGAGCAACTCTTCGAGGAGATCAAGACGCAGCCCCCGCTCATCGCCCTCCGGCACGCGGCCGAGGCCCTCATCGTCGGCCCCCTGACCACCGACGAGGAATACGTCAGGCGGCGGACGAAACTGGTCATGGAAGAGCCCGCCGTCGAGGCGGCGTCCGCCCTCGCCTTCTACGAGGCCGCCGAGTTGATCGGAAATACGCTGAGCGAGGCGCTCGGCTATGAACACGGAGACCTCGACATCCAACTTCTCTCCCACGCCCTCGTCGGCGCGGTCACCGGCGCGATCCACCACTGGTACGAGAGCGGATTCACCACGACCCTCGCCTTCGTCCTACAGCGGGCGCTCGACGCGCTCGACCGGGGATTCAGCATCCCCGAGTAGCACTCGGCTAGTGCAGGTCCGGCACTTCCGGGGCGCCGCTGGCCATACCGCCTCTCCGGCGAGTGACTTGACAGTCCGAACGATCGTGCTATTTTAGTTACGGGATGCTTCAACCAATATCCCCAGTGACCGAAGAACGGAAGAATCTCATGTCCGATGCAGTCATTGCCGGAGGCCAAGCCGCGCGTTTCCATGCCCACTATCGCCAGACTCCGCGCCTAGCGGAAAACGCTTCCACCGCGGCGACTCAGCATAAGCGTCGCCCATTCCGTCGTCTGCGTACTATTGGGGGATTAGGTCTCCATGGTATGAAGATTGACATCACCCCCCAGGAGATCAGCGAGGACCTCGACTACGGACGGGACTGATGCCGGACACTACGCCGACGGGCACAAAGGGACAGAAGACACGTGAGGAGATCCTGCGGCTAGCGCTCAAGCTTGCATGCACGACTGGTCTTGAGGGGATGTCCATCGGGGCACTCGCAACGATGGCGGGCATGTCCAAGAGCGGGCTCTACGCACACTTCAGTTCGAAGGAAGCCCTGCAATGCGCCGTCCTCGATGCGGCCAAGGAGCGTTTCGTAAAGGCGGTTCTCATTCCCGCCTTCCAGGCCCCCCGCGGAATCCCACGAATCGAGCAACTCTGCATCCTGTGGACCAAATGGGAGGACGAAAAGAGCAAAGCCGGGTGCTCCCTCATGGCGGCGGCGACGGACTTCGATGACCGGCCCGGCCCCGTCCACGACAAGGTTGCCGCCATGATCGACGAGATCATCAACACCTTTTCTCGGGCCGCAGAGATCGCAGTTGCAGAAGGCCAGTTCTCCGCCGACGTCGACACGAGGCAGTTCGGCTACGAAGCCTGGGGCATCCTGCTCGCCCGCCAGCAACTCCGTCGACTCCTGAAGGCAAAGGATGCCGACTCGCTCGCGATGCAGGCATACACCAGCCTCATCGACCGGTCGCGCGCCTCCGGGTAGAAGGCCTGTCGCCAACCCGGCGGAATCCGGTTACCAGGCGGGGCCCCTAGAAATACATTCCCACGAAGAGCGCGGTCTCCACGACGATGAATCCCCCCGTCAGGAGCATCCCGACGATGGAGGTGGTCCAATTCGTGGCGAGCCCTCGTGCCGCTGCCCTCACCCCGCGTACGCCATACAGGAACCCAAGAACCGCAAAAAAGAGGGGGATGAATCCCCTAGAAACGACGTGGACTTCACCCAACGCCAACCAGTTGACGGCGAAGACGAACGCGACGGCTACTCCTAGAAGGATCGAGTATTGGCCGTAGTGATTGAGCTCCATCGTCCTGACCTTCGCTGAACGAACCTGCCGCTCGGCCGGGCCCATATCCGACATCTCTTCTGCCCTCTCTCGTCGCCTTCCTGAACCGACGTTCCCCCGACTATTCACGGTGGGCCAGGTGGGGCTCGAACCCACGACCGACGGATTATGAGTCCGTTGCTCTAACCGGCTGAGCTACTGGCCCGCGCGTGTCAGCGTACGCGATATTGGGGAGGTGCTTCTAGCGCATCGAGCCGGTGTGCGATCCGGTAAAGTGGGGGGTCGCGATCCCGCGTAGCTCAATTGGCAGAGCATCCGACTGTTAATCGGAGGGTTACTGGTTCGAGTCCAGTCGCGGGAGCCCAGTCCGATCTGAGGCTAGCCCTCGCCGCGTCGCGCGCGCCCGGCGGCCTTGCCCCGCTCCTGACGGTCGAGAACCAACTTGCGGAGCCTAACGATCTCCGGCGTCACCTCGACACACTCGTCGTCGCGCGCAAAGTCCAGGCACTCCTCGAGCGTGAGCTTGCGGTGGGGAGTGAGGCGCTCCAACTCGTCGCTCGTAGACGAGCGGATATTCGTCAGCTTCTTCTCCTTGGTGATGTTGACGTCCATGTCCTCACCCCGGGTGTTCTCCCCGATGATCATGCCCTCGTAGACCTCCTGGGTGGGATACACGAAGAAGTCGCCTCTATCCTCCAACGCGATGAGGGCATTCGGCGTGACGACACCGGGGCGATCCGCGACGAGGGAGCCGGCCGTCCGGTATTCTATAGGCCCGCACCATCGCTCGTACCCGTGGGCGATCGACGACGCGATGCCGGTTCCGCGGGTGTCCGTGAGGAATTCGGAGCGAAAGCCGATGAGGCCTCGAGCCGGGACGATGAATTCCATCCTGACCCAGCCCGTGCCGTGGTTCGACATGGTCTCCATGCACCCCTTGCGAGCGGCGAGCAATTGAGTGACGGCACCCAGGTGTCCCTCGGGTACGTCTACCGTGAGGTGCTCCATGGGTTCCTCGACGTGTCCGTCAATGGCCCGCGTCACCACCTGCGGTTTGCCCACGGTCAGTTCGAAGCCCTCCCGGCGCATCTGCTCCACGAGGATCGCGAGGGCGAGTTCGCCACGACCCTGAACCTCCCAGGCATCGGGGCGGCCGATCGGGAGGACGCGGATCGAGACGTTTCCGACCAGCTCGCGGTCGAGGCGGTCCTTCACCTGGCGGGCGGTCACCTTGGAGCCCTTGACGCGTCCGGCGAGCGGTGAAGTGTTGATGCCGATGGTCACGGCGATCGCCGGGTCGTCGACGGTGATGAGTGGGAGGGGCCGGGGGTCATCGAGATCGGTCAGCGTCTCGCCGATGGTGATGTCCTCGATGCCCGCGACCGCGACGATGTCACCGGGACCAGCGCCCTCCGTCGGCACCCGCTCCAGGCCCTTCGTCTCGAACAGTTCGGTGATCTTGACGGGCTTGAGCGTGCCGTCGCGCCGCGCCCACGCGACCGTCTGGCCCTTCCGGATAGTGCCGTTGAAGACGCGCAGCAGGGCGAGGCGGCCGAGGAACGGCGACGCGTCGAGGTTGGTGACGTGCGCCTGGAGCGGGGCTCCCTCCTCATACGTCGGCGCGGGGATGCGCTTGAGGATCACCTTGAAGAGGGGTTCGAGGTTCTCGCTGTCGGGCATCTCCCCGTCGGCGGGCTGATGAAGGGACGCGCGCCCGACCCGGGCTGAGGCATACACCACGGGCACGGCGAGCACCGCGTCGACATCGAGGTCGGGGATCTCATCCTGGAGGTCTGCGGCGAGGCCGAGGAGCAGGTCGTGGGTCTCCTCCACGACGGCGGCGATGCGGGCGTCGGGTCGGTCGGTTTTGTTGACGACGATTATGACGGGCAGATGCGCTGCGAGGGCCTTCCGTAGCACGAACCGGGTCTGCGGGAGCGGTCCCTCGGACGCGTCGACGAGGAGTATGACACCGTCGACCATCGAGAGCCCGCGTTCCACCTCGCCACCGAAGTCGGCGTGCCCCGGGGTGTCGATGACGTTGATGGTCACTCCACCCGGAATGGCGGACGCTCCGGTGTACCGGATCGCGGTGTTCTTCGCGAGGATCGTGATGCCCTTTTCGCGCTCAAGGTCGCCGGAATCCATGGCGCGCTCGGCGACATGGGCGTGCTCTCCGAACGCCCCACCCTGCCAGAGCATGGCGTCGACGAGGGTGGTCTTGCCGTGGTCAACGTGCGCGACAATGGCGACATTGCGCAGGTCTAGGCGGGCAGGCATGGCGGATTCTCTTCTTCTTCAGGGGATGATGCCCAGCCGTGGGCAGCCCCTAGAGTGTACGCGCTTACTCGCAACCGTTTTCGGCCCTCGCTTGCCTTCCTATCTGGACCGACGGTCCAATTCGGCCAACAGTTGGGCCGGGGTTAGCGTGACGAGACCTCCGAGATCGGCGGCGAGTAGGGCGCCGTCCCCGGTGACGAGTGCATCGACGCGGGCGCTTCGAGCAAGGACGACGAGGTAATCATCCCCCGGATCTGGGGAGACTCCCTGTTCCGGTGGCGGATCGGGCAAAGCGAGCATGGATGCTTCTACGACGTGGACGAAAGCCTGCGAGTCCTCAACCGAGACCCAAGGGCGGTACTTCGATCGTCCAAGCACCTCCGCCAACTCATCGAACAGGCGAGGAGACCCGATGACTTCGATCTCTCCGTCTAACCACCGCCGCACCAGTAGGCCGGGAGACCCAGCCCCTGAGAGAAGCGCGGAGATCAAGACCCCCGGATCGACAATCACTCGCATGTCGCGGCGCTATTCCGGCAGTCGGTTGCGCTCGGTGCGCGCCGCTCGGACCTCCGTATAGGCGATCGCGTAAGCATCCTCCTCGTCCATACCCGGGCCGCGGTCAAGGAGTTCCAGTCCCAGGAAACGGCGCAGGGCTTTCTCGACGACATCGGAGTCCCTCATGTCCATGCGCGCGGCATACACTCGCGCCGCCCGAAGGACCTCTTCCTCGACATAGATGGTCGACTTGCGCTTTGCCATTTTTCCATCATAACGCACTGAGGACTCGGGATGCCGCCTTTCCGGCGTTTAGGAGGCCATCCCGCAGGTCCACCAGCCATCGCCCAGATCCACGGGGTCCCTACAGATCATTCCCCACATGTCAAAGCCCTCGGGAGATAGGTAGGGGCTGTACCAGAAACCCCCGGCATCATCGGGGATACCCGACCACTGGGGGAGAAAGACGACCTCTTCCCAGCACGACGTAAGGCCTCCAGCCGTGAAAGGCGCATACTCCTTCGGAAGTTCCACGTAGTAGTCATAGCAATCGCCGTACTCGTGCACCCACGACACGATTTGCTCCATCATCGCCTGGTCCCGCGGGTACTTGAGCGGGCGGGCTGCCGTGTCTCCCCAACTGAAATCCCAAAAAAATGCGCTCCACGCGAAGATAACGCCCAGAAAGATCGGGGGAGGCAGGACGAAGACCCACCAACCCCACTGGTGAGGCAGATCCTCGTCGGGTGGCCCAGGCTTCTCCAGGTGCGCCACGGATTACTCCTCCCGGAGGGCCCGCCTCTCACCCTCGAGAGCGACAAGTTCGGCGAACGCCTCTTGATATCCAACGTTTCCCTCGCCAATTCGTTGCATCCTGCCACGGGCATCCGAGATCTTTCGGGTCAGGGCCAAGTCATGAACCCCGGCGATGACACTCCGGGCAAAGCGTGGCATCTCGGCCGGGCGGTCGTGCGACATGGGTGACACGGCGAGCGCCGAGACGACCGGCGCGACGGCCTCCCCCACCTCGTCTGCCACCCGGTTGACCCATCCCGCCTCGAGCGAGGCGGCCGTCTGAATCCCCCCGGCCGCGACGATTCCATCCCACACGGCCCGGTACTGCGGAACGGTGAACGCCTCCGCATCGAGCGTTGCCACCCACTCGGGCTCGACGCTTGCCGGCTCCTGAAGCAGCACCTCAAGCGCCATCCGTTCCGCCCGGACAACGGGATCCTTCGGGTTGAGCGCGGGGGCCTCCGATACGTCCATCTGCGCACCCCCCGCCCCGGCCTGTGCCCCCCCAACCCCACCAGCACTTGCGGGCCGACGGGCCTTCCCTGCGGCGGCGACCGCCGCACGCACCCGTTCCATTTCGATCCCAAGCCAACCCGCGAGTCGGCGGGCATACTCGGGTCTGAGGGCCCCATCCCGAATCCCGGCCACCACAGGAGCCGCCGACCGAAGCGCCGCCACCCGCCCCTCGGCCGTCTCCAAATCGTTCCCGGCGAGCGCGGCCTTGATGACGAACTCGAAAAGCGGCAACCGAGACCCCACAAGAGCCCCTACCGCATCGTTCCCCCGCTGCAACCGGAGGTCGCATGGATCCAAGCCATCCGGTGCCACGGCAACATAGGTCTGCGAGAGGAACTCCGACTCCAACTCAAACGCCTTGAGGGCGGCGTTTCGCCCGGCCTCGTCGGCGTCGAACGTGAAGATCACCTCTGCCCGCGACATCCCGATCTTCGTGGGTGCCCCAACCCCACCCCCGAGCAAGCGGCGCAGCATCCGGGCGTGCTCCTCCCCGAAGGCCGTCCCACACGTGGCGATGGCCGTCTGCACGCCGGAAAGGTGGCAGGCCATGACGTCGGTGTAACCCTCGACGACAACGACCTGGCGCGACGACGCGATGGCCTTCTTGGCGAGGTCGAGGCCATAGAGCACCTGGGATTTCTTATAAAGCGGAGTCTCTGGGGTGTTGAGGTACTTGGGACCTCCGTCGTCGTCGAGGAGCTTGCGCGCCCCGAAACCGACGACCTCGCCCGTGACCGAGCGGATCGGCCAGACGAGTCGCCCCCTGAAGCGGTCGAAGATCCGGGAGTCGCGTCCAGAGGACTGCTGCCCCCGCGACGCCAGCCCGGAGGCCTCTATCTCGGCCTCGATGAAACCCTTCTTCCGAAGGTGTTCCACGAGGCCATGCCAACCCTTGGGGGCATACCCCACCCCGAAGAGATCCGCGGCCTCCTTCTCGAATCCGCGCCCTGAAAGGAAGTCCCGCCCGGGTTTGGCTTCCGGGGTCGCTAGAGCTTCAACGAAGAACTCGGCCGCGACCCGGTTGGCCTCGACGAGCCGCCGCCTGCCACCCCCCGTGGCCTCCGACCGTTTGCCCCCCGATTCGTACCGGAGGGTGATCCCGGCCCGGCCCGCAAGGTACTCGACGGCCTCGGCGAACGGCAGCCCATCGGCCTTCATGAGAAAGGAGATGACGTCGCCCCCCTCACCGCACCCGAAACAGTGCCAACGACCGATGCCGGGCCGCACATGGAAGGAGGGGGTCTTTTCGTCGTGGAAGGGACAGAGCCCCTTGAGGGAGCCGACCCCTCCTGACTTGAGGGCGACCCGCTCGCCGACAATCTCCTCGATGCGGGTGCGCTCTCGCACCGCGTCGATGTCGTCTCTGACGATGCTGCCGGCCACGAGCCAACCCTATGCCCGATGAGGCCTTTCCCTGCGTCGGCCGTATGCCCACCGCGAACACCGCGCAGGAACCCCTTCAATCCCGCTACGCTGGTTCCGACAAGGGAGAGCTATGAGGGTCGATGCGTTCCTCGCGGATACCGCCGAGGTCATCAACAACAAGATCTATGCCCTGGGCATGGGGTGGAACACCATCTTTGCCCGTGGCTTCCCCGTGATCCACCGACGGTTGGCCCTCGGGCTCACCGTCCATGTGCCGTTTACGGACACGAATTCCAAGCACAAGCTCGAGGTTCGGCTCGTCACGGAGGATGGACAGGACCACCCGATCGGCATGCGGGCTGACCCCGACGGCAAGCCCGCCACTCTCACCGCGATGGGTGGCGAGTTCACGTTGGGACGCCCGCCTACGCTGGTCGATGGCGACGAGCAAATAGCGTGCTTCGCGTTCCTGATCGAGGGGATGCGATTCGAGGAGGCCGGAAAGTTCGAGTGGGTCGTGTCTATCGATGACGTCGAGGCGTCCCGCCTCCCGATGCGTGTCCAGACACAGCGCGCCTAGCCCTCCCCTGCTCCTTCCGGCAGTACTTGTGGTGGAGGTCGTACGCGCTCCTGTCCGTCAGCGATGCGACCTGATCGACCGCCACCCTGAACCGTGCCGTATCGTCGGCCGCCTCGCTCCACGCCTCCGCAAAATGCGGGTCGAGCCGATCCTCCCCCCGTTCGACGATCGCTAGCACCAATTCCGCAAGCCTCTCCCGTTGAGCCTTGTGGCTGCGGGTCCGCTCCCTGGGGGCCATGAGGAAGTGGACGGCGATGCCCTTGAGGGCGAAAATCTCGGCGGCCGTCTCCTCGGGGATGACGAGGCTGGCGCGATGCCGGGTGAGGGGGCTGTCCCCATAGACCTCCCTGGTCGCCGCAGTGACCGCATCACAGAAACGACCGATGAATTGACTCGTCAGATCCTTGAGGCTGGCCAGAGCGCGGGAGGAGCCGTCGTAGTCGGGGACCCAGGTGGGGTCCGCGCGGAGCCGCTTGAGCGCGGCGAGCAACTCCTCCTCCTCTCCCCTGCCATACCATTCGCGGGCGTGAGCGACCACGGCCCGAGCCTGTCCGGGGTCCTTGAGGACGCTGAGCGACACATCGTTGTGAACCACCGAATCCTCGACATCGTGTACCGAATAGGAGATCTCATCGGCCAGGTCCATCACCTGCGCCTCGAACGCGATTGACCCTGGGTCCGGGCCCTTTCTGAGCCACCTGAACACGTCAAGGTCGTCGTCGTACACCCCGAATTTCTGGGTGATGCGTTCGCTCATTTGAGCGGGGGCGTCTGCGAGCGGCCACGGGTACTTGAGGCTCGCGTCGAGGGATGCCCGCGTGAGGTTGAGGCCGACGCTCCTGCCGGTTCGGGGGTCGACCGACTTGGGTTCGAGGCGGGTAAGGACGCGTAGGGTCTGGGCATTGCCCTCGAATCCGCCGATGTGCTGAGCCACCTCGTTGAGGGCACGCTCGCCGTTGTGGCCGAAGGGCGGATGCCCCAGGTCATGGGCGAGGCAGGCGGTGTCCACCAGGTCGGGGTCGCACCCGAGGGCCTTTCCCAGTTCCCGCCCGATCTGCGCCACCTCGAGGGTGTGGGTGAGACGGGTGCGGACGAAATCCCCCGTTCCCGCGCCGAGCACCTGTGTCTTGGCCCCCAGGCGACGGAGGGCGGAACTGTGGACGATGCGGGCGCGATCCCGCTCGAACGGGGTACGGCTAGCACTCTTCGGACGCTCGGTGGCCCACCTCTCGACGTCG
The DNA here is from genome assembly GCA_964610155.1 of uncultured Demequinaceae bacterium. Taxonomy (GTDB): domain Bacteria; phylum Actinomycetota; class Actinomycetes; order Actinomycetales; family Demequinaceae; genus JAFGBM01. The sequence continues at coordinate 37,903 of CAZSUY010000010.1, forward strand.
CCGTTGGAGTATCCGGAGGACAGATCGCTCACCCCTCGATGTTAGTGCGCGGGTCCCTCAGGTTTGACCCCAGAGCCAGATTTGACCCCTAGGCGTCGACGATGGCCTCGAAGGCCGCGAACACGGTCTGCATCGCGTTTATCGCGCGGATCTCGCTGAACGCATTCTCCGGGTCATTAAGGGCAGCCGCCACCACGAACTCGCGGCCATCCACACCGACGAGGCGCCACGTCATGGCGAACACGCCGGGTTCCGACCCACCCTTGTACCAGATCTCGGGCCAGCGCGCCGCATCGATCTCGAGGCCGGGATTCGCGGTGAGCGCGGCCGTCGCTGCCCGGGCATCGCCGGGATCGGACGCATCGATCAGATCGTCAAGGCGAAGCCACGTGTGACACATGTCCTCGGCGGAGGCGAACCACTCGAGTCGCTCGATCCCCCATGGCGCGTCCGGCAAAGTCTCTGGGTTGACGTCCTCAAGCGTCAGGCCTGCGAGTTCGTCGTCCAGGTACGCTGCGCGCTCGGTAACCGACAGGTCCGTCCAGCCGGCGTGCTCGGGCATCAGTTTCAGGAGGAAGAGCTCGCGGGTCGAGAGGAACGGGTTATTCCGCTCGGGCGCGGTGACGCCGGCGTCACTCATCGCCAGCCACGCGCGATCCCGCCCCAAGTGATCGAGTAGTAGGTCGGCCGCCGTATTGTCGGAAACAGAGATCATGAATAGTGCGAGTTCGTCGATCGACATCTCCGTCCCGTCGGGCTTGGCGTACGTCTGGCCGTCGGCTGAGGACTTGAGCTCGTCCCGCACTGCCACCTGGTCCGACCACGAGAGGTCGCCGGCATCCACGTCCTCGACGATCGCGGCGAGGATCCAAAGCTTGAACTCGGACCCGATGGCGTACGGATCTTCGGCGTTGACCTCATGCAACGCGTCGCAGGTCCCGCCCGTGATGTCGTAGACCGCCCAGCCGCTCTGGGGCGCGACCGCCGCGAGGGTCGCGTCCGCGCTAGCGGCCGAGACCGGCCCCGCGTCAGGGTCCGGTCCCGCAGGCTGGAAAAACAGCTCGACGATCCGGCCGTCCGCCGGGTCGATCCCGATGGAGAATGCGATCCGCACGCCATCGGCGCTCATGATTCCCACCCGTCGGAGCGCCGTGTCGGTCTCCATCTCGTCGACAACGTAGTCACCCTCGAGCGTCGCGAGGACCGCAACGAGCGTATACGCGGGCACCTGCGCTAGGAAGATCGTGTGGAACCGCTCTTCGATCTCCGACGTATTCGCGCCTTCCGGGTCCACGAGGAGTTCGAGCACGTACTCCCACTGCTCCCCGATCGCGTAGGACGCGCCGGACGTCTCGGGCGACGCCGCCCCGCCCGATGTGCAGGCGGTGAGGAGAAGAACGAGCGGGAGTGCCACGCGGGCCATAACGGACATGCTGCGACGGTACCAGCCTGTCGAACGCGCGCCTCGAGGCATCCGATCCCCCCTCTATCCCCCAGAGACGCTCAATTCCGCCTCGTGGAGCCGGGACTCGATCTCGGGCGTGATATCACGCGAATCGAGCCAGCCCTCCGGGCATATTGGGCGTTTGGGTGTCCCCTGCCGCCCACGCGCGCCCTCCGCCGCCGCCCCCGGGTAGGGCCGGTCGAGGTCGAGACCATCGAGGATCCCGCGCAGTTCGGCGAGCGAGGAGACCAGGCCGAGCCTGCGCCTCGCCTCCCCCCCCACCTGGTACCCCTTGAAGTACCACGCGATGTGCTTGCGGATCTCCTGCATCGCCTTGCTCTCGTTGTCGCCACAGTGCGCAACAAGAAGTTCGCCGTGCCGGAACAGTGTGTTCGCAACTGTTCGTGTTCCGGGCCGCACACGGTCCAGGCGTCCCTCGAACGCCGCCTGGAGGTCCGCAAACAACCAGGGCCTGCCCAGGCACCCGCGCCCGACGACCACCCCGTCGCACCCGGTTTCGGCGACCATCCTGACCGCGTCCTCCGCCGTCCAGATGTCACCGTTCCCGAGCACCGGTACGGTCGTCACCGCCTCCTTAAGCGACTTGATCGCCACCCAATCCGCGTGACCCGAGTAGTGGTCGGCGGCCGTCCTAGCGTGGAGGGCAACCGCCGCGACCCCCTCCCCCTCGGCCACCCGCCCGGCCTCTAAGAAGGTGAGGTGCTCGTCGTCGATCCCCTTGCGCATCTTGACGGTCACCGGCACCCCCGCGGCGGCCTCCACCGCCGCCCCGACGATGCGTCTGAACAGGTCCGTCTTCCAGGGCAGGACGGCTCCCCCACCCTTGCGGGTCACCTTGGGCACGGGACAACCGAAGTTGAGGTCGATGTGGTCGGCGCGGTCCTCGTCGGCAAGGATGCGGACGGCGGCGCCGACGGTCGCGGAATCGACGCCATACACCTGGACGGAGCGAGGCGTCTCGTCGGGGTCATGCCGGATGATGCGGAGACTCTCGGGGGTGCGTTCGACGAGGGCCCGGGATGTCACCATCTCGGCCACGAACAGCCCGCCGCCGTGCTCCCGGCAGAGCCGTCGGAATGCCGCGTTCGTCACCCCGGCCATGGGGGCGAGCACCACTGGGGTCTCGACCGTCAGCCGTCCGATGTGAAGGGGAGGCAGGACGGGGGTCGGCACCCACCCATCCTCGCACGCGACTCGGTTCCTCCCCCGACCACGATGGCTTGACTGGGAGGGCGGCCTTGTTGGACTAGCCTTTGGCTCTTGCTCCCAGTTTGTCTACCCCCCACCACAGGAAGCCAAACCCCACGGCGCCGAGCCACCCGATCAGGATCCCCTTCCAAAGGTCGGAATCAGAGCCGTTATCCGACTCGTGCACCTCGGTGAGTTCCCCCTGGCCAGTCGTTGACACGTCGACCCGGGGGGTCGCGACGTCATCCTCCGGTTCCCCTGTAGGGATGACGACCCCCGGGGAGGCCGAGCCACGGGCATATGGCTCCTCGCCGGAGAGAATTGCGTCCTTGTCCCAGGTAACGGTCGTCCCGCTCAGGCTGCCGTTGTGCTCGTAGACCTCGCCGGGAAACGTGATTGAAAGCCTGAAGTCGAGTTGGCTATACGCGGCGGGCTCTGAATCACGGAGTGAGGCTGCTGACGGATCATCGATTAGCGACCCCTGGAAAATGAAGTCGTCGCCATCGCGCGAAAAACTCCCGGCGTCTCCAACCGTGAAGTCATCGATTGTCTGGCCCTCGAAGGTCACGCGTCTTCCCACGTACAGGTCTTGGTCGTAGTCGTAGACCTCGGCATTGCTCAACTCCGATTTGATTGCATCCATTTCTTCCTCGGAGAAAAGGTCCTCTTCGGTCATGCCGCTTGCCTCAAGATATGCCTCGTGGTACGCGGAGACGAACTCACCGCTCACGGTGCCGTCGGGGCTCAGGGTGACGTCGCACACTTGGCGAATACAACCGGAGAGAGCCATGACAGCGATCACCACAAACGCTGAAAGGGCATGAGCCTTTTTCATAACTCCAACAATGGCACAACACCAACTCGCGCGCCTGAGATAGCGGTCACACCCCGACGAGTCGCTCGGCCAGGTACCCACTCACCTTGTCGAGTCCGATCCGCTCCTGCGGCGGGAGGACGGCCGCAGTCACGGCGCCGAACGCGCATAGTAGGCGTTCTCCTCCGCCGTCTCTCTTTTGAAAACTTTCGCAGTCTCGCGCGCCCGTTTCGCGCGGGTGAGCCCTAGAAGGAAGCGGATGAACCACAGGACCGGATGCGTCTGGGCCGTGATGGTGAGGGTCGTAGGTGTGAGATTGCCCTGGCGTACGAACGTCCGCGTTGACTCATAGATCATCCGTGGCGACCCGCGGACCACCGTGCGCGTGGAGATGCTGCGCGGCGGATGGACGTCGACGAACTCGGTGTCCACCGTCCGGGTCCTCCCCTTGGGGTCACCCATGGTGGACCGGAGGAGGCACCCCTTCTCCCCCGGCTGGCCAGAGACGATCTCGGTTTCGATGACTCGGGGGAAAACGGAACACATCTCCTCGGGGTTCGTGTGCAGCGCCCAGACCCTCTCGATAGGAGCGTCGAGCACGCCCTCGAACGTGTGGGTCTCGAAATAGGATTTCATCGAGCCTCCTCCGCCTATAGCCTACGCAAACTCTTCTAGCAACCAACTAACCTCTCGGCCAGGTGCCCGCGCACCTTGTCGAGTCCGATCCGCTCTTGCGACATGGTGTCGCGGTCGCGCACGGTCACTGCCTGGTCCTTGAGGGTGTCGAAGTCCACGGTGATGCAGAACGGCGTCCCGATCTCGTCCTGGCGACGGTAACGCCGCCCGATCGCACCCGCGTCATCAAAATCGATGGTCCAGGATTCACGCAACTCCGCGGCGAGGTCCCGGGCCTTCGGCGAGAGCTCCTCAGAGCGGGAGAGTGGCAGGACCGCGGCCTTGACGGGAGCGAGGCGCGGATCCAGCCGGAGCACGATCCTGGTGTCGACCCCGCCCTTGGTATTGGGGGCCTCATCCTCCGAATACGACTCGACGAGGAACGCCATGAGGGACCTTGTCAGCCCGGCTGCGGGCTCGATGACGTACGGCACCCATCGCTCGTTTTTATCCTGATCGAAGTAGCTGAGGTCCTTGCCCGAGTGCTCGGCGTGGGTCGTGAGGTCGAAGTCCGTGCGGTTGGCGATGCCCTCCAACTCGCCCCATTCACTCCCCTGGAAGTGGAACCGATACTCGATGTCGACCGTCCGCTTGGAATAGTGGCTGAGCTTCTCCTTGGGGTGCTCGTAGTGGCGAAGGTTCTCACGGTCGAGACCGAGGTCGACGTACCAGTCGGTTCGGGTGTCGATCCAGTACTGGTGCCATTCCTCGTCCGTGCCCGGCTCGACGAAGAATTCCATCTCCATCTGCTCGAACTCGCGGGTGCGGAAGATGAAGTTGCCCGGGGTGATCTCGTTGCGGAAGCTCTTGCCGATCTGGCCGATGCCGAACGGGGGCTTCTTGCGGGCGGCGGCCATGACGTTGGCGAAGTTGATGAAGATGCCCTGGGCGGTCTCGGGGCGCAGGTAATGCAGCCCGGTCTCGTCCTCGACGGAGCCGAGGTAGGTCTTGAGGAGGCCGTTGAACATGCGGGGCTCGGTGAAGCCCCCCCGCGTCCCACAGGCCTCGCAGGCGACCTCGTCGAGGCCCCCCTTGGGTGCGCGACCCTTGCGCTCGGTGAATTCCTCGATGAGGGTGTCCTCGCGGTACCGCTTGTGGCACTTCTTGCACTCGACGAGGGGGTCGACGAAGGCCTTGAGGTGGCCGGACGCCTCCCACACCTCGGGCGGCAGGATGATGCTGGAGTCGAGGCCGACGATGTCGTCGCGGGAGGTCACCATCGCGCGCCACCACTGGCGCTTGATGTTCTCCTTGAGCTCGACGCCGAGGGGCCCATAGTCCCAGGCGGAGCGGGTGCCCCCGTAGATCTCACCCGAGGGGAAGACGAAGCCTCGCCGCTTGGCGAGGGAAATGACATTGTCGAGACGGCTGGCTGCGGCCACGAAGACTCCTTTGAAGTTGCTGGCCGCCAGTCTATCGGCGCGAAGCGCCCGGACCCGCGCAATGGCCGCGCTGACCCAACCTCCCCACCAGAAAGCCCAGAACGATCCGTGTATCGGAACTCCCCGCAATTCCTTCCTTTTGACAATGATTATCATTAGCGATAAGATTAAGTCATGTCACATTTGATCGTCTGCCGTGCCGCGCTCCTTGGCGTCGTCGCCCTGGGCCTGGCGGCCTGCTCGCAGACCGACGACCCCACCCCCACCGACGCCCCCGACCTCACGGTAGCCGCGGCCTTCTACCCCCTCCAGTTCATCGCCGAAAGAATCGGCGGCGACCCGGTCAAGGTGATCACTCTGACGCCTCCTGGGGCCGAACCCCACGACCTCGAACTCTCACCCTCCGGGGTTCGCGAAGTCCGGGACGCCGACATCGTCCTCTACATCTCGGGTTTTCAGCCGAAGGTCGATGACGCCATAGGAGCGACCGAGGCCAATGGATTCGACGTTTCCGACGTCATCGACCTGATGGGAGGGGACGAGGGAAACGTCGGCACCGATCCCCATTTCTGGCTCGACCCCGTCCTGCTCACCCAGTACTCGGAGGCCGTCACCGAAGAATTCGCAACTCTCGATCCCGACAACGCCGACCTGTACCTGAACAACTACGACTCACTCGCCGAAGACCTCTCCGAACTGGATTCCCTCTACGCCGAAGCGCTCACAACCTGCGAGCGCGACACCATCCTCGTCAGCCACGAAGCCTTCGGATACCTATCCCTGCGGTATGGCCTCACCCAGGTGGGCCTCTCCGGCATCAACCCCGAAGCCGAGCCCTCTCCCTCCCGTATCCGCGAGATTCGCAACCTTGCCGAGTCCGTCGGAGCCACCACCGTCTTCGTCGAGACCCTCGTCGATCCGAGCGTCGTCGAGGCGTTTGCCTACGACGCGGGCTTGGAGGTCGCTACCCTGGACCCCATCGGCGGCCTCGTCGAGGACGGAGACGACTACCTCATCATCATGAACCGCAACCTCAACGTCCTCAAGGCCGGACTGGGCTGTGGCTAGCCCCACCCCGGCCGTTCGCGTTACAGACCTCCACGTAGCGCTCGGTGGGAACCCCATCGTCCACGGGGTTTCCTTCGATGTCGCGGCAGGCGAAATGCTCACCCTGATGGGAGGAAACGGGTCGGGGAAGACGACGGCCGTGCGGGCAATTCTGGGGATCATTCCCCTCCTCTCCGGCCGCATCGAGATAGATGGGGTGGCCGCCGCCGACGCTCCCAGGGAGCGCCTGGGTTACGTCCCTCAAAGGGTCTCCGCGACCGGCGGGGTTTCGGCAAGCGCCCTTGAAGTCGTCACCTCTGGCTTGCTCCATGATCGCCGCCTGCTGCCTCCCCGGGGTGGCCGCGCCCGCGCTCTTAAGGCGCTCGATGCCGTCGGCCTGGCCGATCTCGCCTACCAGGACGTATCCACGTTGAGCGGAGGCCAACAACAGCGTGTGCTGATCGCCCGAGCCATGGTCCGCCAACCCGACCTTCTCTTCCTCGACGAACCTCTCGCCGGGGTCGACCTCCCAAGCCAGGAAGTGTTTGCCAAGGTCCTCACCGACATCAAGGAGCAAGGTGCGACAGTCGTCATCGTCCTCCACGAGGTCGGCCCGCTCGCCAACCTCATCGACCGCGCCGTCGTACTCGAAAGGGGGCTCATTGTCCATATCGGCGAGCCCCCGCACGCCCACGGCGAACATGCCCTTCCCGGTCACGACCACATCCACCCCCACGACGACGACCCCAACCGCGCTGCCGGTGGGCAGTCGGCCCTCGGATTGACGGTGTAGGCATGGACCTCCTCTCCGATCCCCTGATGCAGCGGGCCCTGCTCGTGGCCCTGCTCGTCGGCATGACCGCCCCGATCGTCGGCACCTACCTGGTTCAGCGGCGCATGGCCCTCCTCGGCGACGGCATCGGGCACGTCGCGCTCGCCGGGGTCGCCGCAGGCTGGCTCGCCGGATCGGCCGCACACCTCGCCCAACGGGACGCCCTCGCCCTCCCCGGCGCCGTCCTCTTCGCGATCGCCGCCGCGGTCACCATCGAACGACTGCGAGAGAAGGGCACCTCACCGGCCGATGTCGCCATGGCGATCCTGTTCTACGGAGGCATCGCCCTTGGCGTCCTGCTCATCGGCCTCGCCGGTGGCACGAGTTCGAACCTCCTCGGCTACCTCTTCGGCTCCATCTCGACCGTGACCTGGCCGGACGTGTGGCTCTCGGTCGGCCTATCCTGCCTGATCCTCGTCATCGGCCTCGGCCTCCGGCATTCGTTGTTTGCCGTTACCCACGACCAGGATTTCGCCGTATCCTCCGGCCTGCCCGTCCGGGTCCTCAACCTCGTGGTCGCGGTGCTTGCCGCCGTCACCATCACCGTCGCCATGCGGGTCGTTGGTGTCTTGCTTGTCTCCGGGCTCATGATTTTGCCTGTCGCAATCGCTCAACAGTTCTCCCGGACATTCATCCGAACCATGACCTCCGCAATGGGAATCGGCACGATCCTCTGTATCACCGGGCTAACCGTCACCTATTACCACGACCTCCAACCCGGTGCCCTCATCATCGTCCTCGGGGTCGTCGTATTCGCTGTGGTATCGAGCATTCGCGGAATCCTCACTCGACGATCCAACCGGACTTCCCTTGAGGCCATCCATGGATGAAAACCCACAGCCGGCCCTCCCTCGGATGACCCGTCAACGGACGGCCGTGCTTGCCGTGCTCGACGCTTCTGAGGACTTTCGGAGCGCCCAACAGTGGCACGAATGCCTCCGGAGCTCGAGTTCAACGATCGGGCTGGCCACCGTCTATCGAGCCCTCCAGGCTCTCGCCGATGCCGGAGAGGTCGATTCCGTCATGGGCACCGATGGAGAAACCCTCTACCGACGCTGCGGGGACAACACCCGGCACCACCATCACCTCCGATGCCGGATCTGCGGGGCGGCCGTCGAGATCGAGGGCCCGGGAGTTGAGGAGTGGGCGGCGAAGATCGGCGAGCAGCATGGGTATTCCCTCGTGGAGCACATGATCGAACTGACCGGAATTTGCGAGGCCTGCGCGGCGAAGGAAGGCTAGGAGCCACCGAAGCGTCGACTCCGTCGCGCGTACTCCTCGATAGCCCGCCACAGGTGCCGCCTGTCGATGTCCGGCCAGTATTCCTCGAGGAACACGTACTCCGCGTATGCGGCCTGCCAGGGCAGGAAATTCGAGGTCCTCATCTCACCAGACGTACGGATGAAGAGGTCGACGTCGAGCATGTCGGGCTCGTCCAGGTGGGCGGCGACGGTCTTCTCGGTCACGCGAGAGGGGTCGAGCCGACCGGCCGCGGCCTCCTCCGCGATGGCTCGCGCCGCGTCGGCGATCTCCGCCCTGCCGCCGTAGTTGATGCACATGGTCAGGGTGAGGACCTTGTTGTGGGCGGTGAGCCTCTCCGCCATCTCCAGCTCCTTTATCACGGACTTCCAGAGTTTGGGACGACGCCCCGCCCACCTGATCCTGACCCCCCACTCGTTGAGCAGGTCGCGACGGTTCCGTATGACGTCCCTGCTGAAGCCCAACAGGAAGCGCACCTCGTCCGGACTGCGCCGCCAGTTCTCCGTCGAAAAGGCGTAGGCGCTCAGGTTCGTGACGCCGGCCTCGATGGCCCCGGCCACCACCTCGATGAGGATCGCCTCGCCGCGCTCGTGGCCCGCGGTCCGAGGCAGCCCCCGCTCCTTAGCCCAGCGCCCGTTACCATCCATGACGATGGCGACGTGCTTGGGGATCAGCTCGGGCGGAAGGCTGGGGGGCTTCTCTCCGGAGGGATGCCTGGGCGGGGGCACCGGAGCGGCGGTGCTGCTCACGCTTCCTCCTTTGAGCCGGATTCCTCAGTGCGATCCACCATACCGATCCGATCGACCAAACCTAGGCTTCGAAGCTTCCGTTCGAGGTGAAACTGCGTGTATGCCGCGACCAGCCCGGCAGCCTCGCGCCGATGCCGAGGGACGGACGCGTCGGCCACCGCCCAGTCCCCCTTGAGTAACGCCGTCAGGAGCCGGAAGGTTTCCGGCGCCGGAGACGCCGCCCCACTCGGCCGGTCGTCGTCGCACACCGCCCCACCCCCCGCGACGCTGAACGCTCGATGGGGGCCGGGCTTCCCACACGTCGCGCAGGCATCGAACGAGGCCTCCCACCCGGCCAAGGCGAACGCCCGTAAGAGGTAGGCGTCGAGGACGAGCCCATGCTCGTGCTCACGGTTGGCGAGTGAGTTTAGGCCGCCCCGGAGCAGGCGATACTGCTGGAGCGCGGGCTCCTTCTCATGGGAGACGAGCTTGTCCGCGGTCTCGACCATGGCGGTCGCGGCGGTGAAGAGGCCGTAGTCGTCCGCGATGGCCCTGGCGAACGGCTGGATGGTCTCCACCTGGTTGACGATGTCGAGGTTGCGGCCCTCGTAGAGCTGAACGTCCGCCACCATGAACGGCTCCATGCGGGCGCCGATGCGGCTCGACGTGCGCCTGACCCCCTTCGCGACCGCCCGTACCTTGCCATGCTCCCGGGTCAGCATGGTGACGATGCGGTCCGCCTCGCCTAGTTTGTGGGTGCGGAGGACGATGGCTTCGTCGCGGTAGGTGGGCACGGTCCATTGTCCCGCGGGCCCTACTCCACGCGGGCGAGTCTCGCTATGGTGTTCGACGGGTCGGTGTTGGTCTCGATGGTCATCTGGTCCTCATCGATCGTCCCGATATGCGAGTACTCGAAGTCGTTGTCCACGTCGGTGATCACCATCAAGACGACATCACCCGAGACGGTCCACGTATACGTGTAGTCCTCCCGCAGTAGCACCCAGACTTCCCGATCCGGCAGGGAAACGAGCTGGCGGAATGATCCATCCGGGTCGAAGAAGTAACTGACACCCCGGTCCTCCAGGGAGTCGTCGGGAGCCAGAAGCGTCCCGGCCCACTCGGACCCGGCAACGACCGAATCGATAGCCGCGACCCGGGTGAGTTCAAGTGGAATGGGAGGCTCACTGTCGTCGATGAGGATGAGCGTGTCACCGTCGATCGTCCCGCTCGCGACAAACTCAAAGTCCTGAGCAATCGAGGAGTTGGTCACCGTCACCCGGTTCCCTTTCTGACTCCACGAAAGCACGGCCTCGTCGTCCGAGTACGTCCACCGGTCAGAATCGGGATCGTACGCAACCAGTCCGCCGCCACGGTCGAAGTGGAACTCGTACCTGTACCCATCGCTGTCGGTACCGTTCCACATCGTGCCCGCGATGGACTGGGCGTCTGCCCCCGATGCGCACGCGGAGAGCAGACCCATCCCGAGCGCGGTGAGTAATGCCATCGTTCCTGTTCGTCTGATACCCATGCCGCGACGCTACCACCGGTGCGGGTCAGTCATCATGAGTGCCCTGCATGTCGCTCCGCCATAGGTCGATCGAGTCGCCTAGCGCGACCGTCTGGATTCGAATCTCGATCAACCGAGAGTCCACGCGCTCTCCCTGGGCGATGAGACCCATCTCCTCTTCGGAGTAAGAGGGCCACGCGGTCACCGAGACCACCGTGTAAGGGTTGTCCTCGATCACGCCGCCGATAGAGCATGCCCGAATCGAGGGCGACCCAGGCCATGCCTCGCACTCGGGCTCGACCAGCGCCGCGACGTCTCCGTTGGGTGCGATCTGGTTACGGATCCCCGTGAGAAGACCCCCGATGTCGCTAGGGTTCCCACGAACCCAGCACACCATGTCCTCGGGTGAATCCACCGCACCGTACTCTCCGGTCGCGGTCCCAAACTCTTCGGTTTCCTCGCATGGCACCTCACGCGCGTCAAACCTGGATGCAGGTGGATATGTGCCATCCAACCCGACGGAACACGCCGCGAACGTGAGCGAGGTGACGGCCATGAGGGCGCCAAGGGCGCCCGATGGGAAGCGGACCCGAGCCGCCACCTCCCTACCTTCCCGCGCGGTTGACGGCCGAGATGACGGCGCGAAGCGTCGCCGTGGTGATGGACGGATCGACGCCCACTCCCCAGAGGATCTCGTCCCCTATTTGGCATTCGACGTATGCCGCGGCCTGGGCGTCGCCGCCCTCGCTCATCGCGTGCTCGGCATAATCGAGCACCTCGAGGGCCACCCCCATCTCCCTGAGGGAGTGCATGAAGGCGTCCACCGGACCGTTGCCCTCGCCCCGAACGGTCACCTCCTTGTCCCCGTCCACGAGATCCGCCTCCAGGGTGTCCGGGCCCGTATCCGACGATTCCGACCGCGTGCCCTTCAGCTGGAACCTGCCCCACCGCTTGGCCTCATCGGTCGCCGGAAGGTACTCGTCTTTGAAGATTTCCCACAGGTCGTTAGAGGTCATCTCCTGTCCGGAAGTGTCCGCCTGCCGCTGGACCACCCGCGAGAACTCGATCTGCAGACGCCGGGGCAGATCGAGGTGCCGGTCCTCCTTGAGGAGGTAGGCTATGCCGCCCTTTCCGGATTGCGCGTTGACCCGAATGACGGCCTCGTACGAACGCCCGACGTCCTTAGGGTCAAGAGGCAGGTAAGGCATGGCCCACACGAGATCGTCCACCCCGAGACCTGCCGCGGCCGCCTCTTTCTCCCGCGCCTCAAAACCCTTCTTGATGGCGTCCTGGTGGGATCCGCTGAACGACGTATACACCAGGTCACCTCCGTAGGGATGGCGGGGGTGAACATCCATCTGCGTGCAGTACTCGAACGTGCGGCGCACCTCGTCGATGTCGCTGAAGTCGATCATGGGGTCGATACCCTGGCTGAAAAGGTTCAGCCCGAGCGTCACCAGGTCCACGTTGCCGGTCCGCTCCCCCTGTCCGAACAGGCAGCCCTCGACCCGGTCGGCCCCCGCCATGATGGCGAGCTCCGCGGCGGCCACGGCACACCCGCGATCGTTGTGGGGGTGGACGGAGATGCACACGTGCTCGCGGCGTGAGAGGTTCCTCGACATCCACTCGATCTGGTCGGCGTAGACGTTGGGTGTGGCTCGCTCGATTGTTGCCGGCAGGTTGAGGATGATCTCGCGTCCGTCCTCCGGTTGCCAGATATCCATAACCCCTTCGCAGACCTCGAGAGCAAAGTCGCTCTCGGTGTCGATGAAGATCTCCGGCGAATACTCGTACCCGACGATCGTGTCGTCCGGCAGGATCTTCTCAGCGAACGCCACGACGTCCTGAGTGCCAGCCGTCGCGAGTTCTTTCGTAGCGGCCTTGTCGTGACGGAAAACAACCTTACGGAACAGCGGCGATGTCGCGTTGTACATATGAATAGTCGCGCGCGGGACGCCGACGACGGATTCGACGGTGCGCTCAATGAGGTCGCGACGAGCCTGGGTCAGGACGGAAATGGTCACGTCGGAGGGAACGGCCCCGTCCTCGATGATCGAACGGACGAAATCGAAGTCGAGCTGACTCGCGGACGGGAACCCGACCTCTATCTCCTTGTACCCCATCTTCACCAGAAGGTCGAACATCCGGCGCTTGCGAGCCGGGTTCATGGGTTCGATGAGGGCCTGATTGCCATCACGCAGGTCGGTGGAAAGCCAGCGGGGGGCCTTGGTGATGCGCTTACCCGGCCAGGAACGGTCCTTGAGGTCGACTCCTTGGAACGGACGATACTTGTGTAGGGGCATGGCGGACGGCTTCTGTGCCGTCTGGCCTTTGGTGTCGTGCTTCATTTCGTAATCCTTCGTCTCGGTTGCGGGCTCTGTCGGCCGGCGCACCAACCTCCGCGACGAGGATTCGGCCTAGTAGGCCTCGTCGCGGCAACGAAGGAGCAGCGAACGCTGCAATGCACGCATAAGACCACGATATCCCATCGATCGGGTCATCGCCAGAATTCGGGTCCTATCGATCGGCGGCGTGCGAGCCTCGAATGCGACGGCCGATAGGCATCGTCTCCCACAGCGCCCACCCCGCACACCCGAGCAACGCCACCACGAACACGATCACGACGAAGCTTGGGACGGGCGACCACGCCAGCAGGTCCGGGAAGGCCGAAATGGGATCGGTCCACCGCGATTCGCCATAGTGGAAGGAGACGGCCCGGGCGAAGGAGGTGAGGGTGAACACGACGGCGAATCCTCCGACGAACGCCGGGAGCCATTCGGGCTTGCGGACGAGGGTCGAGAGACCCAACACGGCGATCACTCCGATCAGCGTGATGGAGCCGTAGAGGTAGCGGCCTTGCACCCCGGATGGGTACCCGGTCCTCATGGAGAACCGCGCTGTCTCGATCAGTATGAGGCCCAGGATGATTAGCGTCGGAACCAGCATCAGCACCAGATTCGAGCGGCCCACGCCGACCCGCCTCGATCGACTAACCGTAAGGACGAGCAAGATCACGAGCCCGAGGATGAGGACCGTCGGGATCCAAAGGGGGTAAGCCTTCTCCCCCGCCTTGATCGAAAGCAGGGCCCAGAATCGGGCTGGGAACTCTCCGAAGAAGCGCGAGGAGACCTCCCCTATGGCCTCCCCGAGGGAGAGGGGCTCCGCCAGGGGCTCGAGGTGCCCGGAGGGCTGGACGGTGCCGTAGACCATGAGGTTCCTGATCCACCACCACCCGCCGAGCATGGAGACCCCACAGAAGATTGTGGACGAGGCGATCGCCCTGCGAAGCTTGCGTTGACGCACCCCGACCACGATGTAGGCGGCCGCGACGATCGCGACGAGGGGAAGGGCCCACGCCTTCGCCAGCAGGGCAACGGCAGAGGCCAGGCCAACCCACGCGGCGGTCCGCTTCCTCAGGTCTCCCGTCAGGATGACCACGAGCCCGAGCGCCACCCACGCCCCGGCCCCATTGAGGAGGTTGTCGTTGTTGACCACCCCCCCGACGACTCCGAGCTGAGGAACGGCACACACCGAGAGTGCAGATGCGATGACGATAGGACGGCTTGCCCCGATCCGTCGAGCGATCGCTGCGGCGAGCAGGGGAAGGGGGCATACGAGCAGGATGGAGAAGAGACGGAAAAACCACACTTCCCCGTCCCAGGGCAAGCCTCCCGTCACCGGGTGCACCGAACCGACGATCATCGAATACAGGGGCGGGTGTTGTCCCGCCTTGTTGACCGTCCACGAATCCCCCTGCCCCATCTCGTCGAAGGGAAGTCGTACCCGGACCTCTTCGGCGTCGGCCGCCGTGAGCGACGGGTAATAGACCCAGGAATCCGTGTACCAGTAGTATCCGGACACCGATTGAGCCTCGACGACCGAGTCCAGAAGGGGCATCTCCTTGTAGCCGGGCCATTCGTGATTCTCTGCCCAACTCAGCGCCGCAGACACTTGATCGGCCTCATCCGGCCCCCTGAACATCGGGATCGTCACAGACCAAAACAGGAGAGAGACCCCGAAGAAGGCGGTTGCGGCCCAAACGGCTCTGGGCAGGCCACGCAGGAGGGGGCGGCGCATCCACCAAGGATATCCATGATATGGTTGGCCCTCGGTGAGCCCTTCCAGGCTCCCTGCGTCGTAGTAGAACGCTTACTCTCCTTCGGCGAACGGATGCGGCAACTGCCGCCTTCGCCACCTACACCGGATATGCGGAACGCTCTCGCGCGCCGCCCCGGCCAGATGCCTGAAAGGCACCTATCTTGACCTCCCTGACCTTCGGCGCGCTTGGCGTGTCCCAACCCCTGCTCGCCGTGCTCGCCACGGAGGGCCTGACCACCCCCTTCCCCATCCAGACCCAGGCCCTTCCCGACGCGCTCGCCGGCCGAGATGTCCTCGGACGCGGCAGGACCGGCTCCGGAAAGACCCTTGCCTTCGCGCTGCCGATGGCGACGCGCCTCGGGGTAGGCGGCCACGCCCCCACCCGACCGGGCCGCCCTCGTGGCCTGATTCTCGCCCCGACACGCGAACTCGCCACCCAGATCCAGGTGGCCCTCGCGCCATACGCCCGCGCCTATCGGCTGACTACGACGACCATCTTCGGCGGAGTCCCCCAAGCACGCCAGGTGAACGCCCTTCGCTCCGGTGTGGACATCGTCGTCGCCTGCCCTGGACGCCTCGAAGATCTTATGAAGCAAGGCCACGTGCGGCTCGACGCCGTCGAGGTGACCGTGCTTGACGAGGCCGATCACATGGCGGACCTGGGCTTCCTTCCCGGAGTCACCCGCATCATGACGGCGACCCCGGCTCGCGGTCAACGACTTCTTTTCAGCGCGACTCTCGATAACGGGGTGGACAAGATCGTCCGACGATTCCTCACGAACGCGGCGACCCACTCCGTGGATGACATCACCTCATCGATCACGACCATGACGCACCACGTCTTCCACGTCGATGGCGCCGACTCCAAACGAGAGGTGATCGCGGCCCTCGCCTCGGGCACCGGACGGCGCATCCTCTTCATGCGGACCAAGCACCACGCTAAGAAGCTTGCCAAGCAGCTCAGCCAGCAAGGCATCCCGGCCGTCGACCTTCATGGGAACCTCTCCCAGCGGGCCCGCGACCGTAATCTTGCGGCGTTCGGCACCGGCAACGTCAGAGTGCTCGTCGCGACCGACGTCGCGGCGCGCGGCGTCCATGTCGATGATGTCGAGCTCGTGGTGCACGTCGACCCGCCGGTTGAACACAAGGCGTACCTTCACCGCTCCGGCCGTACGGCCCGCGCGGGCAATGCCGGCGACGTGGTGACCCTGGTGCTTCCCGAGCAGCGCCGAGATACCGCACACCTCCTGACCAAGGCCGCAGTCGCGGTCACCCCACAGAGGGTCAATGCCCTCTCCCCCGCCGTGGGTGCTCTGGTGGGCGTTCGCGCCCCACACGTGCCCTACGTGGCACAACCAGAGGAGCAGCAGCGCCCCAAGGGGCGGACCAAGGGCTCGTCTCGGAACACCCAGGGCGGTAGACAGCGCGGTGCTTCGGCTGGCACTTCTCGCGGCCCGACGAGCATAGCCTCGCGTTCCGCCGCGGGCTTCGGATCTGGCTCCAACGCTCGGCCCGGCTCAAGGTCAGGTTCTCGACCCGGTTCACGGGGACGTCGCTCCTGAGGCGGTCGCCAAACCCCTACAGGTCCGGGAACCAGACCCCAATCTCGTAATGAGCCGACAGCGGCGCGTCCGAGGCATGGATAAGGGAATGGAAAACGGGGCTATCCCACTGGCGACCGAGATCGCCTCGGATAGTGCCGGGGGCCGCTGTTGTCGGGTCGGTCGTTCCCGATAGGGCAAGAACCCCCTCGACCACCCGCTCTCCCTCGACGACCGCAATGATGCTCGGGCCGGAGAGCATGAAGGCGATCAACGCGGGGAAGTGCTCCTGACCCCGGTGCGACTCATAGTGCCGCTCCAGCGTCCCCCGGGTGGGTCGGTCCAATTTCATGGCGATAATGTCGTAACCCTTCGCTTCAATCCGGCGCAGGATCTCGCCCGAAAGGTGTCGGCGAATGGCGTCGGGCTTGATGAGCACCAGGGTTCGTTCCGTCATGACGCCTACATTAGTCGGTTACTCGTCCGGGGGAAGGGTTCTTTGCGACCCAAGTCTGCCGCCTCGCGCCAGGTTGGCGTTAGGGGCCTCAGGCATGACCACGCTTTCTGTCCACCCCGAAGAGCAGGCGCGCCTCCGCGACCAACCTGATCGAACCGGTGACCACGACCCCTCCCGTAGGATCGCTCCCCCCCTCCGCCAACGTCACGGCGCGATCGATCGCGTCCGGTAGATTCGGTTCGACCTTCACCCGCTCTTCCCCGAACACCCGCCTAGCGATGACCGCGAGATCGGCGACAGGAAGCGCGCGCACAGAAAGCGACTCCGTGACGACGACGCTTGAGAAAACTGGCTCGAGGGCTCCGAGGATGCCCTCCGGATCCTTGTCGTCAAGGATCCCGACCACGCCGATGATCGTCTTGAGCGCAAAGGACTCATCGAGAGCATCGGCTAGCGCGGAAGCGCCATGGGGGTTATGGGCGGCGTCAACTATCACGAGGGGAGAAGTACGAACCGTCTCGAGGCGCCCGGGGGATGCCGCGTCCGCGAACCCCTGCTCGATGAGCGTGGCCTCAAGCGGGGAACCATCACCTATCAGGGCCTCGGTTGCCGCGAGCGCTAGGAGGGCGTTGCCAGCCTGATGGGAGCCCAACAGCGGGATGTATACCCCTTCGTACGTTGCGGCCCGAGTCCGAAAAGTCACCACCTGGCCACCAACGGCCGGGGTTCTGTCCACGACATCGAGGTCGTCGCCCTCCCACGCCGC
The DNA here is from genome assembly GCA_964610155.1 of uncultured Demequinaceae bacterium. Taxonomy (GTDB): domain Bacteria; phylum Actinomycetota; class Actinomycetes; order Actinomycetales; family Demequinaceae; genus JAFGBM01. Next base: position 55,663 of record CAZSUY010000010.1, read on the forward strand.
GTCGGCATGGGCCTTCTTAATGGCCTCCAGCACCACGGGCACCACAACGTCGGCCTGTTCTGCTACAACCACAAGGGATTCGTCTTTGATGATGCCGACCTTCTCCCGGGCGATCCCGGCGAGATCGGTCCCCAGATATCGGGCGTGGTCAAGGGAGATAGGGGTGATGACGGCGACCCCTCCCTTGGCAACATTCGTGGCGTCCCACACTCCCCCGAGGCCCACCTCAATCACGGCGACCTCTACCGGCGCGTCGGCGAACGCCGCAAGGGCCATCACGGTCAGCACCTCGAAAAAACTCAGCCGAGGCCCGACACGGCTCGCCGACTGCTCATCCGCCAGGTCAATGATGGGCGCCACCTCCTGCCACAGGCGAATGTAATCGGCCTGGTCGATTGGCTCGCCGTCGATGCGGATGCGTTCCCGCACACTCGTCAGATGGGGGGAGGTGAAGAGCCCGGTCCTTAGACCGTGCGCACGAAGGAGAGCCTCGACCATCCGTGCTGTGGACGTCTTTCCATTGGTCCCCGCGATGTGGACGACCCGGAAGGCTCCCTCGGGGTTTCCAAGGAGGTTGGTTACATCGAGCATCCGATCGAGCGAGGGCTCGAAGTCATGCTCGGGGTTTCGGGAGAGGATGAGCGAGTAGATCTCGCGCTCGACCTCCTCGCTGTTCATTCCACTCCAGAGATCTTCATCGGTCACACAATCATGCTAGCGACGAGCAAGAGGCTTGCCGCAAGCGGGTCATGGTCTCCCGATCCGGCTTGAATGTATACGACTTGAACTTGCCTAGCCGATGTATTCGATGAATTGGCCGATCAATTCGGCTGCGTCGGCATCCGACACGTAACTCCCGCTGAATCCGAAGGACGCGATGAAGGCGATGTTTCCCCTGGCGAAGGCGTAGTGGGTGTAGTGGTCGTAGTGCCCAGCCTCCTCGAGATCCTCGGCACTCTCGGCAGAAACGTCCCGTTCATCAGCCACGAGGACGTTGTCGATTCCCGAGAGATCCATATCCGAGACACCGATTTCCCTGGTCGCCCATAGAAGACCGGAGGAATCATAGGTATACCCACCTGCGCAGGAAGAGGCGCTCGACCGAAGGCCGTTGAGGAATTGGGACGCCGAAGAGGAGGAGTCGAAGACCCGTATCTTCGCGTAGACGGAGATGGGAACCTCGTCGCCGAGGCCGGCACTGCCGATCTCACCGAAGATCACATGGATCTCGTCCGTCGCCGACGTCGATCCGTCGGTCTCCAAGAGCATCTCTACCGAGGTCAGGTAGGTCTGGCACACGGCCGGTTCAAAGTGGGTCGTCTGCTCGTCCGGCCAACCTATCCCCCACGCTTCGCCCGCAGTCATACTGATGGTGTCAAGCCAAGAGATGCTCCCGCCCTCCGGCAGGAAGTTCTCGACGTCTGAAAAACTGTATTCGCCCGCAAAGCTGTTTTCACGCTCGTCTCCGCTGGCGTCAGCATCGGAACAGCCTGATATCGCCGCGAGAAATCCAAAAACCACCACCGCAACCACCGATGCGTGTGTCTTCATTCCGGCTCCTTCTGGTCGTCCGCACCCTGGAAGCCCCTACGGGCCTACGTCGAAGGTACCAGCGGATCCCACGATAGGACGGACATCATCGCGATCCCCCGGATGTTCGGCGCCGTCGCGCCGACGGTCGACGTCGCGTGAAGGATGACCAATATCGGACTAGCCCGCGAGCGTCCCCGCAAACACCTGCCACGCGAGTAGCGACTTCGCTACGAGGCTGAGGAGCACATACGTCGATTCCCCATACTCATAGCTGGCCCACCTGCCCACCTTCTTGTACTGCAGCACCATCACGACCGCGAAGCAGTTGAAGAAGACGAACAGGGAGAAGAAGATCCCATAGACGAATCCCGGTGGCGAGGCGTCGACCCCGGGGGCGACCAGGTACAGCGCGATGGCGATCCAGGGGATGGCGCCAGCCCCAGCTCCGAACCAGTACGCCGTCCAGTTCACGCCCTTTCCGGGGGTCTCGTACTTCTCCTGGAGAAGCCCGAAGAGGATCATCGCGGCGTTGACCCCGGCGAGCGCGATAAGTGCGGCGATGTCGAGGATGCCCACGAGCAGGGCGATGAGGACGATCATGATGGACGACGAGATCGAGTACTCGATCCACCTGAAGTAGTTGCGCTTCTGTTCCAGCCCGCGGATGTACTTGGGGAAGAAGGCGGGGCTGACGATGAGGAGGTGCGAGAGCGCGGAGACGAAGAGGAAGGCGGCGACTCCCCAGGCGAGCCTGACCTCGAACAGCGATGTCAGGCTGGGCGGCGCCGCCCCGGGCTGATCGGTGAGGAACGTCCCGACGACGGGGATGGCGAACGAGTTCGCGAGCACCAGGATCGCCACTCCCTGGGCGAGGTGCAACAACCCCATGATGAGGTTGTACCGGCGGAGTTTGCGAGCTGTCCCGGCGGCGATCGCCCCGGTGGCCTTGGCGGGTGTCATAGAGACCTCCTTGATTGGTCAGACATCTTGAGCCTACAAACCATGAGCCTATTAACCACGGTCCGAGTTCGGCTATTCCCCATCCTCTGGCTTACGCGCGCATTTCTCCTCTTCGCGCCCAATCCGAGTTAAAGTGGGATTGAAGTGAGATGCATTCTATTTTATTGCGGCTGGGGTTCACGATGACTACTCAAATTAGGCGGCGGCGGAGACGGAACCGCATTCCCAGTCTTCTGGGAGCGCTGGTGCTCCTCACCGTGGCGACGGTTGGGATGGCGTCTGCTGCTCAGCTCATCGTTTCCAGCCCGGATATCAGCACTTTCAGTGCGGCGCCGTGCACCTACGACACCCTTTCGGTTCGGGTTTCTCCGGCGGGCTTTGGCGCCTCTCGGTCGGCGATTCAGGTCAGTGGGATTCCGGCCGAGTGCTTCGGAAACACTTTCCAGGTTGGAGTCTCGGACACCGCAGGCACCCTCCTGGCGAGCGGATCAGCAACCTGTTCCGCCGCAACCTGCACTATCCCAACGGACACCTACAACGCCCCATCTGTAACGGACACCCATGCCCTTGCTGCGACATGGGGGATCCCCTCGAATTGGGCAAGCGCCTGCTACTACATAATCTTTTTCTGGTACTGCACCTGATCAGCTGAGCCCTACACTTTCGCGACGATGACGGCCAGGTCCGGCCCGGCGACCGCGTCGATGAGCACCTCTGCCGTGGCGGGGTCGTAGGCGAGGGTCTCGCGGCTGATGAGGTCGCGGTGGGCCTCGACCGCGGGAAGTCGGTCGGCTGGCACCACAAGCTTCAGTCGGATGCGATCGCTGACATTGAGCCCAGCGTTCCTTCGCTCGTCCTGGACGAGCCGGATGATGTCGCGGGCGAAGCCCTCCGCCTCAAGTTCCGGCGTGATCGTGGTATCGAGGAGGACGAACCCGCCTCCCGGCAACACCGCCGCAGCGAAGGCGTCGGCCTCCCCCGAGCCCCCAAGGACCGTCTCGATCTCGTACTCCCCAGCCTCAAGCACGTGTCCACCCGCGGTAACGACCCCGTCGGCCTCCGACCAATCACCGGACTTGGCCGCCTGAATCACCCTCTGCACGTCCTTACCCAGGCGCGGCCCGGCCGTACGGCCGTTGACCGTCAGCTTCCGCTCGACCGGATGCGCTGCGGTGAACGCGGCAATCGTATTGATCGCCACGGACTTGACGTTTAGTTCAGCGTCAATAAGGTCCACGTAGTCGGCGATCGAGTCGATGTCACCCACGGCGATCTCTAGCGCGGCCAGCGGCTGGCGCACCCGGATCTGCCGCACCTTGCGCAGAGCGTGTGCCACCGACACGATTTCCCGAACCTCGTCCATGACGGCCCCGAGCGACTCGTCCCGCCACGCCTCCGGTGCCGCGGGCCAATCCGTCAGGTGCACGGAACGTTCCCCCGTCAGCCCCCGCCAGATCTCCTCCGTCACGAGCGGTGCGAGCGGCGCCACGACTCGGCACAAGGTCTCGAGCACGGTATAGAGGGTGTTGAACGCGGCCTCGTCCTCGTTCCAGAAGCGGTCCCGCTGGGTGCGGACGTACCAGTTCGTCAGGAGATCGAGGAAACCCTCGACCGCATGGCAGGCGTCGGGCACGTCGAACGTGTCCATGAGGGAGGTCACCTCGTCGACGAGCGATGCCGTCCGGGCGAGCACGTATCGGTCCATCTCCGGAAGGCCCGCCACCTCGTCGTCGGCCACACGCCGCGCGCGATACCCCGCTCCTTTGCCGCACGCCCCGGCGTACAGCGCGAAGAAGTAGTACGTCGACCACAGGGGCAGGAGGACGCTCCGCACGGACTCCCGTATCCCCTCCTCGGTAACGATCAGGTTCCCGCCGCGCAGGATGGGCGAAGACATGAGGAACCATCTCATAGCGTCGGCGCCGTCACGGTCGAAGACCTCGTTGACATCCGGGTAATTCTGCAGGGACTTGGACATCTTGCGGCCATCTGAACCGAGGACGATACCGTGGCTTACGCACGTGCGGAAACTGGGCTTGTCGAAGATCGCCGTGGCGAGGACGTGGAGCGTGTAGAACCAGCCGCGCGTCTGCCCGATGTACTCGACGATGAAGTCCCCCGGGTAGTGGTCCTCGAACCACTCGCTGTTCTCGAACGGGTAGTGCACCTGGGCGAACGGCATCGAGCCACTGTCGAACCACACGTCGAGGACGTCGGGGATACGACGCATGGTCGACTTTCCAGTGGGGTCGTCGGGGTTGGGCCGGGTGAGTTCGTCGATGAAGGGCCGGTGAAGGTCGGTGACGGGCGCGCCGAAGTCGCGTTCCATGTCGGCGATGGAGCCGTACACGTCGGTCCGGGGGTAGGCGGGATCGTCCGAGACCCAGACTGGGATGGGGGTGCCGAAGTAGCGGTTGCGGCTGATTGACCAGTCCCGGGCGCCCTCGAGCCACAGGCCGAACTGGCCATCCTTGATGTGCTCGGGCACCCAGGTGATCTGTTGGTTGAGTTCGACCATACGGTCCCTGAGGTCCGACACCCGGATGAACCAGGAGCCGATCGCCCGGTAGATGAGCGGGTTCCGGCAGCGCCAGCAGTGGGGATACGGGTGCTCATAGGTCTCGTGGCGGACGACGACGCCGGCCTCCTTGAGCGCGACAATGATCTTTGGGTTGGCATCGAAGACCTGCTCCCCTTCCCAGTCGGGCACCTCGGCCGTGAATCGACCTCGGGAATCGATCGGGATGACGGGTTCGATCGAGGCCGCCTCGCACGCGACCATGTCGTCCTCTCCAAACGCGGGCGCCAGGTGAACGATGCCGGTGCCGTCCTCCGTGGTCACAAAGTCGGCGGCAAGGATGCGGAAGGCATCCGCATGGTCGGCAAAAAAGGGAAAGATCGGGGTGTACTTCAGCCCGGTAAGGTCCGCACCGGTGATGCGACCCGAGAACGCGCCGCTCGGTACTAGACGGGCATTCTTCCCGTCATCGGGATCAACAGTGCCTTCGAATTCCTTGCGGTAGTGGGGCACCCGCGCACGGGCAAGTACCAGTTTCCTCAAAGCGAAAGGGCCATCAAGGGGTTGTCGAATCTCGTAGTCGATATCCGGCCCGACGGCGACGGCAAGGTTGGACGGCAGGGTCCACGGCGTCGTCGTCCAGATGAGGATCGACGCGCCAGTGAGAGCCTTCTTCTGTGCGGCGGTCAGCGTCGTCGACGCCGTGATCGATTCGTCGTCCAACTCAAGCGCGACGGTGATCGCCGGGTCCTGGCGCGACTGGTAAACGTCGTCGTCCATGCGGAGTTCGTGGTTGCTGAGCGGGGTCTCGTCGCGCCAGCAATACGGAAGCACCCGGTAGCCCTCGTACGCAAATCCCTTGTCCCAAAGTTGCTTGAAGCCCCAGATGACGGACTCCATGTAGCCAAGGTCGAGGGTCTTGTAGTCGTTCTCGAAGTCCACCCAGCGCGCCTGGCGCGTGACGTACTCCTCCCACTCCTTCGTGTACTTCAGCACGCTCTCCCGGCAGGCGGCATTGAACGCCTCGATGCCCATCGCCTCGATCTCGGACTTGTCGGTGATCCCGAGCACCCGCTCGGCCTCGAGCTCCGCTGGAAGCCCGTGGGTGTCCCACCCGAAGCGGCGCTCCACCCGCTTTCCCCGCATCGTCTGGTACCGGGGCACGACGTCCTTGGCGTATCCGGTCAGAAGGTGCCCGTAGTGCGGGAGCCCGTTGGCGAACGGCGGGCCGTCGTAGAAGACAAACTCGTCCGCCGCGGTCTCGGCTGGCCGGTTATCGATCGACGCCTGGAACGTGCCGTCGGCCCTCCAATACGCGAGGACCTCCGCCTCGATCGCGGGAAGGTTCGGGGACGCGACGACATCGTCGTCACGGTGGAGGGGGTAATTCTCTGACATCTGGCAGTCCTTGGCGCTGGGGGTTGGCAAACTGGGTGGTCACCTGCTGGTGCGAGGACGCCGACCCCCGGTTACCCGGACCGCCGACGCGGTACCACCCCGCTTGCCTCACCGCTCGCCGGAGTTCCCTCCCACGCGCCGCGCGACCACTCATGCCCTCCCTTGCGGGAGGACGCCGCTGTGACGGGCTGCCCGTCCGGTTCTACTTGGCTCCGCCAACTGCAACCCGTGGGGCCTTTCTTCCGGAAGCTCGCCGGTGATGACCGGGTCGATGCCTGTGGCGCCATTGTAGCGGGGCGGACGCACGAGCCATATCCCAACCCTCCGTCGGGCATCGGGATCACAGACGAGGCGATCTACGTCGCGGCCCTCTCATCCCGGACGAGATCGGGACTCCTCACGTGCTCCTGAGCAACCTAGGCCGGATCCGGGCCATCACCCCCGGCCCAGGTGGAAACCTCTACATCGTCACGAGCAACACCACGCCCGCGAAAGGATCCATAGACAAAATCGTTCGGCTTGTTGTCGCCGAAGACATAGTCGTCGAGGATGAATCACCCGGCTAGCCCTAGTCCCCCACCGTCATGTAACGGACGGTCTTTGAGGGTCCCGCCTGTTCCCTGGGACGAAGAATCATCAGGTCGACGTTGACGTGGTGCGGGCGGTGGATGGCCCACGCGATGGCGTCGGCGACGTCCTCCGCCATGAGCGGGTCGATGCCCTTATACACCTCGTCCGCACGCGCTTGATCTCCCCTGAATCGGTTGAGGGTGAATTCCTCCGTATGCACCATCCCCGGGGCTATCTCGATGACCCTCACTCCGCTGCCGGTGAGCTCGAGTCGGAGGGTCCTTACCAGTGCGACCTCGGCGGCTTTCGCGGCGACGTATCCGGCGCCGCCCTCGTACGGGTCGTGCCCGGCCGTCGACGTGATGAAGACGATGTCGCCCCTTCCCGACTCCCGGAGCGCGGGCAAAAAGGCCTGAGTCACCCGGACGGTACCGACGACATTGAGTTCGTATTGCGATGACCATTCCGCGAGTGCGGATTCCGAAACGGCCTCAAGCCCGAGCGCTCCCCCGGCACAGTTGACGAGGGCGTGAACCGGACCTGCCTTCGTCGCGGCTTTGACGAGGGCGGCAACATCCTTGTCGCTCGTGATGTCGGCGACGACTGTCACGCAACCCGTCTCCTTCGCGAGGTCGGCCAATCTGTCGGACCGTCGCGCGGTCGCGGTCACGTGCACGCCCTCGGTGGTTAGCGCCCTGATGGTGGCCGCGCCGATCCCGGAGGACGCTCCCGTGACGACGACATGGAGGGTATCGGTCATGCGTCAAGAGTACGTCTCCCGCAGGGAGGCGCGCTTGGGACTCGCCAAACTGGATGTGCCTACTTTGCGGCTCGCCTACGGCGCGCGGGTCGCCGCCACGGGATACCCTGCGGGTAGCCCGATCGATGGGGTCGGGCACCATTCCCTTGGGGGGAATCCATGCCCTTCACGCCCGACCATGTCCACCTGGAACACGCGACGGGGCGGACCTTCCGCCTACTCAAGGACCTGACCTACACGGCGCAAGACGGCCGCCGCTACACCGCCCACGCCGGCCTCATCACCGACATGGCGACCATTCCTCACTCGCTCTGGTCCATCATCGCGCCCTTCGGACAACAGTCCCTTCCGGCGATCCTCCACGACCAGGAGTGTACAACCCTCAGGACGCTCATTCCCAAGCGATCGAGGACTCGACGAGAGCAGCGTCGGCCCATCGACGCTCGGTTCCATGCCGCCCTGCTTGAGCAGGGCGTGCCGCGATTCAGGGCGGCGATGATGTGGGCGGGGGCATCGATCGGCCGGTACTGGGATCACGGTGGCCACATCCAGAGGATCTGGCTATTCACTCAGTTGGCGCTTGGCTCCGCGGCGATCGGTTGGGGCGCGTTCCACCTGGACGACTGGACGGGATGGGCGGCGCTTGCGGCTCCTGCCCTGGCGGCGACTGTCTGGGGACGATCCTCTCCTGCGGTGATTCTCACCCAGTATCCGGGGCTCGTGCTCATCCTGATCGGGCTCGTGATCTTCGCCCTATCGACGCTCGAGTGGGCCCCTACCATCATCTTTGGCGCGAGGGCCATCGAGCCCACCCCGAAACAACTCGAAGTTGAGGAGGAGGTATTCGGTACCCGCCGCCCACGACCCTTCCGCGGGGTCGGCCTGCCCCTGGACCTGTGAATAACCCCTCAGCGCGTGACCCCCCAGCGCACGACCTCCCGATAGGGAAACGCCGGGCGAAAGCCTCACCCGCCGTCTTCCCGTCCTCGCCTAGTGGGCCGTAGAGGCCGTATTTACCTCGATGGCACCCGAGACGAACTTGCTGGTTACTGTCGCGGCTGCGGCGACCGTTGCCAGGACCGCGAGTCCCACGAAAACGATTCCCTTCATGTCTGCTCCCCTCGATTTTTCAATTTGGATTGTTCAATTATTCAATCCGCTTCATGTATCAATGGAACGCTTGGGAGCGCGACGATGTCATCCTTTCTCGATAACAATGCGGTCACGATTCGACCACACTTTGGTATCGATGCGAGCGGCACTAGTCCAGGGAGAGGACGACGGATTCGAAGACGTCTGAAAACGCGGGGCCGTCACACGAGGCTGAGGAATCTGCTCGCCCGTGCTGCCGCGGAACGGTGCGCCACTCCCCGTTCGTTGGTACAGGTGGGAACTATGTGACACACGCTTTCGATTCAGATGGAAAACAGACATGCCGTGTGATACTTGAATGTCCGACGGGCGTAGACGCGCGTTTGTTTTCGCGCGGGTATCGAAACCTAGGAGTGTGGACGTGAGCAGACAGGGAAGACCCGGGGCCCGATGCATGGTGGTGGCCTTCACGCTGGCGGCTGTGCTACAAGCGTCCGCCTGCTCCTTCGGCAACGAGCCCGCCGTGGCGTCTTCTTCTGACCCCACCGCGACCCCAAGCCCATCGGCGACCCCGTCTCCCAGCCCGACTCCCATGGCGAGTCAAAGCGAGGTCGTCGGCCCCCTCGAAACCATCCCCGCAGGCGCCCAAGTGACCCCGGAAATCTTCCTAACGACCGTCGATACGGAGGAGGGGGTGCTCCGCGTCGTCGTCATGGTTCCCGGCATCTATGAGAACGGCGGGCTCTGCACCGTTTCGGTCAAGGGGGTCTCCTCTACCGTCCACGAGGAAGGCCCGAGCGAGGCCGACGTCTCCAGTACCGCCTGCGGTCAGTTCGTGTTCTCCCTCTCCCAACTCGGATCGGGAAAGGCAAGTATCACGGCTGGCTACAAGTCTGAGAACCACGCCGGAACGTCAGAGACAGTAGAGGTCGAGATCCCATGACGGTCGTCCGACACCAAGGCAAGTTGACGACCACGATCACGGCGGCGATAGCGACAGCCCTTCTCGCGACGATGCTGACGATCATTACTGTCGTGACCTCGTCGTCGACTGCCGAAGCCGCGCCGGCGGGAAGCACTTTCAATCCGGGTTTCATTGTCAGCGATGAGAACTTCTTCAACTACAACTCCATGACCTTGGCCGAGATCCAGGCCTTCCTCGACGCCAAGGGGCCCACGACCTGCACCGGATGCCTGCGTGAGTACCGAACGAACATCACCGCGCGGGCGGCTAGCTCCAAGAGGTGCGCGAACGCGATCTCGGCCAAGACAAACGTGTCCGCCGCAGAGGTGATCTATGACGTGGCACAGGCGTGCCATGTCAACCCCCAGGCACTCCTCGTCACGCTTCAGAAGGAGACGAGCCTCGTCACCCTTTCGAGCCCCTCGTCCTGGCGATACCAGATCGCCATGGGATACGGATGCCCCGACGGCGCGGCCTGCGATTCGCAATACTATGGCCTGTTCAACCAGCTCTATTCGGCGGCAGGCCAGTTGTACTACTACAGCACCCCAGGGAGCATCTACACGTGGTACCCGATAGGCAAGACTACGGCCGTCCGCTATCACCCCAACAGCTCCTGCGGATCGAAAGCGGTGTACATCCAGAACCGTGCCACCGCCGCCCTGTACTACTACACCCCCTATCAGCCGAACACCGCCGCGCTCACCAACCTCTACGGGTTGGGGGACTCGTGTAGCTCGTATGGGAACCGAAACTTCTGGCGCACGTGGTGGGACTGGTTCGGGGATCCGACCGGGGTCTTGACGACGTCGCCTTCGCCTTCACCTTCACCTTCGCCTTCACCATCGCCGTCACCTTCGCCTTCGCCTTCACCTTCGCCTTCGCCCTCACCTTCACCGTCGCCTTCGCCGTCTCCTTCGGCTAGCCCGACCACTACCCCAACCCCCACGCCTTCGCCAACCCCCACACCCACACCGACGACGACGCCTACGCCAACCGTCACGTATCTCACGTACACAGTCGTCCGGGGAGACACCGTGTGGGCCCTCTCCATTCGCTACCACACGACCATCTCGGCGATCGTAGCCGCCAACAACCTCAAGAACGCCAACCTCATCCTGGTCGGTCAGAAGTTGAGGATTCCCGTCGTCAGCACAACAACCACGCCGACTCCGACACCAACGGTCACGCCGACTCCGACGCCGACAACCCCAGCCCCCACGACCGTGATCACGCATAGGGTCGTGCCCGGCGACACGGTCTGGGCACTTGCCAGGCGCTACCACACGACCATCTCGGCTATCGTCACCGCTAACCACCTAAGGTCGGCGAACCTCATCATCGTCGGCCAGATACTCAAGATCCCCACGGACGGGACGACGGTAACCACTCCGACGACTCCCGCGTCCGGAACGGTGATCACATACAAGGTCGTCCCTGGCGACACGGTCTGGGCACTTGCCAGGCGCTACCACACGACCATCACGGCGATCGTCACCGCCAACAATTTGAAGTCGGCCAGCCTCATCATCGTCGGGCAGACGCTGAAGATCCCCGTTCCCTAGCGGTCGCTCTGCCACCTCTCATGGGTCCACCACGCCACGACCACGGCGTCGACGACGAACATTAGGAGGAAGGTCGCGTCTCCCCAAGCCCCCAAGGCATCCCAGGAGGGGATGCGCTCAATCTCACGAGGGGTGATGATGTTCAGGAGGGGCACGATAGCCGCTGCCGAGTAGACCAGACCCACCGCGCCGCCCCCCACCAGGGCCGCCCTACCCCGCCAGTCTTCAAGATATGGCGACAGGTGTCCGCGCTTAGCCAGGAGTACCCAACCCACGCCCGCAAGAGCGGCGAGCACGGCCAGGAGGAACTCCACCGGAGCCCCATTGGACGACATGTCCTCCTGCACATAGGGAGCGAGCACGCCGTAGTCGGCTTCCAGCGCCTCCCCTAGGCGCAGGGACCATGTGGCAGATCCCCACAGGAGCACCGCAGCATGGAAGAACGAGATCGCCGCGAGTTCCCACCCGAGAACACTCCGGGTCGTGTGCTTGATGATCATCATCGCCTTGCTCCTTCCGCCTCTATGCATCACGGTAGCGGAGCGGGCCCCGTTTCGTCCCCCCATTTATAGGTGGGGACGCTCAAGGTCACGGTTTGGTGGCGCCAGGTCACGGTTTGGTGGTGCCAGGTCACAGTTCGGTTGCACGACGCGCGGTTGGGGGTCCCGGGTCGCTAGTGTCAGGCTCAGGAGTCGCGATGACGCGAGGAGGCGACGAGGGCATGGGAAACCATGAGTCGAGCGTACCGAGGCCGTGCTATATAGCGCGGAGCCCGGCAAGTCGTCCATCCGGACGACAGCCGGGCCCACTTCTCAGGGCTAGTGCCCCTCGCGTCAGCCATTCTACGCGCGTCAGGCTGGCGCCGCGCCCTACGTGCCGAGGTATGGCCCGGGCTGCTCTGCCGCTCCCCCCGGACGAAGCATCGCGTCCCGGCATATCGCCCGAATGGCGGAGACCATCCACTCTGAGATCATCTCGTCGAACTCGCTCTGGACTCCGGAGAACGCCACGACGAGCCCGTCACGCAGGATCGCCCCGGGATACTTGATGTCGCCCCTGACGTAGAGGTGGGGGAAGTCCTGGCGGACGCGCGACGAGTCCATCCCGACGCGAAGGGTGACCTTGGCCTTGCCGGTCGCGTTCTCGAGGAACTGGTCTTCCGGCTCGCCTACGTGACCGGTGAAGAGGACCTCGTGTGTGGGCGACGCTGGGTCGATGACGAGGATCGTGCCGCGCAGCCCATCGGTTACCTCGAGCGCGGCGGCCTTTTCGATCGCGGGGAGAAGGATGTCCCACGCTTGAGCGCAGATCTCTTTGCTGATACCGGTGAACATCGACCCAGCGTACCGCCACAGCCGAAAACCGGGGCTGGAGCCCAATAAAGGGGAAACCCGACCCCAGAGGGGCCGGGTGGTGTGCTGTCAGGATACCTGACATCGAACGGTCTGCGTAATAATTGTGGATTACCACGGCTGAGGCTTGATGTACTTCCCGATGGATGTTGGCAACTGGTGGGTGTTGAAATCGGTGCACGACAACTGATACCACCAATGCCCGCCGACTCCATCCGTTTTCCGACCGCGTAAACGCCCTGCAAGAAGGCTAGGCGACGGATTGACGACACCAACGGGCACCAGTTCACGTGCATGACGAATCGGGAGCGCGAGGTCGCTGTCGTTGGACACAACGACAGCGGCTTCAACAGATCCAGTCAGCACGTCAATTAAGAGACGCGCCGCGACGTTGACGTCCGTGCCCTTCTCCTCGCGTCGGGCGACAGACACGAAGAAACGCGCATCCGAGATATTCAATCCTCCCGCATCCTTCACCAGTACTGGCGGCTTGGAGGTGACGAGGACCGGTCGGCCATTCGTGTCAGGGGTTGCGAGCGGCGCATGGCTGACTCGCGTAACAAAGTTTCCGAACTCGGTGCGGGTGAGCGTCCCGGAGACCTTGAGAGCCCGGAGATACGCCTCTTGCTCCTGCTGACCTGCTGGATTGTCAGCCCCACTGATCCTTGCCGTGCAGTAGGTGACGGCGATGTCGTGTGGACGGGCCCATCCGCTCACGCGCCTGACCACATCCTCACTAAGTCCTCGTAGGTCGAGCCACCTCCAGCCGGGAGTCGATCGGCCGAACATCGCCCGCCCTCCGTAGTAGAGGTTGAAGCCGTCGACGTACACCCCGATCCTCATGAGGCGACGGTAGCGCAGGCGACGCCCCGGCGCGCAGTGTCCACAGGGTCAGACGACAAGGTGAAGACGACGGCCACCCGGGACCGTTCGGGGAGTGTGGGGTCGATCTCAAGGGGCTAGGCCGGCGCGCGTCCTTCTTGCTACCGTGCCCGAATGACCTCACGCGCCCCTCAGCCCATCACCCCCGTGCCCATCGCCCGGCGAGCATCCTCCGCCGTCGTGGCCCTGATCGCTGGCGCCCTAGTCGTCGGAACCCTTGCGCTCGCGGGCTGCGCCTCGCCTCCGCCCGTCTCGGTCGTCGAGCAGGGTGACGGGACCCGGACCGATGGCCTCGAGATCGCGCTCGACGAGCCCGTCAGCGTCACCTTCCGGGAGATCACCATCCAGCCGGGCGAAAGTACGGGGCCCCACTGCCATGACGGCAACCTCATCGCCGTCGTCACGCAGGGCGTGCTCACGCACTACGCGCCCATCTACCCCACGGGCGTCCACGAGTACCAGGTGGGCGACGCGATCCTCGAGGGCCCGCACTACGTGCACGAGGGCAAGAATGAGGGCACGGAGCCCGTGATCCTCGAGGTCGCCTACCTCATCCCCGAGGACGACCCCCTCACGGAGACCGACCTCAGCAAGTGCGACCCCGAGGGGACGGTCTCGGAATCCTGACTGGCAACGCCGACTCACCTGCGATATCGGGTGGGGCGGTTCGGAAGCCCAAGGCTCCGGCGAAGCGCAGGAAAACTCCGGGCTAGAGGGTGATCGCGCAGACCGTCCATTTGCCCATTGCCGGGGACGATGGGCGCTACGTGGGCGCATGCACGACGAGCCCGAGGGAGCGGGCCGCGTCGGCTTGACGCGTGTCGTAGGTGACGAGGGCGCGTAGGGCGGGCCCGAGCGCGAGGGCGGTGGCGAGATGGATGGCGTCGAGGCTCCGGACCGTGGGCGGCACCAGCCTCCCTGCAGTGACGAACACGTCGGCGGTGGCGGGGAGCGCGCGGACGTCGCGTGATCCGGCCCGCAACGCGAGCCCGCCCAGTTGGGCGATCCGTTCGGCCACCTCGGGCCGACCGCTGCGCATGACCGTGCGGGCGACTTCGGTGAGGGCAAGCTGGCTGGTGACGGGTTCTGCGTCAACGTCCGTGAGCCACGCGTCGAGGGCGGCCGTCTGTGCCTCGGGCATGATGAGCTTGACGAGGGCGCTCGCGTCCAGGTAGATCACGTCGGCTACCGCTCGTCGTCACGCTGCTTGGCGAGCAGTTGCGACAGGGTAGGCCCGTCGTCGGCGGGAGCGAGTTCGAGCGGCTCCCCTGCGACACCCGTGAATGTATCGGGGTCGTGGCCGGCGTCCCGCATGGCGTCGCGCCAGGCCCGTTCGAGCGGGCTCAGGGGGGTGAGGCGCGCGATCTCGATACCGTCGCGCGTGACGATGAGCCCACGCGGCGCGTCGACGAGTTGCTCCAAGACCGCCGCGGGCTCGCGCGAGAGGCGGCGCATGGTGACGTGTTCGGTCATGTCAGACAGTATAGCCGAGGCGTCTGACAGGGTGCCGAGGGGGCGCGGTGGAGGTTCGCCCTCCGGAAAGCGCGGAACCTGGCAAGCCGACCATCCGGAAGGCAGCCAGGTCCACTTCGCCGCGCTAGTGCACGACGCCCCTCAAGTGTCTCCCAGTGACGACGCCCCGTCAACCGATGTTGTGGATGATGCTTCGGCCCGGGAGCGGCACGCAACCTTCTCCACAGGCTAGGCGAAAGGCGAGCCCCATCCCATGATCTGTGCCATGGTATCCCGATGGCGGGTACGGTCTTCGTCGATGAGTCGAAGCGCTCCGGATTCCGTCTCGCGGCTATCCTGGTCCCGGTAAGCGAGATGGCCGACGCCAGGGCGACCATGCAAGCTCAGCTCGTGCGCGGGACGCGCCGCCTCCACTTCGTCCACGAGAACGACGTCTATCGACGGCGCGCACTCGCGGCAATCGCCAAACTCGATCTCAGAATCGCGGTCATCGAGTCACCCCGATTCGAGGCACAACCGAGCCAAAGGACGGCCGCCCTCGCGATGCTCGTAGGCCTGTGCGCCGAGTGGAAAGCGGACCGCCTGGTGCTTGAGCGGGACCAGAACGTCGTGGGCCTCGACCGTCGGGTCCTCACCGAATGCGCTTCTGCGCTAGGCCACCCCCATTCGTTGTCCTTCTCGCACCTACCGGCTTCTCAGGAACCTCTGCTCTGGATCGCTGACGCCGTGGCGTGGTCTTGGTCCAGGGGGAGAGACTATCGACGCCGGATCGAAGCGATGGGCGTGACGAGGATCGACGCCTAGAAAGCGCGAAGCCTGGCTGGTTTGCGAGTCAGGCAGGCACCAGCTCCGAGTTCACGCTCGCGAGGAACGCCTCGAGCATGGCGGTGAACAGTTCCCGCGAGATCGCCTGGTATGCGTCGGCCGCCGCGCCGCGACTGAACCCCATGTCGTTCCACGAGCCCATACCGCCGAACACGTTCGCCATCTGCGCCATCGACGCCAGCCTCACGGCCCGTTCATCAAACTGGCCCGGCGGGAAGAGGTCGGGGTGGTATCGGGGGCTAAGCCCGGGCTCGGTCCATTGGCGGAGCGCCTCGGTGAAGACGTCGGGCCAGGGCGTGAACTCCTGATCCTGGGCGAAGTCCCTGGCCGCACTGACCGCCGCCACGAGCCGCTCGGCCGCTCGGTCGACGTCGGGCCGCCGGGGCTCGTCCGGGACCTTCCGCCCGCCGTACGTCACGCGCCAGATGCGTCGGTCGGGCGCGCTCTTGTCCCCCACCTCCCACTTCGACTCCCAGAGGTGCCTCCCATGGCCGTGTGTCGTGAGCAGGCCCCCGTGACTCCCGCCAGCGAAGGCGATCGCGACATGGGGCGGGAGGGGTCCCCCAGGGCGGCTCCCATCGAGGCCGGCGATGCTCAGCCAGATCCGCTCGATCCCATTGGCCGCTTGGGCCTCCAGCCAGGGGCGGATGCCTCCGCTCCCGAGGAACGTCAGTTCGCCGACGTACTGGAAGGTGCTGCTGTGGGCGGCGAAGTCGTCGAGGTCGACGGAGGAGCGGTCCCGCAGCCACGCGCTGCCGTGCGTGGCGATCGCGATGACCTGGGCCAGGGCGCCGTCCATGACACCGACAGTAGCGGGCAGTTCGGAGAACGCCATACGCCAGGGCCACGCCGCCGAGGCTCTCTTCATCAGCAGTGGTGAGCGGAAGAAAGGGTCGCCGCTAGTTCCCGACCCAATCCTGGAAGAGGGCATCGAACGATTCGATCGGCGCGGGCGGGGTCTTCGCCACGTCGAACTCGGCGAGCGACGCCACGAGCGTCTGGAGGAATCCGAGAAGTGCCGCCGGTACCTGGTATGTCGCACCCTCGCCCAATCCGGCCTTCGCCGAGACGAGGTCTGAGATCAACCCCCGCACTGCCGCGTCGTCCACAACCCCATCGGCCAGGTCTGCGAGCCGCATCGGGGGCGGCTCGTCGTGCGTCGCCGACCAGCACGCCGCGAGGCCGGTCCGGAGCGAGTAGAGGAACTTCTTGAGCCGGATTTCGCCGTCACGCTGGCAGAGGGCGAGGTCCTTGACGCTTAGCGCTGCATAGTGGTGGAACGACCGGTCGCGGCGGTAGGCGGTATCGGCGAGGCGCTCGAATGCGTCGACGAAGCCGGGCTCCGCGCGGTAGATGACGGGAGAGCTCAGCCACTCGAGGAGGGTCGCGTTGCCAGAGCGCAGGAGCCCGAGGGCCTTGCGGAGGTCCCAGCCGGCGACATCCATCTCGCCGGTGATCGGCTCCTCGATGACGTCCCGGCCGGGCGCAATGCTGAGGTACCAGTCACGCGGGCGGATGTAGACGAAGCGGACGTCGTAGTCGCTATCGGGGCTCGCGAACCCCCACGCCCGGGAGCCGGACTCGCACGCGAACAGGATGCGGACCCCGTGGCGCGCCTCAAGCTCGGCGAGGTCCGCGCGGATGGACGACGCTACCTCGGGCGGGACGCCGATGGGGGAGGGGGAGGCCATGAGTCGAGCGTAGCGAAGGGGCAGGGACTAGCATCGGGCGCATGACGCCCCATGAGCCGATGGTGATCCTCGATTGGCGGAGCGGAAACAATTCCCTACGGCTCGCGATCGAGGGGTACCAGTTTCCTGGAAGCCACGCCCCCTACGACAACGAGTGGTTGATGATTACTGGGGACGTGTCGTGCGCCGAAGGTGCCTGGTCCTTCCGAGACCCCTGTCTCATGTCTTCGGAACTCTCGATGCTGGCTGATTTCCTATCCATCTCAGAACCCAAGGCAGATACCTTCGCCGGGCCCTTCCTCGAGCCCTATGTATGGTTCACGCGGACCGCCATCGACGAGGTCAAGGTCAACTTCTGGCAACTCGTAGCTCCCCCTTGGGGCATCAGCGACGACGAGGCTCCGCCCGGTATGGGTTATCCGGTGAGGTTCACTCTCTCGGCAGACGATCTCGCTGCGACGGCAAAGATGATGCGTCTAGCTGCGAAGAGGTTTCCGCCCCAGCGAGCGTAGGCGCTGCGCAATAGGCTCGTCACATGACCGACCTTGAAGTGTCGCGATGGCGCAACTACGGCAAGGACCGCCTCTACGTTCGGGACGGGGTGGGGGTCAATGTGGGCTGGGTCGACCTGGTCTCGGGCCAGGAGATGGTCGAGCAGCCAGATCGAGCGGAGGAGTCCCACGAGGCCGTCGCCGAGTGGCGAGCAACGAACGATCCACCGTCCCGCGACCTCTCGCTCAACCGCCCGGGCGAAACGGTCCGCCAGAAGGCATCCGAAGAGTGGGGAGCCGCCAAGGAGCGTCACCCCGTCATCGCCCCCATCGCCCGCTTCCTCGACGTCAAGACGGACGAGCGCGCCTGGCGGGTCGGCGCGGCTGGCGAGGAGAAGGTCGGGCCGAAGCTGGAGAAGCTCATCCCGCACGGCTGGCGCGTCCTGCACTCGGTGCCCATCGGGAAGGGCGACTCCGACATCGACCACGTACTCATCGGCCCGGGCGGGGTGTTCACGATCAACACCAAGTACCACCCGGATGCCCGCGTATGGGTGGCGCAGCACCAGATCCGTGTTAACGGCACCCCTGTGCCGTACCTCCGCAACTCTCGCTTTGAGGGTGAGCGAGCGTCGCGCCTGCTGACCAAGGCCGCAGGCCTTCAGGTCGAGGTGACCCCCTGCCTCGTCATCCTCACCGGCGGACTCCAACCGAATGTCACGTACAAACAGCAGCCCGACGACGTGCTCGTCCTCGATTCATGGGACGTTCCGCGGGTCTTCAAGCGCTGGACGGCCGTACTGACACCGGAGCAGGTCGACGCGGTGTTCGAAGTGGCGCGGTGGGAGACGACTTGGGTCCGCTAGGCCAGGGGAAGCGTTGCGCCCAGCCAGTTCACCAAAGCACGCATGGTCTCCAGGTTGTGATGGTCCTAACTCTTCTGGGAGCGCCCGTCTGGGCGCTTCTCCTGTTGAGTTTTAAACCGTTGGGCGAGAGACCGCTCACTCAACGAGGGGTCCCCGATCCACCTCCTCAGTAACCATGCGAATAGCCCGGAGGGAGACGCTTCTTTGTCAACTTGGAGTTCTCGAACTGGGTTCTCTTCGATGAACTGCAGCAGTCTGGTTCTGGGGTCCTTTCCCTTCTGTGCAGCTAGCGTCGATGCATAGACAAGGTGCTCCAGCGTTGCGTGCCGTTCTACCTTCGTCTTTTCCCGTGTCGCGGTCACCACTGTTTCCGTGAGCCATTTGACGATGACGCGATCGCGTGCTCTATCAAACGCCCCGTATAGGCGCAGGTTCACCAAGAGCGCTTCGAATCCCCATCCATCGAGCGCTGGCGCAATAGCAGGTTTCATAAACGACTGTAGGCCGCTGACCACGAAGAGCGCGACTGCTTGAAGGGCGTCCGCCTGTCGTGCCCTCCGTCGCCGCTCGACTTCCAGCATTACTCCAAGAACAAACAGAATTGAGGCGACGGCTGGCCCGAGAATGAATCCAATAGCTTGCCAGGTAGGAGTCTGCATTCTACGAGTGTTGCACTCTCGTCGGACATCAATACCCGAAATGCGTGAAGTCGCGTGCTCTAGAGCTCGAATGCCGCTTGGTCACCAACGGGCGGTGCGTTAAGTCCGCGACGCGGCTTGCGATCGGCGGCGGACGATGGCCACTTGACACCCGCCGCCCGCAACGAATCCATGCTCTGGACTGGACCTTCGAGCACCTTCTCCAGAAGTTCAGCCTGCGCAGGCTCAAGTTCAATCAAACGGGTGAGCACAGTGAGGAGGTCGATAAGCTCAGTCGTCCAGTCCGGGTCCCAGGCCTCCACGTGGAGATAGTCAAGCGGTGAAGTCTTTTTTCCACCAGGAACGGCCTTGCGGTAGTTAATCCACGATTTGAGAACGTTCTTCCCGCCGACGGCGTACTTCCAAACAGCCGGGTTGACCGGGCCAATCTCGCCGTCACCGAGCCTAACGATGCGTCGTGTTTCGTCGTAGGTCATCGCTTCTGGCATGGTCGTGATCGCGATCTGGGCTAGCGGTTGACGCGGGTCATCTACGGGGAAACGCACTGAGCTGGCGGGGCGGTTTGCGCCCGGAAAGGCCTCACCAAAGGTGTGCAGCCAGACCACCTCTTCGCCCAGCGTGACGGCATTCGACCACAGATCGGGGCTGGAAGTGAGCGGGATGCGGATTCCTGGGGTAGTGAGCTCGTCAGCGAACGTCCGAGCGAACGCGGGGTGCGCGACTACGCCTGCAATGTAGGTAAGCAAGTCAGATGCAGTCACATCGGTACCGAGAGTAGTCGACAGGGCTGCGAGCAATCCGGGGGCAAGGTTCGGCGTTCCGTCCGGGTGGAGAAACGGAAGTGCGCGACCGCCGCGGCCGTTGAAGAGGTGTAGATCGGGAATCAGCGCAGAGAAAACCAGACCCGGACCATCGCTGATCGGATGGGCGTGCTGCTCGATCACGAAGACCTGGCCGGGTATACGTGCCTCCCATAGCGGCGGTCTCGCCATATCCATCAGGCGGGAATCTGGGATCACCCACTGGCGGTCGAACGACCGAAAGCCGACTCTCACAGCTTCGGGAGGCGGGCCTGCTTCGGACGAAAACGGTACCGAGAATCTATGAACGCCTGGCCCTCTAAGTGGGCTTTTGTCATTGGCGAGGGAGGCGTCCCTGGTCTCTTTGAAGAGCTGGGCTTTTCGAGCCGGATCAGTCTCTGTTACAACAGCGATCCAGCGAGTCGCCAGTACCTCCTTAGATGGCGCGTAGACCCAGGTCCGGTGGGGCGAGACTCCGGGAGCGACCCAGGGAAGAAGCTCACTCGCCGCAGGGAAGTCATCCCAGGCTGATTCCGCTGCGGGGGTTAGCGGTGCCGTCCAGTCAGTGCGGGCCTCGCGCCATCCCGCGTCGCTCAATGAGATCTGACTGAGCGCAGCGAACTTCTCCCCTTGCTTTCCGTCGACAGCACGGAAATGGATCTTTGCGGGCACGTCGGTGGCGACACCGGGCCAACGGACAAATAGACCGATCGCCAGAGGCTGGCGCACACCGGGGAAGACTCGGGTGGGCACGTCGGGAGTCTGACCCTCTGGGGTTAGGTCGATGATCCAGCCCTCGCCTGCATTTCGGCGAAGATACTCGCGCATTCCCTTGAAACCGGGCCCGTTTAGGTAACCGGAGGTCGAGATGAAGCAGACCACTCCCGCATCGCCATCGGGGTCTACCGGCGTGGATTCCCAAACCTTCCACGTGGCCCAGCGCCAGAAGTAGACATACAGGTTCTTTAGCACGTACTCGGTGCGACCGTTGCCCGCGAGCCGGAAATCGTCAATGATCGCTCGCGCCGTTTCCCCATGAGAACCGCTGCCGCTCTCAACCCAACCACCGAGGCCCTCCGCCCGTTCGCGGTAGGGGGGGTTTCCGATCACCACGGTCACATTGGCTTTAGCCTTATATTCGTTCGCCTTCCTGCGCGAATGCGCGATGAGTTGTAGGCCGTGTCCCAACTGGTTTTGGGCGGCGTACGGATCGTCGAGGGTGTCTGTAACGTAGAGCCGCATACCACCCGGGGGGCGAAGCGCGCCGCGCGACTCAAGGAGGTCGGTAATGCGGAGCTCCGCCACCGCATACGGCCCCATCTGAAGTTCGAACCCGACCATCCGCTCAGCGACCTGTGATAGCACGCCAGCAACCGCACCCGGCCCGTCGGAGGTCTCGACTTCTTCGGCAACGCCTTCGAGAATCGTGTGGAGGTATGTTCCCGTGCCCATCGCTGGGTCCACGGTGAGAACTGCAGGATCGCGGAAGCCCTGCGGGATATCGAGCCTGGTAACCAATACCTCTTCAACCAGATGCACCATGTGCTCGACGACCTCTCGAGGCGTGTAGTACGAGCCAGACTGCTTGCGCAAGTCGTTGTCGTACGCTTCGAGGAAGTGCTCGTAAAGGTGAAGGTAGGCGTCCCGTTGTTTTTTGTGGACTTTCGACCAGTCAACAGCACCGATGACTCTTACCAACAGGTCGAGGATCACCTTGAAGTCTTTCGCAACATCATCGGTGAGTAGTTGGAGCGCCTTACCCATGAGAGAGTGCTCATCACCCAGTTGAGTGCCCACCTCATGGAGCGGGACGACGGTAAGGTCAATCTCCTCGGTGCGGGCAAGAAGCAGCGCGAAGGTCACGGCCTGCGCATAGCCGTCGGCGAACGTTTCGTCATCGGCCTGCGGGAAGAGCAGCGCCCGCCAGTCTTGAGCCAAGCCCGTGAAGGGCTGGTCATACACCTCCGCGCCCAATTTCACCGCGCGGTGTTCTGCGGCCAATTGGTCGAGGACCTCACCGCGCAGCAATCTAGTCAGAGGCGCTACAGCCCGAACCAGAGCGCCCACGGTGGTGATCGGCACCGGGTGCCACTTCAGAAAGTCTGTGATCAGAGACTCGAACCCCGCTGGAGCGAGTAGGGCCGCACCGGCGGTGGCGAGGTCTCCCGTGAAACGCAATGGCTGGCCGTGGAGCTCCCCGTCACGGTAGAGGCGCCAATCGGTGCCGTTTGTGTAGAGCAGGTTCGGTAGATCGCGTTGGCGATCCCATTGGCGTTTGTCATGCCCCGTCAAAGCCGCTGGGTCGATTGTCTTGCCTGGCGCCTTGACCTCGACGTACCCGGTGATCGCGCCCTTGACGCTCACCCCATAATCGGGCCGCACTTGCCGCTCAGTGTCACGTACCTCATCATGGAAAACCGCCGGTACGCCGATCGACTTCCCTGCCGCACCGAGCAGCACCTCCAGCGGCGAGCGGATCTTCGCCTCGCGGTCACCAGGGCCCGAGAGCTTCTCTTTGCATGTCGCACCGAACTCGCTGATGGCCGAGCCCAGCCAAGGCGACGGATCGCTAGTCAACGGGGGGACCTCCCTGCGCAACGGTTCGACCGAATACACGACTCTCCGCCGACATTCTTCCGCCGGAGCCTTCCTGCTCGCATTTAGAGGGTCCGGACTGAGGATGGAGTTCCTCGATGGCATGGGAAACGAAGTCAAGGTAGATGAGCCCTAGGACGACCTGTATGAACCCAGAGGCGTCCATGGTGTCGCACAGAGTATCGACAATCGGCCAGAACTGGGCTTCTGGGGGGAACGCTGGCGTGGTGGGTTGCCTGGTCGAACCCTCCGTGGTGGTGCTGTCCTTCACCATCTCGTACTCCGGTTCCATCGTCGCGCGCGTGCCTCGATCGTATCGGTCTGCTTGACAAAGTGCGCGAGGGTGCGGACTGCCGAGCTATTCGGTACCTGGAAAGCGAAGCACCTACCGCGCGGAGACTCCCGCGACGCGCTACGGTCGTACCTGGGGGGAGTTACGGTCGCGCGCGCTAGCCCAAATGCGGAGAAAGAGGCAGCCAAGTGGAGATCACACCCGACAAGAAGCGCCTAACAAAACTCGTCGAAGCTGCTTACGATGGGGATCTGTGCCTTCCACACTTCCAGCGTGACTTTGTGTGGACACGTGACCAAGTCGGCGATCTTATCCGGTCAGTCCTTCGCGGGTACTTCATCGGCTCGCTGCTCTTACTGAGTTCTGACCCCGACAGGCCACCCTTCGCGCCCATCGCTCTCACCGGCGCAAGTGCTCAAGCCGAAGCCTTGCGCCCGACCTCGCTCGTGCTTGACGGGCAACAGCGGCTGACCGCGTTGCTCTACGCGCTTGTTGCACCGGGCACGCCACTGAAGAACTCGAAAACGCCGCGGAGATACTTCGTCAATCTCGACCTAATGGCCACGGATCCCGATAGCGACGACATCGTTTTTGACCGGACCACGAAGGAGATCAACCGCGATGACTTGGGTTCGGTTCAGGGTCAGTGGGAGTCGAAGTCCCTTCCCTGCACTGCTCTCTTCTCGGACGCAGCGTTCCGGAAATGGCTCGATGGGCTCAGCGATTGGCTTCGTGATAATGACCCTGAAGGGGAACGGCAGTATCGCGAGCGATATCGCGATGAGTGGTCTGCTCTGGTAGAGGATTTCCGAAACTTTGTTGTACCTGTTGTCGCTCTACCGCAGATCAGAGTTGCTGATGAGGACGCGGTGGCGCGCGTATGCGCCATCTTCGAGAAACTCAACTCTACGGGTGTTGAGTTGTCGGTATATGACCTACTTACAGCGCGCCTTTACCCGCACTCTATTGACGTCCACGCCCTCTGGGAGGAAGCAGTCGAACGACACCACCTCCTCGCCGCCTGGTCCGAGGGCAGCGCAGACACACACAGATTCGGGGTTCTGGTGCTACGCACGCTTGCACTTCAGCGCAACCTTGAGACTCGAACCAAGACACTAATCAACCTGAAACCGGAGAACTTCGAGCGCGACTGGAGGGCGGCAGCGGCCGCAATCGAACGCGCCCTTGAGATAGTCACCCACGTTGGAGACGATGGGTTTGGTGTGTTCCACAATAAATGGATGCCAAGTTTCTCCATGCTCCCTGTCTTCGCGGTGCTTCGCTCACGGATTGAGGTCGACAAACTCGGCGATACCGCGCGTTCAGACCTCCGGCGGTGGTACTGGTCCTCCGTCTTCCTTGGGCGGTATGCCGGTTCAGTTGAGACCATAACCCGGCGTGATTTCACCGAGCTTGGAGATTACTGGAGTGGAGGAGATAAGCTGCCCGAAGTCTTCGAAGTGGCCCAGAATCGTATCGGATCTACTACTTACACGATTAGAGACAGTGCCTCGATGACAAGTTCTGTCTACTCTGGGGTGTTTTGCCTGCTGGCCAACAGCGGCGCGCGCGACTGGTATGCCGCTGAGGCAATTACCCTTCAGTCGCTTGAGGATCACCACATCTTTCCAAAGAACTTCGTCTTTCTGCGCGGACTGAGGCGAGACAAGGACAAGGGAATGGTCAACAGCATCGTGAACCGGACGCTGATTTCGGATACTACCAACGCGAGGATTCTCGATGCGGCTCCAGCCGAATACCTTGATGATCCTCAGGTGTTCTCCCGCCCCGCGAGCGATCTTCTTCCGGCGCATTTCGTGGAGCCTGATTCGGAGGCGATCATGAGGGAGGCGACTGTAGCTACCTGTGATGAGGATCTCCCCGAGATCTACCGGCGATTCTGCGACTCGCGTGAGGCAACTATCGTGGCCAGAATTCGGTCTGTCTGCGGGGTGAAAGTCGCAGGTAGCGAATCAGACACAGTTGACTTGGACCCAGACGATTAGCCCTTGAGCAGCCGTAACCCATGACCGTCGTAGAAGTCGACTGGGCTAACCGCGCGTGGGTCGCCGTCGCCCTCGACGACCACGGATTCGTCGCCGCTTTCACTGAGCCGACCATCGCCGACGTCGAAGCCCGTGCCCTAGCCGAGCACGGCGTCGGCCTCATGGTCGTCGATATCCCCATCGGCCTGCCCGACGCCACCCGTCGTGCCGCCGATCGCCTAGCCCGTGAGCGCGTCGGCGCCCGAGCGTCGAGCGTCTTCTCCACGCCCATCCGGGCCGCGCTCCTGATGCCCGACCACGCCGCCGCGTCCGCCGAGTCCGTCCGCGCCACCGGTCACGGCGTCTCCACCCAGGGCTACGCGCTGCGCGGCCGCATACTCGAGGTCGACGCGTTCCTCCCGCGCGCCCGCGCCCGCGTGCTCGAGGGGCACCCGGAGGTGTCGTTCGCCGCCCTCGCCGGTGCGCCGCTGGCCCACGGCAAGAAGTCCGCGGCCGGGTCGGTCGAGCGTCGGCGCCTGCTCGCGGGGGCGGGGATCGAGGTGCCGGACGACGCGCTCGCTTCTCTGACGGCCTCCGGGCTCGACGACGTGTACGACGCGGCGGCGATGGCGTGGACGACGCGCCGGGTCGAGAGGGGAGAGGCGGTCTCGCTCCCGGACCCGCCCGAGGTGTTCAGCGACGGGATCGCCTGCGCGATCTGGGTGTAGAGGTGGAGTTCTCCACAACCTTCGTTCGGCCCGGCGGCGGGCGTTCGCGCGCCCCTAGGCTCGGCGGGTGGCGGACGTCTACCTTTACGCCGACGAGAGCGGAGACCTGGATCTCTTGGGGACTCCCGGCTCAAGCGCGTTCTTCGGGTTCGGGACCGCGACCTTCGAAGGCGAGCATGGGGAGCGACTCTGGGAGGGCCTCCGGTTGCGCTGCGAACTTGAAGCGCGAGGCGTCCACCTCCACCGCGGATTCCACGCGAAGAATGACTCTCGCGCGACGCGCAACGACGTCTTCGCCCTCATCGCCGCACAGGCGCCCCGGCTGGACGCGACCTTTCTCCTCAAGGCGGCCACTCTCCCGGATGTGCACTCTCGTGGCCCTGTCGCGCTCTACCAGATGGCCCTCCTCCTCCACCTCACTGGGGTGATCAGCAAGGTGAGTCGGCCAGCCGACACCGTGTACATCATCGTGGGTTCTCTTCACACGAGCAGGAAGCGAGACGCCATTCGGCACGCCGTTGAGGACGCGGTTTGCCACCTGGGCAAGAGCCGGGCGCGCACCCTCATCCCGTGCATCTGGGACGCTCCGAGCAGTTGGGGGATCCAAGTCGCCGACTATGGCCTGTGGGCCATTCAGCGAGATCTTGAGGGCAGGCCGTCCGAGTGGCTCGAGCCCTGCGTGAGGCCGTCGCTCGCCTCGCTGTCCCTGCCATGGGGCGAGGGCCAGGCCCGATCGGGCAAGTGAGAAGCCGGCTATCTCGGTCTCCCGAGAAGGAGTCCCCTGGACCCCTTGTCACCGGCTTGTGTCTTAAGGGTACCTCGGGAACGTAGCGTGAGCGAGGTTTCCCCAGGTCGCAGTCGACCCGGCTTTGGCGTTTACCCCGGACCCGCCCGAGGTGTTCAGCGACAGGATCACCAGCGCGATCTGGGTGTAGGTGGTCCCTCCACAGGCGCCGGCGCGGCCCTTGAGCGGCCACCCCACGCGACGTATCCTGGAAGCACGGTGCGCGGCTTTGCCGCCTGCCGACCGCCCTGGGCCCCGACTTCGGTCGGGGTCCTTGTGCGTCTACCGGCCATTGAGCGCCTCGCCAACCACCCGCGTGCGGAGCCGCTCCGCCATCACCTTCGCCTCGCGGGCCGCAGCCTCGTTGACGGTGCCCGAGGCCATGACCCGATGGAAGATGTAGGAGACGACATCGGCAGACTGGAGGAGCCGACTCGCACCCGACGGGCCGAAGTAGAGGGTGTCGACGATGCGAGTGATGCCGGTTCCCTCACGTTCGGGAAGGCCACGCTCCTGGAACTCGACGAGAGAGCGGCGGTGCAGATCTCGGTTCACGACCTCGTCGGCGATCAGGGCGATGTGGTCACCTTGCTCGACACACGCACAGTGGAGTTGCGCCACAGCACCCTCCAAGGCGAGGGTATACGCCGCCGAGACCGCTTCTGCCGATGCGATTCGGGGACCACCAGCCACGCGTTCGACGCGCGACACGACGAGGGCTGCACCCGAGCCGACCACAACGTCCACCGCCGCGTTGAGTACCCCCACGCTGGCCCGCGCCTTGCCCTTGAGCGCGACCCACGATCCGGTCCCCTGCATGACATCGTGGGCGTGAATTTCCGCGCCCATGGGTACGGAGTGCCGCGTGTGAGCGTCGCGCACCACCTCGTCCAAGCCCACCCTAACGGCGCTCGCGGCACTCGCGTCGACCAGCACGACGCCCAGCACGAAGTGACCGCCGCTGTAGCTCTCATCGATGTAGGCGAGGCGCACCCGCCCAGGGTGGCCCATCGGCGGCGCCTGTGGGCGTTCTCCACAGGGCACACAGACGATGCCCGTCTGCAAGGATGGCGGCATGGATGTGCTTTCGGAGCCACTTGAACTCGATGTCACCGTCGCGGGCGAGGTCATTGATGCGGCCATCGCGACGGATGTCGCCCAGGCGACGTTTCTGCTCGGATCGGATGGCTCGCTCTGGCACGCCGACCACACCTCAGGGGCCGTCGAAAGTGTCGGTGATGTCGAACTCCCGTCCCTACCGGAGAACGAGCCCTTCTGCAACCGCCCTGCCCGGCATCGGCTGCATGTTTCGCCGAGCGGGCGGTTTCTTGCGGTCGTCGTCGACTACGGGCGTTCCGGGGTGCTGTATGACGGCGAGACAAAGAGCGTGACGCTCGAGATGCAGGCCCGGGAGGGGCGCGGCTACCATGTCGAGACGGTGCCATTCTCGGCCGTCTTCGTCATCCATGAGGGACGCGAAGCACTCATCCACCGCACCGAGTGGAATCGCCTCGACGCGTCGGATGCGGAGACCGGCCGCCTCCTCACCGAGCGGGGACCGACCACGCACGTAAACGGCGAGAAACCCCCACCTCATTACGTTGACTACTTCCACGGGGGTTTGTGCCTGAGCCCGAACGGCGACCTGGTCCTCGACGATGGCTGGTGGTGGCACCCGGTCGGGATTCCTCTTGTATGGAGCGTCCGCACCTGGCTCGACTCGAACGTCTGGGAGTCGGAGGACGGTCCGACGAAGCGTGGCGCACGCCATAGCTACGACTGGGATGAGGGTTCATGCTGGCTCGACGACGACCGATTAGCGCTGCAGGGTTTCGGTGATCCGGAGTGGCCGCCATCCCAGGGCGCGGCGATAGTTCGGTATTCGGATCTCATGGCCTCTGGGCACGCCTGGGGGGACTCCGAGGGCGAACACGTCCACCCGGTTCCGGGTCCCGAGGGACGCCTCTTCGGCCACGATGACATGCTCTTCGCGGTGACGACGACTGCGACGGTGGCGTGGGACGTTGCCTCGGGCGAACGACTCGAGGAACACGAGGCCTTCTCGCCGACGGTTCACTCGCGGGGGGACCGCCGCCTCACTGAAGTGAGCGGCAGCGTGCTCGTCAGCCGGACCTACTGAACCCCTACAACCCGAGACTCTCCGAACCTCATCTGGGAATAGTGCGGACAGTACCTAACCCACCACTCCGTCGTCCGTACCGCCACAATGGACCCATGGGTGACATCGAAGTCAGGCGCGAGCGGAAGCGCAGGCGCGACCGCCTGATCGCCGCCGACCCCGATGACACCGAGCTCGGCTCGAAGAACCTCAAGACCGGCGAGGTCCGCATCGAGGTGCCCGAACGGGCGAGCGAGATCGCGACGGCGCTGAACACGTGGGGCAGGCGGAGCGCCGGCTCCAGGCCACGGGACTTCGCGCGCAACAGGCCCGGGGCCCTCGCCCGACGGCAGGCCAAACTCGCGAAGCAGAAGTCCCGGCGCAGGTCTCGCGCCTGGACGCACAGCGGCACCGGGACGCGGTCCGACGAGGCCTCGGCCTTCCTCACGAGCGTCAAGGGGGAGGAGCGCATCGCCCGGGTCCTGCGACGCATGAGGGGCACGGGCTGGCGCGTGCTTCACGCCATCCCTTTGCCCGGCGGCGGCGACATCGACCACCTGCTCGTCGGCGCGGATGGCGTCGTCGTCATCACCACCTGGTACCACCACGGGGCGAAGTTCAAGGTCGCGAAGCGCGGCATCTACGTCGAGGGCGCCCGCACCGACTACCTCGACCAGGCGCGAGACGCGGCGAGCGAGGCCTCGCGGCTGCTCAGCCGGGAATGCGACTTCCGGGTCACCGCCATCCCATGCGTGGCATTGGTCAACGGTGGCTTCTTCCAGCCCCGACTCATCCAGAGAGGAAAACCGAAGGACTTCATCGTCGCCACCAACTGGAACCTTCCACGTGCCCTGGGGGACGCCCAGCAGGGGCTCGGCGACGAGCAGGTCGAGGCAATCTACGAGGCCGCACGACGGTCGACGACCTGGGAGGGGTAGCCGCGCGTCGGCCCCCGCCGGGAGTCACGGCCACTTGCGTAATCTCCGGTATTCCGTAATACTGGAGTTATGGATAATCAGACTACCGACGCCCTTGCCGCTCTAGCCGAGCGCATCGCCCGCCTCGAAGAATCCGCGACCGAGGCGTCCGCCACCGCGGCAAGCCCCCGCGCTACGCCCTTCCCTTTCGACCTCGGTGACTCCGCCGACGTCGACCTCGTCACGTATTCCGGCCATGGTATCCGCGAGGGCGACCCCGTCGCCTGGCAGATGCGACGCACGTGGGAGGAGGTGCTCGGAGCGGCAGAGGAGGGAGGACCTGAGGGGGGCGGGCTCGCCGCCGTGCTCTCCGCCCTCGCGAGCGGGCCCCGCCTCCGCATCGTCGCCGAACTCGTCCGCGGCCCCGTGGCCACCGGGGACCTCGCCGAGCGCTTGGGCCAGTCGGGAGCCAGCCAGGGAAGCACCGGGCAGCTCTTCCACCACCTCAAGGAACTGCTCGCCCAGGGAATCGTCCACCAACCCCAGCGCGGCGTCTACGCGATCCGCCCCGCTCATGTGGTTCCCGTCCTCGCCATCCTCTCTGCGGCAATGGATCTCACCCACACCACCGGGCTTGCCCCACAAGAGGACAGGAATCCCTCATGAGTACCCTCACCCATACCCGCCTCCAGGAGATTGCCGACGCGGCCCGCCAGACCCTTGGCTCGACCGCAGCCGGCGCCGCCGTCGTCACCCGGGAGGGCGAGACCACCATCGCCGTCTCCGGCCTCCGACGCCCGGACGGCGACCCGATCCAACTCACCGATCGCTGGCACATTGGCTCGACGTTCAAGGCCATCCACACCCTCCTCTATGCCCGGCTCGTCGAGCAGGGGCGGGCCGCGTGGGGGACTCCCGTCGCCGACCTGTTCCCCGACCTCGCGGCCGACGCCGCCCCCGGCTGGGACGGCCCGACGGTCGACGAGATGTACACGTGCCAGGCGGGCATGCGCGGAAACCCCACCATCCGGGAGATGTTCGCCGGCTGGAAGGACACCCGGCCCCTCGTCGAGCAGCGCACGGCAGCGACCGTCCGCGCCCTCGCCATCCCGCCGAAGAACCGAGGCAGCTTTGTGTACTCGAACCTCGGCTACACCGTCATGGGTGCGGCGATCGATCGGATCACCGGGAAGCCCTTCGAGGAGGTGATTGAAGAGGAGATCTTCACGCCGCTCGGGGTGACCTCGGCCGGCTGGGGTGCGCCACCGGAGATTTGGGGCCGGGGAGGACTGATCATGTTCGGCGGCCTCATCGCCGGCCCCGGCAAGCCCGCCGACCCCGCTAACCCGCAGAGCGACAACCCGGCCCTCATCTCCCCTGCCGGCCGCCTCCACCTCAGCCTCGCCGACTGGGCGAAGATCCAGCACGTCTTCCTCGCCGGTGGGGCCGGACTCGTCTCGCCGGAGAGCATCGAGCGGCTGTTTGTCATTCCCGAGGGCAATCGGATGTCGATGGGCTGGGCGGCGTCGAAGGCTCTCCCCGGGGTGTTCCGGGCTCAGCAGGGCTCGAATGGCCGTTGGGTCGCGACCGCCCTCATCGCCGAGGACCGCTCCCGCACCGCCATGCTCATCGTCAACGACGGCCGCACCCGGACGCTCACGCGAAGCCCGAAGGTCGCGGCCGGGTTGTTGGGGTAACGGCCAGGCTGCTCGGGTAGGGGCGCCTCTTAGAAAATCCGATGGGGGTGCGGAGGGCCTCGCCGATGTCTACGACGCGGGCGCGACGCTCCACAACCCAGTCCTGGCCCTTGAACGGCCACCGCGCGCGACGTATCCTGATGCTGCGGTATTCGACTTCGGTCGTTTGCTGGACGCCTTGAGCCCCGGCCTTCGGTCGGGGCTCTTGTGCTTCTGGCGCCAGGCGTCGGCGAGTTCACTCCGTCAGGTCTCGGGCGTCAGCAGACAGGCTTCCAGACGCTTCGCCATCTCGCGCGCCGCAGCGGCCGCCCGGTCGCTCCGTACGGCCGTAGCGCGCCTCCTATTTGGTCTCGTATCCTGTCCAACGGCACCAGCCGGATCGGTCGAGCGTTGGCACCTACTCGCAGCGGCATTCAAGGACATCGACCAGGTGATGGCGGACTCCGCCGACCTGGTGGAGATCCGACACCACAACACGCACCGATGTCCCCATGAGGCCGCGCGGTCTGGATCGTCCCCGGTGGACGCGTACGCCCTGCACCGCAGGTTCCGACCGATGACGCTGTCATCATGAGCGCCAGCGGGAGGACAGGGATGTCGCGGTCCCGTCATCCGGACAAAGACATCGAGGGCTTGATGCGGGAAGCGGAAGCACGCGGATGGACCTTCACGTGGCGCGGCCGCTACCCCAAGGGGCGCTGTCCTTGCGGCCTGCATCAGAAAACCATCCACCTCACCCCCGGCCGCGCTTACGTCACCAATCTCGCTATGTGGTTCCGTCGCCTAGACTGCTGGAAGGAGAAGAGACGATGACCAGTGCCACCGCCCCCAGCACTTATGTCGAGGTGGACGTGCACACGCCCACACAACCCGAGTCTGGTATCGAACCCGTTTTCGACAGCATCGCCGACGCCCTCCACGCCACCCCCCATATTGGCGACGCGGACCTCGCCGTCAACCTCGCGACGGAGGTTCTGACCTTCTGCGTCACCCTCCCCGGAGCCCTCGACCCAGAGCGGGCCCTCCGCGAATGCCTGGGCATCGCGCGCCGGGCCATACACTCCGCCGGACTCGATGCGACCCTGTGGGAAGTAATCCGCGCCACGGTCGAACCCACTGGCAGCCACAAGCCGATGCTTCTCACCGCCTGACCCGCCCCACCGAGGAAGGGGAACCGATGGTTCGAAGGGCAACATCGCTGATCCTGGCCGTGGGCTTCATGCTGACCCTTGCCGCCTGCGGCCAGGAGTCCGACGAATCGAAGTCCGACCCCGCGTCGTGGGCCTGGGCCGATATCCCGAACGAGAGCGTCCTCCTCCTCTCCCACGCCGCCGACCACCACGGCAACGGCGAGATGTACCTGCTCACGAGGGACGGAGAGATCACCCAGATCCTCGACGGTGCCCACACCAACGGAAGCCCGTCGATCACCGACGACGGACAACGCCTGGCCTTCCACCGCTTCGTGACGCCTGGCGACTTCTCGTCTTTAACGCTGTTCATGGTCGACGTCTCGACGGGCACGGAGACCCGACTGACCGACGACGACTTCCCCGCTGCCGCCCCCAAGTGGAGCCCCGACGGCACCCGGCTCCTCTACGGCTCGTGGCGCACCTATGACACCCCCTCCGCGGCGAACGTCTTCATCCTCGACCTCGCCGACTGGTCCGTCACGCAGGTCACCTCCGACCCCGACCACGAGGATAACGACCCCTCCTGGTGCGGCGATGACGCGATCGCCTTCAAGTCGACGCGGGACACCGGCGTGGAATACCAGGAACAGATCTACCTCGCCGACCTCGACGGATCGAACGTCCGGCGCCTCTCCACGACGACCGGATGGGAGTCGGACCACGACCCCCGGTGCTCGCCCGACGGCGAGTGGGTGTACTTCTACCGGTACGAGGCGACCCGCCCTTGGGTCGAGCAGACTGCCCAAAACTGGGACGAGGTCTACCCGGTGAACGTCTGGCGCGTCAACCGTGACGGACAGCAGGAACAGCTCACGTCGTGCGAGTTCTTCTGCGCCGGTCCCGTCCCTGGCGACGACGGCCGCGTCCTGTATGTCGAGAAGGAGGCCATCCTCAACGACGACGGCGACCTCATCGGGACGACGGCGAGGCTCATGATCATGGAGGCCGACGGGTCCAACCCGCGCGAACTCCTGCCCCCCAACGTCTACGCCGAGCACACCTCGACGCTCGAGTGGTTCGACTGGTAGGAGCGGGCAGCGCCCGGCGTCAGCCGACGAGGCCAGAAACCTTAATCTGCACGGAAGCTGTGGAGAACCTCAGCGAGCCAACGGTCGCCGATAACCTGATGCCGTGGATGCCGTACCCCTACCCACCGAGACGAAGCCGCCGACGCGATCCATACCGCATTGGGATTCATCGCGGTATGATGGAACCGTGTCAACACAGATCACCGTCCGCCTCCCCGACGATGTCGTCGAATTCATAGACTCCGAGGTGAGGTCTGGGGCGGCGGCTAGCCGCGCGAGCGTCGTGGCGCGGGCCATCGAACGGGAACGCCGATGCCGGATAGCCGAACGCGATGCGGCCGTCTACGCGCGACTGGGCGACGACCCTGATCTCGCCGCGTTCACCCGTCATGCCGCCGCACATACCCTGACCCTCGACTAGGCCAACACCCCCACGACTATGCGCTCCATTCATACCGCGAAACTCGACAAGACTCGCCCCGTCGTCCTCCTCACGCGCGAACAGGTCGTTCCCTACCTCGCCCGCGTCACCGTCGCTCCCATCACCTCAACGGTGCGAGGACTTTCCACCGAGGTCGCCGTCGGCGCGGGGAATGGTCTGATGGACGAGTCCGTCATCTCGCTCGACAACGTCGCAACGATCGATCGATCCGCGCTCGGCCCGGTCGTCGGCTATCTCACGCGCGAGCAGGAGACCGCGCTCGCTCGCGCCGTCATCGCGGCGTACGACCTCGAAGCCGAGGCTCCGTCGAACTAGGCACCTACCTTTGCACCACTATCACCATCTGGTGCTAACCTGGTGGCATGCGCCGCGCAACGATCACCTTGCCCGACCGGCTCGACGACGAAGTGGAGCGGTTTCGCTCAAGCCAGCCAGCTCGGCCGTCGCTGACCTCCGTCGTCGAAGCCGCGCTTGAGAACTATCTCGCGGACGGAACGGCGGCCGACGACGGGGCCGAATTGCTCGCACGGGTGGTACGCCGTCGGGCCGAGATCCGGCAGATCGCGGGCA
Organism: uncultured Demequinaceae bacterium; assembly: GCA_964610155.1. Taxonomy (GTDB): domain Bacteria; phylum Actinomycetota; class Actinomycetes; order Actinomycetales; family Demequinaceae; genus JAFGBM01. The sequence goes on from CAZSUY010000010.1 coordinate 90,412, forward strand.
AGCACGGGGTCCGCGCCGTCCGCCTGTTCGGATCCGTCGCCCGCGGCGAGGCGACGCCCACGAGCGACATCGACCTTCTGGTGAACGTCGAACCCGGGACGACGATGTTCGACCTCGCCGCGCTGCGCGGGGAGATGGAGGAACTCCTGGGTGCGAACGTCGACGTCGTCCCCTCGTCTGGACTCGACGACAAGGCGCTCGACCACGTCCTCGCCGAGGCGCTCACGCTGTGAGCAAGGCCGTTGGCAGGTCATCGTGACCCCCGCCGATCGGCGACGACTCGATCATGTCCTCGACGCGATCAACCGGGTCGATCGATACACGGCCGAGGGGCGTACGTCGCTCAACCACGACGAGACCCTAGACGCCGTACTCCACTGCCTGACCGTCGTCGGCGAAGCGTTGGGCGCCCTCACCCCCGATGCGTACGCGAAGCTCGCGTCGCTCCCAGCCCACCGCCCCAAGGGCCAACGCAACCTCATCGTCCACGAGTATTGGCGCGTCGACCCCGACATCGTATGGGACACCGTGCGCACCAGTTTGCCCCGGCTACGCGCCGAGATCGACGCCGCGCTCCTAGACTGACGCCGCGCGGGAGGCGTATTGGTCCGAGATTCGCTCACGGGCTTTCTGTTGCTGGCTAAGGGGGAGGCGAGTATTGTCCGACCCAAGCGGGGCGTGCGGTTTCGCTCGATGAAACCCACAGGGATTCCGACTCGTGGGAGGTAGTTATGTTGACGAAAAGACTCTCTTTACAGGGCGCTGTCGTGGCGGCGCTAGTTGTCGGTGCCCTCGCCGGATGTTCGGCATCGGAGTCCACCGATCCCGGCTCCGAGGTCACCAACCCTGACTACGAAGTCATCATCCCTGACGCCAACGTCACCATCCCCGACCTGGCACTACGGTCATGTGTGGAGGACGCGCTGGGAGTGTCTCCCGGAGGGCCGATCACCGGGGCAGAAATGAAGACCCTCACCGAACTGGACTGCTGGGAGAATGGAGGAATCGAGTCCCTCACCGGACTCGACTCCGCTACTAACCTCACCACACTTGACCTGTCCGGCAACTGGGTTAGGGATGTATCGCCCCTCGCCCATCTCACCCACCTCACCGAGCTTTGGTTGCGGAGCAATCAGATTGTGGATGTGTCTCCCCTCACTGGCCTCACTGACCTCGCCACTCTCAACCTGATGGACAACCAGATTGTGGATGTGTCACCCCTCACTGGTCTCTCCCACCTCGCCGACCTCATCCTGGACATGAACCAGATTGTGGATGTGTCACCCCTCGCTGGCCTCACCAACCTCACGATCCTTTCCCTGAGTGACAACCTGATTGTGGATGTGTCACCCCTCGCCAGCCTCACCAACCTCATCGAGCTTTACCTGAGGGGCAACCCCGTGACAGACCTGTCTCCCTTGGATGGACTGGTCGGCCTCTACATCGAGTTCTAGGGGTTGCGCGGTTTGTAGGGAAGCTGTCCCGGGGCAGGGTGGGGCGCGGGATGGCGTGTGGTGCCGCAAGACGAATACCACGGGGTGTACGCGACGCACCAGGCTTCACTAGCCGAAGGCAAGATCGCAAGTTCTCCGTTGCCGCCTGAGGGGGAAGCGAGTATTGTCCGGCCCAAGCGGGGTTTCCGGCGCCACTGGACGAAACCCGCAGGATGTCCGATCCGAGGGATGCCGTAATGTCAACGAGAAAACGCCTACTACAGGGTGCTGTCGTATCAGCACTGGCTGCCGGTACTCTCACGGGATGCTCAGCATCCGGGGTCGCCATCCCCGATCCGGCACTGCTGTCGTGTGTGGAGAGCGCCCTCGGGTTGCCTCCCGGGGAACCGATCACCCCACCAGACATGAAAACCCTCACCGAATTGAGGTGCGTGTCCACAAGCGTCGAATCCCTCACTGGACTCGAATCCGCCACCAACCTCACCATTCTTGACCTGCATCTTGTCCTGCAATACAACCAGGTAGTTGACGTGTCGCCCCTTGCCGGTCTCACCAACCTCACCATGCTTGACCTGACTAACAGCCAGGTGGTGGATGTATCACCTCTCTCCGACCTCACCAACCTCACCGAACTTTTCCTAGACGGCAACCAGATTGTGGATGTGTCACCCCTCGCTGACCTCGCTGACCTCACCATGTTTGGCCTGTCCGGCAACCAGATTGTGGATGTGTCGCCCCTCGCCGATCTCACCAACCTCACCTATCTTGGCCTGTCCGGCAACCAGATTGTTGATGTGTCGCCCCTTGCCGGTCTCACCAACCTCACCATGCTTCTACTGGCTGATATCCAGGTTGCGGATGTGTCGCCCCTCACCGACCTCACCAACCTCACCAAGCTCTTCCTAGACGGCAACCAGATTGTGGATGTGTCACCTCTCGCCGGTCTCACCAACCTCACCGAGCTCGACCTGACTGACAACCAGATTGTGGATGTGTCACCCCTCGCCAGTCTCACCAACCTCACCGACCTTGACCTGAACGGCAACCAGATTGTTGATGTGTCACCCCTCGCCGATCTCACCAACCTCACCGTGCTTGACCTGGACTACAACCAGGTGGTGGATGTGTCTTCTCTCGCCGGTCTCTTCAACCTCACCTATCTTGGCCTGTCTAGCAATCAGGTTGCAGATGTATCGCCCCTTGCCGGTCTCTTCAACCTCACCTGGCTTGGTCTTAGCAACAACCCCGTGACAGATCTGTCCCCTTTGGATGGCCTAGACGACGCCAGGATTGGCTTCTAGCGGTTTCCAGGCGCACATTGAAGACGCCGGGATCACCGACGTCGCACGCTGCTGTAATGCCTCCGGACCGCCTGCGCCGTCTTGCCGACCGACGACGGGGCGGGGTAGTACGCGACGCGGTAGGCATAGTGGTCGAAGCTTCGCCCACGGGCTTTCCGTTGCCGCCTGAAGGGCAAGCGAGTATCGTCCGACCCAAGTGGGGTGTGCGGTGCCGCTGAACGAAACCCGCAGGATGTCCGACCAGAAAGAGGTAGCCATGTCGATTAGAAGGTACTTGATAGGGGGAGTCGTTCTGGCGGTGTTGGCTACCGGGACTCTCACCGGATGTTCGACCTCTGAGGACACTGACTCTGACTCCGGGGTCGCCATCCCCGACTCCGAGGTCGCCGTCCCTGACTCCGAGGTCGCCGTCCCTGACTTTGCAGACACCATCCCCGATCCAGGACTGCGGTCATGCTTGGAGAACGCCCTCGGGTTGTCCCCCGGGGAACCAATCACCCCGGCGGGCATGGTTGGCCTCACTAGATTGGATTGCACGTGGGCAGGCATAGCGTCCCTCACGGGAATCGACTCCGCCATCAACATCACCGGGCTTAACTTGGACAGCAACCAGGTTGTAGACGTGTCGCCCCTCGCTGGCCTCACTAACCTTGTAAAGCTTGAACTGGTCGATAACCAGATTGTGGATGTGTCACCCCTCGCTGGCCTCACCAACCTCAACTGGCTCGTACTGGACCAAAACCGGATCGTGGATGTCTCACCCCTTGCCAATCTCACCAACCTCAACTACCTACTCCTGTCCGGTAATCAAGTTGTTGACCTGTCACCCCTCGCTGACCTCACCAATCTCACCCTTCTTCATGTGGACCACAACCAGATTGTGGATGTATCACCCCTCGCTGGCCTCACCAATCTCAACTTCCTTCACCTAGAAGACAACCCTGTGACAGACCTGTCCCCTTTGGCGGGTCTCGAAGGCGTCGACATCACCACATGACAGCCACACGACGCAAAGGGAAGACAGACGGAGACGGGGCGTACGCGGCGCGGCAGACGTGTTGAATCGCCTGTAAGTCTGGTCTTGGCTGGCCTGGGGCTGGCTGGCAGGGTTGGTGCTGGTCCTCCTGCCCGGGCGTGACTCGTGAATCGTCTGGCCTTCGTGTGAGCGGGGTGCTCTGCCCGGGATCTGTCCGTCCGGACGGGAGACTGGCGCCGGCCCGGCCCACCGCGATGGCCTGATAAGAAGCCTGCCCGACCCCGCAGGGCCGTGGCCCGTTACAGGACTGCCTCGTAGTGATCTTCTCCCGGGCCGACGCCGACCTGCAGTGACATCAACTCGAGAAGGAGATCAATCACCATGACTATCGTCGCAAACACCACCGCATATGTCATTGGCGTGGACACGCACGCCAGGACCCACACACTCGCCGTCCTGGACGGGGGCACGGGGGCACGGGGCCCTTCGGCGACGTTCCCGACGACG
>CAZSUY010000011.1:0-57110 GCA_964610155.1 uncultured Demequinaceae bacterium
GTGCGGGTGCGGGGGCGGCTATGGGCTTGGGTGCGGGTGTCGGTGCGGGTGCGGGTGCGGCCGCAGGAGCGACAGGGGCCTTAGCCTCGTCGGGTGCTCCGATCCGGGCGAGCACGGCACCGACGGCGACGACCTGCTCTTCCGCCACGAGGATCTCGATGACGGTTCCCGCGAAGGGCGAGGGGATCTCGGTGTCGACCTTGTCGGTTGAGATCTCGAGTAGGGGTTCATCGATGACGATCGAATCACCTACCTTCTTCAGAAGCTTGGTGACCGTCCCCTCGGTGACGGATTCGCCTAGGGCCGGAAGCGTGACGTCTTGTGTCATGTTCGCATTCTTCCCTATCCGTCAAGCATGGGCATGGAGAGGTTTGCCCGCGAGGGCGAGATGCGCCTCGCCGAGAGCCTCGTTCTGCGTCGGGTGGGCGTGGATGAGGGCGGCGACGTCACCCGGATAGGCCTCCCAACTGACGATCAATTGGGCCTCCCCGATCTGTTCGCCGATGCGAGCCCCGAGCATGTGGATCCCTACGATCGGCCCGTCAACCAACCGGACGATTTTGATGAACCCTTGAGTTCCGAGGATCTGGCTCTTTCCGTTCCCGGCCAGGTTGTACTCGATGGAGGCAACGGCATCGGTCCCGTGCTTCTCGATCGCCTGAGCCTCCGTCAGCCCAACGGAGCCGATCTCCGGATCGCAGTACGTCACCCGGGGGATGTGAGCCTCAATGATCGGGGCGGGAGCCAGCCCGGCGATCTCCTCGGCCACGAAGATCCCTTGCTGGAAGCCTCGGTGGGCTAGTTGGAGGCCGGGGACGATGTCGCCGACGGCGAAGATGCTCGCCATCCCGGTGTGGAGGCGCTCGTCCGTGATGACAAAGCCGCGCTCCATCGGAATCCCCTGGGCCTCGTACCCTAGGTCGGTCGTCCTGGGGCCTCGCCCGACCGCGACGAATAGGAGGTCGGCCTCAAGGATCGTCTCGTCTTCGAGTGACACCCTCACCCCGGAATCGGACTGCTCAACGCCCTGGAAACGCGCCCCGGTCGTGAAGTCGATGCCGCGCTTGCGGAATGCGCGCTCCAGCCCCTTGGAGAGAGACTCATCCTCGTTGGGTACGAGGTGGGGAAGGGCCTCGATGATGCTCACTTTCGCGCCAAACGACCTCCAGACGGACGCGAACTCCACGCCGATGACGCCGCCCCCTAGCACGACGACGGAGGAAGGAACGTATTCGAGCGTCAGGGCCTGATCGGACGTCATGACCCGCCCGCCGATCTCGAGGCCGGGAAGGCTCTTTGCATAGGAGCCAGAGGCGAGCACGATGTTTCGTCCGTGGTACCTCACCCCACCGACCTCGATAGATTCAGGGCCGACGAGCGTGCCGTGACCGGGGATCATCGTCACACCCCGCGACGAGGCGAGCCCCTGGAGACCCTTGTAGAGACGGTCGACTACCCCCTGCTTGTAGGCATTGATGGTGGGCATGTCGATCGAACCAAGAGAAGTATTGACGCCGATAGTCGAGCCCTCGCGGGCAGTGTCGGCGACCTCGGCCGCATGAAGCAGGGCCTTGGTCGGGACGCACCCGATATGGAGGCATGTCCCGCCGATTTTGTCTTCCTCGACCAGTCCGACGGAGAGGCCGAGTTGAGAGGCTCGGAGGGCGGTAGCGTATCCACCACTCCCTCCGCCGAGGATGAGGACATCGAAGGTGGGGGCGGTGGACTCGGTCACGGCGGCTCCTTCACGGGACAGGGTCCCTCCATCCTGTCACCTGGGGGCGTGAGACACGAACCCCTCCGGCCCCGTAACCTGGGGGTATGGGAATGTTCTCGCGGAGTTCTCGGGTGTCGAAGGGCGGCAAAGCCGCCACGTCGGATCGATCGGCTCGTACGGAGACACTTGCTCACTTACACGCGTTCGTGTCCTCCCACGAGGGGTGCGAGGCGTTTATTGAACCGCCGACGCGGGTGACGGAGACGACGATGGTCGTCGTAGCCGAGACGGGGGAGTGGACGCGTCGCAGGGTCCCGGACGAGGCGGCCGCTCACAAGGTCGCCAAGCACCTGGGGATCCCGGGCTATGACGTCAACCTCAGCGGCTATCCCTCCAGGATGCGTGAGTGGAATGAGCGTCAACGAAAGAGCCTGGGCTGAGGCGAGCAGGTTGGGCTAGAGCCCGCAACGCTTCTCGAGGTAGCGGAGTACGGTACGTACCGCCGCTCCCGTGCCGCCCGAGGGGGTGAAACCGTAGGGAGATCCCTCATTGAAGGCTGGGCGGGCGATGTCCATGTGTGCCCAGGGGGTGTCTCCTACGAACTCGCGGAGGAACAGGCCCGCGGTGAGGATTCCTCCCTTTGGGTCGCTCGCGACGTTCTTGAGGTCGGCGACCTTCGACTCCAAGCCTGCGCGGAGGTGGTCGGGCAGGGGCATAGGCCACATCGCCTCACCGACCTCATCCGCGGCCGCTATAACGGCATCCCTGACCTTGGGGGTGCCCATGACGGCGGAGGTGCGGGATCCCAGCGCGACGCCTTGCGCCCCCGTGAGGGTCGCAATGTCGATCATTGCGTCAGGCTTCTCTTCGCGTGCCCTATCGAGCCCGTCTGCGAGGACGAGGCGCCCCTCCGCGTCGGTGTTCATGACCTCGACCGAGGTGCCGCCATGGATGCGAATGACGTCGGAGGGTCGTTGAGCCGAGCCGGATGGCATGTTCTCCGCGAGGCACAGCCATCCCGTCACTGCGATCGGGAGCTTGAGGCGCGCCGCCGCACATACGGTGCCGAGGACGGCAGCCGCTCCCGCCATGTCCGACTTCATCGTGGCCATGCCGTCGTTCGATTTTATCGAGATTCCACCGGTGTCGAATGTGATGCCCTTGCCGACGAGGGCGATGGTCTCTTTTGCCTCTGGGGGATTCCATTCGAGGCGGACGAGGGACGAAGGCCGTAGGGAACCCTTGCCGACTGCCACCAGCCCCCCGAAGCCTTCATCCTCGAGGTTCTGGGCATCCCACACAAGAAAGCCGACGCCCGCCCCCGATGCCGCCAGTTCGGCCGCCTCCACGAAGGATTCGGGATAGAGCTCGCCGGGGGCGGTGTTGACGAGGTCGCGGGCGGTGTTGACGGAGTCGGCGATGATCTGCGCCCTGTCAAGAGATTCCCTTGACGCTCCTGCGATGAACCATTCGGTATCGGGAGGGGGCTCGTCCTCTTTCGAGGTGAGATAACGATCGAAGGAGTATGAGCCAAGCAATACGCCTTCGGTGACGGCCTGGATGGCGGAATCGGTGAGGGCGGGCAGGGCGACGGCCACCCGTTCGGGTCTTTTCCCGCATTCGCGCGACGCGGCTCCGGCCGCATCCCTAAGGTCCTCGTCGCGGCCCTCCCCGAGCCCAACGAGCACGACCCTGCCAGCCTTGACCAGGGGAGAGGGGAAAGTGGCTATCGCCTCGACCTTCGCGCATGGCTCGAGCGGGCGGGCAGCCTCTGTGATGGCGGCACGAATGGCCTCGGGAAGCTGGGCATGGCTCGTCACCTCGCCCTCTTCGATGACTCCAAGTAAGAGCGCGTCAACTTCGATTTCGGTGACATCGCCATCGATCCCGGAGAGTCTCGCCATGCCTGAATCGTATCCGGCGCTAGGTTGGGCTCGTGTACAGACTGCTCTTCACCGTCGTCGTCCGTCGGATTCCCACCGAATTTGCCCATCATGGGTGGCTCCTGTTGGTCCGCTGTGGTTCCTGGCTCGCTCCCCTACTGAGGGGGATGAGGCTCGCCCCCTCGCCTGACCCTCTAGGAGGGATCGACGTCTGGGGGCTCAAGTTCGCCGGTCCCCTCGGGCTTGCGGCTGGCTTGGACAAGAACGTCACCGCCGTCAGGGGTCACGTGAGGATGGGCTTTTCCCACGTAGAGGTTGGGACGATCACCCTGAAAGCTCAACCTGGGAACGAGAAGCCGCGGGCCTGGCGTGAGGTGAAACTGAAGGCCGTAAGGAACCGGATGGGCTTCAACAACAAGGGAGCCGAAGCTGCGGCCCGCCACCTGTCACGCCTCAGGAAGTCCCGTTCGGGAAGGCGACTCATTATTGGGGTGAACATCGGCAAGAACAGGATGACCTCACCAGAGGCCGCCGCTGATGATTACGCGACCTGCGCCACCGTCCTCGCCCCGTATGCCGACTTCCTCGTCGTCAACGTGTCCTCCCCCAACACCCCCGGGCTGCGCGACCTTCAATCGACGGAGGCACTTCGCCCGATCCTCATTGCGACGAGGGAGGCCGCCGATGCCGCCGCGGGGAGGCGGGTTCCGGTGCTTGTCAAGATCGCCCCCGATCTCGCGGACGAGGATATTGACGCCGTGGCCAGGCTAGTCATCGAACTTGGCCTTGAGGGGGTGGAGGCGACGAACACGACCATTCGCCACGAATGTGGCCCGGGAGGTCTGTCCGGACAGCCTCTGTTCCCGCGTGCCCTTGAGGTTGTCGCGAGGCTGAGGGGGGACCTGGGGCCCGATCCCATCATCATCGGCATGGGGGGAATAACCACGGTAGAGGATGCTCGGGCGATGCTCGACGCCGGGGCGAACCTCCTTCAGGGCTATACCGCTCTCATTTATGAAGGACCGGCCTGGCCCGGTCGCCTGAATGCCGCGTTGACGCGACCGAGCAATGAGGTGTCGACGCGGACACGTCCGGCACGCTAGGTCTCAAAGCGGCAACCTATCCGCACACCTGTGCGTTCTACATACGTACGCTCCTGCCAGACGTACGAGAGGTTGTTTTCTCCTTTGATGTGGGTGGGCCCCGGGATCCCCGGGGCCCATTCGCGTTCTTGAGGTGTGACCGCTACTTAGAGGATCCGTCGCGCTTGACCAGTGGTTTTGGCATCCGAAGGCGCCGAATCTGGAGCAGGCGAGTGAGCGCGTAGAGGCGGTAGAGCCGCGGAATCCTATCCTTTCCGAACTTCTCGATGGCGCGCTTCTTTATCTGACGGGTCAAAATCGCCGCCTCTACCGCCCCAAATAAAAGGCCGACGAGGAGGACGGCACTCATAGTCTCAACGATCCTTGGGTAGTTTCCAAGCAAGAACATCGCGAACAGGGCGATGAGGGAGACGGGCAGGAGAAACTCGGCGACGGTGGTTCGCGAGTCGACGAAGTCACGGGCGAATCGACGGGGCGCCCCGGCATGCTGCGCGGGCATGTAGCGCTCGTTCCCCGTGGCCATCGCCTTCTGTTCCCTTTCGAACTGGCGGTTTCGTTCGACGCGGCGACGGGCAGAATCCCGTTTGCGGTCGAGCACGAGCGGACGTTTCCGGGCGGCCTCCCGCTCCTTGCGCTTGGGTGTGGGGTGGCCCTTGCCTTCTGGCTTGGGGGCGTCCTGTGCCATGGCGGGTGACTCCTTGCGTGTAGACAAACGATGAAGGGCTTCGACGATGCCGAGCCTAGTCGTATGCGGCGGTCGCCGCGGTCAGGCGATGCTGATGGGGAGGCTTCGCCGCCCCCACCCGCCCACGGCGGGCCCGAACCGACCCGGTACGGAGGCGCCGCACGACGGGCAGCGGCCTTCGGCGGTGAGCCGGTACGCGAGGATCTCGTACCAGTCCCGCTCGATGAGTGCGTGCCCGCACGCCGGGCAAGCGGTGGTATCGCCGTCGGGGTCGTGCACGTTGCCTGTATAGACGAAGTGGAGCCCCGCGTCGAGCGCGGCGGTCCGCGCGGCGTGGAGGGTGGCGGGCGGCGTCGCCGGGACATCGAGCATCTTGAAGTCGGGGTGGAAGGCGGAGAAGTGCAGCGGCACGTCGGGGCCGAGCTCGGCGAGTATCCATCGGCACATCCGCTCGATCTCGTCCGGCGCGTCGTTGTGGCCCGGGATGAGCAGGGTGGTCAGCTCGATCCATGTGTCCGTGTTCGCGTGCACCCATGCGATGGTGTCGAGCACATCCTTGAGGTGAGAGCCGGTGACCTTCCAGTAGAAGTCCTCGGTGAAACCCTTGAGGTCGATATTTGCGCCATCTATGGGGGCGAAAAAGTCGGCACGGGCTTCAGGCGTGATATAGCCCGCCGTGACTGCGACGGCCTTAAGGCCCTTCTCGTGGCACGCGACCGCGGTGTCGATCGCGTACTCCGCGAAGATCACGGGGTCGTTATAGGTGAACGCCACGGAGTCGCAGCCGTGCGAAACGGCAGCCTTCGCGATCGAGGCAGGCGTGGCGGATGCGGCGAGCCGGTCCCACTCGCGCGACTTGGAGATGTCCCAGTTCTGGCAGAACCGGCAGTTCAGGTTGCAGCCCGCGGTGCCGAACGACAGCACGGAGGTGCCCGGGTGGAAGTGCGCGAGCGGTTTCTTCTCGATGGGGTCGATCGCGAAGCCGGAGCTGCGGCCGTACGTGGTGAGCACCATCCGGTCGCCGTCCCGGGCGCGCACGAAGCAGAACCCGCGCTGGCCTGCGTGCAGCCGGCAGCGCCGAGGGCACAGGTCGCACTCGATCCGCCCGTCGTCTAAGGCGTGCCACCAGCGCGCGGTGGGGGCGTCAGCCCAGGACTCCGCGTCGGCCGGGGTGTCGTTCGCCATCGGACTCACCGCGCCTCGTGCCAGGCCTTCACGGTGTAAGTCTGTAGCGTCGTGCTCTCGTGCCACTCGCCGAGCGGGATCCCGGCCTTATTCCATAGGTGGCGCAGGAACTCGTCGGGGCTCGGGAGGTCCTCCCACACCTGCGGCAGGAACGTCGCCCTGTGCCACGGGTCGAGTTCCACGATCACGCCGTCGACACCGGGGCGCAGCGCGGCGTAGGCATCGGCCAGGCTGGAAGCGGTGAGCGGGACGGGAGACGACAGGACGGAGACCTCGATCGCGATGCCGCCCAGTTCGCGCTGCTTCAGTGGCGGGAACCGAGGGTCGCCCATGGCGGCGGCGACAGCGTTGGAGCCCACGTCGTCGATGAGCGGACGCACCGCCTCGAGGGAACCGATGCAGCCCCGCAGCCGCCCGGTTTCGGTGAGGGTCACGAAGCTCGCGCCTGGCGAGACCGCCCATGCGGGACGCTCGGCCGGGAACTCGGGGTTCAGCCCGAGCGCGTGTCCGATGGCGGCGCGGGCGGCCGGGAGCAGCAGGGATCCCGCGTCGTCGGGGACGGTGTCAGGCATCGGGGGCCTCGTCGAACGTGAACGCTGAGTAGCCGACCACGTGGGCGCGGTCTCCGGCGGTGTCGCCCGAGTTGCGCGCGTCGAGCAGCGTGGGGACCAGCCCGCGTCGGCGGGCGAGGACCAGTAGCCCGTTGATCGGGGTAGCGCCGCACGCCTGGGAGTGGTCGAGCGGCCCGTCGAGAGCGGAAATCTGAGCGATCGTGTCAGCGTCGACCCGGGTGGCCTCCTCGTAACCCAGGTAGTGCGACAGGTCGGAGCTGATGACAAAGAGCGTCTCCGGCCCGCCCCAGAGCGCGTCAAGCGCGTCGGCCACCTGTTCGCCCGACGCATTGCCGGCGAGCATGGGCACGATCTCGATGTCGCCGAGCGTGCGCTGCAGGAACGGGAGCTGGACCTCGACGGAGTGCTCCAACCGGTGGGTCTCGGCGAACACGCACGTGGCGGGGACCCCCTTGAGGCGCTCCTCGGCCCACGCCTCTGCCACGGGCAGCGCCCCGAGCGGGGTGTGGAAGGAGGCCGCCCCCGGTAGCGCGACGCCGAGCACGGGCACGTGGTGGGTCGGGCCGACGAGCACGACCCGCCTGATAGTGTCGCGCCCCGCCGCGATGCGCGCGTAGGCGACGGCGGCGGTCGGTCCTGAATAGACATAGCCGGCGTGGGGCACGATCACGGCCCGCGGAACGGGTGCATCATCGGGCGGGCGCGGCGCCTCGGCGAGCAGCCTGTCGACCGTGTCGCGCAACGCTATGGGTTCGCCGGGGTAGAAAGTACCAGCCACGGCGGCCTCACGGACGGCGAGCGAACTCACGGGCCATCACCTCGTCATCAATGCTAGTCCCGCGTCGGGAACATGGCCCGGGAAGGCGGGGGCTAGTCGTTTGAGGCGGCCGCCGTGGGCAGGGCGAGCATCCTGTCGAGAGCCACCCTGGCCCAGCGCTTCGTTTCCTCGTCGACGACGATGCGGTTGACGACCTCGCCTCGGACGAGCGACTCGAGAGCCCAGACGAGGTGGGGGAGGTCAATCTTGTTCATGGTCGAGCAGAAGCAGATGGTGTCGTGGAGGAAGTAGATCTGCTTGTCGGGGTGGGCGTCCGCCAGGCGGCGAACGAGGTTGAGCTCCGTGCCGATTGCCCAGGCACTGCCAGCCTCCGCAGCCTCAATCGCCTTGATGATCCCCTCTGTCGAGCCGATCTCGTCGGCGGCGAGCGCCACGTCGTGAACACACTCAGGGTGGACGATCACCTTGACGTCCGGGACCTCGGCGCGGATGCGCTCGACGTTATCCAGGCGGAACCGCGCGTGGACCGAGCAGTGGCCCTTCCACAGGATCATTCGAGCTGCTGCGAGAGCCTCGAGGGAGTTGCCGCCGAAGGGTTTGGTGGGGTCGTACAAGATGCAGTCATCGAGGCTGAGCCCAAGGTTGAGCACCGCAGTGTTGCGGCCCAGGTGTTGGTCGGGTAGGAAGAGGATCTTTCCGTCGCCGTTGAGGCCGCCAACCTGGTCGAAAGCCCACCGGAGCGCGGATTCTGCATTCGAAGAGGTGCAGACGGCTCCGCCGTTGCGCCCGCAGAAGGCCTTGATCGCGGCGGTCGAGTTCATGTAGGTAACAGGGATGGTTCGGTCGGGAATCCCGGCCGCGGCGAGGTCTTCCCATGCGTGCTCGACCTGGGTGATATCCGCCATGTCAGCCATCGAGCAGCCGGCGCCCATGTCGGGGAGGATGACCGCCTGAGCATCGGAGGTCAGGATGTCCGCGCTCTCGGCCATGAAGTGGACGCCACAGAAGACGATGAACTCCGATTCTGGTCGATCGGCGGCATCGCGCGCGAGCTTGAACGAGTCGCCGGTCACGTCAGCGAACTGGATGACCTCGTCGCGCTGGTAGTGGTGGCCGAGCACGAAGACGCGGCTTCCCAAGGTTGCTTTTACGGCGGCGGCTCTTTCGACGAGGCCGGGGTCGGAAGGCGAGGGAAGCCCACCGGGGCAGTCGACACCCCTTTCGGAGTCCGCGTCCTTGCCCCGCCCGAGGAGCATGAGGGCGGACGGCTTGGGCTCGATGAACGCATCGGTCATGTGGCCATTCTTCCATGACACCTTTGCGACGGGGTGAGTAGGGGTCATCGAGACGGGGAACCTGCCGATTCCGGGAATACGGGAACGGGCACGTACGCTGTTCCGGTATTAGTGAAAGGAATCCCATGAACTCCTCGACCGAGACCCCGACCCACGGCGTAGACATCACCCCTGCGGCTGCTACGAAGGCATCGAGCCTCCTCAAGCAGGAGGGCCGGGACGACCTTCGTCTACGGATTTCCGTACAGCCGGGTGGATGCTCGGGGTTGTGGTGTATCAGCTCTACTTCGACGAACGCACCCTCGAAGGCGATGCAATACGTGACTTCGACGGTGTGGAGGTCGTTATCGACAAGATGTCGGTGCCCTATCTCGATGGGGCGACGATCGACTTCTCCGACACCATCGAGAAGCAAGGCTTCACCGTCGACAATCCCAACGCCGCGCAGACCTGTGCCTGCGGAGATTCCTTCTGCTAGGTCGGCAATTTCGTCGAGAGGCCGGGAGGGTCAGACCGGAGGCCGGGGAGCGAGTTCACTTGAGACGACTCGCTTGAGGGCCAAGAGGAAAGCGTCGATGTCCGCATCGGCGACGCCCGGGTGCAACCCGATTCGAAGGTTTCCGAGCGTGACAATATCGAGCGCGGTAAGTACGTGGCTCTGTGGTGAAGGATCAGTGGTGCAGGCGGAACCCGACCCCACCGCGAAGCCCTCGTGATCGAGAGCGCTTGCGAGGGCTTCTCCGTCGATTCGCTCGAAGACGGCGGTCAGCACATGGGGTAGGGAGATCGCGGGATCTCCGATAACTCGTGCGCCATCCATGGCTCGAATGGAGTTGCGGAGTCTGTCGGTCAGACTCCGGAGCCGTGTCGCGACCTCGGCGCGGTGGGCTTCCCGTTCATCGAGCGCGACGGCGGCGGCGAGGGCGGTCGCGACATTCACCTTGCCCGTCACGATGGGATAGATGGGCAACCAACGGGAGTGCGCCCCAAAGGCGAGAATGGCGACGCCTCGGGGAGCTCCCCAGTCAGATGGATCCGTGATGAGGGCATCCCAGTGGCGTGGTGGCTCGACGTGACCGATGCTCGTGGTGGCGTCGACGACGAGAGGTACCCTCGCCTTGATTGTCTCGGAGTGGATGATCTCGAGTCGTTGGATCGTACCGATCTCTTGGTTGGCGTGCTGAACGGCTGCCAGGGAGACATCCTCTCCTTCGAGGGCCTCCTCGAAAGCTTCGAGGTCGATTCGACCGCTGTCCTCGACGGGGATGAACGACACCGAAGCGCTAATTCGGTCTGCGATCCTCAGAAGTGGGCGGCGCTCGATGGCCGAGGCCACGACCCTTGACATCCCGCGGCGAGAGGCGGCGATCCCGGATATCGCCCGATCGAACCCTAGGCCGAAGGTCGGAACGAAGAGGGTGTGCTCCACGGGCGAGCCCAGCACGGCGGCGATGGCCTCCCTCGCCCCGTCGAGAAGAGCCCTTGCCCGCCGGGACTCGGCGTGGAGGCGCTCCGGATCGGCCCACCCCTCATCGATCGCGGCGAGGAAGGCCGCCCGCGTCCGAGGCGTCATTGGGGCGCTCCCTGAGGCGTCCATGAAGACGCGTTGTCCGGCGGGAGTGTCCATAGGGGAAACCGTACCGTGTGGGTGGTCTCGAGGTGGAGGAGAACCGACCAAGTTTCCGTAACCTTTTAGGTCCGGTGGGCGATGTCGAGGGTGAGAGTGTTATCAGAGCGTCTATCGGAGGTCATCATGTTGGAGCAGAAGAGAATTACCCGCATCTTCGCGGTCGTGGCGGGCGCATCGATGCTCGTCCTCGCGGGTCCGGCGGCCCTTGCCGACGACGAGCCCACCGCAAATCCATCGCCCGCACCGGTTGCCGTGGACGAGGGGAACGGTCAATATGGCGAGAACTGCGTCATCGTTGTTCAGCCCGAGAGGACGCTGAAGAACGGCAAGGTGGTCCCGGCCAAGACCCGGATCTCCAATGCTTGTGTGCAGGAGCGCGACCGGGTTCGCGCCGAGCGTGCCCTTCAGCGCGAGGAGCGCACTCAACTTCGTGAAGAGGTCAGGGCGGCCGGAGGCTCGTGGGGAGCGGTCGTGCGCCAGGAGACAATGGTCAAGGTCGCGACGAAACTCGCAGAGCGTCACCTCCAGGCACCGGGATCGGCGGCGCTGGAACAGGTCCTGACCCTCGTCAATCGTGGACTGCCTGAGGCGCTTCAACTAGACATCGAGGCGTTCCTCGACCAGTACGAACTGGTATTCGCCGACCTCATCGTGGCCGACGACGAGGTTTAGGGTTTGTAGAAGCTAGCCACTAGATGAAGGGACCCGGTCCGTAGGATCCGGGTCCCTTCATTTTGCTTAAGGACCGACTAGGGGACGATTAACCCGGCCGTTTTCGCGGCGGCGGCGGTGTACCGATCCTTAACGTTCCCCCAGTCGGTGACGTTCCACCACGCCGCGACGTAGTCGGCCTTGACATTCTTGTACTGCAGGTAAAACGCGTGTTCCCACATGTCGAGCATGAGCAGCGGGACGAGGCCTGGCGCGATGTTGCCCTGCTGGTCGTATAGCTGAACGACGATGAGTCGCGAGCCAATCGAATCCCACGCGAGGATGGCCCATCCCGAACCCTGAATCGTCATAGCCACGGCCGTGAAATGCGCGCGGAAGGAGTCGAACGAGCCGAACTGATCGTCGATCGCCTGCGCGAGTTCACCGGTGGGCTTGTCGCCACCACCGGGGGACATGTTCGTCCAGAAGACGGAGTGGTTGATGTGTCCGCCCAGGTTGAAGGCGAGGTTCTTCTCCAGCATCGGGATGGTGGTGAAGGATTCCTTCGCTCGGGCCTCCGCCATTTGTTCGAGGGCCGTGTTGGCGCCCGCGACGTAGGCAGCATGGTGCTTGGAGTGGTGGAGTTCCATGATTTCTCCGGAGATGTGCGGAGCGAGGGCGCCGTAATCGTAGGAAAGCTCGGGAAGCGAGTAGATGGCCATGAGGGTCTCCTTGCGGTCGATTCCATACGTACAGGTGGTTGGTCACACGGAGCAGGGGCTCCGATGTGTCCAACCGGCAAAAACCGGTGATGTATTCCCCGGGTAGTCCGCACCCGACGACATGATCCATTCTGTCCCAATACGAGGGAGAAAGGGCGGGAGAGGCCATGATCGGATTCACGGCATGCCTCTACGTGCCAGAATGTCGCCATGAGCAACCGTGCCCGCCGCAAGGCCCTCCCCACCGTCGATGCCAAGATCCTTCTGTACAGCGACGATCACCACGTGCGTGACGGGGTGAGGTTCGCTGTCGGGTTCGACATAAAGGGCCGTGAGGTTCAGTGGACGGAGACCGCCACCCACGCGGCCGTCGTCTCTGAGGCCGAGGGAACGGAATTCGATCTCATCATCCTCGATGGCGAGGCCGCGAAGACCGGAGGCATGGGCATATGCCGACAGCTCAAGCACGAGTTGCGCAACTGCCCACCGGTGCTACTCCTCGTCGGAAGGCGCGATGACGCGTGGCTTGCCACGTGGTCTGAGGCGGATGGGGCCATCTCCCAACCGATAGACCCGTTCGAAATGAAGGCGGCAGTCGACGAGTTTTTTGCGCCTCGATCAGACAGTGAGCGTCCGCCAGCTGAAAACGAATAGCGCCAACGGCGCGGAGGAAGGGGAAATCATGGCGACGTGGCCCGATGTCCTTGGCCGCCTAATGGGCAGGAACGATCTTACGAAGGATGACACGACGTGGGTCATGGATCGAGTGCTCGCCGACGAGGCGCCTCCCGTTGCGGTTGCGGCCTTCCTGGCTGCGCTCAGGACCAAGGGCGAGACCGTTGACGAGGTGGCCGGCCTTGCGGAGGCGATGCTCGGGCACGCGAACCGTATCGAAGTTCCAGGACGTGCTGTCGATGTCGTCGGAACCGGTGGGGATGGCCGACACACGGTCAATATTTCGACCATGGCGTCCATCGTTGTCGCGGGCACGGGTACCACCGTCGTCAAGCATGGCAACCGGGCGGCATCGTCAAAGTGTGGGGCCGCCGACATGTTGGCCGCCCTCGGGATCAGTCTGGACCTCCCCCCGGCCAGGGTCGAGGAGATCGCCAAGGAGGTCGGCATCACCTTCTGTTTCGCCCAGGTGTTCCACCCCTCAATGCGGTTCGCAGGACCGATTCGGAAGGAAATGGGTGTTCCGACGACGTTCAACATCCTCGGGCCGCTCACCAATCCGGCCCAGCCCACCTCGTCGGCCATCGGCTCCGCGAGCCTCGTGCTCGGTCCCGTCATGGCCGGGGTGTTGGCGAACCAGGGCCGTGAGGGGATTGTGTTCCGCAGCACCGATGGTCTTGATGAGCTCGCAGGCACCGCGCCCGCCGACGTGTGGGAAGTCCGGGGAGGTAAGGTCACCCAGGCGATACTCGATCCCGTGGCCGACCTGGGTGTCACCGCCATAGTCATCGAAGATCTTCGGGGAGGGGAAGCCGAGGAGAACGCCGCCATCGCGCGGAAGGTCCTCGCTGGCGACAAGGGACCGGTGAGGGAGACCATCATCCTCAACGCGGCCGCCGGACTCGTCGCGGATGGAGTGTTGGCCGGTACAGAAGTCGGGAGCCTTGTCGAAAGGTTCCGGGCCGGAATCGAGTACGCCACCTCCGCGATCGATAGCGGCGAGGCCGCAAAGGTCCTCGAGCGCTGGATCGAGGCGAGCACGAGGTAATCCACGAGGTAGCCCACCATGGAGCCAGAACAGTGGAGCCAGAACAGTGGAGCCAGAACCGTGGGGCCGACTAGTTGCGGAGGTCAGTCCCGGCGTACACGTCCCTCACGCGGGCGTGATCCTCTCGGCGGGCCGTCACCCATGAGGAGTGCCTGCCCGCACCGCGTATGGGTTGAGACCACTCGCCCTCGACCCTGAGGAGCCTCACACCTGGGGTATCGAGCCAGGTCGCGATAATCCGCTGTTCCTCGATGAGCGGTGGACCGTCGGGGACCGCGGCGGATGCGGGCCCGAGGAGGTCCTCGGCGATGGACCCGAGTTCCCCTGAGGCGCTCTCTGGTAGTCGCGTGGTCCCAGCGAGCCAGCCACGAGTGATGGCCGCGATATCCCAGGCCTCCCCCTCAGGGCGGGCCGCAACGATGGAACAGCGGTGAAGCGCCTGGAAGTATTGGGCATCCGCGGCTCCTTGGACGAAGGCGCTTACCCCATCACGGAGGGTGGCCGCCCGTTCGTAGTCGAGCCTGGAGGCGTATTCCGCGATGCGTTCAGCGAGGGTCTCAATGACGGAGGAGGGATCTTGGACGATGGCATCGCGGAGGGCCTCGACGACTCCCGAGTAGCCGCGCTGATCTCCATGAACGCAAGGAGCCGCGCAGGATCCCAGGTCGCTCAGGATGCAACTTCTCGCCCCTTGGCGCGGGATCCTTGGCAATCGACCGGTGCAAGTACGCACGGCCAGGGCTTCATGGAGGGCCTCGATGGCAGCTTTCGCGTCTTTCGCTCCTCCCATGGGTCCAATGTGGAGGGCCTCACCGGAGACGGCGCGAACCAGGCTCAGGCGGGGGTAGGGCTCGTTGGTGATCCGGATCCAGGAGGTGTGCTCGGGGTGGCTCGACCGCCGGTTGTAACGCGGCCGGTCGCGATTGATAAGACGGATTTCCGTGACATTCGCCTCAAGTTCGGTCGGGGTGGGGTACGCCTCGACCGATTCGGCGATCACGAGCATGTCCCGGATAGACCGCCTCTGCTCGCCCGTCGTGAAGTATGACTTCACTCGGGAGCGGATGTTCTTGGACGTGCCGATATAGAGCGGTTCCCCGTCATCACCTCGGAAGATGTACACCCCCGGACAGGGAGGCAACACCTCCGCCATCGGAGCCTTGCGTCGGATGTGGGTGGGCACCGGATTGCGGAGTGAATCCAGGTCCTCGCGGTGGGTGATGCCCCACGCCGCAAGCCGTTCGAACATCGCGTGCATGATTTCGGAGGTGGCCCTGGCGTCGTCGAGTGCCCGGTGGTTGGGAGTGACCTCTGTACCGAACACGCGGGCGAGGGTGCCAAGTTTCTTGTTCGGAGCCTCATCTGAGGTGGTCGCCCGACGGGCAAGGGTGACGGTGTCGACGATGGAGTTTCCCGGCCAGGGATATTCGTGCTCCCGGCACGCCGCCTTGAGAAATCCCACATCGAACGAGGCGTTGTGGGCCACGAGGATCGCGTCGGAGAGAAATTCAAGAAAGGTGGGCAGAACTTCGCCGATGGTGGGAGCCCCGGCAACCATAGCGTCCGTGATGCCTGTCAGGGCGACGATCATCGGCGGGATGGGGTGGCCAGGATCGATGAGGGTCTGGAACTCCCCGATGACCTCGCCCCCTCGGGTCTTGACCGCTCCGATTTCGGTGATGGCGCTCGTACGTGGGGAGCCTCCCGTGGTTTCAAGGTCGACGGTGACAAAGGTGACAGCTGAAAGCGGCTCCCTGGCATCCTCGAGGCTTGACTGGATGGCCGTGCCCTCGTCGGTGATGGCGGTCGTCATGGAACGACGGTAACGCTGGGAGCCGACATCAACGGTGTCGATGTCAAGGGTGCCGACACCGATGGCGCCAGGGCGAGGACGCGACCCACGTCGGCAACCCGACCTAGGTCGCGCCGGTGGGGTGCCGGGCGACTGTGGATGTCTGGAGCGTCGGGGTGGATGGATGTCCCCAGGGTGGGGTGGCTGCGCCCGTATCCACAATTTCGGGTATTTCGGACATTCGTGTCAGTGGGTGGTGATGGGATGGGTGTTATGACCTTCCGGACTCACTCGTTGCGCTTGGCCACCGAGGCTGTGTGTGCCCGAGATGGGGTCGATGTTGCGGGACTTCCGGCTTCAGAGTTGCTTGAACTTTCGGGTCATGTGGCCCGGTTGCGGCGTGATGCTGATGTGTTGATGGCTGAGGTTGCTGCCGAGATTCGTCGACGCTCCGAGACTGCTGACGCTGGAATGGGGTTCGCTACTCGGCAAGGATTTCGCTCCGCTGGGGAGCTTGTGGCTCAGACGACGGGTGGGAGTTTTGCTGAGGCACGGAGGCTTATGGTCGCGGGTGGCCTTCTCGCTGACGCTGAATCGGCCGTGTGCGGGGACGATGTCGGTCAGGGTGACGATGCCGCTCAGTCTGGTGTTGGGGGCATGCAAGGCGGGGGTGTATCGGCTGGGGGTGTGTCGGGTGTTGTTGAGCGGTCACCGATGGCACGGTTTCGTTCCGATCTCGCGGCGGCAGTGCGGGAGGGGCGGATCGGTATTGATGCGGCGGCGCTCTTTGCCGATGCGATTGGGACACTTTCCGATAGGGCAGTCGTTCTTGACGGGGAGGCTTCTATTGACACGGAACGGACGCGGAGTTTGTTTGCGAAGGCGCTCAATAAGGCGGAGGGTTTGCCCTTGCATAAGGTCCGCAAACTGGCGTGGCAGGCTCAAGCGTTTGCGGATCCGAGGGGTTGGGAGGAGAGGGAGGAACACCAACATGAGGCTAGGGCACTCACTGTCAGGGACGATACGGACGGTATGGTCACCTTGACGGCACGGCTCACCCCACTTGCGGCCGCCCCGGTGCGGGCGGTGTTGGATGCGGGAGTCAGGTGGGCTTTGAAGGCGCGGCGCGATAATCCGGATTCTGATACGAGGACCCCATGGCAGATGCGTGCCGACATCCTCACAGATCTCTGTCGACATGCGCTTGACTGCACTGAGGCAACGAGTGGTGTCAAGACCACGGTCGTCATACGTATGACTCGTACCGACCTAGAGTCTGGGTTGGGTGTGGGTGAAATTGATGGGTTGCCCCAACCGGTGAGTGTGGGGGCGTTGCGTCGTGCCGCGGCAGACGCCGAAATCATTCCAGCGGTACTCGGTGGGGTGTCTGAGGTCCTCGACTGGGGTCGGTCACGTCGCCTCTTCACCCCGACCCAACGCCTCGCCCTCGTCGAACGTGACGGTGGGTGTGCCTGGTGTAACGCACCACCTTCGTGGTGTGAAGCCCACCATATTGACTGGTGGGAACGAGACACCGGACCCACAGACCTAGGAAACGCGGTACTGATGTGTGCACGCTGTCACCATCGGATCCACCGCGACGGTTGGGACATCGACATACAAAACCAAGTCGTGCACTTCATCCCACCACCCTCAGTCGACCCGACCCGCACCCCCCACATCGGCGGACGACAACGCTACGACCTCGCAGCCTAAGATCCGCCTCGCGGCTCAGTCTCCGCCTCGCTGCATAGGTTCCACCTCGCTGGGAAGTCTCCGGGAAGTCTCCGCCTCCCGGCTCAGTCTCCGCCTCGCTGGGAAGTCTCCGGGAAGTCTCCGCCTCGCAGCCTAGACCCCGCTCATCGATGTCATGACACCCCGGACGTGTCACACCCCGGCCCTACGGTTGAGGTATGAAGATCGACTGCGATACATGTGTGATCCGCGGTAGCGCGTGTGCGGACTGCGTCGTTTCCTTCCTCACCGTGGCAGCGGGGGAGCGTCAACTGGCGGCTTCGGACGGCAGGGGTCCCATCGAGATGGACGATGAGCAGGCTGCGGCCGTGCACGAATTCTCCAGGGGAGGGCTCGTGCCTCCGCTGCGGCACCTCGCTTCCGGGGCGGCCTAGCCCCCCTAAATCGACGAACGATCGTCGATGTAGAGGGCCTCGATGTCGCTCGCGAAGTCCTTGAGGACGCGTGATCTCTTCACCTTAAGAGAAGGGGTCAGATAGTCGTTGAGAATGGTGAAGTCTGTGAAGAGGATTCGATACTTCCGGATGCTCTCCGCCCTCGATACCGCTCGGTTGGTGCGCTCGATGGCCTTCTCCAACTCGGCCTTCACTGCGGGATGGGCTGCGGCCTCCTCGACCGTCATCTCCTCCATATCGTGGGCCTTGAGCCACCCGGGCAACGCCTCCTGGTCAAGGGTGATGAGTACGCCAATGAAGGGCTGAGCGTCCCCGATGGCGACACACTGGCTTATGAGGGGGTGGGCGCGTAGCCGGTCCTCAAGGACGGCGGGGGCGACGTTCTTGCCTCCTGCGGTCACGATGAGATCCTTCTTGCGTCCCGTAATCATGAGGAACCCATCGGCATCCACCGCGCCGATGTCTCCGGTGTGGAACCACCCCTTCTGGATGGCGTCCTTGGTGGCCTTTTCGTTCCGGTAGTACCCAGAGAAGACGATGTCACCCTTGAGGAGAATCTCCCCGTCGGGCGCGATCTTCGACTCGAGCCCCGGAAGGGGAACGCCGACCGTCCCGATCCTGTTTTTATTAGGACGGTTAACGTGGGAGGCCGCCGTTGTCTCCGTGAGGCCATACCCCTCAAGGACGATCAGGCCGAGGCCCCTATAGAAGTGCGCGAGCCGCTCCCCAAGCGGTGCCCCACCGGAGACCGCCCACTTGACCCGGCCACCCATGGCGTGGCGGATGTGCTTGAGCACCAGGCGGTCGGCAAGACCGTGACGGAACCTGAGTCCCTTCGACGGGCCCTCTGGGGTATCGAGCGCCTTCGAGTAGTCGATGGCCTGCTTGGCGGCCCACCGGAAGATCTTGAGCTTCCCTCCTGCCGTGGCCTTCTGCTCGGCGCCGTTGTAGACCTTCTCGAACACCCGAGGGACGGAGACGAGGAGGGTCGGGTGGAAGGTTGCCATCTCGCCGGCTAGTTTCAGGGAGTCCGGGCAATACCCGATGACCGTACCGGAGTAGATGCAGGCAGTCTGGATGATGCGAGCGAAGATGTGGGCGAGCGTCATGAACTGGAGGGTGTTCCCGCCCTCTAGGACCTCGTGAAGTTCCTCGCGAACCCCGACTGCCTGGCGGCACATGTTGAAGTGGCTAAGCATGACCCCCTTAGGGCGACCGGTGGTGCCGGACGTATAGATGATGGTGCTGACGTCATCGGGTTTGGCGGCCGCCGCGCGCTTGTCGAGCTCGGCGTCGGTGACCCCTTTGCCGGCCTTGGCAAGCGCCTCCACCGCACCCTCATCGATGCACCGGATGTCGGAGACGGGAGACTGTCCATGCGAGATATCTCGCACGATGGCGAGGTGCTCCCTCGTCTCGACGAAGACAAGCCGAATGTCGGAATCGGAGGTGATCCAGTCAACTTGCTCGCCCGACGATGTGTCATAAATGGGAACGGGTATCCCGTGAGCGAAGAGGATTGCGAAGTCAAGATAGGTCCATTCGAAGCGTGTGCGTGCCATGATTCCCACGCGGTCTCCGGGTTTGAGGCCTTCTGCTATCAGGCCTTTGGCAATTGCCCGGACATCTTCGAGGGCCTCGGCCCCCGTGATGTCCCTCCAGCTGCCCTTGCCGTCCGATTCCTGAAGGACGACGGCGTCTGCGAACTCGGTCCACGCTTGGGTGACCAAAGCGGGCATGTTGACTGGACAGGACGTAACGGTCTTTTTGGGTCCCATATCGCCTCCGTTGGCTCTCGTCTCGTGGTCGCCACGATACCCTGTGGGGGCGAATAGGTGAATCGTTCGCTCACTCGCTTTTTTGTTGGGCATGGTGGCGGGTTAGCCTAGACCTGGAAACGAGAGGCAGGCTCAATGTATTACCAGTTGTTCAGGCACGTTCTCCTAGGCCCTGGGCTCAAGATCATCTACCGGCCGTGGGCGGAGGGGCTGAAGAATATCCCCGAAAGTGGGCCAGCCATCCTCGCTAGCAATCACCTCTCGTTCGCCGATTCGATCTTCCTTCCCCTCGTCATGAAGAGGAAGCTCGTTTTCCTTGGAAAGGCCGAGTATTTCGATGGTCGAGGGATCAAGGGCGCTGCGACCAGGGCTTTCATGGCGGGAGTGGGGACAATCCCGGTCAATCGGGGTGGGGGACGTGCCTCCGAGGCCGCCCTCAGGACCGGGCTCCAGGTACTTGCGAACGGTGAGCTCTTGGGAATTTATCCGGAGGGAAGCCGTAGCCCGGACGCCCGCCTCTACCGAGGCAAGACCGGCGTTGCCCGTCTCGCGATCGAATCAGGGGTTCCCGTCGTTCCTGTCGCCATGATCGATACCCACATCGCGCAACCGATTGGGAGGAGGATTCCCAACCGTCATCCGACGGGGGTCAGGGTCGGCGAACCGCTTGAATTCTCGTCGTACGCGGGTCGCCAGGAGGAGCGGAAAGCTCTTCGCGAGGTGACGGATACGATCATGGCCGCGATTCAGGACGTCTCTGGACAGGAATACGTCGATCGCGATTCTGCCAAGCTCAAGAGGGAAATCGATCACGAACGGCGGGGCATCTGGGATGGAGAGTTGGGGGACTAGGGTTCTGCGTGCCCACCCCTAGAATGGGGGCATTCGCCAGCAGCCCGACGAAAGGCATTCTATGTCCGTCCATCGTGTCGCCCTCCTTACGGCAGGAGGCTTCGCCCCGTGCCTCTCATCTGCGGTCGGGTGCTTTATCGGCCGCTACACGGAGATCGCTCCGGAGATCGAGATCATCGCGTACCAGCACGGGTAC
Organism: uncultured Demequinaceae bacterium; assembly: GCA_964610155.1. Classification (GTDB taxonomy): domain Bacteria; phylum Actinomycetota; class Actinomycetes; order Actinomycetales; family Demequinaceae; genus JAFGBM01. The sequence goes on from CAZSUY010000011.1 coordinate 20,713, forward strand.
CGCGGGCTGCTCAAGGGAGAATTCGTTGTCGTGACGGATGAGGTGCGGAAGCAGGCGGACATCCTTCACGGATTTGGAGGTAGCCCGATCGGCAACAGCCGGGTCAAGCTGACCAATGTGGCCGACTGCGTCAAGCGTGGCCTCGTCAAGGAGGGAGAGGATCCCCTTGAGGTGGCCGCGAACCAGTTGAAGGCCGACGGCGTCGACGTGTTGCATACGATCGGTGGGGATGACACAAACACGACGGCGGCCGACCTCGCCGCCTACCTCGAACTCAACGGATACGACCTCACCGTGGTCGGCCTACCCAAGACGATCGACAATGACATCATCCCGATCAAGCAGTCCCTGGGCGCGTGGAGCGCGGCCGAGCAGGCGAGCCTGTTCGCCAAGAACGTCATCGGAGAACACCGTTCGGGCCCCAGGATGCTCATCGTCCATGAGGTCATGGGGCGATCCTGTGGGTGGCTGACGGCCGCATCCGCACGGAAGTACCGACAGTGGCTCGACACCAGGCAGTGGGTGCCGGGAATCGGACTCTCCCGTGAAAGGTGGGAGATCCACGCCGTCTACGTGCCGGAGATGGATTACGACCTCGACGCCGAGGCCGTCCGCCTCAAGAAGGTCATGGACGACATCGGAAACGTCAACATCTTCCTAAGCGAGGGCGCTGGCGTACCCGAGATAGTCAAGGAGATGGAGGAGGCCGGTCAGGAGGTCGTACGAGACCCCTTCGGACACGTCATGCTCGACACGATCAACCCTGGGGTGTGGTTCGCCCAGCAATTCGCGGATCATCTCGAGGCAGAGAAGGTCATGGTGCAGAAATCCGGCTACTTCTCACGGTCGGCAGGGGCGAACCTCCAGGACCTACGCCTGATCGAGTCCATGACGGACTACGCGGTCGAATGCGCCTTGAGGGGAGAAGCCGGCGTCATCGGGCACGACGAGGAGGACGGTGGCCGCCTCAAGGCGATCGCCTTCCCCCGCATCGAGGGGCACAAGGCCTTCGATATCTCGCTGCCTTGGTTCACCCAGATGCTGAAGGAGATAGGGCAGTCGCCATGAAATCGTCTGAGGACCCGCTGGTGGCCGCCGGGGTCGACTCGTACCTCACGAAGAAGGCGCGCCAGCAGCCAACGTGGCCCGATCGCGAGGCGCTCGCGGCCGCGAGCCGCGAACTCTCCACCAAGCCTCCGCTCGTCTTTGCGGGCGAGGCGGACGTGCTTCGCGGCCTTATGGCCGCAGCTGGTGAGGGACGGGCCTTCGTCCTCCAAGGAGGGGATTGCGCGGAGACCTTCGCCGAGTCGACGGCGGACCGGATTCGAAGCAAGATCAAGACCATCCTCCAGATGGCCGTCATCCTCACCTATGGGGCGAGCCTTCCTGTTGTCAAGATCGGGAGGATGGCCGGGCAGTACGCCAAGCCCCGGTCTTCGGACAACGAGACTCGCGACGGTGTGGAACTGCCGGCCTACCGCGGTGACATCGTCAATCGCATCGGCTTCACGCCTGAGGAGCGCACCCCGGATCCGCGCCGGCTCATCGAGGCGTACCACACGTCGGCGGCGACCCTCAACCTGATTCGTGCCTTCACCAAGGGAGGCTTCGCAGACCTCCGGCTCGTCCATGAGTGGAACAAAGGTTTCACCGCCAACCCCGCGTACTCCAAGTTCGAAAAGATGGCGGCGGAGATCGATCGAGCCGTGCGCTTCATGGCCGCCTGTGGGGAATACTTCGATTCGCTCCGCACGGTGGACCTGTTCTCGAGCCACGAGGCTCTCCTCTTGGATTACGAGCGGCACCTTACCCGCATCGACTCCCGCACGGGCGACCCGTACGATTGCTCTGCCCACTTCCTCTGGATAGGGGAGCGCACCCGTGGTTTGGACGGTGCCCACGTGGAGTTCATGTCGAAGATCAAGAACCCCATCGGGGTCAAGTTGGGCCCCACCGCGGCCCCGGCCGACGCCGTTGCGCTCATGGAGCGCCTCAACCCCGACGGCATTCCCGGCAGGTTGACGTTCATCACGCGGATGGGTGCGGACAAGGTCCGTGACGCCTTGCCGCCGATCGTCGAGGCCGTACGGGATTCCGGCGCACCGGCAACGTGGATAACGGATCCGATGCATGGGAACACGTTCACGTCTGAATCCGGATTCAAGACCCGCCGCTTCGAGACCATCCTCGACGAGGTGAGGGGCTTCTTCGAGGTTCACCGCGCGGCGGGAACGACGCCCGGGGGGATTCACATCGAGTTGACCGGTGACGACGTCACCGAGGTCATGGGCGGTACGGAGGAGATCGACGACAAGAAACTGTGCGAGCGGTACGAGACCCTCGTCGACCCGAGGCTCAACCATCAGCAGTCACTCGAGATGGCGTTCCTCGTGTCGGAGCTGCTCCAGCACTAGAAGAGTTGATCTAGCACTAGCCGTACGTCAGTGTGATGGCCGTACCCGGTTCGACCTCACTGCCTGGTGCGATGCTCTGATCCAAGATTTGGCTTCCGATGCTCCACCAATGCTGTTTTTCAAGGGTGACGACGAGGCCTAGATCCTCTGCCTTCGACTTCGCGTCGTCCTTGTCAAGGAAGTAGTAGCCCGGCACCATGACGAGCGGGGGTCCATCGGACACCCAGATGGTGATCGCATCGGTCCGGTGACCGGTTACTCCCGCATCAGGATCCTGGTCATAGACCTGGCCCTTGGGGTAGTTGTTGGTCCGGCCGTGTTCCACGCGGACGTCAAGCCCGTACTGATCCTCAAGAAGAGCCGTCGCTGTTGATTCGGCGGAGCCGAGGACGTTGGGGAAGGTGATGGGTTCCGGACCGAGCGAGATCACGAGAGAGATATTGGTGTCGTGGCGGACGGTATCGCCCTCGACCGGTGTGGACGAGATGACATCCCCCAACCGAACCGTGTCGTTGTACTCGCGGAGGATATCGGGCTCGGGGAATTCGGCATCGGAGAGCGCCGCGATGGCGTCCGCCTCGGCGATTCCTACCACGATGGGAATCTCGGTCATTCGTGGCCCCTTGGAGACCGTCACGGTCACGGTTCCCTCCTTGGCGACTGATTTGCCAATGGGAGGATCCGTCGAGATGACGAGGCCGACCGCGACATTATCGTCGAACCCCTGGATGAAGGTCGCAGCGAGCCCCTGCTCCTCGAGGATCGTGGAGGCCTCCTCGAAAGTGAGGCCCGCGATATCGGGTACCTTCGCGTAGGCCCCTGGCCCCGCCGTGGTGTACCACCAGAAGGCGACAGCGGTGAGGACGGCTGCGGCCGCTGCGATCGCGATGATCCACGATATAGAGGTGGGCTTGCGGGGGGCGGCTGGAATGGGGACAAGGACGCCGCCATCCTCGGATTCTGGTTCCGCCTCCTCTCCGAGGCCGATGGGAAGGGCGACGGTCGCCCCAGTCGGGGTGGGATCGAGGGAGATGGTTTGGTCCGAGTCGATGGATACCGGGATCGTGCCGGATGGGGGATCGGCTTTTCGGGCGAGCGTCGGCTCATCGATCATGCTGCGGGTCTCACGCAGGAGGGGAAGCGCCTCGTTTGCATCGAAGGGCCTCTGGTTGGGGTCTCGTGCGGTCAACTTGGCGATAAGGGCATCAAACTCGGGAGGGAGCCATGGAACGTAGGAGGAAGGGGCGGGGACGTCCTCGTGGACATGGCGGGCCGCCACCTCGATTGCCGAAGATCCGGTAAAGGGCTGTCTTCCCGTCACCAATTCGAAAAGGAGGATTCCAACGGCATAGACGTCGGTCCTTGAGTCGCTTTCGCCATTCTTGACGAGTTCGGGAGCCAGGTAGGCGACCGTTCCGAGCACCTGCCCCGTCATCGTGGCGGTGACCTCCGTTGCGGCCCGGGCGATGCCGAAATCGGCAAGTTTGGGAAGGCCGTCGGGGTCGATCAGGACGTTCTCCGGCTTGATGTCCCGGTGGACGAGCCCCTGCCGGTGGACGGCACCGACCGCGTCAAGGATGCGATCGACGATGCCGATGGCTTCTCCGACCGGGAGGGTTGCGACGCCAGCGAGGTATTGGCGGAGGTTCGGGCCCTTGATGTATTCCATCGTCAGGTAGGTGGTGTCTCCATCTATCCCCTGGTCGTAGACACGGACCATCCCGGGGTGAGTCAGGCGAGCGGCGGCGCGAGCCTCCCTGCGGAATCGGGCGCCAAAGTCAGCTCCTTCGGTCTCCCCGAAGAACAGGGGGTTCATGATTTTTAATGCGACGTCGCGACCGAGCCTTCGGTCGGTGGCTCGATAGACCGTCGCCATACCTCCGAACGCCAGGCGCTCGCGTACGAGGTATCGGCCGTCGACGACTTGGCCGATGTAGGGGTCGGTTATGGTATCGGGCACCACCCCATTCTAGGAGTGAGGAATCACGGGCGGCTGACCGACGCGAGGATGGGCGATGTCGCCCGTGTTCTGTACCCTTGTCGCATGGCCAGCGAGACGATGTGGTTGACGCTTCCCGATGTTGCCGAGCGTTTGGGCGTTGCCGTCACGAGGGTGCGGGAACTCATCCGTGAACGCCAGTTGCTCGCGGTTCGCCGTGAGGAAGATGGCGTGCTCCAGATGCCTGCAGCATTCCTAATCGATGGCGAGTCCGGCGAGACGGCGATTCCGACGCTCCGAGGCACCATCATCGTCCTCGCGGACGCTGGGATGGACGTCGACGGGATCATGCGCTGGCTACTGAGTGAGAACGACGAGTTGGGCGAGGCCCCGGTTGACGCGCTTCGCTCTGGCAAGAAGGCCTCCGTGCGGCGCGTCGCCCAGGCCGCGTATTAACGGCTGCGTTCTAGCGGTCGCGATCGGTAGCGTCGGCAGCGATTTTCTGGAGCATCGACCCATATGGCTCGACAAGGTTGAGGCTCGCGATTCGTTCCTGAGCCAACCGCGCCGATTCCTCGATCTCCTGCTCGACGGCCTCCAAGGCTCCCACCTCTCGTACCACGTCCAGTACTGCGGCGATGTCCGCTTCTGAGGCTTTGCGGACCCCAAGGGCGTGGCGTAAAACCGATCGCTGGCCAGCGTTGGCGCGTGTCCAGGCATGCCACATGAGTAGGGTTCTCTTCCCCTCGCGGATGTCCCCGCCGCAGGGTTTGCCGGTGACCGTAGGGTCACCGCACAGGCCAAGAATGTCATCCCGCAGTTGGAAGGCCAGGCCCAGGGGGACGCCTGCTCCCTTTGCCGACTCGATGAGAGCGTCGCCCATCCCGGCCGATGCCGCACCGAGGGCGAGGGGGGCCTCTCCGGTGTATGCCGCGGTCTTGGCTCGCATGGTCTGACGGATGTCTGTCTCCTGGTCATCCAGGGAGTCGATGGGTTGGGTTGCGACCCTCATGTCGAGATACTGCCCAGCTATGACGAGGTCGACGGTGTCGTGGAAGAGCGAGACGACCCGATCCCGCGGTGTGACGTCGAGTGAACTCGTGGCGGAATGGAGGGCGCGGTTGGCGGACATGAGGGCCACATCACCGGCGAGTATCGCGCCGGCCTCTCCGAAGGCTCGGGGGTCGCCCTCCCACCCACGGTCCCGATGGCGGGTCTCGAAGTTCCGATGCGCCGAGGGGCGGCCACGGCGGGTGTCGGAGTCATCGAGGATATCGTCGTGGAGAAGGGCTCCCGTGTGGAACAGTTCGAGCGCGGCACCGAGGGCGATCGCCGCCCTGGGGTTCTGGCCGCCATGGGCGTGGTGGGAGGCAACCAGGAGGATCGACCGGAGGCGCTTTCCCCCATCGGTGGTGTTCGCTATGACCTGGGTGATGTCATGGCTAGCGGCGCCGACGGGGACCATTGCAGCTGTGATCGAAGCCAGGGTGGCCAGGATGGTACGGTCTACGCCCTTCCGCCACTCTTCGCGCTCGTCGTCCACGGAGTCAGCCTACGGGGAGCGCGAGAGGCGATGGTGCACTCGCGTCCACAGGATTGCTACACCGGCCTCCCATCCCCCTTCCTTGTTCGCGATAGGCCATGAACGAGCGTGATCCTCAAATGTGGAGGCATGGAATCCACCTGCCTTCATGGTCCCGGAGGGTTGGTTGCAGCCCTTCCCTCCCTCCTCGGGTATCGACCGAGGGAGAGCCTCGTAATCGTTTCCCTTCGAGCGCATGGAGAGGTTGGGGTACTCCTTCGGGTGGACAGAGCCGACTGTCTACATCCCGACATCGCGGTTCCTCTCGCGCGTTCCCTCGCCGATTACCTCCTCAAGGACGGCGCCCTGGGGGCCTTCCTCGTGTCGTATACGGATGATGACGTGAGGCTCTCGTGTCCCGCGCTCGATAACCTCCGGCCCGCGATTGCCGAGGTGGTCGACGAGGTGGAGGGCTGGGCAGTTGTGGGGGAAAGGTACTTCTCACCGGGGTGCGCGCGGGAGTCGTGTTGCCCGACCAAGGGGAGGCTACTGCCGAACGGCGCCAGCCCTCCGGGTCTCACCGTCAAGGTCGCGGCCATGCCTCATCGCCATGCCCTCGCCTCTCCTGACTCGCGGTTCGACATCGACGAGGCGGCACGACGCCGGGCGGCCAGGGCCGGAAACAGGTGGTGGGGACACCGGGATGAAGATCCAGTCGCCTGGCGGCAACGATCCTTTGCGTTGTGGGGCGCTGCGCTCAAGGGGGCGCGATCCGATCGGCTACCCAATGGGGTTGAGGCGGGCAAATTGATCGAGGCGCTCCAGGACAGGAGGGTAAGGGACGCCGTACTCGTCTCCCTGATGCCGGGGTCGGCCAGGGTGGCACTTGGGGTTCTGGATGGAACGGCGGATGAGGAGGTCTCTGGCGTCCTTCGAACGCTACTGTCCCCCGAGGAGGGGTTTGCTCCAGACGGGGTGGCGGTGAGTGCAGTATTGGACCTGTTGGGATGGTTGACCGCCCATGCCCGCGTCAGCCGCCGCGCGCCGACCCTGACACTGTGCGCCGTGCTCGCGTGGTGGGAGGGCGACGGAGACTCTTGCCGCTCCCTCCTTGCGAAGGCTCACCGGGCGGAGCCTGGGTACCGGCTAGCCGGGCTCCTGGAGTGCACCGTGCTTGCGGGGATCGATCCAGGGTGGAAAAGGACGGGTCGGTGACGATGTCTTGTCCGAATTGAGGTAGAAAGGGGCTTCTGCGCGTGAAGAAGGTCGCGAGTAGGAATGGACAATCGGGTATCGGGAGTTACAATTTAATGAATATTGCGTGACGGCGACAGGCCGACGCAGTTCCCCGTTTCTATCGAGAGGTCTCCTCGGTGTCGCCCAGCCTGTTCCAGCGGAAGAAATCGCGGTCCAGCGGTGAATCCACACCTGACGTCACCCCGGTAGAAAAGTCGTCGAAGAAGACCGCATCGAAGAAGACCCCGGCCAAGGCTGGCACAACGAAGGCCGCTGCAACGAAGGCTGCAACGAAGGACGTGCCGAAGAAAGCCGCCCCGATCCAGAAGACCTCATCGTTGGCGAAAACGAAGGGTTCGACAAAGGCCACAGCGAAGAAGGACCAGCTGGTAGATGGCCCAGTAGTTGACAAGAAGAAGGGAGCCGCATCGCCGGATGTCTTGACTGAGAGGGAGCTCCCGGACAAGGACCCGGGACCGGCCGACTTGGCCGTGGAAGAGGAAGTCGAGAAAGCTGAGGCCCTCGAGGAGGAAGACGAGGACGAGGAGGAGATCAAGGGCTTCGTCATTGGGGGTACCGACGACGACGCACCGGCCCAGCAGGTTGTAACGGCTGGGGCGACGGCGGATCCCGTGAAGGACTACCTCAAGCAGATAGGCAAGGTCGCACTACTCAACGCCGAGCAGGAGGTCGACCTCGCAAAGCGCATCGAGGCCGGCCTATTCGCGGAAGAGACACTTGCCACCACTAAGAAGATCGACGCCAAATACCGTCGAGAACTCGAGTGGATCGCCAACGACGGTCGCCACGCCAAGAACCACCTCCTCGAGGCGAACCTCCGACTCGTCGTCTCGCTCGCCAAGCGCTACACGGGTCGAGGCATGCTTTTCCTCGACCTCATCCAGGAGGGCAACCTCGGACTCATCCGCGCTGTAGAAAAGTTCGACTACACCAAGGGCTACAAGTTTTCGACCTATGCGACATGGTGGATCCGGCAGGCAATTACCCGTGCCATGGCGGACCAGGCGCGCACCATCCGCATCCCCGTCCACATGGTCGAGGTCATCAACAAGCTTGCCCGCGTTCAGCGGCAGATGCTCCAGGACCTGGGTCGCGAACCCACGCCCGACGAGCTCGCCAACGAACTGGACATGACGCCGGAGAAGGTGGTCGAGGTTCAGAAGTATGGGCGAGAACCTATCTCCCTCCATACCCCCCTCGGCGAGGATGGCGACAGCGAGTTCGGTGACCTCATCGAGGACTCGGAGGCGGTCGTCCCCGCGGACGCCGTGGGCTTTACTCTCCTTCAGGAGGAACTGAGCAAGGTCATGGACACCTTGAGCGAGCGAGAGGCCGGCGTGGTCGGGATGCGCTTCGGCCTGACCGACGGCCAGCCCAAGACCCTCGACGAGATCGGGCGGGTCTTCGGGGTGACGCGCGAGCGGATCCGACAGATTGAGTCGAAGACGATGTCGAAGCTCCGGCACCCCTCACGTTCGCAGGTCCTGAGGGACTATCTCGACTGACATGAGACGCCCCGGTTTCCTCGCCCTCGCGATGGGGGCGGTTCTCGTTGGCTTGTCCGCATGCGGGTCGGGAGGCCCTTCATCGAGCACCCCATCCCTCACCCCGAGTTCGTCCGCGTCCCCAAGCCCCAGTTCGTTATCATCGCCCACGCCGAGCCTGTTCCCCTCCTTCGTGTGGGAGTCTCGATCGGCAACGGCCGCCGATGCTCAGACGTGGCGGGAGGGTTGCCCCGTCGGTCTAGGCCAACTCATCGTCGTCGACGTCGCCTTCTGGACCTTCGATGGGGAGACCGCGACGGGAGAGCTCGTCGTCAACGCCGACATCGAGGACGAAACCCGGGTTGCGTTCGAGCGGCTTTTCGATCTGGGATTCCCGATTAGATCGATCCGCAACATCGACGAGTTCACCGGGAGCGACGATGCCTCCATGGCCGCCGACAACACCTCGGGCTTCAACTGCCGGTACGCCGTCGCGGACGGCGATCCCCAGTGGTCGAACCACGCCTACGGGCGGGCGATCGACGTCAACCCCGTCGAGAACCCGTACGTTTTCCACGGGGAGGCCCTGCCGCCCGAAGGCGCGGAGTTCGTCGACCGGACGGAGCGTCCGGGGATGCTCGCCGAGGGTGGAGCCGCGCTCCAGGCGTTCCTGGACGCGGGATTTTTCTGGGGGGGCTTCTGGAAGAACACCCCTGACTACCAGCACCTCGAGATCGAGGAGTAGGGGGAGGGAGATGACCGTGTCGAACCTGGTCCGCGAAGCCGTCGTGGCCGACATTCCGGAGCTCGTGCGCCTGGGCGGGCTCATGTACGAGTCGATGGGTCTTCAACTCACGGAAGAGTGGGAGGCGCGGGCGCTCGCCGATATTGAGCGGCGCCTGAGGGTCGACCTGTGGGGTTGGGTGATTGATGGCGAAGACTGCCTCGCGTCGTGTGCCCTGCTCGATCGCCACCCACGCCTCGCCCCACCCGGGGAGGACGCGTCGTGGCGGGGCTATGTCCAGTGGGTCTCCACGGATCCTGAGTATCGCCGCCGCGGATACGCGCGAGCCCTCATGAGGGCCCTCATGGCCTGGGCTGACGGGCAGAGTGTGAGAGTCGTCGAACTCCATGCGTCGCCGGTTGGGCGAGGGTTGTATGACGACCTGGGATACATACCTCAGCTTGGCTCACCGATGCAGGTCGATCTCCGCAACATCGACCTCACGTGAGCCCGACCCAAGGAGCATCCCCGAACGCTTGACGTCAGAAGGCGAGTGGCTAGGGTGGGGTCGGCGGGGCAAACCACCCCAGTTACCAACAAAGTGCCTTTCAAGGAGGAAAGATGAGTCGTGTGATCGAGGGCTTTGAGGCCCTCATGATCCTGGCATTTGCGGTCGTGTTCGGGAGCGCGGTCAGCCAACTAAGAGAGAAGTCGAAGAAAGTCACGGCCTACATGTACCGGGCGAGCCGCGTGGCTTTGGTCTCCGTTGCGGCGCTCGTTGTCATCAAATACACGTCGGACAAGGTCGTCGGGTTCATGTTCGACCGCTGGCACATGTTGTACTACGTGGCCGTCGCGCTTGTCATAGCTGGGTTGTCGTTCTGGTTCCGGAAGTCGAAGAAGTCGATCCCGTTCGTCTGGGCCATCATCGGGCTCGCGGCCGGGAAGGCCGTCGTACTCCACCTCTTCTGGTAGGAGCGCATCCGATAGGAACGGTGGTGCCCCGCGGCCCCGCCGCTCCTCCTTTCGCGGCGCGGCACGCTCACCGCGTGGGAGGTGCAACCTAGGCTGACTTCGTGGCCCCGTCCGACTACTCCGCCAGACACCTCAGCGTCCTTGAGGGGCTGGAAGCCGTCCGAAAACGCCCTGGCATGTTCATCGGGACGACGGATTCGCGCGGCCTCATGCACTGCCTCTGGGAGATCCTCGACAACTCCGTCGACGAGGCGTTAGCCGGGTTCGGGAAGCGGATTGAGATAGTACTGTGCGCCGACGGGTCCGTCGAGGTCAGGGATGTCGGGCGGGGGATCCCCGTGGACATCGAACCGAAGACGGGGTTGACGGGCGTCGAGGTCGTCATGACCAAGCTTCACGCCGGGGGAAAGTTCGGCGGGGGATCCTATGCCGCGTCTGGGGGACTCCACGGCGTCGGCGCCTCCGTCGTCAACGCCCTATCCGAACGGCTAGACGTATGGGTGGACCGCGATGGCGCAACCCACCACATGGCCTTCCGTCGCGGCGAGCCTGGAGTCTTTGAGGACTCGAGTTTGGGGACCCCCCCTGACGCTCCCTTCCAGCCGTTCACCGATGAGTCTCGCCTGGAGCAGGTGGGCAAGGTGGCTAAGGGGGTCACGGGTACCCGCATCCGGTTCTGGCCCGACCGGGAGGTCTTCTCCACGTCCGCCCTACTCGAGTATGAGAATCTCGTCGCTCGGGCCAGGCAGACCGCCTACCTTGTCCCGGGACTCGAGCTCGTGCTCACGGACGAGCGACGCCCCGGCGAGCCGGCCGAGCAGGCCTTCCGCTCCACCGGGGGGCCGAGGGACTTCGTGGATCACCTCGCCCGCGACACCGCCATCACGGACACCTGGGAGCTCAAGGGCTCGGGCACGTTCGTCGAGGTGGCGCAGGTGCTCACCCCGCAGGGGACTCTCATTACCCAGGATGTCGAGCGAGAGTGCCTAGTCGACGTGGCCCTTCGGTGGGGTACCGGGTATGACACCATCGAGCGTTCGTTCGTCAACATCATCGCCACCCCCCACGGGGGCACACACCAGGCTGGCTTCGAGCTGGGTCTCGCGAAGGTCGTCCGCAGGGCCATCGAGACCAACGCCCGGCGTCTCAAGTTGAGTGGGCGAGACGGAGGGGAACGGATCGAGAAGGACGATTTCATGGCGGGTCTCACCGCCGTCGTCACCGTGCGCGTACCCGAGCCGCAGTTCGAGGGTCAGACCAAGGAGGTCCTCGGTACGGGCCCCGTGCGGGGCATCGTCGCCAGGGTCGTCGAACAGGAACTCGGCGCGATCCTTTCCTCGACGCGTGCGCAAATCAAACAGCAGGTGACCACCCTGTTGGAGAAGATCGTCGCCGAGATGCAGGCGCGGGTGAGTGCCCGCAGGCAGAAGGAGATAACCCGCCGGAAGAATGCCCTGGAGACCTCGTCGCTCCCAGCAAAGCTGGCGGACTGCAGATCCAGCGACACGGAGGCGAGTGAGTTGTTCATCGTCGAGGGGGACAGCGCTCTAGGAACGGCCAAGCTTGCCCGCCAGTCGGACTTCCAGGCGCTCCTTCCCATCCGAGGCAAGATCCTCAACGTCCAGAAGGCGTCCGTGACGGACATGCTCCACAATGCGGAGTGCGCGAGTATCATCCAAGTGGTCGGGGCTGGCTCCGGCAGGACCTTCGACGTGGACCAGGTGCGGTACGGGAAGATCATCATCATGACGGACGCCGACGTCGACGGTGCCCACATTCGCACCCTGCTCCTTACCCTGTTCTTCCGATACATGCGTCCGCTCGTGGAGCAAGGCCGGGTCTATGCGGCCGTCCCCCCGCTCCATCGGGTGGAGGTCGGTGGAACAGCGCGACGGAAGCCGGAGTACATCTACACCTATTCCGAGCACGAACTCCAGCAGACCCTCGCCTCGCTCAGGAGGAGCGGCAGGCCCTATAAGGAGGACATTCAGCGATACAAGGGCCTGGGGGAGATGGACGCCGACCAGCTCGCTCTGACGACGATGGACCCGGTTCACCGGACCCTCCGTCGGGTCACGGTCGACGACGCCGAGAATGCCGAGCGGGTCTTCGACCTACTCATGGGTAGCGACGTCGCTCCACGCAAGGAGTTCATCGTCCAGGGGGCGGGGAGCCTCGATCGCGCCCGGATCGACGCCTAGGGGGGGTCCAGGCGATATCCGCTTTCCTCCCAGGCCTTGAGCATTACGGGGTTGTGCTCCAGGTAGGCATCCACAACCGTCTTCGAGACTGAGTTCAGAGGGCAGGAGAAGTTGACGCATTTCGAACATGTCCATTTGTGCAAGGTCCAGAAGAACGCCGTCAACCCACACAGGGCGGTGAATGCCCACAAGTACTGATCTCCCAGGAGCAAGAACGGGAAAGGGAATCCACCGAGAATGGCGAATCCGACCATTAATTGCGTCTTCTCAAACAGGTTCATCGTCCCTGGACGGTACTTCCAGACCTTCAGGGAGCCATAGTTGGCGATGCAGTGAAGTGTCGTACCGCGCTCGGCATAATACGGGCAGTGGGTACAGAGAATGCGGATCTCCCACAACTCGAAGAAAACCAGCCAGAAAACGGCCCACCCCACGAGGGACCACCCGTATCCACCCGCGATGACGCCCACAACTGCCGGAACGGCAAAGAGCGAGAACATGCCGATAAACCGCAGCAGATCCCCCAACTTGAACCGGCATTTCAATCGGCCAGCGATGCGACAGTCGGCGCATTCCGACACGGATCGCCAGGTGCAAACATCGTATGGGTTGTTCACATCTGCCATCCGCAATCAACCCTCTTCTGAACTCCCGGGCGAGTCTCCCGCCGATCCTGCCCGCCTAGCTTGAGAAGCCGACACTGGCCACAGAGTACCAATCCCTCTATGGCGAGGTGGGGTTGACAGGAGTAGAGACGGATACGATACGGGCATGTCCGGATATCGCAGCAAGACCAGCACCGAGGGGCGCTCTATGGCTGGCGCCCGAGCCCTCTGGCGGGCCACCGGGATGACCGATGCCGACTTTGGCAAGCCCATCATCGCCATCGTGAACAGCTTCACGCAGTTCGTCCCCGGCCACGTCCACCTCCACGACATCGGTCAGCGCGTCAAGAAGGTCATCGACGCGGCCGGAGGATGGGGAGCCGAGTTCAACACCATCGGGATCGACGACGGCATCGCCATGGGGCACGGCGGGATGCTGTATTCACTTCCGAGCCGCGAACTGATCGCCGACAGCGTCGAATATATGGCCAACGCCCACTGTGCCGACGCCCTACTCTGCATCACCAACTGCGACAAGATCACCCCCGGGATGATCATGGCCGCCATGCGGCTCAACATCCCGACGATCGTGGTCTCCGGAGGGCCGATGGAGGCCGGGAAGTACGTGGGGACCATCGCGGGCAAGAAGACGTCAAGGGCTCTTGACTTGGTCGATGTCATGGTCGATGCCAGCGACGACGCGGTGAGTGACGACGAGATCGGCGCGCTCGAACGATTGGCCTGCCCGACCTGTGGGTCGTGCTCGGGGATGTTCACGGCCAACAGCATGAACTGCCTGTGTGAAGCCCTCGGCTTGTCTTTGCCTGGAAACGGCACCCTGATCGCTACACACGCCTCTAGGTGGGGGCTGTTCGAGGAGGCCGGACGCAGGATTGTTGAGATGGCGAAGGGTCACTACCTGGACGGGGACGGCTCCTTTCTACCGAGATCGGTTGCCACCTTCGAGGCGTTCGAAAATGCTATGACTCTCGACATCGCCATGGGCGGGTCCACGAACACCGTCCTCCACCTGCTCGCCATCGCGCAGGAGGCTGGAGTGGACTTCACGATGGCCGACATCGACCGGCTCAGCCGCAAGGTTCCGAACATTTGTAAGGTCGCACCCTCGTCCCAGTATCACCTGGAGGACGTCCACCGCGTCGGGGGCATCCTCTCGATCGTAGGAGAACTCGACAGAGCGGGACTCATCCATCGGGAGGCTCACACCGTGTATACGCCGACCATCGGCGAGGCGATCGACCAGAACGACATCGGGCGTCCAACCGCGACTGAGGCGGCAAAGAAGCGATCCCTGGCTGCTCCTGGAGGGGTGCCCACCCAGGTGGGCTTCTCCCAGGACAACTACTTCGACGAGGCGGACCTCGACCGGGAGGCGGGTTGCCTCCGGGATGTGGAGCATGCCTACACCAAGGATGGTGGGCTCGCGGTGCTCTTTGGGAACCTGGCCGTCGATGGGGGCATCGTCAAGACCGCTGGCGTGGACGAGTCGATCTTCCATTTCGAGGGTCCGGCGCGGGTCTTCCACTCCCAGGAGCTGGCGTGCGAGGCGATCCTCGCCAACCAGATAAAGGCGGGTGACGTGGTCGTGATCGTTTACGAGGGGCCTAGGGGAGGACCAGGCATGCAGGAGATGCTGTACCCGACGTCGTTCCTCAAGGGCAAGGGCCTCGGAAAGGTGTGCGCGCTCATCACGGACGGACGCTTCTCGGGTGGGACGTCGGGGCTGAGCATCGGCCACGTTTCCCCGGAGGCCGCCGAGGGTGGGGCCATCGGGCTCATTGAGGAGGGCGATAGGATCCTCATCGATATCGCCGAGCGGAAGCTCGTATTGCTCGTCTCCGACGATGAACTCGCCAAGCGGCGCACGGAAATGGACGGTCGCGGAGCCAAGGCGTGGAAGCCGACCCGTGACCGGACGGTGACGCCGGCGCTCCGGGCGTACGCGGCGATGACGACGAGCGCCGCTAGAGGAGCCGTCAGGGACGTCACGCAGATCGAGCGCTAGGCAAAGTTCCCTCGCGGACATGTACAGAAGTATGTACAACGGGCTACCATGGTCCTATGAAGACCGTCAGTTTCTCCGACTCGCGCGCACACTACGCCGCGACCCTCGACGCGGTCGTCGACGACCACGAGGAAGTCCTCATCACCCGCGCGGGCAAGCCCTCCGTCGTCGTCATGGCGGTGGACGACTACACCTCGATGGTGGAGACGGCCTTTCTCATGCGTGTGCCAGCTAATGCCCAGCACCTGCTCGACTCGATCGCGGAACTCGAACGCGGTGAGGCGGCCGAACGCGAACTCCTGAAGTAGCACATCCCGTGCGCATCGTCTTCACGTTTCGCGCGTGGGACGACTACCTCTCATGGCAAGTGGGTGATCGGAAGGCGCTCCGACGCATCAACGCGCTGATCGCCGACATCATCCGAAACGGACACAGGGGCATGGGCAAGCCGGAGGAGTTGAGGCACGCTCTCTCCGGCTTCTGGTCGCGGCGCATCGATCAGGAGAACCGGCTCGTATACCGGATTCGCGACGAAGCGATCGAGATCGTGGCTTGTCGATACCACTACCAGGCATGAAGACGACGTTCATGAAGACGACGTTCATGAAGACGATATCGAAGACTACATAGCTGGGGCGCAGCCGACCAACTAGGCGACACCCTTCGGGATCGGGAGGCTCGTCCGCACGGCCCGGTCGGGGTTGAGGTCGGCCTTCGCCCCGTGCATCTCTTCGCTCCTCTTGATGAGATCGTCGGGCGCGACCGCTCCGGGAACCATCCCTGGCCGGGTCTCCCTGAGCAGGGCGATGCGCTCGTCCGAGTAGTCGAGCCAGTTGGCATCCTTCGCGTTGAGGTAGGTCTCGTGCGTGAAGATGTCGTCGAAGCCGAGGCCGAAGTACTCCCTGAAGATGGCCTCCCTGACGGCGAGATATCCCGGCAGGCACTCCTTGTCGTGGCGGATGTTCTCCCGCACGTCCTCGTCGCTGCAGCCGGGGAGACGCCAACGGGAATCGTAGAAAGCGAAATCGGTGTGGGCGTCCAGCCAGTCGACGACCATCGTCAGGATCCCCTCCCAGCGGTCCTCGATCGCATCCCACTTCGCCTGGAGGGGGGCGTATTCCCAGTCGATACGGTCGGCCGCGAGCGTGTAGACGAGGTTGTCGGGTGCACCGAATTTCGCCTTGGCCTTGAGGGCATCGAACGCCTCGAGTTGGGCGATGCGGCGCTCGAGGTCAAGGGGGAAGTGTGCCTCCGCGGCGAAGTGGATGTCCTTGATGATCCCCGAGCGGGTCATCGTCGAGCCCTGCATGGCATCGCTCAGGCCCTCCTCGTCGAGGCGTCGGAGAAACACCGGATACGACAGACCGGACTCCCCGAGGGCGATCGCCGCCCCGAGCGCATCCCGGTACGCGGCGTTGTCGGCGTCGTCCGGGATGCTTGCGAGAGCGCCCTTGAGTGCGGTGACGTTTTGCGCGATCATCGTCGCGTCGTCGCCCGCGGAATCCTCGGCACCGGCCTTGGCGGCCGAGGCGAGCGCCCGACCGTACGCGTCGGAGAACTTCATGAAGAGGTTCTCGTTGGTCACCGTCGCGGTAAACGACGTGATGTCGGCCGACTCCGCACCAAGCTGCTCGAGCCGCGCGAGAGCAACCCGCATCGCGTCCACGTCCTCGCCCGCGAGACCCTTGGCGTCGACCTCGGCGAGCATCCCCTTGAACGGCCCGAGCATTGGGTCGAGCATCATGGCATCGACGGCCATCACGCACCTCCCATGCCGATGAGCCGCTTGTGGTCGGGGATGCGGTGTTCGACAGTGTCGTCGCTCATCGGGATGCGGCGTCGATGGCGGGTCTCCCATACGAGTGCGTGATCCATCGTCCAGTCCGCCTTGTACTCGCGTACACGGCGGGTCGTCTCCGCGAAGTCCTTGGTCTCCTCGGCTATCATCTCCGCGACCTTCGCGAGCGCCTTCTGTTTCCAATCGTCGGGGATATCCGCCTTCTCAAACACCTCGATCGTCCCGATCTCAGAGAAGGCGTCGTAGAACTCGTCGGTGGCGGAGTCGACGATGAGATTGATGGACGTCTGGTTCTCGACCTCGCCGATGGAGGTCATGAGATCCATGACGTCGCGCGGCTTCTCTGCCGTCGCAATGGTGGCTTTCTCCCCCGCTGCACGGACGGTTTGCTCGATCTCCTGGTAGTGCTTCAGGCGCGTACGAGCCTTGTCACGCACCTGGGCTGCGGCAAGACGATTACCAAAGTCGCCCTTCTCGTTCGCCTCTTTGAAGTCGCCAAGTTCGGCACACGCGGCAATCGCGTCGTAGCGCTCCTTCTCGATGGCGGCGGACTCAAGGTAGATCCCAGCATCGTTGGCGCGGCCTGCCCGAACGCGTTAGTAGTCGATGTATTCCTGATGGGTTTGATCCATGAGCAGACGCTACTCCTGAGTACCCACCGTTGGTGGGGAATCTGCGGATGGAGGGTTATTCGCGGATGAGGGGGGAGAGCGCCCAGCCCACCAGGGGTGCGGTGAAGAGCGGGCCGAAGAAGGTCGCCCAATTCATCCGAGCGTCCGTCGCGTGGTCCAGGCCCATCTGGGCAAGCGTCGTCGCGAGGAACAGCATGGCGATGAAGAATGCCATGGCGACGCCGAACCCGAATATCATCCGGCGCACCCATCGCGGACCGGGGAACATCGCCCCCATGGTCACGAGCATCCCACCGAGCGCGAGTGTGAAGACGAAGGCGATGATCGCGGTCGCCGTCACCGACTCGAATCCGTCTGGCGCGGAGTTGCCGAAGTGGGTAGCGACCGGGTCGGGGAGATGATTGCGGCACGCAAGGATGGTCCCAGCCACCCCGGCGCCCAGAGCCGTGACGACAATGAGCCCGTATCTCAACGCCGCCCGGTTTTCGGGTAGCAGGCGAGCCTTATCGGTGTCCCGCAGCAGCCTTCTCATCGCGAACTCCTCACCCGACACTATCCCTATCCAACACCGTGGATGGGGACGCGAGGCGGAGCGCCCGAGGCGTCCCGGCGGCCGTACTCGGCGGGTAGGGGGATGGCCTGCCCGCCCGACGAGATGGCTCGAGCGGGGGAGGGCCCGGCCCATGCGAGGAGGAGGACATCCTCACCTTTGAGGAACTTGTGCGCCCTCACTCCGCCCGTTCCACGACCCTTTGAAGGGAACTCGCCAAGCGGGGTCACCTTGACCGTTCCTGGAACCGTGCCAGGGAGTGCCCCGGAGGGGCCAGCGATGGTGACCGCCACCGGTGCCGCATCGTCCACCGATCCCTCTGCCTGGGACCCCGGACGGATCGCGCCGAAGAACGCAACCCTCTGTCCGTCCGCGACCGCGATTCCGGCCATGCCCCCCGCCCCGCGGCCCTGCGGCCGCACACTGGACGCCGAATAGCGAAGCAACTGCGCGTCGGACGTGATGAAAACCAACTCAGCGTCGTCGCCTGCGAGGGAGGCCCCGACCACGATGTCTCCATTCCGGAGCGCGATGACCTCCCACGACTCCCGTCCCGGCGCCTCCTCTGGCGCCAACCGTTTCACCACTCCTTGAGCCGTTCCGAGCGCGAGCGGGATCGTTCCCCCTAGCGGGACGAGAGCCAGTGCCTCCTCTCCCCTCTCGAGGGGAATGACCTCCGCGAGGGGGGTGCCACCGCCGAGGGAGGGGGGGGCGGACGTGGGGGGGAGGGCGGGGACGTCGAGGAGGGACAGTCGCACGATCCGGCCCGTGCTCGTCACAACGCCCACATCAGAGCGGGCCGAGGCCGCGACGACCGAACGGAGGGCATCGTGCGCGCTCCTACGGCCGGAACGGGCCACGGGGGTGTCGGATGAGGTACGCGCCACCAGCCCCGTGGCCGAGAGCAGGGCGAAACACGGGACGTCGGCAATCTCGAGGGGAGTGCTGGCGGATTGGGTACCCTTGCTCGATGCGGCGGGGGACTGCGAACCCCCGTTCGTCAGGAGGATCGTGCGGCGGGGCGTTCCATATTCGGCGGCGACGGCGTCCATCTCCCTTCCGACCACCGCCCGGAGAGAGGAATCGGAGGCCAGGATCTCCTCGAGGTCGGCGATCTCGGCAAGAAGCCTGGCCTTCTCCGTCTCAAGTTCGACGCGGGAGACCTTGGTGAGGCGCCTCAGTTTGAGTTCGAGGATGTACTCAGCCTGGAGCTCCGTCAGGTCGAACGCCGTCATGAGGCGCTCGCGCGCCACCCCGGCGTCTTCTGCGGCTCGGATGATGGCGATGACCTCGTCGATGTCGAGGATCGCGATGAGCAGTCCATCGACAAGGTGGAGCCGGTCCCGCCTCGAGGAGAGCCGATACTCGCTCCGCCGCCGCACAACCTCAAGGCGGTGCCTCACCCATACGGAGAGAAGCTCTCGCAGCCCGAGCGTCTGCGGTTCGCCATCGACGAGCGCCACGTTGTTGATCCCGAAGGTCTCCTCGAGCGGAGTCAACTGGTAGAGCCTCTTAAGCACGGAATCCGGGACGAAACCGCTCTTGACCTCGACGACGAGCCGAAGCCCGTGGTGCCGGTCCGTCAGGTCGGTGACCGCGGCGATCCCGTCGAGGCGCTTCGCCGTGATGGCCTCCTTGATCTTCTCGATGACCCTTTCGGGCCCCACGAGGTAGGGAAGTTCCGTGATGACGATGCCCTCCCGCCGTGAGGACACCTTCTCAATCCGCGCGGTGGCGCGTGTACGGAATGCCCCCCGGCCGCTCTCATACGCGTCCCGGATTCCCTCAAGACCGATTATCTTCCCTCCCCCGGGTAGGTCGGGTCCGGGCACGAACGTCATGAGATCGGAGGTGGTCGCCTCGGGGTGGGAGAGCAGGTGACGCGCGGCCGAAACGACCTCGACGAGGTTATGGGGAGGCATGTTGGAAGCCATGCCGACGGCGATCCCGGATGCCCCGTTGACGAGGAGGTTGGGGATCGCGGCGGGCAGCACGGCTGGCTGGGTGAGCTTGTTGTCATAGTTGGGGATGAAGTCGACCGTGTCCTCCGCGATGTCTGCCGTGAGGGCCATCGCGGCCGGGGCGAGCCGGGCCTCGGTGTACCGGGCGGCGGCGGGACCGTCGTCAAGGGAGCCGAAGTTGCCGTGGCCGTCCACAAGGGGAAGCCGGAGGGAGAAGGCCTGCGCCATCCTGACGAGCGCGTCGTAGATCGCCTGGTCGCCATGGGGGTGGAGCTTGCCCATGACCTCGCCGACCACGCGGGCGGACTTGACGTGGGAGCGATCGGGACGGAGCCCCATCTCACTCATCATGTAGACGATGCGGCGTTGGACGGGCTTGAGGCCGTCACGGGCGTCGGGAAGGGCACGGGCGTAGATGACCGAGTATGCGTACTCGAGGAACGAGGTTTCCATCTCCTCGCTCACGTCGATATCGACGATGTGCGCCTCTTCGGGGGCCTCGGTGGCCGTCACTGTCGGGTTCCTCTCCATCAAGCTGTTCGTATGGGGCATTGTCTCGCCCGGGGCCGACTCCAACCGGCTGCCACACCGGGAAGCGGACCCATCGCTCAGCCGTGACGCCTGAGGCCACCAAGTGAGAGAATGACACCTATGTCCGCGTCCCTCGAGAAGGCCGTAGCGGTCGCTGGGTACTATCCCGCCCTCGCGTCACACGTGCTCAAGATCGCCATCGGCCAGGAGAAGGTGCGTGACCACTTCGTCCACGCCGAAACCACCTTCCTTGGCCGCGAGGTTCGTCGCCACATGACCGTGCTGGTCCTCACCCCCACCCGTTTCATCCGCGTCCACATCGACGACGGCGAGGAGGGCAATACGACGAACTCCGCCTCTGCCACCATCGAGTCGGCGCTCCTGAGGACGATCTCATCGGTCGCCCTGACCCACATCGTCCACGACCCCGAACGATTCAAGGAAGGGGACGTCCCGAGCGAGGTGATCCTCGCGGTCGGGTGGGGGGTGCACTCCCGGATCGAACTGGAGCCCGCGGTCTGCGGCGATGAGGGCTGCGACGCCGACCACGGATACACCGGTGGCATCACGGGCGACGACACCATGGTGAGGGTGAGCGCCATCGCCGACGGCGAGGCGAGTGTCCTGGCCCTTGAGGGATTCGCGGCCACGCTCAACGCCGCAGTCGGGGAACACGCGTGACCCTAGCCGAGCGTGTCGACCGCGCCGGCTTCGTGCTCCCCGACTATGGCGGTCGGGAACTCGGGGGGGTCATAAGCGCGGCGCTGTCCGCCGTCGGAGGAGCCGACATCGTCCCGGGCAGGGACGCGATAGCCGACCAGACACACCTCAATGTTCCAGACGCGCGGCACGTCTGCGTCGCCCTTCTCGACGGGTTGGGTGAACTCAACCTCGATGCGAGGCGCGGCCATGCCCCATTCCTGAGGTCGCTCGGCGGGGTCGTGGCCACGGCGGGTTATCCCTCGACCACAGCAGCGTCGCTCTCCCTCCTGGGGACGGGAAGGACCAGTGGCGAGACAGGCATGCTGGGGTACACCGTCCGCAACCCGAAGACCGGGGAGATAGCCAACCTCATCAACTGGGAGGGGGCGGAGCCTGCAGAGGAGTGGCAGACCCAGCCGTCCCTTTTGGAGCAGGCGAGTCTCGCCGGGATCACGGTGACGACGCTCGGGAGGGCGCGTTTCGCCGGATCGGGGTTGACGCACGCGGTGCTCCGGGGTGGGCAGTTCATAGGGGCGGAGAGGCTGGCCGACCGGGTGGATGTCGCGCTCGGGTCGATGAAGGACTCGGGGATCTCCTACATGTACTGGGGGGAGATCGACGGGGTGGGGCACGCCTATGGGTGGCAGTCGGAGAAGTGGACGGCGTCCCTCGAGGATGCGGACCGGGAGCTGGCCCGGTTGGCTTCCTCGATGCCGAAGGGGACCGTGCTGCTGGTCACGGCCGATCACGGCATGATCGACGTGACGGGTGCCCCTCGGTGGGATGTGGCGGAGGTTCCCGCACTCGACGAGGGTGTGGATTTCCTCGCCGGGGAGCCTCGAGCCCTGTATGTGTATACGGACGACGCGGTAGCGGTCGCGGCTCGATGGCAGGAGGTCTTGGGGGACAGTGCCGTCGTCGCGGTCCAGGAGGACGCGATCGGTTTGGGGTTGTTCGGTCCTGTTTCACCGACAATTCAGGAAAGGATCGGGGACGTGGTGGTGGCGATGGCCGGCCGCGCGACCGTGGTCGACTCCAGGGTCCAGTCGGAGGCGTCCATGGGGCTCATCGGGGTGCACGGGTCGCTCACGCCGAACGAGATGCTCATTCCTGTGCTGACCGCGATGTAGGGGTGCCTGGCGGAGGATTCCCGAGAACTGCAATGTGATCTTCGTCACATCCTGAAATAGAACAAACCGCCCGTCTTGCCGGGGTATAGAGGGCATTACGAAAGAATCGGACGCGGAAAGGGTTCTTTTCGCGTCGATGAGGTGAGATTTCGAGTAGCGCGATGCCGTGATCTCTGCAACCTTGTCAGGCAAGTTCACTGTTGAACTACCGATCTAGCTGGGGGAATTATGCGTCTCACGCTACGTGCCTTCGTGTCTGGGCTCTTGTCCTTTGCGCTGCTTGCGGCAATTCCGGTGCCAGCGAGTGCCGACCCCGTCGATGAAACCCTGTCCGCGGATTCGGCATCAACGTTCGACCTGCCCGATGGTGGCGAGGCCGTCTTCAATCCAACGGACCCGCGTGGAGTTGGCGCGACCGTCGAAGTCGAGCCGGTCGAGACGGACGGCGCGACCGCGGTCACGCCCGATGGGATAGTCGTCGCCCTAGGTGACGGCGTCGACATCACCGCAACCTCGCCGACAGGTGAGGACATCCCCTCGCTTGAACACGAGATCACGATCATCCCGCCTGAGGACGACCAGTCTCCTGCGACCGATGAGATGACACCGGCCATCGAACTCACCTTCCCCGTCTCTCTCGAGGAGATCGAGGGGATTGACCTTGCGACCCTCGGGGTTTACAGCCGCGAGAGTGTAGACGACTCGTGGGTGTGGGTGCCCTCGGCTTATGACCCCGACCTCGGAGCCGTCGTGGCGCAGAGCGATCACCTTTCAGAGTTCACGGTCATGGGGGCGTCCGCGGCTGCGGCGTCGGGCGCCACGGTTCCCCGAATCGCGCTCGACCCGGACAACGATGTGGGCTGGGGCTGGTGGAACGGTCACCGCGAGGGTGAGTTGGAGCACAGTTATGCGGTGTCTCTGCTCGTCAAGGAGATGCTCGAGGAGACCTGCCAGGCCGAGGTCCTCATTACCCGTGATGCTTCCATCTCGTCCGTGTTGCCGGCGACACGTGCCAACAGGGTCCGTAACTTCAACGCGGACATCTCGATGACGCTCGCGTTCAATGCTGCCAACATCCAGGGACCCGGTCAGCCGTGGGGCGTGTACAAGGACGGCGGTGTCGTGACGTACGCGGAGGCCGGCGACTCCGCCGACATCAATTTCACGAACCGTTTCAACACCATCATGCCCTCCTTCACGACAAGACCCAATGAGCGCGGCCCGCTGCTTTCGCACTCGCTGCTGCCGTACTCTCAGTTCGACAACGCCTCTGGTGTGCACGCGCACGTGGAGATGCTGTTCATCAATCACAGCTACGACTGGATCGTCATCCGGGACCACCCGGACTGGGTTGCCGACGGGGTATACACCACGATTATCCAGCAGATAGAGGCAACCCCCGGTATCGCATGCGTCGAGCCCGTCACCCTCCCGGAGCCCCCGACGCAGGAGGAGATCGACGAGGTTCGTCAACTCGGCTACAACAACTACCAGAAGTACGGGACGGACCCCGTGAACCTCTCGACGGGAAACTACGTCATCTCGGAGGACGTCTTCACCCTCAGTGGTGTAGGCGACCAGGAGATCGACCTCACTCTTGCGTATAACGCTCTCGACGGTCGTGCCTCGCAGGTGGGCAACGGTTGGAACTTCGCCTACTCGTCCAGGGTCCAGCAGTACGACAACGGTTCGGTGATGGTGACCCTTGCCGACGGTAGGAGCGTCTTCTTCGAGTCCAACGGGAGTGGTGGGTTCGTCATGCCCGCGGGGGCCCGATCGTCGCTGGTGGCGACGGACACGGGCGTGCGTCTGACGTTCGGCGACAACACGAGCCTCGAGTTCACGATCGACGAGGAAACGGGGTATGGGGAGCTCACGCGCGCCATCGACCGGCAGGGGAACGCCTACACGCTCGCCTACGGCCCCTTGGCCGAGGCGGAAGAGAATGAGATCGTCTTCCCACCATTGCTGTCCATCACAGATGAGGCCGGCCAGACCGTGGCCGTCACGTCCACGCCCGAGGGAAGGATCACGGCCTTCACGCACCCAGACGGCAGGGTGTGGACCCTCGCGTACGACGACGCAGGGAACCTCACGTCCATCACGGACGGCGCGGACCGCACCAGTTCGTTCTCCTACAACGCCGGAGGTCTGCTCTCTGTCGTCACGGGCGCGGACGGCGTCGACGAGATCACCAACGACTACGACGACGAAAGCCGAGTCGTCACCCAGACGGATGGCGCGGGCAACGTCCGCACCATCGCCTACGGCGAGGACCGGGCGACGACCCTCACCGATGCCCTCGGAAACGCCAGCGTCATCACCCACAACGCCAAGGGCCAGGCGACCACTTCCCGTGACGCCGAGGGTGGCCTCACTCTTACCACCTACGACGCCAACTACAATCCGACGGAGTCCGTCGACGCCAACGGCAACATCTTCCGCTCGACGTTCGACGCGTTCGGCCGTGTCCTGACCAGCACGAGTCCGCTCGGCGAGGTCACCAGCTTCACCTACAACGGCTCGGGCGACCTTACGTCGATCACGATGCCGGATAGCAGCGGCGGCACGGCGACCACCTCGTTCGTCCTCAACTCCGATGGCCGTGCCATCGAGACGCACTTTCCCGACGGGACGGTGACGTATGCGACCTACGACGCCCACGGTGACGTCACCTCGCTCACCGACGCGCTCGGCAACACGACCACGTTCCTATACGACGCCCGGGGAAACACGTTGTCCGTCACGGATGCGCTCGACGACACCACCACGTCTACCTATGACCTCGCGAACCGCGTCACTTCGACCACGGACGCGCTCGGCAACACCACGACGCTGGCCTGGGACGCCGCCGACAACCTCACGAGCGTCACGGACGCCCTCGGCCAGGTCACGTCGTACGAGTACGACGCGAACGATTCGCTCGTGTCACAGACGGACCCTAAGGGTCTCGTCACGACGTTCGAGTACAACGTCAACTTGCAGGTCACCGCGGTGAACTATCCTGACGGCACCCGGGAGATGCTGGCGTACGACGCCGAGCACCATCTAGTGCTCCGGACCAACGCCGACGGCACCACGCGCACCTGGGAGTACGACGCGCTCGGGCGTGCCACCGCGATGGTCGACGAGACCGGTGGCCGCTGGGTTACGGAGTACGACGCGATCGGCAACGCCGTAGCGACGGTCGACCCCAACGGGAACCGCACCGCTACCGCCTTCGACGCGGTCCGACGGCCCACCGCCACCACGGACGCGCTCGGCAACACCTCGAGCGTGGCGTTCAACGCCGCAGGACTCGTCTCGTCCTCGACGGACGAGCTCGGGCGAAGCACGAGTTTCGCCTACGACTCGATGGGCCGGCTTCTCGGCACGACACGCCCCGACGGTACGACCACCGCGTTCGGCTACGACGCTGCGGGCCGTGTGACGTCAGCGACGGATGCTCGCGGGTTCACCACGGCATACGAGTACGACGCCCTGGGCCGCGAGACCGCCATGGTCGACGCGCTCGGGGGCCGCACCACGACGGAATACGACGCGGCCGGGAACCTCACGGCGAGGACCAACGCGCTGGGTGCCACGACCGAATACGCCCACGACGCGCTCTCGCGCACGGTCTCAGTCACGGATGCGCTCGGCGGAACCCTGACCACGGGCTACGACCCGGTCGGGAACGTCCTCGCCTCGACGGACGCGCTCGGGCGAGTCACGGCGTTCACGTACGACTCGATGAGCCGCCTGGCCTCGACGACCCTGCCCGACGGCGCGATTACGGGCTACGCCTACAACACGATGGGCGACCTTGTCACCGTCACGAACCCGCTCGGCGCGACCATCGGCTACGAGTACGACCCGATGGGCCGCGAGACCGCTCGAGTCGACGAGGCGGGGGAGCGCTGGACAACGGAGTACGACGCCGTGGGCAATGCGATCGCGACCGTGGACCCCACGGGTGCGCGCACCACGATGGAGTATGACGCCCTGGGCCAGCAGGTGGCGAGCACGGACGCGGTCGCGGGCCGCACGTCGCGGACGTTCAACGCCGTGGGCGTGGTGGTGGGCGTGACGGATGCCCTCGGCCAGACCACGGGCTACGCCTACGACGCAAGGGATCGCCTCACGTCGGTCACGACGCCTCAGGGCGCGACCACCGAGTTCGGGTATGACGCCAACGGGAACGCGACCACGTTGCGGAATGCCCTGGGTGAGGTGCTCACAGTGGAGTTCGACGCGCTGAACCGTCCCGTGGCCCAGGTGGCTCCCGACGGTGGTCGCAGCGTCACCACCTACGACGCCCTCGGTCGCACCATCGCGGTGACGGACCCGAACGGCGCGACGAAGCACTACGGGTACGACGCGCTCGGTCGCCTCACGACCCGCTCCGACGGCGAGGGCTTCACGACCTCCAACGCCTACGACGCTGTGGGCAACCTGCTCTCGGTCACCGACTCCCGCGGGGGAGCGAGCACGTCGACGTACGACGTGGTCAACCGCCCGGTGACGTTGACCGACGCGCTAGGCGCCACGACGACGACGGCCTACGACCTCGCGGGCCGCGTGGTCTCGACGACCGATCCCGCGGGCATCGTCAAGCGCTACACGTACGACGCGCGCGGCCTCCTGACCGCGACGACAGAGAACTACGTGGCCGATGCGGCCCCTTCGGCGTCGGTCAACGTCACCACATCCACGGGGTACGACGCCCGCGGCCTCGCGACTTCGGTCACGGACCCTCGCGGCAACGCGACCACCTACACGCGTGACGAGGTGGGTCGCCTCACGGCGGAGACCGACGCGTTGGGCCGGTCGACGTCCACGGAGTATGACGCGCTCGGGCGACCGACGACCGTGACTGCGGCGGACGGTTCCGTGTCGATCACGTCCTACACGGAGGATGGCATGGTGGCCCGGGTGGTGCGCCCCGACCAGACCGTGGACTACACCTATGACGCGGTCGGCAACCGACTGACGATGGAGGACAACCTGGGGACGTCCTCCTGGACGTACGACTGGGCGGGCCGCTCCGTCTCCGAGACGGACGCGCGCGGGAACACGACCACCCACGCCTACGACCTAGCGGGCAACCTCGCGGGCATCGCGTATGCGGATGGCCGGACGGTCGAGCGCACGTTCGACGGGCGCGGACTCACGGTGTCTCAGACGGATACTACGGCCGCGGGCGTGGCGTCGGTGACGACGTTCGCCTACGACGAGACGGGCGCCATGATCGGTCAGGCGCGGGCCTCGGGCCTTGAGGCCGAGATCGACCGCGACCTGGCGGGACGGGTCACGGAAATCACTTACACAGGCCTCGGCGTTACGGGATTCACTCCGCCGTGGGGTGAGGTGAATCGGTCGTCGGCTGTTCTGGGTAATGCGTATGGGCATTGTAAGGCGAATGGGAATGGTCATCCGAATCAGCAGCCTGCGGGGTGTTCGACGGGGACGCTTGCGTTTGCGTATGAGTATGACGAGCGGGGGTTGGTGGCGAAGCGGGATGTGATTTCGGATGAGGCGATCACGGAGACGACGTATGTGCATGACGGGTTGGGTCGTTTGACGCGTTCGGTTACGGGTGGTGTGGCGACGTTCTATGGGTGGGATGCGGCTTCGAACCTGGTGGGTGAGGGTGGGACGGATGATCCGTCGACGGCGAGAACAGGGGATGTGTATGCGATCGCTCGGACGGTTGATGAGGCCAATCAACTGGTGACGTTGGTGAAACGCCCGATCGGTATGCCCGGGGGCAAGGTTGCCACTACGGAGTTTTCGTATGACGGGCGGGGTAATCGCACGGGGTCGGTGACGACCACACAGACCGGCAACAAGACGCATGTGGAATCGTCGTCGACGTTGGTGTATGACTCGATGGATCAACTGACCTCAACGACCGGTTCGGAGGGTTCGGCGTCGTGGGTCAGGGATGGTGTGGGTCGTGCGCTTGAGGTGACCGAGGATGGGGTGATGTCGGCGAGGCTCTATGACGGATTGACGGTCGTCGCCCAGGGTGACACCCAGCTCACGATGGGCCCGACCGGTCAGGCGTTGACGGAGTCGACGACCACGACGACCACGAAGGGCAAAAACACCACCACGACAGTGGACACGGTGGATGTGCTGACCGATGTGTTGGGTTCTGTGGTCGCGACGGCCTCAGGTGGTGTGATTTCTGCGGACCTGGCGCTCTTTGGTGACTTCGGTGACCTGTTGACGACACCGAAACAGGACACCATAACGGGGTTCACGGGCAAGATCGCGACGGCTGGTTTGGTGGAGTTCGCATCCCGCACCTATGACCCCAACACTCGCCAGTGGGTGCAGGACGATCGGTATCGTGGCGCCACCACCCGCTCGGCCTCCATGAACCGGTATGCGTATGTGGAGGGTGCACCCGAGTCGTTCGTGGATGTGTTGGGGTTCTTTAGGGCACGGGCGGCACTTGAGGCGCAGAGGCTCGCGAGTTTGGATGCGGCATTCCAGTCCGCGATCGATGAGCTCAACCAGTTTGTGGCCTCTCAGGCCCGGCTTACGGGGGAGTGGACGGCGGCGCAGATGATGGCCTCCTACAACATGTTCCACGCCAGTGATGACCCGGTGGTTAGGGCCGCGATGGATCAGATCGCCCGTGAAGCGTTCTACGGGGTGTGGGACTACAAGTATCAGCAAAAGGTGCAGGTCGCATTGGCGGAGAAGGCTCAGCGGGAGGCGACGGCGGAGCGGAACAGGAAGCTCGCGGCGATCGATGCCATGGACGAACGGGCCCAGCAAAAGATTGCCGCCGAGGCGGGCAACACGTTGTTCTATGACATGGTGACCTTTGGGCAGGCGACGGTTTCTGCGCTGGCTTCTGTTTGGTGGGATGTCAACCGCGGAATGGCTAAAGCGGAATGGGACACCCTGGTCGCCGTCTATGATCTTTCGACCGTCAGTCTGATCTTCACACCTGACCGGTTCTCCGGTCGTATCGCCGACTTCGCTGCGGGGGTTGAGGAGAACGGCTTGGGGGCTCAACTTGTCATTACGTTCGACCCCATATATCACCTACTGGCGGCGGGAGATGAAACCATCCAAGCGGTCGAAAGCGGCGACTGGGAGGGTGTTGGCGAAGGAATCATTCATACAGGAGTCGCCATCCTTGAGACTGCAGCCGTTGCCACTATCGGGGCGAAACCGTTCGCTCCACGCAGCAGCAACTCAACAGCGACCGTTCCTGCCGCAAACACCGGTCTCGCGACTGCCCCGAACGAGACGGTGTTCTGGTCGGGAATCAAGGGTGGTGACCAGGCTGCGGCGAGTTGGGCTAGCAAGAACGGCGGCGTGACGCTCGAAACTATGATGACGCAGCGAGGTGTCACCTTGCCTGCGTGGGACGCGAGCAACCCGGCGGTCGTGAGTGCTTGGCGTCAGGCGTCGGCCGAGTTCGCGCAAGGAGCGCGAGGTAACGTCACGGTGCTACAAGGAGACGCTATCCGGATCAACAGTGTCTGGGCTGAGGTTGAGTACCCAGCGCTGACGACGAACCCGAACGTCACGTCGATCACCGCCGTCAATCCGGCAACTGGATCGAGCACGGTTCTTTGGACGAGACCATGACCATTGACCCGGCGCGGCTGAGCGAGGCCATCGTCATCTGGACCGGCTGGGGCGCTTCGGCGTGGCCAGACCGCGATGAAGCCCGCGTCGTGGACGTCTTCGGTGACGACCTCGCACTCGGCCTCCTGCCAGCGATTCGACGAGCGGAGGAGGAGTTCTACGAGTCGGACGCGAAGTACACCGTCGAGGATCTTGCCCAGATGGGAGACGTTGCTGCCGAGCGCTTCAGGCGGTCCCATCCTGAGATTCGCGATGAAGCGGTCCGTGCGTTGGCGTGGTGCTACACGTATGACTTCAAGTAGACCAAGACTTGATCTGCGGGCCGTTCGTTGGCGCGGCTGGGCTGGGCCCTTACTGGCCGCTTGCCTCGCGGTCTTGGCAGGCACGCTGACTGCTGGACTGGCTTCGGCCGCCGCGGCGGGATTCCATTCGTACGACGCTTTGATCTACACGTATGACGGTGCCGCCCACAGTGTGCAGGCGCACACCAGTGCGGAAGCGCCTGTCGTGTCGCACGAGGTGTCTGAGGGCGTCTTGGGGGCCGTGGCGAACACCGTCGGGCCTCTCCCTGTCTTGCTGCCGAAATCTGTTGCCGCAAACACCGGGCCAAGGTTCGTGGCAGCGGCCGATGGCACGATTATCGACACCATGGCTCCGGCCCTCGCGCAACAGATCGATGACGTGGTTACGTCACTGAGGACTACGGGGACGCCGCCCACTGGGGTGTATCAGGGAGGCTACAGAGGTCAGCCTGGCGTATACGCGAACCTCGGGGGTGATCTACCGCCGCAGCCGATCGGCTACTACACCGAAAGCGGCGTCTGGCCCGGTGCCCCCGGGACCGAGCGAATTGTCATTGGCCAACAGCCTGGCGAGGTGTGGTATTCGCCAGATCACTACGGGACGTTTAGGAGTTGGCCGTGAAAACCAACTGGATCGCGTTGCCAGCCTCGCCGACCCTTGAGGAGCGGAGCGAACCGTACCTCGTTCGCGTGAGCGAGGGTGCGAACCTTCGCCAATACCTCGCGTCCGCGGGTGCGAGCGTCGTTGACATAGACATTGGAGATTCGCGAAATCTCGTCGACGTGCTTGGATCGCTGAAGGAAGTTCTCCACTTCCCGTCTTGGTGCGGGTCGGGTTGGGACTCGGTGCACGACGCGTTCTCCGAGTTGCGCTCGGCTTGGCCGCTTCCACTCGCCATCATCGTCGCGGGGCTCCCACGACTAATGGTGGAGAGGCAACATCTGGCGCTCAACACGGTTCTTGGGTTGAGCCGACTGTGCGAGGAGTTCTCAATCGCTGGCGACCAAGTGCTGGTGTTCTACATGAGCGAACGCCCGGGAACGTGACCTGGTCATGACGCCGGGCGTGATGCGAAGCGTCGTTGGGTGGTTTCTGCGTGTTGCCGTCCCGCAGATGGTTTTCGCGATTTGCGTCTCGTTTACCCTCGCTGTCTCCGTTCCGGTCTCGACACACGCGTACGACACGGCGGCACCAATGTACGACGGCGCTTCCCACAGTGCGCAGGCGCACACCGGTGAGGCCATGCTGCTGACAGCCGGACGCGTGCCCGAAGGTGCCCAGAGGGCCGTGGCGACCGCGACGGGGCCTCTCTCTGTCGTGTTGCTGAAGTCTGTTGCCGCAAACAGCGAGGTAGCTGCCACAAGATCGTTCGGAAGCGGTGCTGGACCCCATACGGCACAGGTCACAGTGACCCGTGGAGGTACGAGTACGACGACGACGTTCACCAGCGGCGGGATGACTGCGGAGGAGGCGGCTTTGGGTTTCCCTCGGTCGAGCCTCGCGACTCATACTGAGGCTCGTGCGATGGCACAGTTAGGCATCAGCGAGGGAGACTCGGTGTTGATTCAGGGCACGCTCCCTCCGTGCCCTGCTTGTAAAGGGGTGATGAACTCCGTTGCGAATAGCACGGGGGCTTCGATCACTTACGAGTGGCCTGGTGGTATGTGGACGGCGAGTGCCGGATGAGCGCCACAGTCGGGTACGTCCAAGACGAAGGTCTCAACTTCGAGGCTCTTGTGATCCTCGATGATTCGGGCGATGTCCTGGAAATCCAGCGCTCCCTGGGAGTTGATGACCAGGACGCCGCGCTCCACATGGACACTTACTGCATCGTGCGGGGCGGTCTCACCCATTACGGCGGGGTTCTTAGTTGGGGTCTGAGCCATGACCTGCTAGTTGTGAAGTTGGATCTGGAGGCGGCAGAGGCACTTCAGTTGCCACAGGAACTCGTTGTTGCGGTGTCACCGGATGGCTCACAGATGATCTTGCAGTACATGGAACGACTGCTGGGAGTGATTCGGAGCGACAAGCCGTGAGGCGGTTCTTGCGGCTGTTGGCGACCTTGGCCTTGTCTGGGCTGGCACTCGTGGTCTCCAGCGGGGGGAGCGCTTCGGCGTTGTCGCCTGCCAATGCCGTCGCGTATGACTACGACGCGTCGTGCAATGCGTATGTCGGTGCCATCCACACTGTTCAGGCGCATGCCAACGAGCCATTGCCTAGCGTGTCTCAGATCGGGTCCGACGGCCCCCAGGACCCCGTGGACACAGCGGCTGGGGTTTTCTCGAAGGTTTTGCTGAAATCTGTTGCCGCAAACACCGGGCCAAGGTTCGTGGCAGCGGCCGATGGCACGATTATCGACACCATGGCTCCGGCCCTCGCGCAACAGATCGATGACGTGGTTACGTCACTGAGGACTACGGGGACGCCGCCCACTGGGGTGTATCAGGGAGGCTACAGAGGTCAGCCTGGCGTATACGCGAACCTCGGGGGTGATCTACCGCCGCAGCCGATCGGCTACTACACCGAAAGCGGCGTCTGGCCCGGTGCCCCCGGGACCGAGCGAATTGTCATTGGCCAACAGCCTGGCGAGGTGTGGTATTCGCCAGATCACTACGGGACGTTTAGGAGTTGGCCGTGAAAACCAACTGGATCGCGTTGCCAGCCTCGCCGACCCTTGAGGAGCGGAGCGAACCGTACCTCGTTCGCGTGAGCGAGGGTGCGAACCTTCGCCAATACCTCGCGTCCGCGGGTGCGAGCGTCGTTGACATAGACATTGGAGATTCGCGAAATCTCGTCGACGTGCTTGGATCGCTGAAGGAAGTTCTCCACTTCCCGTCTTGGTGCGGGTCGGGTTGGGACTCGGTGCACGACGCGTTCTCCGAGTTGCGCTCGGCTTGGCCGCTTCCACTCGCCATCATCGTCGCGGGGCTCCCACGACTAATGGTGGAGAGGCAACATCTGGCGCTCAACACGGTTCTTGGGTTGAGCCGACTGTGCGAGGAGTTCTCAATCGCTGGCGACCAAGTGCTGGTGTTCTACATGAGCGAACGCCCGGGAACGTGACCTGGTCATGACGCCGGGCGTGATGCGAAGCGTCGTTGGGTGGTTTCTGCGTGTTGCCGTCCCGCAGATGGTTTTCGCGATTTGCGTCTCGTTTACCCTCGCTGTCTCCGTTCCGGTCTCGACACACGCGTACGACACGGCGGCACCAATGTACGACGGCGCTTCCCACAGTGCGCAGGCGCACACCGGTGAGGCCATGCTGCTGACAGCCGGACGCGTGCCCGAAGGTGCCCAGAGGGCCGTGGCGACCGCGACGGGGCCTCTCTCTGTCGTGTTGCTGAAGTCTGTTGCCGCAAACAGTGCGGGAGCTGGTTCGATCCGTGGGGTGAATCCGCTCGGTGGCGACATGAACTGCGTCAATTGCGCTGTGGCGACAGACTCGACGCTTGCGGGTAATCCCGCGTCGGCGCTTCTTTCAGGGCCGAAGCCGATCTCTGTTCTCGAAGACCTGTACGGGGGTTCCTTCGTTCGAGTCGCGGGCTCGTCCGAGATAGAGGGCATGCTTGCCGGCGCGGGAAATGGTGCTCGCGGTATCGTCTACGGTTCTCGGGCTGACGGGGTTGGACACGTCTTCAATGCGGTGAACCAGGGCGGCACCATCCGGTTCCTTGACGGGCAAACTGGTGGTGCTGCATCGTTCTCCGGTTATGACGGTTTCTGGTTCTTGAGGACGGGATGATGATCACTTTCGAGGAAGCGGCGACCATCGCGCAGGGCGTGCTTGATCAAGAGATCCGACCCGGCGTTGGCGAGGATGTTGCGATCAATACTGCTGCGACGATGGAGACTCCAAATCGTTGGGTCTTCTTCTACAACACTCGGGCGTTTCTTGAGACGGGCTTGATCAGGCACGCATTGGCCGGGAACGGTCCAATCATCGTCGAGCGGCGGGACGGGAGAGCATGGCGCGCCCACGCTGCGAGCCCATGGGAAGAGCAAGTGGAGTCGTGAGTCGCGTGCGGAGGCCCTTCCGGCTCCAGGCAACTTCGCATCTCCTCCGCGTGGTCCTGATCGCCACGGTTTCCGCGTTGGGATTCGCCAGCCTCGCTTCGGCGGCCATCGGTTCGGTATCGCTGGTGGACGCTCCGGGCGGGTCACACGCGTATGACGCGTCAGCCCGTGTGTATGACGGTGCGCTCCACAGTGCGGACGCACACGCCAGCGCGGCAGCGCTTGTGGCGTCGCTTGGCGGGTCTGAAGGTGTCCAGGGGACGGTGGCGACCGCCTCGGGGCCAATCTCCGTCTTGTTCCGGATATCTGTTGCCGCAAACAGCGCTGAGGCGTCACTGTATCGGGGAGTTGGGGCGAATCATCCCGGCTACGCCGACGCGCTAGCGGGCACCGCGAAGCCAAGAGGCGGAGTTGCTTCCGCTTCCGAGCACAACCTGGGCAGCACGCTCAGTCCCTACACGTCATGGACCACCGACCTCAACGTGGCCCAGGGCTTCGCAGGTGAAGGCGGCGTCGTCCTCCGAATTCCGCAGGCACCGCGCCCAGGCAACTCCTTTGTGTGGTCGCCGGACCGGTTCTTCGAGTCGGAGGTCCTGATCGAGGGCACCGTGACAGGAGCGGGGGTCTTACCGTGAACGAATCTCAGTACTTGAGTGCCGGACGACTGCTGGAGATCATTGCGAGGGCTAGCCGGACGGACGCGGCAATTGCGGCGGCAGTCGAGGTGCTCGAGCGTCACCGCGAGTGCAGCTTTCGAATCGGGTTCGTTCCCAAAGCTGACGTTGTAGAGATCTATCGACGGCGGCTCTCCAATCCGCGCTTTCCGCCGGGAGCCGTCTTAGGTTCCGAGCGAATGCTGGATGACTTCGCAACGAATGAGTCGGAGTCGTTCGGTGCCGTCGCCGTGCAAGACGGAGCGACGCTCGTCGATGTTTGGCTAACGCCGGACCTGGATGGGCTGGTGACGCTCGCCGTGGGCCGTGATCGACGATGGCCCGACGATGGCCCAGAATGGACGCGCAAGAAGGCGAAAGGCCATCGGTGAGCCGAGTCGTTGGGTTCCTCGTGGAACTGAGTCGTCGCGTCAGAAGCGCGCTTGGAACGGTGAGATCTGCCCAGTCTGGCCTGCCCCGAAAGTGGCCCTCCGCTCGTACGTTTGGACGACCGGCTAGGCGGCTGGCGCTTGCCGCAACCGTTGCTCTTATTGGATTCCTGGGCGGAGCCTCTATGGCGACGGCCACCCCTGTCGCTTCGACCCCATACGACGCGTCGGCATCCGTGTATGATGGGGCGGTCCACAGTGCGCAGGCGCACACCAGCGAAGTAGTTACCGTCGCGTCGCACGACGCCTCTCAAGGTGCCCAGGCGACGGTCGCAGCCGCAACGGGGCTTCTCTCTGTCTCGTGTCGCTTATCTGTTGCCGCAGACAGTGTTCCCGACCTGAATGCGTTGGCGGCTGAGGTGCGGGAGGCAGGCCTGCATCCCGCGGCCGTGAACCAACGTCCGCATAATCCGCGACCTTGTCGCGGCCGTGCTGAAGTGAGATCTCCGATTGGCTGACACGGTCGTCTCTAGGGCACTTCTTGAGTGGATCTATTTCTCTCCGCAGGGCGTCCCAACGCGCGACGACGCTCGGGTGCTCGCCGCCTTCGAACCCTCCGTCGCGTCTAGCCTGATACACGAGCTTCACGAGTTGCGGGCGGACTTCTATCGCACGGACGCGCATCGTCGCGAGTTGGGCCTCTGGAGGATCGCCGACATGGCGAAGTCGGAGTTCCTTGCGCGCCATCCCACTATCTCGGAGGACGCTGCCTCGAGGCTCGCGAGCTGCTACGCCTTCGACATCAAATAGCACGCACCTATTTACGGTCGGCGTTGACGCCGAGGCGGACGAGGGCTCCGGGTGAGCCGAAGCATCTGAAGTGTTGTGCGGGACGTCCACCCGCGTCGTCCCGATGCCGCTTGTCCAGACCATGCCTTCGGGTGAGGTGAATCGGTCGTCGGCGGTTCTGGGTAATGCGTATGGGCATTGTA
>CAZSUY010000012.1:0-56675 GCA_964610155.1 uncultured Demequinaceae bacterium
GAACTGCGGGAAGGCAATGCCATGGGCACGTCAGTGGGCGCCGGTCGCCATATGGTGCGGATTCGCGCGTCGTTGCAGGGCGTCGAGCCCGAGGTGTGGAGGCTGATCGATGTCGACGCCGAGTTGACCCTAGAGGACCTTCATACGGTGCTGCAGGTCGCGTTCGGCTGGAGGCAGTACCACCTGCACGGATTCGCCCAGGAGGAGAGTCCGCGAGGGGAGCGGCGGCTGCGTCGGTATTGGCGTGACGAACGCTCGCTCGCCGAGGGGATGACGGGGGTTCCAGAGGCGGACGCGAGGGTGGGCCACGTGTTCGCCGAAACCCATGCCTCGGTCGAGTACGAGTATGACTTCGGCGACGGATGGGTGCACGTGCTCGAGTGGGTGGACACCTGTGCGGGCGAGCCGGGAGAGCCGCGCGCATCGTTGGTGCGGGCGGAGGGGAGCGCCCCCTGGGAGGACTCCGGAGGCGCCCCTGGATACATGGAGAAGCGGGAGGCCTGCGGCGACCCCGCGCACCCGGATCACGCTGAGACGATGCGCTGGGTCGAGCAGACGTCGGGACCGTGGCGGGTACCCGATGGCTCGCCCCCCGACGTGGAGGCGATCACGCGAGAGTTGGTGCGCCAGTTTCCCGACAGGATTTCTGACAGGTCCGACGACGATGTCGCGATGGTCCGGCGGCCTACCGTCATCGATGCCCTGACGGACAGAATGGTGGACGGCTGGGTGCCAGAGTTCCGGATGTACCTCGAGCGGGGTGGGGTGAATCTCAATGGTTCGCACGCGTCAGCGGTGGTGCCTCAACGGGCGCCCGTCGATGTCGCGACCATGG
Organism: uncultured Demequinaceae bacterium; assembly: GCA_964610155.1. Lineage (GTDB taxonomy): Bacteria > Actinomycetota > Actinomycetes > Actinomycetales > Demequinaceae > JAFGBM01. Next base: position 836 of record CAZSUY010000012.1, read on the forward strand.
ACGCCGCCGTGAGGCCGTACCGATGGCTGCTCGAACGCGTCGGCCCCGAGGGCCTCCGCCTCACCGCCGCCGGATGGCTCCCGCCCGTCGTCGTGGTCGAGGCGCTTGCGGAGTTGGATTGGCGCGACCGCGAGGTGGGGGCGGGCAACCGGGAGGATCGCACGAACACGGTGTTCGACCTGCGCCACACGGCCATGGCCCTGGGTCTCCTGCGCGTTCAGAAGGGGATGCTGCTGGTGACGCCCGCAGGGAGGAAGGTTGCGGCCGATGCGGAAGGCCTGTGGCGGTACCTCGCTCGAGCGGTGGTGGAGCGTGCGGGGTCGGACGTGGAGCGGGACGCGTCGTTGTTCTTCGCGGTCGAGGTGGCGGCCGGTCGCAACGCCTGGGATGCCAACTACCGCCGAGACCCATACGGCGACGCGGTCGCGTTCGCCCTCCAGACCGTGGGGTGGGTGTCACGATCCGGGGAAGAACTCGATGCACACGTCGCCCGGGACGCCGCGAGTCTGGCAGCGGAGGTCTTCGAGATCCTCGGCGCGTGGGAGCGCGACAGCCGGACGCGGCGCGGCGTGGTGACCGAGGTGGGCCGGGCGTTCGCCGGAGAGATGCTCACGCTGCCCGCCGACCTCGCCCGGCACCGCCCGATCACTCCATAAGATCCTGAATCGCCGCTGCGTCCTGGAGCCCGAGAGTCCGAGAACCCGAAGCCGTACGCCCCGAGCATCGGGGCATCGGTCCTGTGGATAGCGGGCGGCGGAGATGCTGGACGGGTAGGGTCGATTCCTGGCTCCTCAGGCGGCCCTCACCCCCGAGTCGGTCTGAACTATACAATCGTCCGAGCGAAAACTATACAATCGTCCAGACACATACTGTACAATTGTCCGGGTCTGAAGGTGAGGGGCATGGCACCGTCGCAGGCGCATATTCCCCGCCTTCTCCAAGCGAGACTCCTGGAGTCGATCGCCGACACCCCGGTCACCTTGGTCCACGGCCCCCGCCAGTCCGGGAAAACCACCTTCGTCAAGGCGGTGGGGCAGTCCCTGGGGTACCAATACATCACCTTCGACGACGACGTCCAGGTTGAGGCCACAGTCGACGATCCCATCGGTTTCGTCGAGAGACTCGGGCCCAGGGCGATCCTCGACGAAGTCCAACGCGTCCCCCACCTCTTCACGAGCATCAAGGCCGCGATCGATCGCAACCGAGCCCCCGGTCGTTTCATCATGACTGGTTCCGCCAACGTCCTCATGGTGCCGGCGCTGGCCGACTCCCTGGCTGGGCGGATCGGCATGCTCCGCCTTCACCCCTTCGCCCAAGCCGAACTCCACGGACACCCCGCCCCTTTCCTCGACACCCTCTTCGCCAATGGATTTCGCGCATCCCGGACGGAGCGGCTCGGTCGAAGCCTCACCGAGATGGTTGCCACGGGAGGCTACCCAGAGGCCGTCGCCCGAACTGCCCCGCATCGTCGCGCAGACTGGCTACGCGCTCACGTCGACACCCAGATCCAGCGCGACGTCAGAGACCTGGCGCGAATTCGCTCCCTCGAAATCGAACCTCGCCTGCTTACGCTCGCGTCGACCCTCACGGCGCAACTGGTCAACGTGACGGGCCTTGCTCGCACTTTGGGCGTCGCGCGTCCCACGATCGAGGAGCACCTGACCTTGCTGGAGAACATCTTCGTGCTCGATCGCCTACCGGCGTGGCACACCAATCGCATCAAGCGCATCGCGCGGACCCCCAAGCTTCATGTGGGGGACTCCGGGATGGCGGCCGCGCTCGGCGACCGCGATGCGGTACAACTGGAGGCCGACCGCCCCTACTTCGGACGCCTGCTGGAGACCTTCGTCTTCCAGGAACTTCGTCGTCAGGCGAGTTGGCATGAGCACCGGACGGGGTTCTCCCACTACCGCGACGCTCAGCAGTACGAGGTCGACATCGTCCTGGAACGCGGTTCGCACCTCGTGGCCGGAGTCGAGGTCAAGGCGGCGGCGTCCGTCAACCCTCGCGACTTCGTCGGCCTGCATAGACTCCACGCCGCGGCGGGCGAGGCTTTCGTGTGCGGCGTGATCCTGTACGACGGGGAACTCGGATATCGCGTGGGGGAGAACCTCTGGGCGCTCCCCATCCGCACCCTGTGGGAAGGCCAGGCTTGATCCCTTCCCCGAGCGAGCTCGGGGTGGCGCCCCACCTCGACGGCCGGGGTCGGCGACCCCTAGGCGTCCCCGCCGGTGGAGCCGGACGCCCCGGCGCGGACATCGTGGAGGCGGTAGCGCTCGATCGCCTCGGCCAGCGAACCGGTCGGGACCTCGCCGGCGAGTTCCAGCCGCTCCAGCACCTTCGCCGCCGTCGAGGGTCCGTCGATGTGGAAGAAGCGTCGCGCCGCCGCCCGGGAGTCCGAGAAGCCGAAGCCGTCCGCGCCGAGGACCGCGTAGTCGCCGGGGATCCAGGCGCGGATCTGGTCGGGGACTAGGTGGTCGAAGTCCGTCGTTGCCACGAACGGCCCCTTCGCCGCCGAGAGCGGCCAAGAGAGCCTGCGCCTCGAGCGCCCACTGGACCCCGACCCCTGAGGCCAAGATCTGCGCCGTGGGGCCCACCCCTTCGGACTTCCGAAGCAGGTAGATGCCCTTGAGGATGCCCTCGACGTCCACGTCGGCGGGCTTGGCCGGCTGGGGGACCGGCTCGTTGTACACGGTGATGTAGTAGAAGACGTTCTCGTGGTTGACGAACATCCGCTCGATCCCGTCGCGGACGATGTGCCGAATCTCGTAGCCGTAGGCCGGGTCGTAGATGACAGCCGCCCGGTTCATGCTGGCCAGGATCGGCGAATGCCCGTCGGCGTGCTGCAGGCCCTCGCCCGTCAGCGTCGTCCGCCCGGCCGTCGCCCCGATCGCGAACCCCCGCGTCATCTGGTCGCCCGCCGCCCAGAACTGGTCGCCCGTCCGCTGGAACCCGAACATCGAATAGAAGATGTAGACGGGCACCATGGGCACCCCGTGCGTCGCGTACGCCGTCCCGACCGCCTGGAACGCCGCCACCGACCCGGCCTCGTTGATCCCGGTGTGCATGATCTGCCCGGTCTCGGACTCCTTGTAGCTCAGCAGGAGCTCCCGGTCGACCGGCAGGTACGTCTGCCCCTTGGTGTTGAAGATCTTCGCGGTGGGAAAGAGCGAGTCGATGCCGAAGGTTCGCGCCTCGTCCGGGCGGCCGGCTCACGCCCCTGTGCCGGAACCCCACGCGCACGGCGAAGCACGAGACCACCCAGACGCCGTCGTCCGCCGGATCCTCGTCGCGCCCCGCCCACGGGGTGTGCATCGTCAGGAGGCGCTGGTAGTTGATGCGCGGCTCGACGGCGCACCAACCGACGGGCTCGCGATCGAGGAACGCGACGAGCCCCGTGGTGGTGGGGGACTTGGGCTCGTTGCAGTGCGTCTGCTCGCGCAGCCGAGCCTTGCGCTCCTCTTCCGGAAGGTGCCTCCAGTCCGTGTCGTGGACCTTGAACCACTGGCACTGACAGCGGTGCGAGTCGCCGCGCTCACCGAACACTCGCTGAACGTCCTCCCACAACACGCGGTTTGCGGGGACGACGGTGTAGACAGGTTCGACTAGCGGTGGTTTCATTGGGCCAACAGTAGTCAGTAGCGGCGAACGAAGCCAACGCTCAACCGGCGCGGAACGGCCACGCCCGCTCGCCTGAGGTTGGGAGTGAGGAGGAGGCCGTGGCAACGGCGCATCGACGCCGACCCATCCAGGTCGCCATCGTCGTCGCTATCGTCGGTCTGACGGGCCCGGACGAAGTGGCGCCCTCGGGGATCCGATACCGCGTTGGTTCGCGCGGGTTCGGTTTCCCCGAGGGCGAGGCGGAAGGCTAGCGATCTCCGGCCCGGTGCTTCAGGCCGTCGTAGCCGTCGCCGCGATCCCGATCGGGATCACCACCGACCTAGTCAACACTCCTTAGTGCCCGAAACGTCTTTGCATGAACGCGTGGATGGACACGGCGGCGAGGATGATGCCGCCGTAGATTACCTGAGTCCAATACGCCTCGACCCCCATGGCGACGATGGCCGCCTGGATTCCACCGATCATGAACGCCCCGATGAACGTTCCCCAGATCGTTCCGCGGCCACCGAAGACCGAGGTCCCGCCGACGAAAACCGCCGCGAGAGCCGGCAGCAGGTAGGCGCTGCCCATCGTCGGGTAGAAGTTCGCCACCTGGAGGCTCTGCATCACTCCGGCGAGGGCCGATGCCATCCCTACAAGAACGAAAAGCGAGATCCGAGTACGGTTGATGGCTATTCCCATGAGCTGGGCCGCGGGACGGTTGTCGCCGATGACATGGGCGTTCTGGCCGACGCGATGCCGGAATAGGATCAGCCAACTGAACAGAGCGACGATGACGAGCCACACGAACTGCATGGGTATTCCGAGCAAGCGGCCGTCGAACAATCGGTACACCCAGGAGGACTGCGCCTCGACGAGTGCGTAACTCTTTCCGTTGACCAGAGCCAACGTGAGACCCCGGAAGAGGAACTGGGTGCCGATGGTGATGACCAGCGCGGGGATGCCGAGGAACGTGACCAGCACGCCGTTGAAAAGCCCGGCGAGTGCACCGATCGCGATGGCGGCCAAGACGGCAAGTCCGACGTTACCGATGGTCTTTTCGACGGCGACGAAACCGACCATGGACAGTCCATAGATCGAGACGAACGACAGGTCGATGTCGCCGCTGACGATGACCAGGGTCATCAGCAGAGCAGGTAGGGCGAAGTACGGCGTCGTCTGCGCGAAGGAGACGTAGATCGGCGTATTGAGGAATGTCGTGGGCGCCAGCGAGATGAAGACGATCCACAGCATGATGAATGCGGTGGTAATGCCGATCTGCGAGGACCACCGTGCCATGAACGTACGGAAAGTCCACCTCTGCGAGAACGACGTCGACGCCCGCGGTGCCTGGACGGCCTTGCTCATGATGCCCTCCCAGTCGTCTTGGTCGTTTTGCCAGCAGGTCCCGATTTCTTGCCCCTCGGGTCGACGAAGGTGCCGCTCGTAGCGATCTCCCGCATGATGTCGGTTACCTGGTCCAAGCTGTATTGAGAGGTAGAGAGTTCCGCCGCGACGCGACCGCGATCGAGCACCACCACTCGGTCGGCCACGGAGTAGACGTGGAAGATGTTGTGATCGATGAAGATGGCCGACTTCCCGGCCGCCTTGATGCTCCGGACGAATTGCACCAACTTGTCGACCTCTTTAAGCGACAGGCCCATGGTCGGCTCGTCCAGGATGATGATGTCGGCTTCGAAATGAAGCGCCCGCACGATGGCCAGCCCCTGGCGTTCCCCGCCGGAAAGTCCCGTGACTCGCGTGTCTGGGGTGAGCACCGCCGAGGTGAATCCCATGGACTCGCCCATGAGGTCCGAGGTGATCTTGCGCATCGCGCGCACGTTCATGAAGCCGAGCCAGCGGGTCAGGGGACGCCCCATGAAGATGTTGTTCCACAACGAAAGTTGATCCGCGAGGGCCCTCTCCTGGAAGACGGTTTCGATTCCGAGCCCCCGCGCTCGGTCGACGGTGAGACCGCGTACTTCCTTGCCATTGAAGAGGAGCTGCCCGGCATTCGGCTGGTACACGCCCGTGATGATCTTGATACAGGTGGATTTCCCCGCCCCGTTGTCGCCTAGGAGCCCGAGGACCTCCCCGGCGCGCAACGAGAGACTGACGTCGCGAAGTACTTCGATGCCTCCGAACGACTTGTCGATGTGACGAAGTTCGATCGCGATGCGACCCACGTCGCCCTCCGAGGCCTGCTCGGGGGCGACGATGGTCGAGTTCGACGAGGGCCGCTGGGGCTGGCGAGCGTGCTGCCCGCCAGCCCCAGTTCCCTGCATGTTCGCTTGTGCTTCCTGCATCGGTTCAGATTACCGGATCTGGTCCGTCACAAGCGGTGCGATGACGTCAATGTTCGACTGGTCGACGAAACCGCCACCCGTGTTGATGAACAAGCCGCTGAACCCGTAGTTGTGCGACAGGCAGAGCTGCTCGATGGCGAAGAATCCCTGAAGGAACTGCTGCTGGTCGATGGCCAGGTTGACGTAGCCGTCCTGGATTCCCTGGATCGTCGCGGGCGACAGGTCGAAACCGGCCGCGTAGATCGAGCCCGGCGCCAGGTTGGCGGCCTTCATGTAGGTCGGGATCGTCGAGGTGAGGTTCCCGTGGTCGATGAAGATCGCCTTGACGTTCGGGTGGGAGGACATGAACCCGGTGAAGGTCGAGACGCCAGCGGCCGGGTCGGCGTTGGTAGCGTCGTCGATCTCAAGGTAGTCCACCGTCATGCCTGCGGCTTCGAGGGCGTCGATGATGCCCTGCGTCCGCTCGCCACGACCAGGCTGGGCCTTGAGGCCCCAGACGAAGACCTCGTCGCCCGACTGCAGGTCGGCACGCTTGATGGCTTCGTTGGCAAGCGAGGCTCCTGCGTCATGAAGCACGGCACCCACGTAGCCCATGCCGTCGGCGGCGTACTTTGCTTCAGCGGTGGGCAACTCGGTGTTCATCACCGTGACGAGGATGCCCTGGCTCTCCGCCTGGTCGATCAGCGGGTCGAACGCCGAGTCACCCGGGTGACCCATGATGGCGATGCCGTCCGGATTGGTCGCCATGGCTTGCTGGAACCCTGTGACCATGTTCTGCGGGTCCCAGTCCGACCACACGTAGGTGACGTCGGCGCCGAGCGCGTCGGCGGCCGCTACGGCGCCGTTGTACACAACGGTCTCGAAGCCACCACCTGCGGTACCGCCGGGGAAGAACACGATATTGGTCCCGGCGCAGAGGCCCCCCGAAGTGGCGGGTGCGTTATCCGTCGTGGTCGAATCAGTGGTTGCGTCGCTGCTTGAGCATGCGGTAATTCCGAGCATCAAGGCGACCACGAGGCCAGCTGCACCCGTGAGTCGCACTCCGCTCCTGGATCGGATATTCGTACTCATAATGCGAACTCCCTTGTTTGTTTGTTTGTTTGTTTGTACATCGTGACCAGCCAGGGTGAGAGGGGTAAGGCTTCCCTCTCGACTCTCGCGTCCAGTGACCCGATCTGCTATTCGCATCCTTGTGGGATCCAGTCACCTGTAGCGACAGCGAACTCGCTGGTTTGAAATCGACTGCGTGAATACGCATGTAGCCAGTTAGCGACTAATTGCGTCATCGTGATGCCGTGTATTGCGTGATGCATTCCCAAGGTGCTACGGCCGGGGAGCACGAGCACCGATGCCCTAGAGGCAAGCGCACCGAAAATCCGCCCATATCGTCTCCTTGAGATCCCACCCGCTTCGATGCGGAGAGGTCGGTGTCTACCAGTATGTTAACGTTCCCATTCTCTTGTCAAGCACGAACCATTACGGTTCGGTTACGGTTGAGCGCGGCGGCTCGATCCTTCGCCGCTACGCGGTGGCTCGCGGACCCGCGGTCGACGAGCGCTCGACGAGCCACGGAACAACCAGGTCGTTGGGCGGCGCCTGTTCGCCAGCGATGCGCGCAACGAGGACCTTCACCGCGAGTCTTCCGACAGCCTCGAAGTCCTGATGAACCGTGGTCAACGGCGGCAGGCTGTGTCGGGACTCCTGCGTGTCATCGAAACTGACCACGCTGACGTGGCCGGGAACACTCTTCCCCTGATCCGCGAGGGCATGAATGAGCCCGAACGACATCTGGTCGTTTGCCGAGAACACGGCCGTCGCTCGCGGGTCGAGCTTAAAGCCCGCGGCGTACCCGGAGTCCGGGGTCCAGTCGCCTTCGATAATCGGAAACTCCTCGAGCCCCGCCGAGATGATCGTGTCGCGAAAGGCGTCACGGCGTAGTTGAGCCTCGCTATAGGCGAGCGGCCCCGAAATGTGTTGAATGCGGCGGTGCCCCAGGGCAAAAAGGTGCTCCATGGCGGCGCGGACGCCGCTGGCCTGGTCAATGGAGATCGAGGTGCGCGGCGGAAAGCCACCGGTCAGCAGGTGGACCACCGGCAAATCCCCGATTGCGGCGTCGACCGCTTTCTGAACGTTGCGATGCTCCGCGACGAGCACGAGCGCGTCGATTCCTCGACCCAAGAGAAACTCGAGCGCGCCTGCGACGTCGTCGGGCGCGGGACTGGTGCTCGTGAGTAGCGTGTGGAAGCCCGCCTCGCGCGCCGCACGCTCGACCGCGTGGAGGCTGCTCAGAGGGCCGATCTCGGGGATATCGGGTCCGATCATGCCAATGGTGTTCGAACGGCCCGTAACGAGAGTGCGTGCCGCGAGGTTCCTTCGGTAGTTCAGTTCGACCATGGCATTGAGGACGCGCTCGCGCGTCGACACACGAATGCCCGCGAAGTCGTTGAGGACGCGGGAGACGGTCTGGGTCGAAACCCCGGCACGTTGTGCGACATCGCGAATGCTTGGGCCCCGCGCGCCTTTGGCCATTTCTCACCTCCAGACGACACCATAGCGGGGAGAGAGACCGTTTCGAAGAACGTTCGCTACTCGCGGACCGCTTGCGGGACAATGGGCTCCTCCCGCTATGGTTGGGGCCTAAATGGTTACGATAACATTTAGAGGTGTCGTTCGGGAGAGGTTCCCGTCGCGGCACACCGAAGAACCCGGAGCCGACCCGCTCCGCCGAACCTACAAAGGTGTGTCATGACACGGACCTCGGCGCCGCAATCTAGAGGACCCGAATGGGCGCCCCCTCCGGGGTTCGCGCGCGACGACCGCATCCGACTCCTCTCCACGCGCCTCGCCGACGGCAGGGAACTGCACTACTTCGATGACATCGGCTCCGCGCTGCCGGTGGCGCGACGCGCGGACTCGCGGGACCTCGACCCGCGACCGGCGACGGCCGAGATGCGTCGCGATCCCCTCTCAGACGAGTGGGTCTCTGTCGCAGCCGCCCGCCAGAACCGCGTGATGCTCCCGCCCGCCCATCTGGACCCCCTGGCACCCCAGACGCCCGGCAACCCCTCGGAGATCCCCGACATCTACGACGTGAGCGTGTTTGAGAACCGCTCCCCGTCATTCGGCCCTTGCGCCGATCTGGGTCTCGGCCGCGGCATTCCGGGATCGACGACCCTTGACCAAACCCTCCCGGCTGCCGGCCAATGCGAGGTCGTGTGCTTCGGCCCATCGACCGAGGGCTCGTTCGCGGCACTTGGCCCGATCAGAGCGCGGACCGTCATCGAGGCGTGGGCGGTTCGCACGGCGGCCCTATCCGAACTTCCCGCGGTGATGCAGGTGTTCCCCTTCGAGAACCGCGGCGAGGCGATCGGCGTCACGCTCCATCACCCGCACGGGCAAATCTACGCGTACCCCTATGTCACCCCCCGCACCCAGCGGGTCCAGGCGGAGGTCGCACGCTACGGTCCGACCCTCTTCGCGGACATCCTCGACCGCGAACTCCTCTCGACCCGCGTGCTTCACGCCGGAACTCACTGGAGCGCCTTCGTCCCGTTCGCGGCGCGCTGGCCCATCGAGATCCACGTTCTTCCGCACCGCGACATCCGCGACCTCGCGCAGACCTCCTTGGCCGAGCGCGACGAACTCGCCCTGATCCTGCCGAGGCTGCTGGGTGCCGTGGACGCGCTCTACAACGGCCCGACGCCGTACATCGCGTCGTGGCACCAGGCGCCGCTCGTGGGCGGCGACAACATCCGTCTCATGTTCAAGATCGAGAGCCCGCGGCGCGCGACCGACAAACTGAAGTACCTCGCTGGCTCAGAGGCCGCAATGGGGGCGTGGGTCGCGGACGCCTCGCCGGAGTCGGCGGCTGGGCGCCTTCGCGAGGCACTCGCGACCGTTGACCAGGAATCGGGCTTGTAATGACGGCGTCCAAACCCCTCGGCGCGGTGGCATCAGGCGCGTTCGCGGCGACCTTTGGACATTCGCCCGACGTTCTTGCGTCGGCACCGGGGCGGGTCAACCTCATCGGCGAGCACACGGACTACAACGACGGCCTCGTGCTGCCCTTCGCGATTGAACGACGGACCTGGTGCGCGCTCGCGTCACGGAGTGATGGGATTCTGCGGGTGAAGACGACCCTGGACGATGCGGTCGCAGAGCTCGGCATTGACGACCTTGACTCGGCGAATCTCGCGGGGTGGTCGGCATACGTGTTCGGGGTGGTCTGGGCGCTCCGCGAGCACGGCGTTGACGTCGCGTCGCACGATGGCTTGGACATCGCCGTCGCGAGCAACGTCCCCCTCGGCGCGGGCCTGTCCTCTTCTGCGGCCCTGGAGTGCGCCGTTGCGGTGGCAATCGACGGAGCGTGGGAGTTGGGCCTCGGGCGAGACGTTCTGGCTCGCGTCTGCCAACGCGCGGAGAATGGTGCCGTCGGTGCTCCGACCGGGATCATGGATCAGACCGCGTCCCTGCTCGGCCAGGCTGGCCACGGGGTGCTCCTCGACTGCCGCGACAACCACGCCGAAATCATTCCCCTCCATTTCGCTCAGAACGGCCTCGACGTCATGGTGATCGACACGAGGGTGACCCACGAGCACGTCACCGGCGGCTACGCCGAACGCCGGGCGTCCTGCGACCGCGGCGCTACCGCGCTCGGGGTTTCATCCCTGAGGGATCTGAGCGTCGCCGATCTGGGCCGCGCCCAGGCCGTGCTCGACGACGAGACCTTCCGGCGCGTCCGCCACGTCGTCACCGAAAACGACCGCGTCCTAGCCGCCGCGAGGACACTCGCGAACGACGGCCCGCGCGCCATCGGCCCCTTGCTGCTCGCCTCCCACGCTTCGATGCAGGAGGACTTCGAGATCTCCGTGCCCGAGCTCGATTGTGCGGTTGAGGCCGCGATGGAAGGGGGCGCGATCGGCGCGCGCATGACGGGCGGCGGCTTTGGCGGATCCGCCCTCGCGCTCGTCCCCCGAGATAACTTCGAACCGGCGAAAGCCGCGATCCTCTCCGCTTTCGAGGCCTCGAGGTTCCGCGAGCCTCACATCTTCACCGTCGTCCCTTCCGACGGCGCTCGCAGGGAGACGTTGTGACGCACGTCGAAAAAAGAGGCATGTCTTGGCTCGTCACCGGGGGCGCCGGATACATCGGTGCTCACGTGGTTCGGGCCCTGCTCTCCGCCGATTTCGGCGTCGCCGTTCTGGACGACCTCTCGACGGGACGCGAGGACTTTCTCCCTCGCGGGGTCCGATTCGCCCGCGCGAGCGTGCTGGACACCCCTGCGGTCGAGGCCGCCCTGCGCGAATACGACATCGACGGGGTCATCCATTGCGCGGGCTTCAAGTACGCGGGCGAGTCCGTCAGGCGGCCCCTCCACACGTGGCGCCAGAACCTTTCGAGCACCGAGTCGTTGTTGCGGGCGATGGAGTCGGCCGGGGTTGCCCGGATGGTATTCTCCGGGTCCGCGGCGGTCTACGGAACGCCCAGGGAAGAGGTGGTGACGGAGGGAACGCCCACCGCTCCCGAGTCTCCGTACGGCGAATCCAAGCTCGCGGCCGAGATCCTCATCCGTGACCAGGTCCTCGCGACCGCGGAGACGGACGCCCCTCTGGCCGGAACGAGCCTCAGGTACTTCAACGTCGTGGGCTCCTCCGACCCCGCCGTGTTCGACGTGAGCCCCTACAACGTCCTCCCACGGGTCTTCACCGGGCTCGTCGAGGGGCGCGCGCCCGTCATCAACGGCGACGACTTCGATACCCCCGACGGAACATGCGTCCGTGACTACATCGACGTCGGCGACGTTGCACTCGCGCACGCCGCGGCGGCGCGGGCGTTCGCTGAGGGGCGCGCGCTGGCGCCGGTCTACAACCTGGGCTCGGGCACGGGCACGAGCGTGCGGGAACTCATCGACGCGGTGCTCGAGGTGTCCGGGACGAGCCTCGTCCCGACCGTGGGGCCTCGCCGTCCAGGCGACCCGGCGCGCATCGTCGCGGACGGGGCCCTGGCGGCTCGCGACCTGGGCTGGGCGATGCGACACTCCGTGCGCGACATGGTCTCCTCCGCCTGGAAGGCGCATCCGAAGACGTAGCCGTTGGGCCACGCCCGGGCTCGAGCGCGTCGGTGACACGCCGAGGATGCGGTGCCGCCGGGTGATCGACACGCGTCTTGCGCAGCCACGACATAGCCTTGGATCACCCACAATCGAAACGATTCGACGTGCAGGCGCCACTCGCCACCGCGAGACCAAGCCCACGCGACAGCGTCGGGAATCCACAAGAGGGGCTCTGAAGAAGCGCCGGTGTGCGAGTACTCGATTATCTGGGCTCGGCCCAGTCTCGCGAGCGTGTCGGCAACGGTGCGACGGTCGAGCAGGACGCTGTTGTCGTCTCGCTCGAAGACGACACGCTGGACGTCTTCGACGACTGCCCACTCGATGAGCCGTTGAATCGCCGCTGCACGCTGGTCACGGACGTGCCGGGAAGGCGATGGCTCGATGAGGATGTGATCGAGATCGAGCTTCTCGATGGCCGCGAACGCGCGCCTGCGATTGGCGGTGTTCTCCTTCACGAAGTGGAGGCGGCGCGTGCCAGGCGGTAATTGGTCGCGCATCTTCGCGCGGGAACGCGACACGACCGAAGAGTCGATTCGGACGGCCGCGAGACGGAACCCGCGATGTAGCGATGTAGCGACTCGTCGACGAACAGGGCACTGACCATGCGCCGAGCATTCTAGGGAGACGGGCAGTGCGGGGCGCGCTGGCGACGTCTGTGGACAACTGGCATGACGCTTGCTTCCCCCTTTCGGCCGTGGGACACTGATGGAGCGCCGTGCAGTAGCGCGGCGAAGTGGGCCCGGCTGGCGTCCAGATGGACGACTTGCCGGGCTTTGCGCTTTCTAAGCCTCCCCGCCGGCGCCACCCGAGGTCCCGGCCCGGACGTCGTGCAGCTTGTACATCTCGATCGCCGCGGCGACAGTCCCGGCGGGCACGGTCCCGCGCTTCTCGAGCGAGAGCAGCACGCGCGCGGCAGTCGAGGGCCCGTCGATGTGGAAGAAGCGGCGCGCGGCCGGGCGCGTGTCCGAGAAGCCGAAGCCGTCCGCGCCGAGGGTCGCGTAGTCGCCGGGGATCCACGCGCGGATCTGGTCCGGGACGAGGTGGTCGAAGTCCGTCGTCGCGACGAACGGCCCCTCCGCCCCGGCGAGCTTGCTGGTCAGGTACGGCACGCGGGCCGGAATCTCCGGGTAGAGGAACGCCTCCTCCTCGCACGCGAGGGCGTCTCGGCGCAGCTCGGTCCACGACGTCACCGACCACACGTCGGCGGAGACGCCCCAGTCGGCGGCGAGCAGTTCCTGCGCCTCGAGCGCCCACGGCACGCCGATACCGGACGCGAGGATCTGCGCCTTCGGGGACGTGACACCACCGGCCGCGGCCTCGGCTAGCGTCGTTGTCACCGCTCCGCGTTTGAGCAGGTAGATGCCCTTGAGGATGCCCTCGACGTCCACGTCAGCGGGCTCCGCCGGTTGGAGGATCGGCTCGTTGTACACGGTCAGGTAGTAGAAGACGTTCGGGTCGCGCGGACCCACTCCGGCGGCGCCGGGCACGGCCCCAGCCTCACCCGCTCCCGCGCGCACCACACCACCGGCGGCGCCAGCCCCATACATCCGATCCAGGCCGTCCCGCACGATGTGCCGGATCTCGTAGGCGTACGCCGGGTCGTAGTGCACCACCGCCCGGTTCGTCGACGCCAGAACCGGCGAGTGCCCGTCGGCGTGCTGCAAACCCTCGCCCGTCAGCGTCGTCCGCCCGGCCGTCGCCCCGATCGCGAACCCGCGAGTCATCTGGTCGCCCGCGGCCCAGAACTGGTCGCCCGTCCGCTGGAACCCGAACATCGAATAGAACATGTAGACGGGCACCATGGGCACCCCGTGGGTGGCATACGCCGTCCCCACCGCCTGGAACGCCGCCACCGACCCGGCCTCGTTGATGCCCATGTGCATGATCTGACCGGTCTCGGACTCCTTGTACGAGAGCAGGAGTTCCCGGTCGACCGGCAGGTACGTCTGCCCCAAGACGTTGAAGATCTTCGCGGTGGGAAAGAGCGAGTCGAGGCCGAAGGTGCGGGCCTCGTCCGGGACGATCGGAACGATCCGGTGCCCGAATTCGGGATCCTTGATGAGGTCCTTGAGGAGCCTGACGAACGCCATGGTCGTCGCGACCTTGTGCGGCCCGGAGCCTTCCGCGAGCTCGTCGTAGACGGTAGGGGCAGGGAGTTTGATCTGGACCTTGCGGTCCCGACGCTCTGGAAAGAGGCCGCCGAGGGCCCGGCGGTGGTCGAGCATGTACTTGAGCTCTGGGCTGCCCGGCCCCGGGTGGTAGTAGGGCGGACGGTACGGATCGCGCTCGAGGTCCTCGTCGGTCAGCGGGATCTCGAAGGTGTCCCGCATTACCTTGAGGTCCGCCCCGACGAGCTTCTTCATCTGGTGGGTGGCATTGCGCGACGCGAAGTTGGACCCGAGGCCGTACCCCTTGATGGTCTTGGCGAGGATGACCGTGGGCTTCCCGTTCTCAAGACGGGTGGCGAGGTCATAGGCGGCGAACAACTTACGGAGGTCGTGGCCGCCGCGTTCGAGCGCCCAGATCTGGTCGTCAGTCATGTCCTTGACGAGTTCCTTCGCTCTGGGATCGCCCCCGAAGAACTGGTCGCGGATGAAGGCGCCTGACTCTGCCCTATACGTCTGGAAGTCCCCGTCGGGCAGGGTGTTCATGAGGTTGAGTAGGGCGCCGGAGGTGTCGTTGGCGAAGAGAACGTCCCAACCCCGGCCCCACACGACCTTGAGGACGTTCCAGCCACCGCCGCGGAAGTAGGCCTCAAGTTCCTGGATGATCTTCCCGTTGCCCCGCACCGGACCGTCGAGCTGCTGCAGGTTGCAGTTGATGACGAAGGTGAGGTTGTCCAGGCGCTGGTCGGCCGCGAGTTGGAGCATGCCCCGGCTCTCCGGCTCGTCCATCTCGCCGTCCCCGAGGAACGCCCACACGTGCTGCTCGGAGGTGTCCTTGAGGCCTCGGAGGTGCAGGTAGCGGTTCGTCCAGGCCTGGTGGATCGCCGCCGCTGGTCCGAGTCCCATGGAGACCGTGGGGAACTCCCAGAGGTCTGGCATGAGGCGTGGGTGGGGGTACGACGAGAGGCCTCGACCTGGGCCGGACTTTTCCTGGCGGAACGAGTCGAGGTCCGTCTCCGTGAGCCGGCCCTCGAGGTAGGCGCGGGCGTAGACACCGGGGGAGGCGTGCCCCTGGAAGAAGACCTGGTCGCCCCCGCCGGGGTGATCCTTGCCCCGGAAGAAGTGGTTGAGCCCAACCTCGTAGAGGCTCGCGACGGACGCGTAGGACGAGATGTGGCCGCCGATGCCGGCGCTGTCGGCCTGGGCGCGGGTCACCATAGCCGCGGCGTTCCAGCGGATCCAGCCCTGGTAGCGGCGCTCGGTCTCCTCGTCGCCGGGGTATTCCGGCTCGGCGTCGATCTGGATGGAGTTGACGTAGGGGGTGTTGAGGCTGAGGGGCACGGATAGGCGCTTGTTGGCGGCATGACCGACCAGCGAGGCCACGATGAACTCGCCGCGGGTCGGCCCGTCCGACGCGATCAGGCCGTCGAGAGACTCGAGCCATTCTGAGGTCTCTTCTGGATCCTTGTCGGAGCCGTCGAAGGGGATCACGGGTCAGTCCCTTCCTCACGACGACGGGGTGGCCGCGCCGTTCGAATCGGTGCGGCGGGTGTGCCGCTGTCCATGCCATTCTTCACATATGCAAAGGGATTGTCACGTCGGGGTATTCCTCAGGTGTGGTCCGCAGCCCCCAGACTCTCGGTATTGATTGCGGGTAGTGGCACCGGAGCCTTAGGGTGGTGACTACTTCGCAAGGATTGCGGGAAGACCTGGGAAAGGGGCAACGCCACTGTGGCGCAGTCGGGAGCCGACGCTGTCGAGGCAGGAATTGTCAAGCGATTTGGTTTGACCAAGGGCATGGTCGTCCAGGAGTTCTTCTTGGACGCCGATGCGGACGAGGGGTTGCGCGCGGCGATCGCGCGGGTAACGGGGCATGCCCTGGTGGGCGACGAATACGGCGACGTGACGGACGCCGCCCTCGTCTGGTACCGGAACGGGGACGACGACCTGGCCGACGTCCTGCTCGACGTCCAGACCCTCCTGGACGATGGGGCATCCGTATGGCTTCTCACCCCGAAGGCCGGCCTGTCCAACCATGTAGAGCAACGGGACATCGAGGAGGGTGCCTCGCTGTCCGGTTTGCACGCCACATCGACTTTCGTCGCCTCACCCGCATGGAAGGTGACCCAACTGGTGGAGAAGGGCCATCAGAAGTGAGTCATCCCCTCGTCGGACATCTCGCTCCCGATTTCACTTTGGTGAATCAGGAGGGAGAGTCGATTACCCTGTCCGACTTACAGGGAGGGCCGGTCCTTCTTGTCTTCACCCCCTGTGTATTCTCGCCAACGTGTTCCGATGAGCTTCAGGACATTCTGAATTCGGAGAAGTTACGGAAGTTGAGGGCCGTCCGCATCCTCGTCGTCTCGTGTGACTCGAAGCATGTCCTGAAGGAATGGAGCGAACTCCACCACTACCAGGACGACCTGCTCTCGGACTTCTGGCCGCACGGGGAGGTCGCCCGGTGGTATGGGATCTTCAACCCTCATCGGGGGATCGCCATCCGCGCCTCCTTCCTCATCGCTCCCGACGGGGTGGTCCGCTGGGACGTCGTGCATGCTCCCGATGACCCCCGCGACGTCGATGACTACGTGACGGCGATCCGCGAGCTGTAGCCGCGGTCGGTTAGAGCCTGGCATGGCGAGTCGCGTCATTCCCAAGGATTCGGCCTGCTTCAATAGAAAGACGCGATTTCGATAGTACGACGCGATGGATGCGCGACAATACCGGTGAGGAGCGAGGACGGGTGTGGTGACGATGACCGACCGCAAGCCAAGCATGTGCGGTACGTGGCATCGCTTGCTGGAGTGTCCCACCAGACGGTCTCGCAGGTGATCAATGGGCACTCGAATATCAAGCCAGAGACGTAATCGGGCTCATGAACGTGTTGATCACCCGCGACGGCGGCATTCGTCCCGAGATGACGACGATCATCACGGGAGGGATTCTCCTCCTCTTCGTCCTCCTCCAGCGGGGCGTGATTCGGCGAAGTCCATGACCGCTCACCACGGGGCCGCCCGTGCATGGGCACGTTAGGGACGGGTAGGTCAAGGCATGTCTGGGTAATCGCAAGGATCGGCCTTGAGGGCGAGTGTGAACGGTAACGACGAGGTAAGGGAAGGAGGACCGGCGGTGAGTACAGGCTCAAGTGGCGTGCTTGATCG
Organism: uncultured Demequinaceae bacterium; assembly: GCA_964610155.1. Taxonomy (GTDB): domain Bacteria; phylum Actinomycetota; class Actinomycetes; order Actinomycetales; family Demequinaceae; genus JAFGBM01. Next base: position 18,120 of record CAZSUY010000012.1, read on the forward strand.
TTACGTGGTCGGTATCGACTTCGGCACCCTGTCCGGGCGTGCCGTGGTGGTCAGGGTGAGCGACGGCGCCGAACTCGGCACAGCCGTGCACGAGTACAAGCACGCGGTCATGGACACCAGACTCGCGGCGACTGGGTCCACCCTCCCTCCGGACTTTGCCTTGCAGGATCCGGAGGACTATCGCGAGGTGCTTCGCCACGCGGTTCCGGAGGCGATCAAGGCGGCCGGAGTCGACCCGTCTCAGGTGATTGGCATCGGCACCGACTTCACCGCCTGCACCGTCCTTCCGACGCTCGACGACGGCACCCCCCTATGCGAACTGGCCGAGTTTCGCGGCGAACCGCATGCCTATGTGAAGCTCTGGAAGCATCACTCCGCTCAGGGGCAGGCCGATCGCATCAACGCGCTCGGTGCCGCGCAAGGGGAGAAGTGGCTAGCCAGGTACGGCGGTCAGATCTCGAGCGAGTGGGAGTTCGCCAAGGGCCTTGAGGTGCTGGAAGCAGCACCCGTGGTCTATGAGCGCATGACGCACTGGGTTGAGGCTGCCGACTGGATCGTGTGGCAACTGTGCGGTACGTACGTTCGGAACGTCTGCACGAACGGGTACAAGGCGATCTTCCAAGACGGCGCCTACCCGAGCCGCGAATTCCTGTCCGCACTCAACGAGGATTTCGCCGATTTCGCCGTGGACAAGGTTGCCCAGCCCACGGGGGCGCTCGGCGCGCCAGCGGGCCTTCTCACGGCCGAGGCCGCGGCATGGACGGGACTCCCGGAAGGGATCGCCGTTGCGGTCGGAAACGTCGACGCCCACGTGACGGCCCCCGCCGCCCGTGCGGTCGAACCCGGGCAGATGGTTGCCATCATGGGGACCAGCACGTGCCACGTGGTGAACGCCGATCGACTCATCGAGATACCCGGGATGTGCGGCGTCGTCGATGGCGGCATCATCGACGGGCTTTGGGGGTATGAGGCGGGCCAATCAGGCGTCGGAGACATCTTCGCCTGGTGCGCGAGCAACCAGGTCCCCGGTTCGTATCACGAGGCGGCCGCCGCCTCTGGCTTGACCGTCCACGAGTACCTGACCGAACTCGCGTTTGAAGAGCCGGTGGGGGCCCATGGCCTCGTGGCCCTTGACTGGCACAGCGGCAATCGTTCGGTGCTCGTGAACCACGAACTCTCGGGTGTGGTGGTGGGCTTCACCCTCGCGACGCGAGCGGAGCAGGTCTATCGCGCCCTCATCGAGGCCACGGCCTTCGGCACGCGGGTCATTGTCGAGGGCTTCGCTTCGGCAGGGTCGCCGGTCACGGAGTTCATAGTGGCGGGTGGTCTGCTGAAGAACCGGCAACTCTTGCAGTGCTACAGCGACGTGCTGCGCATGCCGTTGTCGACCATCGGGAGCGAACAGGGCCCCGCCCTGGGGAGCGCCATCCACGCCGCGGTCGCCGCGAAGGCGTACCCGGATGTCCGCCTTGCGAGCGAGGCAATGGGGCGGATCGATCGCGACACGTACCTCCCAGACGCGCAGAGGGCGGATGCCTACGACGCCCTGTTCGCCGAATACATCAGGCTCCACGACTACTTCGGTCGGGGCGCGAACGACGTCATGCGACGTCTCAAGGCACGACGACGAGAGGTACTGACATGAGCGGATTCACCCCTGAGGTTGAGGCGGCCATCGCCGCGATGCGTGAGACTGTTTCGGCGCTTCATGGAGAGTTGACCCGCTACCAACTCGTCGTGTGGACGGGCGGAAACGTCAGCGGGCGTGTCCCGGGCGAGGAGCTCTTCGTCATCAAGCCGAGCGGCGTCGACTACGACGGCCTTGCTCCGGACAACATGGTTCTGTGCGACCTCGACGGCAACGTCATGGCCGGGACCGCAGGCTCCGACAGGAACCCCTCGAGCGACACCGCCGCGCACGCCTACGTCTATCGGAACATGCCCAACGTCGGGGGAGTGGTGCACACGCACTCCAACTACGCCACCGCGTGGGCCGCGCGCGGTGCCCCGATCCCGTGCGTCATCACCGGCATAGCCGATGAATTCGGCGGGGAGATCCCGGTTGGGCCGTTCGCGGTGATCGGCGACGACTCGATCGGCCGTGGGATCGTCAAGACTCTTTCGGGGCACCGATCACGGGCGGTGCTGATGCAGAACCACGGCGTGTTCACCATCGGCTCAAACCCGCGCGAGGCCGTTAAGGCGGCGGTTATATGCGAAGACGTTGCCCGAACCGTCCACATCGCCCATCAGCTTGGCGATCCCGTTCTGATCCCCCAGGACAAGATCGACGCACTGTTCGATCGCTACCAGAACGTCTATGGCCAGAAACCCAAGGAGAACTGACATGTCCAAATCCAGCATCGTCCCCGATCTCACCAAACGTGAGGTCTGGTTCGTCACGGGGAGCCAGCAGATGTACGGGGACAAGACCCTTGCCCAGGTTGCCGAGCAGTCACGCGCCGTGGTGAGCGGGCTCGAGTCGTCGAGCGATATTCCCGTCAAGGTGGTGTGGAAGCCCGTCCTCACGGACAGCGACGGAATCCGTCGCGTGGTCCTCGAGGCGAACGCAAACGACGCGGTGATCGGACTGGTGGCCTGGATGCACACCTTCAGCCCGGCGAAAATGTGGATCGCTGGACTTGTGGGACTCCAGAAGCCGCTCCTCCACCTCCATACGCAGGCGAATGTCGACCTCCCGTGGGGGTCGATCGATTTCGATTTCATGAATCTCAACCAAGCGGCGCACGGGGATCGGGAGTTCGGCTACATCGAGACGCGCCTGGGTATTCCTCGCACCACGGTGGTTGGGCACGTTTCCGACCCCGCCGTGACGGCGAGCGTGGGATCGTGGGCGCGAGCTGCTGCCGGACGCTGGGCGACGCGGACCACGAAGCTCGCTCGATTCGGTGACAACATGCGGTTCGTCGCGGTCACCGAAGGAGACAAGACCGAGGCGGAGATCCGGCTAGGTGCGCAGATCAACACGTGGCCCGTCAATGAGCTCGCGGATGCGGTGCACAGCGCACCGAAAACCGAGGTTGACGACTTGATCACCGAGTATCTCGACACGTACGAAGTCGCGCCGGAACTCGTGCCGGGGGCCGACCGACACGAGTCTCTCCGGGATGGTGCCCAGATCGAGGTGGGGCTCCGGTCGTTCCTCGAGGGCGGTGGGTTCACGGCCTTCACCACCACTTTCGAGGACCTGGGCGCGCTCAAGCAGCTGCCGGGACTCGCGGTGCAGCGGCTCATGGCCGACGGCTACGGCTTCGGCGCCGAGGGCGACTGGAAGACGGGCATCCTCGTGCGTGCCGCCTCCGTCATGGGTGCCGGCTTGCCGGGCGGGGCAAGTCTCATGGAGGACTACACCTATCACCTCGAGGTCGGTGCGGAGCTCGTGTTGGGGGCCCACATGCTGGAGGTGAGCCCTGCACTCACCCGCGAGCGGGCGAGGATCGAGGTGCACCCCCTCGGCATCGGCGGCAAGGACGATCCCGTGCGTCTCGTCTTCACGGCGGATCCGGGGCCCGCGATCGTCGTCGCCATGAGCGACCTTCGAGACCGCTTCAGGCTGATCGCGAATGTGGTGGAGCTGGTCGACTTACCGGCCCCTGTCCCCAACCTTCCGGTTGGCCGAGCCGTGTGGCGACCGGCTCCGGACTTCCGCACCTCGACGACCGCTTGGCTCACCGCCGGCGCGGCACATCACTCGGTCATGTCCACTCAGGTGGGCCTGGAGGTCTTCCAGGAGTTCGCGCGAATGTCGTCGATCGAGCTTCTCGCGATTGACGAACATACGACGGTCGCCGGATTCGAACGAGAACTGCGAGCGAACGCCGCCTACTACCGCCTCGCGCAGGGGATCTAGCCGGACTCCTCCATCACGCTTGCTGGACTGCGAGACGACGGGGCTACTCGCTGGGTTCGGGGTCGACGATCGGGTCGAATCCGCACTGGGTGAGCTCCTGGTCGATCTGCAAGGTGAGTCGCTCCTTGCCCTCGGCGTGGGCGTCCCCCACGGTGCCGTGGTAGATCGTGTTGTCCTCGGACTCAAGGTTGACGGCCGAGGCATCCTCGCAGAGGTGATAGACCTCGCCCTCCTTGGTCCAGAACACCTGGTCGCTGCCCGTGAGTTCGATGACCTGCTGGGTCTCCGCGGTGTACTGCTCAACCGATGAGGTGTTGAAGTCGAAGCCGAAGTACACCGCGACTAGGGCTACCACGATGGCGATGCTGCCGGCGATCCCCTTCTGCTTGCTGTCCATGTCCTTGTTCAGGAAGATCATGATGATCAGCGGCAGGAACGCGATGATCGCGATGATCGCTCCGAGCTGGTTCTGGATCCAGAAGCGGACGGGCTCCGACCTCTTGGCCGGGTCCGCTTTATTGGCCTTCTTCCATAGAACAGAGCCGATGATCGAGAGCACGCCGATCACCACGATTGCGGCGATGAGCAGAACCATGTTGACGTCGTCTTGCTTGAGCACCCAGAAAATTGCTGCCGCTTCGCAGCCAATGGCTACTAGCCACAGCAGTAGCGCGATGAGGCGGAGCCTTGTCGCCTTTCCCTTCGCCTCGGGCGTGGGCTTCCATGTCGACTTGCTGGCCGTATCCGCCGCCTTGTGTTCGACGTGAACAACCTTCTTCTTTGGCTTCTTTGCCATGTTCGTCTCCTTGTGTGAATGCTTGGAATGAGCCTAGCGCACGGGGGTGGCGACGGGCAGGGGGAGCCACCGGCCTGCGTCGGCCCCGGCGGGGTTCTCCCGTCCCGGTTCCCCGAGCCCTCGTGCGTACGGAACAATGGGGGCGGGCCCGTAGCTCAGTTGGTTAGAGCACTGCGCTTACACCGCAGGTGTCATCGGTTCGAGTCCGGTCGGGCCCACGGAGGTGAGCAACCAGTGGCAACCCGCGGATCGGATCAAGGAGCAAGGTACAAGGCCTACGGGCGCCGGGTGGATGGCTTCATGCTCGTCCTCGCGCTCGTCTTCCTGGTCATTTGGTCAGTGGCATCGATCGCCACCGGGATTCCCCTCAGGGTGGGGCACGTGCTCCTCATCGTCAACGGCCTCATCTGGGCCGTCTTCATCGTCGACCTCGCGATACGGATGGTCCTGGCAAAGAGCACAACGAAGTACCTCATCCGTCATCCCCTCGACCTCCTGGCCGTTCTCATCCCGATGCTGCGCCCCCTCAAGGTCCTCACCGCTTTCTCGATCGGGTCTCAACTCTGGACCTCGCGCGGAGTGGTCCGGACCAGCCAGGCGGTCCTCGTATCGGCGGCCGTCGTGGTCTGGGTAGGCGCCGTCATGGTCCTGGACTTCGAGAGGGGCGCCCCCGACGCGACCATCATTTCTTTCGGGGATGCGCTCTGGTGGGCCATCGTGACCGTGACAACCGTCGGGTACGGAGACTTCGTCCCGGTCACCGTCGGAGCCCGTATCGTCTCCGTGGGTCTGATCATCCTCGGCATCGCGATCATCGGGCTCGTCACGGCCTGGGTGGCGGCCTGGTTCATCAGGCTGACAACGACTAAAGAGGAGGAGGAGGCGGAAAGCATCATCGAGAACGCCGCCGAGATCGCTCGCCTCAACCGCAGCATCGAACGCCTCGAGGTCAAGATAGATCTGCTCGCGGAGCGGGCCGAGGGTAAGGGGCCGTAGCGCCGGGTTAACCCCGGGGGATAACGGCCAGCGCCTCCTCGACCGTCATGCCTGGCACGACCTCCGGTAGGTACAGCATCGCGATCAGCTGCTCGTCGAGGCCCGAATACTCCTGGGTTTCGGTCCATCCCTGATAGAAGAGGCTGTCCTCGTACCTCGTGGAATCCCGCATCAGGCCCAGGGACTGGGTCAGTTCCTCGCGGATGAGGTGGTTTCGTTCCTCCTGGGTGACGTCGGTGGTCGAAATGAGGATCTGCGCCTTGGTGATGCTCCCCGTGGCGTCCCACCAGGTCCAGAAGAACCCCAAGTTGTTGGGCACAACGCCTGACGCGATCTCGGAGAATCGTTTCTCGGGCACGAAGTACAGGTCGACGTTCTGCTTCGACCCGACGACAGAGACTTCGACGGTCCCGATGAGTCTGTTGAGGTCGGCGGTGACGTCGCAGAGTGTGGTCAGATCGGCTTGGCTGGGGTCGCCGTGAACGGCGATTCTCACGTCTTGGGTCCAGCGCCTGATCACCGGGGCGTTACTGCCGTACTCGGATCCGAAGGCTATTTCGCTGAAGTAATCGAGGGCGGCTGGCGAGAAGGCCTGACGTTCGGGTGTCGCGGCGGCTCCCATCGGCACTGGTGTATCGGTGTTACCCGTATCGATGTCACCGCAACGTACGGCAGGGGAGCCACACGCCGAAAGGGGCACCGAGGCGAGTAGCGCCACCACCATCCATAGGGATCGTCGTGGAATCACGCCTCGTCGTGGGTCCATGCCTTCAACCCTATGGCTCCGGAGAGGCTTGCTCTGAGGTCCTTGCCACCGACTCAGCGCATCCCCGAAGCGGGGTAGCCTGAGGCCATGGCAACCGTGCGGGATATCGTCGAAGCACTCGATCGTCGATACCCGCCTCGTCTCGCCGAAGAATGGGATCGCGTCGGCCTCTCCGTCGGCGACCCGAAGGCCCCCGTCACACGCGTGCTCCTGGCGGTGGATTCCGTGCTCGAGGTGGCTGACGAGGCGATCGCGGCGGGCGCCCAGATGATCGTCACCCACCACCCTCTGCTGCTTCGCGGGGTGCATTCGGTCGCGGCCGATACCGGCAAGGGTGCGATGGTGCATCTGCTCATCTCGTCCGGGGTGGCCCTCTACTCCGCCCACACGAATGCCGACGCCGTCGCCGGGGGCGTCGCCGATGCACTTGCCACCGCCGTCGGTTTGGGGAGGACGGTACCCCTGGTGCCCAACGTCACCGAGCCAGAGTTGGGGATTGGACGGGTAGGCTCGCTTCCCGCACCCCTATCGCTAGGGGACTTCGCTCAGAAGGTCGCGGAGGTAATCCCCCCGACCATCCAGGGTGTGCGCGTGGCCGGGGACCTCGACGCAACCGTGCGAAAGGTCGCCGTCCTGGCAGGCTCGGGCGACAAACTCTTCGACGCCGTGCGGGCCTCCGATGCGGACGTGTACATCACCGCCGACCTCAGGCACCACCCAGCGTCAGAGGCAAGGGAGCTCGCACTCGTCGGCGATGGTCGTCCCGCCCTCATCGACGTTAGCCACTTCGCCTCCGAGTGGCTGTGGCTTGGGTCGGCCGCGGAGCACCTGGCCGACGCCGCTGGCGTCGAGACCGTCGTGAGCATGTTGCGGACCGACCCCTGGACGGCTCGTTTTGACGGCGTCGAGACCTAAGGAGACAACTCTTGCCCAATGCCCCCGTCGCCGACCAGCGAAAGCTTCTCTCCATCCAGGCCCTCGACTCGGAAGCTCTGCTCGCCTCGCACCGTCGCACCATCCACCCGACCCTCGCCTCCATCGCCGAACTCGAGGCGAGGGCGAGTGTCCTCACCGACGAGATGGTCGTCCATACGACAGAGGTCTCCGATCTCCGCCGCGAGGTGACCAAGGCCGAGGATGACGTGCAATCCGTGAGGGACCGCTCGGCACGCGATACCGAGCGCCTGGAATCCGGCCAGGGATCGCCGAAGGATCTCCAGGCACTCCAGAGCGAGATCGAGGCGCTCGCCAAGCGCAAATCAGACCTTGAGGACATCGAGCTCGACGCGATGGAGAGGCTTGAGGCGGCGGAGAACGCCCTTGCGGCGACCAGGGTCGAGATCGACGAAGTCAGCTCAGGCCTCGCTTCCCTCGCCGCAGAGCGCGATGCGGCCTTTTCAGCGATCGATGCCGAGTTGGCGAGGCTCGCCTCCGAACGGGGTTCCCTCCTCGAGGGCCTCGATCCGGCCCTCCTCGCGCTTTACGAGAAGCTCAGGGCTTCGCACGATGGGGTCGGGGCGGCTGTCCTTGTCTCGGGCCAGTGCACCGGCTGTCACGTGAAGATCGACAACTCCACCCTGGCAACCTTCGCCGCGTCTTCGGAGGACACGATCTTGAGGTGCGAGGAGTGCGCCCGCATCCTCGTTAGGGAGGAGTAGGTGCGCGTCCTTGTGGTCGAGGCTGATGGGGGATCCAGAGGGAACCCCGGCCCAGCGGGATATGGTGCCCTTGTTCTAGATGGGGCCACGGGAGAGGTCCTCGCGGAGAGGGCTGGGTACCTCGGGATCGCCACCAATAACGTCGCCGAATACCGCGGGCTCATCGCGGGGTTGAGGGCGGCGTTGGCGATCGATCCCAAGGCATACCTCGACGTTCGGCTGGATTCCCGGCTTCTCATCCACCAGATGAAGGGCGAATGGAAGGTCAGGCATGTGGACATGAAGGCGCTTCACGGGGAGGCCTCAGAGGTTATCCGGGACGGTCGCGCGACCTTCACCTGGGCTCCGCGGGCGGAGAACTCAAGGGCCGATGCCTTGGCGAACGAGGCGATGGACTCGCGGTCGGAATCGATCCGGAGGGGCCTAGGCGCCGACAACCCGAGCGATTCGGATGAGGGAGTGAGGGATGGCGGTGCCCTCTTCTAGCATCGTCTCGCCCGACACCCCCGAACCCGACGTCTCGGACCTGGGCACGGAGGCCCTTCACGAGAAGCCGACCCCGCACGCGCGGTCCCTCTTTCACCTGGCACACCCCGGGCACGTCGGTTCCCTCACCCTGGTCTTCGTCCGTCACGGCGTGACCGACATGACGTTGACCCATGCGCTGTCGGGTTCTTCCAATCTGGGGCCGCACCTGAATGCCGAGGGGCTGCTCCAGGCCAATGCCGTCGGTGACGCCGTCTACCGCATCGGGCGCGACCGGTGGCGAAACGTACCAGTTGTCTCGCGTGTCATCGCGTCGCCCATGGTGAGGACCCAGGAGACGGGGCGCGCCATCGGGATGAGGCTCGGGATCGACGTCGAGACCGACGATCGGTTGAGGGAGATCGACTTCGGGGAATGGGACGGTATGACCGGCCACGAAATCGCCGAGCGGTTCGGGGACGACATCCACCGGTGGCGTTTCGGGGAGATTGCGCCCCCCGGGGGCGAATCCATCCCGGAGGTGGGGGAGAGGGGTGACGGTTTGGTTCGCGAGCTTGCCCGCGAGCATGCCGCGACGTGCATGGCCGGGGACGATGCCCGTCGGGCATACGTCCTTGCCTCTCATGCGGTGGCGATCAAATCCATCGTCGCCCTGTCGATGAAGATGGACCTGCGGTCCTGGGGCTCGATCTGGCCCCGACCGGCCTCCATCACTATCGTGGAACTCAGGGTGACTCGGGAGGGCGATATTGCCGAGCGCCACCTGCTGTGTATGGGGGAGACTAGTACCTAGTAATCCCGAGAGTCGGTCGGAGTGAGGAGGCGGTATGTCAACCGCGTGGAAACCACCGGTGGTGCTATTTAGGGAACCGTGGAAGGCCGTCGGCGCCCGCATCGTGGGTCGTGCGATCGTGCCCGGTGTCGGCCTGTGGCTATCGGGGGTGCCGGGGACCGCCTGGACCGGGACGATCGACTGGCTTATCCTTCGGATCCCGGTGTTCGTCGTCGCCGCGGCCGCGCTGCTCCTGTTGATGTTCGCGTTCTGCAACATTTGTGCGAACCGTCGGGTGGTGCTTCGCTGCATGCCTACGGGTTCGATCGAGAGACCGCGATCGCTTCAGGAGCGATGGCTCAAGATCCCCCTGGAGTACGCGATCGGGAAGACGATCACGGTCACCCCTGAGCACGTTCAGTTCATGAGCCGGGCCGAACCGAGGGTGACCCTCTCGGCCGAGGGGACGATACGGAAGCTTCCGCTTCACGGGACCAAGGTGGGGGACTTCGTCGCTGAGGCAAACGCCCTGCTCAAGGGCCGGGGCGTCCGGTTTGTCCTTGGAGAGCCTGAAGGGCCTCCCGGCCCCAACGAGCCGTTGAAGGGGGATTCGCCATAATGCGATTCCGCTCCGGCCTGGCTGGTGTCTCCATCGCCGCGCTCGCCCTTGCGGGCTGTTCCGGGGGCGGGGGCCCGTCGCCAAGCCCGACCTCGTCGCCCAGCCCCAGTTCCTCACCGTCCCCGACGGCGGGGTTGACGGACATCTTCGCTCTAGATCCCGCAGTCCTGACGATCGGCGAGGCCGCCCCCGTCGTTCTCATCAAGACCGGGCCCACCTGGCTCTACTTGTACAACGTCGCCACGGGTCAGGCCCAGCGCATCGACGTGTCCCAGGCCGGAGCCCCGGGCTACAACCTGACGATCGATGGTGATGTCACCTGGGGCGGGACTGAGGTCGCGTTCGATTCTGCCGCCACCGACATCATCCCGGGCGATTCCAATGGCTTCGTCGATGTCTTCCTCACGCAGGTTGACTCCGGCGCGGTGTCCCGAGTGAGTCAGTCCGGTGCCGGTGCGGGAAACGAGGGCTCCTTTGAGCCTAGGATTTCCGCCGACGGGACCTCGATCGTGTTCACCTCGTTCGCGACGAACCTGGTTCCGGGGGTGGCGACGGTGCCGCAGGCGTATCGCTACAGCGTGCTCTCGGGTGAGCTTTCGCTCGTCAATCCGAGCGGTGCCGCCGGTTCTTCGTACTCGTCGTCCCCGGCGATCTCGGCGGGCGGGCGCTTCATCGCCTACGAGTCGAGCTCGCAGGGCGAGTATGGCGACGACAACTTTCACGGCGACGTGTTCGTCCTCGACACCAAAACGGGCGTGACAGAACAGGTGAGCGTCGCGACGGACGGCACGTCGGGGGACCTACTCTCGTCCAATCCGACGATCTCCCTCAACGGCCGCTTCGTCGCCTTCCAGTCCGAGGCGTCCAACCTCGTCGAGGGCGATGTCAACACGGTGTATGACGTATTCGTGCGGGACCGTGCCACGGGGGAGACGCGGTTGATAAGCCGGGCGATCTCGGGGCTGCCCGCTAATGGAGACTCGCAGACCGCGCTGATGGTCCAGGACGGTAGCGGCGTGGTGTTCGGCTCGCAGGCCAGCGACCTCGTCGCGGGTGACGGGAATAATGCCTACGACGTCTTTTATGCCGATCTCGCGACGGGAACCCTCCAGCGCCTCAGCGTCGGCCCAGGTGGGGAGGAGGCCGACGGGGATTCTTACCCGGACGCCGTGTACGGCGGACGTTACCTCGTGTTCTTCACCTACGCCACCAACCTTGGGGGCGACGGTGACGACGGCCAGACGCGCCAGTATGTCTACGACCTCGAGACCGGTGCGCTGACGCGATTTCTCTAGGTCGCATGGTCCCTGTAGATCGGGGGGCTTACGCCGCGTACCCTTGTATGGCGGATGAGTCGGCCAGGCGGTCGCGTTGCCGGGAAACCGGCGCCGAGGAACGTCCGGGCTCCGTAGGGCAGGGTGGTGGCTAACGACCACCTGGGGCGACCCACGGGAAAGTGCAACAGAAAGCAAACCGCCTCGGGCCTCGGCCCGGGGTAAGGGTGAAACGGTGAGGTAAGAGCTCACCAGCGTCCCCGGCGACGGGGGCGGCTAGGCAAACCCCACCCGGAGCAAGGCCAGACAGGATGCGTTTGAGGGCTGCCCGCCCGAGCATCCGGGTAGGCCGCTAGAGGCGTACGGCAACGTGCGTCGTAGATGGATGGCCGCCCGTTGCGCTTCGGCGTAGCGACAGAACCCGGCGTATCGGCCGACTCATCCGCCCTTAGACCCCGTCGGACCGCCCTTGCCGGCCCCTACCCGCCAGATCGGCGCTTGCGGCGCAGCAGCTGTTCGTTCTTGGTCCAAGCCGCTCGGCACCGGTCGCATCGGCAGCCGTAGTTCCCATAGCCATTCGTCGTGCCGTGGACACGGTCGGGGGTGGCGGACGCGATCCGTTGCTTGCGTCTATCTCGCTGGTAGTCGCGGAGAGCCGCACAGCAGTCGTCGCACCGGCACCGGTGGTTGGTGTAGCCGCCGGGGGTGCCGTGCCAGGTCTCGTGGGACATCACGCGCTCCAAGGATCGACCGGCTCAGTCTAGTCAAGAGGGACTCGCGCCCAACCATCAGCGCGTGAATAGAGGGTTGACGCGGCTCGCGGGGTTAGATTCTCTGGGTGGACGTACAAGGTGGCGACCCCGGTCGCGACGACGAGCAGGGGTCGCCCGAAAAGCGGCGCAAGCGACACTGGCTCCGGAAATCACTCATCGCCATTGTGCTGATCATCATCCTGTCGATCGGGGTCTTTGCCCTGTGGGTCCAGTCACGCATCATCCACGTCGACGCGTTGAGCGGTGCCGCCGACACTCCCGGTCAGACTTTCCTCATCGTGGGATCGGATTCTCGTGACGGATGGGCCGACGACGGTACAACCGGCGCCCGGACAGACACGATCATGGTCCTGCACCAGCCCGTCAGCGGACCCACGGCGCTCATCAGCATTCCTCGCGACTCGTATGTGGAGATTCCCGGTTACGGGAAGAACAAGATCAATGCCGCCTTCAGCTTCGGTGGCCCTCCGTTGCTGGTGCAGACCGTGGAGAACCTGACCGGACTAACGATCGACCGCTACTTCGAAGTCGGCTTCCTAGGAGTATCCGACGTGGTCGACTCCCTGGGGGGCGTCGAACTTTGCTACGACACAGACGTCAACGATCCACTCAGTACCCTCGTGTGGACGGCCGGGTGCCACGAGGCCGATGGCAGCACAGCGCTCGCTTTCGCACGGATGCGGTACAGCGACCCTTTGGGCGACATCGGTCGCACGCAGCGTCAGCGGCAGCTCGTCGCCGCCGTGGCCGCTAAGGCGCTTGGCCGATCGACGCTGCTCAATCCGTTCGCAGTGATCCGGGTGGCCGGCGCGGGACTCACGTCGTTGCGGGTGAGCGATGGCACGAGCGTGCTTGACCTGGCGCAGGCGGCTCGCGTGTTCAACTCGGCGCTCGGCGATGGTGCCGTCACCGGGACGCCTCCGCTGGCCAGCCTGAATTATCGCGTAGACGGCGTGGGGTCCACGGTGCTCCTCGATCCCGACACCATCGACGATTTTTGGTTGAGGATCGCGGAAGGAGAGTACCCTCCCGGCAACGTGGGTGGTATGGGATAGCGCCCGCCTCTCCAGAGGACGCCAGAAAGCCGCCGTGTAAGGTAACGATGTAGCCCTCGGCGGCTACCGTCCTGGTGGTGCGGCGCTTGGCACAACTTGAAGGAGCAATCAATGGACATCATCTGGTTAATACTTATCGGCGCACTCGTGGGCCTCCTCGGCCGTTGGGTCGCCGGTCGAGATGTGAACCTTCTCTTGACCATCCTTATCGGCATCGCCGGTGTGTGGGGTGGCTTCTATATCTGGCACGACATAATGGAGAACGATTCAAAGGTCATGGGGTACGTCATCGGCGTGTTCGTCGCAGCCCTAATCATCGTCATCGTGGGACGCGTCTCCAAGGGGCGTTCACGAAGTTGATAGCCCGCTAATCACCCTTCGGGGGGTGCCGGACCGTTTACGCTCCGCGCGCTTGACGGCCCGGCACTGCTTCTCGGCGGCGACCACGGCCGCACCCACGATCCCTGCATTCGGGGCAGAACCCGGCGTATCGGCCGACTCATCCGCCTCAAGGACAACTCAGACGAGAGATCCATCTCGGCTAGGCCTTCCCACCCCTCTGCTTCTCTTGCTCAAGGAAGCGCTCATAGGCGCGCTCCGTGAAGCGATCGCCGATGAAGTAGGCGATCACGTGGAAGAGGAGTCCGACGGCCCAGAGTATGGCGACCCAGTGGGCCCAATCAATCCCGGAGTCTAGATACCAATCCAGGAGGAACATGAATGGAACGATGACGACATACGACGCGACGTGCCACATAAGTCCGACATACTCATCGGCACGCTTCTTTGCCCGCTCCTCGGGTGTGCTTAGTCTCATGCTCTGATCGTAGGGGAAACCAACGCACGATACGTGTCGCCAGTCGCGAGCGATCCACCTGCTTGCTGTCATTGCGGGCGAGGGGGGCATGGAAGGATTGGCGAGTGACGATGATCCGACCCTTCCGCGCCCTTCGCCCGCCCCGCGAGCTCGTCAGCCGGGTTGCCGCGCCGCCGTACGACGTGGTGAGCACCGCCGAAGCCAGGGCGGTTGCGGCGGGGAACCCGGACAGCTTCTTGCGCATCTCCCGCCCCGAGATCAACCTGGATCCGACCGCAACTGCGGATGCCGAGGAGGTTCACCGGCTCGGACGGGCGACGCTTGAGGATTTCATCGGCCGAGGTTTGCTGGTTCGTGACGAGAAACCCGGCTTGTTGGTGTACCGCCAGAGGATGGGGGATGCGGTCCAGACCGGGGTGGTGGGCTGCGCCAGCGTTGAGGAGTACCGGAGTGGGGTGATCGCCATCCACGAGCACACCCGCCCGGACAAGGAGAACGACCGGACAAAGCACATCGATGCCTTGGGGGCGCACGACGAACCGGTATTCTTGATGTACCGCCCAGATGCACCGGGCGCGGCGATCGTCGCCGACACCCTAGGTCGCGTCGCCTCGGGCGCTCCGGAGTACGAGTTCACCACCGACGAAGGCGTCACCCACGCCCTCTGGGCCGTAGAAGACGCTGAGGTGATCCAGACGTTGGTCAAGGCCTTCGAGCAAGTCCCGACCCTCTACGTCGCCGATGGGCACCATCGCAGCGCCGCAGCGGTACGGGTCTGGGATCAACGTGGCGAAGGCGAGGCCGCCTACTTCCCTGTCGTTGCCTTCCCAGCCGACCATCTAACCGTAATGGCGTACAACCGAGTAGTGCGCGACCTTGGCGGGCACAGCCTCGCCTCCTTCCTCGATGCGCTGGCGCTCGGTTTTGACATCCGGCGCTTCGACATCCAGCCTTCAACTGATGCTCCGCCCCTTGGGGTTCACCAGTTTGGCCTGTACTCGGACGGCACCTGGTACCTGCTGACGGCCCGTGACGAGATCGTCGACGAGTCCGACCCGATCGAACGCCTGGACGTGTCGCTCCTGCAACAGCACGTACTTGCGCCGCTTCTAGGGATCGACGATCCGCGCACCGACAAGCGCATCGCCTTTGTGGGCGGCATCCGAGATGCGGCAGAACTTGTGCGGCTGGTCGATTCGGGGGCTTTCGCTGTAGCGTTCGCACTCCACCCCACCTCACCGGTGGAGGTCATGGACGTTGCCGATCTGGGTGAAGTCATGCCGCCGAAGTCCACCTGGTTCGAACCGAAACTGCGTTCGGGCCTGTTCGTTCATCCGATAGACAGCTAATCGAAACCGGGGTATCGGCCGACTCATCCGCTCCGCCTATCCCATCTGATTCATTAGGACGGTCGCGCCGAGTGACCCCGCCTCGATACGATGCCAAGATGAGGCGCGTCTGGCCTGGACGGATGTCGACGAGCCAGCGTGCGGGGATTATCGCGGCATCGGCTTCGGTGCCGGGAAGCCTGGTCCCACTGGTGCAACCCCGCTCAGCCCTCGACCAGGGCCTTATCACCGGCTTCACGGCCGCGATGACCTACTCTCTCACCGCAGTGGCGCATGAGGCATCGCGAGGGGTCGCCCGCGGTCTTCTGACGGGTACCGGGGCAAGCACCTCCCCCACCAGTGCGACGCGGATGACCCTGGCGGTCAACCTCACGACGCTTGGGGTTTCATCGGCCGTGTGCGCGGTACTCCCCTATCGAGAGGGCGAGTCGGTTGGTCGTGGTTTGGCTCGGGCTGTTGCCCAACGCATGGTTGCTACCTCCGCGGCGGGGCTGGTCGCGGCTTCGCTCGATAAGCTGCCAGGCCGGAGTCGTCCGATCAGCGTGGCGGTAAGGAGCGCTCCCGTCATCGTGGCCGTTGGTGCCGGGGCGTCGGGCACTATCCAGCACCTCCGCTCCCGGTCCTTGCGTGAGGGTGAGGCTCCTTCAACTCAGACCGACCTTCCTCCTTTGGCCAAATCCATCGCGATCGGTGCGTTGACCGCCGCCGGGGCGGCAACCCTCGCCTCGGTCGAACGGCACACCGCCCGAGGGATCGGGGCGGGAATTTCAAGGGCGGGAGGGAGCAAAGGCCGAAGTGCCCTCTTCGGTCACCTGGTGTCCTTCGGCATGATCGGCGCTGCCATCTACAGCATCGGCCTGAGGTTCTTCCACCGCGCGGAAAAGGAGATGTCGACTCCGGATCCCGCCCTTGAGGATTCGCCGGAGTCGCCACGAGTCAGCGGCGGCACCGGCAGCCTGGTCACCTGGGCCCCACTCACGCGGGAGGCGCGTCGTCACCTGTCTTGCATCACCCCAGTGGACAAGATCGCGGCAGTCATGGGCGAGCCAGCGCTCGATCCAATAAGGGTGTACATCGGACTCACCTCGGCCCCCACTATCGACGAGCGTGTCCGGTTGGCCCTTGAGGAACTCGACCGAACCGGTGCCCTTGATCGGTCGCTGCTGGTTCTGTGCTCACCGACGGGCAGCGGCTTCGTCAACTATGCCGTGAGTTCGGCGTGGGAGTACCTCAGCCGGGGGGATTGTGTTTCCCTCGCCATGCAGTACTCCTCGCGCCCGTCGTGGCTGTCCCTCGACCGTGTGGACGATGGTCGCGAGCAGAACTGGGCTATGTGGACGGCGTTGGCCAAGGAATTGTCCAAGCGGAAGCCCAACCAGCGTCCGCGTATCGTGCTCTTCGGTGAGAGCCTCGGCGCCCATACCAGCCAGGACGCGTTTCTACACACCGGGACCCGTGGCCTACGTGAACTCCTAATCGAACGGGCCCTCTGGCTAGGGATCCCTCACACGAGTCGCTGGGCGCTTGAGGTGCGCGATCCGCTCAATCCGGACACGCGGCCCGGGGAGATACTCGAGGTCGCGAGTGCCGGAGAACTCGATCGCCTCTCACGTACCGTAGTGGCGGAGGCGCGGTATGTCCTGATCTCCCACCATGACGACGCGGTCACCTTGTTCAGCCCGTCCCTTCTTGTGGAGCATCCCTGGTGGCTCGGGGAGGATAGGCCTTCGGCGGTCCCGCCTCAGGCGAGTTGGTCGACTCCAGCAACCTTCCTTCAGGCTGCCGTCGATGCAAAGAACGCCGGGGTGATGGTTCCGGGCGAGTTCGGCTCCAGTGGCCACGACTACCGGGGCGACGCGGCTCGAGCGGTGCGCTTCGCCTTCGACCTGCCCTGTACCGATGCCCAGTTGGCCGCCATCGAGGAGGCACTTCGGCAAGAGGAACTGGAGCGCGTGGCCCTATGGGCTGATCGGTGACGCAGGTGGCTTCGCCGCGCGGCGGTACTCCTCGGCGGCGGCGGCCGCTGCCCCCACGACCCCGGCGTTGTTGAACAGTTGTGCCGGCGCCACAGGCGTGCGCAGATGGATGAACGGCAGGAACTTTTCGTATGCCTGGGACACTCCGCCCCCGATGACGATGAGGTCCGGCCACAGGAGCCGTTCCAACTCTCCGAGGTAGCGGTCGAGGTGGCCCGCCCACTCCTCCCAGCCGAGGTTGTGGCGTTCCCGTGCGCATCCGGCCGCATACTCCTCGGCGTCCACCCCGTCGATCATGAGGTGCCCGAGTTCGGTGTTCGGCACGATTTGGCCATCCGAAATGAGCGCGGTGCCGATGCCCGTGCCGAGCGTCACCATCAGCACGAGCCCGTCCTCAAGGCGGGCCGCGCCATAGACGTATTCTCCGTAGCCCGCGGCGTCGGCATCGTTTATCACATGGGCGTCATACCCCGAGTGTTCCTTGACGATCTCCCGGAGGTCGGTACCGATCCAGGCCGCATCGACGTTGGCGGCCGTGCGGACGATGCCGTGTTGGACGACACCGGGGAAGGCGACACCGATGGGGGTGTCTTTCTCGGGTGTACACCAAGCGATGGCCTCGGCGATTACCGCACCGATTGCGGCGGGGGTCGAGGGTTGGGGAGTGGCGATGTGGTGGCGGTCGGTTAAGAGAGCGCCAGCCTTGAGGTCGACGCGGGCACTTTTTATGGCGGAGCCGCCGACATCCACCCCAATCGCAATCTCACTCATGGGACCGTCAGCACCTCAGCTCCGTCATCGGTAACAAGGATTGTGTTCTCGAACTGGGCGCACCAGGAACCGTCATCCGTCGTGACCGTCCATCCGTCCTTCCACTCATCATTCTCCTCGGAGCCCGCAACGAGCATCGGTTCGATGGTGAAGACCATGCCCGGTTCGATGATGTCGGCGTGGTGCGGTGCTGAGTCATAGTGGGGGATGATCAGGCCGCTGTGGAAGGCTGGCCCCACCCCATGGCCTGTGTAGCCCCGCACGGACTGGTATCCGTGACGCGTGGCGTAGGCCTCGATCACCCGGCCGATGACGTTGACTTGCCGTCCAGGTTTGACGGCCGAGATGCCACGCTCAAGGGTCTCGCGGGTGACCCGTACCAGTGAGTGCGCTTCCTCTGACCCGACCCCAGCGACGACGCTTGCGCAGTTGTCCCCGTGGACGCCGTCTTTGAAGGCAGTGAGGTCAACCTTGACGATGTCGCCTTCTTCGACGACGGTCGAGTCGGGGATGCCATGGCAGATGACCTCGTTGAGGGAGGTACAGAGTGATTTCGGGAAGGGTGGACGGCCAGCGCCGCCCGGATAGCCAAGGGTTGAGGGGTAGGCGCCGTTGTCGCACATGAACTCGTGGCCGATTCGATCGAGCTCGTCGGTAGTGATGCCTGGGACGACCGCTCGACACACCTCTGCTAGGGCCTGGGCGGCGATCCGCGCGGCGAGCCGGATGCGCTCGATGATCTCCTCGCTGTGGACATCGCCGCCCCGCCAAGTCGCGGCCCTCTTGCGGCCCACATACTCGGGCCGGGCGATGTTGGCGGGAACCAGGCGGATCGGTGATACCACTCCTTTGGAGATGGGAGCGCGCTCGGGGTTCATGGCCTCAAGCCTAGCCGCGGGTTTCTCCTTGACGCCCCAACGCCGCCGGACGATGCTGGAGCATACGAAGCGTGGGAGGTGGATTCATGTCAGGAGCCGACGAGGCCGACAAGTTCTACTACAACATCCGCACGCGCATGGTCGAGCACGGGCGGCTAAGCCCATGGGAGCACCTCATGGGTCCGTATGAGACGCAGGAGGATGCCGAGAAGGCGCTAGAGATTGCTGAGGCCCGAAATGCCGAATGGGACGAGGACGACCGGGAATGGGATGAGATAGTCGGCGAAGAGGAGGATTCTCACTGATGGCTACGGATTCAGCGGTGACGGAGTTGGGAAGCCCCGCACCCGACTTCACCCTTCCGACGGCCGACGGCTCCGGAGAGGTCGGGCTTGCCGACTTCGCCGAAGCTCCAGCCCTCCTCGTCGTCTTCCTCTGTAGCCACTGTCCCTACGTGAAGAACCTTGAGGGTGCCCTGGGGGAGTTCGCGGCCGAGTATGCGGAGAAGGGGCTTGCTGTCGTCGGGATCTCCTCAAACGATGCGGACACCTACCCAGAGGACGCGCCGGAGGGTCTCGTGGAGCAGGCCCTGCGGGCGGGGTTCGTCTTCCCCTACTTGTACGACGAGACCCAAAGCGTGGCGAAGGAGTTTGGCGCCGTCTGCACCCCGGACTTCTTCCTTTACGACGGCGGGTGCCGCCTCGTTTACCGGGGACAATTCGACGACTCCCGCCCGCACGACTCCCTCAAGCCCACGGGGAGTTCCATGCGAGCCGCTGTCGACGGTGTGCTCCGCGGCGAACCAGTACCCGTGCCTCATTCGCCGAGCGTGGGCTGCAGCATCAAGTGGAAGCCAGGCAACGAGCCGCCGGGACGCCTGGCTTTCTGATTCGAGGGCGTTCTAGGAGCGGATCACCAGGATCGCAACGACGGCCGCCGCATTGATGAAGACGCCATACGCGCCGTGATCGGCGGCCTCGGACCATTTGCCGCTCCACAGGAGGACGTGGGCCACCGAGGCAAGCATCGCACCACCGATCGCGACCCAGTCCGCCCAGTCCCACTTGAGGAGCATGCCGGCTCCTCCCAGCATGAGGCCGAGGGAGGCCAAGCCGATCGTGATCGCGGCGAACGCCCGGAGCGCCCCGTCGGACAGCGAGGAGAGGGTCCAGGCTCCGGTCGGCCAGGGCATGCCGGGCCTCAACTCGAACCAGCGGAGGGCATGCCCGATGTACATCGCGTGGACCATGCCGTGGAAGATGAGGAAGACGCCGAGGAAGATTCTCACGTGGCTGTCCTTTCGTTTCTGTCCCTAGGGGTTAGTCTAACAACGTTAGGTTTGTGATGTCGATAGTGTGGCACCTAACGCCGTTAGGGTCAAGCCGGAAGGACGAGCGAATGCTGAACCCGGACTTAATCTTCGAGAAGGCCCTTGAGATCGTCGACGCCGAAGGCCTCGACGCGCTCACGATGCGGCGCCTCGCGGGTGACCTGGGGGTCGAGGCCGCCTCCCTCTACCACCACATCGCGGACAAGCAGGCGCTCCTCGACGGGGTGATTGGCCGAGCGCGTGCAGAGATGGTCGTGACTGCGGACCCGATGGGGGAGTGGATGCCATTCCTCGAGGAGGTCTTCGTCGAATACCGGCGGATGCTCGTCGCCCACCCGAACCTCCTCGACCTTGCGGGTTGGCGGCTGGAGAACAACATGGAGGACGGGCTCGCCTACCTGATCTCGATCGGCTTCAGCCTCGATGACGCTGTGGAAATGATGCAGTCGCTTGTGGCGCTCGCCGTCGGGTTCGCGATGTTCAGCGTCCCGAGGACCCCCAAGGGGGAACGCGGCCTGCCGCCGGAGATGGCGGCCCGGATGGGGGACTGGCGGGAGGAGACGTGCACCCGCATGGCGCGCCTAATCCTGGAGTCGTTCGAGAGGCGCCGGCAGGCCTAGCGGGTGCGGCCCCGGCGCACAGCGGTCGCGATTGACCAGAGCAGGAGCCACGTCGCCATGCTCGCGGAGAGGTAGACGATGATGACGATCGAGATATCGAACCCGAGCCCCGAGATCCCGGCCTCGTGTATAGCCTTTTTGCCGATCTTCTGAAAGACGACCGCCGTCCCAACCAGCGCGGTGAGGGCCAGGCTTCCCAGGACGAGCGCCCGAGTACCCCGGACCCTCAACCACGCGACGACCAGCGCCACCGCGGCGAGGTAGAGCGCCGAGGCCCAGGCGTGCCCGGCCAGGGAGTCGTCCGGGGTGCCGTCGTCAGGCCGGAAGACCCCATTCCTCCCCGACCAGAAGATCGCCAGCGGCAGGAGCACGATGGCGAGCAGGAGCCCATCCCAGATTCGAAAGGCGGTGGACCGTTTCACGAGCGCCCATCCATTGGATGCGGTCGACTCGTCATTCGGAGAAGAAGTGCCCGGCGTCGGGGAACGTCCCGTCCTTGACCTCGGAGGCATATGCCGAGGCGGCCTTTCCGAGTGCCTTGCCGATCTCTGCGTACCGCTTGGCGAAACTCGGCGACCAGTCGCCAATCCCGGCCATGTCGAGCCAGACCAGCACCTGCCCGTCCGTGCCCGGCCCCGCGCCGATGCCGATAGTTGGCACATCGAGAGCCTTGGTCAACTTGGTCGCGACGGGTTCGATGACCATCTCCAACACGACCATGAACGCCCCCGCCTCCTGGAGGGCAAGGGCGTCGGCAAGCATCGTCTCGTACGCGCCCTCCGCCCGGCCTTGTACGCGGTGTCCGCCCAGCATGTTCTCCGACTGCGGGGTGAATCCCAGGTGTCCGCAGAAGGGGATCCCGGCATCGACGACGGCCTTGGCCTGCGCCGAGACTCGCCTCCCTCCCTCGAACTTGACAGCGTGCGCGCCGCCCTCCTTGACGAGCCGGATCGACGACGTGACGGCCTGCTGGGGGCTGACCTCGTACGAGCCGAAGGGGAGGTCGCCGATGACGAACGCACTCGACGTCGCCCCGGTCACGGCCCGGACGAACGGGATCATCTGGTCGAGCGTGACGGCCGCCGTGTTGCCTTGCCCGAGGATGTTGTCCCCGAGCGAGTCGCCGACCAGCAACACGTCGACGCCGGCCTCGTCGAAGATCCTCGCCGTCGCGATGTCGTATGCGGTGAGCATCGTGATCTTCTCGCCGCGCGCTTTCATTTCGCGGAAGTGGTGGATGCGCACCTTCTTGCGTTCCGGCCGTGTTGTCGAAGTCATGGCTCCACCTTCTCACGCCATCTCGAGGTGATGGGAAGCCGTCGGTCCCGCCCGAACGCGAGCGCCGTGACCTTCGGGCCCGGCGGGTACTGGCGACGTTTCCACTCGGCCCGGTCCGTGAGGGAAAGGACCTTGTCGACGACGATCTCGTCGAACCCACGGGCGATCAGTTCGGCGCGCCCCTCGGCGTGCTCCACGTATGCGTCGAGCACCTCGTCGAGAAGGTCGTACGGGGGGAGGCTGTCCTGGTCTGTCTGGTTCGGGCGGAGCTCCGCGCTCGGGGGCTTCTCGATGGAGTCGGCCGGGATGGGTGGGTGTTCGCCGTGGGACTCGGCGTAGCGGTTCCGCCACCGGGCGAGGTCCCACACCCGGGACTTGTCGACATCCTTGAGGGGGGCGTAGCCGCCGACGGCGTCCCCATACACGGTTGAGTATCCGGTCGCAAGCTCGCTCTTGTTTCCCGTGGCGAGGACGAGCGGCCCCTCGGAATTGGATATCCCCATGAGGATCATGCCGCGCACCCTGGCCTGGATGTTCTCCACCGCGACGCCCGTCAGGTGAAGCGCCTTCTCGAACGCCGTGACCATGGGTTCGATGGGGATGGTCCGGTAGTCGATCCCGAGGTTCCCCGCGAGGGCTGCGGCGTCGTCCTTCGAGTGGTCGGAGGAGTGGCGAGAGGGCATGGATACCCCGACGACGTTCTCGCCCCCGAGGCCGTCCGCAGCCATCATGGCCGTGAGCGCCGAGTCGATGCCTCCGGAGAGTCCGAGCGCAACTCCGGTCATTCCGTTCTTGTGGACGTAGTCCCGGAGCCCCGTCACGCACGCCCAGTAGACCTGGGCGTCGTCCTCGAGCGGAATGACGACCTGGGTCTTGAGAGGCTTGTCGCTATCGCTTGCCGGGAGATCCCAGATCAGGAGGGCATCCATGAAGGCGGGGGCAGTGGCGAGAAGGGCGCCGTCCGCTCCGACGATAAACGACTGCCCGTCGAAGACGAGATCGTCCTGACCGCCCCACAGGTTGACATACGCGACGGGAGCCCCCACTTCGCGAGCGCGGCGTTCGGCGAGTTCGTGTCGGATGTGCCCCTTGCCCTCCTCGAAAGGGGACCCATTGATGACGACGAGGAGGCGGACCTCATTGTCGTCCATGAGGTCGACGGGGCCACCGTCCTGCCAGACGTCCTCGCAGATGACGATGCCGACCCTGTCTCCTTTGACCTTGACGACACAGGGGTCCGCCCCAGGGGCAAAGATGCGCCGCTCGTCGAAGACTCCATAGTTGGGTAGGTGGTGTTTGGCATACCGGGCGATGATCCTGCCGCCTGTCAGAACGACGGCCTCGTTAGTCGGCCGCCCAGAGGGCTCCGTTCCCAGCGTGCCAAGGATGACGACTAGGTCGCCGAGGCCCTTTTCGGCGAGGGCGTGAGCGGTGCCCTCGACCGTCCGTTCGGCCGCACGTTGAAATGACTCCCTGAGGGCGAGATCCTCGATTGGATACCCCGTGATGACCATCTCCGGCAGGGCGACCAACTCCGCTCCCGCCGCGGCCGCGTTCGTGCAGGCCTCGAGGACGATCGCCGCATTGCCTTCGAGGTCCCCCACACAGGGATTGACCTGGGCCAGGGCGAGGCGAAGCGGGGGCATGGCACGAGCCTACGCGGAGCTCGGCTCAACTTCATGTCACCCATTCGGTGCGTGGGTACGGCAGGATAGGACCATGGACAAGCAGCAGGAGTTCGTGCTCCGCACCGTAGAGGAGCGCGACATTCGATTTATTCGACTCTGGTTCACCGATGTGCTCGGTGTCCTTAAATCCGTCGCGATCGCTCCGGCCGAGTTGGAGAACGCGTTCGAAGAGGGGATCGGCTTCGACGGGAGCGTCATCGAGGGCCTGACGCGCGTCTACGAGGCAGACATGATCGCGCGGCCGGATCCGTCGACGTTCCAGATCCTCCCGTGGCGGGGGGACGTGCGCGGAGCCGCCCGGATGTTCTGTGACATACAGACGCCGGACGGAGAGCCTTCCATGGCGGACTCTCGCTATGTCCTTAAGCGCGCCCTCGACAAGGCGAGCGCCCTCGGGTTCACGTTCTATACCCACCCAGAGATCGAGTTCTACCTCTTCGAACCCCTCACGGAGGGAAAGAAGCCGCGGCCCGTCGATCACGCTGGGTACTTCGACAACGTGGCGCGGGATACCGCCCACAACTTCCGACGCTCCGCCGTCACCACCCTCGAATCCATGGGGATCTCGGTGGAGTTTTCCCATCACGAGGCAGGACCGGGTCAGAACGAGATTGACCTCCGGTACGCCGATGCTCTGGCGACGGCGGACAACATCATGACGTTCCGCTCGGTCGTGAAGGAGGTCGCCATCGAGCAAGGCGTCTTCGCCTCCTTCATGCCCAAGCCGCTAGTTGACTCACCCGGTTCTGGCATGCATACCCATATGAGTCTGTTCGAAGGTGACCGTAACGTCTTCTTCGAGGCAGGGACCCCCTTCCAGATAAGCAAGGTGGCCAAGAACTTCATCGCTGGGGTGCTCAAGCACGCCCCTGAAATCACCGCGATCACCAACCAATACGTCAACTCCTACAAGCGGCTGTGGGGTGGCGCGGAGGCTCCGTCGTACGTTTGCTGGGGATCGAACAACCGCTCTGCTCTAGTCAGGGTGCCCATCCAGAAGCCCAACAAGGGTCAATCGTGCCGTATTGAGTATCGGGCGATCGATTCGGCGGCCAATCCCTACCTCGCCTTCGCGGTCATCCTGGCAGCCGGCCTCAAGGGAATCGCCGACGACTATCCGCTCACGGAGCACGCCGAGGACGACGTGTGGGAGTTGTCGGAAGCCGAGCGGAGGGCTTTGGGCTACGAACCGTTGCCCGGGTCCCTCGCCGATGCCGTCGACGTGATGGAGAAGAGTGAGTTGGTCGCGGAAACCCTCGGTGAGCAGTTGTTCCAATTCATCCTTCGGAACAAGCGCGCCGAATGGGAGTTGTACCGCGCCCAAGTGACGCCCTTCGAGATCGAGCGGTTCCTTCCCGTCCTTTAGAGGGGACACCCGGAGACAAGCGATGACGAGCCGACAGGTGTCCACAACGGCTCAGTTGCGGAAGGCCGGAGTTGCGGATCCCACGGGGGTAACCGAGGCTGTTGCGACGATCGAGGGTGTGTACGGAGTATCGATCGGGGACCTCCATGGCGTTCTTTCAAGAATTGCCGATCCCGATCTCGCCATCCGCCAACTGCTTCGCCTTGCGGAGTCCGCCCGCGAGTCAGGTCACCTCGATGGCTTGACCTCCCTCGTCGACGCGGGGGCCGAAGCCAGGCTCGTTGCGGTCCTTGGTGCCTCGACCGGGCTCGGGGATTTCCTTGTTCTCCATCCCGAGGCCATTTCCGATCTAGCCGAGGGGGGGATCGCGGAGGCCGTAGCGGGGGCACGTGCCGCGATCCTTGAGGCCGTTGGGGCGGACCCGACCGCGGCCGTGCCGGTGGCACGGGTTCCGAGCCCGAAGGGAATAGATGCCCTCAGGGTCGAGTATCGCAGACGGTTGCTACGAGTCGCGGCCGAGGACCTTTCGACCCCGAAACCGACGGAGATCCTGCCCGCCGTCGCCGAGGCCATCGCGGACCTCGCCTCGGCAGCCCTCGAGGCAGGACTGGCATTGGCCAGGGCCGATGAACCGGACCATGCCGCGACGCGCCTCGCCATCATCGCCATGGGGAAGTGTGGGGCGCGCGAACTCAACTACGTGTCGGACGTGGATGTCATCTACGTCGCGGAACCTGCCGAGGGGGCGGACGACCCGCGATCGATCGCGATAGCCACGCGCCTTGCCACCGCGACGGCGCGAGCGTGCGATCGGGCATCAATCGAGCCCGCACTCTGGCCAGTGGATGCCAACCTTCGTCCCGAGGGCAAGGACGGCGCCCTGGTGCGCAACGTCGAATCGCACAAGACGTATTACGAAAAGTGGGCCCATACATGGGAGTTTCAGGCCCTTCTCAAGGCTAGGCCGGTCGCCGGAGACCTTGAAGTGGGCAACGCCTACATCGAGGCCATCACCCCTATGGTGTGGCAAGCAACCCAACGGGAGAGTTTCATCGAGGAGGCGCAAGCGTTACGTCGTCGTGTGGAGGAGAACGTTCCGACCGGGGAAGCCGACCGGCAGATCAAACTCGGTCCCGGGGGACTGCGCGATGTCGAGTTCACCATTCAGCTCCTCCAGTTGGTCCATGGTCGTACGGATCCGACGCTCAGGGTCGCCCCGACCCTTGAAGCCCTGGCCGCGCTTCGGAACGGCGGATACGTGGGCAGACCGCAAGCCGCCCGCATGGACGAGGCCTACCGACTGTTGAGGGTATGGGAGCACAGGGTCCAACTGTCCAGGATGAGGCGCACCCACCTCATGCCCGACACCGATGAAGACGTGAGGCGCCTCGCCCGGGCATCCGGATTCCGGACGAACGAGAAGCTCCTTGAGGCGTGGCATGAGGTTCGGCGCGATGTTCGGGCGATGCACCTCGAGATGTTCTACCGGCCGCTCCTTCCCATCCTTGCCCGGTTGAGTGCCGACGAGGTCGCCCTCGATCCGGAGGCCGCGAGTGAGCGCCTCGCCTCGGTTGGATACTTGGATCCGGAGGCGGCCAAGCGGCACCTAGCCGCGTTGACCGATGGGGTGTCGCGCCGAGCCCTTATTCAACGGCAACTGTTGCCCGCCATGATCGGATGGTTCGCCAATGGGGCGGACCCTGATGCCGGGCTCTTGGCCTTCCGCACCCTCTCCGAGCAACTGAAGGATGCAGCGTGGTATCTCAAGCTGCTCCGAGACTCGGCGGTGGCCGCCGAGCGCTTGGCTCGCCTGCTTTCGACCTCCCCCTATGTGACTCAGGCCCTCCTCTCCTCCGCCGAAGACATCACCTGGCTCGATTCCGACGAGGATCTTGCCCCACGCGATCATGCGCGCTTGACGGAGGAGGCCGACGCGATCCTTGGAAGGACAGAGGACCCCGAGCAAGCGATCACCTCGCTCCGTGGGCTGCGTCGAAGGGAGTTGGCGCGTACCGCGGCGGCAGACGTCCTGGGGCGACTCGACACGGTAGAGGCCGCCCGTACCGTGACCCATGTCGCGGACGTCGTCATCGCGGGGGCTTTGGACATCGCGATGAGGGAACGCGCACGAGCCGCCGGTGTGGATCGACTCCCGTTGGAGATGGCGATCATTTCCGTCGGTCGGTACGGCGGCATGGAGATGTCCTACTCGTCGGACGCGGACATCGTGTTCGTTTTCGAGCCGGATCCCAAGGTCGATGCGAGTGTCGCGGATCAGCAGGCTCAACAGGTGGCGACGGAGGTGAGGCGCCTTCTCAAGAGCACTGGCCCCCAACCCCCGTTGGAAACCGATGCGGATCTCCGGCCGGAGGGAAAGAACGGTCCCCTTGCTCGGTCGTTCGCCTCCTGTGCCGAGTATTACGGAAAGTGGTCGGATCCGTGGGAGGCTCAGGCCCTGCTACGCGCGCGTCCTGTGGCCGGGGATCCTGGTTTGGGAAAACGATTTGTCGAGATGATCGACCCAGTGCGGTATCCCACCACCCTGACCGCTACCGCGCTCAAACAGATGAGGACCCTCAAGGCGCGGATGGAATCCGAGCGTCTGCCCCGTGGCATCGATCCCAAACGGCACGTCAAACTCGGACCGGGGGGGCTGTCCGATGTCGAGTGGACCATCCAGTTGCTTCAGATGAGGCATGCCCACGATCATGAGGGGTTGCGAACCCCCTTCACCCTCGGGGCGATTGAGGCTGCGGTGCGGGATGGGGTCTTGACCAAGAAGGATGGCGGCATCCTCACGGAGGCCTGGAGATTGGCGACCAGGGTTCGGGGGGCCATGGCGCTCCGGGGCTATCCCAGGGACAAGACAAGCATCCTGCCCTCCGACGCCAGGGAGCTTCGGGCCCTTGCGGAGATCCTCGGCGAAGGCTGGACGGCGGCCGAGCTCGACAATCGGTACTCCCGCGCGGCCCGCCGGGCGCGTAGCGTGATGGAGAGGGTCTTCTACGGATGGGAGAAGAAGGAGGCAGGATGAGGATTCTTCGGTCAACGCTCGGATGGTTTCTCGTAGCTCTTGGGGTACTCGCGCTCGGTGTTTGGGCGTCGGCAAGTGTCGTCACCCACAAGGTGGACAGCGGTTCCATTGCGTCACCGTTCATTTCAACCGTTCTCAATCAAGCGGAGAGCCAAAGCACGATCACCGAGCAGGCCCAATCGCTGATGACCGATGCGCTCGCCCAGAACGGAGTCCCTATCGCTGGGACGCCGGAAGAACAGACGTTGAATGCCGTGATCGCCGATGCGGTCGCCTCGGGTGGCTTCATCGATGACCTCGTTGACATCATCGAGGAGATCGAGTCGAGCATCATCGCTCAACTGACGGACGACACCCTGCCTCTCGCGCCACTCATCATCTCGTTCGACATTACCGAACCGCTCTATGCCGTGTTGGAGGCGAACCCGGAGGTTTCGGGACTCGTCCCACCCACCACGCTCGATCCCGTCACCTTCGAGCCCTTCACTGCCGACGAGGTCTCCAGCATTCGCGACAGGTACGACTGGGTGCAGGCGATCGCGACCTGGGGACTGTGGGTCGGCCTGGCCCTAATCGCCCTCGGTGTCCTCGCCATACCCCGGAAGCGATGGATCATTCCGAAGCTTCTCCTCGGCTTGGGTGTCATCGTGCTGGTGTTGTGGTTCCTGGCATCCAAGGTCGAGGTCGCGAGTCTCCTCGACCGGCTACCCGGTGGCCTTGACTCAGAGATCAGGGACATGGCCAATGACCTGGTGCCGCAGTCGAGGATCGACGGCGTCCAGTCCAACTTGTTCAAGATCGCTGTCGCCCTCCTCGTTCTCGGGGCGGTCGCGTACACGCTCGTCTGGTTCCTCTCACGTGGGAAAAAGTCGAAGGCGGATGCTGAGCCCAAGCCCGAGCGCGAACTGGAACCCGCCCTAGCCCGGACGGCCGCGACGGAAGGGACAACTTCTGTCGTCGACGGTGGTGTTGGCGGGACGACGGCTTCTCTTGGAACTGCGGATCCGGCAGCGCCTTTGGATCCGGCAGCGCCTTCAGATCCAGTTGCGCCATCGGATCCGGCAGTGCCTTCAGATCCAGTAGAGGAACACCCCGAGCCAGGCGGCCCCCTATCCGAGAAAGGGGATCTCGCCGGCTCAACCGGCTGACTTTCAGCGAAAACTAACGGTGGGCGGCCCGAAGGGGCCGCCCACCGTCGCTGTCATTCGGCTTAGATGTCGAAGTAGAGCTCGAACTCGTGGGGGTGGGGACGGAAGCGGATGGGGTTGATCTCCTTGGTCCGCTTGAAGTCGATCCACTCCTCGATGGCATCCTCGGTGAAGACCCCGCCCTCGGATAGGTAGGCGTGGTCCTTCTCAAGGTTATCGAGCACCTCGTTGAGCGAACCAGGAACCTGTGGGATGAGGGCGTGCTCCTCGGGCGGCAGCTCGTATAGGTCCTTGTCCACCGGTGCGGGCGGCTCGATCTTGTTCTTGATCCCATCGAGCCCCGCCATAAGCATCGCCGCGAAGGCGAGGTAGGGGTTGGATGAGGGGTCGGGGGCACGGAACTCGAGTCGCTTGGCCTTCGGGTTGGAGCCCGTGATCGGGATCCGGATCGCGGCCGAACGGTTGCGAGCGGAGTAGACCAGGTTGACCGGGGCTTCGAATCCCGGCACCAGGCGGTGGAAGGAGTTCACCGTCGGGTTGGTGAAGGCCAGGAGTGAACCGGCGTGCTTGAGCAAGCCTCCCGCATACCAACGTGCGATGTCCGACAGGCCGCCGTAGCCCTTCTCGTCGAAGAATAGGGGCTTGCCTGCCTTCCATAGCGATTGGTGGCAGTGCATGCCGGAGCCATTGTCCATGAAGAGCGGCTTCGGCATGAAGGTCACGACCTTGCCGTTCTTCCACGCGACGTTCTTCACGGTGTACTTGAACTTCATGAGGTCATCGGCGGCATGGAGGAGCGAGTTGAACTTGTAGTTGATCTCTTGTTGTCCACCGGTCCCCACCTCGTGGTGTGCGCGCTCAATACTGAGGCCCACCTCGCCGAGGGTCGTACACATCTCGTCGCGGATGTCGGCGAAATGGTCGCTCGGTGGAACGGGGAAGTATCCGCCCTTGGGCCTGGTTTTGTAGCCACGGTTCGGGCCGTCCTCGCCGTACTCCTGGCCGGAGTTCCACCATCCCTCGACGGAGTCGATGTGGTAGTAGCCCTCGTTGGTGCCGGTAGCAAACCGGGCCGAATCGAAGATGAAGAACTCCGCCTCCGAACCGATGAAGGCCGTATCGCCGATTCCAGTCGACTTCAGGTATTCCTCGGCCTTAGCGGCGATGTTCCGTGGGTCGCGCGAGTAGGGCTCACCAGTAAGCGGGTCGACGATGAAGAAGTTGATGATGAGGGTTTTCTGCGTACGGAAGGGATCGACGTACGCGGTATTGATGTCTGGCATCAGTTTCATATCCGACTCGTTGATGGCCTGGAATCCGCGGATCGAGGATCCGTCGAACATCAGCCCCTCGGAGAAGGTGTCCTGATCAAACAAAGCGGCCGGGATGTTGAAGTGCTGCATGATGCCCGGCAGGTCACAGAAGCGGACATCGATGAACTTGACGTCTTGCTCCTTGACGAAGGCGATGGCCTCCGCGGCGTCCTTGAACATGCTGTTCTCCTTGAAGTTGTCATATGCCGGGTCTCGGCGGTCCTTACACTAGGCGTTGGCGATTTCCCACAGGTGTAAAGAATGTTACGGGACTGTTACATTCCGAGGGCTAGCGGCCCCGGAGAGCCTTGCGATCCGGGCGGACCCGCATGGGGTCGATGCCCTTCGGAATGGGGAGTCTTGCACCCCCAAGGGAGTGGATCCGTGCCACGATCGCTGCCCTTTCCCGTTTCTTCAGGACCTTCTTCGAACCCTTGATCGCTTTGACCAGTTTGCGGAGGGATAATTCCCCCTCACCGAGACCCGCGTAGTACTCCTGAATGGGAACCCCGGGAACGATCCTCGAAAGCCGTGCCCGCGCCGATTTAACAGGTCGTCTGGCGAAGCCTCCGCCCTCGGCGATCAGTGCGATTCCGCTCTTCCCAACGCCGAGGAACACGACGGCGCGCCCCTTCGGGTCGACCTCGACGGGGTCATCCTCGAATTGCCAGCCCCGACGGATGGTTCGGACGGCCCCGAGGGAGCCTCCCATCGTTCCCTCAAGGACGTTGTACTGAGCGGGGTCGACTCGCCTGGTGAGGAGGATGAGCGTGCCGAGGACTAGGAAGAGGACAGCGGTGAGGTTCGAATAGATGTGGCTCGTGACAGAGCCGCCCATGAACCCGAGGGTGACGCCCGTCCCAATGATGAGGACAGACATGATGAGGAAGGCGGGCAGAAAGATGGAGTCGTTCTTGCGGACGAAGGTGAACGCCTGAGCGATCGTCTTGAACCACTTCGGTTTCGGGGTTTTCGTCGGGGTAGCCATGATGTCGACAGTCTAGCGACCGACGCTACTTGTCGCGGGAAAGTATTGCCGATGCCTCCTGGCGCGCCGTCATCGGCTTGCTCAGATGATGAAGCCCCTCCGGGATCGGGCGTCCCTTTCGGGACATCGCCTGACCCCAAAGGCTACCGGCGCGATAGCTTGAGCGCACGAGAGGCCCAGCCATCACCCCAAGGAAGCCCAGGCTTTCTGAGATCCGCGAGAGTTCGACAAACTCCTCCGGCCTTACCCAGCGGTCGACGGGATGATGAAGCGGGCTGGGCCGAAGATACTGGGTGAGTGTGATGAGGTCGCATCCGGCAGACCGGAGGTCTCGCAGGGACTGGGTGACTTCCTCCATCGTCTCTCCCATGCCGAGGATGAGGTTGGACTTGGTGACCAGACCCTCGGCCTGGGCTGCGGCGAGGACCTCGAGCGAGCGCTCGTACCGATAGGCCGGTCGGATGATCTTGAAGATCCGAGGAACGGTCTCAAGGTTGTGGGCGAGAACCTCCGGCGCCGTCGAGAAGACTTCGGCGAGGGGTTCGGGCTTGCCCCCGAAATCGGGGATGAGGAGTTCGACCCCGGTTCCCGGGTTGAGGTCGTGGATTAACCGCGTGGTTTCCGCGTAGAGCCAGGCACCCCCGTCCTGGAGGTCATCCCTAGCCACACCCGTGGCGGTCGCGTATTTGAGTCCCATCTGGCGGACGGATTCAGCAACGCGCCGGGGTTCGCC
Organism: uncultured Demequinaceae bacterium; assembly: GCA_964610155.1. Lineage (GTDB taxonomy): Bacteria > Actinomycetota > Actinomycetes > Actinomycetales > Demequinaceae > JAFGBM01. The sequence continues at coordinate 50,475 of CAZSUY010000012.1, forward strand.
CATGTCGAGGGGTTCGGGCTTGCCCGTCTCGATTTGGCAGAAGGCACACCGCCTGGTGCAAATATCGCCGCCGATGAGGAAGGTCGCCTCCCGGTCCTCCCAGCACTCAAAGATGTTAGGGCAGCCCGCCTCTTCGCACACCGTGTGGAGCGAGCCGGAACGGACGAGGTCCTTAATCTCCCGATACTCGGGCCCCATGGTCGCGGTCGTGCGGATCCAGCTTGGCTTGCGTTCGAGTGGGACCTGGGAGTTGCGTACTTCGACTCGGAGCGGGCGGCGGCCTTCCGGGTCGATCATGACGGTGTCTCCTTCTCAAAGGGGGAATCCAAGCGTACGTCGGCGAGAGCCTCCTTCAGGGCGCTCACAACGGCGGGCTTCGTTTCCGCAATGGTGACGTCGCGGCCCAGCTCCTCGGAAAGTGAGGTGACCTTCGCGTCGTCAAGACCGCAGGGGATGATGCGACCGAACTCCTTGAGATCAGGGTTGCAGTTGAGGGCGAACCCATGCATCGTCACTCCCCTGGAGACCCGCACTCCAATCGCGCACACCTTCCTCTCCCCACGAGAGTCGTCGGCGGGAAGCCAGACCCCCGAGCGATCCTTCACCCGGACGGCTCCCAGCCCTAGATCGCCGCATACGTCGATGATCGCCTCCTCAAGCACGCGGACGTACCGGATGACATCGAGGGGTTCGCGGAGCTTGACGATCGGATACCCGACAAGCTGGCCCGGTCCATGCCAGGTGATTCGGCCCCCGCGATCGACGTCGATGACCGGGGTGCCGTCGGTCGGGCGTTCCCGCACAGTGGTGCGTTTTCCCGCTGTGTACACGGACGGGTGTTCGACGAGGATGAGGGTATCCGGACGCGCGCCATCGGCGACCTCGGTGAGAATGCGGCGCTGGAGATCCCACGTCTCGCGGTAGTCCACGAGACGCTCACCGGGTCTGAGATCGACGATATCCATGTGTGGCAAGGTTAACTCCCTTGAGATCGCTCAATCCTTCACCAGTGAGGCAAGATATGACCATGGCACTGAAGACCTGGCTCCGACCTGTTGCGTTTGTCTCGCTTGCCTTCGTATGGCTGGTGATCGGAGGGGGCCTTGGTGGATCATCGATCCCCAAGCTTTCCGAGGAGCAGGAGTTCGATCAGTCCGCATTCCTTCCTCAGAAGGCGGAGTCGACTGAGGCCGATGCAGAACGTGCCGTCTTCGATCCGGCGACCTCCTTCCCCGCGATCCTCCTCCTCGACGGCATCACGAGTGATGAGCAGGTTGACCAGTTGAACGGTTTCACGCAGGCGGTGCTCGAGGAGCCCCTCGCCGAGGGCGGCCCGACGATCGGCGACCTCGCCCTGAGCGCACCGGTCGTGATGCTCAGCACCGACGGGGAGGCGGCCGTCGCCATCGTCGAATTCGATTTCGAGCGCATTCTTGACACCGTCGACGGCGAATTTGCCGCCAGCCTCATCGCGCAGAAGATACGGGCGGACTGGGACGCCACGGGCATCGAGGGGGACTTCTACCTCACGGGCGGGGTCGGCGTCTTCGGCGACCTCATCGGCGCGTTCGGGGGGATCGACAGCCTGCTCATCCTCGTCGCGCTCGCCGTCGTCCTCGTTATCCTCCTACTCGTCTACCGAAGCCCGGTGCTCCCGTTTTTCGTCCTGTCGACGGCGGTCGTCGGGCTGGGGACGGCGACGCTCGCGGTGCTTGGCATGGCGCGAACCGGGTTGATCGATCTTAATGGTCAAAGCCAGGGGATCATGTTTATCCTCGTCGTGGGGGCGACGACCGACTACTCACTATTGCTCGTCTCCCGGTATCGCGAGGAACTGCGGCGATACGCAAGCCCCTACGACGCGATGAAGCGCGCCTGGCGACGATCGCTCGCCCCGATTACGGCGTCGGCCGTTACCGTCATGCTAGCCCTGCTCACCTTGCTCTTTTCTAATCTCACATCCAACCAGGCGCTCGGTCCGGTCGCGGCCATGGGCATCGCCAGCGCCTACATCACTACGTTGACGTTCCTTCCAGCGATCCTCCTGCTCGGGGGTTTGCGCGCACGGTGGGCATTCTGGCCGAAGAAGCCGACGTTCCACCCCGAGGAGGTCGGGCACGTCGACACGCTCAAGGCGATTGAGAAGCACGCTGGGTTGTGGGGCAAGGTCTCCCGTGGTGTCGCGACCCACCCGAGGCGCATATGGATCGGTGCGCTCGTCGGCCTGGGGGTATTCGCGATGTTTCTCCCGACATTCAAGGCGAGCGGCGTGGGCGACTCCGACCAGGTGCTCGGCAACGTCGAGTCGATTACAGGGCTGGAGGTCTTGACGCAGCACTTCGACGCTGGAACGACCTCTCCCATAGAGATTCAGGCTGACGAGGCTCTTGCGGCCGAGGTGGTTGCCGCCGCCCTCGGCGTTGACGGCGTCAGTTCGGCGTATGTCCTGACCCCGCTCATCGTCGCCGGGATGCCGCCAGCGCTAGCCTCAGACACCCCGATCGTCATCGACGGTCGCGTGGCGATCGATGCCGTCACGACCGTCGCGGCGAGCTCGAACGAGGCAAAGGGCATCGTCGAGGACCTGCGGGTGGCCGTACACTCCGTCGACCCCTCGGCCCTCGTCGGAGGGGACGCCGCGGTCGCGCTCGACGTCAACAAGACGACGGACCGGGACATCACGGTGATCATCCCTCTCGTCCTCCTCGTCATCCTTCTCGTCTTGGTCGTACTCCTCAGGGCGATTGTCGCGCCGCTCGTGATCGTCGGGGCAAACGTGCTGTCGTTCGCGGCGACCCTCGGGCTCTCGGCGCTCGTCTTCAACCACCTGTTCCACTTCCCGGGGGCAGACTCGGCGGTGCCGCTCTTCGCCTTCGTCTTCCTTGTCGCGCTGGGGGTCGACTACTCGATCTTCCTCATGTCGAGAGCTCGCGAGGAGACGCTCCAGCGAGGCACACGCGAGGGGATTCGGAGGGCACTCGCCGTCACCGGTGGCGTCATCACGTCAGCGGGGATCGTGCTCGCAGCGACATTCGGTTCGCTCATCGTCCTGCCGTTGCTGTTCCTCGTGCAGATGGCCTTCATCGTCGCGGCGGGAGTGCTCATAGATACTCTCGTCGTGCGAACACTCCTGCTTCCGGGACTCATCTACGACATCGATCGGGTTGCGTGGTGGCCGTGGCACAAGAAGATCAAGGTCTAGCTAGAGCACTCCCGCCCGACTTTCGCTGTGGATAACTCCCGCGACGAGTAGGTTGCTGGTTTCCTGGGCGCATGAGCGTTTCCTTCGTGACCCAGGTCAGCGAAACGGTCACGCGTGTGGTGGGGCGTGGTCTCTCCGACCTGGTGGATGCCGCCAACCGATTGACTGCCCTCCAGGCGCTCCAGCATCCCGGGGTGTGCGTCCCGGAGGGGATAGGGCTAGACGCGGATGGAGCAGTCGTAGCGACAATGCTCCGCGTTCGGGGCGAGGATGCCTCGGTTGTCGTCCGCCTGAAGGGCGGACTCAGTGCGGGGGAGTGCGTCGCCATTGGTATCAATGTGGCCGAGGCTCTTGCAGCCATGCATGCTTCCGGCCTGGCGCACGGGGATGTATCACCCTCAAACATCGTGGTGTCTCCTACGGGGGCGGTCCTTGTGGACGTCCTCTCCGGGGCGCTGGCGGGTGAGCGAGGAACCGTCGGGTTCGCCTCCCCCGAGCGTGCGCGGGGTGCCACCCCGGCCGGGGATGTCTACTCCCTCGGCCGAGTCCTCGAGGCCCTTGTAGGAGACGATGCACGGGAAAGGATGGCGGCATGGGTCGAACCCCTATGCCGTCCGGATCCATTGGAGAGGCCGTCCGCCGAGGTCGCGGCTCGGGCACTTAGGGGGTGTGCCGAGCCTACGCCGGTGTCTATTCCGATGGTCTCGGTCGCGGCTGCGGTGAGGGCCCGTGCCGTCGAACCAGAAGGGACAACCGTGCGGCTTCCAAGTGGCCGTTCTTGGAGGGTGCGACGGACGTTGCTCGCCTCGGCTCGTTGGTGTGGTTTTGCCGTCGTCGGCCTTCTCGCGCTGATGCTGGTTATTCGATTGGTGCCTACCGCGCAGCCCATCGCGGATCGCCTGGCCTCGGGGGATCCTAGGTCTGAGAGTCTCGATGTCGAGGTCGTCTCAAGTGAGACCCTCTTCACTGAGGGGGATTGAGCGACGGTGCGGGTGTCGTATCAGATTCTGGGACACGTCGTTTGGGATGGTGGCGAACGCACCCGCCCGAGCCTGTGATCATGTCAAGGCCTCTAGGACCGTTTGGCCTCCGAGATGATCCACTCCGCGGCCGAAGTGATGTCGGGGTGATCCCACTCGAACCCCAGGCGGGTCAGGACACCCGGGACCCCCCTTTGAGAACCGAGAAGGTCGCTAACGGCGGGCCCGATAGCCAGTTTGAAGACCTGCCCCGGCACGGGGAAAATCCCCTGACGTCCGGCGGCCCGTGCAAGGGCCAATATTAGGTCGCGACTCAGGGTTGGGGTAGGGGTCACGAGGTTGACGGGACCGAAGTGACCGCTCGAGATGAGAGCAAGGATGGCGTTGACGGCGTCGGGGAGGGTGATCCAGGAAAGGAAGTTGTCACCAGGCCCCAGGCTTCGAAGCAACCGCAGGCGAATGAGGGGAAGGATGCGGGCAACGATCCCTGCGGTGGGGGAGAGGACGAGTCCCGTGCGGAGCCACTGCACGCGCACGCCAGCGGCCACCGCGGCGGCCGTCGCATCCTCCCATTGAATCGTGATCGACGCCAACAGGCTTGCCCCCGGCTCCGACCTCTCGGGGAGCAGCTCATCCCCCCGCACTCCGTAGTACCCCATCGCGGAGGCTTGTATCAGTCGGCCCCCGCCGCGCTCCGCGAGCGTCCGAGAGATCAGGCGCGTGGTCGAGACCCGCGAGTCCAGCACGGTGGCTGCGTATGCACGGGTCAGGCGGTGATCTCCGATCGAGGCGCCCGCAAGATTGATCACCAGGTCGGCCGACATCACCAGGTCTCGGTCGACGACACCGTTCGGAGGATCCCAGGTCGACTCGGCATCAGAATGCGCAGGGCGACGAACCAGACGGACAATCTCGTGTCCATTGTCCTCGAGAGTGCGAAGAAGCGCGGTGCCGACGAGACCGCTGCATCCCGCCGCCACGACCCGCACGGTTACTGACCGACTTCAGCCTCGAACGCCCCAGCCGCGATCCGCGACTTCACTGCCGTGAGGAATCGCGCGGCATCCGCGCCGTCGACAATGCGGTGATCGTAGGAAAGGGACATGAAGCACATGGGGTGGATGGCGATGACCTCGCCGCCATCAGGGCCTTTTCTGACGACCGGCTTCTTGGCAATCACCCCTGTTCCGAGGATCGCGGCCTGGGGCGACGGGACGATGGGGGTGTCGAATGCGGCACCGACGGAGCCGGTGTTCGTCACGGTGAACGTTCCACCGGCGAGGTCGTCGGGGGTGAGTTGATTCGCGCGGGCTCGTTCTGCGAGATCGGCGATTGCCTTGGCATGCTCGGTGAGGGACTTCGAGTCGGCGTCCTTGATGACCGGGACGATCAGGCCCTTATCCGTATCGATGGCGATTCCGAGATTGACGGTTCCGTGGTAGATGAGGTTCTCCCCATCGAGGGAAGCGTTCAGTACTGCGTGGGTCCTAAGGATTTCAGAGACGGCTGTCGTGAAGAAGGGCAAGAAGGTGAGCTTCACTCCCTCTCTTGCCTGAAAGGCATCCTTGGCCTGAGCACGGAGGGCCCATACACGACTCAAATCGACCTCGACGACCGTGGTCAGCTGAGCCATGCCGTGAAGGGACTCCATCATGCGGTCGGCGATGATCGAGCGGTGACTGGACATCTTGACCGTGGTTCCTCGGAGGGTCGAGGCCTCGCCGCTTTCCATCGATACCGCTTTGGTCGGAGCTAGGGGGGACGCCGGGGAGGAGGCTGGGACCGGGGTCGCGGCGAGCACATCCTCCTTGGTGATGCGGCCACCGATGCCCGTGCCGACGATCGAATCGAGACCCACGCCACGATCGGCCGCGAGGTTGCGGACGAGGGGGGTGACGTAGGTTCCCCCGGAGGCCCCCATGGAGGCAGGAGTCTGGGGCGGAATCGAGACGGGTGCGGGGGTCGGGGTCGGCGCGGGTGCGGGGGTCGGCGCGGGTGCGGGGGTCGGCGCGGGTGCGG
>CAZSUY010000013.1:0-34251 GCA_964610155.1 uncultured Demequinaceae bacterium
CGAGGATTGGGTCGAGCCGCGCCCCGACGAAGAACAGGCCGAGCATCCCGACGGCGAACAAGGCTGGGGCCACGTCGTCTCGCGCAGTGCTTGACTCCACCTGAATCGCTTGCGCCCCATCGCCCACGCCATTAGAACGTTCGGAAACGGCGGGCCGCTCCCGGCATTCGTGCGGCGGACGCCGCGTTCATCGCCAACCCGATGCACCTGGAGTCGCGCCTGCTGCTGCTGGCCGACCTCGCGGATCTCACGCCGGCCTACCAGGTGACCCACACCAACGACGATCCGTCCCTCGGGCCGTACGCCCCCCCGCCGCCCAAGAAGATCCCCGTTGCGACGTTCGTACTGATCGCGCTCGGGGTCTCCTTCTGGTTCGTGGGGCCGGGACTGCCGGGACTGGCTCCCACGGCAAGCGGGCTATGGGTCGAGGCGGTGAGCGTGGTGATTGGCCTCGCGCTCATAATCTGCGGTGTGCGCCTCGCACACCTCAGCCAGGCGCGCCAGGTGAGGGAGTGGCACGCGGCGCAGGCGTCGGCGCTCGGTCCGCCCCCTACTTCTTAGGAGGCATCGGCCATCCTCCGCGCGCCGTTGCCCCATGCGGTAGCGTCGTACTGACGACAAGGCGGGGGAGGCGAGGGTGGCGCGAAAGACGCTTAAGTACTCTGGCCCCGGCTGGGTTGCGGGGTGCGCCCTGGTCATAGGAGTTGTTGTCGCCATTGCGGCCTTCAGCAACTTCGCGTCGGATTCCAGTAGGGCCCGGGTCTTTGGTGGCATGGGTTTGAACGCGTCGATGGATTCGCTTTACCGCACGATCGTGCTGGTGATCGCCGTGGTGTTCGCGGTGTTCTGGGTCCCGGTTTGGACGGTGGTCCTTGTGCGCTCAAGAAAAGGGGTCAGCTACCCGGAGGTGATCGCGGGCCTCGGGGCCTGGGCTACCCAGCACGGATGGGAGGTCACCAACGACATCTCTTTGGCCGCCCATTGGGCGACGCGCTTCCACTTCTCCGCGGACGCCCAGATCAGGCCCCTCGTCGCGGCGCGCGGGTGGGTACACGGACGCGACGCGATGATCCTATTCTGCACCGTCCCGATGGGAGACGCCACGATTCCAAAGACGATCATCGTGGTGGACGCGGACGCCGACTATCCCGTGACGGCGGTGGCGCCCCGGCGGAGCGCGAGCGCGGGCTTGCACGCCTATGGCAGCGCGGTCCCGCTCGAATCCGTAGAGTTCGAGCGTCGGTGGCTCGCGATGGGGCGCGACGCGGCCGGGTCGCATGCGATCTTCACTCCGCGCGTGATCGAGCGTCTGCTGGAGCCGACGCCCGGGGGTCAGTCGGAGATCGTCTGGGACGGTCCTGGCATCCGTGCGACGGACGACGGGTACATCGCCGAACCGATGCACCTGGAGTCGCGCCTGCTGCTGCTGGCCGACCTCGCGGGTCTCACTCCGGCCTACCAGGTGACCCACACCAACGACGATCCGTCCCTCCTGCCATACGTGCCCGCGCCGATGCGGAACACCCGCGTTCCGACGTGGGTACTGATCGCGCTCGGAGTCGCGTTCGGGGCCCCCTTCTTTGTGGTCCCGTTGGTATTGGTCTGGGTGGTGTTCGGGCTATGGGTCGCGTTGGCGAGCGTGGCGATTGGCCTCACGCTCATCATTCTCGTTGTGCGCGGCGTACTCCGCAGCCGGGCGCGGCGGGTGGGGGAGTGGCACGCGGCGCAGGCGTCGGCGCTCGGTCCGCCCTCTACTTCTTAGGAGGCATCGGCCATCCTCCGCGTGCCGTTGCCCCGTGCGCTAGCGTTGCACCAAGGACAAGGTGGGGGGCGAGGGTGGCACGAAAGACGTTCAAGCGATCGGGCCCCGGCTGCGCGGGTTGGGGGTGCTTCCTGGTCCTCGTTGCTCCCGCCATCGGGGGCTTCTGCGCCTTCGCGGCGGTCTTCATAGGGGCCTGGGCCGATGGTGGCGCGGATTCGAACGCGTCGGAGTCGATGCGTACCGGCATCGTCGGGATGGTCATGACCGTGGTGTTTTTAGCGTTCATGGCGGCAACGGGCCTTGCGCTTAAGCGGAAGGCGGCGAGCTACCCGGGGGTGATCGCGGGGCTCCAGGTCTGGGCCGCCCGGCACGGGTGGGAGGTCACCGACGACCCCACCCTGGCCGCCCATTGGGCGACGCGTTTCCACTTCTCCGACGACGACCTGACCAGGCCCTTCCACGCGGCGCGCGGGTGGGTGCACGGGCGCGACGCGATGATCCTGTTATGCCGTGTCACGAGCGGAGAGTACTCGCACCCGGAGACGATCATCGTGGTGGACGCGGACGCCGACTATCCCGTGACGGCGGTGGTGCCCCGGCGGAGCGCGAGCGCGGGCTCGCACGCCTATGGCAGCGCGGTCCCGCTCGAATCCGTAGAGTTCGAGCGTCGGTGGCGCGCGATGGGGCGCTACGCGGCCGGGTCGCATGCGGTCTTCACTCCGCGCGTGATCGGGCGTCTGCTGGAGCCGACGCCCGGGGGCCAGCCGGAGATCGTCTGGGACGGTCCCGGCATTCGTGCGGCGGACAACGGGTTGATCGCCGACCCGATGCACCTGGAGTCGCGCCTGCTGCTACTGGCCGACCTCGCGGGCCTCACTCCGGCCTACCAGGTGACCCACACCAACGACGATCCGTCCCTCGGGCCGTACGTGCCCCCGCCGACGGGGACTTGGACTTGGACGATCACCGTCGATGAGGTGCTCCAAATGGGCGGAATCATAGTGTGGGTGGTGGGGATAGGGATGATCGCTCCCGTGTTGAACGAGATATGGGTAGCGGCGGTGAGCCTGATCGTCGGCCTCACGCTCTTCTTGTGCGGCGTGCGCCTGAAGCGCGTCAAAAAGGCGCGCCAGGAGAGGGAGTGGCGCGCCGCGCACGCGTCGGCGCTCGGTCCGCCCCCTACTTCTTAGGAGGCATCGCCCATCAGTCGGTGGAGCCGAAGTCGTTCGTGTCGATGTGCTGGGCCTCGAGCGAGCGCCTAACCCCATCCCGGCCCTCAATTACCAGCCGGCGCAGAGCCGGGTGCGCGTCCTTGTTTGCCTCGAGCCACGCGTCGGCCCGGTTCTGGAGGTCCTTGACGCGGCCGGCGTGGAGCACGGGGTAGAGGCCCTCGATGAGGTTGGTCGCCATCTCGTTCGTCTTGGTGTCGTAGACCCGGCGAAGCATCCCAAAGTAGTCGTCGATGAACGACTCGAGCAGCGCCGCATCATGAACATGGTTGAACCCGGCCGTAGTCCCCGACTGAAGGGCGTTCGGCATGTCCTCACCCTCGCTCGCGTTGATGAGCGCGTCCCACGCCGCCCGCTTGGCCTCCACCGTCGGAATGGCCGCACGGGCGTGAGCCGCCCGCCTCTCACCCGACGCCGTTGCGTCCTTCGAGAGCATGGCGTCGATCTCAGGCGCACCGGCCCGCCCTCCGGCGACCAAACCGATGAGGAGGTCCCAGGCGAGGTCGGTATCGATGGGGAGGCCTTTATCACTGGTCTTGTCGTCGAGTAGGGCCTGGGCGGTGTCGAGTTGCGCAGGAGTGCGCGCCTGCCCCGCGAAAGCCTTGACGAACTGGAGTTGGTTGTCGCTACCCGGCTCGGCGGCCTGGGCGAGAGACCAGAGGGCGTCGGCCGTCCGCTCCCACAACGCATCGGCGACCTTCGGTTCTGCATAGAGGCTGATGGCCGTGGCGAGCTGGCGCAGCAGCATGAGGGTGATTGTGGACTCGCGCTCGGCACCCACATTCTTCAGGATGAGGTCGACGAATGCCCGAGCGGCCGTCTCGGCGTCGCGGGTCATGTCCCAGGCGGCGGCGAGCACCATGGAGCGGGGGAGGGATTCGGTGATGCCGGAGACATGGTCGACGGCCGTCGCGAGCGACTCATCGTCGAGCCGGATCTTGGCGTAGGCGAGGTCGTCGTCGTTGACGAGGAGGAGGGCGGGGCGGGGCTTGCCGACCACGTCGGGGACAGGGGTTAGGGCGCCAACGATGTCGGTTTCGACGTACCACGAGCGCTCGAGTTTTGCCTCGGCACCGGTTCCCACCAGATCGTATCCGCCGATCCCGAGCCTGTGCGGCCGCTGGGTGGGCCAGTCCTCAGGCACCTCCTGGGCGATGCTGAACGTGGTGATGGTCGCGCCCTCCTTACCGCCACGGTCAGAGTCGATACTGTCGTCCTCGATGACGGGCCTGAGCGTCGTGACACCGGCCTTCTCGAGCCATAGGCCGGACCATGCTTCGAGGTCGCGCCCGGAGGTTTTCTCGAGTTCGACGAGGAGGTCGCGAAGGGTGGTGTTGCGGAGGCGGTGCTTGCGGAAGTATTCGGCGACGCCAGCGAAGAAGGCGTCCCTCCCCACCCAGGCGACGAGCTGCTTCAGCACGGACGCACCCTTGGCGTAGGTGATGCCGTCGAAGTTGACCTCCACGTCCTCGAGGTCGCTGATGTTGGCGACGATCGGATGAGTGGAGGGGAGCTGGTCCTGCCGGTACGCCCACGACTTCTCAAGGCTGTTGAAGGTGGTCCATGCGGCTGGGCCCTGGATGGTCTCGGCGACCGCCAGGGTGGAGACGTATTCGGCGAACGACTCGTTGAGCCAGAGGTCGTTCCACCACTTCATCGTCACCAGGTCGCCGAACCACATGTGGGAGAGCTCGTGGAGGACGGTGACGACGCGGCGCTCGCGGCGGGCCTCGGGCACCTTGCTCCGGAACACGTAGTCCTCGGTGAAGGTCACGCAGCCGGCGTTTTCCATGGCACCGGCGTTGAACTCGGGGACGAAGATCTGGTCGTACTTGGGGAACGGGTATGGCATCTCGAACTGTTCCTCGTAGAAGTCAAAGCCCTTCTGGGTGGCGTCGAGGATGACGTCCGCGTCGAGGAAATCGGCGAGGGGCTTCCTGCAGTAGACGTTCGCCTCGAGGCGGCCGGACTTGCTCAGGATGGAGCCCGGGACCTTGTGGTACGGCCCGGCGACGATCGCGGTCACGTAACAGGGGAGGGTGCCGGTCGGTTCGAAGGCCCAGGTGGCGAGGCCGTGTTCGGTGTCGCCGATGGTGACGGTCTGATCGGCCACCGGGGTTGTCTTGGGCGTGGGGGAGTTGGACAGGACGTGCCAGTGGTCGGGGGCCGTGACGGTGAACTGGAACATCGCCTTGAGGTTGGGTTGCTCGAAGACGGGGAAGACGCGCCGGGTGTCGGCGACCTCGAACTGGCTGTACAGGTAGATCTCGCCGTCCTCGGGGTCGACGAAGCGGTGGAGGCCCTCGCCGGTGTTCATGTAGGCGCAGTCGGCGACGACGGTGAGGACGTTGGCGCTCTTGAGGTCCGGAAGGGCGATGCGGGAGTCCTGGAAGTGCTGGGCCGGGCTGAGGGCCTCGCCGTTGAGGTCGATGGAGTGGACGGCGGGCGCGATGAGGTCGATGAAGCTCGACTCGCCCGCGCGGGCCCCGAAGCGGACGACGGTCGTGGAGCGGAAGGCGGGCGGGTCGGCCATGAGTCCGGAGGTTAGGTCGAGCGTGACCTCGTAGGAGTCGACGGCGATGACGGCGGCACGGGCCTCGGCCTCGGCGCGGGTGAGGTTCTGTCCAGGCATGGGGCTAGTCTTTCACGCTCATAGGGGGTCGGACGCGGCCGCCCGTGCCGTGGAGACCTTCATGAACAGGCGGCGAGAGCCGCCGATGGGCTGGAAGCCGAAGTGGGTATAGAACGATGCGGCTTTGTCGTCGATTGGATCGACGACGATGAGGCGTCCGCCCCCTTCTCGGGCTGCCCGGAGGATTTTCCCGATCGCCTGGGTGAGGAGCGTCGTGCCGAGTCCTTGGCCGTGAAGCGAGGTATCGAGCGCGAGCCGGGCGAGGAGGTAGGAGGGGATGGCGTTCAGGCCGGAGGTCGCCGAGTGGGGGAGCCCCTTCGAGCCGATGCAGGTCGGGGAGATCGAGTAGTAGGCCACCACCCGGTTGGTTTCGGGGTCGACCCAGACCTCGGTGACGGCGATGCCTCGCCTTTTGGCGTTCAGGGCGGAGTTCTTGAGCCAGTCGTCCAGCTTCTCGACCCCGCACCTGAATCCTCGAACCGCCATCTCTTCGGTCAGGGGCGTGGGCTCGAACATGGCTTCGGCGTGGGCTGGCGCTATCGGTCGTCGTCCGTGAGGCGATTCTCACGGAAGGCCTGGGCGAGCCGGGGTGCCTCGTCCGGGGTGTCGAGGGTCGCCATGACCTGCTGGAATTGCTCGGGAGGCATGTAGGTGACGTCGGCGCGGGTGAGGACTTCCTCGGCCTCCAGGAGGGCGGAGCGGACCATGAAAGCGGATGGCGAGAGGTGTTCGAGTTCGGCGGCGCGCTGGATCGTGTCGAGTTCCGCAGGGGTGACCCGTGCGGCGAGGCGTTCGGTCTTCATGGTCGGGGGCCCCTCAGGTGGCTGCGTGTTGTGCTTGGACGTTACCCATTGTCCAACATCGGTAAACATCGTGCAACACCCCCAATCGATCAGCCCGGCCTACTGATCCTAGGAAGATGGCCCCGTCGATCGGGAAGCTGGCGAACTTTTTTAGAGAAGCCCGGTGCACGATTAATCTGGGGACACTTGATTCGGAAATCTGACTACTCGTCGGACTATCCCCTGCCGCTCCTGTCCTGACAGGCATTCCGATTGACAAGTTCGGGTCTCGGAGCGGGCTCGACGGTAGGCTTAGCGGGTACCGGAGTTCGGTCTCTGCGGGATTCAAGCCAAGCCGCGAATGGAAGGCGCTGAAAGTGTTCTACCACGTCCGAATCGAATTCCAAGAAAAGCGCGAGCACGACGAGTGCAAGGTCGACATGGACCTAGACACCCTTGAGCGAAAGGTACTCGTCCCGTACCGGAGTGGCGGCCCAATTGTGCTCAGCGGACGCACCATCCAAGCCCGTGAGATCAAGCGTGTTCGCATCAGTCGTAGCGACGAGCCGGCGAGAAGCTTCTACGCGGCGATTAAGGCCGACGACGACCGCTCATCGGTAACAGTTCTCGGTGGACCGAGCATGGAGTGGCGGGCTGCGGCGCGCGCCGAGGATGTCACCGACGAGATGATCGAAGGCCCGCCTGGTGGGGAGAGCGCGACGTCCTCGTCTCGAATCACCAACGGCCGGAGCCTGGGCTCATCCGGCGACGGAGCATCCGTCTTCATTGTGCACGGCAGCGACACGGCGCGGGCGGAACGTGTGGCTCGGCTTGTCGAGGCAATCATAGGTGGAGACGATGTCGTGATCTTGCACGAGCAGCCCAGTCATGGCCGCACGCTACTTGAGAAGTTCGAGCAGAATGCCGCTGGAGCGGGCTTCGCCGTTGTGATACTCACCGCCGACGACGAGGGTTGTGCGGCGGGGTCAGGCGCAGTTCGTGGTCGAGCACGGCAGAACGTCGTGTTTGAACTCGGCTTCTTCTTCGGCAGGCTCGGTCGCGGCCGGACGGCTGTGTTACACGCGGGGGAAATCGAGTTTCCGTCGGATATGAACGGTCTTGCGTACATTCGGATGGACGATGGCGGGGGTTGGAAGAATACCCTGGCTCGCGAACTCAAGGATGCCGGATTCCCCGTGGATTTTGAGAGGATCAAGTAGGGGATCGCCATTGGTTGTACTAGTTGAAGCGGCGACGCTGCTCGCGACTGTAGCGGAACCCTTGGAGTTGAGGGGCGATCGATTTCATGAAGACGTCTACCCGTAAATCCAATCCCATCGGGGAACGCTCATGAACGGCGCGATTCGGGATACGGGTCTAGCCTGAATCACATGGCGAGTGGTTCGGTGGCGCAGGTCTGGGAACAGTGGTACAACGACTTCGATGCCGTCGAGAGAGAGATGTTTACGCTGGCTCACACGCGCTCCGTGTGGGACGTCATTTGGGCACTGCGAAGGGCTCCAGGTGTATACCAAGACTGGTAAATCGACGGCTATCTCCTCCGGACCTATGTGGCGACGGTAAGCAGTGCGATACGGCGTGAGGCTGACGTCAGGAAGGGTACGACAAGCCTCGTTAGGTGCCTCCAATACCTGATGACGAACTCCCAGAGCTTCACATGGGAGTACTTCTTCAGCCAGTACCTTGAGTCGCCTATTGAAGTTGAGCGGTCTGAGTGTGCGCGAGCTGCATTCCGCACCTACGCTCCCATGACCGGCAAGTGCGTCGAGAAGGCGGTCGTCCGTGCGAGCATCAAGCGGATTCGTGATGCATCAGCGCCGGTCAAGAAATACGCCGACGAGGTGATCGCACATCGTGGAAAGAGCATGTCACTCAGCACGCAGATGCTTACCATGAGCCAAATCGACCACGCCCTTGATGAGTTGACTGAGGTCACAAAGCTGTACTACGGACTGCGGCACCCGGGCTCGACGCTTGGAAGCGTTACACCGTTCCTCTCGCCGACTTGGCAGCTCGTATTCCAGGAACCGTGGTTTCCAAAGGGATCGGTACTTCCGTCGCTCCCCGAGCACCCATAGGTCCTTAGGGTGGGATGCGAGAACGGCATCAAGTATGTAAGCCTTTTGGGCAGCCCGACTACTCGCCAGTACAATCCCTTGATCGCGGTAAATCGCGGTCACGCTTTGACATCGTGTGACGGCCGCTTAGGGCTAGGCGTCGCCCTTTTCGCCGGTCGAAGTCTCACTCATGGCGTCGGCCCATCCGGGTCGATCCTCCCATGGCGCGTAGTCCGGGTGACCTGGCGTGTTTCTTGCCCCCTGGAGTTCGACGACGAGCGCATTTCGTTCGTCGATTTCCGCACCGTGGAGCCCTTCGTACTGTGCGAAGAGCCACCCGTAGAGGTCGCCGACCAGTTTGGAATGCTCGTCTATGAGGGGGAGGACACGCTGTGTGTCCGTCGGCCAACTCGTCATGTACCTCTTCGCCCCGACGGTCCAACTCGACGGCTCGGACAGCAGCGCTGCTCGGTCGAGGAAGACCTCGAAGACCGCTTCGCCGGGAGCGATCTGGAGGCTCACACCGAACGGCGGGATCGACTGGTGAAGCGCGAAGTTGCGCAACCGCTTCATGAAGTCGATCACATCGGCGTCTACGAGCCTTGCGAGACGCATATTGTATTCGACAAGGAAGGACGTGTTCTTGTATGCCTTCATGTGCTTTCGAGTGTGATCGATGAGGGTGGAAGTCGACGCCAGGTAGTTGTGCAACAAGCGCACCATTTCCGTCTCAAAGTGCTCCCGTATCGTGTTGGGAACCCTGAGATTGTTGATCAGCGCCGCTCCGATCTCGACGTCGGATTCAGCTTGTGTGATGTGGCGGCGGAGCAATTGGGTATTGCGGCTGAAGACTACGACGACCAATCGGAGAGAGTCCCATCGGCGCTGGGCCACGGTCGCGGGGTGATCCTGCAGACGCTTCCACAATCGCTCGGCCTCGTCGGGATCGCTTGTGACCACGAGTTAAGGCTACTGCAGGCACAGAGCCGCCAACATAGAGCGTTTCGCCGTCACGTTCGGTCGGAAACTCGGAGCATCGAGGTTACCTTCCTCACCGGAGCGTGGCTAGACGACCCAAGTCGTCAACCCGACTAACCGCCAATACATCCCCTTGGCTATTCCGCGCGGTCCTCGTATCACGGTGCTAGTTTCGGTGTATGCAGCGGTGGAAGGCTCGTCCCTCCGGAGCGAGTGCGTTCGGTTTCGCGTTCGCCATGGAAACCAGGCCGTCAGATGCCGAGTTGGCACGCGGAGTACTCGCATTCCTTGAAGATCGACGCATCTTGTGGGAGGACATGCGGTTCGAGATTCCCGACGAGTGTATGAGGTCAGCGGAGAAGACCCGCGAGTACTTGACGTCCGCGATCCAAGTGCCCGGCATAGGCGCTGCCTACGCGCAACTCCTTGCCGAAATCCGCCAGTTGTTCACCGTGTTCATGATGCAAGAGAATCGACACAGGTACATGCACGGCGGTCCGTATGGGCCAGACGAACTGTCGCTTGCACTCGGTAATCTCAGGTCGGCCGTTGGTGAACGGATCGCGGAATTGTCAGTCGCATTCGACCTCACCATCGGCCACAACCTGCAAAGCGTCGTTCCGGACAGCGGCAGATGGCTCTGGGACCAGTTCGACGACCCCGACGGCGTAGAGTGAGCGCTGCGCGTGAGCAGATTCCGACCAGGTACCCGCGCCCTGCTATGTGCGACTCTTGCGCTTGCCGCATGCGCGCCCGGGTGTGCCGGAGACTCGTCGGACGCAGCCAACGAGCCAAGAATTCAGTGGGTGAGTCCTGAATCGAACTCTGCGGCGCCGCGCGACGTCACACCTGCTGGGACAGTAACGGCCACATGCGTTGACGAACTTGACGACCTATGGACATCAATAGGGATTGACCTTGACTCTGTGTCGATCTCTGAAGAGGACGGTTTCCTGGTGGTGACGTTCTCTATGGCGTCAATTCACGCGCTCGTCGACACCCAGAGCGTTGCCCTTAGCTCGTTGCTTCAGGCCAACGACCACGCGGAGTTCAGGCTCGACCTAACACCGACCTTGGACCAGCACGGCTTCGCTTCGAGTGTCACGGTGTTCCTCACTTCATCTCAGGAGTGGAACATGATGGGATGGCGCAATCCCGGTGGAGACTTCCGGATAACCGACGGAACCTTTGAGGTTCCCGACGGCATGACAGCGGTGATGCGAGTCCCGCTCGCCGTCGTTCCTGCGGGCGACCTGGAGTGGTCGGTTATGGTCCTGTACAACTACTCCGAGAAGGACTTCTGTCCAGGTGGAGTGCGCGAGAGCGGCCAATCGCTCCTGTTCCACCGCGCAGACGCTTGAACTGAAGTAGCGATATTACTCCGGGCGAAAAGGGAACCTCCAGCGTTGAGGAGTGACCGCCGTCGGCAACCCGGCCTAGGTCGTTCCCTTCCGGCCGTCGTCCGTACTGGTTGTCGCCCCACCCACGCTCAGTAAACGTACGGAATGATCCGGTGCTTCACCTTCGTGGTGTACCGGTCCCACAGCTTCCCGTACTTCGCCCGGCAGACCTTGTCGTCGTCCGCCTGACGGGTGAACAGCAGACCCACGTAGTAGGCGGGGTACAGCCACACCACCCAAAGCCCGAAGTAGCCAGCCGCAAGGGCCACGGCCACAGCCTGGATGATTTCTCCCAGGTAGTTGATGTGGCGGCTGGCGCCCCAGAAGCCATTGGCCAGGAGGCTGTTCTTGCCGTCGGTCAGCACCTCCGGCTTCATCCCGAGGAATGTTCTCTCGGGCGCGGTCTTGAAGAGGTACTTCTGCAGGTTCGCGCCGCGGGTCAGCACCCAGCCGAGGAGGAAGATGGCGCCGAAGAGGACCGTCAGCCACGCCCCGCGGCCGGGATCGGGGCGATCCGCGACAAACCACAGCGAGACCGCATAGAAGTACGGGTAGAACGCCAGGCAGCCCCACCCCAGCTTGAACCCCACCCGCTCAGCGATGAAGTCGTACGTCCACAGGTGGATCTTCTCGAACGTCAGGTAGTCGAAGACGAACCACGTCAGCATCGCGCAGCCGAGGAGGAAGCCGGGATTGACGTCGTCGACGTTCTCGAGGTGGAACGCTGCGAAGGAGAGCACGTTCAGCTGAAGCATGACGGCGCCGATGAGGTAGAACCACATCTTCGCGTCGACGAGGCCGTCCCTGAGCTGCGACTCCTTCGCCCGGCCGAACCACAGGTCGGCCCAAAACGCCCGACCGGTCGGCGGGTACCGGAGGACGACGAAGAAGGAGAACCCCAGGCCGATGGCGATTGCCCCGATGAACCCCAACCATCGGGTTTCGTACAGCCACTCGTACGGGACGACGTCGGAATACCCGAGCGCGAACCAGATCAGGATGCTCGCCCACAGGACGTACTTGCCGTTGATCCGATAGGTCATCAGCGCGCCGGTCGCGTCGTTCCTGGCATACCCCGTCGTCCTCTTCACAGGGATGACGAGGTGGAGGAGCGTGATGACGGAGTAGGCGACGAGCGGGGTGATCAAGCCGAGCAGGATCCTCACGACAAACCTCCGGTGTTCTTCGAGATGGTGCGAACGGCTGCTCGCCTGGTCAGGAGCCGCGTCAGGACGAATCGGCCGACCTTGTTGGTTGCCCCGGGAATGAAGATCGGGCCTCGTCCTAGGGCGTTCAGGGTGCGTTCGGCGACTTGGTGGGCCTCCAGCGCTCCGGGCGCGGGCTTGACCTTCTCGGCTTGCAGGTAGCCGGGGGTCAGGATCGCCCCCGCGCAGCAGGCGAGCACGTCGATCCCGTGCGGCTTCAGTTCCTTCCACAGGCCCTCGGCCAGGATGGCGTTGAACGACTTCGTGGCCGCGTATGTCGCGATGGTCGAACTACCCTGCCCCCCGGCAAGGGACGACATCAGGATGATCCCTCCCCGCTTTTGCTCGATCATCGAGGCCGACAAGAGCTTGGCGAGGAGCAGCGGTGCGCGTACGTTTACGGCCGCGGCGAGAGCCAAGTGATCCTCACTCGTGTCTTCGAAGCGACCTATAGGAGCAAACGCGGCATCGTAGACCAGGAGGCCAATCGAGACGTCAAGTGCGCCAATCCGTCTCTTCACGTCGTCGAAATCTGCCATATCCATGGCTAGGGAAATCACGTCGATGCCATATGTTTCGTTGAGCCGGGAGGCCGTCGCCTTCAGACATTCTTCTTGGCGCGCGATGAGGACGAGGTTCACTCCCCGCCGTGCGATCGCCTCGGCGAAGGCGGCGCCCAGTCCGTAGGAGCCCCCGGCGACCAACGCGTACGGCCCGTACTTCTCTTTAAATCGCTCGGCCTTCATGGGAAGGACCCTACCAAGCGTGAACTTGTCGGGCGGGTTCGGGCGCCTCCTCCACAAGTCTTGAACGGGCGCGGCACCCGTGGGACCATGGAGGTGCGTCGGGCAATAGCCCGGCGAAGTAAGCCTGGCAGCCTTCCGTATGGTCGGCGTGCCAGGCTTCGCGCTTTCTAGGCGCCGGCGCGACCGCCGACTTACGCGTGTGCCGCGAGTAGCGCCGCCACCCGCGGCCAGCCCGCCGCATGCGCGAGGTCAGCCGCAGTGCGACCGTCGGGGGTGGAGGCCGTGGCGTCGGCGCCGTGGTTCAACAGGGCTTCAACGATCCCGGCGCTTCCCGCGAGCGAGTGCCGATGCAACATCGTCCAGCCCTCGTCGTCCGCGGCTGTGGCCATCGATGGGTTGGCGGCCAGGGCATCCACCAATCCGGGGAGCATGTTCTGGAACAGGGCGTGCTCATCGTCAAGGTTCTCCCACGGAACGATGAGAGGGCAGGCGGTGTCGCCGAAGTCGAGGCCCCACGCGTCGTCGTGGCGTTTGCGTTCTGTGGTGTCCATGCGCGCGCGCAATACCTGAACGGAGAACGCTCCATAGGCTCGCGACTGCTGGGCGTACATCCAGTCGGTGAGAGTGCCGACGGGGAAGATCACCGACTGTCCTTGCTTGAACTCCCGCACGTGCGGCGATTCGTTGATGAGGGTGCCGCGGACGTCCCTGCCGTCGAAGTCGATGTCACTCACCCACATGTGCTCGGTGTTCAGTGAGCCTTCGCCACGAGTATGCGAGTGGGGGAACGGGAACTTGACCGTTTGGACACTCAGCCCGGGGATGATGCGGTGCCGTTCGGCGAAGCATTCGCGCCAGAAGTACTTGAACGTCGCGCGCGCCCGCTTTGCCGCTTCGGCCAGTTCTGGATCATCGAGCGGCGCGTTGATGGGCGGGTAGGCCTTGGTTGCCATCGTGCTCCCGAGAGTGGTGAGGTATCGGGCTACTGCGGAGTGTAGCGCGGGCGATGGGAGGCCGAGAGGCACGCGGCATGATGGTAACCATGCGCATCGTCTCAATCGGCGACAGCTTCACCGAAGGTGTGGGAGACAAGCGTCCGGACGGCACGCCGCTGGGGTGGGCCGACCGCGTCGCCATGGGCTTCGCCGCCGCTCACCCTGGCGACGAGGTCTGGTACGCCAACCTGGCCGTCCGCGGGCGCCTGATCCTCCCCATCGCGACCGATCAACTCGACGCCGCGCTCGCGTTGACGCCACCGCCCACGCACCTGACCTTCAACGGCGGCGGCAACGACATGTTGCGTCCCGGTTATTCCGACGATCGCATGAAGGCGTTGATCACGCGCGTGCTCGACTCGTGTGAGGCTGCGGGCGTGCACGCCATCATCCTCAGCGGCCCGGACCCTTCCGACCGCCTGCCCGCCGGGCAGCGTATGCGGGAGCTGGGCACGCGCCTCACCGAGGTCGTCGAGCGTCTCGTGGACGGTCGGCGCAACGCCACCTTCGTGGACAACTTCCGCAACTCGGAGTCGCGCCAGGCGCCGTACTGGTCCCCGGACCGGCTGCATTTGAACTCGCTGGGACACCAACTCGTCGCCAGCCGCGTGCTCACCGCACTGGGGGTGCCGACCCCTGCGCCCGTCGTGAACGCCGCCGACGCCCCCCGCGGAGGGCCGTTGGGCTGGGTTGCGGGCGAGGCCCGGTACTACGTCGTCTACGTGCTGCCGTGGCTGGGGCGCAGGCTGCTGGGCAAGTCGTCGGGTGACGGGCGCCAACCCAAATTCCCCACCTGGGTGCGGATATCCGCTGACGGCGAGCCACCCTGTGCCTAGGCGAGCGCGAAGGATTCCGCGGCGACCGCGTCGACGAGTTCGTAGGTGTCCTTGGCGTGGTGCTACGTCACTATCCGGTCCTCGACCGTTCGCTATTGCCGGTCACGCGTGCGATGCTGGATTCAGCAGGCCTCGGAGGTGCCGCGATGTTCGAGTCATTTTTTTTCGCTCTCGGACTGGTGAACAGCGTCGCGCTGATCGTGATCTTCGTCGTGCGAGGGCGGCGTCTTGACCTGATTCAGCGGTTCGGCTGGCTCTATTTGTTGCTCGCCGCCCCCGCGATATATGCTCTCGTTCTTGTCCAGCATGAGCGGAAGGCGATGCAGTACACGATCTTCCTCGCCCTCTTCCTCGCTTTCCTCGCGATTGAGGCCCTGTACGACTGGGTCCTCAAGATCCCCTTCCGGGAGCACATGGACTGGCGCCTTCTGGTGCCCTACGTGGCCCTCTACGTCTCCTCCAGTTATGGGTTCGTGGTGATGGTCTGGAAGGAGTCGGTGCCCGGGGGGATCCTCATGCTGGCCCTGGCTGTGGTGCAGGTTGTCGCCAACGCGTGGACGCATCCCCGCGGTTGAGTGGGGACAGAACGAGTCGGGCCCGGCGCGGGATGCGGCACGGAGCCGGGTGGGATGAGGGCAAAGCGGTTGGGGGATTCGCGCGTCGACAACCCGGCCTAGGTCGCGCCTCTATCGAGCGAAGGTCGCGTTCGATGTGTTTGCGGTCGCGGAGGCCTATCGACCGCCGCCGAGGAGGCCTCCGAGCATCCCCCCGAGGATGTCGCCGAGCCCGCCGCCCGAACTTGAGCCACCGCCGCCGAGCATCCCCCCGAGGATGTCGCCGAGGCCGCCGCCCGAGGTCTTCTTCTTCGTCTTGCCTCCGCCGAATACTTTCTTGGCAACGAGGGCTAAAACGAGGGGCGCAAGGATGGGAAGGAGCTTCTTCATCTTGCTCGAGCCCGTGCCGGACGCCGCACCGAGCTTGGCGGCGACCTTGGGTGTGGCCTTGCCGTAGATATGGCGGACGATCTTCTTTCCGTCCTTGAGGTCGACGGCACCGAGGTCGATCTTGCCCTTGACGACGCTCGGGTCCTTGGATTCAAGGACCTTGAGGAGCGAGTCAGCGCCGCTGGGTTTCTCGGCGTTCGCCGCGAGGCCTGACACAAGCGCGGGAAGTGCGGCCGCGACACCCGCGAGCGCGGTGTCCGGCTTGAGCTTGAGCTTGGTTGCGATCTGGTCGATCGGAATCTTGGAGAACAGCTGGTCGATGTCGGTCATGTGCCACTCCTAAGTGGATGGTGGTATCCACCCTATGTCAGCGCACGCTTCTGGATCAGTGGGAAATGTGGGGTGAGCGAGGGGAACGACACCACGACCTTCCGAGTCCGTGCTAGCGAGGGTAGGCTCAAGAGCGAGGCGCGACGCTCGCGCTGTGACACGGAAGTGGAGGGTGACCATGGTCGACGACGACATGGAGATGGACGCCGAGGACATGGGCGAGGCCGTCGAATGCACGTGTGGGCAAGACCCGTGCATATGTGGGGAGGCCGAGGACATCGCAGAAGTGATGGAAGAAAATGAGTCCGGGGCTGCAGACACGGAAGAAAGCATGGGTGAGAAGGTTGCCCATGGCGCGAAGGTTGCAGCCGAGAAGACGGTCGAGGTGACGAAGGAGTACGCCCCGAAGATTGCCCATGGCGCGAAGGTTGCGGCCGAGAAGACGGTCGAGGTGACGAAGGAGTACGCCCCGAAGGTAGCCCATGGCGCGAAGGTTGCGGCCGAGAAGACGGCCGAGGTAGCGAAGGAATACGGACCCAAGGTCGCCCACGGCGCAAAGGTTGCGGCCGAGAAGACGGTCGAGGTATCGAAGGAATACGGGCCCAAGGTCGCCGAGACCGCCAAGGACGTCGCTCAGGTCAGCGTGGACGCGGCAAAGGAAATCGGCCACCGGGCCAAGGAGACCTGGAGCGACAAGGACGAGGAGGACGAGAAGAAGGAAAAGTAGGGCGTGCGGCGTCGACCGCTAGGGGCCCGCTGGTCCAGGCCGCCCGGGACCTTCGCGCCCATATCTCCCGGAGTGAATAACGTAACCTGAGTGTTATGAAAATAGTCGTGATAGGAGGAGTCGCCGCAGGGGCGTCGGTCGCGGCGCGGGCGCGACGGTTGGACGAGGCCGCCGAGATCGTGGTCTTGGAGCGTGGGCATCACGTCTCGTTCGCCAACTGTGGCCTCCCGTATCACGTGGGAGAGGTCATTACCGATCGCTCTCGCCTGGTCCTCCAGACGCCCCAGAGCCTGCGTGAGTCCCTCAACATCGACGTGAGGATCGCCCACGAGGTCACCTCGATCAACCGCAAGGCTCGCACGGTGTCCGTCCGCGAGGTGGACACCGGGCGCGAGTACACAGAGAAGTACGACGCCCTCGCCCTATGCCCGGGCGCGGACGCGTTCCGGCCTCCTTTGCCCGGCATAGACCACCCGGCCGTCGAGGTCCTGCGCCGCCTGGGAGACATGGACCGCATCAAGACGCGCATCGACGACGCCCTCGCCGCTCAGGCGGCCGGCACGCGCGGGCCCGTTCGAGCCGTCGTCGTCGGCGCGGGATACATCGGGCTCGAGATGGCGGAGAACCTTCACCACCGCGGCGTCCAGGTGGATGTCGTCGAGCTCGCCAACCAGATCCTCCCGCCCGTCGACCACGAGATCTCCGTTCCTGTCGAGCAGCACCTTCGGAGCCGGGGCATCGCCCTACACCTCGACACCGCCGCCGCGGCGTTCGTCGGACGCGACGACGGTGGCGTCACCGTCGAGCTCACGAGCAACGCCACGATCCCGGCGGATTTGGTGCTGCTCGCCGCGGGGGTACGCCCCAGCACCGCCCTCGCCGTGGCCGCCAAGCTCGAGCTCGGCGAACACGGGGGCATCAAGGTTGACACCCACATGCGCACGTCGGACCCCCACATTTGGGCCGCGGGAGACGTGGTCGAGACCCCCCACACCGTGCTTCCCGGCTCCTACCTGCAGCCCCTCGCCGGACCCGCCAACCGCCAGGCCCGTGTCGTAGCCGAGAACATCTGCGGCCGCGACACCGAGTACGTCTCCACCCAGGGCACCTCCATCGTGAAGGTGTTCGACATGGTCGCGGGCGGAACCGGCGCCACCGAACGCGAGCTCGCGGCCCGGGACCTCCCCTACCGCGCGGTCCACGTCCACCCATCCGGGCATGCCGGCTACTATCCCGGCACGGCGATGATGCACCTCAAGGTGCTGTTCGATCCCACCGACGGCCGGTTGCTGGGCGCACAGGCGTGCGGATTCGACGGCGTCGACAAGCGCATCGACGTCCTCGCCATCGCCTTGCGCGCCGGGCTCACGGTGTTCGACCTAGAGAACCAGGAGCTCGCCTACGCGCCTCCGTTCGGCTCCGCTAAGGATCCCGTGAACATGGCCGGATTCGTCGCGAGCAACCTCCTGCGCGGCGACATCCGCCTGTGGTACGCGCAGGACTTCCCGTCCGCCACCGATGGCGCGCGCATCATCGACGTGCGTTCGCCCGAGGAGTTCAGGGTCTGGCATATTCCGGGCGCCGAGAACGTGCCGCTGGGTATGCTTCGCGAGGCCTTGGAGGGCTGGGACCGGGCCATTCCCGTCCGCCCGTACTGCACCGTCGGGTTCCGCTCGTACCTTGCCTACAGGATCCTGGTTCAGCGGGGGTTCACCGACGTCTCGACGCTCTCGGGCGGATCGACCACATTCCGCGCGTGGCACGAGGTCGAGGTTCCCGAGCAGGACGTTCCGGTGCCGATGGAGTCGTACGCGGAGGCCGCGAGCCTCGGGCTTGCGGCCGCGGCGGCGGCCA
Source organism: uncultured Demequinaceae bacterium (assembly GCA_964610155.1). Classification (GTDB taxonomy): domain Bacteria; phylum Actinomycetota; class Actinomycetes; order Actinomycetales; family Demequinaceae; genus JAFGBM01. The sequence goes on from CAZSUY010000013.1 coordinate 18,499, forward strand.
CGAACACCGTCATCGACCTCGACTGCACCGGGCTCGCCTGCCCCGGCCCGATCATGAGGCTCGCCGAGACGATGAAGGGGATGAAGCCCGGCGACGATGTGGTGGTGCACGTCTCCGACCCGGGCTTCCGGCTCGACGCCCCGAGTTGGGCCAATCGGAACGGTCACGCCCTGATCGACATCGCGCCCGAGGGTCCGGGGTACGTTGCGACTCTCCGCAAGGGGGGCGTCGCGGCAGCGACGACGATGGCCGGGCCGGTCAGGAACAAGACCTCGTTCGTCGTGTTCTCCGGCGACCTCGACAAAGTGATCGCCGCGTTCATCATCGCCAACGGCGCCCTGTCCATGGGCGAGGAGGTGTCGATGTTCTTCACCTTCTGGGGGCTCAACACCCTGCGCCGCGAGGACCCGCCGCCGGCCGAGAAGGCGTTCATGGAGAAGATGTTCTCCGGCATGATGCCCCGCGGTGCCAGCAGGCTGAAGTTGTCGCAGATGCACATGATGGGCGCGGGCACCAAGATGATCAAGAGGGTGATGAGGAAGCATTCCGTGGACTCGCTCCCCGATTTGATCGCCTCGGCGCAGGCCGCAGGGGCCCGCCTCATCGGCTGCACCATGACGATGGACCTGCTCGGGATCGCCGCAACGGACCTCATCGATGGGGTCGAGTTGGGCGGTGTTGCCACGTTCCTCGGCGAGGCGCACGAGTCCGGAACCACCCTCTTCATCTAGCCCTGCGGACTCCCGGGAATGACCGCCTTCTCGTTATTGTGGAGAGGTTGGAACGCGGTGCCGCCACAAGGAGGTTGACATGGCCAACGTCATCGAGATGTCCGGGGTCATCAAGCGGTTCGGGTCCGTCACGGCCCTGGACGAGTTGGACCTAGAGGTCGCCAAGGGCGAGGTGCATGGGTACCTCGGCCCCAACGGGTCGGGCAAGACGACGACGCTCAGGATCCTGCTCGGAATGCTGCGGCCCGACGGCGGCACCAGCCGGGTCCTCGGGATGGACCCCTGGCGCGATATCGCGACCCTCCACCGCCGGCTGGCCTACGTCCCCGGAGACGTGGCGCTCTGGCCGAACCTGACCGGCGGAGAGGTGATCGACCTGCTCGGCCGACTCCAGGGCGGGCCAGACGCGGCCCGACGTGAGCGCCTGGTCCAGATGTTCGGCCTGGACCCCACCAAGAAGGCGCGCACCTACTCGAAGGGAAACCGCCAGAAGGTCGCCCTCATCGCCGCCCTCGCCACCGACGCCGAGGTCTTCCTCCTCGACGAGCCCACCTCCGGTCTGGATCCGCTCATGGAGGACTCGTTCCGCGGATACGTCCGGGAGTTGCGCGACCAGGGCCGCACCGTCCTACTCTCCAGCCACATCCTGAGCGAGGCCGAGGCCCTGTCCGACCGGGTCAGCATCATCCGTGCCGGCAAGGTCGTCGAGACCGGCCCCCTGGAGAAGCTCCGGCACCTCACCCGCACCTCCGTCACCGCCGACGTCTCGTCCACTCCCAAGGGACTCGACCGGCTGTCCGGGGTCCATGACGTGGTCGTGACGGACCACCGGGTTACGGCTCAGGTCGAGGCAGCTGGCCTCGAGCCACTTATGAAGGCCCTCATGGCTGCGGGCCTCCTTACCCTGACCAGCCAGCCGCCGACCCTGGAGGATCTATTCCTCCGGCACTATGGCGACCAAACAAGTGGCGACCAAACAAGTGGCGATCAAACCGATGGTGATCAAGCCGAGGTCGCCGCGGCCAAGGTCACCGCGAAGCGAGGACGGTCCGCCGGTGCGTGAGACGCTGGTCGGCACCGGCGCCCTGCTTCGCCTTGGGCTGCGCCGGGACCGATGGCTGCTTCCCTCGTGGATCGTAGCCTTCGCCCTCATGGCCGGGTTCGCCGCCAGCGCCGGGGCCGGGCTGTTCCCCGACGAGGCCAGCCGCATCGAGGCCGCGAAGACCCTCAACGCGACCGCCTCGATGGTCGCGATGTTCGGGCGCATCTACGACCCGACGTCGCTGGGCGCCCTCTCCATGGTCAAGTACACGGCGTTCATGACGGCCGCCGTCGCGGTCCTCATGGTGTTCGTGACGATCCGGCACACCCGCGCGGAGGAGGAGAGCGGGAGGCTGGAACTCGTCAGCGGCGGACGGTTGGGCCGAAACGCCCCCCTCGCGGCCAGCCTTGCCATCAGCCTCGGCGCGAGCCTCGTCCTGGGGTTGCTCACGGCGGGGGCGCTCGTCGCCGGGGGCCTGCCGGGGGAGGGGTCGCTCGCGTTTGGGCTGGGGTGGGCCGCCACCGGGATGGCGTTCAGCGCGGTCGCGGCGGTCGCCGCGCAGATCACGACCACGAGCAGGGCCGCCACCGGGTTCGGGGCCTCCGTCATCGCGGTCACCTACATCCTCCGAGGTATCGGCGACCTCGCCGAACCCGGCCCCTCCGCGTTTTCCTGGATGTCGCCGATCGGCTGGAACCAGCAGATCCGGGCGTTCGCCGGCGATCGGTGGTGGGTGCTCGCCCTGCCGCTCGCCCTATGCGTCGCCCTCGTCCCGGTGGCCTTCCTGCTCCGGGCCCGACGCGACCTGGGCGCGGGCCTGAGGGCGGATCGGCCCGGACCGGCTCACGGAGCCCTCAAGGGGGTGGGTGGCCTGGCCGTCCGGCTGCAGAACAGGGTCTTCGCCGCCTGGGCTATCGGCGTGGTCATCTTTGGTGTGATCATCGGGTCGCTGGTGAACAGCGTCGCCGACTTCCTGTCATCGTCCACCGCGATTGATCTCATCAAGAAGATCGGAGGCGACCAGATCCTGACGGACGCGTTCCTGGCCGCCGAGATCGGCCTCGTGGGGATCATGATCTCCGCATATGGGCTTGCGGCGGTGAACCGCCTCAGGAGCGAGGAGATCGTCGGGCACACCGAGTCCCTCCTGGGGACCTCGACGACCAGGGCCCGCTGGGCGACGAGCCACTATGCCGCAGCCCTGGTCGGGAGCGCGCTGCTCCTGCTCCTCCTTGGGCTGTCGGTCGGCGCCGGGGCGGGCCTCGCCCTTCACGACGGCACCCAGGTCGGCCGGATCGCCCTGGCCGGCCTCGCCCAGGTCCCGGCCGCTTGGGTCATCGTGAGCATCGCTCTCGCCGTGTTCGGCTGGGCGCCACGACTCACCGGGGTGGTGTGGGGCCTCCTCATGGCGTTCATTGCGCTCGGCGAGTTTGGGGTGCTGTGGGGCGTGCCGCAATGGCTCATGAACGTTTCCCCGTACCAGCATTCCCCTCGGCTTCCCATCGACTCGGGCGATCTCCCCGTGCTCGTCGTGCTCACGGTGGTGGCCGCGGCGCTCGCCGCCCTCGGCTACCTCGGATGGCGCCGTCGAGATTTAGCCCCCTAACTCAGACCGCTGGGCGTAGGCTGATCTCCACAGCGGAGCGGATGCCCCGCGGCTCGTCATCCGGGAGGAATCATGGGTTTCACCGACAGGATCAAGAACGCCGCCAAGGAAGTTGGTGGGGCGGTCGCGGATAGCGCGAAGGGCATTGGTGGCGACGCTGTCGACAGCGCGAAGGGCGCCGTCGAGGATGTGACGGATATCAGCGGGAAGGCCAAGGATGCGGTCGAAGGTAAGACTTCGGACCTCGCTGAGGGCATCGGTGGAAAGGTCGCCGAGGAAGCGACGGGAGCCGCTGGGGCCGCCAAGGGGATTGCGGACAACGCCAAGCGGCTCTGGGGAGGCTAGCGCCGCAGTCATGCTCGAGTAGCCGATCATCACCTCGTCCCTAGTCGTCAGGGTCAGAGGGCGGATACGCTGGAGAGTGACGTTGGTACGCCTTTTCCCGCCGAGGAGCCATCATGAGCGCTGTTGACAAGATCAAGAACGTCGCCGAGGAGATTGCTGGAAAGACGCGAGAGGTCGTGGGCAAGGTCACCGGTAACGAGGTGATGACGGCTGAAGGCATGGCCGAACAGCTCGATGCCGACATCAAGCAGGCTCACGAGCATGAGAAGGATGTCACCGAGGATTGACCCCAGCATGGGGTCCCCACCTGAGTACGACGCGAAGGCCGACCTGGTCGACCAGGTGGCCCGGGCGATCGGGGTGGCACATGAGGAACTCTGGCCTGTGCGTCGGTCGAGCCAGCCTCACCTCCCGGCCGAGGTGATGTACTCCCGCGCCGCCGCTGCGGCGCTCACCGTCGCACGAAAGGCCGTGGAGCGGATGGAGCCTCCGGACGGTGACGCGAGTAGTGAGGATTGGGAGGCCTACCGGATCGCCGTGCTAAGGGTGCTTGGAGGTACCTGACCCCAGCCTCACTACTTGCGTGGGTGATCGGCAAGGGGCTCGACCGCGACAACGGGGTGACCGTGCCGCGTGTTCCAGATGGCGGCGAGGATCAGGGCATTGGCGATCGTGCCGCGCCAGGCGCCTTCCCACCACAACACGACCAAGACCTGGGAGATCACCACGCCGATCAGGGCGACTCCTCTCCACCACCCGCGACGAAGCAGCACCGCGACCCCGGCGGCCACTAATGCCACCAGGGCGACCAGCCAGAGCACTCCGAGGACATCGGCAACTCCATCCGAAAGCCCGATTGTAGGCTCACCGTCGATGTCCTCGAACTCAACCAGTCCCCAGGTCGCCAGCGGACCGACGGCGTGGATCAACCCATGGATGACCAATAAGGCCGCTAGGGCGTTCCGGAACAAGCCCTTGTCCGCCCACGTTTCGGTGTCTTCACCCATGCTCTTTCTCCTTCATGTTCGACCCTAGGGAACTCCGACACTCGACGCATCGGTGATGTCCCTGATGTCCGGCGTCGCCCTCGGCCGCGCGGCTAGAGTCGGACCATGGCATTCGGTGGCGGTGGTGGGCGGGGACGCGTCATGCGGGTCGACATCGAGGCCCAGCGCCGCCAGAACGCCGAGGCGCCCCGGATCCCACACCTGTGGCGACGGGTCATCCGCATGTTCGCCCCCTACCGCACCCGCATCATCCTCACCGGGGTGCTGGTCGTCGTGACCGCGGCCGTCACCGTCGTACCCCCGCTCATCGTTCAGCGGATCTTCGACCGAGCGCTGTTCCCCGCGGATGGCTCCGGCCCACACCTCCGCCTGCTCATGGGCCTCGTCGTCTTCACCATCGCCCTGTTCGTCGGCAACGCCGGGCTTGGGGTGCTCCAGACGTGGCTGACCGCCTCCGTCGGCAACCGTGTGGCCGGAGATCTCCGCGTCCGACTCTTCTCCCACATGCAGGCGATGGATCTCGCGTTTTTCACCCGGACCAAGACCGGGGTCATCCAGTCGCGCCTCCAGAATGACGTCGGTGGAGTCTCCGGCGTATTGACCAGCACCATCACGAGCATCCTCGGCAACGTCGTGACCGTGGCCGCGTCCCTCACCGCAATGATCGTGCTCAATCCGCATCTCACCCTCATCGCCGTGGTGCTGATGCCGGTGCTGGTAGTGGTCCAGCAGCGGGTGGGGCAGATCCGGGCGCGCATCGCAAGCCAGACCCAGGAATCCCTCTCCGAGATGACATCGATCACCCAGGAGACCCTCTCTATCTCCGGCATCATGCTCTCCAAGGCGTTCAACCGGCAGCACCTGGAAACCGAACGGTACGCCAAGGAGAACCGCAACCTCATCCGGCTCCAGGTGCGGCAGACGATGAGCGGTCAGTGGTTCTTCGCCGTGGTCACCATCCTGATGTCGAGCGTGCCGGCGATCATCTACCTTGCCTCCGGGTACTTCATTTCGGGGGGTGCCGATATCACGGCCGGGACGGTCGTGGCGTTCACCGCCGTCCAGGGGAGGCTGCTCTTCCCGTTGATCGGGTTGATGCGAGTGGCGCTCGACATCCAGACGTCGCGTGCCCTCTTCGCTCGGATCTTCGAGTACCTGGACCTGGTGCCGGCCATCGAGGATGCGCCCGATGCGATCGTGGTCACCGACGCCCCTGGGCCGATCGGGCGGATCGAGTTCAGGGATGTCACCTTCCGATACCCGGACGCCAAGCCGAAATCTCGGCCGACGCTCGATCGGGTCTCGTTCGTCGCGGAGCCGGGTCGACACGTAGCGTTCGTCGGGCCGAGCGGGGCAGGGAAGACGACGATCGTGTACCTGGCGCCGCGGCTCCACGAAACGTCCGACGGGGCGGTGCTGTTTTCGGGGGCAGACGTCCGGCGGCTCACGCACGAGTCCGTCATCGACCACATCGGCATCGTCAGCCAGGAGACCTATCTGTTCCACGCGACGATCGCCGAGAACCTACGCTACGCCAAGCCGGACGCAACCGACGCTGAACTCGAGGCCGCCTGCCGCGCCGCGAACATCCACGACACGATCGCGAGCTTCGAGCTCGGGTACGACACGGTCGTCGGGGAGCGGGGGTATCGGCTCTCGGGCGGGGAGAAGCAGCGGATCGCGATCGCCAGGGTGCTGCTCAAGGATCCAGAGGTCCTGCTCCTCGACGAGGCGACGTCCTCTCTTGACACGGTCTCCGAGAAGGTGGTCCAGGCCGCGCTCGACGAGGCCGCCCGCGGGCGCACGACCATCACGGTTGCCCACCGGCTCTCGACCATCCGGGACGCGGACGTCATCCACGTACTTGAGGCGGGTCGCATCGTCGAGTCCGGGACGCATCGGCAACTGCTTGCCGCCGGTGGGCTGTATGCCCGCCTTGCCGCCGAGCAGCAGGAGCACGGCTAGGTGCTCCCGGCCGTTGCGGTGCCACTAGTCGACCGTGAAGTTCGGAATTTCCGCGGCGAGGTCACCCGTGGCGTCGGCGAGCGCCACCCACTTCCGGAAGTCCACGTCGCCGTACTCCACGACAAGAACAAGTCCCTTCCCCACGAGGATGCGGTGACCCGCCAGAGCCGGCTCCAGGAGGGCGCCAATGACGGTCGGCGTGAGGAGCGCGTGTGTGCGTCGGTGGTCCTTGGCGCGCACACGCCACCGAGCGTTGAAGGCCGCCGACTCGACGTCCAGGTCGGTGGCTCCGGCAATAGCCGCCAGCCGACCAGTGAAGCCATCGGGCACGAACTCGACTTCTGGCGTCTGAGGCACGCGCGCGCTCACCACCGAGTAGTACGTCCTGACGGTGTTGATGTTCACAATCGCCACGAGGGCGACCGCAAACGGGTTCCCGGCCGCCGAACTGCCCTCCGCACCCTCGAGTCGCCGAAGCTCCCACGTCGCGCCACCGATATCCGGGCCGATCACGCGGTCTCGCAGCATCGCGAGTTCGTCTTCTGCGAGTGAGAAGTCCGTCGTGTCTCTCCATCTCTGCGACTTTGCGACTGCGCTCAAGGAGCCGCGGTGCTTCCGCCCCGTCGACCAGGTCATCAGAGCTCCCGTAATCGCCATGATCGCCAGAGCGACGTATACCGGCGCGAGGCCCAGGCGGTCGTACAGGTCGTTCGAGAAAAGCAAAGCCACGTAGTACCCGACCATGAGCACGATCGGGAGGCAGCCCATGAAGATTACTCCGAGGAGAGGGTTGTCCTTGCGGAAGGGATTACTCATGGGTTTCCCCCGATGCTCTGACGCTCGGTCGCGCGGTGTCGCCGGCTTTCCCCCGATGGTCGAGCGTGTCGAGCCTGGGCACGAGGTGCGGGAGGATGGCGGCCATATTGGGAGTGCATTAGCACGTGCCTCAGAACGTGGCGGCAACCGTCTCGGCAAGGGTGACCGTCGTTGTCGTGACGTCGTCGGGGTCGGCGGTCATGAAGGACACCTGGATGAAGTTGTCGTCGACCGTCATGCCGAGGATGCTTCCCCCCGCGACGGTGTAGGCGTTCTGTCCGCCCGTCACGGCGACGTCTGTCGTCGCCCCCATGATGGCCTCGGCTGACTGCCGCTGGGCGGCCACGGTTGCCGCGCCGGGCGACACCAGGACCTGAACCAGGGGGAAGACGCCATCCACCGGATGCCAGTCGCAGATGGACTGGGAGTCGGTGGAGATGTCGGTGTTGAAGACACCCTCCTGGAACGCGACGCCGGTGGCCGCCTCGATCTCGGCGGGACTGAGGAGCGTGCAGGGATCCGGAATGCCCACGGGGCCAGCCGTGGGGCCGGACCCGGCCGGCGAGTCACTGGGGCTCGGCGCGGCATCCGAGGACGAGCAGCCCGTGAGCGTGAGGCCGAGGGCAAACGCCCCAACAACGATCATGGGGCCTGGCCGAAGGATCAGACTCGCGCCTGCATGGTCACGTACATTGCGCATGAGGGCACCCTTTCCCGAGGAGTTGCACGATGCCCCTACGATACCCGTCGGATCGTTCAGATCACTTGGTGAGATAGGGCGCGATCTGGAGGAGTCGATCCTCTCGTTCCTTGGAGTGCTAGGTACCCGCCGAAGGCGAGACCGCTGGGCTCCCAGACGCGACACTCGTCCCGCCCCATCAGGGCAAGGGGGATGGAGTCTCGGCGAGGGCCTCCGCTACGGCGTTGTAGACAAAGGCATCCATCTTCTTGAGTTTCCAGAGGGGAGAGAACACGACGAAGCCCGTACCCAACAACCCTCCAATCGCGCCAATCCAGAACGTCGTCTGCAACCCGTATAGGTTGGTCACCACGCTAGAGAGCAATGACGCGATCGGGATGACGCCCCACACGGCGAACCTCACGGTCGCATTCATTCGACCGAGTAAATGAGGGGGGGCACGCCCGTTGGCGGAGGCTCACCTGGCAGACGTTGAAGGCCAGGATCGCGAAGAGGACGACGAATCCTCCGACCCCCACCACATAGGGGTCAACGGGCCGGGGTACGACCATGGAGAGCGGAATGCTGAACGACGCAATTTCCTCGGGCAGCGCCGTCATGGGTACCGCGTGGCCTTCACCCAAGCGTCTAGCAATGGAGGGGCCGGTGAGGGCACCAACGATCGCCCCAAGCGGGAGACGAGCGGGTGATGCCGGACGAAGTTCAGGCCTTCTGTAATCTCGCGTCAGAGGTCCCTGGCGCGGTCGATCTGGCGAGCATCGGTTCGGGGATGCGCCACACCGCGAAGGCGGATGTTAGAAAGCCAATCGCCGTCGTGAGGGGAAGTACGGGCGCGGGTGTGGTTATGGACGGCATCATTCCACGATTGGTTGAATTCAACCTGCACCCACGATCGACACTAGGTACGATTATGTAGTGGGGATCCTCGAGGACCTTGGCCGGACAATCGGTGCTCTCGGACGATCCGGGCGGGTTCTCGTGGCTTTCGATGGACCCGACGCCTCCGGAAAGACGATGCTTGCCCACCACCTAGCCGATGTCCTGACTCGACCAACGCTGCGAGCCTCGATCGACGGCTTCCACCATCCCCAGAGTGTTCGGATGGTTCGCGGGATGGATTCCCCCCACGGGTACTACTACGATTCATTCGACCACGCAGCGTTGGAGGAGCACCTGCTGAAACCTTTTGCGCGCGGAGACCCAACCGTCCGCACGAGGGTGTTCGACCTACCCAGCGATAGCCCCGTCGACTCCGAGCCCGTGCTTGTACCCCAGTACTGCACTCTGCTCCTCGACGGGGTTTTTCTGTTGCGCCCCGAACTCCGGCATTGGTGGAATCTCTCGATCTACCTTCACGTGCCGGAGGAAGTGACACTCCATCGGGCGAAGGCACGAGACGCGGTTGTCTTCGGTTCCCCCGAGGCTGTCGAGGCCCGCTATCGTGCGCGATACTTCCCCGGCCAGGCCCTCTACCGCGAGGAAGCGAAGCCCCAGCATGCCGCCCACATCGTCCTCGACAACTCCGATCACAAGGCTCCCGTCGTCCTCAAGTGGGACGTGGCCGTCTAGCCTCGCCGCCTACCAGATTCGGACGCGTTCCTCCGGGTCGAGCCACAGGGCATCTTCCGGTCCCACCCCGAACGCCTCGTACCAGGCGTCGACGTTACGGACCACACCGTTGATACGGAATTCTTCCGGTGCGTGCGGGTCGGAGTTGATCTGGGTGATGAGGGCCTCGTCCCGTCGTTTGGTCCGCTCTGAGGCGGCATGGGCCAGGAAGCACCTCTGGGGGCCGGTGAAGCCATCGATCACGGGCGCATCGTCCACAGAGCCGCCGCACGCGATTGTGTACGCCTTGAGGCTGATCTCCAGACCGGCCAGGTCGCCGATGTTCTCGCCGATCGTGAGGGCGCCATTGACCTTGTGTTCCGGGCCGAGTTGGGCGGGTGAATAGGCGTCGAACTGGGTGATGAGGGCCGTCGTCCGCTCGGTGAAGGCCGCCTTATCCTCATCCGTCCACCACTCGGAGAGCCGCCCCTTCCCGTCGAACTTCGACCCCTGGTCGTCAAACCCATGCCCGATCTCGTGCCCGATGATGCTGCCAATTGCGCCATAGTTGGCGGCGTCGTCCACGTCGGCGTCGAAGAAGGGCGGCTGGAGGATCGCGGCGGGGAAGACAATCTCGTTCCCATTGGAGTTGTAGAAGGCGTTGATGACCTGGGGGCCGATGAACCATTCTTCGCGATCGGTCGGCTTCACGAGCCTTCCCCAGTCCCAATCCTCTTCGAAGGCCGACGAGCGTCGGATGTTTCCGACAAGGTCCGTAGGGTCGAGGATGAGGGCCGAGTAGTCGCGCCACTTGTTCGGGTACCCGACCTTGGGGAGGAATTGGTCGAGTTTCTCAAGGGCCTTCTTTTTGGTGGTCTCGGTCATCCAGTCGAGCGACGTGATCGACTGGCGGTACGCCTCGACGAGGTTGGAGACGAGTTCGTCTATGCGGGCCTTGTGGCCCGGCGGGAAGTGGCGAGCGATGTACTCCTTCCCCACCACTTCGCTAAGGGTTCCGTTGACCAGGCCGACGCCACGCCTCCACCGAGCACGCTGCTCTGGGACGCCTGTCAGAACCGTGCCGTAGAAGTCGAAGTTTGCGTGCGAGATCTCGGTGGTGAGGAAGGGGGCGCGCGATGAGACGACGCACCACCGGAGCCACTCCTTCCAGGTTTCAAGGGGCTGTTCCAGCCACGCGACGCCCAGGGCCTCGAAGAAGGATGGTTGTTGGGCCACCAGTTTGTCCCTCGCCGCCTCCGGAAGCCGGATGGCGTCAGCCCACACCCGCCAGGGGAAACCGGGGGAGGAGGCCTCCAGTTCCGCGAGGGTAGTGGGGTTGTAGGTGAGATCGCATTCGCGGGACTTGATGAGGTCCCAGTGGTGGGCGGCGAGGGCGGTTTCAAGGCTGAGGACGCTCTCCCCTGAGAAGGCCTGTTTCCCCAGGGCATCGGACGCGAGGTGGGCCATGCGGTCGATGTGGAAAACATACTCTGACCGAATCTCTGCGTGCTGGTCCTCGCGGTAGAAGGCTTCGTCCGGCAACCCGATGCCGCCCTGGCCCAGGTATAGGACCATGCGGTCGGGGTCCCCGGAGTCCGCCCACACCTCCCGGCCGATGGCGCCTGCCACGCCGGACCGCTCGAGCTCCCCCAGGACGCGAGCGAGGCCATCGGGCGAATCGGCAGATTCGATGAAGGTGAGATCTGCGGCCAAGGGGGAGGTCCCCAAGGAGTCGCACCGATCCTCGTCCATAAACGAGGCGAACAGGCTTGCGATCTGGCTGTCCGGTGGAGCCTCCTTGACGATGGTACGGACCTGTTTCTCGGCGAGTTCGTGGAGGTGGTGGAAGTGCCCGTCCGCCGCCCGATCTGCCGGGATCTTGTGGGTCTCGAGCCACGGGCCGTTGACGTAACGAAAGAAGTCATCGCCCGGACGAATGGTCGGGGAGAGGGCCTCAATATCGATACCTGAACGGGAGGCGGGAGCGGGAGTCATGTTCCCAGCCTAGGTGAGCGGCGCGCCCGACTTCGCCGGGCCTATTCGGGCTGGCACAATGGGCGCCATGCGTATACATGTTGCCGCCGACCACGCCGGATACGAGTTCAAGCAGATCCTTGTTGAGAGGCTGCAGGAAAAGGGCCACGACGTGATAGACCACGGGGTCTTCCGGTACGACCCGGAGGATGACTACCCAGCCTTCTGTTTTTCTGTGGGTGAGGCCGTTGCTGAGGATCAGGGCTCGCTCGGGGTCGTCCTGGGGGGATCGGGAAACGGCGAGCAGATCGCGGCCAACAAGGTGGTGGGGGTACGAGCAGCGCTCGCCTGGAACGATGAGACCGCTAGGCTCGCACGCGCCCACAACGACGCCAATGTCATCTCGATAGGGACCCGGCAGCACGGCCTCAAGGAGGCTCTGGAGATCGTCTATGCCTTCATCGATGAGCCATTCACGGGGGATGGGCGGCACGCGAGGCGCATCGCTCAACTTGCCGAGTACGAGGCGGGGCGCGGCTCGACGTCTTAATTGCCACAAATGCGCACTAAGATTTGTCTGTTCCAAGCCAACCCGGCATGATCGTAAGGGTGACCAAGCAACCGAAGGCCTCTACCCTTCCCCACGGATACCGCCTCGTCGACCTCAGCCGGGACCGCGATGTTGAGACCTTTGACATCACCGCTTGGGCATTCGCCTTTGAGGCACAGGAGAAGTTCGCAGAGCGTTTCCTTGACATGTATCCCTGGGAGCGGGGTCGCGGGATCGAGATCGCCGACCCCTCCCGAGGCAAGGCAGGCACGCTCGTCGCAGCCCATTCGTCCCATGCCTTTCAGATGAGGGTCTCCGGTGAGAAGTCGATTCCTGTCTCGGGGTTGACATGGGTGGGCACCCATCCAGGACACCGACGTCGCCGCCTCCTCACAACAATGATCGCCGATCATTTCGAGCGATCGAAGGCCAGGGGGGAGCCCATCAGCATCCTGTATGCGGCCGAAAGCGCGATCTACCAGCGATTCGGATACGGCCTCGCCACGTGCGAGAGGCGGGTGAAGATCAAACGAAGGGTACGGTTCCGGGCCATCCCGGGGGCCGAAGCCTTAACGGTCAGGCTCGAAAGCGCCGACATCAAACGCCACCTCCCGGTCGTCGAGGCGGTTCAGGGGGCCCTTCTCCGACCGGGGTCTCTCTCACAGGTTCCGGAGGCCCTGTTTCATGAGCTTTTCATTGACCTCGAGGGGGAGCGCGATGGTTTTGAACGCCTGCGGATGCTGACGGTCTATGAGGGGGAAACTCCCGTGGCGTTCGCGCTCTTCCAGAGGAAGGACCTTCGGGAGTATGGGAATCCCAAGGGCATCGTCAAGGTGAACCTTTGGGGGGCCGCGGCGGCGGCGGCCACCTATCGCCTGTGGTCGGTGTTGAGCGACCTCGACCTCATGGATGTGACCCAGGCGGCGAAGTTCGCCCTCGACGAGCCGCTTCTTCACATGCTTGTCGACGAGCGGTCGCTCACCTCAACCGTCCGGGACAACCTGTGGTTGCGGATCCTGGACATCAAGGCCGCCCTCGAGGGGCGCGGATACGAGGCGGACTGCGATGTGACAGTGGAGGTGACCGACGCCAGGGTCCCCGAGAATGCCGGGGTGTGGCGGATCCGCGTCGTAGACGGCACGGCCGAGGTCACCCCGGTCGGGTCCATCGGCGATCCTGCCGACCTCGGCATGAGCATTCAGGAATTGGGTGCCGCCTACCTAGGAGGCAACTCCCTTGAGTCGCTCCGGGCCGCTGCCCTCATCGACGAGCGGACCCCCGGGTCGCTTCACGCCCTGAGCCTGGCCATGCGCTCTCCCGTCTCGCCCGTCAGCAACATCCCCTTCTAGAAGGAGATATTGCAGACCGGCGCGATCGATGAGGCCATCGCGCGGCCGAGGGTGTGGGCGGTACCCGGCGTGTGCTCGGTTATGAGGGCCGCGCGGGTGAGCGCCTCGATCGACGTGTCTCCGAGGTAGGCCGCGCCGAGTTCCTGGCGTTCTGCTGGCAGGAAGCGTTAATGGAGTATACGGAATAGTCTCGCGTGCTAGCGCCCGAATGGGGGAGCGACCAGTCGACTCGATGCATATAGAACTGCGCCCGCGCCGTTCGTGTGATCGCGCGGGCGTGAGGAGTCCGAGGTGGCAGCGCTCACTCTTTCGGCGGCGGTGCCGGCTGGCTCGGCTTTTTCCGCGACCTGACCGCACGTGGCCTCACTGGCGTGAAACTCGTCACCTCCGACGCGGACGCCGTCCACGCTCAGTTCGACCGGGTGCTGAACGCATTCGAGGAGAAGCTCCCCGCCGTCGTCACCCACTTCGAAGACGCCCGAGCAGACGTGCTCGCCTTCACCGGTTTCCCGAAGTAGATCTGGCGGCAGATCTGGTAGAGCAGTACGAAGAGTGGATCGAAGGCCGCAGCTACCTCGGCCTCGACGTCCTGGGCCGCTCCCACCTCACCCTCGTCCCGACCGACAAGGAGGAACCCACAACCGAACTTGGCGCCCTCAGCGCCTAACAAATCCAAGAATCACGCGGCAGCGCTATACACCACGCAAATGGACTTGACCTAGAGGGGCCTCTGCTAGACGTTTCGGCCCCTGCCGCATGTATGAGGAGGTCCTTAGCCGAGGACCCGATGGACAGCTGCAGTCAGCGGCCACGTGGCGCACACGCCGCCCCAGCGCCCCCCAGGGCGCATCCGCGCCGCCTGGCGCGCGCAGGGGCCAAGGGCGTGAGCGCACGCGTGGGGCTGTCCTGCCTGTACAATGCGGCTATCCGTTATGTCCACGGATATGAGGAGTCATTCATGCAAACTTGGAATCCGATACGTGTGGTCTATCCTGTGATTGCGATGGTTCTGGTGCTTTCACTTGCCGGATGCGGCGGCGGGGACGCCGATTCAGCTTCGTCATCCGAGACCGCGACTGAGCCAACTGCTGATGCTGGGGATTCGACGGGGGTCGCTCCGGCTGACGATGAATCTCTCGAGTTCGACAACGTTCCCGAGATCGCGGGGTACGAAATCACCGAACAAAACCCGGGGAGCACTGAACTGTACGTGACCCTGCTCAGCGATGCGAGCAAAGAGAGCAAAGAGCAGACGCTGCAGGATGTCGCCAATTGGGCGCAGAGTGAAGGATGGACCGCGCTCGACGTCGACTGGCCCAGTATCGACCTTGTTTTTGAGAAGCCAGGCAGGGTCTATCCACTCAAGATTATGGTTCATTCGGTGCCAACGGGCGGCTTCGAGGTCGTGGTCATAATGCCGGCTCTCGGAGACAAGCTGGGTGACTGGTAGAGATTCAGTGCGGAGCTAACAAGCGCTTTAAAAACGACTCGCAGCGCCAGTAGGGTGATCGAAGCAGGGGCGTGTGTCCCGCGTCCGACAGACCATATCGCGCGAGACTCGCTCTGGAGGTACGGGTTGCGACCAAAGTGCGCTGAGGCGCACCCTTCCGGTTACCTGCTCAACTTGGTCGGGGTCGCACCTGGTCGAATTCCCGGGGTGCCGTCGCGTTCTCAGATGACATGCTGCTTGCGTCGCGCAACAGTCTAGCGGCTCCCATCGCCTAGGTGAGGTCGAGGGAGCCTGACCGTTAGGCTGTCGTTACGTACCGCTCGCCGCGCGCAGGGATTCCCAGTTGCCGCTTGGGTCGCTTTGCCAGCGCATTTGCCGACAGGGGCTCTCGCGTGGCAGGTCGACCAGGCGGTATCCCGACGGCGTTGTCATTGCTCGATCATGGCAGGCGCGGTTGGGCGTTTCTAGGTGGTCTTGGACACGATCTGGCAACGATTTACCGTTCGGTGAAGGCAGAGGAGTGGAGGGAGAGGAACGGCCCGGAGGCTACGCTCGATGGGAATGAGCGGCGGCCTTCGGAGGTTGGAGTGAAGGTAGGATCAGATATGACAATCACACACGACGAATCAGAGAAGGGTAGTGCTCATGCCTTCGAAGGACGAACCGAACC
>CAZSUY010000014.1:0-32963 GCA_964610155.1 uncultured Demequinaceae bacterium
CAGGCTTGCGCCCATTGTGCAATATTCCCCACTGCTGCCTCCCGTAGGAGTCTGGACCGTGTCTCAGTTCCAGTGTGGCCGATCGCCCTCTCAGGCCGGCTACCCGTCGTCGCCTTGGTGGGCCGTTACCCCGCCAACAAGCTGATAGGCCGCGAGTCCATCCCTGACCGAAATTCTTTCCAGACGCTTCAGATGCCTGAGCGTCTTGTATCCGGTATTAGCTCCAGTTTCCCGGAGTTGTCCCAGAGTCGGGGGCAGGTTACTCACGTGTTACTCACCCGTTCGCCACTGTCTGCCGGAGCAAGCTCCGACTTTTCGTTCGACTTGCATGTGTTAAGCACGCCGCCAGCGTTCGTCCTGAGCCAGGATCAAACTCTCCGTAAAGGTCTGTTTGGTATCCGCCCGAAGGCGGCGAACCGACTTTTCGAAGTGGTCCCGAAGGACCGTTCAATCTCTAGCATTGAACAAATGTCACTGACATTTGATCTTCACCAAAGGAATCCCGCGTCGCTCCTTCCCAACCGAAGTCGGGGGTGGCGACGCCGGGGTTTTTGGCATCGACTTTGTGGCACGCTGTTGAGTTCTCAAGGTTCGGACGCGCACCGATCCGGATCTCTCGATCCGATTCAGGGCAACCCTGCAATGTTAGTCTTCCCGCACCTCTCCGTCAAACCGCCTTGCGAACGATCCGCGGAATATGCGGGCCCACCATCCTACCCCGCTTGGGCGCCACTGGCACCCCCGGGTTTGAGGTTGATGGAGCCACCTTGAGGGGGTCTCGCCGTGGCCTTCTTCAGTCCTCCGTCGAGTGCTTCCGCTCGGGCAGCGTGGGATAACTTACGGTGCGGAGAGGGTGCGAGTCAACTCTATTGATCTCGGGCGTGTCACCAGCGGCGCGACCGCTCGCGTCCGTCCCCTCCCGATCGTCGGCCCCCTCCCGACCGTCCGTCCCCCGGAAGCTTGTTCCCATTGCGGAGAAGGTGAGCTATCTGTACCGTCGAGCCCATCGAGCGGAGGGTGGGGATGACGGTTCCTGAAGGCGGATCCGCCGAGACCGTCAGGTGCCCAATCTGCGGGGCCAGCGTCCAGTTGGGCGTGGACGAGCGTTGTCATGGGTGCGGTAGCCGTACGGCCGACCCCCTGTACCGGCAGGTGATTGACGCGGACCAGCAGTTGTCCGCCTACCACACGCAGTACGACGAGATCATGGGGAAGTGGAACGCTCTCGCGACCCAGCACAGGGTATGGATGACGCGGCTCCTCGCGACACGGGCTCCGACGAAGCCCAGGCATCACGTCGGACCCGTGGCTTGGGGGGGCACAGGGGAGCAGACCTGGCGGGAAAGCGCAGCGGCCGCGACCCCCAAACAGAGCGTCTCCCGGCCCGCACGGAAACGGAAGCCCAGCCTCGAGCACCGACCGAAGCGTCGGCTCACGGCGCCGATACTGCTGGGCATCGCGGGGGCATCGATGCTCATCACGGCGGCCATCGTCTTCATCGCCGTGACCTGGGAGACGATCTTCCCCCTCGCCCAGGGCTTGCTCGTCCTAGCGGTCGCGGGAGCGATCGCTTGGCTCTCCCTGTGGCTCAGTTACCACGACCTTCTGGTCTCAGGTGGAGCCGTCGGCGTGGTGGCCATGGCCTTCACGGGCGTAGCCGTCGTCGCGTTCAACCGAGCGGAGGGCGACCTCGGCGACTTCGCCATCTCGATCGCGCTGCTCGCGTCGAGCGCGTCTGGCTATGCGCTATCGCGGCGCAAGGTGAGGTGGGTCGGCCCGATGGCAGCGCTCTCACTCATAGGCACGCCAGTGAGCCTCGCGATCGCGTTCATGAGGCTACCGGGATCAGGACGACCCGCCCTCTCAACCCTCGTGGGGGTGGCTGCGGGGGTTGCCGTCGGCCTCACCCTCCGATGGTGGACCGCCCAACCGGAACGGTGGATCGTTAGCGTCGGCTACACGGCTGTTGTGACGCTTAGCGTAATACCCGCGGGGCTGGAACTCGCGGGAGCCGAATCCCTCGACCCTTTCCTCCTTTGTGCGGCTCTGCTACCGATTCCGGTGTTGGTGATTGCGGGCAAGTGGATGCCAAACGTGACGATCGGACCCGCTATGCTCGTCGCCACCGCGGTGGCCCTGGCCGCAGTGTCTGGTCCGACCGACCACGGGTCGTCATCCGTTGCCGCAGGTACTGCGGTCGCCGCTGTCGCTATCGCCCTGATCACCCTCGCCCCCAAGACGTGGCGACTCCCTGCGCTGATCGGCGCCGTACCGATGGCCATCGGCGCGCTCGTCCTGCTTGTGGTGCAAGTAGGCAGATTGGTCGCGTGGGCAGTGGCGTTCAGGCTCGACGGCAGACCTCCGACCATCGATGAATGGACGGCGGTCGCGGCCTTGGCGCTGGCCGCCACCATCGCGGCGACGCGGCTATGGCGCGATCGTCCTCCGTGGGTGGGGCGCCTTGAGGTGTCGGGCGCGATCCTTGCCACCGCCGGCTTCGCGGGGCTAGCATTCCCGGTCACCAGGATGCTTCCGAGTACTCATCTGTGGTGGCTCGCGCTCGTGCTCGAGGTGGGGGGCGCGGCGACTGCGATCGCGGCGTTCGCGTGGAAAAACACACTCGCAAGGAAGGTCAGCGGCATCGGGGGAGTTGCCGTCGCCACCCTCGGTGCGCTCAACGCCGTGTGGCCGTTGGCCATGCGGACCGTGCCTCTCGCCGTGGGACTCGCGCTCGGCCTCGGCCCCGCGTTGGTCCTGACTGCCGGAATAAGGAGATGGCCTCGTATCACCCTCGCTCCAGCCGCCCTCCTGATCCCCATCATCGCCGCCGCCGCCGTCACGGACGGGGATCATTGGGCCAG
Organism: uncultured Demequinaceae bacterium; assembly: GCA_964610155.1. Lineage (GTDB taxonomy): Bacteria > Actinomycetota > Actinomycetes > Actinomycetales > Demequinaceae > JAFGBM01. Next base: position 2,862 of record CAZSUY010000014.1, read on the forward strand.
GGCATCCGCCAACGGCGCAGCGATCGTGGCCGCCATCCTGTGGGCTGCACTCCGGATGCCCGCCACCTGGCGCGGTCCGATCGCGGTTGGACTTGCGGTTCCACTCGGGGGTGCCCTCCTGGCAAGCCTCTGGTGGACCGTTCCCGTCCTGGTTCGGACCCTCGTAGAAGGCGCATCGGGGGCTGGCAACTTCGACGCATGGGGAGGGCTGACGGCCGCATTCGCCGGCGCCGCCCTCGCGGCCCTCACTCGATGGCGCGTCCCGACCGTCGTCGCAACGGTCTTTGGCGTGATGGGGGCGCTGGTCACCCTCACTGCGGCGATCGCGGCAGACTATACGGCCGCATCAGAGTGGGGTGACGGGAGGGCGGTCGCGATCGCCTGGACGGGGTCCGTTGCCGCACTTATTGCGGCTGCTTTCGCGATGCTCTGGGTTCCGGTGGTGGCGAAGTGGACAAGTGGCGCAGGCGCGGCACTACTGATCACTATCTCCGGTTTCAACGGGATCGTCGCGTTCGCGTCGCCGAGGACCTTCCTACCCACGGGGCTAGCGGCGCTGCTACTCCCAATCGCCCTTCTCGTCGCCTTCTCGCGGTGGTGTCCAAATATCACGCTCGGGCCAGCCTCCTTTCTCGCGACCGCCGGCGTCGCAGCCATCGCGCATCGTTGCGGCCTTCCTGGCGAGGCACAGGTCGCCTTTGGGGTCGCTGCCGCGGCGCTGATCCTGTGGGCCGTGAGGCCTTGGCCAAACCGCCTGCGGCTTCCCCTCGCCTCCGGCCTCGTCCCCGCTATCGTGACTGCGGTGGGATTCTCGCTCTACGCGCTGCCGCTGGGACTTCTGTCGATCCCCGAGCCCGGCCCCGGCTCCGCGTGGGCGTCCGGGATCGAATGGGTGACGGCGACGATGGTGGGCGCGGCCATCGCGGCCGCGGCCTGCAGGAACGGGTGGGGGATGGGTCTTGGGGCTCGGGTCGCCAATGGTCTTGGGGCTCTGTTTTCAGTGGCGGCCGCGTCTGCTGGAACGGCGTGGTTCGCGCTGTCTACCCATCAGTCTCCCGGGCTGAATGCCCTCGTGGGAACAGGGGTGGCGATCCTAGTGGCCCTTACCGCGCTCGTGTGGACCACGACCCCCGCGCGGAAAACGGTGGGCATCTTCGGCGCCGCCTGGGCCACCTTCTGTGCCCTGCCGACACTCCTAGAGGTTGGTCGCGGGGACTACCCGATCTCGCCGGGACTCGGGGCGGTGACCCTCACGATCGCCGTTCTCGTGGCGGCCTCGATCCGCTGGCCCATGGTCACCCTCGGGCCCGTCTCCCTTCTTACATCGCTCGCCGCCATCGCGTGGGTCTCGGCCATGGCGGACACGTGGGAGAAGACGGTGATCGCCGCGGCTGCGGTCATCGCGATATACACGTGGATCGCCAAGTGGCTAGGGCCTCGTCTTGCCAGCCCCCTGATACTCGGCCTCGTCCCCGCTGGGATACTCGTCACCTGGGCCCTCCTGGCCGGATTCGGGCGCGCGTACATCCGCCTGATGGAAGAGCTCTTCTCTCGCGGAGAGGCGCCGATCTCCGGCCTCCTTGCGATTGTCGCCGCGCTCACTGCCATTGCCCTTCTCGCGTGGCGACCCGCATACATCAACGCCGGGTGGGCAATGCTGCCCTTCGCCCTCATCGTCTCCGCGAGCCTCCCGCACCCTTGGGCATCGATCAGCGTGCTGGCACTTGGCATGGCGGGCGTAGTTGCCGCCCCCCGGATTCCAGACGCTGGCTGGAACGTCCGTCCCGGGGCAACGGTCGTGTGCCTCGCCCTCGGCGTCGGGTGGGCCGCAGGGGACGAATCTGGGTTGGCGGCGGCGGCAACCGTTGCCGCGGTCGCGGCAGGGTGGCTTGCGATCCGCACCGATCGGTCCTTCCGCAACTCTGCACTCGTTGGCACGCACGTGTTCGCTGCGCTTGCGGCTGGAGCCGGTGTGTCCGCGATGGGTGGGCATGCGCCAGTCGCGTTCGGAGCCGCGATGGCGGTGGCGATGGGAGTGTCGCTTGGCATCCGCGCTCGAAGACTCGATCCCACGATGGACGTGACCTTCGTGACGATCGGAGCGGCAACACTCTTCATCCCCGCATGGGCGCCATCCCTCACCGCTGGTGGCGTCGCCACGCTCATCGCGGGGGCGGGATGGCTCGGCCACGCTGTCTTCGGGTCGCGGAACAGCCGCTGGATATCGTCCCTGGTGCTATCGATCGGGGCAGCAGAGGTGCTCGCCGGAGCACAAATCAATGTGATCGAAGCCTACACGGCCGTCCCGGCAGGGACGGTACTCGCGATCGGCCTATGGTGGCTAGCGGAGGACGCGGAGGTCCGGACGTTCAGGGCCTTGGGGCCGGGCCTGGGGTTGGCGCTCATTCCGAGCTACATCGCCCTTGCCCTGCAGCCGGACTCGCTTACCCGTACCCTCGCGCTGACGGCAGCCACGATTGTCCTCGCCCTCACTGGGGTACTCCTCCGCTGGTTCGCCCCGATCGTGGCCACGGCGGTGACGGCGGTGACCGTTTCCCTCACACAAGTGGCCGTTGGCTCCGACATCGTGCCGAGGTGGGTCTCGTTCGGGATCGTCGGCGCGATCCTTCTCACGATCGCCGCCACGTACGAGAAGTTGCAGAAACTCCGATAGGCGGACGGGGGGATAGCCCCATCGCGGGCGTCTCAGGTGACGATGCGGACGAGGCCGATGGTCCTCTTCCCCCGCCTCAGGACTGCCCATCCGCCTGCGAGTGCGGCCCCGACATCCAACGCGAGGTCCGGATCCGATACGTTCTCGTTGTTGAGGTAGGCGCCGCCCTCAGCGACCGCCCGGCGTCCGGCCGAGCGCGACTCGACCAACCCCACGGCCACCATGGCATCCACGATCGATGTCCCTGCCGCAATCTCCGCAGATGGAGCCTCCGTCGCGACACCCGCGAGGGTCCCGGCGTCAAGCCCAACGAGTTCCCCCCGCCCGAAGATCGCCTGGGAGACCTCCACGACGGCGTCTGCGGCCTCTGCGCCGTGCACGAGCGCGGTCACGTCATAGGCGAGCGTTCGCTGGGCCTCGCGCTTGTGCGGCTCGTCGGCCACCGCCTTCGCCAGTGCGTCGATCTCCTCACGGGTGCGGAACGTGAAGTACTTGAGGAACTGGATAACCTCCGCGTCGTCGGAGTTCACCCAGAACTGGTAGAAGGCGTACGGGCTCGTCATCTCGGCGTCGAGCCAGATCGACCCGCCCTCCGTCTTGCCGAACTTTGTGCCATCCGCCTTGGTGACCAGGGGCGTCGCCAGGGCATGCACCGTCGCCCCCTCGGCCTTGTGGATCAACTCTGTTCCGGCCAGCAGGTTCCCCCATTGGTCGGACCCCCCCGTCTGGAGCGTGCAGCCATACCGCCGGTAGAGCTCAAGGAAATCCATCCCTTGAAGCACCTGGTAGGAGAACTCGGTGTACGAGATCCCCTCGTCCGAGGCGAGCCTCCGCGCGACCGTCTCCTTCGCCAGCATCGTCCCCATCCGGAAGTGCTTCCCCACGTCGCGGAGGAACGTGATGGCGTCGAGCGCGGACGTCCACTCATAGTTGTTGACCATCCGTGCGGCGTTCGGGCCATTGAAATTCAGGTGCGGCTCGATCTGGGCACGGATCCGCCCGACCCACCCCTCGACGACATCTACGGGGTTGAGGGTCCGCTCCCCCGACATGCGGGGGTCGCCTATGAGTCCCGTCGCCCCGCCGACGAGCAGGAGGGGCTTGTGGCCGAGGTCCTGGAATCGGCGCACCGTGAGGATCTGCATGAGATTTCCGAGATGGAGGCTCGGGGCCGTGGGGTCGAAGCCGCAGTACAGGGTGATGGGGCCAGCGTCGAGAACCGCCCGGAGAGATGTCTCATCGGTGGTCTGGGAGATGAGCCCGCGCCACTGGAGTTCATCGAGGATGCCGATCATGATGGGAACAGTCTGCCAGGCAACCGGGGGCAAGTGAGCCCAGACGCGGCGTCGCGGAAGGGATCGGATCGGCGAAACCCGTCGGGGAATCGCCTCGCCCCCTGTCGAGACAAATGGCCATCCACCCGGTACCGTCGGATGCGTACGGCATCCGCCGCTCATTAATCCCTGAAAGGGGGAGAGACTCCATGAAGGACCTCACCGAGAACGCAACCTTTGAGAAGGCCCGCCGTTGGTCGCTCGTCGCCGCCATCTGTGCCATCGCCCTTCTCGTCATCCTGACCATCCTCGAGGCCTGGGGTGCGATCGACTACTACGACGGGTCAGACAGCTGGGGCTTTTCCATGGGAGAGATGACGTTCTGGGGCAAGCTGCAGGAGTCCCTGTCGATCATCGCTGGATTCGCTGCCGCCATCATCGTGGCGGTCCTCTTCGTGCTTCCCCGTAAGAAGAACTAGCCGGTTCGACGTCAAGAACGAAGGGCCCGCGGAATATCCGCGGGCCCTATTCTTCAGTACTTATGGATGTATGCCTCCGCTGATGGGCAGCGCCACAGAAGCGGTGCTCAAATCTATGGAATGCTCCACGCTGAGCGATGCCATGAGTCCAAGAGCAGCGAATGCGGCGAGAAACAATCCGAATGTCTGTCGGTGGATTCTCATCACATCCTCCTTTCCAACCAGGACCTCATCGTCCTGCTGGTACCTCTTTACTGCCTTCACTTTCAGTATCCGCGCCCTTCTTCGTTCTAGGGGGGGAAAACGAGTCGCCTCAATCACAGTGTGGCGAAGGCAACTTAAGGTACCTATTTGAGGCTATTCAGCCCCATTGCTCGCATCGTCGACTACGTAACGATTGCTCGATGGCGCGGGAAGGCCCTCTCGGGAGAGCCCTAGCTGACAGCCCAAGGCCGGAAATGCTTCACGCGCGCCCGGGCGGCCTTCCCTTGTTCGACGACTGTCACGGGCGCCGCCCCCCACCCGAAATACGCCAGCCAAGCCGCCGAACTAGAAGCGCCCGGCGTTCAAGCACATGGCAAGGGCCACTGATTCGTCCCCGTTGAAGACGAATTTGACCCCACCCGAACCGTTGCCGTCGATGGAGCCATACACTCCGAGGTGGGGCGCCACACCGGCACACCGGTAGTCGAGGACCGCCCGTAACTTCTCGGTCGTGATCGGACCCCAGTACCCGTCCGCGTAGATGTTGCTCGAAGCGCCACCGTCGTTGGCATTTAGCCAGTTCTGGAAGTACTTGGCGCTGCTCGAATAGGCTCCATAGGTCTCCCATACCGGGCTTCGGCCGAAGTTGTGCGTCGACGGCGTCAATCCGATGGCAGAGGAGAGTGCAATCCAGTGCGTCGAATCCCATCCGCCGACCGACAGGTTCGGTCGACTCGCAGCTTCGGCATTGGCTGCCGCCGCCGATGCCGCGGCCTGTGTGGCTGACGCCTGGGCGCTGACAAGCGAGGCAGCCGCCGCCGAGGCCGACTCCTGAGATGAAGTCACACTGGCGTTGGTCGCCGGAACGGGAATCGTGTCCCTGGCCGCGATGGCCGCCGAGACGGCGGCGTTTGCGTCCTCGACGGCCTGGGTGGCAATGGCCACCGCGGCCGCGGCATCAACTGAAGCCTGGTTCGCCACCGCCGCCTGAGCGGTGGCGCCTGCCTTGGTCGTCGCCGCATTGGCGGCTGAGGCGGCGGACGCCGCCGCAGCCGCCTTCTGAGACGCCAGGGTTGCGGCTCCAGAGGCCTGCGTTGCGGCGCCTTCAACGAGCCCAGCCTGCGCCTCGGCCTCGTCTACATAGGCGAGCGCCGGGGCCGCGAGGGCCTCGGCCGCGTCGACCGACGCCTGCGCCGCCGTTACTGCCTCTGCCGCAGCGACGGAGTCCATGGCCGCTTGGGCCGCGGCGTCGGTCGCCTCACTCGATGCTGCACCGCTGGCGGCATTGGCAGCCGCCTGCGCTGCGTCCGCCGCGGCCTGCGCATGCTGAACTGCGTCCTCCGCAGCCGACACCACCGCGATGTACCCGTCAATGAGTGCGATGTTGCCCGAAACCAAATCCATTGAATCCAGCGCCGACGCCGCCGATGCCGCGGCCGTGTTCGCGGCGCCAAGCTCCGACGCCGCTATCGCTGCCTCGGCGAGGGCGAGATCCTTCGCCGCCTCTCGCTCCTCGGCGAGGATGCGATCGGCTGAAGCCTGAGCCGCGTCTGCTGATGCCCACGCAGCGACCACGGCAGCCTGCGCCGACGCTTCGGCGATGGATGCTATCGTCAGCGACGCATTCCCGCTCACAGAGTTGGCGAAGAACGCCTCCGCCTCGACCTTGTCCTGCGCCGCCTCGACTGCCGGGAGGGCATTCTCTGCCGCCATTGCCTTCTGTTCGGCCAACTCGGCCTGCTGATAGGCGATCGTCGACGTTGCGGCCGTGTCCGCAGCGAGTGCGGCGGTTGCAGCCGCATTCGCGTATCCGGTGACGACGGCCGCGGCATTCACCGTCGCGGTAGCCGCCGAGCTCGTGCTGAGATTGGAGTCGTTGAATCGGCCCGCGTTCAGGCACGCCGCCAAGACCGCAGCCTCGTCCTGGTTGAATCCCCACTGCTGGTTATTCACGTAACCGTCCCACCCATCTACGACGGTGTACTGCCACGGGTCATTCCAGTCGCAGCGCACGTCCATCACGTGGCGGAGCTTCTCGGTCGTGATCGGTCCCCACGCGCCGTCAGCCGTGATGTCCTCGACTCCAGCTGGTAGCCCATCGATGGCGTTCAGATAGTTCTGAAACACCGCCGCCGAGGACGTCGTCCGGGTCTGGTACCGCAGGAAAGCCGAGTCTCGACCGAAGTTGTCGTGCGGGCCCGTCCATCCGATCGCATCCGCGAGTGCCTGCCAGTGGGCCGAACCCCACCAGACATCCGACGAACTCGTATCGGTGGTCCCGACATAGAGGCTCGGCCGACTCGCGGCTTCCGCCGTCGCGTAGTCCGCATACCTCTGGGCGTCCACTCTCGATGCCTGTGCGGCCTCAAGCGCCTCCTCCGCCTCGGTCACGGCGACACCGGCCCGGGCCTCATCGTTGAGCGCGACCCCCGTGCCCGCTCGCTCCGCGGCGGCCGCAGCCGCCGTGGAGGCCGCCCGGGCATCCGCCAAGGCGCCTGCCGCTATGGATTCCGCGGCCAGTGCCTCTGTCACCGCCTGGCTCGCAATCGCCGCCTGGGCCTGGGCCCCGGACTTGGTCGAGGCGGAGTTGGCCGAGTGTGCTGCGTTTGCGACAGCAGTGGCGACCGATGATGCGGTGGATGCGGCCGCCTGAGCCACGTCTGCGGCCGTCTCGGCGATCTCCCGCTGGGCCGCAACCTCCTCTTCATATGCGAGGAGTGGGGCAGCGTAGTCGCCCGCCTCATTGGCAGAGGCCCGGGCTCGGGTGGCCGCCTGGGATGCCTGGTCGGCGTCGTCTGCGGCCTGCGACGCATGGGCTAGGGCCGTCGGCGTGCCGACGATCCCTGCCGCCGTCTCCGCCTTGCCTGCGGCTTCCAGAGCGGCGCTGGCGGCTGCCTCTGCGGCGTCGGCCTGCTCCGCCGCGCCGTCCGCTAATACCTGGGCCTCGGCCCCGTTGGGTGCGGCGAGGGCCAGCGCTGCGGCATCAATCGCGGCCGCCTCAGCCGTCGTCGCGTCGGCCAACCCGGTCGACGCTATCCACGCCTGCGCGGCAGCCTCGGCCTCAGCGGCCGAGCGTCGTGCGGCGTCCGCCGATACCGCTGCGCTGGCCTGATCGTCCTCAGCCAGGGAAACCGACACCAAGGCCGCCGCTGTTCCGACGAAGTCCGATTCCGTCAAGGCCGCGTCTAGCGCCTGCTGTGCGATCGTGGCCGATTCGGCCGCCTGCGTTGCGGCCAAGGCCGCGAGACCGGAGGCTGCCACGGCGTCGTCGAGGTTGGTGGCATCGAGCGCGAGATCAGCCTGTGCGGCCGCCGCTTGCTCTCCACTAGCCGCCTCACCCGCGGCGGATGCTGCGACGGAGGCGTGGGCCCGGGCCGCCGCCTCGGTGGCCGCGATCCCGTCGATACCAGCATCGTCGGAGTATTGCCCAGCGAGCGAAGCGGATTGCTGGGCCTCATAGGCAGAGTCCGCCGCGGCTGGCCCGCCAGCCTCGGCGGCACTCGTGGCGATACCGAAGGCGGTCTCGGCCGCGCCTGCCGCGTCGTGCGCAAGTCCTGCCTGGGTCCGCACCTCAGCCGCCTGAGCGCTCGCTTCCGCTGCGTATATAGCCGCCTCTGCCGCATTGGGAGAGGCGGACGCGGCATCTGCGGCGTCTTCGGCGGCCGCGAGGGCGGTGTCAGCTGCGGTAAGGGCGGTCTCGGCCGCCTCGCGTTGGGCGTCGGCGATCTCGGCCGCTTCTGCCGCCCGCTCATCTGCCGCGATGCGGTTCGCCGAACTAATGGCGTTCACCGTCGCCGTGGCCGCGTCCTCGCGCCACGTCGTCGCCTCATTTAAAGATGCCTGCGCCGATGCTTCGGCGGCCTGAGCGTCCGGCGTGCCGGCGGTCGTGGCCGCCTCGACGGTTGCCCCGTACGCTTCTGTGGTGTCATCGAGTGCCTCGCCGGCGAGACTCAACTGCTCGAGCGCGAGATACGCGAGATCGTAGGCCTCTGCGGAGGTTCCCGCCTCGTCGGCCTGCTCCGCGTATCCTTGGGCGGCCTCGGCCGCAGCTCGGGCATCCGCGAGTGCGTCGGCGGCCCACATGGCCCCGTCCGCCGCATGGGCTTCGGCTGCCGAGACCGTCGCGTCGCTCAGCCATGACGCCGCGTCGTCGACCGCGTCGTCCGAGGCCTGAAGCGACGCACGGGTCGCCGAGTTGTCGACAGCCGCGACGGCGTCCGCAGCAATCTGTCGGAATGCGACCACGTCGTCGTAGGCGTCCTGGGCTGCCTGACGATCCTGGTCGGCGAGGGTGACTGCGTCCGAAGAATCCAGCCGTGTCGTCGCCGCCTTGGCCGCGGAGGCGTGGTCCGCCGCCTCAAGGGCGGCGTCCTGGGCAAGCCCGGCCGCTATTTCGGCATTGGTCGCCGCCGATGCTGCCTTCTCTTCGTTCTGAATGCGGTTGAGCGATGCCTGAGCGTCCGACAGCGACTGGTCGGCCGCCGCCTTCGAGTCCCCGGCATTCGCGAGTGCGTCTGCGGTCGTCTGAACCGCGGCAGAGGTCACCACTGTGCCCACGGCCGCATCGGCGGCCGCCGCCCGGTCGTGGGACGTCTGGGCCGCGCTCACTGCCACGGCTGCGGCATTCACCGCTTGCTGGGCGAGACCGACGGCGGCCTGGGCGTCAACCGAGTTGGTGGCGTCGCCCGCTGCGTCAGCGGCGTCGGCCGCCGCGGCAGCGCTTTCTGAGGCTTGTAGGCGCGCGGCGGCGGAGTTGGCCACAGCCGCGAAAGCGGCCGCCTGATTGGCCGCCACCTTCGCGCTGTCAAGGTTGTTGTCCGCTAGGGTCAACCAGCCATTCCCAATGGAGGAGGCAGCCTCCACCGCATATTCGACGGCAGTCACGTGTCGGTCGATCGCAACTCCGTAGGCTTCGCTCGCGTCACTGGCTCGCAGATCTGCCTGGGCTGCGGCTGCGGTCGCCGTTCCAGAGTCTTCCGCCTCCAGAGCGATGGAGGCGTTTCCCTCCGCCAGCCCCGACGCCGTTTCAGCATCTCTTGCGGCGTCACCGACCGCATACGCAGCATCCTCAACGGCCTTCTCGAGCCCCTTCTGCGTCACAACGGAATCGGCCGCATTCGCAGCGCTAAGCGCACGAGTTGCTTCCTGCTGAGTCGACAAATACACGGCGTTGAGACTGTCCCTAAGAGCCAACGACTCGGTGGTCGCAAGCACCGTGGCCGCAGAATAGGCAAAGTTCCAAGCAATCAACGCTTCGGCGACGGCAGCATCGGCGATTGTGACTGCATCGTGGGCGGCATTTACCGCTGCTTGTGCATCGGCAACGGAGGTCGCCGTCTCGGCTTCGCGCTTCCGCGCCTCGGCCACTTCAGCCGCCTCATAGGCACCCTTGTGGTCCGCGACAAGCCGAGCCGCGTTCATATACAGCTTGGCCTCATCGCGAAGGCTCCAGTACTCGTTCTTGACATCTGCGGCACGCCCCCTCGCGCCGTCGAGAACAGCCGCGTTGGCGATTGAGACATGCGACGCGACTTCCTCGTACATGTTTGAAATCGTCTGCGACGTCGTCCGAGCCTCGTTGAAAGCCAACTGGGTGGCGTCCAAGGCAGTTTGAGCCTCATCGGCGAAGACATGCGCATCCTCTGCGGTTTCCGCGGCACTAGCCGATACGTACATGGCCTTGGTCGTCGCGACATCGTTCTGCACGCTGGTGCGGTATTCCTCGGAGTCAATCCGATTGACCTCGTCTATGGCTTTGCTCACCACGAGGATCCATGCGTCAGGTTCGTCACCCCGAGCATCCTCCAAGAGCCCGTCAACGTATTCGATGTCCCCGGAAATGCCGACACTGGCTACGGCGGCCGGAAGTTTGGTTGACGCCGGCCGGGTTCCGCCCATGGTGTAACCGGTGACGATGGCGTTGAGGTCGCCCGAGATACTGTCCAAATTCCCCGAGTAGTTCTCAAGACTCAGGATCAACGCGCTGATCGCCTGAGCGTGGGCAACCGAATCTGAAAGAGCGGTCGTATCCACCGCGTTCGCGGCCTCATCGAGCGCCCCCTGCACCTGACCCATGACTGTGCTGACGTCATCGGCAAGAAAGTCGATGCGTTGTTGCACGGGACCGTATGACCTGTAGAAGTTCGGGCCAAGACCGCCCAGGGCGATGCATTCCTGGAACGCCGTGGCCAGTTCCACAGTCATCGGGATCCCCGGATCATCAACCCCGGTGATGTCAACGCCAGGGATGGCCTCCGAGGCCGCCAAACATCGGTGATTGACGACGCTGGCGATCTTCTCGTTTGTCTGTTGTCGCCAGTGCCCACCTACTGTGATTCGACCCGAATCATAATCGTCTACGGAGTTGAGATAGGTCTGAAGGGCCTGCACGTTCGCGTTCACGGCCGATGAGGTTGTCGTGCTGTTCAGGATGTCGGTGTCGCGATAGAAGCTCGCAGCGGTATACGTGCCAGCGGGGAGTCCTGCCAATGAAGCAACAGCCGTCCATTGGGTGGATATCCACTCGTAGGACGCAGGCGGGTCGGGAGGGGGCGGAGTACTACCGTCGAGTTTCGACGCATCCTTTAGGCGGTAGAACCCGAGGAACTTTGTCGCATGCATGCTCCCTTCGTTCCATGGGCGGTTGTTCGCATCGTCATCATTCAGCTGGCCTGGCGACGGATAGTTCTCCCCCGTATGGCTGGGGAGCATCTCAATCCGCCTATTGCCCCCAACGTAAATGGCGACGTGAATCACCGCAGAACTGGAGGTCCCATAGAACATGAGGTCACCGGGAAGGGCCTCGCTCGGTACAGAACCCACTCTGTCGAATAGCTCCATCTGTGCCTGAGCGCTTGTCGTCCCCCCAGGGGCAGAGCTTGTGGGTTGCCGAAGCGTTACCCCGATCTTCTGGTACGCGTAGTACGCGAGACCCGAGCAGTCCGTCCCAACGCTGATCAGGTCTGCGATATTGTTGCTCCGCGCTCCACCGAGGTAGTAGAAGACGCGATTGGCATCGACTTCCTGGGCCGCTGTGATGATGGCGCATCGCGCCGTAGAAAGCCCATCACACGACACCGTCGGAGCTGCCGCGGAAGCTGGCGCGGCCGTTGCGACGGGCACGAGAACCGCCAACACCAAAGCGGTGAGGACCACTCCGGTCACGCCCAACAACCCACCAACTCGACGTCGAGGCGCCGATCCCTTTGCCTTGATGTTCACCGAACCGCCCTCCCCCCTCCCCGAAACTCGGGCTTAAAAATCGTGTGACCTCCGCCACACCCGAGAAAACGCTCCCACGCTCCAAACCGCGCCGCAACTCGGGGAGCCAGACTCCGTCAACGGAAAGCAACACAAAACCCCCGATTCAAGGCAGACCGCCCTTTCCCCCGGGACTTAGGTCCTACCCCACGCTCCAGGGCCGGAAGTGCCTCACCCGGGCCCGCGCGGCCTTGCCCTGCTCGACGACCCGCGCGGGCGCCGTCCCGCCGACCCCATCCCGCGATGCCAGCGCCGCCTCCACGGTGAGCGCCTCCCGCACTGCTGGCTTGAGAGCGGGCGAGATCCCCGCCATCTCTTCATCGGTCAGTTCCGTGAGCCCGATCCCTCGCTTTTCGCATACCCGCACGCACGCACCCGCAACCTCGTGAGCCTCCCTAAACGGCAGCCCCTCCCGGACCAGCCACTCGGCCAGGTCTGTGGCAAGCGAAAACCCCGCAGGTGCCAGTTCCGCCATCCGCTCCGTCTGGAACCTGAGCGTCTTGACCATCCCCGCAAACGCCGGCAAGAGAGCCTCAAGAGTGTCGACGGCATCGAACACCGGCTCCTTGTCCTCCTGCAGGTCCCTGTTATATGCGAGAGGCAGCCCCTTGAGGGTCGCCAAGAGCCCCGTGAGGTCTCCGATGAGCCGCCCCGCCTTGCCCCGCGCGAGCTCGGCGATGTCGGGGTTCTTCTTCTGGGGCATGATGCTCGAACCCGTCGAATAGGCGTCATCGAGCTTGACGAACCCGAACTCCACCGTCGCCCACGTCGTGATCTCTTCCGATAACCGCGACAGGTCCACCCCGATCATCGCCGCGATCCACGAGAACTCCGCGACCACATCCCTGGCCGAGACCGCGTCGATCGAGTTCTCGAGCACACCTGTGAATCCGAGGCGCCTCGCCAAGTCCTCCCCGTCGAGGCCGAGGGTCGAGCCAGCCAGTGCCCCCGAACCATATGGTGACCACGCGGCCCGCGAATCCCAGTCCGTGAGCCGCTCGACGTCCCTGAGTAGCGGCCACGCGTGTGCCAGCAGGTGGTGGGCCAGCGTGACGGGTTGGGCGTGCTGAAGGTGGGTGCGACCGGGCATCGGGTCATCGATGTGCCGATCGGCCTGCTCCAGAAGGGTGTCGACGACGTCTAAGACGAGCCCGGAGACGACGCGGGCATGGCGACGAAGGTACAGGCGGATGAGGGTAGCGATCTGGTCGTTGCGGCTTCGACCTGCCCTGATCCTGCCCCCTAGGTCCGGCCCGACCTTCTCGATGAGCCCCCGCTCGAGAGCGGCGTGGACGTCCTCATCCTCGGCGGAGGGAACGAACGCCCCAGACGCGACCTCGGCCTGGAGCCGTTGGAGCGCTGTCACGAGAGCGGTGGCCTCCTTCGACGTCAGGAGCCCGACCTTCTCTAGCGCCCGGGCGTGCGCGATGGAACCGGTGAGGTCGTCGTCGGCCAGGCGCCAATCGAAATGGATCGACCGGCTCAGCACGGCGAGGGCCGGAGCCGGAGGCTCCTCGAACCGCCCGCCCCAGAGGGCGCCACCGTGAGTCCCGGCATTTCCGGTCGAAGGAGGCGCCGCGGCGACGACCCCAGGGGCAGATCCCGACCTGTCGTCCGCAGCCTTGCCCTTCTTGGCCGCATGGGCTTTGCCGCCGCTCCTTGCCATCGTTCCTCCTAGGGCTTGTGCCGTCTCGTCTCATCCGCTATGTCCCGCGCCGCCGCCTGCTTCGTGGAGAGTCCGAAAATCTCGATAAATCCCCTCGCCGCACTCTGGTCGAACACGTCCCCCTCATCGTAGGTGGCCAGACCGAAGTCATACAGGCTTGAGGCCGACCTCCGCCCAGTCACGGTCACACGGCCGCCATGCAGCACAAGCCGGATATCGCCGTTCGCGTGCTCCTGAGTGCTCTCGAGGAACGCGTCGAGTGAGCGCCTTAACGGACTGAACCACATGCCGTCGTAAACGAGCTCCGTCCACCGCCGCCCGACCAGAGCCTTGAACCGCGCCTGCTCCCTCTCGATCGTGACGTTCTCCAGCTCGTGATGCGCCTCGATCAAGGACACCGCCCCCGGTGCCTCATACACCTCGCGGGACTTGATCCCCACGAGCCGGTCCTCGACCATATCGATGCGCCCCACACCCTGGGCTCCCCCACGCCGATTCATCTCCTGGATCGCCTCAAGCGGCGTGACCTTCTGTCCGTCAATCGCGACAGGGATTCCCTTTTCGAAGGTCAAGACAACCTCGTCCGGCACCGGCGGGAAGGCCGGGTCGTCCGTGTAGGAGTAGACGTCCTTAGTTGGTTCGTTCCAGATGTCCTCGAGAAAACCCGTCTCGATGGCCCGGCCCCACACGTTCTGGTCGATGCTGAAGGGGTTCTTCTTCGTGGTCGCGATGGGAAGCTTGTTGCGCTCGGCGTAGTCGATTGCTTTGTCTCGAGTCAGGGCAAGATCCCGGACGGGCGCAATGCACTTGAGGTCGGGCGCGAGGGAGACAATGCCCACCTCGAACCGTACCTGGTCGTTGCCCTTGCCCGTGCAGCCGTGGCTCACGGTCGTCGCGCCGAACTCCCTGGCTGCGGCGACAAGGTGCTTGGTGATGACGGGCCGCGAAAGCGAGGAGATGAGCGGGTACTTGTCCATGTAAAGGGCGTTCGCCCGAAGGGCGGGCATGCAGTACTCGGAGGCGAACTCGTCTCTGGCGTCAGCGACGTACGCCTCGACCGCGCCGCAGTCGAGCGCCCGTTGCCGGATGACCTCAAGGTCCTCCCCGCCCTGGCCCACGTCAACGGCGACGGCGATGACCTCCGCACCGGTCGCGTCGGCGATCCAGCCGATGGCTACGGAGGTGTCGAGTCCTCCCGAGAAGGCGAGGACGATGCGTTCGGCCATGTCTTGAACTTCCTTTTCGTGTTGTGGTGATCGTGGTGGGTGGGTGGTCAGCGGGGTTGCTTCAGGGTGCGGTCTAGGAAGCGCTGGGCGAGAGCGGGGCCGCCATCAGGGCCGCGGGCGACCACGAAAACGGTGTCATCGCCGGCAACCGTCCCGACGATGTTGGGATCATCGTGGCCATCGATAGCCACGGCGAGGTATTGGGCAGCGCCCGAGGGCGTCCTGAGGACGGCGAGGTTCGCCGAGCCGTCGGCCGTGAACAACAACTCGGAACACAGACGAGTGAGCCGGTCCTCGGTGTCCTCATGCGCCTCGAGAGAATCCCCTGAGACGTAGGCCATGGTCCCCCCGGCGCGCCGCACCTTGACGGCCCCGATGTCGACGAGGTCCCTGGAGAGAGTCGCCTGGGTTACGACAAGTCCCTGGACCTCGATAGCCAGGGCGAGATCCGCCTGTGAGGAGATATCTGTCGACTGGAGGATGCGCTTGATGAGGGCCTGGCGGGCGGCCTTGGTGGCGGGTACTCCCGCCGTCTGGACCGAATCCTGGCTACCGATGGAGTTCATCGTTCGACCAACCAAGTGAGGATGGCTTTCTGGGCGTGCAGGCGGAATTCCGCCTCCTCCCACACGATCGACTGCGAGCCGTCAAGCACTCCCGCAGTGATCTCCTTGCCCCTGTACGCCGGGAGACAGTGCAGTACGACCGCGTCCGGGGCGGCGAGCGCCATCAGCGCCTCGGTGACCGTGAAGCCCTCGAACTCCTTCTCCCTGGCCTCGCGCTCGTCCTCGGTGCCCATGGACACCCACGTGTCCGTCGCGACGACATCGGCCCCAGCGATGGCCTCGGCGGGGTCGTGGACGACGCTGACGCTTCCCTCGGTGCGGACGGCGAGTTCCCTGGCATCCGCGAGGATCGTCGGGTCGGGGAGGAAGGCCGCGGGGGTCGCGATCGTGACGTTGAGTCCGGCGGTTGCGCTCCCGAGCAAGTAGGAGTTCGCCATGTTGTTCGCCCCGTCACCGATGTAGGCCAACTTGAGGCCGGGCAGGGCCTCGATCCCACCCTTGACGTGGGCGACGGAAGCGAGGTCAGCGAGCACCTGGCACGGGTGGAAGGAATCCGTGAGGGCGTTTAAAACGGGCACGTCGACGTTCGCGGCCATCTCCTCCACACGCGACTGCTCAAACGTACGCCAGACGATCGCGGCGACCTGGCGTCCTAGGACCCTGGCTGTATCCGCGATGGACTCTCTGACGCCGATGCGGGCGAGGCTCCCGTCTACGAGCAGTGGATGACCTCCGAGTTCGGCGACCCCGACGGAAAAGGAGACCTGGGTCCGGAGCGTCGGCTTGTCGAAGAGGAGTGCGACGGCCCGAGGCCCCTCGAACGGCCGGGCGTAGAAGCGGTTTCGCTTGAACTCAAGAGCGAGAGCGAGAACCTCCCGCTGCTCGCTCGGGCTGAGATCGTCGTCCCTTAAGAAGTGGCGGGTCATGTCCCCTCCTTCGTCGTGGGGGCAACGCCAACCGCCGCCGCCAGGAATCCCGTGAGCCACTCGAGGAACGTGTCCGCTTCCTCGGCGGTGAGGTTCAGGGCGGGAACGAGCCGGATAGTGTCAGGCCTCGGTGCATTGATGATGAATCCCGCCTCAAGCGCTGCGGTGACGGCCTCTTCAGCGACCTCCCCCTCGAGCGCGATGCCGAGCATGAGGCCCTCACCCCGTACGTCCGCCACCCCAGGAATGGCCGATGCGGATTCGCGGATGTGCTCTCCCACCGCCTTGACGTTTTCCATTATGCCGTCCTGCTCTATCGCGTCCAGGGTTGCCAGGGCCGCCGCGCAGGCAAGCGGGTTGCCGCCAAAGGTCGTTCCGTGGTCTCCCTTGGAGAACACGCCAGCGACCTCGGGCCCATACGCGACGACAGCCCCAATGGGAAAGCCCGCGCCGAGCCCCTTAGCAAGGGTCATGATGTCCGGCTGGATCCCGCGACCCTTGTGGGCGAACCACACCCCCGTCCTGCCTATCCCGGTCTGGATCTCGTCGACGATGAGCAGCGCACCGTGCTCGTCACACAGGCGTCTGGCAGCCGCAAGGAAGGAATCGGTGAGGGGCTGAACCCCCGACTCCCCCTGGATCGTCTCGAGGATGAGGGCCGCCGTGTCGGGTGTGAAGGCGGCCGCCAGCGCGGCCTCGTCGTTCATGGGGACGAAGGTCGCCTCCATCGGCATGGGCCCATACGGCTCCCGGATCGCGGGCTTATGTGTGACAGACAGCGCTCCCAGGGTCCGCCCGTGGAAGCTTCCCTCGATGGCGATGAATCCTTTCTTTCCGGTCTTCATCGCCATCTTGAGGGCGGCCTCGGTCGCCTCCGTGCCCGTGGAACAGAGGAAGACCCTCGATCCTGTCGGTGCCCCCGAGAGCTCCAGCAACCGCTCAGCCAATGCGATCTGCCCCGAGGTAGTGAAAAAGTTTGAGATATGGGTGAGGGCGGCCGCCTGATCCTGGACGGCCTTGACCCAGGCGGGGTGGGCATGGCCAAGGGCGTTGACGGCGATCCCGCCGAGGAGGTCGAGATACCTCTTCCCATCTGCATCCCACACATAGCTGCCCTGGCCCCGGACGATGACCCTTTGGGGCGGCGCGTAGGTCGCCATGAAGGCCTCGCCATACCGGGAAAGGAGGTCCGCGCTGTCGTTCGGCATGCCGATCACTCCAATTCCATGTCGTCCGGATAGACCATGGTGCCGATCCCTGAAGTAGTGAAGATCTCCGTCAGGATGGAGTGAGGCTCCCGGCCGTCGATGATGTGTGCCTCTGGAACGCCCTTCTGGACGGCCCTGACGCATGCCTCGATCTTGGGCACCATCCCGGACTCGAGGGAAGGCAACATCTTCTCGGCGTCCGAGACGTGGATCCTCCGGACGAGCGACTCCTTGTTCGGCCAGTCCGAGTACAACCCCTCGACATCCGTGAGGATGATGAGCTTGCGTGCCCCGAGGGCGACCGCAATCGCGGCGGCGGCCAGGTCGGCATTGACGTTGAGAACGTAGGCCGGGTCGTCGATATCGGGGGCGACGGTGCTGACGACGGGTATCCGCCCGGCGTCGATAAGGTCCTGGATGGCATCGGGGTTGACCCGTACGACCTCCCCGACAAGCCCGACATCGACAGACTCTCCATCGACGGAGGCCTGCCTCTTCCTCGCCTGGAGGAGCCCGGCGTCCTCCCCGGATAGCCCGACCGCGTGGGGACCTTCAGCATTGATGAGACCGACGAGCTCCCGCGAAACCTGCCCCGTCAGCACCATCCTCACCACGTCCATCGCCTCAGGCGTCGTCACCCGAAAGCCACCCTTAAACTCGTTGGCTATGCCGAGCCGATCCAGCATCTCCGTGATCTGAGGACCGCCTCCGTGGACGACGACGGGCCGGAGCCCAAGGAGCCGAAGGTGAACGATGTCCCTAGCGAAGGCCGCCTTGAGAACGGGGTCCACCATGGCGTTCCCGCCGTACTTGACGACGGTGATGGCGTCCTTGAAATTCTCGATCCAGGGCATGGCATCGATGAGGACGCCCACCTTCTGCTGGAGGGTCAGATCTGGAGTATCGATGAGGTGGCTCATGTGGAGTACGCGCTGTTCTCTTCGACGTAGTCATGGGTAAGGTCGTTGGTCCACAGGGTCGCGGAGGCCTCCCCGGCGTGAAGGTCGATGATGATGGAGACCTCCCTGGGGGTGAGGTCCACGAGGGAGCAGTCCTCGCTGGCGATTTGACCCTTGCATACCTGGACGCCGTTGATCGACACGTCCACAAGGAGGGGATCGAAAGGTGCGACATCCATGGGCACGGTCCCAACAGCCGCCAGGATCCGCCCCCAGTTTGGATCGTTGCCGAAGATCGCCGTCTTGAAGAGGTTCGAGCGAGCGATCGCCCTGGCGACCGACTCGGCGGCCTCCTCCGTCGTGGCCCCATTGGTGGTGATGGATATTTCGTGCGACGCCCCCTCGGCGTCCGCGACGAGGGCCCGTGCCAACGAAGCGCAGGCAACGCCGAGGGCCTCCTCGAACTCGTCCGGCTCCGGAGTAACTCCCGAAGCCCCCGACGCCATCAACAGGACAATGTCGTTCGTAGACATGCACCCGTCGGAGTCGACCCGGTTGAAGGTCCCCCGGACGGCATCCTCAAGCGCTCCTTCTGCCCGGCTTTGGTCGAGGACTGCGTCGGTGGTGAGTACGACGATCATCGTGGCGAGCCCGGGAGCCAGCATCCCCGCACCCTTCGCCATCCCTCCGATGGTCCAGGGCTCCCACCGAACGACCGTGCACTTGGAGACCTTGTCCGTCGTCAAGATCGCCTTGGCCGCGTCGGATCCGCCGGCCTGGCTGAGGGCGTGGACGGAGTCATCTACGCCCTTGAGGAGCCGTTTCATGTTTAGCCTGACCCCGATGAGCCCGGTCGAGCACACGGCCACATCTGCCACGGAAACCTCCCGCCCGCTCTTTTCGAGAACCTCGGCGACCCGTTTGGCTGTCATCCGGGAGTCGTCGAAGCCATCGAGGCCGGTGCAGGCGTTCGCCCCACCTGAGTTGATGATGACGGCATCGACGCGGCCGTCCGCGACCACCTGACGGGTCCACAGGATGGGGGCGGCTATCACGCGGTTCGAGGTATAGACCGCCGCGGCCACGTGGAGGGGTCCCTCGTTGTAGACGAGGGCGACGTCTGGCTTACCGGATTTCCTGAGTCCGGCCGCCACTCCAGAGGCCAGGAAGCCGACGGGGGCAGTGACGCTCATGGGGCGACCCCTTCCATAACGAGGCCCATCTGTTCCGGTAGACCGAGGGCGAGATTCAGGGACTGGAGGGCGGCGCCCGCCGTTCCCTTGACAAGGTTGTCGATCGAGGTGATGGTGAGCACCCGGCCGGCTTTCTTGTCGACGGCGACGCCGATGAGGGCGGTGTTGGCCCCGAGCGTCGACGAGGTCGAGGGCCATTCGTCCTCGGGAAGCACGTGGACGAAGGGTTCATCCCTATACGCCTCTTCCCAAGCCGCCCTGACGTCCGAGGCCGTCGCCCCGGTCACGAGTGGAGCCGAGACGGTCGCGAGGATGCCGCGGGACATAGGCACCAACACCGGGGTAAAACTGATCCGAGCCCCCTCGGCCCCCGTGGCTTTGAGGTTCTGGAGGATCTCCGGGATGTGCCGGTGCCCTCCCCCAACCGAGTACGGCACGGCGGCGCCAAGCGCCTCGGAGGCAAGGAGGTTGGGCTTGATGGCCTTCCCCGCACCCGAGTATCCGTTGGCGAGGACGGCGACGATATCGGTCGCGTCGACGAGCCCTGCCGCTATCCCGGGTTGGATGCCGAGAGTGACGGCTATGACGTTGCATCCGGGGACCGCGATCCGCCTCGCCCCGATGAGGCTTTCCCGCTGGCGCGTTTTCTTCCCCGTCATCAGTTCGGGAAGCCCATACGGCCAGAAACCAGCGTGTTCCCCCTCGTAGTACTCCCCCCAGGCCTCCGCCGACTCGAGCCGGTGGTCGGCCCCGCAGTCGAGGACCAGGGTGTCGTCCGGAAGGGCCGAGGAGATCTCGCCCGATGCCCCATGGGGTAGGGCGAGGACGACCACGTCGTGTCCCGCGAGTGTCTCGGGGGTGGTCGGAAGGATGGTCCGGTCCGCGGCACTCCTCAGGTGTGGGTGGTGGATGCTAATGGAATCACCTGCGCTGGTATTAGCCGTGAGGGCGCCGAAAACCACGTCAGGGTGCGCCGAGAACACCCTTAGCACCTCACCCCCGACATAACCGGAGGCACCCGCTACCGCAACCGAGATCGTCACGCGCATAACTATACACTCGAGCGTATGCCTCCGCAATCACGCGCGCCGAGGCCCAGGAGTTGCAGAAGACCCTCCCATCGGCAAGAGTGCTCCCATGACACTTCGACTCCCCGCGGTTCTCGCTGCCACCCTCCTGCTCAGCGCCTGCTCCTCCGGCGCTAGTGAGCAGTCCGATGAATCGTTCTGCGAGGCCATTCAAGACTGGAACACTGCGCTCGTAGACATGAGCGTTGGGATGTCTGACCTCGGCGACTATCTCTCGTCGATCGAGGACCCCACCGACCTTCCTCCCTCGGACGTCATGCACGAAATGGCCGCAGGGGTCCTCACCTCCGCCGCTGACGCCGACCAAGCTTCGGCCATTGCTGTGGCGAATACGCGCGACCCTGAGGTCGCCGACACGATTGTTGAGATGAACCGCATCATCGTTGATGTCAGCAGGTGGATGGGAGAGACGGCCCTCGAGTCAGAAGATGCCCTCGAATTCACCATGACGATCATTGGTGAATTTGATCGAATGACCGAGTTCGAGGATTCTGCGGATAAGATCTCCTCCAGCGATTTCAAGGACTACGTGGTGCAGGCCTGCGGCGATCTCGGACCCATCAATGGGGTGACAGATCCAGCCAAAGAAGCAGATACCGACGCGAAAACAGACGTCTCCACCCTCGGCCATGAGATCGCGACCTATTACGTCGACAACGTTGATCCCGACCCCACCATCACCATCCAGGACGGCCGGTACTACCTTCTCGACACCTACATCTGGGATGTCTCCACCGGCAATCGGGTCACCGACCAGTACTACAACGGCTACACCGACTGGTGCGTCGAGGTCACGAACGACCTGGGCTACTACAAGACCTTCACCTACTCGGCCCAGGACTGGCTCCAACAAGGCACTTGCCAGCAGCTCCGCCTCCCATAACACGACACAGCGGAGCCGCAGCGAGTATCTCGCCGCGACTCCACCGTTGGTCGTACTAGGTCCTACACCAGGCCCTGGTCTAGCATGGCATCGGCAACCTTGAGGAAGCCCGCGATGTTCGCGCCGTTGACGTAGTTGCCGGGGGTCCCGTACTCCTCGGCCGCGCTGCGACAGGCTTCGTGGATGCTCTTCATGATGCCGAAGAGACGCTCATCCACCTCCTCGCTGGTCCACGAGAGGCGCTGGCTGTTCTGGGACATCTCTAGCCCAGAGACGGCCACCCCGCCCGCATTGGCGGCCTTGGCCGGGCCGTACAGGATGCCCTTGTCGACGAAGGCCTTCATCGCCTCAGGGGTGGACGGCATGTTGGCGCCCTCGCTGATGACGTAGACGCCGTTTCGCAGCAGGTTCGCTGCATCCTTCGCGTTTATCTCGTTCTGTGTTGCGCTCGGGAAGGCACACTCGGCCTTGATATCCCACATGGGGTTGTGGTCGGCCTTCGGGTCGGCGGGGGTGAATACCGCCCCCGTGAACTTGTCCGCGTACTCGGAGATACGCCCACGACGGACGTTCTTGATATCCATGACGAAAGCAAGCTTCTCGGCATCGATGCCCTTCTCGTCATAGATGAAGCCGGACGAGTCTGACAACGTGACGCACTTCCCGCCGAGTTGGTTGACCTTCTCGACCGTGTACTGGGCGACGTTCCCCGAGCCGGAGACGAGGCAAACCTTGCCCTCGATGGGCTCGTTACGGGTGGCGAGCATCTCCGCCGCAAAATAGACGGCACCGTAGCCGGTCGCCTCGGGTCGGATCAACGATCCGCCCCAGTTGAGGCCCTTGCCCGTGAGAATGCCGGTGAATTCGTTCCGGATCCTCTTGTACTGGCCGAAGAGGAATCCGATCTCGCGGCCGCCGACGCCGATGTCGCCAGCTGGAATGTCGGTATTGGGGCCGATGTGGCGGCAGAGTTCGGTCATGAAGCTCTGGCAGAACTTCATCACCTCGTTGTCGCTCTTGCCCTTGGGGTCGAAGTCGGAACCACCCTTGCCCCCGCCCATGGGCAGGGTCGTCAGGCTGTTCTTCAGGACCTGCTCGAAGGCCAGGAACTTGAGGATCCCAAGGTTGACCGTCGGGTGCAGCCGCAAGCCACCCTTGTAGGGGCCGATGGCGCTGTTCATTTCGATGCGGAACCCGCGGTTGATCTGGATCTCACCTTTGTCGTCCAGCCAGGGAACCCGGAACATGATGACCCGTTCGGGCTCGATCATTCGTTCCAGGACCTTTGCCTTACGGTATTCAGGGTGCTTTTCCATGACCAGGCTCAGAGAATGAGCCACCTCCTCGACGGCCTGGTGGAACTCCGGCTCGCCCGGGCTCCTTCCTTTGACGATGGCCATCAGCTCGTCGACATGACTACTCAAGATTGTCTCCTCAAATGCGCTTTCTGGCTCCGGCACAGAGTGGCGTCGATCTCTCCTAAGGGGTGCCGCCCAATTCGGGGCCGTACGGCAAGGGGATCTTGCCAGGGACACTCTAGCGGGAATCGATCAATCAGCAATAAAACGATCCCCCGATGAGACCCCACCGCCATCGCTTTCGGCATGCCGTCTGCCGAGGCCTCTGCCGCATCGGGCCATCCAATCGAGGGCGAGTATTGCGCCCTCTAGGGTCAAGGACGACGCACCGAGTGCCCGCGCAGACTAATCTGAGCCCATGAAGCTCCTGCTCATCGGGGGCACCGGCCTCATCTCGTCGGCGTGTGCAACGCTCGCGGTCGAAGGTGGGCACGACCTCACCGTCGTGACGCGCGGTCGCACCCTGACGTTCCCTGCCCCGCGGGGAGCCAAGCACATCGTCGTCGATGCGAAGAAGCCGAAGGCCCTCCGGGCCTCCCTCGAGAGAAACGCCCTCGGGGATCGATACGATGCGGTCGTCCAGTTCGTCGCCTACGAACCTGGCCAAGTCGCCGAGGACGTCATTACGTTCGCCCACCGTGCTGATCAGTATGTCCTTGTCTCATCCGCCGCGACCTATCGACCCGTCGACCGATTCGTTGTCCTCACCGAGGCGGCGGAGCAACAGAACGACCTCTGGGAGTACGCGTACAACAAGATCGAATGCGAACGTGAACTCCGAATGTATGCGGAGGCGGCCTCCCTTCCCTATACGATCGTTCGCCCGGCCCATACCTACGGGCCATCAAGGATCCCCGGCTACGTCGGCAATTCCAACCGACCCTGGACCCTTATCGACCGGATGCGTCGAGGCGCGGACATCATCGTTCCCGGGGACGGGACCTCCGCCTGGACCCTGACACATTCGACCGATGTCGCCGTCGGCATCATGGGGTTGTTGGGTAACGAGAAGGCGCTCGGGAAGGCCGTGAACATCACATCGAACGAGGCCCTCACCTGGGAGAGTATTCACCGCGCCATCGCCGGGGCGGCCGGTGTCGATCCATCGCGGTACGCCTCCCAGGTGGTGCACGTTCCGTCCGACGCCCTGATTGCCTCCTACCCCTCGGCCAAGGGCGGGGTGCTGGGCGACAAGATGCATAACAAGGTGGTCGGCACCCGGCTGCTTCGAACCCTCATCCCGGGCTATCAGGCCAAGACCCGCTTCACGGATGGCATCCGGCAGTCAATCGCCTGGTTCGAGGCGGATCCGACGCGCCAGACAATCGACACCCGCGTGAACGCCCACCTCGATCGGGTAGCGGCCATCTATCGACGGTCGCTGGATGAGTCGTCCCATTTGCCAACTCTCCGATAACACGTCAGGATCGGAGTATGGAAAAAACGAAAAGAAACATGAGAAATACCTTGTTTGCCATAGCCGCCCTGGGCGCGCTTGCCCTCACTGCCTGCTCGTCGGATGATGGATCCGACGCCACCCCTGGGAATGAAAGTCCAACCCCCCAGGCAACCACGCCCGATGCCAATCCCGGTGGGGCCGGTTCCAGTTTCTGCGACTTCATCAACAGCAGCGAGGCCATGAGCCACGATCTCGATACAACGAGCGACGACCTCACCGCGATCTTGGACGACCAGGAGAACTGGGATTCCCCCGAGGCCGTAGCCGCCCTCCATACTTATGGACAGGCGATGATCGAAGACTCCAACAAGATGGTGGCGTTCTATCGCCAGGCCGCCCGTGAGGCGAACGACCCCGCGGTGTCTCAAGCGTTCGCGACGCTCTCAAACTTCACCGAACTCATGTACAAAGGGATGGGCCAGGCGGCGATCGAAGCCGACTCCGTCATGGACTACCAGATGAGTTGGATGATGAATCTCGACCAAAGCGAGTTGCAGAACCTGTCGAACGACCTCAGCGAGGCCGGTCCGCTGATCTCTAACTACATCTTCGAAACCTGCGGGTACTCAGTATTCGAGGACATTTCAGACTTCTAGACACCGCTTAATCGACGATGCCGCGCCCGCCGATGGGCGCGGCATCGCACCGAAGGGGTACGAGGCGGTGGCCGTCTCGCTCTACAACCACTTCATGCGCTTGAAGGCCGAATACAGGCTCAGACTGAGGGCTGCCATGAGGCCCAGGGCAAAGGGGTAACCGTAGATCCAACCCAATTCCGGCATGTGGCGGAAGTTCATGCCATAGGTGGTCCCCACGAGCGACGGGGCGAAGAGAATGGCGGCCCATGCCGAGATCCTCTTGATCTCCTCGTTCTGCGTGAAGCTCGCCTCAGTTTGCTGCTGAGCGACGATCGTGGTGTGAACCCGGAGTGCGCTGTCGAGCAGGGTCCTGAATTCGTCCACGCGCTCATTGATCCGCAACGTGTGGTCATAGACGTCGCGGAGCAGGCGCCCCAACTCAACGTCGACCCCATCCGAGGCCGCGATCTTGCCGAGATCCTTAAGGACCACGGACAGCGGCTTGACGGCCCGCTGAAAGGTGATGACCTCGCGGTGAAGCTCGTAGATTCTCCGGGAGAGCTCGCTCGGATCGCTCTCGCCAAACAGCTGATCCTCGATCTCGTCGATGTCGTTCTCGAGCCCGATGACGACGGGGTGATAGCCATCGACGACCTCATCCAGGATCCCGTAGAGCACCGCGAGCGGCCCCATCGCCAGCAACTCGGGCCGACCCTCAAGGCGACGCCGCACGCTCCCTGGGTCCGATGCCGGGGTGTGCCGTACCGTCACCACGTAGTCCTGGCCCACGAAGACATGGATGTCGCCGAACTCAACCGTCTCGTCCGCATCGACGTAGCGGGCCGACCGCACCACCACGGAGAGGGCCCCGTCGAATTTCTCAAGCTTGGAGCGCTGATGCCCCTTGAGCGCGTCCTCAACGGCGAGATCGTGAAGCCCCAATTCGGCGGAGACGACGCCGAGCTCGCGCGCGGTGGGCTTGACCAGTGATATCCATCCCATGCCGTCGTGCTCGCGCATGACATCGAACGTCAGGTTGAGGCGCTTGGGTTCGGCGACGCGAGATCCCCTGACGTAGACGGCGTTTTCGATGACGACCATGGGGACCTCCCTAGACAACGATCAGGCCGGAAGGTTCTTCCGGACACCCCCACCATGGTAGGGCGCGATGAGGGCGGCGATGCGCTCCCGGCGCTCGGGGTCGACGCCAGACTCGTCGGCGAACTCCGCCCAGCGCGCCACCGCGTCGGCCACTCCATCGAGTGGGTCGCCGATGCCGGGGACCCCCCACCGGTCCCCGAGGCGCCGAAGGTCGGCGGGCGTGGGGCCTGCGAATACCCCATCGACCCCCATCTGGTGCCGTGCGACCCACATCGAATCGGGGCGGTACGAAAACGTGAGGTCGAAGGCGGGGGCGAGACTCCACACCCCGGCACGGTCCATGAGGAATGCGACGTTCTTGGTGTGGTCGTCTCGGTTGTAGGCGAGCACGTTGAACACCGCTCGCCGGAATCCCTGCGCGAGGGCATCGGCACCCAGACCGAGCTCCGTTATGGTCGCGAGGTACTGTCCGTAGTCATGGGTGCCGACAAGCCTGAAGTCCAGCCCCCTCATCGCGCACAGCGACTGGAGGTGGACCCGCTCCCCCGCCGCCCCGTCTTTGGACACTCGATCGAAACGCTTGGTCAGGAAGTGCGCACGCCCGCCCTCCTCGAGGATCCGAACCTCGGGAACATCGATCCCCGCGGCCTCGGCCATGAGGTGGTACGCATACTCGACGCGCGTGTAGCCGTCGGTCGTGTGGGCGTCGTTGCCCGTTCCGTCGAACTTCAAAAGGTAGTCGGTCCAACCGGGTTCGGGCGGCAGCGATCCGGAGCGGATGTGGCCCGCGCCGTCGATGGCGATGACGGCCTTGGCCCGGGCCCCACCCGCGGAGGTGCCGACCCCGAAGAGGCTGCGAAGGGCCGAGGCGGGATCCTGGGCTAGGTCACCCACAAGGGCGCGTCGAGCCTCGGTGACGAGTTGCTCGAGGTCGAGCGCACTGGGGTTGACCGCGTGGGGCGCGGGTGGGTGGAACTCCAGCGCGCCGAGCGCGCGACCACCGGCGTAGACCAGCCGGTCGAGCGCGGTGAACGTGCCCTTGGCGATGCCTTCTCGGGTGAGGTAGGCGTCGACGATGGCGTTGCCGAAGTCGTCGGGCAGGCTGTCGGCGAGGAAGGGAGGAAGCCCGAGGAAGGTGTCTAGGGAGCGCGACTCTCCGAGCACGGTGCGAGCCGAGGTGGGCGCCAGCAACGGCGACAGTTCGCGGCCCGACGCCGCCCATTGGGGCTCGTATTCGAAGACGCCGAGCCCCGTGCGGGGATCGATGGCGACGGCGCCGACTGTCTCGCCCCAGGCGTCGACCCGGACGACGCTCGCTGGTACGTACGTCACGGGAGGTTCCCTTCGATGGGTGGGCGGCGACGCGGGGCCCGCCGACGCGGGGTGGCGCGGTCGCGGTCACGGAGCATCGCGAGCGGCGATACCTCGGTGAGGGGGGCAAGGTCCTCGAGCCAGGCCTCGCGTCCGAGCGCGCGCACAACTTTAATAAGGGTCGCTAGGCGCGATCCGGCGCCGTTCTCGAGCCCCGAGAGGCTCTGGGTGGAGACATTGGCCGCGGTTGCGAGCGACGCCTGGTCGATGCCCCTCCGGAGGCGCTCCTCGCGCACCTGGGCGCCGATCTGGGCCTCCCACTCGTCCGTCGTCCGGGCCATCGGGCACCTCCTTACATCTAGTTATCTAGATGTTATCGCGGGTTTGGGTGCTAATCAAGCGTTTTCTAGATATTATACGGTATACGATTTGGCCGGAGGAGGCGTAGAGAACACGGCATGAGCCACGAGGGTCCAACCCCCGTCATCGTTCAGCTTGAGTTCCGTCCACGCCCCGTTGGGGAGCCCGGCGATGGCGCGACCCCCAAGCGGTAGGCCGAGCGCCACCGAAATACCCATGCGCAGCGCGCTGCCGTGGCCGACGAGAACCACGTCGCCACCGATGGCCCGTTCCAGGAGGCACTCGCCCATGCGCGCCGCAAGCGACTCGTGGCCCTCGTAGCCCTCG
Source organism: uncultured Demequinaceae bacterium (assembly GCA_964610155.1). Classification (GTDB taxonomy): domain Bacteria; phylum Actinomycetota; class Actinomycetes; order Actinomycetales; family Demequinaceae; genus JAFGBM01. The sequence continues at coordinate 30,902 of CAZSUY010000014.1, forward strand.
ATGCGCGGCTCCAGGCCCCTGTCCCAACGCGCGCTCTCCTCGGGGAAGCGTTCGGCAATCGTCGTCTGCACCATCCCCTCCCACTCCCCGTAGCAGCGCTCCAATAGGCGATCATCGAGCTCGACATCGACACCGACCATCCGGGCGAGAACCTCGGCGGTCTCCCGGGCGCGTGCCAACGGTGAGGAGACGATGCGCACCTCCGGGTCGAGGCGAGGGGCAAGCGCGGCCGCGGCACGCTCGGCCTGCTCCCATCCGCATTTGTTGAGTGGGATGTCGGCCGCGCCCTGCAGGGTGCCGTTGGCGTTCCATTCGGTCTCGCCATGGCGAAGGAGGAATACACGGGTCACCGGAGAAGGCTACCGGAGGGTGGCGGGGGAGCCTGACTCAGCGGCAACGACCGGTTCATGAGGCTCGCTCAATCCCTCACTCTGTATGCAGATTCATGCGCTGCTCGATAATCTAACCTCAGACTCGCGCGGACGGAGGGCTCTACCATGGCGTTTGGGCGCAAGAAGGATTCAGCCGACTTCGCCGGGACCGCGTCGCTCCGCATGAACGCGCTCACCGCTCCGTTGCCGCCGCTACCGGCCGACGCACTGGGCAAGGGCTCTGTTGCCCTGCTGGACATGAGCGCCGGGAACGGGATGGCCTCGGTCATTTCATATGCAGACGGCACCACCTCGCTCTACCTGAGCTCGGGAGGCGGCGTGATCGGGATGGGAGCCAACCCCGAGGCCAGGGACGAGTCCCGCGCCTTCCTCGCGCTAGCTGAGGCCTCCCTCGACGTCTTGCCACCCGCGGTCGACATTGGCGAGATCCCTCCCGGTGAGGTGCGTGTGCTCGTGAGGATCGGCGACCAGGTCCATGGGGCATCCGCGCCCAAGGACCTCGTTCGGGTAGCCGGTCACCCCCTCAACAAACTCTGGGTCCAGGGGCAGCGGGTGCTCACGCTCATCCGCCTCATCAGCGAGAAAGACAAACAGTAGAACCCGCTAGCCTGCTATGGAGCGGGCTCCAGCGATTCCGGCGTCCCAGCAGGGCATGCGACCACCCTTGGGGGGCTTGAGTATGAAGAACGGCCACGTGGCTAGAACAACGTCGGCACTGGCGTTGGCACAAGCGTCGGCACCTTAACCTGCCCGGTATTGAAGGACTCGGTAGTGGAGGTCCGGTCGTCAGGGCGGCTCAGCCCATGGGCACGGATGAGGAGCCGGAGGCGTTCGGCGAGCTCGTGCCGGTACCCCTTGGGAATATCGGATCGGTCGCCATATAGCTGGCGGTAGCGCGGGATCAGGTCGGGACGTTCGCGGGCGAGCCACGCCGCGTAGCCCTCCTTGACCCCGGGGCGCAGGTGAAGCACCTCGTAAGAGACGGCCGCGGCGCCGGCTTCGCGGATCCGCCGGAGGGCGTCGTCGAGGTGCTCGTCAGAGTCCGTGAGAAAGGGCAGGATCGGCGCCATGTAGACGAAGGGTTCGAACCCCGCCTCGCGGACGGCCGTGACGGTGGCGAGGCGCGCAGCCGTCGTTGGGGTGCCGGGCTCGATGGACCGTTGGATCTCGTCGTCGAAAATGCCGATGGAAAGGCCTATTTGGACGCGGACGTCCCGGGCGGCGTCGGCGAGGAGGGGGAGGTCGCGTCGGAGGACGCTGCCCTTGGTGAGAATGGTGAGGGGCGTGCCCGACCGGGCGAGGGCGGTGATGATGCCGGGCATGAGGCGGTATCGGCCCTCGGCACGCTGGTAGGCGTCGGTGTTGGCGCCGATGGCGACGGGCTGACGGGCCCAGGAGGGGCGGGCGAGCTCGGCCTTGAGCACGTCGACGATGTTGACCTTCACGATGAGCTGGGTCTCGAATTCGCGCCCGGAGCTGAGGCCGAGGTAGGTGTGGGTGGGCCGTGCGAAGCAGTACACGCACGCGTGGCTGCACCCTCGGAAGGGGTTAATGGTCCATCGGAACGGCATCTTGCTGGCATCGCTGACGCGGTTGAGGGCGCTCTTGGCGAGCACCTCGTGGAAGGTGATTCCCTCGAACTCGGGGGTCTGGACGGAGCGGATGAGGTT
>CAZSUY010000015.1:0-29042 GCA_964610155.1 uncultured Demequinaceae bacterium
CAAGCTTGGTGAGGTTGGTGAGACCGGACAGAGGCGACACATCTGCAATCTGGTTGATACTCAGGCGAAGTTCGGTGAGGTTTGTGAGACCGGCGAGAGGTGACGCATCTGCAATCTGGTTGATCCTCAGGTAAAGTTCGGTGAGGTTTGTGAGACCGGCGAGAGGTGACACATCCACAATCTGGTTGTCCAGCAGGTCAAGCCTGGTGAGGTTTGTGAGACCGGCCAGAGGTGACACATCCACAATCTGATTGCCGGCCATTTCAAGCCCGGTGAGGTTTGTGAGACCGGCCAGAGGCGACACATCTGCAATCTGATTGCCGGCCATTTCAAGCCCGGTGAGGTTTGTGAGACCGGCCAGAGGCGACACATCCACAATATGGCTGCTGGCCATGTCAAGCTTGGTGAGGTTTGTAAGACCGGCCAGAGGCGACACATCCACAATATGGTTGTCCCGCAGGTCAAGCAAGGTGAGGTTGGTGAGACCGGCCAGAGGCGACACATCTGCAATCTGGTTGATACTCAGGTCAAGCAGGGTGAGGTGGGTCGCGGCTTCAAGTCCAGTGAGGGATTCGACGCCCCTGTACGTACACCCCAAATCATGGAGGGTCTCCATGCCTGTTCGGGTGATCGGCTCTCCAGGAGACAAGCCAAGGGCTTCCTCGACACACGACAGCAGTGCCGGGTCTGGGATAGTGACCTCGGATGCTGAACACCCGGCGAGAGTGCCCGCGACAAGCACCATCGTGATAGCGCTCCGCACTAGATGCACCGTCATCGCCATGGTTGCCTCCAGAAAGCGAAACTGTCCGAGAGATTCGTACGACGGCACTGTATAACTTGCTTAGGTCGCACGATACTCGGGAGCATCTCAGGCGGCAAAGGAACACCCGTAGAGGAAGGTGATTCTCGGTCCTGGGTCTAGTGCCGATAATGTACATTATGTCATTTCGTATGCTCACTATTGCATCAGATGCGCAATACTCGCTGCCCCACTTTCAGGCAATTCCCCTAGCTATGAATCCCCCCGGGGTGTTCGGAGGCTCGATTCCTTGGAAGGATCGGTCTCATGTCACGTCCCAGCAAATACCCGCGCGAGCTCCGTGAACGGGCGGTCAGGATGGTCGCCGAGGTCCGCCCGGATTATTCGAGCGAGACGCAGGTGATCGCGTCGGTTGCTCACAAACTTGGTATCGGCACCCCGGAAACGGTGCGCACCTGGATCCGCAGGCAGCAGGTCGACTTCGGGATGCGTCCCGGGTTGACCACCGACGCCGCGGAGGAGATCAAGCGACTCAAACGCGAGAACGCCGAACTTCGGAGGGCGAACGAGATCCTGAAAGCAGCATCGTCTTTCTTCGCGGCCGAGCTCGACTGGCCACACAGGAGATAGTCGCGTTCATCCGCGACCACAAGGACCGCTCCGACGGAGGCCTCCGCTGGGGTGTCGAGCCGATCTGCGCCGTACTCACCCAGCGTGGTGTCTCGTTCGCCCCGTCAACGTATTACGACGCCCTCGATCGACCCGTCTCGCAGCGGGCACGGCGAGACGAGGCGCTCAAGACGGTGATCGCGGTGGAGTGGGACAAGCGCAAGATCCTCGGTGCCAGTGGCCTGATCCCTGTTTTGGTCAGCTTTGAGTGAGAGTCGTCGTGTGCTCGGGATCGAGTATGTGGTTAGCGTAGCGGACGTTGTAGGGGGTGCGGTTGCCGAGCCCGGAGTGGGGTCGGTCATGGTTGTAGTGGTCGACCCATTCGCGGATAGCAGCCTCGGCGTCGCGGCGGCTGAAGAAGACGTTGCCGTTGAGGCATTCGTCGCGGAGCTTGTCGTGGAAGGTCTCGACGTAGCCGTTCTCCCAGGGTGACGCGGGGGCGACGTAGGCGGTGCCGACCTTGATGGTGCGCAGCCAGTCCTTCACGGTCCACGCGGTGAATTCGGGGCTGTTGTCGGAGCGGATCAGTTCGGGGACGCCGTAGAGGATGAAGATCATCGAAAGGTGGTTCACCACATCCTCGGCGGTGATCGAGCGTTGGATCAGCGGCGGGAAGCAGAACCGGGAGTACTCATCGATGATGGTCAGCATCCGGACCTTGGAGGCCCGCCCGACGTGGATCGTGATGAAGTCGTAGGTCCACACGTGCCCGACGTGGCTGGCCGGCAGCACGGTGATCGAGTTGGCTGACGCCCCCTTCGCTCGGGAACGTTTCTTGGGCGGCTGACGCAGCAGCCCGTTCTCCCGCATAAGGTGCTTGACCCGCTTCTGATTCACCACCCACCCGTGACGGTTGCACAGCTCCCAGGTGATGCGCCGATAGCCGTAACGACGCAGGTGCTTCAGGCCGCACAATCGGGTGATCTCCGCGACCAGGACCTGCTCGTCGGTGATCGCCTGGGTGGAACGCTGGTAGCGGATCGTGGACCGGTTGTAGCCGAGGGCCTTGATCGCCCGGAGCTCAGAGACACCGTGACGACGCCGCACCCCGGCGACATCGTCACGCCTCTGGTCCGGGCTCACGCTTTTCGCGAGAGCACGTCCTGCAAGATCGTCTTGTCCAGCACCGCTTCCGCCAACGCCTGCTTCAACTTCGCGTTCTCCCGCTTCAGACGCTTGAACTCCTTCGCATCGTCCGAGGTCATCAACCCGTACTGCTTCTTCCACCGGTAGTACGTCGGCTCGCTGATCTCCAACTCCCTGAGCGTCAACTCCAGCGGCTTGCCCTGTGCCAGCAACACCTCCGCATCCCGGAGCTTACGCACCGCCTGCTCTGCCGTGTGTCGGATCGTCTTCTTACCCATAGTGAACATCCTTCCCCGCCTCACGGCGGATGTCAGGACTCTCACTCAAGGCTGACCAGTCTCGGGGGTTCACGCCACCAGGACCCTGTGGTTGCGGCTGCGTCGCCAAGGCCACAACGTGGCCCGCTGCACCATGGAACGGCTCATGCGGGAACTCGGACTCGCAGGAGTCACCCGCGGCAACGCCAAGCAACGGCCAGCAGACACTGGTGAGAAGGAGCGTCGCGCCCCAGACCTGGTGGACCGACACTTCCACCGGTTCCAGCCCGACCAGTTGTGGGTCGCGGACTTCACGTATGTGTGGACGTGGACCGGTTGGGTCTACGTCGCCTTCGTGTTCGATGTCGCCAGCCGCCGAATCCTCGGATGGCGGACCGCCGCGTCGATGGCAACCCCGCTCGTGCTCGACTGCCTCGAGCAGGCCCTGTGGACCCGCCGCCGTGAAGGCATCAAATTGACGTGCCCCCCTGAAACCGGTCCAGTGTTGTGAGAGTCTCGATCTCAGCGATAGCTGGGGAAGGAGATTCACGATGGGTAAGCAGAATCGTCGACACACGCCGGAGCAGGCGATCGGGAAGTTGCGGGACATCGAGGTCTTGTTGGCTAATGGGATGCCGTTGGAACTCGCTTTGAGGGAGCAGGAGATCAGCGGGCCGACGTATCACCGGTGGCGGCAGAAGTATGGGTTGATGACGTCGGATGAGGCCAAGCGGCTCAAGTTCCTTGATCAGGAGAACGCGGCGTTGAAAGCAATCGTCGCGGATCAGTCGTTGCAGATCAAGGTCCTCAAGGACGTGGCTTCCAGAAAATGGTGAGCCCGGCCCGGCAACGGGAAACGGTCGCCTACGTGATGCGGTCGTTTCCCGTCGCTGAGCGCTGGGCGATCAAGACGCTTGGGGTGAAACGCTCCACGATCCGTTACACCCAGACGGCCGAGCACGTCGATGCTGAGGCGGCGCTGACGGCGGCGATCATGGCCGAATGCGTCAAGGACAACCAGCAGCATTATGGCTACCGGAGGATCACCACCGAGTTGGTGAAGGCCGGCTGGTCGGTGAACTGTAAGCATGTTCAGCGGATCATGAAGGCCGAAGGGCTACTCAAGCCACCGAAACGGCGGGCCCGCCCAACTCCGGGGCTGTCGACCAACTCGATCAGCAAGCTTCCGGCCGAGCACGTGAACGACATATAGACGTATGACTTCATATCTGTCCGCCTAGCCGACGGCAGCAAGATCCGGATGCTGTCGGTACTGGACGAATACTCCAGGTTCGCAATGCCGCCGCTGGTCTCCCGCTCGATCCCGGCACCAACCGTTGTCGACCACTTGAGGAAACTGTTTCGCCTCTACGGGATCCCGAACCGGATCCGATCAGACAACGGCCCCGAGTTCGTCGCCAAGACCGTCACCGAATGGCTGACCAAACTCGGGGTCAGCACCACGTTCATCAAACCGGCATCCCCGTGGGAGAACGCCTACGTCGAAACCTGGCACGACAAGCTCCGCAAAGAGAAACTCAACGACGAGGTGTTGATCACCTTGACTGAAGCCCGCGTCGTGATCGCAGACTGGGTCGACCACTACAACCACGACCGCCCCCACAGCCGCCTCGGCAAATGCACCCCGGCCACCGTCCGCTACGCTGGCCTCACCACCCCGACTCTCACACAAGTGGACAAAAGTAGGGGTCACGTCAGCCAGAGAATGCCTCACCAGACCGCAAATCGGGCGCCTCGGCGCGCCGCTCTTGACGAACACTCCGGACTCCGCCTACCCGCCACCTTGCACTGGCTTACCAGCGACTTTGGCGACACGTCCTAGCCATGGCCGGGGCATCATCGGAAGTGCGTCGATGATGCCCCGGAGAAGGTTGAGCGACCCGGCCCCCCATAGTTCGACCGCTAGGTCTTCACTGCTGAGGGAGCCGGGTCGCGACGGGAACACTAGTGGATGATGAGGTCGAACTCTTCCCACTCGAGGATCCAGGTGCGGTTGGCGATCAGCGGTGACGCGCCGGCGTCCTCTGCGCAGACGTACATGTTGTTCGCGAGCGATTGGAAGCTGATGCTTCCGTCCGGGTTATTGATGAGGTCGAACTCTTCCCACAGGCCTATAGCGGTGCGGTTGGCGATCAACGATGACCCGCCAGCGTTCTCTGCGCAGACGTACATGTTGTTCGCGTGCGCTCGCAAGCTCACGCTTCCGTCAGCGTTGATGATCAGGTCGAACTCTTGCGGTGTCCCGATCGTAGTGCTGGAGGCGATCAACGGTGACGCGCCAGCGGTCACGTAGTTGCCGTTCGCGTGAGAGCGAAGGCTGATCACCGTGCCACCGGGGGTCCACGTGGTGGGCACCCCCCATCCTCCGATGAGGAGGGCGACGCCCGTAACGCGGTTTGAGGCGTAGTTGGTGGTGGTGATGTCGACCGTCCCCGACGCGGCCGTCCCCGTGCCGGTCGCGAGTGTGGTGGTGGTGCCCGACGCCCGAGTACGGTAGACCGTGAGTTGAATCTGCAGGCCCGCGCAGGCGTCGGGCACGCCCACCAGGCGGACCCTGTCCCAGTTAGTCCCCCCTCCGCTCGCGAACCCCGTGGTCGCGATGGTTGCGTTCGTGCAGCGAGCGGAGTCCTGCAGAAACGGGTGGCTGCTCGACACGGTCAACTGGGACGCGCTGGCGACCACGAGACCCACGACCGAAAGCGCGACGGCCGCACCGGCTACGGCGGCGGCGACACGCCGTGCGCCCGTCCGGCGCGCGCCCGTCACCGCGATACCTCCCTCGCAGGGGTGCGCGCGTCGGAGGACTTCGCCGAATCCTCGTCGGTCGTGTGTCGAATCACCCGGGGATCTGCCTCCTGAAGCGGTGGTGAGACCTAGTGGATGACGATGGCGATCTGCGCCACCGAGTTCGCGTTCACGGGCGTGGGGGAAATGGCAATCGTGTGAGAGACACCCGAGATCGTGGTGGAGACGCCGGTCGCGACGACGCCCGCCGAGCCGTCAAGCAGCGTGAAGTCAAGGGTCATGCCCGAACAACTCGGGATCGGGGGGCTCGCCGTCATGTTGATTCCCGAGATGGTCACGGAGTTGACCGCGTACGCGTGCAACGTGGTACTGAACGTCGTGCCGTAGGTCACGGTCACGGCCGTGTCGCACGGCGAGTCAATCGATACGCCCGCGATGACCGGGGTGCTCGCCACGGTCAACTGAGCGGCCGATGCTATGCTGAGGCCGGCCACGGCAACGACCGCGAGCCCAATCGCCGCAATCCGACGGGAGCGAGCGCTCTTCCGTGACATGATCCCTCTTCCTTCACTTGGTCGTGCCCTTCGGCACCGGAGTATCCGCCTCCGGCCCGGGGAACCGGGTCGCACCGGATATCCGGTCTATCGGCGGATTGCCCTCGATGGCTGAGAGTGACCAACCATACATTTATGACGCGACCTTTCTCACATTTGGGTGAATTCGCTTCGGGTGAACCCTAACGCGGGCGGGCGGCTCGGCCGCCTCGGCCAGCTCGCCTTGCTCGGGCTCCAGCGCTGGCTCCGGCCAAACGAGGTTGGATCCGGGCGATTCAAACTTACGGCACCCTCCCCTCCCCCGGCAGCCGAGAATAGTGCTTGACCGAATAGTGCTGTTTACCAGTCGAAAGGCGACTAACGCGGCGGGGGCATGGTCCGTACTCCCCTGTCCTATGTCAACGGTGCCGGAAATTGGTGGCGCCAACTTCGATCGGGGTTCACGAGGTCCAACGAATGTTCAGCGTTTAATCCTTCTTGAGGGCGATGGACTACGCTTCATCGTTGGGTGAGCAATCACTCAACCCAAGAACCTGTGCAGCATCCGAAACTTGCGTCAGGTTCGTTTGTACCGGCACCCAAGCCGAAGGATCAACATCGAGTTTTTCCGCGTCAAAGATGCTTCCGCCGGGAAGAACCATGACCCCGCCGCTCTCTGTGACCAGCAGTGAGTACGATCCGGGAATGCCCGCCCGCCTCACGGCATCCTTCACGGCGACTTCGAACAGAGAATAGGAATCCGCAAGTCCGGCGAGGCTCGTTTGCAGGAGAGCCCCGTTCGGTGCCGATTCCTCGGTGAAATTGAGTGCATCGAGTTCCTGGGCAGCAGTGTCGTAGTATTCCGCCAATTGCTCAAAACTGGGCGCCTCGCTCATGGCAGTATCGATAGATTCCTTGAGCGCGCTACAGGTCGAGAGTGCGGCGTCGGAGAACTCTTCATCACTTAATACACTCGTCGATCCGCATCCGGATAGTACTAGACCAGCGATAACGGCAACTCCAATGGTCATGCGTTCCTTTTTGCGCACGAAAAACTCCCTCTCTTCATGTCCGCCTCAGACTTGGATTGGATTCGATCGGCGACTGCATCTGGCCGATAACTTTTTTCACCCTATCAGGATGGGCGCTGACCGTGAGTCTTCATCAAACCCGCGGCGATACCGCTTCTAGCGGAGCACGTGGTAGATGAGTAGGCATTCGTCTTTAGGTGGCGGGCTCTTCCGAAAGATCCTCGACTTTGGTCAACTGATGGCCGATCTCACGAGCCCAGTTCTTGACCTGACCCCATTCGCGGTAGTCACCAACGGAGGCCTTGAGCCCGCGGACGATAGCCTGTTCGCCGAAGTTCAGGCGCTCTGAGTTGAGGCAGCCAGAGAAGGCCTCGTGGGCCCTTGCGTTCACAACGTCAACAAGGGCTTCCCCCTCCCCCACCGTCTCGGCCGGGCGAGGCGGAAGCCCGACGGGTCCGCTGGAGAAGAGCCAAACCGGCTTGGAACGGAGGGCCTTGATGTTGTCGTGGACGAGTTCGCTCGCGTCACGGCGCCAGAATCCGCCGTAGAGCGCGCTGCCGATGACAAACGCATCGTAGGGATCGACGGACTCGACGTCTTTCGCGTCCTGACATTCGGCGTCACAGCCGAAATCGCGAAGCACGTCAGATATAGCCTGGGCGATTTCACGGGTTGCACCGTATTTTGATCCGACGGCGACGAGAACCTTCAACAGAGGCCTCCTTTGGGCATTTCCCATCGTCCCTCACGAGAAATGGTGAGCACGAGGACGAAGGTCCCTGGGCTTCCGACTGGCCTATTGGACGACGACGACGAGGTCTCCTCCCGTGAGGGTCTCGGTCCCGTGAATCAGGACGCGCATGACTTTGCCGGCCATGGGTGTTGTAATTGCGGCCTCCATCTTCATGGCCTCTATCGTCGCGACGGTGTCCCCGGCGGCCACGACTGCTCCTAGCTCTACCGTCGGGGTCACCGCCCCGGCGAAGGGTGCCGCTACCTCGCCCTTGATGTTCAGGTCGGCCTTCTCCCTCGTGATGGCGACGACGGAGGCCTCCTCGTCCCTCACGGTCACCGGCCGGATCTGCCCGTTGTAGTTGAATATCGCGGTCCGGTTGCCATGATCGTCAACCTGCCCCATCGCCTCAAGGCTGACGAGGAGACGCACGCCCTTCTCCGGGTCGATCGTGACCTCCTCGCCGTTCCCGACCGTCATGCCGTACAGGTAGTGGAACGTATCGATGACGGAGATGTCCCCGTACTCCCCAACGGATTCCGCGTGCTCCTTGGACGGAACGGGGAAAAGGAGGTGATTGAGGCGCTTCCGGCGCCGCCTGCCGGACTTGGCCAGCGCCTCCTTGTCCTCCTTCGTCAGGTCATGGGTCTTCGAGGAAGGCTTCCGGCCCTTGAGGGCTTTCGTCCGGAAGGGTTCGGGCCAACCGCCGGGCGGGTCCCCGAGCTCGCCTTCGAGGAAGCCGATGACGTTGTCGGGGAGGTCGTAGGAGCCGGGATCCTTCTCGAACTCGGCCGGGTCCGCCCCCGTCCCGACCAGCTGGAGGGCGAGGTCGCCGACGATCTTGGACGACGGAGTCACCTTGACGAGCCGGCCGAGGATCTTGTCCGCCGCGGCGTACATGTTTTCAATGTCCTCGAACCGGTCGCCCAGCCCGAGGGAGATCGCCTGCTGGCGCAGGTTGGACAGTTGCCCGCCCGGAATCTCGTGGTGGTACACGCGTCCCGTCGGTCCGGGGAGGCCGGACTCGAAGGGCGCATAGAGGCGTCGGACGCTTTCCCAGTAAGGCTCGAGGTCCTGGACGCTCTTGAGCGAGATGCCCGTGTCCCGCTCCGTGTGCTCGAGGGCGGCGACGAGGGCGCTCATGGGCGGCTGGGATGTCGTTCCCGCCATGGCGGCGCTCGCGACGTCGACGATATCGACCCCCGCCTCTGAGGCCGCCAGGAGCGTCGCCAGCTGCCCCCCTGGGGTGTCGTGGGTGTGAAGGTGCACGGGAAGGTCGAATCGTTCACGTAGGGCCGTCACGAGGGTGTGGGCGGCCGGAGCGCGCAGGAGCCCGGCCATGTCCTTGATCGCGAGGACGTGAGCCCCGGCCTTGACTAGAGCGTCGGCGAGGTTGAGGTAGTAGTCGAGCGTGTAGAGCTTCTCGTCGGGATCGGTCAGGTTCGCGGTATAGCACAGAGAGGCCTCCGCTATCGCCGTGCCGGTCTCGCGGACGGCCTCGATCGCGGGTCTCATCTGTTCGACGTCGTTGAGCGAATCGAAGATCCGGAAGATATCAATCCCAGTCTCGGCCGCCTCATGGACAAAGGCGTGGGCGACTTCCTCCGGGTAAGGCGTGTATCCGACGGTGTTCCGGCCTCGGAGGAGCATTTGAAGGGGGATACCCGGCATGGCTTCCCGTAGGACGGCTAGGCGATCCCAAGGATCCTCGTGGAGAAAGCGGAGGGCCACGTCGTAGGTGGCCCCGCCCCAGGCCTCCATGGAGAGCAACTCCGGGGTCATCCGGGAGACATGGGCGGCCGCCCGCAGTAGGTCATAGGTCCGCACCCGGGTCGCCAGCAGGCTCTGGTGAGCGTCACGGAAGGTGGTCTCCGTGACGGCGAGTGGCTTCTGGGCTCGGAGGGCGGCTGCGAACCCTTCGGGACCAAGCTCGAGGAGGCGTTGGCGTGCCCCCGGAGGCGGATCGGCGCTCAGGTCGATCTCGGGGAGCTTGTGAGAGGGGTGGATCGGCTCCTTCGGGGGTGCGCCATTCGGGCGGTTGACCGAGGTATAGGCAAGATAGGTCAGGAGCTTGGTCGATCGGTCGGTGTCAGAGGTCGCCTTGAGCAGGTGCGGACGCTCGTCGATGAAGGCGGTTGTGATGCCCCCTCGCTTGAAGTCGGGGTCGGACATGACCTCCATGAGGAAGGGGATGTTCGTGGTGACGCCCCTGATACGGAACTCCGCGAGGGCGCGACGCGCCCTCGTGACGGCTTGACGGAAGTCCCGGCCTCGCGAGGTCAGCTTGACGAGCAGGGAGTCGAAGTGGCCGGTCACCTGTCCACCTGCCATACCGGTGGCGCCGTCGAGCCGGATTCCTGCACCGCCGGGTGAACGGTATGCCGCAATCCGGCCGGTGTCCGGGACGAAACCGTTAGATGGGTCTTCGGTGGTAATCCGGTTCTGAATGGCGCAGCCGGTCACAATCACCGATTCCTGACGGATCCCGATCTCCTCAAGGGTCTCGCCCTGGGCGATCCTCATCTGTGACGTAACGATGTCGATGCCCGTCACCTCTTCTGTGACGGTGTGCTCCACCTGGATCCGGGGATTCGTCTCGATGAAGACGTGGCTCCCTTCCCGCTCCCCCACCGTGTCAACGAGAAACTCGACCGTACCGGCGTTGACGTATCCCAGGTACTTGCCAAACGTAACGGCGTCGCGATGCAGGGCATCCCGGATGGCCGGATCGAGGTTCGGGGCGGGGGCTATCTCGATGACCTTCTGGTGGCGTCTCTGGACCGAGCAATCACGTTCGTGGAGGTGGACGATGCTTCCCTGGACGTCTCCCAGGATCTGTACCTCGATGTGGCGGGGGGCTAGTACCGCCTGCTCAAGGAAGACGGTCGGGTCACCGAAGGCGCTCTCTGCCTCTCGCATCGCAGCGGCCAGGCCCTCGGACAGGTCTTCAGGGGTCTCGATTCGCCGCATCCCCCGGCCTCCCCCACCGGCGACGGCCTTGACGAAGACGGGGTACCCAATCTCGGAGGCCCATTTTGTCAAGGTCTTGAGGTCTCGGGAGGGGTCGGAAGAGTCAAGGACGGGAAGCCCCGCCGCCCGGGCCGACTTGAGGGCAGCGACCTTGTCTCCCGCCTTGGCCAGCACCTCGGGCGGCGGACCGATGAACACGAGGCCCTCATCGCGACAGCGTTGGGCGAAACCAACGTTCTCGGCTAGGAACCCGTACCCGGGGTAGATGGCATCCGCGCCAGAGAGTCGCGCGACCCTAACGATCTCGTCCATGTCGAGGTAGGCACGGACGGGATGCCCGATCTCTCCGATCTGGTAGGCCTCGTCGGCCTTGAGGCGGTGCTCCGACATGCGGTCCTCGTGGGGGAAGACAGCGACGGAGTGGAGGCCGAGTTCGTAGGCAGCACGAAAGGCACGAACGGCGATTTCCGATCGGTTGGCTACCAGCACCTTGTGAAACATGCACGTCCTTTCGGCGTTGGCCCTATCTTGTCAGGTTCTGGGGACATGTCACCAGGACGTGGGATCGGGCTTAAGATCCGCCTAGCTCGCGTGAGAGCGAGCCTGGCGACGGGCCGCCAGTTCGTCGAGGACATCAGGGGTCCCGACGGGAAGATTACCGGGGTGGTCGACTGGGAACGAAGCGAGGGAACCCTCTAGTTCACGCCAGACCTTTCCGAGAGCGATCCCGAAGACTCCCTGGCCACCTTGGACGAGGTCGATGACTTCATCATCCGAGGTGCACTCGTAGACCGATGCACCATCGCTCATGAGGGTGATGCGTGAGAGATCCTCAACGCCACGTTCCCTCAGGTGGGCCACCGCCGATCGGATCTGCTGGAGCGATACCCCCGAGTCGAGAAGTCGCTTCACCACGCGAAGGACGAGGATGTCACGGAACCCGTAGAGGCGTTGGGTGCCCGAGCCTGTCGCGTTGCGAACGGTTGGTTCCACGAGTCCGGTACGCGCCCAGTAGTCGAGTTGCCGATAGGTTATGCCTGCGGCGCGGCACGCAGTCGGGCCCCGGTAGCCGGCTTCCTCGTCCAGGTTCGTGAGGCCATCGCGGAAGAGCACGCCCTGATCGGGACGGGGACCCCCGCCTTGCTCCGTTCCTGCCATGGTGCGCTCCTCAAATTCCGGCCGCCCTTCCACGAGGGGAAGGGCGAATCGATCACCGTGTATGCCCAGGGTATCGCGTGTGGGCCGATGCGTCGCGGAGCCCCGCAGGTCCACGCCATCGGCGTGTCGCACCAGTCACATCAGTCACTTGCGTTAGGACGCCGAAGGACCGAAGCGAAGAATCCGACGACCGCTTCCGCACGGGTTTGGGAGACGTCCGAGGCCTCCTCACGTTCGCCCTTGGCCCGAAGGGGCGCCACGGAGGCACGAATGCGTTCGGTCTCCCGCAAAGCCGCATTCCGGACGGCACGCAAGGCACGGACGTCCCCACCAGCAGCCAGGTATTCTCCCGCCGTCCGGACCACGTCCATGTCTTCGCGGGAGTACTTGCCAGGAACCCCTTCTTGAATGATCCCCTCGGTAGCGAGGAGGGACACGAGGTCTAGTTCGGTTCCTGTCCGAGCCGCGAGCTCGTCTTGGGAAAGCCACAGGGGGGCCTGCTCCCCCACCGCCTGGGGGGTGATCCCTTCGTGTGCCTCTCCCCTATCGAGGCCCTCAAGGCTCGCGGCGATGACGGTGAGCGGCCGGTAGTGGTCCCGCTGTTGGCGTAAGACGAAACGCAGGCGCTCGACGTCGGCTGGCGAGTAGTGCCGATAACCTCCACCGGTTCTTTGAGGACGGACCAAGCCCTGGGAGTCGAGGAATCGAAGCTTCGAGGGGGTGAGGGCGGGGAATTCTGGCTGGACGGCTGCAAGGACGTCGGAAACCCTGAGGAGGGGATCATGAGAGAGGGCGTGGGGCCACGTTCCGACCGGCGCGGGGGCGGCGACCTCCTTACTCACGACCGAAGCGTCGGACCTGGGCCCGCGCCGACCTGCCCGGGCTTCCTCCGCAAAGGCCATCGCTAGTGGGCGCCCGGGTAGAACGTCAGCCGGTACTTCCCGATTTGGACCTCGTCGTCTTGCTCGAGGCGCTTGGAGACTACACGCTCGCGATTGACGTACGTACCGTTGAGGGAACCCGCGTCGACGACGTGGAAGTCCGCTCCCCGGCGCTCGAAACGTACGTGCTCGCGGGAGACGGTCACGTCGTCGAGGAAGATTCCACCAGAGACGGAACGCCCCGCGACGGTCACGTCTTGGTCAAGGAGGAAACGCGCCCCGGCATTCGGACCGCTATGGACGATGAGGAGCGCCGAGCCGGGAGGAAGCGCATCTACGGCGGCCTCGTCTTGTGGGGAGAGGCGATGGGGTGCGGCATCACCCTCAGGTACGGCAGAATCGATGGAAAGCGTCTGCTCTGCGAGCTGTTCGTCGTCGTTCATGGGATCCCCCTGGTGAGGCGTTGTGCCTCTATCGTAGAACGGAAGAGGCCCTGCGCACCTCCATTAGGTAGCCGATGCCGGAAATCCAGTACATGATCGCGGAAATGACGGCCCAGACGATCGCGATTGCGTATACGGCCTCCCATCTTTCCCACGACAGGTACGCCAGGGGAAGGAATACGTAGAGGCCAAAGGTGGCGGCCTTCCCGGCGAACGTCACGAGGGGCACGGATATGCCCCGTCGCTTTCCCCAGAGCAGGGCGCCTCCCACCACGAGGTCCCGCGCCAGCAGGAGGCCGGCGAGCCACCAAGGGATGATCCCGCGTAGGGGGAGGCCGATGATCATCGCCAGGGTGAGGAGTCGGTCGGCAGTGGGATCGAGAAGGCGACCCAACCGGGTGACCTGGTTCCACCGCCGGGCGAGGAAACCATCGAAAAAGTCCGACACCCCCGCGACGGCGAGGGCGGTGATCGCCCAGACATCGTGCTCGAGGGAGAGGCACACGACAAAGACGAGGATGAGGGAGATGCGGAGCGCCGAGATGGCGTTGGGAATGGTCCAGATGCGGTTGCTCGGTTCCTCGGAAGAGACCGTGGTGGATTCCCGGGTGGATTCCGGTGGGGTGCTCCGCGTCGTCACACCGAGAGTCTAGCGAGAAGACTCGGGCTCGATCGAAAGGGATCTCAGCAATGCCTCGACGCGCCTCTTGATCTCGTCCCGAATGGGACGGATCGCCTCGATGGCCTGGCCCGCAGGGTCGTCGAGCACCCAATCCTCGTACCGCTTACCGGGAAAAATGGGGCAGGCATCCCCACATCCCATCGTCACGACAACGTCGGAGGCATTAACGGCCTCCAGGGTCAGTACCTTTGGTTTCTCGGTGCGAATATCGACGCCATCCTCAAGCATCGCCTCGATGGCGATGGGGTTGATGAGATCTGCGGGAAGTGACCCAGCCGACCTCACCTCGACCCGGTCACCCGCGAGGGCGCGCACGTAGCCGGCGGCCATCTGGGAGCGTCCGGCGTTATGGACGCACACGAATAGAACCGACGGGACTGAACTAGGAAGTGACATCGAACACCGGCCCCTCCTCGAAGCGGGCGCTTAAGAGCCTAACCCGTTGTTCGCGCCCTATCTCGACCAGACCGCCACATCGCGCAACAACGGCAGGCTCCGCGAGTTGAACCGTGTTGTCGTCGAGGCCGACCCCCTGAAACTCTTCCCCGATGCTCCCAGACAGTACGGCTGCCTCGACTGCGTTGATGCAGGCGCGATCTACGTTGCCGGAGACGCGGTCGGAGCGTGACATCTCGTCCCCAAGGGACGGGAGGGCGTCCCTCACCCATTCGGGTGGAGGCAGGCCGCCCACAACTGCGAGGCAGGCTTCCGTCGCGAAGCGATCGACCAGGCGGCGAAGCGGTGCAGTCACGTGTGCGTAGGGCACCCCAAGGGCCCCATGTGAGGTCTCCTTGGGGCGGGGGAGGTCGGGGTTTGAGTCGTCGAAAGACTCCCAGGCCGCTCCCCTGAAGAGCGAGGTCGCATGGGTCAGGAACGCCGCCGTCTTGGGGGAATCGAGATCGAGACGGGCTAGGACGTCGGCATAGGTGTCCTGATCTCCCCAGTCGATTCCGAGGGCCTGGGCCTGGTGTCGGAGGCGTCTCAGGGGCACCTCGCCCGCCGGGGGCATCGTGCGGAGGATGCCCACGCCCCCCTCAAGCATGATCTTGGCGGCGGCCTCCCCCGTCAGGAGGGAAATCTGGGCGTTATCGTCCTCGATGCCACGGGCCGCGCGGAACTCGAGAACAAGGTGTCCATCCTCGAGACGGACCTCCTGAGAGGGTTTCGGCAGGGTGACGGCTCCGCGAGCCCGGGCTAGGGTCCGACGCCTCTCCCCCACGTCGGCGAGGAGCGTGACGAGCCCGGCGGCGTCGGGCGGAGGGTTTGAGGCGAGTTCCATGTAGGGATACTGGCGACGGGACCTTACCCAGGCACGACGGACATCAATCCGCTCAATATCGCCCTTGACATCCAGGTCAATGGTCCACAGGACAGCCTTCGTGCGCTGTCCCGGGAGGAGGGAGGCGTAGCCCTCCGACATCACGGGTGGGTGGAGTCCGATACGCCGATCCGGGCAGTAGATGGTTTGGCCGCGGCCATGAGTGTCGGCGTCGAGGTTCCCGCCAGGGATGACCTGGGCTCCGACGTCCGCGATCGCGTAGAGCACCCTGTGGCCGTCCCCAAGGGATTCGATGGCGAGGGCTTGGTCCAGGTCGAGCGAACCCTTGGGGTCAATCGTGACGAGGGGAATCTCGGTGGCGTCCACCCGGCCACTGGGAACGTTGTCATGCTCGGCGTCCCCCTTGGAGTGCTCCGCCTCGAAGTAGACCTCGGGCGGGTACCCCTCCGGGACCTCAGCGCGTTCGCGGATGTGCTGGAAGTACGGTTCGAGTTCGGTCAGGGGTGGGTGCGCCAACTGGCGGCGAATGCGCATGCGGACAGCCTAAGGGGCCGGTGGCCAGGCCCTCGCCCGGTCACCGGACCCTCGTGACTACTTCTTCTCGGCGTCCGTGTCCTTGTCGTCCTTCTTTTTCGGGATCATGACGACCGCAAGAAGGCAGATGAGCGCACCGAAGAGGGCCGCATACATTCCGATACCGGCGCTTGCCACGTCGGATCCGGCGAGGGCGTTCGCCAGCTTGATTGGGAGGTTGTCCCCGGCGGGGACGTCGATGACCGGCTGGAGGACCGCCCCTAAGGCGAGGGAGACGGCGATGGCCGCTAGGTTACCGAACCGCTTGATCGCGACGAACAGCACGCTCACGAGGATGAGTATGATCGCGACCTTGCCGGACAGGGCGTTGAACAGCTTGGGGGTTTCATCCCCGGGGATCCCGTCGTAGAACGCCAGGAACGAGCCGAAGAGGAAGAGGCCTGCGCCGACGAGCGACACGACGAGGGCGACGGGCAACTGGATCTTGGGCTTCTCTGCCGGTTGCTCGACGGGTTTGGGGGTTGGTTTGGATGCGGCATCTGGCTTTTCTTCTGTCATGAGAGAAGGCTCCTTCGTTGGAGGTAGATATCACGGGCCAGCGATTCGGACGCTACCACCCGCGGAGGCGTGAGGCGAGTGGTCACACAACCACAATGGTGATGGTCGTGGCCAGGGACGGAAAAGGGTGCAACCGGTGTAACCGACTGCACCCCTCCCGATGAAGCGTTTTCTACGACTTCAACTTCGCAACTAGTGCGTCGACTGTCGCCCATACACCAACAACTGCAGCGGCGATGCAGACGAAGGCGCCGAACTTGAGGCCAACGAACTCTGACGTCAAGGTGTCAATTGTTGCCCACGCAACGGCGACCCCAGCGGCAGCAAACCCAATCGCTGCGATGAGAGGCTGCTTCAGGAAGATGGCAACGGCGCCCACGATGGCTCCGATCCACCCGAGGAAACCGATGTCCCATGAGGTGAGTTTCACGCTGGCGCTGCCGAATCCGCCAAAGTCGACGCCTGCGAATGGAAGGAAAGCGCCGATAAGCAGGACGAGGCCCGCGTAGATCCCGAGCTGCTCCTTGGAGGAGAGCTCCTTAAACTTCTTCATGATGTCGTCCACTTGTTGTCTCACTCCTTTGTCGAGATCGTGCTGTTTTGCACACTGCGACGCTAGCACGGCTTCCATGTCGTTGTAAGGAGGCGCCCAACCGGTCAGGCTAGGAAGCGGGCTCCTTCGCGCGGGAAGTCTTGCGTTTGTCTCCCATCGCCGCGATGGTCCCAACAACGGCGATCACGACTCCGGCGATGATGACGTATCCCCCGATCCCGAGATCGAATCCCTTGTCCGAGCCATCGGCCATATCCATGATGGCGGTGAGCGCCGCGATCAGGCAGATGATAATCGCGATGGTGTTCCAACGAAGGAGAATCGCCACGGCCGCAAGGATGGCAGCTATCAAGACGATCTTCCCGTCGTCGCCATCCCACAGGGAAATGGACGCGAAGATTCCTTTGAAGAACGGGAGAAAGTCCCCGACGAGAATGATGGCAACTCCTAGAAGGGCAAGCAGTTGTTTCTTCGACATCCTGATTCCTTTCCTAGGGGGTTCTATAAATCTTAATGCAGGGAGCCTCGGCTCTCCTCTTCTTCGTCCTGTGCGGAATCCAGGACGTTCGGCGGAAGCGATGGCGTGATCACCGTTCCGTCGGCTCGCAGCGTGCCGTGGTATGCGCTGGCGTCGGGAGCTCCCGCAATGCGCGGACCCTGTCCCTTCAGCGGCACGATGACGCCCTCCCCCGGCGTGATGTCGTGACGCTTGCCTCGCACCTCGACGGTCAACCCGGGGCCATCCTCAACCGCGAACTCCACCTGCTTGGGAAGAACGATCACCTTGAAACGGGTCCCACCCTTCGTGAGCCGGAAGGATAACGATGGCCACGAGTCCGGCAGACGTGGGTCGAACGACAACACCTCCCCGTTGTCGCGCAGCCCGCCAATGCCAAACACCAGGGCGGACCACACGCCACCCGCCGCAGCGACGTGCACGCCGTCGGACGTATTGCCGTGTAGGTTTCCAAGGTCGACGAAGAGGCTCTTCCAGAAGTAGTACAACGCCAACTCGTAGTATCCGACCTCCGCCGCGATGATTCCTTGCGCCGCTCCCGACAGCGTCGAGTCTCCCGTCGTGATGGGGTCGTAGTAGTCGAAATCGGCCTTCTTCTCCTTGGGCGTGAACTGGTCGCCCTGGAGAACAAGCGCTAGTACCACGTCGGCCTGCTTGAGAACCTGGAATCGGTAGACGACCAGCGGGTGGAAATGCAGGAGGAGTGGCCGCTGCTCGGGCGGGGTGCGTTCCATGTCCCACACCTCGCGCTCGTGAAACAGGGCATCCTGCGGATGAATCCCCAGGTTCTCGTCCCACAGAATGGTCATCGCCTCGGCGGCGCTCTCCCACTCCGCGATCTCCTCCTCCTTTAGATCCAGGCGCGCCACCATTTGCGAGTACTGGTCAGGCCGGTTGTGCGCGAGTTTCCGCACCGAGCCTGCGGCACAGCGCAGGTTGAACCGAGCCATCACGTTCGTGTAGAGGTTGTCGTTGACCACCGTGGTGTACTCATCGGGCCCGGTTACTCCATGAATATGGAACGAGGCCTCGGCACGTTTGGCATGCCGCCAGAAGCCCAGGTCGGCCCACATGCGAGCGGTCTGCACCAAGATATCGATTCCCTGGCGGGCCATGAAATCGTCGTCTCCGGTGATTCGCACGTACTTGTCGATCGCATACGAAATGTCCGCATCGATGTGGTATTGCGCGGCGCCCGCGGCGTAGTAAGCAGAAGACTCCTT
Source organism: uncultured Demequinaceae bacterium (assembly GCA_964610155.1). Lineage (GTDB taxonomy): Bacteria > Actinomycetota > Actinomycetes > Actinomycetales > Demequinaceae > JAFGBM01. The sequence goes on from CAZSUY010000015.1 coordinate 18,637, forward strand.
GCCGTTGATGGTCCGCCACGGGAATAGCGCACCCCGTACGGAGAGTTCTGTGGCTCGCCGCTCCGCCTCCCCCATCATGCGGTGGCGAAAGAGCAACGCATTGCGAGCTATGCCGGGGGACGTATACGCGAAGAACGGCACCACGAAGATCTCGGAATCCCAGAAGTAGTGGCCCCCGTATCCGGTCCCACTCACCCCCTTGGCGGAGATGCCGTTGCCATCGCCACGCGCGGCGGCTTGCGCGAGTTGGAAGAGATTCCAGCGAATGGCCTGTTGCGCCTCATCATTGCCCTCGACCTCCACGTCCGAGCGCTCCCAGAAGCCTTCCAGCCACGCCTTCTGATCGGCGAACTGCTTGTCGACGCCTTCGGACCGGACACGGTCGAGGGTGCGAATGCAGCGGTCGCTTAGTTCGCTTGCCGGAATCCCGTTATCCGTGTGATAGGTGACGAACTTGGTGATCGCGAACGATTGGCCCGGCTCAAGGCGGGTGAGGAAGGTGTGCTTCGCGTAGTCCTCGTGAACCTCGGTCTGCTGCTCATACTCGGTCTCTGCCTCTGCCTTGTGCTCCATCCCGACGGCAAGAGTCATCCCAGAACTGGCGCAACGGTACCCGAGCACGATGCGGTCGTCGTCTCCATCGTGCATGCTCGGAATCAGGATGCGTTCGCGAGGGACCCCCGCCTTTCGCGGATCCGCGAAACCGTTCTCCTCGCTGTGAGCGTGGTACTCACCGAGATAGGCCCCACGGTTCAGGATGTGGGAGGAGATCGCGATTGGCGCCTCCTTGTCGAGCAACGTGACCTCGAAGGTCATCACCGCAAGGTGCCGCTGGACGAAAGACACCATCCTCGTCGAGCGCACTCGAACACGGTTTCCCGAAGGCGTGCGCCAGATTAGATCGCGCGTGAGCACCCCCTCCCGCATATCGAGGGTGCGCGAATACTCCGGCAAGTCCGCCACGGAGAGCTGGAGCGACTCGTCGTCGACGTAGAGGCGGATGGTCTTCGAGTCGGGGACCTCCACAATGGTCTGGCCGACGCGTGCGAGGCCGAAGGCCTCTTCGGCATATCGGATCGGCCAGGTTTCGTGAAAGCCGTTGATGAAGGTGCCATGGGTGTGGGCGTCGTGTCCCTCCTCGACGTTGCCCCGCATCCCTAGGTACCCATTGCCGACCGCGAAAATGGTCTCCGTGGTGCCGAGGTCGGAGGCGTCGAAGGCGGATTCGATCAGCCGCCACGGATCGGATGGAAAGCGCAGTCGATCCACGCATTCCGGCATGCTTGCGCCGTTCAGTGGTTGCTGATCGCCCGTCATCGCGCCACCAACTCGGCAAGATCCGAGACCACGATGTCGGCTCCAGCCGCTTTCAGTTCAGCGGCACCCGCGCCGCGATCCACTCCGACGACCAGGCCGAAGTCTCCTGCGGCACCGGCGGCGACCCCCGAGAGGGCGTCCTCCACGACGACCGCGGCCGCGTAAGGGACCCCTAGCAACTCGGCGGCGTACCGGAACATGTCGGGCGCGGGTTTGCCTCGTAGGCCATGCTCTTTCGCGACCACTCCGTCGACAACCACCTTGAAGCGATCCGCAAGGCCTGCGGCGTCCAATACCGCACCTGTATTGCGCGAACTCGACACGATCGCCATCTCCGCTCCCACCGACTCGAGGTAGTCCATCAACATCACGCTTCCAGGGTACGCAGTGACCCCTTCTATACGCAGGAGGTCGATGAACGCCTCATTCTTCGTGTTGCCCAGACCGCAAATGGTCGGCGAGCCCGGGGCGTCGTCAGGCAGGCCCTCCGGAAGCTCGATTCCGCGGGACGCCAGACACAGACGCACCCCGTCATTCCGTGGCTTTCCGTCAATGAACGTGAAGTAGTCGGCATCGGTATAGGCGGGTTCGATGCCGTGTGTCGTGAAGTAGTCGGTGAACATGGCCCGCCAAGCCGTCATGTGCACGTCGGCCGTGGGCGTCACGACCCCGTCGAGGTCGAGCAAGGCGGCTTTGAACCCAACCGTCGGCACCCGCGGGATATGCCATGGGCCGGTCGTCAAGGTCAAATGGTCCTCCCTCGAGTGATACGTGCGCCCGTTGTCGGCGCCATCTGACAATAACCCAAGCGTAGGACTGCGATACTGAAGTGGTAGCATCTCTCCGCTTCTACGACTCGGGCAGACTCAGCAGACGTAGGGCTCTGGCGCGGGTGGACTTGCGCGACGAATCCAGCCAACCTTCCGTGAAGGCTTGCGCGTGCTTGCGGTCCGGCGCATCGAGATTCCCGTAAACGGATGCCAGGGCCTCCAGTAACCAGTCCTCCTTATTCCGAAGAGGGTTTCCCATGGAGCGCTTGAGCAGCGGGAAAACCACTCGAGCGTCTTCGATCGAGACCGCGCCAAGGTCGCCGAGGAACAAGTCTGCGGAATTGGCGATACACAGACCCTCCTTGTCCTTCAGGTACCGCTCGGCGAAGGGAACCGCTTCCCTGGCAACCGCCGAGTTGAGGGGGGCGCAGAATCCCATGGTGCGAATGATGGCCCAGCGAGTCTGGGGCTCTTGGACGGACAGGGCGGGAAGCAGGTCGCGCAAGCGAGCAGCAACCAGTTGCGGCTGCTTCTCGGCGACGATCTCGACGACCTTGGCGGCGCCCGCACGGATGTTCTTCTCGGTGGGAAGCGAGGGCTCGTAGGAAGCCAGGTCGATACACTCCGCCAGGATGCCGGCATCGTCCCCCGCGAGGATCTCCGCGGCCATTCCGCGATTCGCACCAGGCTACTGCAAACACCTATCGGGAGCGATCTGCGCCGACCGGGATAATGGACCGGTGAGCCCCCTCCACGCGCGCCTCTCCCCCGGTTGGCCGGACGCCTCGTTCGACGCCGCCTTCCCCATCGTCCTGCTGCTCCACGGCCTCGGCTCCAACGAGGATGACCTTCCTTCGCTGACTGAGTGGTTGCCCGATGGTATGCCATGGGCCTCCCTGCGCGCTCCGATCGACATGGACTTCGGCGGCGCGACGTGGTTTCCGCTCGACCTGCCCAATGAGCCCGAGCAGGCCGGGATCGACGACGCGACCGAGGCGATCTGGGAGTGGGTGGACGCGAACGTCCCGCCCGCCGCTCCCATCGTCCCCCTGGGCTTCTCGCAGGGCGGGCTCATGGCGCTCCAGCTCCTGCGCACGCGCCCCGAGCGCGTTGCCGCCACTGTGGTTCTGTCCGGGCTGATCACGCGGGGCGACCAACCTGCGGACGACGCTCTGGCGGAGTCGCGCCCCCGAGTCTTCTGGGGTAGGGGCACGGCCGACACCGTGATCTGGCCTGAGGCGATCGCGCGCCTGGCCGCGTGGCTCCCCGAACACTCGACGCCCACGGTGCGCGCCTACGCGGGGCTCGTTCACGGCATCAACGAGGATGAGTTGGAGGATGTCCGGGCGTTTCTTTCCGCGACCGTCGAGTGAGGACACCCGCGGGCTACTAGGTACGCTTGGCCGCGTGCCATCCACGCCCCCGAACCCCGAGCAGCCTCCCGGTCTTGATCCCGCCGACCTTGAGGCGACCCTCCGCGTGCTGGCCAACATCACCGAGGTAGACGAGGCCCACCCCGATTTCGTGGCCATTCGTCGTGCCACGGCCGGAATGTACAAGGCCGTTCGGGAGAATCGCCGCAACGTCAAGCGTGCCGCGATCCAGGAGAACTACCGAGCCGTGGTGGCGGCAACCGCCACCGGAGCCGCCGATCGCATCGACGACGAAACCCGTGGTCTCACGCTCGCCGCTTCGGTTGATGCCCCCAGCGCGGGCACACTCAAGAAGTCCCGGGCGTGCTACATCTGCAAGCAGCACTACACCAGGGTGGACTCCTTCTACCATCAACTGTGTCCGGAGTGCGCGATCACGAACCACGCCAAGCGAGAAGCCCGTACCGACCTCACGGGCAAGCGGGCGCTCCTCACGGGTGGTCGTGCCAAGATCGGCATGCACATCGCCCTGCGGCTGCTCCGGGATGGCGCGGAAACGACGATCACCACGCGATTCCCGCGTGACGCGGTGCGGCGCTTTGCGGCGATGGACGACGCCCCGGTCTGGCTGCATCGCCTCCATGTTGTGGGAATTGATCTGCGTGACCCCGCCCAGGTGGTGGCGCTCGCCGACACCGTAGCTGCCAAGGGCCCCCTCAACATCCTCATCAACAATGCCGCGCAGACGGTGCGCCGCTCCCCCGGCGCCTACGCCCCCCTCGTCGACGCGGAGTCTGCTCCTCTCGCCCCCAGACTCTGGGAGGAGGGCCGTGGGCCGCAACTCCTCACCTTCGGTCATATTCGGGACCGCCACCCGCACGCCTTGGAAGAGTCGGTGGCCGCCCATCCGTTGCTAGCATCGGCCGACGCCTCGGTTGGGGGCACCGTGGCGCAGGATGCCCAGCGGTTGACGGACTTGGCGCTCACCCCGGGTTCATCGTCGCTTGAAAGGCTGGCCGACGGTTCGGCGATCGACGCCGGAGGCCTCGTCCCGGATCTCCACCACACCAACAGTTGGGTGCAGGGAGTGGGCGAGGTGGACCCTCTTGAGATGCTCGAGGTGCAACTGTGCAACGAGACGGCCCCGTTCATCCTCATCAGCCGCCTCCGCCCCCAACTTGCCGCCGCCGCACGGGCCGCGTCACGAAGCCACGTCGTGAACGTCTCCGCGATGGAGGGCGTCTTCGGCCGAGGCTACAAGGGCCCCGGCCATCCGCATACGAACATGGCCAAGGCCGCCGTCAACATGCTGACCCGCACGAGCGCGCGCGAGATGTTCGAGACCGACCGGATCCTGATGACGAGCGTGGACACGGGTTGGATCACCGACGAACGTCCCCACCCCACCAAGGTGAGGCTGGCCGAGGAGGGCTTCCATGCGCCCCTAGACCTCGTCGATGGTGCGGCGCGGGTCTACGACCCCATCGTGCGCGGCGAGGCCGGAGAGGACCTGTACGAGGTCTTCCTCAAGGACTACAAGCCCGCAGGTTGGTGAACCCGCGATCCCGCCTACGAGAGGGCTACTTCTTGGCCCGAGTCTCGTTGTGGCTGATGGCCGCGCGGACCAGGGCGTAGACCGGCCCCGCGTTCACGGAGTCACCTTCGAAGAGGTCGATGCCGCGCCTCTGGTTCCCCGAGAGTTCGGCGTTGAAGAGGCCGTGGGGATGGTGCGTCGTTTCCCCACACGACTGAGGGGCCCCCACCCGGCTATTGACCCCCGAGATTGCGGTAAAGCTCTCTCGTGAAGTCGAGCATCTCGTCAACACTCAGACCGTAGCCGCCAAATACGAGGACCGTCAACCCGTCCCCCGTCGCCTGGCATTCCGAGGTGACAAGATCATCATCGGTGTAGCTCTCTCCATACGGAGCGATGACGCCATTTTTAGGGCGGACTAGGCACTCCGCGACACCGTCGCGCACCACCGTCTCCATGAGGGTGACGTTCATGCGCTGATTGAACTCGTCGCTATCTTGATACGACCAAAGCCGAGGACTACTGGCGCGAACCGCAAAGGTGGTCAAGATGGTCAAGAATTCGGCTTCCGTGTAGGTTTGGGACGCTGCAGGGCCGCCCCCGTATGCCGTCTCCATGTTTGCCGCTGCCGCCTGTTTGACGGTGGCGTCTGATTCGGCGCTCTCCCGGCATCGGTCCGCGGCATCCTCCTCGGTCAACACGGCGCAAACCCTGTCGTAGGATTCCATGTCACCGACGCTTGCGGGCATCGAGATGGGGTCGGTATTCACGGGCACGGCGAGGGCGTCACCAGTCGCAGGCTCGGAGGCGCACCCCGCGAGCATGATAGAGGAACTGACGGCGGTGATCATCAGGCGAACCTGTGCACGGCGCGTTCGGACTAGTGCTGACATCATGCAAGAAGCCTATATCCTTTCGGAACCGATCGGCGGGTTGCCACCCAAGGCCGCGAGCGTTGCTTCGCTCAAGATGACCGCGGACCCCGCTAGGCGGGCGCAACCGCCATCAACTCGACCCGGACAACGCGTCGAAGCACCTTGCCGATCAGGGAGCGAGGAAGGTCGGAGAGGAAGACGATCTTCCCGGGGAGCGCGTACTTCGCGAGTCTCGCGCTGCACCAGTCTCGCACCGCTTTGAGGTCCGGACCCGACTGGCCCTTCTCCAACACGATTGCGGCGATGGCCTCCTCACCCATGCGGCCGCCGGGGAGCCCGACAACCGCGACGTCCTGAACGCCGGGCATCTCGCGCAGACGGTCCTCCACTTGTGACGGGTACACATTGAACCCGCCGGTGATGATTATCTCCTTGATCCGGTCGACCAACACTATGTGACCGCTGGGTTCACCTCGACCACGATCGCGCCCAGCCTGAGCACGGAATAGAACGCGACCATGTGGCTCGTGCAGTTGGGCAGGGAGATCGCCACCCGATCGCCCTTGCGAATCCCATACCCATCAAGGACGCTAGCGCCGCGGCACACGGCCTCCCCCAACTTCTGATACGTGGTCGACGCGCCCATAAAGTCGACGGCGACCCGCCCTGGCCACAGGGCCACCGCAGTCTCGAGCGCCTCGACGAGACATTCGTTTGGGACCTCAATTTCGCGCGGTACGCCGGGCCAGCGCTTGGCGCTTCACAGGCTCATGAGATTGGGCATGGTCATCCTAAGTTACGCCACCGTAGGTAGGTCCGCGATGAGGTCGCGTCAAACTCCCTCGGCTCGACGGCCCTCACCGAACTGATCTAGATGGAACGCCACCTCGAGGCCAGGACACCCCGCCAAACTAGGTGGTGCACCTCAGGAAGCCCCGCGACGTGGTCACGTACGCCGGGTCTCCCCACATGATGGTTGCCACGTAGCCATCGACGGTGGTGATGATCATCGGCCCGCCGTCAACATCGGCAATAGTGAACACTCGCTCGGTGACCACGATTTCCGAGTCATCGAATAGCAGGATGTTGGTCGCGCGGGTAGTGGACACGGCCGCTTCCGCGGGGAACATCGCCTCTATGGTCGCTTCGGGCGTGCCGAGGCGCAGGCCGCGGGGCCCGACCGGTCCGATTTGCGTCGTAGGAAGAGTCTCTGAGGGAACGGTGAGCAGGAAGGCCTTGGTGTCCCAGTCGAGCCACACCAAGCTGGGGTCATCCCAGGGGACAATCAAAAACAACTCCCAGAGCGCGGCCGGGGAGCCGGGATACACCGACGGGAAGTTCTCGTCGCCGCACGCGGATTGGTGGACGGTGGGGCCCAGGGCGCTCACGTAGCCGTCATACGGCTGACCGTACGGCACGCCGCCGAAGTCGGAGATCCCGAAGGAGAACTCGCCCGGCACCGTAAGCGGTCCGGAGTTGATTGGTGTCACAGACGTCGACGTCGGGCTCGCGGAGGCCGATGGAGATGGAGAGGCAGTGGGTGTCGGCTCCAGCGTGGGACTGGTGGACGGGGAGGCCGCCGGTGAGCCGCATCCCGCGATAAGAGTGACGATGAACAAGGCTGAGACTGCTGTCCGGATGCTCATGTTGCCAAGCCTAGAGCGCAAACGGGACATTCTCGTCTTGTAGGCCAAACTAGTTGGCGTCAATGACTGGTGTTGCCAATGATCACGACCGCGCGGTGACGTGAACGCGATACTGGACACGTGACCCCCCTGGTCGGGATCGTGCGCCCCGGCCCGTACTACGACTTCTCGTACGAACACATCATCGAGTCCGTGGATGACTCGCTCGCCGCGCTCGGCACGGACTACATCTACATCCTCCTTCTGCACCGGCCGGACGCCCTGGTCGAGCCGGAGGACGTGGCGAATGCCTTTGACGAACTCGAGGCGGCCGGTAAGGTGCGCGCGTTCGGCGTCTCTAACCACGCCCCGGGGCAGATAGAGCTTCTCAAGCGCGACGTGAAGCAGCCCCTGGTCGCCGATCAGCTCCAACTGTCGATACCCCACGCGGACCTGGTCGCTCAGGGCTTGGCAATGAACATGGCGGCCGTCGACCAGGCGATCTCTCGCGATGTTGGGACGCTCGACTACTGCCGCCTCAACGACATCACCGTCCAGGCGTGGTCGCCCTTCCAGTCGGGCTTCTTTACGGGACACTTCGTCGGCAGTCCCGACTTCCCGGAGCTAAACGCCGTCATCGACCGCCTCGCGGCGAAGTACGACGTTCCTCCCATCGCCATCGCGGTGGCCTGGATCACCCGTCACCCTGCGAACATGCAGGTGGTCATCGGCACCACGTCGCTGGAGCGGGTGGCGGGGGCGGCGCAGGGGTCGAACATTCCGCTGACCCGGCCCGAGTGGTACGAACTGTTCCGCGCGGCCGGAAACACCATCCTGTAGCGCGCTAGGCGGTCGCGCCGCCGAACGCATAGGCGGCGTTGATCTTGTTCTTTCCGTGTCCGGGGATATCCACATAGGAGTCACGGGGAATGCTGATAAGTGCCGTAGGGCCGTTTTCCGGCTGGTGCAACACCATGATCGTGTCGGACCTGGCCCCGGTGGTGCCGTCATTGGCCCAGCCGTCGCGCGAGTCCGACCGCACGATTAGGTAGGTCTGGCCCGGGGTGTCGGCGGCGCCGCTAAGCGCCTCGACGTGGGTGATGCTGGATTCGACCCAGAGATATGATGCCCCCAGCGACAGGACGAGAAGCAGGCACAGGGCGAGGAACACCCCCCGGAAGCAGCGGCGTTTCCTCTTGGCGGGAGGCTTGCGAGCGTCTTCACTGTCAGGCACGGCTGTCGATGATGAGCATGATGGCGAAAACGATCGCGCTGAGGACAATTGCCAGGAAAGCGACCGCCGCGGTGACGCGGACGGGGGAAAGGCGTCCGACGCCGTTTCGCGAGCCTGGGCCCGCGAGAGCACGCACTCCGAGCGCGTACAGCGCGGGAAGGCCGGCGCCAGCGACCAGGCCGACCACTACGACACTGGTGAGCGCCCCCCAGTTAATGAAGTCCGACATGATCCGCCTCCCTCTGCGCGTTCTGCTCGGCGAGTCTGGCTTGATCCTCAAGTTTGGCTTGTTTGACCAGTTTGGCGAGTCTCTTGCGCCTCTTCTTTTCCATCTTCCTGCGCTTCTTGCTCATGACGAGCAAGGACGGGTCATGGTCGATGTAGGACTCTGCGATCAGCGACTCGGTGCCGGCGTCCCAATCGTCGTTGACATTCTTGTGGTTGACAGGTTTGCGCCGCGACCATGCGAAGATCCCCACCGAGACGACAGCAAGAAGGCCGAGGACCGCGTACGAGCCGATGGTCTGGTCAAGGTAGTAGCACGCGGCACCCACGGCGGCGGCGGCAGGCACCGTGACGGACCATGCGAAGAACATGCGGCTCGCAATGTGCCACCGCACTGACGCACCCCTCATTCCCACACCCGATCCAAGGATCGACCCGGTGGCCACGTGCGTCGTCGACAGCGAATAGCCAAAGTGGCTCGACGCCAGGATGACCGCCGCCGACGACGTCTCGGCCGCCATGCCCTGGCGTGGTTCGAGTTCCACGAGCCCCTTGCCGAGCGTGCGAATCACGCGCCAGCCACCCGTGTAGGTACCAAGCCCGATCGCCAAGGCGCAACTGAGGACCACCCAGAACGGCACCGACGAGTCCTGCGGGACCGCGTCCGCGGCGATGAGCGCAAGAAGGATGATGCCCATCGACTTCTGGGCGTCATTGGTGCCGTGCGCGAGCGACACGAGCGAGGCCGAGCCTATCTGACCCCAACGGAACATACGGTCGTTCGTGTCCTGCGGCACGTCCTTGGTCGCGCGCACCACCAGCCCCGTCGCGATCGCGCCCACAAGGATGGCCACGAGCGGCGCAAGCAAGGCCGGGAGGAGCACCTTGGCGACCAGCCCGTCCCACTGCACCCCGTCCGAGCCAACCGCCGCCAGCACCGCTCCGACGACGCCTCCCACGAGCGCGTGCGACGAACTGGAAGGTATTCCGAGCACCCAGGTAAGGAGGTTCCAGACGATGGCACCCACCAGGCCGCCGAGCACAACGTCGAGGGTGACGACGCCGGCGTTCACGATGCCCTTAGCGATCGTCGCGGCCACGGCGAGCGACAGGAACGCGCCAACCAGGTTCAGCGAAGCCGAGAGCAAAACGGCCTGCTTGGGCTTGAGGGCACGGGTGGCGATGGAGGTTGCCATCGCGTTGCCGGTGTCGTGGAACCCGTTCGTGAAATCGAATGTCAAGGCCGTCGCGACCACGAGTACAAGCAGGACGGGCTCTGTCACGGGACCATTGTGGCCTATCTCCGGGGATTTGGAAGCCAAAAATCACGAGTCGTAAAGCGAAACGCCGCTCCCGGTCTCTCGGAAACGACGCATATCCGCACATTCTTCGGTCGGGCCGACAGTGTGTTCCATCAGGACATAGGAAACTCATCTCTCAAGACATAGGAAAC
>CAZSUY010000016.1:0-14486 GCA_964610155.1 uncultured Demequinaceae bacterium
ACAGGTCTATCGACGCCTCGCCACGATCCCCGTCGGGGCTTGACAGCACATAGAAACATCCCGGTATCGAGGCGTACGCGTCCACCTTCGGGTAGCCGCTTCCCAACCGCCCGTCACTCCCAGTCGACGTGGTTCGACTCATACACCCCGTCGATGACGACCCATACCTCATCGCCGGTATTTCTCATAAAGCACTTCAGCTCACGGTCGCCGTCGGCGGCGTCGAAATAGTAACTATTGTCGGAGAACACCCCGACGCCGGTCTGGTCGGTCACGCATTGGACCTGATGGTTGCCCTTCTCGAGGCCCGACCAAGCCAGATTGACGAAGTAGCACACGGAATTGGTGCACGACGGCGAGGCCTCGCCTTGAGACACGGTGAGAACCATTCCACCGGGGAGGGGCAATGCCGGGGTGGTCGTGGCTGGCTTCGGAGTAGTAGCGGCCGGCTTCGGGGTGGCCGTCGTCGAAGAGGCGGGGGTCGGCACCGAGGGCTCAGCAGTGACCGTGACGATGTGCGCTGGCTCGTCGGACGACATACATCCCCCGAGGGCCATGAGCCCGATGAAAACGCCCACGGCTGCGAGCCCCACACCGACCCGAGCTCGGGTCGCGTACAGCGGTGAAGATGATGTGTGTGTCATGGCCCCCATTCTGGTGTACAGCGTCCTTCGGCACCACAGCCGGGGCCAGTTTTTCCGTGTCCGGGATTCACAGGGCCGCCCCGCCTCTGTACGCTCAAGAGATGGAACACCTCAAAGGTCGATTCGAGGATCCTAACGCCCTCGAAGCCGCACTCATGAAAGCCTCCGAAGACTCCGAACAACTGGCTCTCTTCTATGGCACCCTCATCAAAGCGATCGTGTACGTGATCGGGTGGCGAGTGGGCCCCGACGACCAGCGACTCCCCTCCAAGGGGGACGTCGTCTTCGCTCCTGGTGAGAAGATTTCCATTCCATTCGTCGAGCGCCCCGATGGCAGGACCCTGGTTCCGTTCTACTCATCGATGAGATGGCTCAACGCCTGCAACGACAGCGAGCGGCCAACGCTCATGATCCGTGCCTTAGACCTCTTCCAGCTCACGAAGGGCTCCTCTCTGGTGCTCAATCAGGGCTCTCCGTTGGGGAAGGATTTCTCCCCTGACGAGGTCACGGCCATCCTGGCCGTCAGTGACGCCTAACCGCTCTTCCGACACAATGGACCTATGGGCTACGTAAAGGTCGATCCGTGGAAGAAGGACCCCCTTCGCCTCCTCCTCGCTAATTCCCCGGAAGGCGAGCCCCTTGGGTGGCTCGATCTTGAAACGGGAACGATCACGATCGAGACTATTGAACACGCTGCCGAGGTCGCGACGGCGCTCACCCGGTGGTACCAGGGACACCGAGACGCTGAGGCGCAGATTCGCGAGGTCTCCGCACGGGCCGAGGCGCAGGCGAGCAGGGCCGCCAGGTGGACGGACTACGCCCCCAACCTGCCAGGTCAGGAAACCCGCAGGCGGGCCGAGTCGATCCGGGAGAAGATACGGAAGAACAAGCCAAGGTATTCATGGACGCCCGAGTTCCTGCACCTCGAAAAGCGCAAGCCGTGGATCAAGAGCGCCAAGGGCGAGGAGCGCATCGCTCGCATCCTTAAGCGGATGGAACGCAAGGGGCAGTGGAGGGTCCTCCACTCCATCCCGCTACCCGGAGGCGGCGACATCGACCACCTGCTCATCGGCACCGATGGCGTGGTCGTCATCAACACAAGGTGCTACCCCATGGCCAAGATGACCGTGACGCCCAACGGCATCTTCGTGGACGGTGCCCGTACCCGCGCGCACGAGCAGGCCCGCCGGCAGGCGGAACGTGCCTCGAAGGATCTGACGAAGGCAACCCACCAGCAGGTCAAGACCATCCCCTGCATCGCTCTCTATAACGGTGGCCTCATCCGCCCGGGAGCGCGATGGGCCGGCTCCCCCAAAGGCATGATCGTCGCCACCAACTGGAACCTTCGCCACGCCCTCTGCGAGGCGGACCAGGGCCTGACCGACGAGCAGGCCACGAAGATCTACGAGGCCGCCCGACGCTCGACGACCTGGGCTCGGTAAATCATCCTGCGGTTCGTCGAGTAGTGCCCCTATGCTGGGATACGTGTAGGCACCGCCTACCGCTTTCATCAAAGGATAGAAAGGCAGCGACATGTCGTTTGGCGAATCGATTAAAACCTGCTTGTCGAAGTATGCGGACTTCACGGGGCGCGCCCGGCGCTCGGAATACTGGTGGTTCTACCTGGCCCTCATGATCGTGAACTGGTTGTTCTTCTTCGTGTTGGTCGGCCCCGGCTACTTCACCGAGGTCGGCAAGGCCAACCCGGATCTCGGTAAGTACATGATTGGCATATCCGTAGTCTCCCTGTTCTCGATGGCGCTACTGCTCCCCTCCCTGGCCGTTCTCGTCCGTAGGCTTCACGACACGGCAAAATCGGGTGCGTACTTTTTCATCGCTTTGATTCCTTTTGTGGGAGGCCTTATCCTGCTTGTCTTTCTCGCGACTGAGGGCACCCGGGGCCCGAACGAGTACGGCCCCGACCCCAAGGCCTAGCCCTTCCCGGTGCCGCACCTCACTTGAGGGTCGGCTTATCGGTCGAAACACCTAAAAGGAAAAGGGAGGCGCGGCATGAGCCGCGCCTCCCCTTGCTGTTCGGTTAGTGGGACTACGCCTCGTCGTTCTGGATGCGGCCGCGACCATGCCCTGGTGTCCTGTTCTCTCTACGGCCTTCCCCTCTGCCGGCAATCCCCGGGCCGAAGCCCGAGCGGTAACCACGTCCGCCACCGCGGCCATGGCCCCGAGCATCCGGATCGGTACCGAGGTCGCGGAGGTTTTGCCTGATGCGCTCGAGCACGCGTTCGAAGGCTTCGAAATCGGCGGGTTCGATGCCCGCCGTCATACGCCCGGCATCGGCTTCGGCCCGCTCTCGCAGGTCGGCACGTATGGCCTCGCCCTTCTCGCTCAACGCCACAATGATGCGGCGCTTGTCGTCAGCGTCGGCCGTCCGGGTGATGAGGCCGTCGGCCTCCATCTGCTCCAGACGGCGCGTGAGGGTCGAACCCGCAATTCCGAGGCTCTCGGCGATGTCGGCCTGAGCCTGGGGTCCGGCATTGTGAAGGTGCCGCAGCACCCACCAGGCACTCATTCTGCCGGGCACTTCTGCGATCGTCGTTTCGAGGTGGCCGCGCATCGCGCGCGCCAGGCGACCCAACCTACGGACGAGGTTGTCCTCGCGGTCTCCGTGGTCATGTGGTGTGTTGTTGGGAGCGTCGCTCCCGGTCCCATTGATGGTGTTCGTCATGGGGCCTCCTTAATCTAGTCAATGGCTAACTATTCGTTAGCCAACTATCATATTATCGCCCCTGCGGCGCGGTGTCCACCCACTCATCGGCCCGATGACGGGCTACGCCCCTCCGGCCTCCGGGTGGGAAGCGGCATCGAGTTTGAACAGATTCTCCTGGATGACGCGCATCACGCGCCGGAAGGCGTCGATATCCCAGGGCTCAGCCCCCGCCATGAGGCGATCAACCTCAGCACTGCTGTGCTCCTGCGCCTCTCGACAAATGACCGCGCCTTGCTCGCTCAAGGCGACGATGTTTCGGCGATGGTCGTCCTTGTCGGGCAGTCGGATGATGAGCCCGGCCTTCTCCATCTACTTGAGCCTGAGTGTGAGGGTCGAAGAACTCACTCCGATACTCCGGGCGATGTCGACCTGTGCCTGGCGACCAAAGCGGTCTAGATGCTGAAGCACCCACCCTGTGCTCATTCCCCCAGAAACATCATTGCAGGCCAACTCGAGGCAATGCCTCATCGAGCGAGCTGTCCGCTCCATGGCTCGAACCAGGGCGTCACCTCGGAGCTCGAGACCAAAGACCGCATTCTCTCCGGTCATGATGTTGTTGATTTCCGATGGGTTGTTCTTCATCGTTGGGCCTCCCCGAAGACGCTTCACTGCGCCCACAAACCCGCCTCAATCTTCCCACATTCTCTGCCAGACCGCTGGGGGGAGACATCGCCCGCATCACCGTCTCCAGCCTCGCCTCCCCCCTGAAAATGCACGTTCTGACATAGCCGGTTTGTGATGTTCATAACTTGATTGGACCACGGGCCGACTGAACGGGTACTGTCGAACTTGGCGATCCTTGAGAGAAGAGACAGCCGACAACAAGCTTCGTGCCGTATGGCACGGATGAGCCGACGCCCCGGTCTTGAACCCTCAGCAAACCGGGGCGTTGCGCTGTCCCCGCCCGTGACCGTGTCGCTATCGCACTCGGGTCAACCCACACCCCTCGTCCCTGGAATAATGTCCGCCATGACCCGCATCCCGGAAAAGGCAACCGTCGATGGCCTCGAGGATCGCTGGAACGACGCCTGGGAGGCTCAGGACCTCTACCGCTTCGACGCAACCAAGCCCCGTGATGCGGTGTTCTCGATCGACACCCCGCCCCCCACCGTCTCCGGATCCCTGCACGTGGGTCACGTGTTCAGTTACACCCACACCGACCTCATCGCGCGCTTCCAGCGGATGCGTGGCCTTGAGGTCTTCTACCCCATGGGGTGGGACGACAACGGGTTGCCCACGGAACGCCGCGTCCAGAACTACTATGGCGTCCGATGCGACCCCTCCCTCCCGTATGTCAAGGGCTTCGAGCCACCCCACGGTGCAGTTGGAAAGGACAGTGACGTCGGGAAGGACGGTGCCGGAGGATCGGGCGGCGGCAAGGCCAAGTCGGTGCGTGCGGCCGACCAGCAACCCATCAGCCGCCGGAACTTCATCGAATTGTGTGAGCGGCTGACCGTCGAGGACGAGAAGGCCTTCGAGTCGCTGTGGCGGCACCTCGGGCTGAGCGTCGACTGGAGCCGCACCTACCAGACCATCTCGCCCGAGGCGCAGGCCGTCGCCCAACAGGCGTTCCTCCGTAACCTCACCCGCGGGGAGGCGTACCAGGCCGAGGCGCCGACGCTCTGGGACGTGACGTTTCGGACTGCTGTGGCGCAGGCAGAGCTCAAGGAAGAGGAACTCCCGGGGGCCTACCACCGGCTGGCGTTCAAGGCCGTGGCCGGTACCGAGCCGGGCGAGGACGTATTCATCGAAACCACCCGCCCCGAGTTGTTGCCCGCGTGCGTGGCTCTTGTCGCCCACCCGGACGACAAGCGCTACCAGGCACTGTTCGGCAAGACGGTCAGGACGCCACTGTTCGAGGTTGAGGTGCCGGTCGTCTCCCACTACCTTGCGACTCCGGACAAGGGTTCCGGAATCGCGATGATCTGCACGTTCGGGGACACGACGGACGTCACGTGGTGGCGGGAACTCCAGCTGGAGACCCGCCCGATGCTCGGTTGGGACGGACGGGTATTGTCCGACCTGCCTTCCGGCATCGAGAGCGACGCGGGACGTGCCGCATATGCCGAACTCGTGGGGAAGACGGTCTACTCGGCACAGGTGCGGGTCGTAGAGTTGCTGCGCGAGTGCGGGGCAATGGTGGACGAGCCGACCCCCGTCATGCATCCGGTCAAATTCTTCGAGAAGGGAGACAAGCCGCTCGAGATCATCACCTCCAGGCAGTGGTACATCTCCAACGGAGGGAAGGACGCGTCACTCAACGAGGCGCTCCTCGCCCGGGGCAAGGAGTTGGGATTCACCCCGGACTTCATGCGCGTCCGGTACGAGAACTGGGTCAGCGGCCTCCAGGGCGACTGGCTCATCTCACGCCAGCGCTTCTTCGGCGTTCCCCTCCCCGTCTGGTACCCAATCGATGGCGACGGAAACCCCGACTACGAGAACGTCATCGTCCCTTCGGAATCGGACCTGCCCGTCGACCCGTCGTCCCAACCGGCCCCGGGGTATGCCGAGGACCAGCGCGGAGTCCCCGGCGGCTTCGTCGGCGAGACGGACGTCATGGACACGTGGGCCACGTCGTCGCTCACCCCACAGATCGCGTGCAAGTGGCGCGACGATCCCGACCTCTTCGCCCGCACCTTCCCCATGAACCTGCGCCCCCAGGCCCAGGACATCATCCGCACGTGGCTGTTCTCCACCGTGGTGCGCGCCCACCTTGAGCAGGGGACGCTGCCGTGGAAGCACGCGGCGATCTCCGGCTGGATCCTCGACCCGGACCGGAAGAAGATGTCGAAATCCGTGGGCAACGTCGTCACGCCGGCGGGGCTGCTCCATGAGCACGGGCCCGACGCCGTGCGGTACTGGGCGGCGTCGGCACGGCTCGGGGTGGACGCGGCGTTCGACACGGGGCAGATGAAGATCGGGCGGCGGTTGGCGATGAAGGTGCTGAACGCATCGAAGTTCGTGCTTGGTGCGACGGGGATCGAGGCGGCGGCGAACGTCTCACTGGCCGAGGGCTTGCGGACGGCGATGCACGTGGTGAGTGAGCCCGTGACCGAGACGCTCGACCTCGCCATGCTGGCCGCCCTCGCCGATGTGGTGGATGGGGCGACCGAGGCCTTCGAGGCGTATGACCACACGCGTGCCCTCGAGACCGTCGAGACGTTCTTCTGGACGTTCTGTGACGACTACCTGGAACTGGTCAAGGCGCGGGCGTATGACGGTGTGGCACCCGGGAAGGCGGTCGAAGCGTTTGGCGTAGCGACCCCGGGTGCGGCGTCGGCGCGTGCGGCGCTTTCCATCGCGCTCGATGTGTTCCTCCGGCTGTTCGCCCCTGTGCTGCCGTTCTCGACCGAGGAAGTGTGGAGTTGGTGGCGCGACGGATCCGTCCACAAGGCCTCGTGGCCGGAGTCCGCGACGCTGCGCGTCAAGGGAAGCCCCCCCGCCTCGGCTTCCCCCGGTGTCCCCGCGCCTGGTGCCTCTACCCCTGCCTCTTCCGACCCCGTTGCCTTCCTGGCCTCGGCCGGGGCCGCCCTCGCCGCGCTCCGCAAGATCAAGTCGGAGGCCAAGGTCTCCCAACTAACCGAGATCGAATCGGTCGAGTTGCTCGTGCCCGAGGCCTCGATCGCCGTGATCGAGGCCGCCCGCGCGGACCTCTGCTCGGCCGGACGTGTGCGCTCGCTGACCGTGGCGCCCGTGCCCGACGCCGGGCCCGATGGCGAACCCGCCACCGTCACGACCCGCGATGCCGTGCTCATCATCGCCGATAAGGCATAGACCGGCAGACTCCCCTTTTTTTCCACAACTTTTGCGCTCGACATGCGAGATGGGGGCGCGCTCGCTAGCGTCTGACCATGAGACGTCTCGCTTCTCGATCCGCACTTGCGGTCGCCTCCCTCGTCGTCGCGGTGGCGCTGGCCGCTTGCACGGGCGGTTCCACGCCAATTCTCACTGGCATCCCGTCCGCCACGGCTTCCCCATCCCCGTCGGCATCACCCGATCCGTCCACCTCCCTCGCCCCCCTCACCGACGCCGAACTCCTGGCCCTCCTGCCGCCCGACGCCGCCTACCCCGACGTCCGCGGCGCGATCGAGACCGCCATCTTCTTCGTAGCGCAATTCCCGATCGTGTACGAAACCGGCGATCTTCAAGTATGGGACGCCCTCTCGATGCCCGAGTGCATTTTCTGTCAGTCGGTGCGCGGAAACGTCCGCGCTGAGACCGCTGTCGGCGACCACGAAATAGGCGGCAAAATGACTGTCGATCGCGACTCGATCGTCGCAAACTACTACGACGTCGATGGTTACTGGTACGTGACGTTTCACTACTCACAGAACCCTTCCTTCACTCAACATGCTGACGGGAAAACCGAACCCAGCGGCGATGGAGGAACTGGATCGACAAGCCTCCGCATGGCCCCCATCGATGGCATTTGGAAGGTATGTGATGTTGGCGTCGAACCGGACTAATCCACAATCCCATTTACATCTACGGCCCATCCGGCTTTCGCTGCTCACTCTCGCTGCTGCTGCTCTACTCCTGGGAGTGGATTTCGATGGAGATACCGACAATAAAAGCGTCACAGTCACCGCAACAGAGGCAGCTGCCCAGGGAGCACCGACCGCTGGGGTCACTCAATCGACCCGCATCGAGGAGTGGGTCCGCGCCCCCCTCTGCGGGGCAAGCGGCTATCGCCACGACATTTCGCTCGGCTGCTACTCTCCCGCACTTGAGGTCACCGTCCTCTGCCCCGATGGCACCGAAGCCCTCCCCCCGTGGTGGATGCGCTATCGACTCTCGTCCGGCGCGTGGTCGAATTGGCTGATGGTCGGGTACTACCAGTGCCCCGCCGAGATGCTTCGCACCGCCGTCGAGAACGCCTGGGCGCGGATGTACATCACCCCGAACACCATTAACGTCCAACCCGATACCGGCTGGGTCCTCACAACCGTCCCGACCATCGTCTATGTCGACCGCAATCCCCGAACAATGAACACCACTCTCCTCAGCACGCCCGTGATCATCCGCGCCAGAGCGTCGGCCTACACCTGGACCTGGGGTGACGGTTCCTCGCCCACCGTTACCACCAAACCCGGTGCCGCCTACCCCAATAGCACCGTCAACCACACCTACATGCACCACGAGGGTCCGGTGACCATCAGGCTGACGACATCGTGGACGGGCTCATACTCGACCAACGGTGGGGCTACCTGGCAAGCGGCACCCGGCACCGCCCACACCACCTCGACCCCCGTCACCGTGACCGTCTACGACCCCCACGGTCACCGCGTCGACTGCACCCTCGACGGCACCTGCGTCAGCGGCGCGGACGGCCCCTCCGAGACGTGACCAGCCCTACCTCCCCATCCGAGTGGCTCGGCCATTTCCCTCGGGCGGTGTCCAGGAATGCGATCCTTGCGAGGTTCACTCGTCACTCCCTGGACAGAGACCTTCGCGCAGGTCGAATCGTCCGGATCCTGCCGAACGCCTACCTGGCGATACAACACGCGGCGACCTTCGAGGGGCGCTCATCGGCCGCGCTCCTGTGGGCCGGACCTCGCGCCGACCTAGGTGGCACCTCAGCCGCGTACGCCCACGGGCTGATCCCCCAACCACCGGACTACATCACCCTGTGCGCACCAAAGACCAAACGACTCCGCGGCCCGGCATGGATCCGCGTCATCCAACCTACGCCAGCGATTTCTGTTCCACCCGTGGATGCGCGAGGTCTTCGAGTGACTCCCGTTCCGGACACATTGCTTCAGGTCTGGGCGGAACTTGGTACGGGGCCGGGGATAGCGATCCTCATCGAGGCCGCGCGCAAGAGCCGCATCCAATCGAGCGATCTCCTGGCTCGCGCATCCGAGTACCCACGACTTCGCTCACGGCGCGCATTACTTCGCCTTCTCGACGAGGCGCGGGACGGGGTCGAGAGTTATCTTGAGCACCTCGCAGCCACCCGAGTGTTCAATACCGCCGAGTTCCGGGGACTTCGACGTCAGCACCAGGTTCGGTCCTCGGGGAAAACCTACGTTCTCGACCTCTTCGACCAGGCAACTAGGGTCGCCATAGAACTCGACGGGCGTGCCTACCACGGGGAGGAAACCGCCAGAAGGCGTGACCTTGAACGCGATGCCGATCTCGCCGCGCTCGGCATCTTAACGATTCGACTGACCTTCGAGGACATCACCCGAAGGCCGGAATGGTGTCGGGACAGGGTAAGGTCGGCGATCGTGGTGCGCCGACGCGCCCTGGCGGCCTGACCTACTGGGGGCCGTCGTGCTGAGGCTCTTGAGCCGCTCACCAACACTCCCCAGCGCCCCTGCAGACAACCAGTGCCGAGATCAGCCCAGAAACCAACACTCACCGTCTGCAGGCACACCTCAAGCGCCCTTGCAGACAACCAGTGCCGAGATCAGCTCAGAAACCAACACTCAGGGACTGCAGGGAGGCCTCGCAGTTGCGCTCCTACTGGACCGATACCCCAACGAACGGACCCTGGACGCCCGCAGGTACGCTCCCACCTGGCGGAGAACCCGCGACCACGTCGTTACGCGGTCTTCGCCTCGGGTTCGGGGTCAGGATTCAATGCCGCTGCCGGCTGAGCGGCGGCGCCCCCGGCGCCGTCCTTCTTGTCTGCGCGCTTTCCGCGCGCCACAAACGCCGGCGCGACCCGGTCCATCACCGTGGACTTCGAGATCGTAACGGTCCCCAGGTCCTCGCTGCCCGGGACCTCGAACATGGTCTCCTGGAGCACCTCCTCGAGGATTGCCCGCAAGCCCCGCGCCCCGGTCCCCCGTTCGAGCGCCTGTTCCGCGATCGCCTGGATCGCCTCCGACTCGAACACCAACTCGACCCCGTCGAGCTCAAACATCCGCTGGTACTGCTTGACCAGGGCATTCTTCGGCTCCGTCAGGATCTTCACCATCGCGCCTAGATCAAGCGGCGCAACAGTCGCGACGACGGGCATCCTCCCAATGAACTCCGGGATCAGCCCATACTTGTGGAGGTCCGTCGGCTGGACGAGCTCGAACAGGTCCGAGTTGTCCGACTCCCTGAGCATCGCCCCGAATCCGATACCCTTGCGGCCCACCCGGTGCGAGATGATCTCCTCGAGCCCAGAGAACGCACCCCCGAGAACGAACAGGATGTTCGTTGTGTCGATCTGGATGAACTCCTGGTGCGGGTGCTTGCGTCCGCCCTGGGGCGGCACCGACGCCGTAGTCCCTTCGAGGATCTTGAGGAGCGCCTGCTGCACGCCCTCCCCCGAGACGTCCCGCGTGATCGACGGGTTCTCCGCCTTTCGCGCCACCTTGTCGATCTCATCGATATAGACGATGCCGCGCTGGGCCTTCTCGACGTCATAGTCAGCGGCCTGCAGCAGCTTGAGGAGGATGTTCTCCACGTCCTCGCCGACGTATCCGGCCTCGGTGAGTGCGGTGGCGTCTGCGATTGCGAAGGGGACGTTCAGCACCTTGGCGAGGGTCTGGGCGAGGTAGGTCTTCCCGCAACCCGTCGGCCCGATGAACAGGACATTCGACTTGGCGATGTCGACCGGCTCGGATGAAGCCTTGACGTCGCTCGATCGCACACGCTTGTAGTGGTTGTACACGGCGACGGAGAGGGCCCGTTTGGCCGACTCCTGGCCGACGATGTACTCCTCGAGAAAGTCATAGATCTCGCGGGGTTTGGGGAGTTCTATGAGCTCCTGTTCGACCTGCTCGTGGAACTCCTCCTCGATGATCTCGTTGCAGAGGTCGATGCACTCATCGCAGATGTAGACGCCGGGGCCAGCGATGAGCTTCTTGACCTGCTTCTGGGTCTTGCCACAGAAGGAGCACTTGAGCAGGTCGCCCGAATCGGTCGGCCGAGGCATCGCGCCCTCCTTCCCGTGGCGATACGGTCCAGCACCAAGCGACGGGACCGTTTTCCCGGACTTTCAGGCTACCCGGGGGGCGCAATGACGAGTGGCGACGCGCCCGGATCGCGACCGTTTTACGATCAGGCAGAATCCAAGCCCGACAGCACGCGTAGGAACCCGGAAATCGGTGGCGGGACCGCAGGGCCGACTAGGACTCCTTGGGGGCGTCCTTGCCCTTTCGACTGGCGAGCACCTGGTCGACGAAGCCGTACTCCTTGGCCTCCTGCGCGGTCAGGAACCGGTCCCGCTCGATGTCATCGCGGATCTTCTCCATGGTCTGACCGGTGTGGCGGGCGAGGGTTGCCTCGAGCCACTCGCGCATCTTGACCATCTCCTCGGCGTAAATCTCGATGTCGGATGCCTGAGCCCTCTCGCCCCCCTCGATGCGCGGCTGGTGAATCATCACCCGCGCGTTCGGCAGGGCGAGCCGCTTGCCGGGCTGGCCGGCAGCAAGCAGCACAGCCGCGGCCGATGCCGCCTGCCCCAAGCACACGGTTTGGATCTGTGGCTTGATGTAGATCATGGTGTCGTAGATGGCCGTGAGCGCGGTCTGGGAGCCACCGGGCGAGTTGATGTAGAGGGTGATGTCACGATCCGGGTCCTGAGATTCGAGCACGAGCAACTGGGCCATGATGTCGTCAGCCGAGGCATCGTCGATCTGGACTCCCAGGAAGATGATGCGGTCCTCGAAGAGTTTGGCGTATGGGTCCTGACGCTTGAAGCCGTACGCGGTCCGTTCCTCGAACTGGGGAAGGATGTACCGGCCTGTGATTTCGCGGCCATCCGATGTTCCGTTCACGCCTTGCCTCCCGCTGCGCCCGCGCCGGGCTTTGGCCCTGCCTCGCTCTCATGCTTGACGACCTTGTCAATGAACCCGTATTTGAGGGCCTCCTCGGCGGTGAACCACCGATCGCGGTCGGAATCCTTGGTGATCTGTTCGATGGATTTCCCGGTCTGAGCCGCGATCAGTTCCGCCAGCTGCTTCTTCATGTGAAGGATGAGCTCGGCGTGGATGCGCACGTCCGTCGTCGTCCCTCCGATGCCTCCCGAGGGCTGGTGCATCATGACACGCGCGTGCGGCGTCGCGTACCGCTTCCCCTTCGCCCCACTCGACAACAGGAACTGACCCATCGACGCGGCCATACCGACGGCAACGGTCGCCACGTCAGGCTTGATGTACTCCATGGTGTCGTAGATCGCCATGCCCGCGGTAATCGAACCCCCGGGCGAGTTGATGTATAGGTAGATATCCTTGTCTGGGTCCTCGGCGGCGAGAAGCATCATCTGGGCACAGATCGCGTTGGCGTTGTCATCCTGGACATCGGAGCCCAACCAGATGATCCGCTCCCTGAGGAGCCGATTGAAGATCGAATCCTGAAGCCCCATCCCAGAGGTATCGGGAGAGGCCATCATCGGGTTGTCCACGGGTCCTCCTTCGGAACGAACGGCACCTGTGTGCATGCCTCGACCCTAACGCTCGGAGGAGCCCGACCACGTCCGTTTCGGGCTGGTTTCGCTACGGGGTGAACGACGGGTGGCCGCCCGCGTCCGGCCTATTTCTTCTTCGCAGCGGGCTTCTTTGCGGCGGGCTTCTTCGCTGGACTCTTCTTCGTGGCTGACTTCTTCGCGGTGGACTTCCTCGCCGCGGCCGCCCTCTCGGCCTTGTACTTCGCCGTAGCCTCCGCCCGCTTCGCGTCCGTTTCCTCATCCCCCACAATCGGGGTGAGGTCAATCGCCTTGCCCTTCATGTCCTCAACCTTGGCTTGACGAAGCGCGATGGCGATGGCCTTGAACCGCGCGACCTCGGCGATCATGATGCCCACGCGGCCGGTCCGCTGGGCATGAACGATGAACTCCTCGGGTTCGATCCCGTACCTGCGGGAGGTGGTGACCATGTAGTCGATGAGCTCTTCCTCCTCGACCTCGATGTCGAGGTCGTCGGCGAGCTGGTCAAGAACGATCTGTTTGCGGACGGATTTCTCGACGTCCGCAGTAACCTCGGCGCGACGCTCAGCGTCCTCGAGCTTGCCCTCGCGCTCCAGGTGTTCGTTAACCTCTGCTTCGATCGCCTTACGGGGAAGATCGAACGCCTTCACGGTCTCGAGTTTCTCAACCAAGAGTCTCTGCGCCTCGACGGCCTGGTTGTTGACCTGCACGCTCGCTACCTGCTTGCGGAGGTCCTTCTTGAGTTCGTCTAGCGTGTCGAATTCAGATGCCAACTGAGCGAACTCATCGTCCGCATCGGGCAATTCGCGCTGCTTGACGGCCGCCACCTTGATGCGAACAAGGGCCTTCTCTCCGGCGTGTTCCCCGGCGGCGAGGGCCCCCTCATAACTCGTCTCCTCGTCGGTGCTGAGGCCGATGATGGCCTCGTCGAGCCCTTCTAACATCGAGCCCGATCCGACCTCGTACGACGTGCCCTGGACGGCGTCGACCTGCGCACCGTCGATGGTAGCGGTGAGGTCGAGCGTGACGAAGTCTCCGGAGGCGGCGGGGCGGTCGGCCCCGACAAGCACCCCGAACCGGGCACGGAGGGCATCGAGACGGATGGTGACATCCTCTTCCGACACCGTCGCGGGGTTCACCTTGAGGGTCAAGGAATCAAGGGCCGGAAGGGAGAGGACGGGACGCACCTCGACCGTCGCAGCGAAGGAGAATCCCTCGTCTCCCTCCACCTGACCCGGAACCTTCAAAATATTGATCTCCGGCTTTCCGATCGGGCGTAGGTCGTTCTCCTCGACCGCAGTGGCATACCATTCGGCGAGCCCCTCGTTGACGGCGTGATCGAGCACATCCCCCTTGCTGATGTGCTGCTCAAGGACGGGCAAGGGGACCTTCCCCTTACGAAACCCCGGAACGCTGATTCGCCTCCCAAGGTGCTCGTAGGCGTGCTTGATGCCCGGGGCAAGATCCTCTTCAGTCAGGCTGACCGTGACCTTCACCGTTGTGGCATCGATCGTCTCGACGGCGCTAGTCACTGAAGCTCCTCAAGGTCCCGTGGTCGAATGGCACCCCGAGAGTCTACCGGCTCCGAGACACCGGGTGGCTGCGGGTCGGGGTATTCGGCGCTTCGCGCCTCCGACCCCCTCCTTGCTCGCGTGATGAAGCAAGCAAGCTTGCTTCATCACGCTCACTCGTCGGGGTGACAGTGTGTTCCATCAGGACATAGGAAACTCATCTCTCAAGACATAGGAAACCC
>CAZSUY010000017.1:0-10383 GCA_964610155.1 uncultured Demequinaceae bacterium
CAGTGTTACGTGTATGACGGGTTCAACCGGTTAGATGAGGCGTGGACGACGGCCGATCCGTGCGACGAGGCACCCGAGACCGAAGACACGTTCTGGCAGGTGGGTGACACCGAGTATGCGACGGCTTGGTCGTATTCGGGCACCGGCAGGATCACGTCGATCGTGAACCTTGTCACTGGGGGGACGCCCGCCACTGCGGCCAACTATTACACCGATACGGCGCATCCGAATGCGGTCACGTCGGTCACCGAGGGGGAGGCGACGGACGAATACACATATGACGAGGCGGGACGGATGATTACCCGTGACGGTGACGGGGATTTGACTGATTTGACGATGACGTGGGATGTGTTGTCGAACCTTGTCGAGACCGATGGTCAGGGTGGACATGTCGTGTATGTGTATGACGCATCGGGTCAGAGGGTCGCGAAGATCACCCTCGACGACCCGGACACCATCGAAGAGTTCGAAGGGACCGCGACCGCGTATCTGGGTTCTACGGAGGTCACCGACCCTGACACCGCCGAGTTGGCGACCGGGGGCTATATCGCCACCCGGTATTAGTATTACACGTTCGGAGGCTCGACGGTCGCCGTCAAGGAAGCCACCACCGCGACAGACCCCACCTTGTCGCTCCTGTTGGGGGATGTGCAGGGCTCGGCCACCGTGATGATGGCAGTCACCCTCGACACCGGTGGGGCGATGGAACCTGCCTCCACGTCGGATACGATTACCCGATCGGCGTACATGCCATATGGGGCGGTGCGAGGCGACGACAACCTCGACATTGATCACGGCTGGCTGAATCAAGTGTCCGATGGCACTGCTGCCGACGGCGGTACCGGGCTCGTCTACTTGAATGCCCGCTACTACGACCCCGTCCTGTCCAGGTTCGTCTCCCCAGACCCGTTGATGAAACCGTCTGACCCAAAGACCCTCGACCCGTATCGGTATGCGGACAACAACCCCATCAGTTTCACCGACGCGTCCGGGTTGTGTTCGGACGGGATCTCTGGGTGGGCCTATTGGCTCTACAGCGGTGGTGTCTCGTGCGATGGGTCGCGATGGCAATACACCGATGTGAGTGACGATCTTGCAGACGCGGCGTTGGCGGGTGCCGAAGGCCTGGCAGATTGGACTCGAGGCGCAGCCGATGCCGGGATCGGCCTAGTCAATCTCGCGCAAGAATTCAGCCCTGGAAACCAGGTTATGCGTGTGTTCGGCATCAACAGCCCGGATATCCCCTACTTCGGTCCGAGCGGCGAATTGGACTCCAATGCGTCGTACAACATTGGCCTTTTCGATGGGCCGATAATCCTCATCGGTGGCGGTAGCGGGCAGGCGGTAAGACCTGGGATGACTACCGCGAGGGTCGCTATAGAAGAAGGCACAGCGACAACGGTAACCACTGGAACGAGAAGAGTCGCCCAGGTAACCCTCAACCGGGAGGCTGGGATCGCTGCAGAGAATACCGTCTCCAAACAGATTGGGGTGCCCAGGAACGTTGGATCAGGAATGGAGAGCATCCCCGGTACTGGCCCAGGTGGCGTCCGGTATCTGGACTTTCCACCGACACAGACGATTCCTCGATTCAATGCCATCGTTGAAGTAAAGAACGTCCTGAAACTGTCAGCGACACCCCAGATCCGAAACTACATCACCTGGCTTGAGCAGCACCCTGGAGTCGCCCTGCGAATCTTCACCAACGCCCCTGCCCCAGTGAGAGGAGCAATCGCAAAGGCCATGGTCGCCAACCTGATTAAATTGTTCCCGATAAAGTAAAGCAAATGGGACTCAACTCGTTTGATGTCTACCTTGAATTCGATCGGGACATTTCGTCGGGTCGGGAGTTCGACGTGCTTGAGTCGGTGCTTCGACGACATGCGCCTAAGTGGTCGGCACGGATGCGGGTGGAGAATCCGCCGGGGCGTGTGGTCGAGCCGGGGGTCGGGGATCTGAAGGCTGCGATCCTGGATATCTCGTTGGAGCGTAGCCCAGAGTTGCTACGTATGCTGGAGGCTAGCGGGACGGCTGGCATTCGCTCCGGATTCTGCGAAATCGATGGCGCGACCGGGGCCTTGTGTGTCGTACCGGATTTCCACGAGCGAATTATGCAGGGACGACACGATGGTGGCCTCGCTTTCAACAACAACATTGCGATTCAGGTTCGTGCAGTGAAGGTTGACGGCGTGCGGGCTGCGGCGTGGATTCCACCGGTCTTTGAGGAGTTGTGTGCAGCGTTGGGGCCTGTGTGGGCGCACGCGGAGTCAACGGCGGAGTTTTTCGCGAAGTTGATGGACAACGAAGGCGGGGGGTTGCAGAGAATCGGGCTCGATTACTCCCGATATTTGCCAGCGTTGTTTCCGTTGAACTTCTTCGGGCCCGCATACGTGAACCTCATCGGCCGAGACCGGTTGGCGTCGATCCCGTGCGGGCGTTTCGTTGAATACCCTCACGGGGTGTTGATCGAGGCTGGACCGTTGGATGCAGTGTCCGCCACTGCCGAACCCGTGCTGTGTCAGGAAGCGATCCTCGACCACCTCGGACGGCAGTACTTCTTCTCCCGTGAGGATCCCGACCGACGCACCATCGCTCCCGACTGGTCAGCCCTTGAGTAGTCGCGTGATGTCCGAGCGTCACGGTGCCACATCTCAAGGGTCGAATGTACCGACCCGGGGGCTGCCGACGACGGAGATGACGCTGAAGACGGCCTCAGAGCCGGTAACTGCAAAAACCACCTATGACACGGATGGCCGGATCACGGCCGCGTGGATGCCGAATGAGGTGTCCTCCTACCCGGACGACCCGTCCATCGAATGGGACTACGACATTGATGAGGACGGTTTGTGGACCACTGAGGTGACCCGTCCCCTGGGTCAGGTGTCAACCACGTGGGTGGAACCGACCCGCGGCAATGTCGTCAAGCAGAAGGGTCCGAACGACAAGGACTGGACCCATTACCAGTACGATGCGTTGGGACTCCTGGTGGCGGGTTGGGCGCCGGCCCAGTGGGGTGAGGCGGATGCCCCATCGATGGCGTCCGGGTCTCCCGATATTCCGACAGCGTTGTATGTGTATGACGTCTATGCGGATGGCCCTTCGCTCCGTACTACCCCGGTGTCGGTGATCTCGGCCCAGTTCGTGGCCGATACCGACCCCAACACACCCGCTGAGGAAGAGCGCTTCCAGGGATTCGACTCAACGGAGACCACCCGCCGTTCCTACACCTTCCTCGACGGGTGGGGGAGGATTCTGGAGCAACACACGCCAGCGGCGGATGGGAAGCGATATCTCGATGGGGAGGAGGACCCGGAAGGTCTGCCGGGCCGGACGGTGACCGCGACCTACTACAACGAGCTCGGTCAGACGGTGTGGACGTCGGCGCCGTTCTTCGATTCCGAGCCCGCCCAGATCGCCTCGGAGAGGGTGGACCCCGACCCGTCGTCCCTCACCTCCTACACCGAGACCACCTATGACATTCAGGGTCGTACTGTTGCCCAGTCGTTGTCGAGTCTGGGCGAGTCGGTGTCGACAACAGTTACCGCCTATGACGGTTTGACGACGACGACGACTGCCCCGAATGGTGCGTCAACGTCGGCGACATCGGACATCCTGGGACGGCTCAAGACTCAAACCCAATATCCGGATACCGCCCACCCGGAGGCGACACCTATCACTACTGCCTATAAGTATGTGACCACCACGTCGGGGGATGAGGCAGGATTCCACACGGTGACGGTGACGGATGCCGAGGCACCAGTGCTGTCTTCGCCTCCGACGCAAGAGGAGTTGGAGGAGTTGGCTAGGCATCAGACTGTGTTTGTGTCCAACCTCGCGGGGCAGCGGGTGTCGATGGTGGACCCGAACTCGGGGGAGACCTTCTACACGTATGACCTGAATGGTCAGGCTATATCGGTTGTTTCGGATGCGGGCACGATCGAGATGGAGTATGACGATCTGGGTCGCATGATCGGACGCACGACGATAGACCCGGATGAGGATGCGTCGTCGTCCGCGACCTGGGTGTATGACCCTGAGGGCCATGTGGGGGCGCTAGAGTCCACGACGGCGGTGACCCGGATCGGCGAGGTCGACTATGAGACCACCACTACGGCGACCTATGACGAGTGGCATCGGCCATTGACGTTGACAGTGACGTTGCCGGATAACCCCGAGCTCGGTGGCCTCGCCGGAGACGACTACACAACATCGGTGTCGTATGACGCGATAGGTCAAGTGTCGGGAACAGTGTTGCCGGCTGTTGGTGGGCTACCTGAGGAGACCGTGTCGACGGGGTATCGACTCAACGGGATGGCCGAGAATTTGACTCTTGCGGGGTCGGGGTTCACGACTCCGGTGGTGTCGGGGGTCGAGGTCGATGGGTCGGGCCTGTTCCAGACCCGCACGTATGGGAATGGTGTGGTGCGGAGTATCGGCTGGGACACGGTTCGGCGGGCTCCGGAGCAGATTTCGGCGTCGTTCGACTATTTGGATGGGGAGACATCAGTCACCGAGTATCTCCAGTTGGATACGTTGAGCCGGGATGATGTGGGTCGGGTGACCAGTATTGAGGACGACTCGACTGGTGCGGTTGCGGGGTCTCGACAGTGTTATGTGTATGACGGGTTCAACCGGTTGGACGAGGCGTGGACGACTGCGGATCCGTGCGACGAGGCACCCGGGACTGAGGACACGTTCTGGCAGGTGGGTGACACCGAGTATGCGACCACTTGGTCGTATTCGGACACCGGCAGGATCACATCGATCGAGAACCTCGCTGCTGGGGAGACGTCCACCACCAACACCTACGGCTACACCGATACGGCGCATCCGAATGCGGTCACGTCGGTCGCTAAGGGGGAGGCGACGGACGAATACACATATGACGAGGCGGGACGGATGGTCTCCCGTGACGGTGACGGGGTATCGACCGATTTGACGATGACGTGGGATGTGTTGTCGAACCTTGTCGAGACCGATGGTCAGGGTGGACATGTCGTGTATGTGTATGACGCATCGGGTCAGAGGGTCGCGAAGATCACCCTCGACGACCCGGACACCATCGAAGAGTTCGAAGGGACCGCGACCGCGTATCTGGGTTCTACGGAGGTCACCGACCCTGACACCTCTGAGTCGGCGACCGGGGGCTATATCGCCACCCGGTATTACACGTTCGGCGGTTCAACGGTCGCCGTCAAGGAAGCCACCACCGCCACAACCCCGGTTTTGTCTCTCCTGTTGGGAGATGTGCAGGGCTCGGCCACCGTGATGATGGCAGTCACCCTCGACACCGGTGGGGCCATGGAACCTGCCTCCACGTCGGATACGATTACCCGATCTGCATACATGCCATATGGGGCGGTTCGAGGCGACGACAACCTCGACATTGATCACGGCTGGCTGAATCAAGTGTCCGACGAGGAAGACACCGGGCTGATCTACCTCAACGCCCGCTACTACGACCCTGTGCTCTCCAGGTTCGTCTCCCCAGACCCGCTCATGAACCCGAAGGACCCCCGCACCCTCGACCCGTATCGGTATGCGGACAACAACCCCATCAGCTTCACCGACGCGTCCGGGTTGTGTTCCACGACTGGGAACTGGGCCTACGTCGGAGGCGTGCTGGAACCGCCATGCCACAATAGCGACGGCTCAAAATGGACAATGCCGACGACGCCCGACGAGAATCACGGCGATTCCGGCTGGCAACTTACCGGTGGGAGCGGCAAGATGCCTGACAAACCCTTAAAGAGCGAATTTCCAAAGAAAGTCGGACGGGGGGTGAAGGGGGGAGGGTCCGAAGGGTCAACCGGTCTGGACATACTGGACCGATATGTCAACGGCAACGCCACCGCAGATGTATACCCGGGAGTTATTGAATCCCTTCAGGAAGACCCGCCAGGAGACTGGAATAGTGCGATGGTCTCGTACCTGATTGTTGCCGATCTTGTAGACGAAGCACTTGGGGACGAGTTCGGGACGAAGGAGCGTGTCTACGTTCCAGATGCGCAGAAGATGACGTATCACCGACTAATGTCGGACTGGGCCATGCTCAACTATCAAGACGACATGAGTGAAACGCAAATTATCGGGTACCACATGGGCAAATGGCAAAAAGGTTTCGCTCTCGTCGATGTTGAGGTCGGTCTTACTGTATTGAGGATAATTGGGGACATCAGTTTGGTATATATGAAGGCAAAGTATCCGGACTTAAAAATAATCAAGAGCATCAGCGATCTCAACAAACTATTTAAGTATACAGAATGGGCAAATGCCCTAACCGAGGGTGGAATCTATGGAACAGGAGGTGGGTAATTGGGTTACATTGAGAAGGTGGAATGTGGACGGGGATTCTGGGGCACAATTCGAAGGAAGACCCTCTGTGTTCTCTGTATTTTCGTGATTGGGGCTACGACAGCTTGCGCGAGTTCAACGGAGAACGTGAGAATTCCGAGAGCGACTGAGTACGGGGGTCAGGAGGTCTCGTGTGCTGAGACCTACCATTTGTCGTCCCCTTCCGAGGATGATTCGGTCTGTTGGTGGGTGGATGGGGTGTCCAGCGTGGAGGATCTCCGCGATGAGGTCATTGCCGATGCTTTAGCGCAGAATCCTGGAACCCACGTTGAGTACGTCCGCTGTCTCGTGCCTGATTATCGAGACTCTGAGACCCTTCAGATGTGTTTCGCAATGATTGTCTTCGACTCGGGTGAGGGGGGAGGGCTCGGGTATATGTCGGCAACCGTCAATCCTGGGATGAGGAATGGGTCGGGAGTGTTTGTGCCCCTTGAGGCCCCCTTCTATGTTGAGATCAGACTCTCCCGGATTTGGGCGGAGCAGCCTGGTTCTGCGTGAACACTGCTGATGGCCTTGTGAACCTTTGCTAGTTGAAGTGTCTAGTGGAGCCGACCCCGCTTTCCCGGACACGGGGTGTGTGTTGATCATGCCGCAATTTCGGCACGGATGTGAAGGGCTTCAAACATGACGGGGCTGAGGGAGCGGCCGTGCTCGTCGGTGAGGCTGGTGTGGCGGCGGCGCGGATTGTAGAACCCTTCGATCCATTCGAAGATCACGGATGTGAGTTTGACGCGACTGTTCCACGAGTGTCGGTCGAGGAGTTCGCGTTGCATGGTCGACCAGAACGACTCGATGAGGGCGTTGTCCACCGAGGACGCGACCCGCCCCATCGATCCGAGCAGTCCGGCTTGGCGGAGTCGGTGTCCGAAGATCCAGGAGGTGTATTGCGGGCCTCTGTCGGCGTGGACGATGGTGCCTGCTTGTGGTCGGCGTCTCCAGCGGGCCATCTCCAACGCGTCGGTGACTAGTTCACTGGTGGCCTGGTCGGCGATGGCCCAGCCGACACAGCGACGGGAGTAGGCGTCGAGGACGGCGCAGCAATACACCCATCCGTCTTTCGCCCTGTGTTGGGTGATGTCGGTGAACCACACCCGGTCAGGCTGCTCGGCCCGAAACTGGCGTTTGACGAGGTCGTCGTGGACGGCTGGGGCTGGCCGCCAGGAACGTCCCTTTCGGGCGTGTGACACCCCTTGAAGGCCTGCCAGCCGCATGAGACGGGCGACCCGTTTGCGGCCGCAATGCACGCCGTGTTCGATCGACAGTTCGTCGTGGATCCGCTTCGCACCATAGGTGCCACGGGAGTCCCGGTGGATCCGGCAGATCAACTCAGTCAGGTTGCGGTCGACGATCTCACGATCCGAAGGCCCACGTTCCAACCACTCGTAGTAGCCGGCACGGGACACTTCGAGTTTCCGGCACGCCACCGCGACGGGGATCCCGTCGCGGCTGAGCTCCAGGACGAGCCGGAAACCTATTTTGGGAGGACGTTCTCCCTGGCGAAGTAGGCTGACGCCCTCTTAAGGATCTCGTTCTCCATCTCCAACACCCGCAACCGGCGTCTGAGCGCAACCAACTCCTTGTGCTCGTCGGTCGTCAACCCGTCTTTCCGGCCAGCATCAATGTCGTCCTGACGCATCCACCGTCTCAGACACGACTCGCTGATCCCCAGATCCTTAGCAACCAATGCTGGTCGCTCCCCCCGACGAACCAGATCCAACGCTCGACGACGGAACTCCATCGGCTTCGCTTGAGGCATTCCGAACTCCTCTCTCGGGACTCATCATCCCAAGTCAGGTGTCCGGGAAAGCGGGGTTGGCTCCAGTGCCATGCTTTCTGGCAGGCCGATTGCGAGGGCATGATCAGTTCTTGAGCCGAGGAGGCAAGTGAGCCACCCAAGTTCCCGACGTGCGTTCGGGGTCATCTCCGAACGACCGCGGAAGTGGAAACGACGAGCGAGGGTGGCTTTGTCGACGTTGCCTCTGCTCCTCGTCGCGGGATGCAATCACGGTGTGGACGTAGCCGTGGAGAGGCTCGACGTAATCCTTGAGGTCCGCGGGGCGATCGGTTTCGACTGCTCGGCGACCGTCATGGGCGACTACCGGCCCGGTATCTGCTACACGATGACAGCCTCTGAACCACTCGACAGCTGGGCGGCGGCTCTTGGAGAGCTTTTTATCCCCGAGGGATTCGTCCCCGATGACGCCCAGTGGTCGTGTTCGGCGATTGATGAGCTCGAACCGAACATCGTT
Organism: uncultured Demequinaceae bacterium; assembly: GCA_964610155.1. Taxonomy (GTDB): domain Bacteria; phylum Actinomycetota; class Actinomycetes; order Actinomycetales; family Demequinaceae; genus JAFGBM01. The sequence goes on from CAZSUY010000017.1 coordinate 8,604, forward strand.
GCCTGGTGTTCGATCGAGGTCTCGGAAATCTTGCGCGCCGAAGGCGTGGTGGGCCTGAGCGTAGAGATCGAATATGGATCCGGAATCTTTTCGACGATCCTTTCGACTCATGACTACCCACCCATTTACACCGTTGTCTTGTGGTTTCAGCGCACGGAATGACCGAAGCCTGGTGGGCAGCGGGCCATTGATCGTCACCGGACGGACGTCACCGCGCCACGTGCCATTGGTGTGATGTCCGGATACGTGAGTGCTGGGAGAGGGGTGACATGGCGGAGATGCAGTCTAGCGTTTCTCTCGGTGGTCCACGGGTTGTGGTCCGGATGCCCAAGTCGATGAGAGCCATGTTCTGGATTGTCTTCTGGTCAATGCCTGTTGTGGCGGATATCACGGTGCTGTCGACGCGGATTCCTTCTGCGGCGACCGGCTTGGTGATGTCTGGACTTGCGTGGCTCGTTGTTTTACGAGGTTTGCATCAACAGATGGTCTTTTCCGCCACGTGTATCACGGTTCGGAACATGTTTGTGACGAGGGTGGTTGAGTCTGCGCAGATTGCCGGAGGATGGTTTCAGTGTGGAGGCGGGATTCTTGTGGTTCGCCTAAAGGATGGGTCATTGACGGTGTTTGATGTGGGCGATTGGCGCTTCGGAAAAAGACAGAAGTTACGACGGGAGGAAATCCTCGCCGCCGTGAGAGATGACGTCCAGGCAACCTATGGCGCGAAGTTGAGGGTCGACCGCCCGTCACTTTCCCCACGCAGATCCCCTGCGCACTTATGGGACATGAATCCGAGGTTCGCGCCTCTCTTGGCCAGTGAGTGGGCCGCAATCCTCGCAACGATCGCGCTTGTTGCCTTTCACATTCTTCGCTCAAGTGGGTAGCAGGGTTGCTCGTGACCATACCGATGCCCGCAGTTCGGACTCTTCGGTGGAAGCGGCGGTCACATCCCGAATGGTGGAGGTTGCGATCTTGGGGGAGACCTCGGGTTTGATCGCCTCTAGGGTTTAGGCCGCCAATTCGACGACTGGATGCGTGCCTCGTATGTCGACCCTCGTCTGTCAACCTTGCGTCCTCCACAAGCCCGGGGCCTGGTGCTAGCGTCTTGTTGCCAGAGCCCCCTGCCGATCAGGCGTCCCGCTGGGATCAGGGGAGCGCCGGAGGAAAGGGGCGGGGCATGAAAGACGTCAGCCGGAGTGTAGAGGGTCGGCGGAGGACTCATTGTGTTAGGGACGGCGGGTCTGCGGCAGGCTGGGCGATCAGTGTGTTGAGTGCGATACTCCTGGGTTTGGTTGTCTTTGTCGCACTGACGTATATGGGTTCTGAAAACGACGGGACTGTCACGCCCAATCCGACGAGTCCGTCCTCGTCCGCGAGCCCGAGCCCCGTTCCGTCCGAGACGCCTACCCCTGAGGCCGGTCCGTTCGATGGCACCTGGACGGGCCACGTCACGGGCGACCTGCACCTATATACACCGCGGATGTTGTCATGACTGATGACGGTTCGGTGCTTGCTGGCGCCGTCACCTATACGGGAGACGCCTCCTATCCCGAGATGCATTGTGTGGGTGTGTGGACTCAAACCGGTCGCAACGGCACACATGCCAATGTCCACGAGGTCATCACCGACGGCCCGCTCTGCATCGACGAGCTCGAAATCACCCTCGACCTCAATCCCGACGGCACGATCGCCTTCGCCATCTTCTACAGCGACACCTACCACCCCAAGGCGATACTCACCCGCGAGGCCTAGCAGGGCGTCGGCACCACTCGCACTACGCTGG
>CAZSUY010000018.1:0-8816 GCA_964610155.1 uncultured Demequinaceae bacterium
GAGATGACACGGTCGGGCTGACAGGATTTGAACCTGCGACCCCTTGACCCCCAGTGAGGTCCGAACCGAGATCGGCCCGTTTCAGCACGGGAGGCGGGCCGGTTTCCCGATAAAAGTACCGAGGCTCTCGGCGGTGTTGGCCACACCATGGGCCACACCCGGGATCGAGAAGCCCGAGTGCGGGTGCCTACCGCAATTCGCGCTGATGACTCCGTACGCGTTGCGGGATCCTTCTTGCGGAGGCGGTCCCAGACGCGCGCTGTCACGTGGCGTACGGTCTCCGGGCTTGAATCGTCGATCAGGATGAACTCGGACGCCTCGCCCAGTCCGCACCCGTGGACTCCTCTCCTGTTCTCGTCCCCTTCTTTGAATGCGAGCGCTCCCCCAATCTGCCGGACGCGACCGCTTCCCTGGTGGGTTTGACCTTGGCGAACTCCACGCCGGCGGCGCAGGCGCGGGCGGCCGTTGAGGGGATGCTGTGCGGAATCGGCACCGGACTACCGTGCCGAGATCCGAGGACGTTACAACGCCGCGGTTGCCGCCCTCTACGGCTAGGCCGTTCCCGACGTCGCGCGCGGGGCCGAGCAGGAGAATCTTTCGATGAGTTCCACATCAAGGCGAATGTGTAGCGGCCTCTCGGCGCCATCGAGGATATCCAGGAGGAGGTGCATGGCCTCCTCTCCCATCTTCTGAAGGGGCTGGCGAACGGTCGTCAGGGGAGGGGTAGCGGCGGCGGCATCAGGGATGTCGTCGAATCCGACTACGGACAAGTCCTCGGGGACGCGCATCCCCAACTCTCTGGCGACCTCCATCACCTGTAAGGCGGTGATGTCGTTTGCCGAGACAATCGCCGTTGGCGGATTCGTCATAGTTAGCAGCCGATGGGCGGCGGTCGCGGCAAGGTCGGGCTGAAAGGACGTGGCGATCACCAGGCTTTCGTCGACGGGAATGCTGGCTGCGGCCATCTCGATGCGGAATCCCTCCGCGCGCAGTCGAGCCGAATCCAGGTCGGCACGTCCTGAGAGCAACGCGATACGCCTATGTCCCAACGAGATGAGATGCTGGGTGGCGAGCCGCCCTCCGCGAAGGCTGTCGGAGTCGACTGTGGGCAACTCAGTTGGACCTTCGTGAGGGTCTACGGCGACGACGGGAATGCTGGCCTTGACCCCGACCACCGTTGGCGTGACCATGATCGCGCCTTCGATGAGGGTGCCACCGAGTCTGGCCAGGGAACGCCGCTCCCACCCCTCGGCCTGGCCACCGGTGTAGGCGAGGATCTCGTAGTCGGCACCCCGGGCCGCGCGGGAGACCCCTTTGAGGAGTTCGGCGCTGTACGGCTCGAACTCGGCGACAAGTATTCCCAGGACATTGGTCCGATGGTTCCTGAGGCTCGAGGCACTGATGTTGCCCGCATAGCCAAGTTCGTCGACGGCCTGCTGAACCCGCGCGATCGTGGCTTGGGCGACGCCGTAGCGGCGATTGACGACCTTGGAGACCGTGGCCACGGACACACCTGCACGAGCGGCGACGTCGGCAAGTTTCACTCGGGAGAACTGGCTCACGCAGGCATAGTAGCGCGAATTAACCATAACGTTATCGATAACGTTTGACATATAGGGAACAACACTGAGAGACTGCCGGTGTTCGACCAAACCATAGGAAGAGGGAAAGGACCCCAAATTATGGCGAACATAACCCGCGTCGTTGCTGGCGTGGCACTAGCATCCTCAGTGCTTGTGCTCGGCGGCTGCAGCGGCGAAACGAAAGATGAGGGACCGGTCAACCTCACGTGGTGGCACAACGGCGTCAACGATCCGACTCTCGGTTACTGGCAGGACGTCGCTGACGACTTCATGGCTGCCAATCCCAACGTGACCATCACAATCGAGGCGATTCAGAACGAGGACCTTCAGCGGACGCGTATTCCCGTTGCCCTCCAGTCTGGGGATGCCCCCGATCTATTCCAGCAGTGGGGCGGCGGCGAACTTGCAGCGCAGGTTGACTCCGGCTACCTGATGGACCTGACCAATGTGCTTCCCGATGACATCGCCCGCCTCGGCGGCGCTGTTGCTCCGTGGAGCTACGACGGTGCTGTATACGGCATTCCCTACACCTTTGGTGTTGAGGGGGTCTGGTACCGCCCGTCGCTGTTCGAAGCCGCTGGGATTGACTCCGAGCCGGCCACCATGGACGAACTCATGGATGCTGTCGAGGCCCTCAAGGCAGCCGGCATCGCGCCGATTGCCGTCGGTGCTGGTGACAAGTGGCCCTCCGCTCACTGGTGGTACAACTTCGCGCTGCGTAGTTGCAGCAAGGAAGTTATGCAGGCGTCGGGTACATCCTTCGACTTCTCTGACCCGTGCTTCGTAGAAGCCGGGCAGCAGCTCGAAGACTTCATCGCCGCCGAACCCTTCAACGAGGGCTTTGCCGCTACGAGCGCCCAGCAGGGTGCGACGAGTTCGGCCGGGCTTCTCGCTACGGGCAAGGCAGCCATGGAACTCATGGGTAACTGGGAACCCGCCGTTCTTCTCGGTATTCTCGGTCCAGACACCCCTGAAGCTGCGGAACTGAGTGTAGACCTGGCATGGTTCCCGATGCCGGCCACGACAGGTGGTAAGGGTGACCCGACCGCTGCTCTAGGTGGTGGCGATGGGTTCTCCTGCTATGTGGACGCTCCGGCGGAGTGCGCCGACCTGCTCAGCTACATCAGCAGCGACGAAGTCCAGAAGAAGTACGCGGAGATTGTCGGCGGTCTGCCGGTTGCACCCGCCGCGGCCTCGTCGGTGACCGACCCGAACCTCATTGAGCTCGCAGAGGTATCGGGAAACGCCGGGTATGTTCAGTTGTGGCTCGACACCACCTACGGGACGAACGTCGGAGGTGCGATGAACGATGCTATTGTGGCGATCTTCGCAGGTACCGGCACGGCCCAAGATGTCGTCGATAACATGACTACGGCGGCGGCTAACCAGTAGGTCCAGATATCGAAAGCGAGGCCTTCCCCGTGAAAACGAAGGAAGCCTCGGGTACTCGGCCGGACCCCGTCGACACATCGTCGGCGGGGTCCGGCTCCGAGAACAAGCCCGAGAAGAAGGCACGGACGCCTGAGCAGATCCGGCGGCTTGGCACGGCGCGAAAGTGGGGCGAGATCTCGCTCTTCAGCGGACCGGCGCTCCTTGTCTTCCTGATCTTCGTGGTGCTCCCCGTAGGCCTCGCGGCCTACTACAGTTTCTACAACTGGAACGGCATCGAGAAACTCGACCAGTTCATCGGGCTCGACAACTATCGACGGGCATTCGGCGACGCCGCCTTCGTCCATGCCCTCAGGAACAATCTCTTCGTCGTCTTCATGTCGCTATTGATCCAACTGCCGGTGGCCCTGGCGGTCGCCCTGGTTCTTAACCGCCGCTTCCGCGGCCGCAGCTTTGTGCGCATGGCGATCTTCGCCCCGTACATCCTCTCCGAGGTCATCACCGCGGTTCTTTGGCTTCTCATTTTCCAGCCCCATGGGCCGCTAGACGCCGTGATCGACAAAATCGGATTGGGCGGCATGCGCCAGTTATGGTTGGCCGACATGAACCTCGTCATGTGGACGGTGTTCTTCGTCCTCACATGGAAGTACATCGGGCTGGCCATCATCCTGTTCCTCGCCGGGCTTTCCGGTGTTCCCAAGGACCTGCAGGAAGCCGCCACCATTGACGGCGCGAGCTGGTGGCAAGTGCAAAGGCGCATCAACATTCCCCTCATCGCGCCGACGATCCGCGTGTGGATGTTCCTTTCGATCATCGGATCGATCCAGTTGTTCGACATGGTGTGGGTTTTCACCCATGGCGGGCCGGCGGGTGCCTCGAACACCGTCGCGACCTATATGTTCCAATACGGATTCATGCGCAGCCAATACGGCTACGGAAGCGCCGTCGCCGTCATCCTGTTCTTCCTCTCCTTGATCGCGGCGGCCTTGTACATGTCCTTTGTGCTCCGGCGCGACAACGCTGACGAGAAGCAGAGGAGGTGAGCATCGTGACAGAGCAGGAGAAGACGGACGAGTCTGATGTGAGAAAGGACCGTCAAAGTCACGACGTCGGTAAACTCCTGGCCATCACCGTCGGCCTGAGCGCCGTGGCCGTGGCCCTCGTGCCGCTCTTGTATGTCGTGCTCGGAGGGTTCCGGACCACTGCGCAGTTGGCGGAGAACCCGGCAGGCCTTCCGGACCCGTGGGTCTTTAGCAAGTACGGACAGGTACTGACCTCGTCGAACTTCTGGCACCAGATGCTGAACAGCATCATGGTCGCGGCGGGTACGACGACGGGCGTCATACTCCTGGGAACCATGGCCGCGTATCCTCTGGCTCGGTACACCTTCCGGTTCAAGGGCGTGCTCTACGTGATCTTCACCCTTGGTCTGATGTTCCCGCTCACCGTCGCGGCCCTGCCGCTCTACCTCCTGTTGAGAGACTTTGGGCTCATCGGGAGCATCTGGGGCGTGATCATCCCGCAGATTGCCTTCCTGCTCCCGCTCACGATCATCATCATGCGCCCGTTCCTCAAGGCTCTACCCAAGGAAATCGAGGAGGCCGCGCAGGTGGACGGCCTCACCCGGGTGGGGTTCTTTTGGCGCATCCTTCTGCCCCTGGCGCGGCCGGCAATTCTCACGGTTGGGGTACTCGCGTTCGTTGCCAGTTGGAACGCATACCTGCTCCCTTTGCTTGTCCTCCAGGGCGATGCGGCGGGACACACCCTTCCCCTCGGAGTCCAGCAGTTCCAGACTCGCTATTCCTCCGACACGGCCGCTATCCTGGCCTACACCTCGCTAGCCATGCTGCCCGCTTTAGCATTCTTCACCCTCATGGAGCGACGTATCGTCGAAGGCCTGACCGGAGCGGTCAAGGGATAGGCGACCCGATGAGTGAGAAGCATTCGACACGCGTCCGAGACCTCCTCGCCACCCTGACCCAGGAGGAGAAGCTCGCCCAACTCGTCGGCTTCTGGCAGGACGAGGCCGGCGATGTCGTCGCTCCGCTCCAGGGCGAGCTCAGTCCCAACGGCAGTCTCGCCGAAGCGAGCGTAAACGGACTCGGCCACCTCACCAGGGTGTATGGGACCACACCCTACGATCCCGAGGAGAGAGCCGCGTGGCTCTGGTCCGAGCAACGGCGCCTCATCGCTGAGACCCGACCGGGGATTCCCGCCATCGTCCATGAGGAGTGCCTGACGGGGCTCGCAGCCTGGACCGCGGCCACCTTCCCCACTCCTCTGGCCTGGGGAGCATCCTTCGATCCCGACGCTGTCGAGCGCATGGCCGCACTCATCGGTCGTGACATGCATACTCTCGGGATCCACCAGGGTTTGGCCCCGGTGCTCGATGTCATCCAGGACCCTCGGTGGGGGCGAGTCGACGAGTGCATCTCCGAGGATCCCTATCTCGTCGGCGTGATCGGCACGGTATTCGTGCGTGGTCTGCAATCCTCTGGCGTGCATGCCACGGTCAAGCATTTCGCCGGCTACTCGGGAAGCAAAGCCGGACGGAACTTCGGTCCGGTGAGCGTCGGTCCACGCGAGTTCGCCGACGTCTTTCTTCTGCCCTTCGAGATGGCGATCCACGACGGCGGCGCGAAAAGTGTGCTCCACTCCTATACGGACGTCGACGGCGTGGCCATTGCCGGGGATCGGTCGCTGCTCAACGATCTGCTCCGGGATCAGTGGGGTTTCGACGGCGTCGTCGTCGCCGACTATTTCGGCGTCGCGTTCCTCCACCTGTTGCACGAGGTCGCCAAGGACAGGCGTGAGGCCGCCGCCCTAGCCCTCAATGCGGGGATCGATGTCGAACTACCATCGGGCGACGCCTACCTGAGCCCCCTAGTCGAGGCCATCGAGGCGGGAGAGGTCTCAATGGAGACGGTCGACCGTTCCGTTCTGCGCGTGCTTACCCAGAAGGAAGGACTCGGCCTCCTCGATATGGACTTCGCCGGAGACCCTCCGACAGGTATCGATCTAGACTCACCCGAGCATCGAGCCCTCGCACTCGAGATAGCCGGCAAGAGCGTCGTTCTGTTGTCGAACAATGGGATTCTCCCGCTGGCCCCGAAGGCCAAGGGGCGCACTATCGCGGCCATCGGACCCAACATGGACCGGCCCGCCGCCATGTTCGGGTGTTATTCCTTCGTCAACCATGTGCTCGCTCAACGACCGGGGACGCCCTTCGGCTTCGAGGTGCCGTCACTGGTGGAGGCCCTTCGCGAGGAGTTCGACGGACCTATCACGATGGTCGATGGCTGCGACGTCAATAGCGACGATGTTTCGCGAATCGCCGAGGCGGTTGCGACTGCCAAGCAAGCGGATGTCGCCATCGTCGCCGCGGGGGATCACGCGGGACTGTTTGGGCGCGGCACCGTGGGTGAGGGATGCGATCGCGACTCCCTAGAACTCCCAGGCGTGCAGCGTCGCCTCATCGAGGCGGTTCTCGATACGGGCACCCCCGTCGTGCTCGTGCTTCTCACGGGCCGGCCCTATGCCATCGATTGGGCGCTCGAAAGATGCGCGGCGGTCCTCCAGGCTTTCTTTCCCGGTGAGGAAGGATCGCGAGCCTTGGCCCGGATTCTCTCGGGCGCGGTGAATCCGTCGGGTTGTCTCCCGGTGTCCATGCCGGTATCCGTCGGCGCCCAACCATACTCGTATCTCCACCCGCCGCTCGGCATCGGTGCGGCGGTCACGATCCTCGACGCCAAACCGACCTTGCCCTTCGGCTTCGGCCTGAGTTACACCACCTTCTCCCATTCTGACCTCAAGGTCGCGGACACGGCCCCAACCGATGGGGCCATCACGGTATCGGTTGCGACGGCCAACACCGGAGCGGTGGCGGGGGAGAATGTCGTGCAGGTCTATGGTCGCGTCCGTTACGCTTCGGTCACCCGTCCCGTGGCCCAGCTCCTGGGCTTCACCCGCGTGTCCCTGGAACCCGGAGCGTCGGCCACGGTCATCTTCGAGATCCCGACCGCACGGTTGGCCTACAGCAATCGCGACTTCGTCCGCGTCGTGGAGCCACGCACGGTCGAGGTGTGGGTGGGGACGAGCACCGAGCGCTCAGTGGAGACGTCGATCACGCTCTTGGGCGACGTTCATGTCATTGGCCCCGACTCGCCCCGCTTGACCACGGCGACGGTCTCCTAATGCAGCATCCCGGCGCAACCGAGCGGGCGCTCGCGCTCGGGGCCCTGCCGGTGGACGACGCCGGTATCGAGACGGGCGGGGGCCCCGACTGTGGCAGGATTAGTCCGTTCGCACTCGTTGCGGGCGGGTCTGTGCAGACACCGCATCTGCACTCTTCACTACGGATCGTCCGGCACGTTCCTGCCGGTGAAGGGATTAGTTATGGCAACCGTTACCTATGATCACGCGACCCGCATCTATCCGGGCGCGGATCGTCCCGCAGTTGACAAGCTCGACATCAAGATCGAAGACGGGGAGTTCCTCGTCCTCGTCGGGCCGTCGGGCTGTGGGAAATCGACCTCGCTTCGCATGCTCGCGGGCCTCGAGAACATCGACGAAGGCTCGATCTGGGTGGGCGAACGCGACGTGACCCTCATACAGCCGAAGGATCGCGACATCGCAATGGTGTTCCAGTCCTACGCCCTCTACCCCCACATGTCCGTCGCGGACAACATGGGGTTCGCCCTCAAGATCGCCGGAGTACCGAAGCCCAAGATTCGCGAACGGGTTGAGGCCGCGGCGAAGATCCTCGACCTCACCGAGTACCTGGACCGACGCCCGGGGACGCTTTCCGGTGGTCAGCGCCAGCGCGTGGCCATGGGTCGCGCCATCGTGCGTCAGCCCCGGGTATTCCTCATGGACGAGCCCCTGTCCAACCTCGACGCCAAACTCCGTGTCCAGACGCGTACCCAGATCGCCGCCCTGCAGCGACGCCTCGGGACCACGACCGTCTACGTCACGCACGACCAGATCGAGGCCTTGACCATGGGCGACCGGATCGCCGTTCTCAAGGACGGTATCCTCCAGCAGATCGGCACGCCCCGGGAGATGTTCGACTTCCCCGAGAACGTGTTCGTGGCTGGCTTCATCGGGTCTCCTGCGATGAACATCGGGACCTACCAGATCTTCGACGGGTTCGCCCAGATCGGTCGCGCTCGCATTCCCCTAACACGGGATACCACTGCGGCCCTAAAGGCTGAGGACAAGAACACGGTCGTCCTCGGGTTCCGCCCCGAGGCGATTGACCGTTCAACGGCCAATGCCGAGGGTGCGATTCCGATCCAGGTCGAGGCGGTCGAGGAGCTCGGCTCCGACGCCTTTGTCTACGGTTCCATTCCGAACGAGTTCGGCGCCTCAGAGGAGTTCCACTTCACTGCGGGTGAGTCTCAGATCATCGTTCGCATCGACCCACGCGATATCCCCAAGAAGGGCGACACCATGTGGGTGACGATTCGCAAGGAGGAGCAGCACGCCTTCTCGACGTCGACGGGCGAACGCCTGACCGGCGAGAAGAAGCACAGGCTGACTCCGGAGAAGAAGTAACCGCCTGGTCGTGAAGGGTGGCGGACCGGTTCTCCGGGCCGCCCCCTTCCATGTCCGCATTCAGATGAGGGCTTTCCCGGCACGTCGCCGCGACGCTTTCGCTGATTCTCTCGACGTGCCGCAGCACCGCGAGTTTGTGGTTTGCTCGTCGCTCGATCTCTCGTTGAGACATGGAGTCTTCCTTCCAGTTGGAAGACCCACCTGTCAACAACCTCCATCAGTTTAAAAAGGTACCCCCGACAGTGTGTTCCATCAGGACATAGGAAACTCATCTCTCAAGACATAGGA
>CAZSUY010000019.1:0-8475 GCA_964610155.1 uncultured Demequinaceae bacterium
AGAAACGGACCGAACCCGTAGGTTCGGTCCGTTTCCTATGTCTTGAGAGATGACATCGTCGGGGTGACAGGATTTGAACCTGCGGCCTTCCGCTCCCAAAGCGGATGCGCTACCAAACTGCGCTACACCCCGTTACCCGGGCTCCGCTACTCTAGTACGCGCCACCCTTATGGTGGTACGCGCCGGGTAAACCGGTCGCGCGGGCGTAGCTCAATGGTAGAGCCTCAGTTTTCCAAACTGATGGTGCGGGTTCGATTCCCGTCGCCCGCTCTCAGGGAGAACCCCGACCTCAATACCGGGAATATCCGTCGAATCCCCGATGGCGCCGATCGTCTCTCATGGATACCGTGGTCCCGTGCCCGCGATCGAGACCGAGAACCTCACTCGTACCTTCGGACCCGTCACAGCCCTCTCGAACCTCACGGTCACGATGCCCAAGGGGGTCGTCGGCCTGGTCGGGGCAAACGGCGCAGGAAAGTCCACTCTGATCAGGATCCTTCTTGGCCTGCTCCCCCCCGATTCGGGAAGCGCCAGCGTCCTCGGCCTGAGCTGCGCCACCGATGGGGTGAAGATCCGCGAGATCGTCGGCTACATGCCCGAAAGCGACTGCCTACCCCTAGACGTGACGGCGACCGAGTTCCTGGTGCACATGGCCCGCATGTCCGGCCTTCCAACCGCCGTGGCCCGGGAGCGCGCCGCCGACACCCTCCGGCACGTCGGCCTCTATGAGGAGCGTTATCGCTCCATGGGTGGCTATTCGACGGGAATGAAGCAGCGCGTCAAGCTCGCCCAGGCGCTGGTCCACGACCCCACACTTGTCCTCCTCGACGAGCCGACGAACGGGCTCGATCCCGCTGGCCGCGACGAAATGCTTGGACTCATCTCCCGCATTAGCACGGACTTCTCCATCTCCGTCCTCGTGACCTCGCACCTCTTGGGCGAGCTCGAACGCATCTCCGATCACATCGTCGCGATCGAGGGGGGCGTGCTTCAGCAATCGACCTCGACGGCGGACGCCACTCGGTTCATCGGTGCGGTACTGGTCGAGGTGACCGACCGGGCGGACGATGCCATCAAACGGTTGAGGAAGAAGGGGGCTAAGGTCGCGGTGGTCGGATCCGCAGAAACGTTCGCCGTCGAGGTCACCGACGAGAAGGTGCTGGACACGATCCTAAGGATCGTGGCTGACCTTGAGGTAGGACTGGTACGGATGCAACAACGCAGGCACCACCTGACCGAGATCTTCCAGACCGAGAAGGCGGCGACCCATGAGTGACGAAGGGCCCACGGACGTCATCCACGACATCGGCTTCCGCCACTACGACGGAGTCAGGCTCGGGCGTGGGTGGATCGTCCGATCCCTATTCGTTGAGACGCTGCGCGGCGTGTTTGGCCTCGGCCGCTCCGCCAAGGGTAAGACGATGCCCTGGGTCCTCATCGGGATCCTGCTCGTTCCCGCCCTCGTCATGGTCATCATCATGATGGCGATTCCCGGAACCGGCCTTCCAATGCAGTACAACGAATACCTGTACGGCTTCCAGTTCATACTCGCCTTGTTCGTCGCCAGTCGTGCCCCATATTGCGTGTCCCGCGACCTCCGCGACGGGGTCATGCCCCTTTATCTCTCGCGGCCGCTAACCAACCGCGACTATGTCGTGGCGAAGTTCGGGGGGCTCTCCATCGGCCTCTTCACCGTCATGGTGGCACCCTTGACGCTCCTCTTCGCTGGCACCCTCCTCGCCCAAATGCCCCCCGGCGAGCAGTTCACCGCGTGGCTGAAGGGAATCGTTGTCGCCGGACTCCTCGCCGTGCTCCTTTCCGCGATCGGCCTCGCGATCGCTTCGGCAACACCTCGCCGAGGGATCGGAGTCGCGGGCATTATCACCGCGCTACTGCTCACGAATGGGCTCTCGGGAATACTCGTTCCCCTCCTACGGGAAAAGGGAGCCGATGCCTTGGCAAAGTACTTCGTCGCTTTCAACCCGTTCGGGCTCGTCGACGGACTTGGCACGTCCCTGCTCGGTCTCGACACGGGAAATGATCTCCCGCCGCCGACGACCGTCACCGGTGGCGTGATTCTGCTCGCCATCTTCGCCCTCCTGGTGCTGGCGTGTATCGCCTTAATCCTGCGTCGCTACAGAAGGCTCGGTCGGGTATGAGCACCATCGAACTCACTGGCGTTTCCCGCTGGTTCGGGAACATCGTGGCCGCGAACGACGTCTCGATGACGATCGGACCCGGTGTGACCGGACTCCTCGGTCCGAACGGCGCAGGCAAGTCCACGCTCATCGCGATGATGGGGGGATTCCTTCCGCCGTCATCTGGAACCGTGACCCTCGATGGCGCGGTGGTGTGGCGCAATCCCGAGATATTCCGGCGCATCGGCCTCGTCCCCGAGACCGAGGCGATGTTTGACATGATGACCGGCTGGGATTTCGTGCTCGCCAACGCACAGCTTCACCGCCTCCCTGATCCCGGGGCCGCCGCACTCAAGGCCCTGGAATCCGTCGACATGATGGACGCTAGTGATCGCGAAATCGGAAAGTACTCGAAGGGGATGAAGCAGAGGGTCAAGATGGCGACGGCACTGGTTCATGACCCGGAGTTGCTGCTACTGGATGAGCCGTTCAACGGCATGGATCCGCGGCAGCGCATGCACCTGCTCGACCTCCTGCGTCGCCTCGGTTCCGAGGGGCGGACGGTTCTGTTCAGTAGTCACATCCTCGAAGAGGTCGAGGATATAGCTGGCACGATCGAGGTAATGGTCGCTGGGCGCCACGCCGCATCCGGAGACTTCCGTCGCATCAGAAGGCTCATGACGGAGCGCCCGCATCAATACTCGATTCGCTCGAGCGACGACAGGCGTCTCGCCGCCGCGATCATCGCGGATGGGGCTGCTGACGGGGTAAGCCTGGGATCTAATGGCCTCGACGTTCAGGCCACGGACTTCGGTCAATTCGTCCATGCGCTGCCTCGCCTGGCTTCTTCCGGTGGTATTCGGCTACTCGAGGTCACTCCCGCAGACGAATCCCTCGAAAGCGTATTCATGTACCTGGTGGCGCGATGACGAGGTGCGGAAGGACGGCGGAACGATGAATCTCGTGGTGATGCGGTTGACCCTGCGTGGGCTGCTTGGGCGACGTAGGGTGTGGCTCCTGCTCTCGCTTCCGGCCCTCCTCCTCGTCATTGCAGGCCTCACCCGTTGGGGTTCCGGTGGCAATCCCGAGGCCACCTCCGCCCTCACGGGGAATTTCGCCATGGGCACGCTCCTGCCACTCATGTGTCTCCTTATCGGAATCGGCGTGATCGGACCGGAGATCGAAGACGGTTCGATCGTGTATCTACTCGCCAAGCCCCTGCCCCGGCGCACCATCGTCTTCTCGAAGCTCGTCACCGCCGTCATGGTCACCCTCGCCCTGGCCGTCCTGCCGATCATGCTGGCGATTGCCATCGCCGGGGACGAGGGCGGGAGGCTATCGCTCGCCTACGGTGCCGCCAGCGCCCTTGCCTCCATCGCGTATGTGACGATCTTCTTTCTTCTCGCAATCGTCTCCCGCAATGCCGTGATCATTGGCCTGATCTACGCCATCGTATGGGAGACCGTGCTCGGCGGATACGTGCCCGGGATACGGGCGCTGAGCGTGCGCCAATGGGCTCTCGCTCCGGCGGAACGCCTCCTGGGAGACCATGCCGTCAGTTGGGGCGTGACGTCGGAGGTGGGCCTCACCACGGGCTTCGTCGCTCTCGTCGCGACCGTCGCGGTTGCGACGATCATTTCCGTGAGCCAGCTCCAGACCCTCCGACTCCGAACCGCGGAGTAGACGGGATAGGGGCGAGGCCCAAAGGACCCCGCCCCATCCCGGCGACGCGAGCGCGAGGGGGTAGAAGGGGGAGCGCCCGCATCGCACGCCTAGGTTTCCGGCTTGCCAATTATTCGGTCTACCCTACGAGAGAATCACCCCCTGAACCAACCTATATGTTCAACCTTCCGCCCGCGCTACTCCCTAAAAAGGAATCGGGCGATATCGTTCTGGTCTCGTTCGAGCATCTCCCGCGCCATCTTGACGGCGTGTCCTCCGGAGACCAAACTGAACAGCTTCTTCCCCGATCCGGTCGCGGGCGGCACGACAGACATTTCGGCCTCGAGCCTGGCCCCGAAGGGACTCCCCATGACGCGGTACACGATCGTCAGGTGCCCGCCTACGACGTCCGCCTCGATCGTTGCCTGACGACCCGGCACGACCTCGGTGACGGTGAACTCTTCTGTTACATGACCGCCAAGAGCAAGCCTGGTCTCGCGGTAGCGAGTCCCCACCTCAAATCCCTTTGGACCGTCGATCCTCCGGATGGCCATGACCGCCGTGAGCACCTTGCTTGTGAGATCGAGGTCGGTGAGAACCTCCCAGATCGCCTCCGGAACGGAGGTGTACTCCCGTGAAACGGTCAATGAAAACCCCGGCATAATGCCTCCCCTGACGTCGCCGTCCTACCTCTTCCAGAATAGACCAGCGGTGATGGGGCCGCGAGCGCGAACAAGTATCATCTACACATGTCCGCACCTCGCGCACTCGTGCGACCGCGGCGGATACGCCGGGAATCATCCCCGCACGAATGGCTGTTGGCGGCTATTGGTGGATAGTGCCAAATAGCAGGCACGATAGTTCATGCGGTTGGTGGCTGTTAGTGGTAGTTGCTGAAATTCTTGCGGACTATTTGCGGACTCGCGGACCACGGCCATGAACTGGGCCCGCCTTCACGAGGTCTGTCGCGGTGGAAAGGCAATCGGGTCCGTCGACTGCTGGACCGCCTTGCGGTCAGGGCGGTCAGTCCCCGCTTCCTCAGTCTCGGATGTCGTCAGCCGTGTCGCCACTCGTCTATAAGGGTCTGGCCGTCTTCGCCGATGACGATGTGGTGGTGGCCCTTGACTCCTTGCTCCTCGATCAGGATGTCCGTGCAGGGCATGTTGTGATCCCGACTCCATCCAGCTTTGACCTTGGCAGTGATTCGACCATCGCTCGACACACTCTGAATGTCACGGCCCCGCTGTGCCTGATGTAATTCACGGGCTCGGGCGACCCGGAAACTCTCCCGCCCGGCCTCCTGGTCGAGACGCCGCTGACGTTTGGCGGCCGCCTCGGCTAGCGCAGCCTGCTCCTGCTTCAAGCGTTGATCTGTGCAGAACTCCTCGCATTTGCGCTTAATCTCGGTGACGAGGCCGTTATACCGCTCAACAGTGCGGTTGTACTCAGCCACCGCGCTCTTGTGTCGGTCGACGGCCGTGTCTACAACCGTCCTTGCGCTTCGAAGATCAGAGTTGAAACGATCGACGTCGTATTGAGAAGTGCGGTCAACGCGATCCCGTCTGCTCACGACCCTGCCAATTTCTGCACGCGCGCGGTCGACTTCCCGGGAAGTGTCCTTCATCCTGTCGGCGAGACGGTCGACTTCGTGAGCACACTGCTCCGTTCTGGGCATATTCCCCTGGTAAATGGGGCACTGGACGAAACTATCGGGCATCAGGGCACCGGCATCCAAACAAATCGCGGCCTGGCGCGACCGCGCGCGTGACGGCGACTGCATCGATCCCAGCTTCATGCGAATGATTGAGCAATCGACGGCAGATTCCAGTCAACACCGGAAGCTCCTGCCGGTTGGGGACTGACATGTCTCGACACTACTCCCGTACGACACTCGACACTGTGAGGGCCGACTTCGGCCACGCCAGCTCGTCCAACGACCGCACGAGTGCCGCCAAGGGCATCATCGAACCCCACAGGCGCATCGCATGCGGCTTCGGCATCCCCCGACAGGAGGCCCCACGTTCTCCTCACTGCTGGCGGGCCACTCCCACCTCCGGATCTGCGATGACGCACTCCAAGTCACGATCGTGATCCGTGATGCGTGGCCCATGGCGCGTGCCCTAGCCGTGTCGGCTCGGGCCGCCCGTCCGGTGCAGGGGAGAAGGCCCCGGCCGGGCCAGCGCGGTGATGTCGGCCTGTTCAGAGCCGCCGCCGTAGTAGTCCTGGGGCGAAATCTTCCGTGTCGGAATGTCTTCTGAAGGGTGATTCCTCTCTGCCATCCCACGTTAGGCTATCCTTACCAAATGAGAGGCAGGACATGAGCAAGCCCCCGCTCCGCGACAGCTCCGGTGTTGCGTCTGCCCCTGTCTGTAGGGCGCTGACAGCCGTAGGGTGAGGGCCATAGGCCCGCGTCGCCTCCCCCGTCCACCTCACAACCAGAAGGACCTTAAAATGGCGAAGATCTTCGATGACGTGACCAAACTCGTCGGCAATACTCCGCTCGTTCGGATCAACAAGCTCGCCAAAGGGGTCGGCGCGACCATCCTTGCGAAGCTTGAGTTCTACAACCCCGCGAGCTCCATCAAGGACCGCATCGGCGTCGCCATCATCGATGCCGCTGAAAAAGATGGCTCTCTCAAACCGGGCGGCACCATCGTCGAAGGAACATCCGGCAACACCGGCATCGCCCTTGCCTTCGTCGGCGCGGCCCGTGGCTACAAGGTCGTCCTCACCATGCCGGAAACGATGTCGAAGGAACGCCGCGCACTGCTTCGAGCCTTCGGTGCGGAGCTCGTCCTCACCCCGGGGCCCGAGGGCATGCAGGGTGCGGTCGACGCTGCCGAGAGAATCGCCAAGGAACGGCCGGGTTCGATTCTCGCACGGCAGTTTGAGAACGCGGCCAACCCCGAGATCCACCGAAAGACCACCGCCGAGGAGATCTGGAACGACACCGATGGCGGGGTTGACATCTTCATCGCGGGCATCGGAACGGGCGGGACGATCACGGGCGTGGGCGAGGTACTAAAGAAGCGCAAGCCCGCTGTCCAGGTCATCGGCGTCGAGCCCGCGGAATCGCCCATCCTCAATGGAGGCGAGCCAGGCCCCCACGAGATCATGGGCATCGGGGCGAATTTCATCCCCGATATCCTCAACCGCGACATCTACGACGAGATCATCGATGTCGACTCGGAGACGGCGATCGCCACGGCTCGGCGCGCGGCACGCGAGGAGGGCCTCCTCGTGGGCATCTCGTCTGGAGCGGCGCTCCACGCGGCCGTTGCGGTCGGCGGGCGGCCCGAGAACAAAGGAAGGACGATCGTCGTCATCATCCCGTCATTCGGCGAACGGTACCTCTCGTCCGTGCTGTACGCGGACCTCATGGACTAGGAATGCGGCCTTCAATGACACAGGGAGTAAACGGGAAGGACAGGGCGTTTCACCAACCGGGCCATCCCGACCCCCTATAGATTCAAGGTGAGGCACTGAACGCAAGCCTCGGACAAGGAGCAGTGATGGCGGAGCGAATAGGCATCCTCCGGAGGATTCGCGAGGATATCTGCACCGCGCGCTACCGCGACCCGGCGGCGCGGTCGAGGCTCGTAATCCTGCTCTCCTACCAGGGGATTCACGCCATCTGGTACCACCGGTACGCCCACTGGCTCTGGCGTCACGGGCTTCGCGTCCCCGGCAGGTTCGTGTCCCAGCACGCCCGGCGCGTGACCGGCATCGAGATCCACCCTGGAGCCACAATCGGTCGCCGGGTATTCATCGACCACGGGATGGGAGTCGTCATCGGGGAGACGGCGATCATCGGCAACGACGTGCTCCTCTTCCACGGGGTAACCCTCGGCGGAACCTCGATGTCAACCGGCAAACGCCACCCCACCATCGGCGACCGGGTGGTCGTCGGAGCGGGGGCGAAGATCCTCGGTGCCATCACCATCGGGAATGATGCCCGCATCGGCGCGAACGCCGTCGTCGTCAAGGACGTTCCCAAGGGCGCGACCGCAATCGGGGTGCCCGCCGTCGTCCGCGAACACCCCAAGGAGGTCGAGGCGAAGACCGCAGCGTCGTGCGTCGACGAAGGTGACTCGCACTTCTCCGATCCGACGGAGGCCTGGGCGGTCGAGCCTAAGTCGAGCCCGTCTATCTAACCACTCAAGGGCTAGGCCCCGGTCGCTCGCAGCATCCAGGCGGTCTTCTCATGCACCACGATGCGGCCGGTCACAAGGTCGGCCGTAGCAACGTCGACCGCATCCTCCGCGATCTTGACCAAGGGGCGGGCCGTGCGCGCAATGGTCTCGTGACCATCGGCCAGGTTCTTGACCATGGCCGCCGCGTCCGCAGCCTGCACCCCGTCCTTGACGGAAGCAAGTTCACGAAACTCGGCAAGGCTTCCAGGGGAGGGCTTGCCCAATGCCCTGATGCGCTCGGCGATCTCGTCGACGGCGTCCCGGAGTTCGATGTACTGCTCTTCGAACATCGCGTGAAGTTGTCCAAAGGTCGGGCCGGTGACGTTCCAGTGGTAGCCCTGGGTCTGGGTGTAGAGGGTGTAGGTGTCGGCGAGAAGCTTGGAGAGGCCCGCCACCAGTGCGGTAACGTCCTGGGCTCCGATGCCGAGGTTCGGTTCGTCCTTCGAAGGCATGAGCACTACCCTTCTCTGATTCGTCGTGTG
>CAZSUY010000020.1:0-4238 GCA_964610155.1 uncultured Demequinaceae bacterium
CCCACGTCAATATGGTCGTATCCCCATCGACCGTCCGGGAGTCCATGCGTCCCGCATCGTCATAATTGAACGTATTGGTCGTTGTCCCGTCATAGACAGATGTCACCGCATGCACCGGACCGGTCTCCGGATACGCGAACTCGTCGGTCACCGCGGACCCACCTGACGTCAGATTCTCGATCTCTACGATCTTGCCCGAATCCGAATACTCCCAGGTGGTCGCATACGACGCGGCATCCAAGTACCAGTCCGTACTCGGTGCCGCAGGAGCAGACCCGCCATCCCGATCATCGTAAGTCTCTCGCTGATCGACCACACTCCGGTCAATGTCGTTCATTCCCAACACCACTCCTCCGGCGCTCCCCTGACCCCTGCGCGACACCTGATCGGCAAGGTGCTCTGTCAACAGAACGCTAGCACCAGACCCCTGATCTGGGGATGCCCTGTACTACCGTGAGAACCGTCAGATCAACCCCCAACCGCAACCGCAGATGGAAGAACCCGCCCTCCAATAAACCCAGGCCGATTTACCTCTTCGGCAGCGGCGCTATGGGCAGAGTTCGCCCACAATTTCGATCGTATAGACAGTCCACGAGTTCTCAACTCTCGAAGCAAGAGACGCAACAGGCAGCGCGTGCGGCTCACCCCGATCAGTCGCGTCGGGCTCGACCACCCAGAGGTAGAGGTTGTTCGACAGTGGCGTCAACACCGGCCCGAAGTCCTCGTCTGTGGCTCCAGAATCAATTGGGTACATCAACCCCACGCCTGAGTATCCGCGTCGTATGCCCCCGGTCTATTATCGATCGCCACTAGCACATCCGTCTCACATCGGTTGGTGATGTCCGCGTACACCGCCTCGCCCGGCTGCGGCGACGCCAAGTGGCAACCGCTTAGCAATAGCGCCAGCCCACAGCCCACCACGAGGACGAGAGAAGAAGGACCCAATGCGTTGACTCGTATACTCATGTCACTTGATCCTATCCCCTATCCAACCGGCTCACTCAGAGGTCCCCACCAGGGGCTCATCCCAGGTTGCGATCCCGCTTCCTTCTTCTCGGTCTTCGCCCACTGCTCAGACGAGATGTTCTCGTAGGCGTCCGGATCACGAAAGATGAATCTCCTCACGGCGTACTCTCCTCCGTAGCCAGATATAAAGACAACCGCACCCAAAATCTCGTACTGCAGGACATGCGTAAACTCCTCATCGATTATTCCTGAGTTGACTTTCATGTCCTCGGCGAATGTGACCGTATGGCCAATTGTGATAGCCCCTGGCTTCCCATTCACATTGAACGTGGAACCACCCGTGAGACACTCCCCGGCATTCCCACAGTACAAGCCTTCATTCAGCAGTTCCGCATCATCGATAAGGATCTGCTCAATGGCCATTGCCTGCTCGGCAAGGAGGTTGCCGTTGATTAGGTCGTAGACGCCCTGCACTGGATCTCGCGCCCACCGCCAAGCCGCCTGCGCCTCGTACTGTAGCCAGGTTGTGCCCCTGTCCCAATAGTCGATGGAACGGTCAACAAACCATTGTGGTGCATCAGTGATCCGGTCGCCTACCCATGAGAGTGCCTTCTGCCACCACTGGCGATTCTCTTTGTCCGTCGCCGCTTCGGCTTGCGTAACTTTCTTTTTCCCCGCTTTGCTCCCTGGCGTTATGAGCTCCGCTATGAGCTTCAGCGCCGAAGGTTTGTATTGGGAGCCGTTGCTCTTGTTGCACGGCGGCTCCAGCACGCCCCCGACGTAAGCCCAGTTCCCAGTCGTGGAACACAACCCGGACGCGTCGGTGAAGCTGATGGGGTTGTTGTCCGCATACCGATACGGGTCGAGGGTGCGGGGGTCCGATGGCTTCATCAACGGATCTGGGGAGACAAACCTAGACAACACCGGGTCGTAGTAGCGGGCATTCAAGTAGACGAGCCCGGTGCCTCCGTCGGCAGCAGTGCCGTCGGAGACTTGGTTGAGCCACCCGTGATCGATCGAGAGATTATCGTCGCCTCGCACCGCCCCATACGGCATGTATGCCGAGCGGGTGACGTCGGTTCCCAGATTCACGGTCGTCGAGGACGCCACCTCCAAACCGGTCTCAGACTGGACATCCGGATCGACCTTCATCATCACTTGCGCAGAGCCCTGCATATCCCCCAACAGGAGAGACAAGGTCGAGGCGGCAGGGGTGGCTTCCCTCACGGCAACCGTCGCACCACCGAACATATAGAACCGGGTCCCGGTCACAAACGACGTGCTCTCAAGCTCGATGTCAGTCGTATGGTTGGTGGTCGTATCCAGATCGGTGACCTCCGTCGAACCCAGATACGCGGTCGCAGCATCCTGGGACACATTGATCTTCACGACCCTCTGACCCGACCCGTCATACACATACAGGAACGTATCCCCACCAGTCTCAACGGTCTTAACCAAGTTCGAGAGCACATCAACCGATATCAACCAAACTGACAGCAGCCCCCCAGTCCCTTTCTCGGGCTAATGCACCCCCTATAGGTCGAAGCCGCTCACTACACTGAAACCCTGAGGGCCTCAGCCCTCACAACCACCTAGGAACGAAACCCAGGGCAGTTCACCCCTTACTCCATGACTCCCGCATATAGGAGTTCTTCAAATTCATGGCGAGTGATCCCCTCTTCGTCTGATGCATGCTCGTCAGGGAAGCGCGTACCCCGTTCGCACCACCAGGTCTTGTAGCCCGTTTCCGATTCCTCGACTACCAGGGAACCTTCAACGTATGTTCCCGCCGTCCCGAAGGCGAACAGGGGTCGTGTCCCCCCAATGTCGCTGTAGAACTGCTGGATCTCTGAAAAGGTCAACCCGGGACGCGATCGTAATGGCGAGGGAGGCCACGCCAGCCCCTCATTAGTACTGGCGTGCCGCCGCCGGAAACTGTTGTCCTCGAATCGCTGGACTTCTGAATCCAGGGGTATCTCGACAGAGCCGTGCCGACGAACCCGAGTAATGCATACCGCAATTATGCACGCGAGGATCCATGCCCCCTCATGCTCGAGCAAAGGTGACTCAATCTGAAGATGATCAGGAACAGGTACTAGTGCCTTAACCAAATGACTCCCACTGGCAGGTATCACTTGCGCAACGGAGATGGACCATTCATCACCAGCAATCCTCCATGTCTGGTCCCCGGCCGCACTCGGCTTGTCCACTTGCGCCCTGGCCCCTACCGAGTATGCTCCTAGGCAATTCTCAACGTATGCATAAGATAGGGACACTTCGCCTCCAATAAGTCAGTCTATCTGCCGCAAATAGGGTTTGCTTCCACGAACAAGTCTATTTACCTTTTTCGGAAGAGTCATCTGCCAGCCCTGCCCCATTTGGCCCCACCATGGGGTTGCGCGCGATAGGTCTCCCTGAATGGGCCTTATTACTTGGTATGTACTTAATACTTTCGTATTTGTTACCGGCAGGGAGACCATATATGGAGGGGTGTTTGAAAATGTTATGTAGGGGCTTTTTCCATTTCCATATTGGACCAGTGTAGCTCCTGGCTGGGCAATCGCTGGTGTCTCAGTCCCAAGTATTCCCCCATTGTTCGGTGGCCTCTCTAGATTCGCAGGGTTCCAACGCGCAGAATTGATTTCCGCCATGGTCCTATCTAGGCGGGAGACGATCCCACGAAGGGCCTTCGAGAATAGAGTGCCTAGCCCCGTTAGGGATACGGCAATAAGACCAATGGTAACTGTGGGGGCAACTGCCTCTCTACCAGCGTCAAAGTAATTGCCTCTCATGAAGTCGTCGAATGATTGTTCTAGCCCATCGGCGGCTTCCTTAAGAGGGTCTTCAACCATGAAATGCCACGTTCCCGAGATATATCCGCGTTCATTCCGATCCTCACCCCACGCGCGATAGTTCTCTGCAATGCCGTCCACTGAAAATGCATGCACAGTTTGACCAGCAAGATCGTCAAGACCCGCGCCTATTCCTTGAACGAGCTCCGCACCACCCTCGGCAGTTGGCACCCGTGCAACGCCAGGCAGTTTTGTCGACGTAGCACAGTTGTTCCAGCCATCTGGAGAGAAGATACGAGTAACGAAACCCCAGAAACCTCCACACATCCCGCTTGCATCTGAATACAACACAGGGTTGTTGTACCCATACGCGTATGGATCGAGTGTTTCCGGATTAGAAATGCTCACCAACGGATCGGGGCTGAGGAATCGGGAGAGGACGGGGTCGTAGTAGCGGGCATTCAAGTAGACGAGCCCGGT
>CAZSUY010000021.1:0-3390 GCA_964610155.1 uncultured Demequinaceae bacterium
AATCGTCGAACTGGCGGCCTAGACCCGAGAGTCAATCAGACTCGGGGCAGCCCCTCCGGTAAAGCGGGTCTGGCCTTTTCAAATGAGGGGTAATACTTCACTCAGGGTGACGGGCACATGTCCCCGGACACGTCGATGAGGTAGATCCTCGCACCTGCTGACGTAACCGCCTCGCCGACTTCCGCAATGGGTATCTCGTAAGGGTCTCCCCTCTGCTCTGCCCCCGGCACTACGACCCACACATACAACGCCTTACCCGGCGGATAGTCGAGAATGTTGCCAATATCCTGCTGATCCTCTGGGTCAATCACACACATCAGAGACGTCTCCCGATCCGGTGGATACGAATCAACGTGAGATCCGACCGATACAGCGATTGGAACGTCGCACGAGTTGGTTACCCGGGCAAGGGCGGAGTCATCGACGCCACCCTTGTAGTAGCAGGCCGTGAGCGCGACAATCATCGTCGCCACACCCAGGACCAACAAGAGTTTAAGGTTCGTGAAGTACCCGTCAATCACTCCGTCCTCCTCTTAGACGAACATGGAAAGCAGGGCACTATTCCCTCCACCACTGAATCGTCGGATTCAGATGCTGTGCAATAGTGGCGTACTCATCTGCATCAGCTCCGAGCCGGCCATAGGAGTCGAGGGCGATTACGCCAGTTTCAAGTGCTGCGACTATCGTCTTGATCTGATCCGCAAGAGATGCGAACTCGACTGGCTGTTCGTCGTACTCGATCCGGAATCTCCTTATCGCTCCATTCCATGCCATTCCCGGTTCCAACTCGATGAAATAAAAGTCGCCTCCACCATCTGCGAACACCGGAAACCACCAACGGGACCATCGACCATTGGGAAGAAACGCATCGTAGTTGGCGAGAGCATCGTCCAGACAAAGCAGGTAGAAGCCAGGAAACATCCACAACTGACCAAGCTTCAATCCTTGAGTCGTGTCGGAACCGCGCGACCACATATATAGATCCACTATGTCTTCGGATGGAGTCAATCCCCTCGCGTCGAAGGCCTGTCGAATCTCCAACTCCTGAGCGCCCGGAAGCAACACCTCAAGTAGCGACCGGTGATCGATAGCGACCAACAACTCTCCAAGACGAGTAAGAAAACTCCGCACCATAACCAGTTAGTCTACGAAAACAACATTGAACTTCTCGCCCACCGGAATTTTTTTAAAGGCAGCACTCAGTACACCACCCTGGTAGTTCTGCTCTGGTATTGGAACTGGACGGACACTTGCGCCAGAACCACCTTCAAGCGTTGAAGCAAAGGGGTACTCGTCAAGAGACTGTCCGGAGGGTGCTGGATCATGACCAGCCAATGCTTCTCTTCGGTTGATGTCGCGTTGAGCAGCATCCGCCCTAGTCAACTGCGTTGGCTGCCCCTGTGCAACTGCCTCGTCAAAGTTTTCAGCAATATTCGGAGAACGACTGCGACTGAATTCAACGACGGGAACTGGCTCAGTCGTCTTCGCTGCGGTTACGGCTTCATCGACTGTCTTGGTGGCGGCTCTGGTCGCGTCGGTTGCGGCTTCTGTAGCGTTCGTACCAGCCTTGGTGAGGCTGGCGGTGTCTTCGAACTTGTTGAAGATCTTGAGCAGGTCCTTGGTCTCGTCGACCGCTTTCGTGGCTGTACGGGTCGCCTTAGCTGCTTTCACCGCTGCGGTCACACCTGTCGCCACGGTAGCCACGATCCTGGCCCCCGTCGCCGTCGACCCCAACACCGGAACCATCGCCATCATCGACAAGGCAGCATTCGCCAAATCCCCTTGAGCGAGATAGATCGCCCCATTCACGAGGTCCGCAGCCTCCCCGATGATGGGGATCATGCCCACCACATCCAAAGCAGAATGCACTATCTCCATCGGAGACATCGTGGTGACCACCGTCGACACCGTCGTCGCCGCGTCATACAAGAACGTATTGCCCTTTTCGGCCTGGATTTGGGCTTGATCAGCCTGATACTGCCGCTCAATTGCATCAAACTTCGCTTGACGCTCCGCCTGAGCCTTCTCCGCCAATGCGACCTGCACCTTTTGCTGATACTGGTAGTCCCACACCCCGTAGAACGCTTTGCGGGCGATCTGGTCCATCGCGGCCCTAACCACCGGGTCGTCACTGGCGTGGAACATGTTGTATGCGGCCATCATCTGTGAGGGCTTCCACCCCTGCAGGTGCGACTGCGCCACCACAAACTGGTTGAGCTCATCCAACGCAGACTGGAATGCCGCATCAAGCGCCGCCAACCTTTGCGCTTCGAGTGCAGCCCGAGCCCTAAAGAACCCCAACACATCCACGAACGAGTCGGGTGCGCCTTCAACATAGGCGTAACGGTTCATGGACGCCGAACGGGTGGCGGCACCCCGATACCGGTCATCCTGAACCCACTGGCGAGTCACGGGGTCGTAGATGCGGGATGCGAACTCCACCAAACCAGCAGTCGCGATCTTACCCGTGAAGCCCGTGACCGTGGCGGTCGTCGACGTCGCCGCCTTCGGTGTCGTCAACGGGTCACCGAAGTCCCCAAACAACGCCAAGTCGGCACTGATGACCCCATCTGAGGCCGTCGCGACCGCAGAACCCAACACATCGGTCAGCACATCCACCGAAGCGACCGACGTTGTCGTGGTCTTGCCCTTCGTGGTCGTCGTGGTCGTCGACTCGGCAAGCACCTGACCGTTCGGACCCATCGTGAACTGGGTGTCACCCTGGGCGACGACCGTCAACCCGTCATAGAGCCTCGCCGACGTCACCCCACCTTCGGTCACCTCAAGCGCACGACCCACACCATCCCTCACCCATGACGCCGAACCCTCCGGACCGGTCGTGGAGGTCAGTTGATCCATCGAGTCATACACCAACGTCGACGACGCGACCGTGTGAGTCTTCTTGCCCGTGACCGTGGTCGTCACCGACCCCGTGCGATTACCCCGCGCGTCATACGAGAACTCCGTGGTCTCGACCTTCCCGCCTGGAGTCCCGACCGGGTTCTTCACCAACGTCACCAGTTGATTGGCCTCGTTAACCGTCCGGGCGATCGCATACGCATCCCCCACTTTCGTCGTCGACGGATCATCCGTCCCACCCTCACCCACAAGGTTCGAAGCCGCATCCCACCCATAGAACGTCGCCACACCACCCGTAACCGACCGCACCAGGCGACCCAAATCATCATGCACATACGTCGTCTCCGTGATCGCCTCATCCGAGATCACATCCCGCTTCGCCACCAACCCCCGCTCGTCATACTCATACGCAAACGCAAGCGTCCCCGTCGAACACCCCGCAGGCTGCTGATTCGGATGACCATTCCCATTCGCCTTACAATGCCCATACGCATTACCCAGAACCGCCGACGACCGATTCACCTCACCCGA
>CAZSUY010000022.1:0-3196 GCA_964610155.1 uncultured Demequinaceae bacterium
ACGCCATTCGTGCAGGTCGGAACTTACCCGACAAGGAATTTCGCTACCTTAGGATGGTTATAGTTACCACCGCCGTTTACTGGGGCTTAAGTTCAGAGCTTCGCCTTACGGCTAACCCATCCCCTTAACCTTCCAGCACCGGGCAGGCGTCAGTCCGTATACATCGTCTTGCGACTTCGCACGGACCTGTGTTTTTAGTAAACAGTCGCTTCTCCCTGGTCTCTGCGGCCTTCGAACGCTCGGGCAGTAAATGCCTTCACGCCTTAGGCCCCCCTTCTCCCGAAGTTACGGGGGCATTTTGCCGAGTTCCTTAACCACGATTCACTCGATCGCCTTGGTATTCTCTACCTGACCACCTGAGTCGGTTTAGGGTACGGGCGGCTAGAACCTCGCGCCGAGGCTTTTCTTGGCAGCATAGGATCACCGATTTCCTGCAATTGCAGTCACCGTCAGGTCTCAGGCATATGAGCCGCGGATTTACCTACGACTCGCCCTACACCCTTAGACGTGGACAACCATCGCCACGCTCAGCTACCTTCCTGCGTCACCCCTGTTAATGCGCTTGCCTACTACCGGTTCGGTTCGGGCGCTCCACAACGTTCCCCCGAAGGGTGCAGTCATTTCAGGCCCTTAGCATCACCAGATTCGGCATGGACGGTTCTTCGCCGGTACGGGAATATCAACCCGTTGTCCATCGACTACGCCTGTCGGCCTCGCCTTAGGTCCCGACTTACCCAGGGCGGATTAGCCTGGCCCTGGAACCCTTGGTCTTTCGGCGGACGGGTTTCTCACCCGTCATTCGCTACTCATGCCTGCATTCTCACTCGCGTGGCGTCCACCGCTGGGTCTCCCCGCGGCTTCACTCGCCACACGACGCTCCCCTACCCATCCACACGCCTGGATCCGAAGACCGGGCGATGTGTGAATGACACAACTTCGGCGGTGTGCTTGAGCCCCGCTACATTGTCGGCGCAGAATCACTTGACCAGTGAGCTATTACGCACTCTTTCAAGGGTGGCTGCTTCTAAGCCAACCTCCTGGTTGTCTGGGCAACTCCACATCCTTTTCCACTTAGCACACGCTTAGGGACCTTAGTTGGTGTTCTGGGCTGTTTCCCTTTCGACTACGAAGCTTATCCCCCGCAGTCTCACTGCCGCGCTCTCACTTACTGGCATTCGGAGTTTGGTAGACGTCAGTAACCTTTTAGGGCCCATCAGTCAACCAGTAGCTCTACCTCCAGCAAGAAACACGCGACGCTGCACCTAAATGCATTTCGGGGAGAACCAGCTATCACGGAGTTTGATTGGCCTTTCACCCCTATCCACAGCTCATCCCCCCGGTTTTCAACCCAGGTGGGTTCGGTCCTCCACGCGGTCTTACCCGCGCTTCAACCTGGCCATGGATAGATCACTCCGCTTCGGGTCTAGAGCACGCGACTGATTCGCCCTATTAGGACTCGCTTTCGCTACGGCTCCCCCACACGGGTTAACCTCGCCACGTACCACTAACTCGCAGGCTCATTCTTCAAAAGGCACGCCGTCACCCCTGCTAGGGAGGCTCCGACGGGTTGTAAGCACACGGTTTCAGGTACTATTTCACTCCCCTCTCGGGGTACTTTTCACCATTCCCTCACGGTACTTGTCCGCTATCGGTCAGTAGGTAGTATTTAGGCTTACAGAGTGGTCTCTGCTGATTCGTACGAGATTTCACGTGTCCCGCACTACTTGGGATGACTCTCGGGAGTCCGTGCGATTTCGTCTACGGGGGTGCCACCCTCTGTGCCGGGCCTTTCAATGCCCTTCGACTATCGCGCGGATTTCTGACTCCCTGCTGGTTCGGCAGAACCAACTGAAAGGTCCCACAACCCCGTCAACGCAACGCCTGCCGGCTATCACGCGCTGACGGTTTGGCCTTCTCCGCTTTCGCTCGCCACTACTAACGGAATATCTGTTCCTGTCGGTACTGAGATGTTTCACTTCCCGACGTTCCCTCCGCTCGCCCTATGTGTTCAGGCGAGGGTCACTGGACATGACTCCAGCGGGGTTTCCCCATTCGGACATCCTCGGATCAAAGTTCGCTTGCCAACTTCTCGAGGCTTATCGCAGGCTGCTACGTCCTTCTTCGGCTCCTACTGCCAAGGCATCCACCATGTGCTCTTATTAACTTGACCATAAAAATCAAAGATGCTCGCGTCCACTGTGCAGTTCTCAAGGTACGGGCGGTCCCACCGTCTTCCGGTGCCTGCCTCGCGGTGTTGATTCAACACAGTGCGAGGTGGTTCATCCATATCCGATGGTCCTACCAGCCGTGCTCCGCTTGTATCAAGCGGATTGCGGCCTGGGGGACAGGCGTTAGCCCGAGCCCTCAGGACCCAACAGCGTGCCAAGCCCGTTTCATCCGTCTCCGTTCCAGCCCGAGGGCGTACTGAGAGAGAAGATGAATTGCGCCTTGTCGATGTTCCATCCATGAGCTCTCGTCTACCTTTTGGGGCAGAAACGAGAATGGACACCGTCGTCGTTATGACGCGGTGCCACGTGCTCCTTAGAAAGGAGGTGATCCAGCCGCACCTTCCGGTACGGCTACCTTGTTACGACTTAGTCCCAATCGCCAATCCCACCTTAAACGGCTCCCTCCCTTGCGGGTTAGGCCACCGGCTTCGGGTGTTACCGACTTTCGTGACTTGACGGGCGGTGTGTACAAGCCCCGGGAACGTATTCACCGCAGCATTGCTGATCTGCGATTACTAGCGACTCCGACTTCATGAGGTCGAGTTGCAGACCTCAATCCGAACTGAGACCGGCTTTTTGGGATTCGCTCCATCTTGCGATATCGCAGCCCTTTGTACCGGCCATTGTAGCATGCGTGAAGCCCAAGACATAAGGGGCATGATGATTTGACGTCATCCCCACCTTCCTCCGAGTTGACCCCGGCAGTCTCCTATGAGTCCCCAACACCCCGAAGGGCTTGCTGGCAACATAGGACAAGGGTTGCGCTCGTTGCGGGACTTAACCCAACATCTCACGACACGAGCTGACGACAACCATGCACCACCTGTATACGACCCCGAAGGACTCCATATCTCTATGGATAAATCGTATATGTCAAGCCTTGGTAAGGTTCTTCGCGTTGCATCGAATTAATCCGCATGCTCCGCCGCTTGTGCGGGGCCCCGTCAATTCCTTTGAGTTTTAGCCTT
>CAZSUY010000023.1:0-3092 GCA_964610155.1 uncultured Demequinaceae bacterium
ATACAAAAAAACTCCGGCGCCGGGATCTGAGTCATCCGGTACCCAGACATATACCTATGTCGGCGATAGTGAGAATGCCCCAAAGGGGGAAAAATACCTGACCGATCCTGGGGATTGGTGTCTGGTTGGACAGCTTGTTGGCTTCAGTGCAAATTGTGGGACGCCGCCGGATGACGGGGATATTGAGGACCCAAGTAAGTTTGAAGCCATCCTTGACTTCTTTGCGGATCGGGGGACAGACGCCTCCAACGGAGTCTCGGCAATCGGGGGATTCGAAAAGGCGACGGTGATTGAAGTGAGAGGCTACTGGAGAGGATCGACCTGGGTGCAGTCCTACAAGAGATATCTGCCCGGGCAATATGGAATTAAAGGCTTACTAGCTGAGCCAAATGGTGGCGCTCTCAGTAAATCCGTCAAGGTGGCGAATGGCGTAGCCTTCGTTTTCGTGGGAGTTGAGGCTGGTATCGAGGCTTGGGATCGCTCATCTGACTATGGATGGGAGATACAGTTGACCTATTCGGTCGCATCTGGTTTGGCGGAAGGTGGTGCAGTAGTCGCAGGTACCACCAGCGGAGCCTATTTGGGCTTGTCCTGTGGGCCACTTGCGTGGATCTGCTCCCCAGTTTTGGCGGCTGGAGGAGGGTTAGCAGCTTGGTGGCTTGTGGACACAGCTACTGACAAAGCATGGGAGTGGAGCCTTGAACCAGCCAGTTGAGCGTCGGGTGTTTCATCCCCGAGGGTTCGTTTTCATCCCTTTCAGTGTGGTATTCATCTCTCTTGGGGTGTGGATGCTTTGGATGGTTATCCGGCATGGTGATAACGGCGATTCCAGTATCTGGATAGTGCCATTCGGATTGGCCCTGATGGGTGCGTTTCCGATATGGGTGCGGTTTTCAGAATTCATGGTCTTCGATAGTGAGGGTGTGGAGGTCAGAAACATTGTGCTTCGCCGTCATCGATACCGAAGGAGTACCGACTCGGCGAGGGTGAAAAACATGAGCGGCATCATCTTCTGGCCGAAGTTCACCGTCGCGGAGTTCAAGGCGCGAGGTGGTCCAACCATCCTCTTTGCCCTCGATATAGGTTTCGCGAGGGATCGTGAGGAGATCATCTCTCTAATGTGGGGCAAGCCTCAGGGTAAGGCAAAGCAAATCATTGTCGAATAGTCGGCTCTCACCTGCTAGGGGGTAGTGGGTCAGTTTGACTTGGGGGCGTCGAGCAAGCCGACAATCTCCTTGAGGGACCACACGTGATCCGTAACCCCTGCCGCCTCAACCCTGTCGCTTCTGTTGGGAGATATGCAAGGCTCTGCGCAAGTGATGATGAAGGTCGACCCGGATGCCCAATCTTCGACCGGTTTGGAGGTGGCGTCCTCGACTACTGTGAACCTGGAAACCGACGTCACCCGCTCGGCCTGCCTCCCCTATGGGGCGGTGCGAGGCGACGATAATCTCACGATCGACCACGGCTGGCTCAACCAAGTCTCCGACGGCACTGCTGCCGACGGCGGTACCGGGCTCGTCTACTTGAATGCCCGCTACTACGACCCAGTGTTGTCTAGGTTCGTCAGCCCCGATCCGTTGATGAAGCCGTCCGACCCAATAACTCTCGACCCGTATCAGTACGCCGGCAACAACCCCATCACCTTCACCGACGCGTCCGGGTTGTGCTACACAGGCCCGGGGCCCCGGGGTTACGTCGGGTCGGTATTGGAAGACAAGTGCAACGAGAGAGAAAATGGCCGCCGATATGCGAACCCGAATTCTCCATCTTTTATCGCCCGGTACCAGGTTGCGAATGACCCGAGTTTGGTTTGGTATCGACCGGGTATAGCGGTTACGACGCCCAGAGTGGAGATGACCCGAACTGAGTCGGACCTGCTGGGAAGCCTACCTTGGGATACGATCCGAAGCCTGAATGACCTGAAGAACAGGGCTTTGAATGATGAAGCTCCTGCCCGCTTCCCGGGGGCCCAGCACAACACACATGCCGACGCATTCCGGCACGCGTACTGGAATGCGGCATGGACCAAGCGCATAGGTTCGAATTGGACCGCGCAATTCACTACCGCGCACGAGGGAAACCCCAGCCATGATGCGGTCCTTGAAGAAGTCATGGATCTCTACAACAATCAGGTCGGACGGCAGATCGCTGAGTTGCATCCGGATGCCAGCTACGACGAACTGGCGGACCTCATAGAAGACGCGGTCTATCGTGGCGAGTTGCTCGTCGTCGGATCAGATGGTTTGCTCCATTGGTCGGATTCAGTTCCGATTGACGGAAAAAAATACGATGTTGTGCGTGTCCCCGCACCAGGAGTGCGACAGCAAGACGAGTTTACGGATTGGGCGTTAGAGGAGGAAGACCAATGGGTTCGAAGCAGGTACGGCGACTAGGCGGCGTCTCATCTGCGGTGGTGCTGGTTCTTGCGCTGCCGTTTCTCGGTTCTTGTGATTCGAATGCGGGGATGATCCAGGGGAAGTACAACCCGGAAGTCAGCGGACCATTGCTGGGGGCTATTGAATCCGAGTCAGAGACGCTCCTGAGTGATGTGACACCATACGAGTGGGAAACGGTTACCTTCTTCCATGAAGCGACTCAACCAGAAGAAATGATTAGCACGATCGGTGTGGGTGTCCTCGATCCCAGTTACACCTGGGCCCGATTCACTATCGTGTTCTGTTCGGAAGGATCAGTCGTTGAGGCGCTCCTCGTGACCTTCGACAGCCTTCAGGTTGATCAGGGGGCAACGATGTCGAACGAAGCGGTCATCAGAGCCGGTGAGGTGACCGATCCGGCGCCGCAACCCGTGTCACCACAATGCGTTGCCAACTAGTCGCCATTCTTGGTGGGACTGCCGCGGATCACGCGGAACATCGTGTGGGATATCGTCCGTCGGGCTCCGGAGCAGATTTCGGCGTCGTTCGACTATTTGGATGGGGAGACATCAGTCACCGAGTATCTCCAGTTGGATACGTTGAGCCGGGATGATGTGGGTCGGGTGACCGTGATTGAGGACTCTGTGGCCGAAGTCGCCCAGTGTTACGTGTATGACGGGTTCAACCGGTTAGATGAGGCGTGGACGACGGCCG
>CAZSUY010000024.1:0-2975 GCA_964610155.1 uncultured Demequinaceae bacterium
ACTATAAGGCTGACAAACGTAAGGCAGTCTATGAACCTTGCTTAACAAATGCTTATAATGTGCAATCCTTCCCCCACCACGATAACAGCTCCAAAATATGTATCCAACATTCCTGACTTTAGTGCAGCCAATGTTAGTCCCACTGACATCTATGTTGGCAGGAGGGATGGCATACTAGCCTGAGGGATGGAGGCAAAGCAGAGAACGTTATAAGCTAGAAAAATGCTATAATCGGGCTGAGGGAGCTTGACAAAGGCAGCTCAACAGCTTACATTGCCAACTACTGAGTTGTGCCATTAGTGCCTACAATGCAGACAGATGTGTAATTGGAGAGGATACTTTGAGTAGACGACAGGGAGACATCCAAGCTCTACTTACACAGGCGCAAGAGCAATTGCGGGAAGTAGAGGTCAAATACCAGTCCTCCTTGCGAGCAAAGTCTATCGGTTCAGACCTCAAGGTCAAAATAAAGAACTTGTGCGAAAATCTGCGGTCAGTATTGGATTATCTGGCTCATGACATACGAGAAACCAAGTGTCCTCAACCGAATGAGAACGACCGCTTTTATTTCCCGATTTTGCCGGATAGAAAGCAATTTGAATCGAAGATGAGGGAGTGGTTTCCTGGCCTCGATTCTGCCGCGCCGGATCTTTGGTTCTACTTGGAGTCGATTCAACTGTACCATGGAGACCAGACGGAATGGCTGGGACAACTCAACCGTGTGAACAACGAGAACAAACACTCCGCATTGGTTGAACAAACCAGGACCGAGACAGAACGGATAAGGGCTACGTCTAGTGGCGGTAGCAGCAGCGTCGAGTGGAGTCCTCAGAATGTCAGATTTGGGAAGGGGGTTTCCATCCTTGGGGTCCCCGTCGACCCTTCTACACAACTCCCTCTGCAACATCCTTCTATTGAGGTCAAACGCATCGTTTGGGTTGATTTCCGCTTTGAAGGAATCGGTATATCTGCGCTCGGCCTTCTGAAGCAGGCCACAGACGGGATCGTCCAAATAGCTGATGAGGTAAGTAAACGACTTTAGCTCGGGTTCCGCATGTTCCAGCGGATACACATCGTTTTGGAGCAGCAAGCCTGGGGATAGGGGAGCGCATTGGAATGTGGATCTCGTGGTTGCACAATCCTCGGTTTTGTGTCACGCCAGCATTACCCGAGAGGCTATGCTTCATGTTGCCAATGCTGAGTAGGTTTGATCCGAGGTTACGATAGAACAAATCTCTTTAATTCGCTTGCACATTATCCACCGGCGTTCTACACTAACTCCAAGAAAAATAAAGTCTAGGATTGGGGCGTGACATGACTGTAAACCGAGAAGAACTAAAAGACGCTGCAGTAGCGCTACTTCGAGAAATCGCGGCCGCTGCCGCAACGGATCTCGGCGACAATTTATATAGAACGCAGACCAGCTCTTGGATGATTAAGACAAGTGAGACGTCGCAAACTTCTCAAGAGTTTCAAAGAAAAGTATTTGACTGGATGAAGGTGTATATTTTATACCAAAAGGTTAAGGACGAGATGCCGCATACGACAGTATTGTCAAAGATGCTTGTCACGGCTGGACACAGGGGTCACCCAGTAGAATTGACCTTCGATTTTGTTTATCCCCTGGTGAAAGCTTGGTCCAAGCTCGAAAAACCTCTTGAATTTAAAGGGCCCGAGTTCGAACAACTGGTACTCTCTTTCAGATCCAAAGTGATAGACCACGATATGATGACCAAGTCCAACAAGAAGTACGCTCTGTTCGGAGTCGATCTACAAGGAAAAGATGTCACCCTAGATCACGAAGTGAGCATTCGCAGAATATCGGACGCTGAGCTATGGGAATTAGGCGACGTAACTGCGAGGCCATCATTTTCGCCGACAGGCGAATCGGCTTGGTCGTCTCCCCATTTGCTTGGGCAGGGGCTTTCGTCAGATTGGGTTATTCTAGATATTGTTGTCGAACATGACGAAAAAGAAAACCCCTCCGATCGGCTGAGATTGGCCGAAAAGGCGGCATACGTCGATATGGCCTTGTCACGGGAAGGTGGCTTCAGTACCGTATCTCTCGATAGCATCATCTACGGAGAAACCTTGGGTAGATTCGGTCGAAGAGGTTACATGATTGATGAGGCGACAAGCGAAAATCTACATAGGTTCTGGGCTGGATTGCGTGCTCCGACCACTGACAATCATCTACGGTTAGCGTTAAGCCGACTCCTAGAAGGATTAAAGAAGTACGAACGAGAGGATGCAATAATCGATTTTACAATCGCCATGGAAACACTGTTGGTTATTGGAAGAGAGGCAAAGAAGAAGACTCTTTCTGAACGAGGGGCAAGCATAATCTGTTGGTCTGGCGGGGCTGGACGAAAGCAAACAGAGGAAGAACTTAAGCTCGTCTACAAGACGAGAAGTGACATAGTCCACGGAGAATCAGCTATGGAATCGGCGCAAGTAGCCAGAACATACGAATGTGCAGAAGCCGCCTTAAAATCTATAGTTCGGTGGTATCTTGATAATGGGGTTAGTAGCCCCACGGATCTGAGAAATAGGATAAATAAAAGATGACTCGCTAAGTGTATCCTGCTGGTGCCCCTGTGTGA
This sequence comes from uncultured Demequinaceae bacterium, assembly GCA_964610155.1. Taxonomy (GTDB): domain Bacteria; phylum Actinomycetota; class Actinomycetes; order Actinomycetales; family Demequinaceae; genus JAFGBM01. Next base: position 2,604 of record CAZSUY010000024.1, read on the forward strand.
CCGAGTGTACCCAACAAAATAGCGTTTTGTTACTTCGGGGATTAAAAGGTTCCTTTTTTAACCCGCGGTTGTACGCCTGGTCTTCAGGCGTGAAATTCAGCGGATCTTTTTATATCTCCATATAGCAGAGCGCGGGAACTTTGTAGTACAATTATCGATATCCATCACCTGGAGATAAAAACGTAATGCTTGAAACTCATGGCATGACCATTGCCAACCAGGCGGGAGTCACACCCCGGCAAGTAGAGGCTGTCAGGTCCCTGCTTGATGCGGGAGCGACTATTCCATTCATTGCGCGCTATCGCAAGGAGAAAACCGGGTCACTTGACGAGGTGGTACTTAGCGAAATACGGGACGGCCTGGCACGGCTGG
>CAZSUY010000025.1:0-2361 GCA_964610155.1 uncultured Demequinaceae bacterium
TTCTCCATTTGAAAATAATCTTCATATGGTGGTGGGGGGGATGATAATTGAGCTATTATGCAGGTAATAATCAAGAGGGAGTGTTATTAGCTTCAGAAGCAGACTTATCCATGCTCTGGATGAGCCTGGCAAATACCTCCACTCGTTGAGTTTGTCCTTTATTCTCAGCGTCCTGTTTCTGCTTGTTCAGGACAGGTAGAAATTCCACCGTAGTGGAAAAGCAGGGACAGGACTCGCAGATAGTCTCATATTCACAAGGCACCCCGTCGGGCCGTGTGCAATAACCGTTTCCCAGCATTCGCCAGTGGTCCTGCCGCAGACGGCGCATCTGGTTTCCTTCGACCAGAGCTTGACCTGGACCAGGTAAGACTGCCCGACTGAGCTCTTCCAGATGCTGGCTGACCTGAGAGTATTCCTGTTGCACGGTCCGGTTACCGATTCGCGCATAGACCATGGTCATAGATAAAGAGCGATGACCGAGGAGCGCAGCTATACTCTCTAAAGGCATGCCGCGGTTGACAGCCAGAGTAGCTAAAGTGTGACGAAGCCGGTGTGGTGCGATGTGTTCCTTAATGCCGGCTGCCTTGCCGATTCGTTCTACGGCCAGAGCTACCTTGCCTCTTCCCAGCCGATATCCATGCGAGGTAAACAGGAAATCATAGTGTTCCTTCGGTGGACTCTGAGCTACCCATTCATCGAGGAGTTGCTTTACCTCGGGATGAAGCGGGATATATCTGTCGTTATGCATTTTACCCAAGGGGATGCGGAGCCAGTAGTTTTCGCCGATCTGGACCACACAATCAGCAGTAAGGTTAAGGAATTCACCCTGACGCATCCCGGTCAGTATGAGAGTGACACCGCAGAGTCGCGTAAACAGGTCGGGATGATTTCTGGCTGCCTCCAAAAATCTCGCCGCGGCTATCTCATCCAGAAACTTCGGCGATGGCCTATCCAGGATTGGGAAATCTCCGGTAAATACAAGCACATGCTTTGGAGCCTCCGGCCACTGCCATTCGGCGATACGGTTGAAGAAATAGTATAAAGCCGCGAGTAAATGATACCTGGACGAAGAGCATAACACATCGCCTGGTACACGATTGGATTTATGCTGAGGAGGTACCCAGCGCACGTACTCCTTGAAAGCTTCGATATGGCAGCGCCGGATCTGGTCTATCCGGACTATCTCCGGATAATCCTGGGCCAGCCAAGAGAAAAACCGAAATAGGCGAGTCTTCTCCTGATAAGCCGACTCGGGGCGGAGTGATAGTCCCATCTGCTGCAGATAGCGGCGGACCGGAGCAGCGATACCTGGCGGGATATCCCTCCACTGCTTTTCGAAGCTGGTTCTTCGAGTGCTTCGGGTCAGCTGAGGGAAGATTCCCATATGGTAAAGGACATTGCGAAGGCTACTTAGCTGGCTATCCCAGCGAGTTGGAAGTCCGTTTCTTATACTCCTTCGTCTCCGTTTTACAGACAAAAACGCGGCGCGTAGCTCCTGGATAAACGTCTCCAGGTCATCGAGGATAAGGGCGTCAATAGATTTCTGCGCCCATGTCATCAAGCAGAGAAGAGCGCAAAACTGTCCTTTGATGTCATGTTCTTGATACTTCAGACGTTGAGCTGCCTGCCGGTAGAGCTGAAAAGTCTCCCGTTCCATCAGGCGAGTCGCCATCTGGTAAAGCCTCGGCTTGGGCGTAAGCATGTAGGACAAAGGCATAGGTAAAAGGCGGCGTAAAATGAGGTAGTGCACAAAGCTGCGCTCTTTATGGTCACAGCGGTATTGCTCCTCCACTGAGAGCGTAACCCATTCCTGGGGATCGGGAAATTTACTGAGGAATCGCCTGGCTGCCCGCTCGAATATGCGCATTTCCTGAGGGAGTTTCGAGTAGCCGGCCGCTTTCAGGTATGACATATAACTCCCTACCAGGCAGTCGTGGTACGAGTTGATGTCCTCAGCTGAGTCTCTTTCCTTATGCTGGTTATCTTCGAGAGTAAGTTCAAGGTCAGCCTTATCCAGCAGCAGTTGACTAGTCATTGGCTGACCTCCCGTTCGTTGCTAAAGACGAAAAGAGCTTATCTGACATCCGCAGGTATTCTTCTTGAAGCTCCCGAGGACAGAGGTGTAGATATATCCTGGTAGTATTGATATTGCTGTGTCCGGCCTGGGCCTGCAGGGCTTCCAAGGACATCCCTCCCTGGCGTAACCGGGTGAAACAGGTGTGGCGCATACGGTGGCACTGGACACCAGGAGTACCGGCCTTCCGTCTGTGGTACTCGATGATGGTATCCAGAGCCGCTACAGTTAATGGCTGGCCCCTGTTCTTTCCTTTCATGACAAGAAATACCTTGTCCGAGCGACTG
>CAZSUY010000026.1:0-2209 GCA_964610155.1 uncultured Demequinaceae bacterium
TCTCATCCAGGATGTTTACCTGAATGATGAAATCACAGTGGCCTAATGACAGATAAACTGAAAACGATTTTTCTTTATACAACGATGTAATTTCTAAAGAAGAAAAATCATCCTTTCGTCATGTTCGTTCATTTTTTGCTTTTCCATGCTTATTTACCATACTTTTAAAAAAAGGTTGAATCCTCAATAAAAATCATCGTCGTGGTGTCCCGATACTTTTTTGAGCACTTAATAAACGAATGTATTTTTTAAAATAAAAATGTTCGGTATAATGGTCAAACCCATACTTATTCAGTATTTCTTTCCAGTTTCTTTTAATAAAATCGAAAGCATATTTACATTCAATTTTTTTAAATACAAAACGATAAAGGGAAGGCATCTTATCCATATCAAATTCGGCAAAATCAAGAATATGGAAACTTCCACCCGGAATTAAATGATTAAAGGCATTTTGAATTACAATGCTTCTGATTTCATGCGGGAAACCGTGTATAACAAAACTTATAAAAATTTTATTATACGTTTTTTGTAAATCAAACGGTATATCAATGCGTTGGTTTTTAAATTCTACTTAAAAAAGTAAATTAAAAATTAGGAAAAGTGATGTATTTTGCTTATATTCAAGTTATTAAATCTAAATATATCAGCAAAAAAAACATCACCTTCCAGATGAAAAATACAAAGAAAAAGTTAAAAAACCAATCGAAAGTTGTTAAGTCTTCATTTACAGGCAGTAACATCACAAAGTATTCCGGTCTCAATACCGTAGCAAAATATATGAATCGCCAAAACATAGTAAAATCCATCAGCTCTTCCTTTCCTACAGAGTGGCACAATGCTACAAAGTTTGGTGTCAACCAGGTATTGGTAGCAGTCACACTGGCCTCGATCAGCGGGATAAACCGGATTTGCAGGATTGCTGTTTTTAGCGGTGACGGTTTGGTGAAGGCATTGTTGAGACTGGATAAGGCAATAAACGAGAATGCCATATCCTCCACGTTGAAGAACCTGGGGCAAAGCGGTGCACGTAAACTGCAAAAGTTATTGCTGTTAAAAAACGCCCGGTGGGTGCGTGAAAGCGGATTGGAAAGTATCACGCTGGATGCCGATTCCACCGTAAAATCTGTTTGTGGCAACCAGGAAGGGGCTGAAAAGGGATTTAACACTACAAAGAAAGGAGCCAAAAGCTATCACCCGCTGCTGGTTTTTGTGAGCGAGATGAAACTGCTTTACCACACATGGTTCAGGACAGGATCTGCGTATACAGCCAATGGTGTTGTTGAGTTTTTGAAGGAAGTACAATCCAGTCTGCCGCGGAATATCAGGAAAGTGTTTTTCAGGGCAGACAGCGGGTTCTTCTCAGGGCAGTTATTCGACTTACTGGAATCCTTTTCCTGGGATTATCTGGTCAAGGTGAAGCTTAAAAATCTGGAAGATTTGCTGAAAGCCCAGGATTGGACCGATGTTGAAGATGCCAAAGATGTTGCCATATGTGAGTTCAGCTACCGGGCAAAATCATGGCAACGTTCCAGGATGCTGAAAGCAATGCGTTCAGTAAAGGAGTATGTTGAAGTATCATATCTGGGAGAGAAAAAAACAGTTCCGGTATATCAATACGTCTGCTATATCAGCAGTTACGACATGGATGCCGTGGCGTTGCATGAGTTGTACAAGCAGCGTTCTACCAGCGAGACATGGATTGAACAGGTAAAAGGGCATACGATGGCAGGAGGTACTATAACCGCTGATTTTTGGGCAAATGACATACTCTGGCAATTGAGTGTATTTGCATACAACATATCGGTGATGATGCGTCAGACGAAAGACAAGTACAAAAGGCAGGAACACCGCAGCTTTATTGATTGGTTTATTTCAGTGCCTGCAAAGATAACCAGAAGCGGGCACCAGATTGAATTGAAAATGTATGAGAATCATTTTTATAAGGATGCTTGGGAGGAGCTTGACAGGCTCATCGAAGCGGCATAAAACACAGAAAGGAGGGCAAACATGCGAACCAGCACGAGAGTGTATGGGAGAGGTACGTTCCATTAGCTCAAAAAACAGCCAGAAGCGGGGAATATACCCCGGAGAACAGGGCTACACAGTAGATTTTAACTGCTGAATTAAACAAATTTGGCGGTAATTGAATCGCCCTTGTTCAAATACCGGATGAACTCCGGTTTAAAAAATTCATTTTAGATTTTTAAGT
>CAZSUY010000027.1:0-1311 GCA_964610155.1 uncultured Demequinaceae bacterium
GACAGTGTGTTCCATCAGGACATAGGAAACTCATCTCTCAAGACATAGGAAACCCTTGGGCGCGAGGGTGCTCTCATGTCGAAAATCCGATTGGTGATTACCGCCGTTGTCGTCGAGGGTCGCAGCCAGGCTGAGGTTGCCCGCGAGTACGGAGTGTCCAAGGGGTGGGTCAGCAAGTTGGTGGCCCGATACCGGGAGGAGGGCGACCGGGCGTTCGAGCCTAGGTCATGTCGCCCGAAACACTCGCCACGGCAAGTCGGTCAGGAGAGCGCAACGCTCATCGTTGACCTGCGCACCGCGTTGTCCGAGGCCGGATTGGATGCCGGCCCCGACACGATTGCCTGGCATATGGCGGAGCACCACAACATCACGGTGTCGCCAGCGACGGTCAGCCGTGTCTTGTCCCGAGCCGGGCTCATCATCCCGCAGCCGCGGAAGCGACCCCGATCGTCATATGTCCGGTTCCAGGCGGAGATGCCGAACGAAACGTGGCAGGCCGACTTCACCCACTACCGCCTCACCACCCGGGGCGGTCCCCCCGGTCCCGATGCAGAGATCCTCACATGGCTCGATGACTGCGCCCGGTTCGCGTTAGACGTGACCGCCCACCCACGCGTCACCGCGTCGATCGTGCTCACCACGTTCCGCACCTCGTGGAGAAACCACGGAATGCCAGCATCAACACTGACCGACAACGGTATGGTCTTCACGACCCGCTTCGCAGGAGGCCGGGGCGGCCGCAGTTCCCTGGAGCATGAACTTCGACGCCTGAACATCCGTCAGAAGAACTCCCGCCCCAACCACCCCACCACCTGCGGCAAGGTCGAACGATTCCAACAGACCATGAAGAAGTGGTTGGCAACTCAGAAACAGCAACCCGTCACGATCGACGACCTGCAAGAACTCCTTGACCGGTTCGTCGATGAATACAACCACCGACGCCCCCACCGGTCCCTCCCGGGCCGCGTCAGCCCCGCCACGATCTATCACTCGCTCCCCAAAGCGACCCCACTGGCAAGCCGGGACGACGACACCCACGACCGAGTGCGCCACGACGTCGTAGACCAAGCCGGCAGCGTCACTCTTCGGCACGCCGGGAAACTCCACCACATCGGCATCGGCAGAAGCCACGCAACCACCCGCGTCATCCTGCTCGTCCAAGACCTACGCATCCGTGTCGTCGACACCACCGCCGGAGAACTCCTGCGCGACCTGATCCTCAACCCCAACCGCGACTACCAACCCACCAGTGCACCCAAGGGGCCGACCTGTAAACACAGAAACGGACCGAACCCGTAGGTTCGGTCCGTT
>CAZSUY010000028.1:0-1237 GCA_964610155.1 uncultured Demequinaceae bacterium
GGGTCTTCCAGATAAGCCAGCAAGCCCTTAAGCCTCTGCTTTGAGATAGTCCGTATCTGATGAGCCATAATAATCGAATCCAACGGCTGCCCTGCTTTTCCCTGAGGAAGGGAGACCTCAGAAGGATACAGCCGGCGCTTGGTTGAAGTGAGGGGTAGAACTGTGACGTTAGGCATCGCCTGGTTAAATTCTTCGTTGCTCACTATGAGTACCGGTCTGGTTCCTTTTTGTTCGGCTCCGGCCGCGGGGTTCAGATTAGCATCCATAACAGCCCACTGGAAGACCGGCATCAGTCTATCCTCCCTGCAGTTTCGGCATCGGCAGGCTGAAAGGCAATTTCAATCTCGCTGATATCTTTAAGCAGCATGGGGTCTTTGGCACCTTCTTCCCATCGGGCTTTTCGCTCACGCCTTCGCAATTCTTTCAGTTCTTTGACTAGTGCTCGCTCGACCAAAACATTCTTGCTCGGTGCTACTCCCTCAGCCATAGCTTTATCTAGGTCAGCAAGGACATCCGGGTGCAAATTAAAGGTGGCTTTCTTTGTCTTTTCGCTCATAGTCGTCTAACCTCCATCTTCTATCCACAACTGTATCTACATCACATGATAGCATTAGCTTCCATAATATGCAAGTCTTACAAGGAAGTATCTTTGTCTTGTATATTTAGCCCTATATTGTACTCTAGCCCTGATTTCCAAGTGTCGCCAGGTTGACTTCTTCCCCAGTCTTACCTATAATTCAGGGTGAAAGGAGGCAAGCGGTTGGTCTAGCAAGCCATCGCAAGCTTTTCTAGCGGAAATCTTCCAAGCAGGCTGTCGCGGGTTCGAATCCCGTCTCCCGCTCCAGTTATCCCGAGCCATAAAATACCCACCGACCAACCCATTTTTTATTAAATCAAGCATACCGTCACCCTGAGTACCGAACTACCAGGATAAAGGGTCTGAGATTCTCCCGCCTGCCATAGCTCAGGAGGAGCGGCGGGCAGGTCGTCCGCCAAAGGCGGGCTCAGAATGACAGTATGGAAATATAAAACCGCCTTTTCAGGCGGTTTTATTCTATATATTCAACCATAGCCAGGGCAGGGTAGAGTACCCATACCCGGCTTGTTCATTACACAAATTACCGATATTCGGCAGCTTCTATTTGTAGACGCCGTATTCCTTGGTAGTGTCAATCCAGGCCTGGATATTTGTGGGGCTGACGTTCTCAATCACTGCGCCGTTCATCATTATATAGCC
>CAZSUY010000029.1:0-1161 GCA_964610155.1 uncultured Demequinaceae bacterium
AAATGCGGTCTCCACTTGCCATCTCTCTTTATACAGGGAATTTGCTGCTTCAGGTTTGTTAAAAGATACAATGATCTGCAACTCTGGCATCCCCTTTTTATTTAACACCCTTGATGCTGACAGGTAACATAATTGTCCCTTTATTCTTACTATACGCTCATAAAATGCATGCTGGTTAATACGCAAACTGTTGAACAGCCAGAAAGCTTTGACCTTATGCCCATTGCGGGGTATATCGACCCAGAAGTTTCCCTTTATCCGAATATGATATTTAATCCGTTTGTGATTAAGCCAGGATAACCAATGCTGACCGATAAATTCACGATCCGCAAGTAAACATTCAATGTTCTCAATCCCAAATAACCGAATAAAATGCTCTGCCAGATCAATACGTTCCCTGGTAGAAGAATTACCAAACTTGGGCATCATGCTGAAAAGTATTGGGAATGCAACTCCTTTATAAACAATAGCTAACACCAAAATGTTAATATTTGTGGATCCAAACTTCCAGTTGGTTCTGTCCATAGCCAAACGATATGGAGGTTTATGAGGAAGCATGGCAAAAATAAAGTGTGCAATAAGATCTGTATCCAATACATATTCGGACATAAACCGTTGTATTCTCCGCAATGATGAATCCATTTTTGCATCTGAATCAAAACTGGCTGCCAGTTTTTCAAAACAGACCGTTTGTACTTTGCATAAAGCACTGATAAATAAGCCAAAGAACTTGATTCGGGCTAAATTCATTCGTTTACCGAAAAATTCAGCTAATGTGTCTGATAAAATGTTAATTTTGCTAATGTCCTTGATGTTCATGGTCAGAAGTTTACGGTTAATAAAAATCTAACCAATTGAACATCAAGGACTTATCCAAATATTCGGACACATTGTTATTAACAAATCACATGTAAGTTATTAACAATCAGATTGTTGTGTATTTTTGTCATGTACTAAGAACATTATTATAAAACTAAAATATAAAAGAAAAATGCTACAGTGCCTAACAAATTAGGAATTAAGGCACAGTTGAGCCCCAAAAAAAGGCAGTAGGTTGATTTACTTGCTGCCTTTTTTTTCAGGGTAGTTACCATCAAGATGCACGCTCAATTGTGTTTTAATTCGTGTTGGGCTTAACCGCTGTTGTTCAAAGCTATACAC
>CAZSUY010000030.1:0-1108 GCA_964610155.1 uncultured Demequinaceae bacterium
CACGGTGCCGTTCTGGAACGTCTGCGAGCAACTCCCATCTGAAGCGCACGTCTGCTCTCCGGTCGGCCAACCCAGCTTGCCCGCAACGCCCCCTTGCTTCCCGTGCGCCTCCCGGATAGCACCCTTGAGCACGAACGTTCCCGCCGGACTCGACTCCACGAGCCCACCCTCGAACGCCACCTGCGCACCACCACCACTCACCGACACCACGATCGTGCCGGTCAACGGAGAACCAAGGGGCCCTCCTGGCCCACCGCGAGCCATGTAATAGTCCGCGATCGCCTGGTTCGCGATTGTGCGCGCCGACGATTCACTCGCCGTGTAGATCAGAACGTGCTGAAACTGCTGAGCGCAACCGTTGGACATGCCGCAGATTTGCTCTCCGGTCGGCCAACCGTACGCGGCATTGACGCCGCCTGCTGCACCGTGCACCTCCCGAATCATGCCCCTCAGCGAGAAGGCGCCTGAGGAGCTAGAGGCGACCAGCGCGTTCTGAAAAGACTGTTGCGTACCCGGGCCGTTCGGTCCCGTCGTCGACACAAATACGCTGTTGGGAAGGCCCAGCGGACCGGATCCGCCGCCGTTCGCCTCGAAGTAGGCAATCATCGCAGAATCGGTGAGCGACCAGGCGACGCCTCCCGCCTCCGCGATGTACGCGTGCTGAAACGTCTGGAGACAAGCGCCGCCGGCGTAAGTACAGTCCGCGGCAGAGACCGGCCAACCGGTCGGCCCACCAACGCCGCCAAGACGTCCGTGCTCGGCCCGGGTTGCGCCACTCACGACGAACAGTCCGAACGGGCCCCAGTTGACCAATCCACGCGAAAAGGACTGCGCCCGTCCGCCGCCATTTCCGGTGTCAGCGACAGTCACGACCGCGGTGTCCGGGTAACCGACTTTATCGACGCCCTGCTCGAGGACAAAATCCATGATGTCACCTGTCGAGACGTTGATTCCACGGTCAGACCGCCAGCCGACGATCGCGTACTCGAAAACGTGGCCGCATTCCCAACCCTGGCGGCAATCAGAGTACTGAAGACGGTTGCCCCACGGCCCGTTCATGCCGCCATTAGCCTCCCAAGCCGCGCTGATCGCGACCGCGCCCGGCCCC
>CAZSUY010000031.1:0-1034 GCA_964610155.1 uncultured Demequinaceae bacterium
AGAAAAACCTGACTGCCATAAACCTGTTAGCCCCACAGGAGGGAAGATAGGGTGAGTAAAGGATTAAGAAATATCAAAGACTTGTTAGAACGTGAGAATGTTATCAATCGGCGGCTCAATGAAAGGAAAGGTGGATTAGGTTGGCTCGCCGCCTGTGATGCTAAGAAAATAAGTCCCAATGCTAAAAGATAAGGATGAGGGATGAACTGGAATGGATAAGCAAATAAATGAAGGTTATGGGCTAGTTTCTGAAAGGTTGAAAGAGCAGGGACGTTTTTTGCTTTATCTTGTTGTCTCTGGCTCTCACGCCTGGGGACTTGAACGGCCTGATAGTGATATTGATTTAAGGGGCGTTTACCAAGACCCGACAGTTAAACTTTTAGGATTAACTAAGGGCAGAGATACGATAGAGTTCTCAGAAGGTATCTATGATGTTCAGCTTTATGAAGTTGAAAAGTTCTTCCGTATGCTTTGCAATCACAACGGGAATATGGTCAATCTGTTATGGATGCCGAAACCCATCCACGTTGGTTTTACAATCCCCTGGGTGTTCTTAGCGAGGAATTTCTTAACCAGAAAATTACGTTTTTATTATAGGGGTTACGCCGAAAGCCAACGCAAAAGAGCTATGTCGCAACGTGGGGGGAAGGCTTTAATTTACACCTATCGGGAAATGTTTTCGGGACTTTATACAATGCGACACGGGAAGATGGAACATAATTTTAAGAAACTCTGGGATGAGGCGGTTGAGAATGAATGGTATCAAGGCGAACTTCTGGGTAAATACTTTCCTGACCCGAAACAGGAAGTAACCGATGAAGGATGGCGAAAATTCTACTCCGAATGGGAAGACTTGTGTCGTGTGCTGGATATAGAAGCTGATAAATCGCCTCTACCAGAAACGTATGATGGGATTAAAGATTGCTCTGAGTTATTAATAAGCCTGCGCCTAACAAACTTATATAACAGTTCTATAAGGAATTTTGATACCCTCAAGGAAAGGAGAAGATGATGGAAGAAGAACCTAAAACCCA
>CAZSUY010000032.1:0-1030 GCA_964610155.1 uncultured Demequinaceae bacterium
AGCGAAAAGTCTTGACATCCGTTTTGTAGCGTTTTATAATTGGGCTTAATCAACTACACTTGTATAAAATAAAGTTATTTTGTGTAAAAGGAGGCAAAAGTGACTCGCGTGAAAAAGTTCTGGAGGCAAATCTTCGCCCGAGGTACAAATCGGTTCCTCGTGCTTTTGAGCATAGCTCTTATCATAGCTCTTGTCCTTACAATCTATATCTTTGCTAAGCCAACATCCGAAGCTGAGCCAGTATCAGCAGAATATGTATTTGACGACCTGGGAAGGCTGGTCGCCATTAACGAAACACCCCAAAGAATTATCTCCCTGGCTCCCTCTAACACCGAGATTTTGTTTGCCCTGGGTCTGGGTGACAGGGTGGTGGGAGTGACAGATTGGTGCGATTATCCTCCCGGAGCTCTGGAAAAGGAAAAAGTGGGGGGATATGCCACACCGGATATAGAGAAGATAGTTGCTCTCAACCCCGACCTCATACTGGTTGCGCATGGCACTCCCATGGATGTTATCAATAACATGGTAGGGCGGCTTACACTATTTGGTATAAAGACTACCGATTTAGATGACGTGCTTAATGATATTAGAACAGTAGGGGAAATAACCGATAAGGAAGTGGAGGCTTATACACTTACATCTGAAATGGCAAGCAAGATTAAGGCAGTAACCGATGTAACCTCGGAATTGGAAGAAAGGCCAAGGGTCTTTTATATCATCTGGAATGACCCGCTACAGACTGCTGGTTCCGGGACTTTCATCCACGAGCTAATTGAAAAGGGAGGCGGAGTGAACATATGTGGTAACATCACAGGTTATCCAATAATCTCAATCGAAGAGGTCATCGCTCGCAATCCAGAGGTAATCATCACCAGCTCATGGCCAGGCATATATGAGTGGGCGATGAACGAGACCACACTTAACGCTACCGACGCCAGACAAAACAACAGAGTCTTCGCATGCGATGATAACCTCGTTCAACGCCCGGGTCCCAGACTGGTCGAAGGCTTAGAGTGGTTTGCCCATTTCA
>CAZSUY010000033.1:0-1003 GCA_964610155.1 uncultured Demequinaceae bacterium
CGTCCTGGACGGGGGCACGGGGGCACGGGGCCCTTCGGCGACGTTCCCGACGACGCCAGCGGGACTTTCCCGTTCGGTGACCTGGATAGGCAGGAGCACCGGCGGCGACGCTGACGTGCTCGTCGTGATCGAGGGCATCGGCTCTTATGGGGCGGGTTTGGCCCGTCGATGCCAGGAGGCCAACTACCGGACCGTCGAGCCGTTTCCGACGCCTCGGGCGCTACGGCGCGGACGGGGTAAAAGCGACGATCTCGATGCCGAACTGATCGCCCGCTCTGTACTCCATGTCGATGCTGCCGAACCGCGTGAGCCGCGCGGAGACTCCGGTCCTCGCGCGGCGTTGCGGGTGCTGGTCGCCGCACGAGATCTGATCAACACGGAGCGCACGCGCATGATCAACGCGCTGACCGCTCTGCTGCGGACCGTCGACCTCGGCATCGATGCGCGGCGATCACTGCAGCGCAGGCAGATCACCACGGTCGCAGGGTGGCGCCGCCGCGACGAAGACCTCTCGACGGCGGTCGCCCGCAAGGAGGCGATCCGGCTCGCCAGGCGCATTCTGGGCTGTGACGTCGAGCTTGCCGAGAATGTCGCGGAACTGGCCGCGATGGTCGCCGCCAGCGACGGCTCGGCACTCCTCACCGAGCCGGGCATAGGCCCCGTCAACGCTGCCGTGCTCCTCACCGCGTGGTCACACCCAGGCCGGGTCCGCTCGGAGGCCGCGTTTGCAGCTCTCGCAGGGGTCAGCCCAGTTCCGGCATCTTCCGGGAACACGCAGCGGCATCGGCTCAACCGCGGCGGCGACCGTCGTCTGAACCGGGCGCTCGCCTCGATCGCGCTCACGCGCATGTCGCACCACCCGGCCACCCGTGACTATGTCGCCCGACGGCGAGCCGAGGGCCGCACAACCAAGGAGATTCGCCGCTGCCTCAAGCGCTACATCGCCCGACAGGTCTATCGACGCCTCGCCACGATCCCCGTCGGGGCTTGACAGCACATAGAA